>NZ_JBAKAN010000003.1:7500-350000 GCF_038154905.1 Algibacter sp. TI.3.09 | reverse complement strand
TTTTAATTATTACTCTTATATATATTGTGTGGGTTTGTTTATACTATTATCTTTGCATACGGATTTTAATTTATTTTATGATACATATTACATTACCTGATGGCAGCGTGAAAACGTTTGATGAGAACGTGACACCTATGGATGTTGCGAAAAGTATTAGCGAAGGATTTGCTAGAAACGTGATTTCGGCAAACTTTAATGGTACAACTATTGAAACCGTTACGCCGTTGACCACGGATGGTTCGTTAGTTTTATATACTTGGAAGGATGATGAGGGGAAAACTGCTTTTTGGCATAGTTCTGCTCACGTTTTGGCTCAGGCTATTGAAGAGCTATATAGTGACGCTAAACTAACCATTGGACCTGCTATTGATAATGGTTTTTATTATGATGTAGATTTTGGTGAGCAAACTGTTTCGGAAAAGGACTTTAAAGCCATTGAAAACAAGATGTTAGAAATTGCTCGTGGTAAACATGAGTTTAAAATGAGATCGGCTAGTAAAGCGGAAGCTTTAGAACTATATAAAGGTAACGAGTTTAAAACTGAACTTATTGAAAACTTAGAGGATGGTACTATTACTTTTTGTGACCACGCTACGTTTACAGATTTATGTCGTGGCGGACATATACCAAACACTGGTATAATAAAAGCTGTTAAAATTTTAAGTGTTGCTGGTGCTTACTGGAGAGGTAATGAAAACAACCCACAATTAACACGTGTTTACGCTACATCGTTCCCTAAGCAAAAGGAACTTACTGAATATTTAGCTTTACTTGAAGAGGCTAAAAAACGTGACCATAGAAAACTTGGTAAAGAATTAGAGTTATTTACGTTTTCTCAAAAAGTTGGACAGGGTTTACCGCTTTGGTTACCTAAAGGAGCTGCTTTACGTGAGCGCTTAGAGAACTTTTTGAAGGCTGCACAAAAGAAAGCTGGTTACGAAATGGTAATTACTCCGCATATTGGACAAAAGGAACTTTATGTTACTTCTGGACATTATGCTAAGTATGGTGCTGATAGTTTTCAGCCTATTACAACACCTAAAGCTGATGAAGAGTTTTTATTAAAACCTATGAATTGCCCACACCATTGTGAAATTTACAACAGTGCGCAATGGAGTTATAAAGATTTACCTAAGCGTTATGCTGAATTTGGTACCGTTTACAGATATGAGCAAAGTGGTGAACTACACGGTTTAACACGTGTTAGAGGTTTTACTCAAGATGATGCGCATTTATTTTGTATGCCAGAACAATTAGATAAAGAGTTTAAGGATGTTATTGATTTGGTTCTTTACGTATTTGGTTCTTTAGGTTTTGAAAACTTTACAGCACAAGTATCTGTAAGAGATCCAAAAAATCCCGACAAATATATTGGAGATGTGGAAAATTGGGAAAAAGCAGAACAAGCAATTATTAATGCTGCTACCGATAAAGGTTTAGATTTTATTATAGAAGAAGGTGAGGCTGCTTTTTACGGTCCGAAACTAGATTTTATGGTGAAAGATGCCTTAGGAAGAAAGTGGCAATTGGGTACTATCCAGGTAGATTATAACTTACCAGAACGTTTTGATTTAACCTACAAAGGCAGTGATAACGAGCTTCACCGCCCTGTTATGATACACCGTGCTCCTTTTGGAAGTATGGAACGTTTTGTGGCATTATTATTGGAACATACAGGTGGTAACTTCCCGCTTTGGCTTATGCCAGTGCAGGTAATTATTTTATCTATTAGCGAGAAATATGAAAAATACTCGGAAAAAGTTTTAAATTTGCTAGAAAATGACGAAATTCGCGCCCTTGTAGACCATAGAAATGAAACTATTGGGAAGAAGATTAGAGAATCTGAAATGCAAAAACACCCGTATATGATTATTATAGGGGAACAAGAAGAGCAAGAAGGCAAAATATCTGTACGCCAACACGGTGGAGAAGATTTAGGAATGATATCCGTTGACGACTTCTCTGAAATAATAAAGAATGAGATTAAAAAAACGTTAAAATCGTTTTAACAACAAAATACAATTAAGTTTAATTTAAAATTTTAAGGCCATAGCAATTAGAAGAAGACATCAACCGAGAAGGGTTTCACAAGAGGATAAACACAAGATAAACTCGAAAATTACAGCACAAAAACTGCGTCTTGTAGGAGACAATGTTGAAATTGGTATTTATACCAAAGGTGACGCTATGCGAATAGCTGACACACAAGGATTAGATCTTGTAGAAATATCACCAAACGCTGAGCCCCCTGTTTGTAAGGTTATGGACTATAAAAAGTTTCTTTACGAACAAAAGAAGCGTGATAAGGCTTTAAAATCTAAAGCTACAAAAGTGACTATCAAAGAGATTCGTTTTGGACCTCAAACTGATGATCATGATTACGCATTTAAAAGGAAGCATGCCGAAAAATTCCTAAAAGAAGGTGCAAAGCTAAAAGCATTTGTGTTTTTTAAAGGACGTTCTATTATATTTAAAGAACAAGGCCAAATCCTGTTACTACGTCTAGCTCAAGATCTAGAAGAACTTGGAAAAGTAGAACAAATGCCAAGATTGGAAGGTAAACGTATGACTATGTTTATTGCTCCTAAAAAGTAAATTACCCTAATTTATTAGGATAAAGATAAGTTGCCAAATACATTTGGCAGGAAAATAATTAAGCGAAATAATTAAAATCTAGGAGAAAAAAATGCCTAAAATGAAAACAAAATCTAGTGCTAAAAAGCGTTTCAAGCTTACTGGTACTGGTAAATTAAAAAGAAAGCACGCTTTTAAAAGTCACATCTTAACAAAGAAGTCTAAAAAGCGTAAGCTAGCACTGCGTCATGATACATTAGTACATAAAGCAGACGAAAATAACATTAAAACAATGTTGCGTTTAAAATAAACACAACCTGTTTTAACGTTGGTTAAATAAATTATAAACCCTGGAGTTAGGCTTAATTATAAAAAGTGTCTATTTATAGACCGCCTACTACAAAAAAACAATTAAAATTATGCCAAGATCAGTAAATTCTGTAGCAAAAAGAGCCCGTAGAAAAAAGGTTCTAAAACAAGCAAAAGGTTACTTTGGACGTCGTAAAAACGTTTGGACAGTAGCAAAAAATGCGGTTGATAAAGCGATGCAATACTCGTACAGAGACCGTAGAAATAAAAAGAGAACATTCCGTGCATTATGGATCACGCGTATTAACGCTGGAGCCCGTTTACATGGTTTATCTTATTCTCAATTTATGGGGAAATTAAAAGCTAATGATATCGAATTAAACCGTAAGGTTTTAGCCGATTTAGCTATGAATAACCCAGAGGCTTTTAAAGCCGTAATCGAGAAAGTAAAATAAGGCGTTCCGCCTATTGTAAAACATATTATTCGCTTAATAAAAAAAAAATCCGATTCTTAATTGAATCGGATTTTTTATGTCTTTTATTCAAAAGGACTAAGAATAGTAGATAGTTTAAAGGTAAATTAACTTCGTGATCTGAAATACCGAAACACAAAGCAACAACACACCAATAACCCTATTTACCCGTGTAGTTACATTGGAGACCTTAACCTTTAATACATCGCTAAATTTACTGTATGCGTATAACACTAACAATTTACCAAAGTACGCTCCAATTAGAAACCACACCAATAGCTTATAATCTACAGGGAGATTTAAATCTATTATATTCCTGTTTAAATAAGTGGTTATAAATATCCAATAGATAAGAACTGTTGGGTTAACTAGACCCAAAAAGAAACCCAACATTTGTTTTGAAATTGGTCTTCTTCTCTTCTTAATTATTATACACTCATCATTTTCATCTTTAACGCACTCTGTTCTACCTGAAAGAAGAATGGCACCAACTACAATAAAAATAGCAACAATAGTATACTGTAACCAAATATTCATGTTAATAAACATTTCTATTTGGCTGTTAAAACTGATAGCAAATACTATTAAAATAAGTTCTGCAAAAGCAGCAGGAAATATTATTTTTAGAGCACTATTTACGTTTTCTTTAATGGTTGTGTTTATCACAGCTATATTTGTAGTCCCCAAAGGAAGTGCACCAAGTACCGCTGCAGAAAAACCAATGAGTAAATAAAGAATTAAATCCATCTCTTCTAACTGCGATTTATTTGTTTCCATTTTACATCTGCCTTTTCCTTTAAGTTATCTGGCGATTCGTCTAACCAAGATTGAAGCGTATTAATTCCCCATGAATTATAGAACAAGTATAATTTATTATCTCGAATTTCGTAGGTTTCTGGATCTATAGAAACCTTTTCTCCTTTTACCGCAACCGCATAAGCACAATATCCGCCATATGCCGGAACGTACTTTTCAGGATTTTCATTAAAAGTGTCTAGATTATCTTGTGATGAAAATTTAAACTTCCCTCCTTTGTAGTTTGCTACATAAGAATCATTTCCTTTTTTAGGTGCATTCTTAAAATATGAAACGACATCAAAACCTTCTATTACAAAACCTTTTTTAGTATTGAAATCGATGTTTTGAGCGAACATAGTTTGACTAAATACGAAAAGAACTAGAGCTATTAAATTTTTCATTTGTTAGGTATTAATATTATTTATTGTGATTAATTTATTTTCCAAGAGCACTTTAAATTCTAATAATATCTCAAGGTTATGCTAAAGTAAGTCGCAATGACGCGTGCGTCCTTTCAAATAAAGAAATTCAAAAGGTTTATCTTTAGTCAAAACAACATCGTAGTTATAGTTTATTCTAAAAATTTTGGCAAAAAAAAGAGCGTCTATCTATTTTAGATAAGCGCTCTTTTTTATTTTATTCAGAATCTATTGCTGCAATTTAGTAATTCGTTCACATACCAAAAGCACTGATAACTATTTGTCTTGCTCCTCCATAATCCCGATGTTCGCATAAATAAATACCTTGCCAAATACCTAAATTTAATTTACCATTAGTAATTGGTATTTGAACTGATGATCCTAATAGGGATGCTTTAATATGAGCAGGCATATCATCAGGTCCCTCATAAGTATGCTTATAATATGGTGCGTTTTCTGGAATCATTTTATTAAAATGACTTTCAAAATCCATTCTCACGGTATCATCTGCATTTTCGTTAATGGTTAAACTTGCTGATGTATGCTTAATAAAAACCTGTAATTGACCCATTTGAATCTCTACAATTTCGGGAATTGCATCCAGAATAGTATCCGTTATTAAATGAAAGCCTCTTTTCTCCGGTTTTAATTTAATTTCCTTTTGAAAAATTTTCATCTAAACAAAAATTTTATCATTATTTGACATCTTTAGCTATTTCAGAAATAGCCTTTTTAAACTCTTTCCAATCAATTTTATCATCACCATCCTTATCATAACCATCAATCAATTTTGATGACACTAATCCTCGAATAAAACCATTAATCTCAGCTTCCTTAAGTAAAGCTACTATTTCACTTTTAGATAATTTACCGTCTCCACTTTTATCAAAAAAGTTAAATGCGTCTTCTGGAGTTTCAAAATGATTGGTAAGAACTATTTGTATTTTGTTGAGTATTGCTTTTTTTGATGCCATGTTTTTAAGTTTTTATTGTTATAAATTAAAAATAAGAGCTACTATGTTTTCTGTTTCTTCTTTTTTGCAGCAGGAAATAACACATTATTAAGAATTAATCTGTAACCCGGTGATGTTGGATGTAAATCCAATTCCGTTTTAGGATCTCCAACACGATGTTGATAATCTTCAGGATCGTGTCCGCCGTAGAACGTAAAGAAGCCTTTTCCCTTTATGCCATGGATATATTTTGCTTCGCCATTGGTTTTATTTTCACCCATAACCAAAACATTCGATTTTATTTCATCTCGAGTAAAAGATGTTGTTTGCCCCATAAAACCTTTAACTAAAGCGGTATGATTTTGACACAACATAGATGGAATAGGATCCCATTTTGCTGAGAATTCCATAAGAGAAAAATAATCGGTTGTTTTACTTACCTTGCGTTTCTGCGTCATATCAATAGAAGAAAACTCGTAAACCGTAGGACTTCTTTCTAATTGATAATTAGTAAATGCAAATGTTTTATTGAAATCTATTTTATTTTGATATCCTGCTTCGCTCCCATCGCCATCAAACATAGGTTCGCAAATATCTACACCTTCTGCCGATAGAGCAATATCAAAACTATCTGTAGCACTACACATAGCAAACATAAAACCGCCACCAACAACATAGTCTCTAATTTTATGAGCTACTGCAGATTTTTCTTCAGATACTTTGTTGTAGCCTAATTTCTGAGCTAAACCTTCGGCTGCTTTTTTCTCGTTTATATACCATGATGCCGCGCGATAAGCTCCATAGAATTTACCGAATTGTCCAGTAAAATCTTCATGATGCAGGTGCAACCAATCGAATAATAATAAACCATCGTTTAAAACTTCTTCATCGTAAACGGTTTCATAAGGAATTTCGGCATAGTTTAGCACCATAGTTACAGCATCATCCCAAGGTAATTTTCCTTCAGGCGTATAAACGGCAATTTTTGGGGCTTTTTCTAATACAACAGCTTCCATATTTTGGCTAGGGCTACTTATATCTTCCAAAATAGCTTCTGCTTTAGCATTAGAAATAACATCGAAAGATACGCCTCGTATTTGGCATTCTCTCTGAATAGCTTCCGTATCGGGAAGTAAAAACGAACCACCTTGATAATTAAGAAGCCATTTTACTTTAAGATCTTTATTAAGAACCCAATAGGTAATTCCGTATGCTTTTAAGTGATTTTTTTGATTATCTACACCCATAGGAATAAAAACATAGGATGCGTAGGTTTTACATGCTAAGCATATAAATAATAATGTGAAGATTATCTTTTTCAATTTGAGATTGCCTAAAAATAATTTCTCAGTTAATTAATAAAAACCAACTGAGAAATTGAATTATATAAGCGAAAGATACTTAATTTTTGTGGGGATAAAAAACAGTATTTATGATTCTATTTGATAAAATCGATACTAATTTTGCACTATTTCTAGGAATAATTTTCCTTTTTTGAGATTGAAAATCTCTATATAAATTCTATAATAAACTAATTAACATTAAAATGGTACTTCGTTATCATCATCATTAAAGGAACTTCCAAAAGCTTGATCTGGACTAGCCTTAAAATTATCAGCTTGGAAGGTATCATCATTTGCAGCCGCATTCATTTTAGAATGGAATTCAAACGGAGAATCAAAATCATCTAAATTATCGAACTTACCTAAGTTACCGATAAATTTCAGTCTAATATTTTCTAAACCACCATTACGATGTTTGGCAATAATAAATTCGGCTTGACCTTCTGTTGGAGAGCGTTCATCATCATCCCATTCATCAATTTTATAGTATTCAGGACGATAAATAAAACTTACAATATCAGCATCCTGCTCAATCGCACCAGATTCACGTAAATCCGATAGTAACGGACGCTTACTTCCTCCACGTGTTTCCACCGCACGAGATAACTGAGATAGTGCAATTACTGGCACCATTAATTCTTTGGCTAATGCTTTTAAGTTTCGAGAAATCATCGAAATCTCCTGTTCACGGTTTCCTCCATGACTCGATCCACCCGTCATTAACTGTAAGTAATCAATCATGATTAATTTTATACCATGCTGAGAAGATAAACGACGGGCTTTTGCACGTAAATCGAAAATAGAAAGAGACGGCGTATCATCAATAAATAAAGGCGCTTTCTCTAAACTTTTTACTTTTACGTTAAGTTGTTCCCATTCGTGCTTTTCAAGCTTTCCTGTTCTTAATTTTTCTGAAGATAAGCCCGTTTCACTAGAAATTAAACGCATAATTAACTGTACAGATGCCATCTCTAATGAGAAAAAGGCAACGGGTACATTTTGATCTACAGCAATATTTCGTGCCATCGATAAAGTTAATGCCGTTTTACCCATACCAGGACGTGCTGCAACAATAATTAAATCGGAAGGTTGCCACCCTGAAGTTAATTTATCTAGTTTGGTAAATCCTGTAGGAATACCACTTAAACCTTCTTTATTAGAAATTTCTTCAATCTTCTTTTTGGCCTGAATTACTAAATCTTGAGCGGTTTCACTAGATTTTTTAATATTTCCCTGTGTAACTTCATATAATTTAGACTCGGCTGTATCTAATAAATCGAATACATCTTTAGTTTCATCGTAAGCATCTTCAATAATTTCATTTGAAATTTTTATTAAACTACGCTGAATAAATTTTTGCAGAATAATACGTGCGTGAAACTCAATATGCGCAGAAGATGATACTTTTTGCGTTAAAGAAATCAGGTAAAAATCACCACCTGCTTGCTCTAACTTTGCATTTTTCTTTAACTGTGTTGAAACGGTTAATAAATCGACTGGTTCACTATTTTCAAATAAAGTAAAAATAGCTTCAAATATATGTTGATGTGCTTCTTTATAAAATGCATCGGGTGCTAAAATATCGATAACTTCATCGACACCTTTTTTATCAATCATCATCGCCCCTAAAACAACTTCCTCTAAATCAATAGCTTGAGGAGGTATTTTACCTTTCTCAAGGCTTATTAGTGTGCTTTTATCGACTTTATATCCCTGAACGGGGTTTGGTTGTTTCATAACTACGAAAGTAATTAAAATTGAAGTAGGTTTATAGATTTTTACGGCTATGAATGTTAACCATTAGTTAACAATCTAACTGTTAATAACTTGTAAATATTGTGAATAAGCATAAAAAAAATCTGAAGTTATACCCTTCAGATTTTTTTCTTAAGTATGTTTTCTATGGTTTAGTCTTTGTAAACCCCCATTTGTAGATATTTATCCATACGTCGGGCAACTAAATCTTTTTCTGATAACTTTTTTAATACCTCGTAATGTTTTGTAATGGCATTACTAACCGATGTAAAAGTTTTTGTTCTATCGCGATGTGCGCCTCCAAGAGGTTCTTTTATAATCTCATCAACAATTTTTAGCTTTTTCATATCAGGAGCCGTTAACTTTAAAGCTGATGCAGCTAATTCTTTATACTCCCAACTACGCCATAAAATAGACGAACATGACTCTGGAGAAATAACAGAATACCATGTGTTTTCTAACATCATAACAACATCTCCAACACCTATACCTAATGCTCCACCAGATGCACCTTCACCAACTACTATAGTTATAATTGGCACTTTAAGGCGTGTCATTTCTAAAATATTTCTAGCAATAGCTTCACCTTGCCCACGCTCTTCAGCTTCTAAACCAGGGTAAGCTCCAGGAGTGTCTAAAAGTGTTACCACAGGAATTCCGAATTTTTCAGCAGATTTCATTAAACGTAACGCTTTTCGGTATCCTTCTGGATTAGCCATACCAAAATTTCTGTATTGTCTTGTTTTAGTATTGTATCCTTTTTGTTGACCAATGAACATAAAACTTTGATCACCAATTTTCCCCAATCCACCAATCATTGCTTTATCATCTTTAAAGCTTCTATCTCCATGTAATTCTAAGAAAGAATTACCGCAAATAGCTTTAATGTAATCTAAAGTATAAGGACGTTCTGGATGACGAGACATTTGTACACGTTGCCAAGCCGTTAGGTTTTTGTAAATATCTTTTTGAGCTTCTTTAAGCTTTTTTTCTATCTGCGTACATGTTTCTGTAACATCCACTTCGCTTTCTTCACCAATAATTTTACATTTCTGTAATTGATCTTCAAGCTCTTTTATTGGGAGTTCAAATTCTAAATATTCCATAGGAAATTTGTTTTGACTTATTATTAGAGTTAGTCTGCAAATATAAAAACTTTAATTTTGTTAATACATTATGAGCGACTTCTTTTTATCTTTCTACGGTTTTTAACTAACACATTTAACATAACAACGGTAATAATAACAAGGGCTCCGTAATAAAATGACGGACTCATTTTTTCTTTCTCCGGAAATAGAATTAATGCTAAAATAATGCCATAAACGGGTTCTAAATTGTAGGTAAGTACTACGGTATAAGGGCTTATGGTTTTCATAATATAAACCGATGCTATAAAAGCATATGTAGTACAAACGGATGCTAAGATGAAAAGGTACCAAAAATCGGAAGTGCTTAAACTGAAAAACTCTACAGAAAACCCCTCTCCAAAGCATAAAATGTAAATAGTAATGAATAACACCCCACTTATAAACTCGTAAAACGAAATAACAGTTGCCGAATGTTGTTTAAGAAAACTACCATTGAGCACTGCAAATAATGCTGAAAAGAAAGCAGCTAAAACACCTAGTATAACTCCTGAGAGATATTCTATTTCACTTTGTGTAATAATACAAACCCCAACTATGGCAAGTAATCCAAACAAAATCTCATACCATAAAACTTTACGTTTATAAACAATGGGTTCGATTATAGATGCAAAAAATGTACCTGTTGAAACGACAGCCAAAGTTGTAGAAACATTAGAGGCGTCGATAGCTCCAAAAAAGGTAATCCAATGTAATGCGATAATAACTCCCGCAAACGATAGCTTTAAAAGCGCCTTAGGGCTCACCTTTAACCTTACTTTAGAAAACAGCACGTAAAACACTAGTAAAATAGATGCCATTAACATACGGAACCAAACTAAAGAAATAGCCTCTATGGTAATTAACTCGCCTAAAATTGCTGTAAATCCAGCAATAAAAATGAGTATATGTAAATGGAAATAATCTTTAAAATTAGCGCTTTGCATTGTACAAGAGATAAGCAGCTAATACTCCAAAAATTATATTTGGAAACCATACAGCTATAAGTGGATTAAAATCTGACTGCTCGGCCATAACTCCAAATATTTTGTCGAAAAACACAAATATCATCGCTATACAAATACCTACAGCAAGGTTAACCCCCATACCACCACGGCGTTTTTTAGAAGAAACTGCCACAGCAATAATAGTTAATATAAATACAGAAACAGGTAAACTCCATTTTCTGTATAGTACCAATTTAAATCGGCCAACATTAGAAGATCCTCTCGATTCTTCTTTAGCTATAAATTGCTTTAAATCACCATACATTTTAGTTTCTGCCGCGTAGATTTCTGGAATTAAATCACCTACGTCAAAGGCAAAAAGTGTGTCTTTTTTCTTTAAGATACCTAATTCATCTTCATTTTGACCAATAATACGCTTGGTATAGTTGGTTAATTCGTAAGTTGAAGACGAATCTTTTTCAACATATTTAATTTTATCGGCAGTAATTTTATAAACAAGCTCATTCTCTTCAAAATGTTCTAAAGTAAAATTTCGCCCTATACTGTTCTTAACATCAAAACTACTAACGTATATAATATCGTTATCATTTATTTGCCTGAAAACATTAGTGTTGTCAACAGCACTCTTACCCTTTTTTAAGTATTTATAACTAAAATCATTAAAACCTTTACTGGCATTAGGAGCAAGATATAAACCTAAAATGATAGACAATGCTCCAACAATTGTAGCTCCTATCATATAAGGACGTAAAAACCTTGTAAACGATACACCCGAACTTAAAAAAGCAATAACTTCTGTATTATTGGCTAGTTTTGACGTAAACCAAATTACAGATAAAAATAAAAATAAAGGAAAAAGTAGATGCGCAAAATAGATAGTAAAATCTAAAAAATAAATAAGCACTTCTCCAAAAGGCACTTCGTTTTCTAAAATTTTACCGATTTTTTCAGCTAAATGCACCGTTATACCAATGGGTATAAACAGAAGTAACATCATTAAAAATGTAAACAAATAGCGTTTTAATATGTACCAATCTAATATTTTCATACTTATACAGCTTCAATAAACAAGCAGTGTTTCAATATTTTATTTCTTCTAAAGTCTATTAGCCATTTGTTTTACCATTTGGTTTTTCCAGTCATTGAAATCTCCTGCTAATATATGTTTTCTTGCTTCGCGAACCAACCACATATAAAAACCTAAATTATGTATGGTTGCTATTTGCTTTCCTAACAACTCGTTAACCGTAAATAAATGACGTAAATATGCTTTACTATATTCGGTATCAACAAAAGTTATTCCCATCTCGTCGATTGGAGAAAAATCTTCTGCCCATTTTAAATTTTTAATATTGATAGAGCCGTGCGCTGTAAATAACATACCATTTCTGGCATTTCTAGTTGGCATAACACAATCAAACATATCTACACCTAACGCAATATTTTCTAAAATATTGATTGGTGTACCTACTCCCATTAAATATCTAGGCTTTTCTTCTGGTAAAATAGAACAAACCACATCTGTCATGGCATACATTTCTTCAGCAGGTTCTCCTACAGATAAACCTCCAATAGCATTTCCTACAGCACCAGAATTCGCAATATATTCCGCCGATTGCTTTCTAAGATCCTTATAGGTACTTCCTTGTACAATAGGAAAAAAAGCCTGATCATAACCGTACTTTAAAGGTGTTTTTTCAAGATGATTAATACAACGGTCTAACCAACGATGCGTCATGTGCATAGATCGTTTCGCGTAATTATAATCGCAAGGATATGGTGTACACTCATCAAAAGCCATAATAATATCAGCTCCAATAGTACGTTGAATTTCCATAACATTCTCTGGCGTAAATGTGTGATAACTACCATCGATATGCGATTTAAACTTCACACCCTCCTCTTTTATCTTTCTATTTGCCGAAAGAGAATACACTTGGTACCCTCCAGAATCGGTTAAAATATTTCTATCCCAATTCATAAATTTATGAAGTCCTCCGGCTTTTTCTAGCACGTGTGTTTGGGGTCTTAGGTATAAATGATAAGTGTTTCCTAAAATAATATCGGGGTTAATATCATTCTTTAACTCCCTTTGATGCACTCCCTTAACCGTTCCAACAGTTCCCACAGGCATAAAAATTGGTGTTTCTATTACACCATGATCTGTAGTTAATTTTCCTGCTCTAGCTTTGCTTTGTGGGTCTTTTGCGTTTAATTCGAATTTCATCTCTATATTTGTATCAGTTGGCAAAGATAATTAACTAAAATCCGAAAGCAATATTTAAAAAAAGGAAATAATTTAACTTTGGCAACGTTTTTGTAATAATAAACGAAATCTTAAAACGAACATTATGAAAAATTTATTTTTAATTTTAGTAGTCGCCATTGTTGTCCCATCAGCAGCTTTCGCGCAAACAGCTAGTGGTATTGGTATTAAAGGAGGTTTAAATTACAATGCTAATGGTAAATATGTTGAGTCTGCAACACAAGCTTCTAAAAATCCAGATAGAAATGTTGGATACCACATTGGTCTATTTGGGAAAATTGGTGACAAATTATATTTGAGACCAGAGATTATTTACACAAAAACAAAAAGTGATTACGATAATGATAGCTTCGAAATGCAAAAACTTGATGCTCCAATTTTGGTTGGATTGAATATTCTAGGCCCGGTTAGTGTTTTCGCTGGTCCATCATTTCAATATATTTTAGACACCGAATATGAAGATATTACAATTGGTGATATTAAAGAAGATTTTTCAGTAGGCCTTAATTTTGGTGTTGGATTAAACTTCAAAAAAGTTGGTATTGATTTAAGATACGAACGTGGATTTAGTAAAAATGAAGGCACCTTAATTGGTAATGATGTAATAAATAGTGGCCGTTTAGATACGCGACCGGATCAACTAATTTTGAGTTTAGCTATTATTTTATAGTCCAAACTTTATAAAAACAAAAAGCCCTAGTAAAAATTACTAGGGCTTTTTTTATGCTTATTTTTAATATTATCTTGTTACTGTACCAGACAAACTTACTACTGGGCCAGCTCCCATATCTATTACGGTGTGGTTCATAGCATCTGCAGGAACTACATGTGCTAAAGGTTTTAGTGTGAAAGGTGCTGCACTATTATCAGGACTTGGTTCTACAGAAATAACAATTGTTCTTTCTTTTAAATCTGTTGGAAAAGTTAATCCTGATGGTGCATTTTGAAGAAAATCTTCTCCTGGATAACCAGGTCCATTACCTGCATCGCCTTTAAAAACTGAAGTTGCAGCATTATTATCTGCAGCATTTGGATCTGTAAACGTACCTGTACTTACTGGAGTACCATCGAATACAACCCAACCTTCATATACCCATCCATCAGATAGTGTTGGTAAATCTAAACCTTGAACAGCTGCTTCGCCAGAGTTATCTAAAAACCAAACTCCACTTTCTTCGTTAGTTTCATCTTCATCTGTAGGTGTTGCAAGAATATATTTTCCTGTAGAAGATGATAAATCTGCAACTATATTATTTGAATTTACACTTGCTGAACTACCAGAAAAATCTCCTGCTAAAATTTTTGTTGCAGCTGGAGCTGGATCAGAATCTACTGCCGGTTCAATAGAAAGTACAAATGTTGATGCACTTGCTAATTGATCTGCATCTACAGAAAAAGATTGAGGAAAATCTACTGAGGAAAATGTTCCGGTTGAAACTGGTGCTCCATCAACAATTACCCATCCTTCGTAAACAAAATCGCTACCAAGTTCTTCTAAACCTGTAAGGTTGATTGTTAAATTTGCTGTTGTTGGTGCGTTATCGTCATCGCTATCGCATGATGTTGTTAAAACCCCTAGGGCTAACATTGCTAAAATTGTGTTCTTAATCATTTTATCTTTTTTTAGTGATTGTTTTATACTCCAAAGGTATTTCACTAAAACATTATAAAATGTTAGCCAACTAACATTAAGCACTTTTTTTATAAATTCTTATCTCTTTTCTTTTAAATTCAAGTACATTTTCATCTCTTAATTCATTTAAAAGCACATTTAAAGTTGGTCTAGAGGTACCAATTAACGAGGCGATATCTTTTTGTGTGTATGGATGGTTTACTACCCGATCTCCTGTTTGGTCACAATCGTAACCATAATCGGTGCATAATTCATGTAGAAATTCTAGAAGACGGGTTTTGGCATCTTTAAAAAGTAATAATTGCAAGCGACGTTCCAATTTTTTCAATTTAAAACCTATTACTTTATAGACTTTAAAACTAAAAGTTTGATTGTCTCGCATTAAATTGTGCATAGTATCTACCCCAACAGGGCAAATGCTTGTTGCGTTATCTACAGATTGAGCAAACTCTTCTCGGGTATCATCGCCTAATATGGCCGTTTCTCCAAACAGTTCTCCTTTGGTTAAAATAGCTTTTACAACTTCTACTCCATCTTCATTATAGTATCCTATTTTAACTTTGCCTTTTTCTATTAAATAGACTTTATTGGCAAAATCTTGCTCGAAATAAATATAATCCTGCTTTTTATAAGCATCGAAAGTATGATCTTTTTTATAATTTTTAAACTTATGCGGACAAAGGACTTTAAAAAGATTTACGTCGTCGAAAAACCAAAGTGAGTTCATATTTAAAAGAAATTAATTTACTCATTAATAGACGCAAAAAGGCTGTAATACTTACATAACTGCAAAAAAAAAGCTCCCATAATATGGAAGCTTTCATGTATATTTTAAATAAACTAGTATTTATTCTTCTTCGTCTGCAGCTTTACTTTCTGCAATTTCAGCTTTTAAATTATCTAGTAAATTATTTTTTACTAATAAATTATACCATTGTAACACCTTTTTAATATCACTAGCATAAACACGATCTTCATCGTAATCTGGTAAAATTTCAAAAAAGTACTCTTCTAATTTATCTTTACCATCTTTAGGCTTAACCGAACTTTCTTGACCGTTTTCTTTGTTTTTAATATTTAAAAACACTTGTTTCAACGGTACTTCTTCTGTTAAAGTATAAATAGCAATTTCGCTTAAAACGCTAACATTTTGACGCACATTTACAGTAATACGTTTTTTATCGATTAACGATTCTGCTATAAAACCACCTCTGGTTTGCGTTACTAAATTATACAAACCTGGTTTTCCAGATATTGATAGAACTTTATCTAAACTCATAAATTATTTTTTGAAAGTCGCAAATATCAAATGTTTATTGATGTCTTGCAAATATTATCTCTTCTTTTTTTGATCAGGAAAGCGCATTCTGTAATCTACTTTTATCTTGCCTTTAGAAATGTTTGAAAGTCGTCCTTTTATTAAACGCTTTTTTAGGCTAGATAGTTTATCTGTAAATAAAACACCTTCGATATGATCGTATTCATGCTGAATTACTCTTGCCACTAAACCATCGAATGTTTCGGTGTGTGCCTTAAAGTTTTCATCTAAATACTCAATAGTAATAACAGGTTTTCTAAATACATCTTCACGAACATCCGGAATACTTAAGCAACCTTCGTTAAAAGCCCACTCTTCTCCTTCTTCTTTAGTGATTTTTGGATTTATAAAAACACGTTTAAAACCTTCTAAACTTTTTTGTTCCTCTTCTGTTAATTCTTCATCGTCAGCAAAAGGTGTAGTATCTACTAAAAACATACGGATTGGCAAACCTATTTGAGGTGCAGCAAGACCAACACCATAGGCATTGTACATGGTTTCGAACATGTTATCCACCAAGGCATCTAGTTTTGGATAATCTTCAGTAATATCGGTCGCTTTTCTTTTTAAAACGGGATCGCCGTATGCTACAATAGGTAAAATCATTCTATGTTTTTTGTTAGTAACTGCAAAAGTACAATTCTATAAATTTACTACGAACTTTTTACTTAGAAAAAACAGATTTTAATCTATTAAGTAAAGTCCGGAAAATAATATTGCAATACTTATTTAGAATACAAGTAACTCTGTAAAATAAGTGTGGCACTAATTTCGTCTACTAAGGCTTTATTTTTTCTTTGATTTTTTTTCAAACCACTATCAATCATGGTTTGGAATGCCATTTTAGATGTAAAACGCTCATCGACACGTTTTACAGGTATATTAGGAAACTGCTTTTCTAGCTTATCCAAAAACTTCGAAATAAAAACCTCACTCTCCGATGCTGTGTTGTCCATTTGTTTAGGCTCGCCTACCAAAAACAATTCTACCTGCTCTTTAGATGTGTAGGTTTTTAAAAAACTAAAAATCTCTTTAGTGTTTACTGTAGTAAGCCCAGAGGCAATAATTTGTAACTCATCGGTAATTGCTATACCAGTGCGCTTGGTGCCATAATCTATTGCTAAAATGCGTGCCATAAATAAGTTTTGTGCAAAAATAGTTTATTAATACTATTGAAACTGTATAAAAACAAAAAAGGCTATCTTTTCAGATAACCTTAATAATATAACTCTTTTATTTTTTTTGATTAAGCTTTTACTCTTTTTTCAATAGTAGGAAACAATAAACCAATGTTGCTAATGTTTCTTTCTCTATTTAAGTAACTTCTAATATCACTTGTAGTACGCGCTAAAATAGCTTCAAATTCTACAGTATCAATTAATGTATTATCTTCTTCAACAGTATTAACTGCATCTTGTTTTGCATTATCTTCAACAGAAACAATTTCACTAGTTTTTACAACTACATTCTCGCTATCCCCGCTTTGCGCGTTTCCAATAGAAACTGTAAGAAGTAAAATTAATAGTATGATAAAATTTGTTTTCATGTTTGTTGTAATACTTTGTTGAGACAAATATACAGAGCAACAACACGTTGAAAACAATATATTAGTTGTAACCACACAGATTTTCGTTTACTAGAAAACCGGAGGGGTTTCAACGTTTAACTGTTAAAACGAATATTTTTAACGATTAAAAACACCCCTGAAAAACACTTTATCGATAAGAAAACTTTTAAACAAGATAAACTACATATTTAAGCACATAAATAGGGTGCATTTTAACCGAAGTTTAACGACTAAAACCTCAATATTATATTTTAATAGTTACCATAATTTAGTTGATACCTATTATATTTGCGAAAAATAAAACACAAAAATGACACAATTACAAGAGATCATAGAAAAAGCTTGGGAGAATAGAGACCTTTTAAATGAAGAAGCAACTACAACAGCCATTAGAAAAGTTGTTGATTTATTAGATGCAGGTGAATTGCGCGTTGCTGAACCTATTGAAGGCGGATGGCAAGTTAACGAATGGGTTAAGAAAGCCGTAGTTTTATATTTCCCGATTCAAAAAATGGAAACCATAGAATGTGGTCCATTAGAATTTCATGACAAAATTCCATTAAAAACAGGCTATGCTGCAAAAGGCATTCGTGTAGTACCTCATGCAGTTGCTAGACATGGTGCTTATATTTCTGCAGGAACTATTTTAATGCCAAGTTATGTAAACATTGGTGCTTATGTAGATGAAGGAACCATGGTAGATACTTGGGCAACCGTTGGTAGTTGTGCTCAAATTGGTAAAAACGTTCACCTTTCTGGTGGTGTTGGTATTGGTGGTGTTTTAGAGCCATTACAAGCTGCTCCGGTAATTATAGAAGATAATGCTTTTATTGGTAGCCGTTGCATTGTTGTTGAAGGTGTACGTGTTGAAACAGAAGCTGTTTTAGGTGCTGGTGTAACACTAACTATGAGTACAAAAATTATTGATGTTACGGGTGATGAACCTGTTGAATATAAAGGTGTTGTTCCTGCACGCTCGGTAGTAATACCTGGTAGTTATGCTAAAGAATTCCCTGCTGGAACTTACAATGTACCATGTGCAATT
Source organism: Algibacter sp. TI.3.09 (assembly GCF_038154905.1). NCBI lineage: Bacteria > Pseudomonadati > Bacteroidota > Flavobacteriia > Flavobacteriales > Flavobacteriaceae > Algibacter > Algibacter sp. TI.3.09. The sequence continues at coordinate 331,452 of NZ_JBAKAN010000003.1, read as the reverse complement.
ATTATTGGTAAACGTAAAGAAAGTACAAACAAAAAAACATCGCTTAACGATGCTTTAAGAGAGCATAGTGTAGCGGTTTAAATAAAATATATCTATACCAGACCTAACCTTGTGTCAAAAAATAACATTTAAATATTATTGAATATGAAAATAGGATATGATTCTAAAAGAGCTTTTCACAATAGGTCTGGTTTAGGTAATTTTAGTAGAGATTTAATTAGTATTATTTCTTCTTATTTCCCTAAAAACCAATACGTATTATACAATCCTAAAAAAGCTAAAATCAATTTTAGCTTGAATGAAAATACAACCGAAGTTTTACCAAGTTCTATTTTCTGGAAAATATTCTCATCCATTTGGAGACAAAAAGGAATATTAAATCAAATTAAAAATGATGAAATTGAGATATACCACGGTTTAAGTGGCGAAATACCTCAAGGCATTCATAAAATGAATATCAAAACAATTGTAACTATACATGATTTAATATTTATGAGATTTCCGAAACTATACTCTCCAATAGACAGAAGAATCTACTTCAAAAAATTTAAATATGCTGCTGATAAAGCAGATGTAGTTATTGCTATTTCCGAAGAAACAAAAAAGGATATTGTACATTTTTTAAATATTGCTCCTGCAAAAGTTTCTGTTATATACCAAGGATGCAACAAAGCTTTTAAACAAGTTTATCCTTCTGAAGCATTAGAACAAACAAGAGCTAAGTTTAATATTCCGAAGGCGTTTGTTTTAAACGTAGGTACTATTCAAAAAAGGAAAAACTTACTCAATTTAATAAAAGCTATTGAAACGTTAGACATCGACTTAGTAGTTGTAGGTAATGATAAAAGAAAATACACCAAAACGGTTAAAGAATACATAAATAGCAAGAACCTAAACCATAGAGTTCACTTTCTTAAAAATGTAAGTACTGAAGAACTTGCACACATATACCAATTAGCAAATATTTTTGTTTACCCAAGCATTTTTGAAGGTTTTGGTATCCCAATAATAGAAGCTTTATACTCTAAAACACCTGTAATTACAAGTAAAGGAAGTTGTTTTCCTGAAGCTGGAGGACCAGATAGTATTTATATTGATCCTGAAAATGTTAGTGAATTAAGATCTGAAATAGAAAACTTACTTAATTCGGAACAAAAGCAACAATTTATGGTTTCGAAGGGCTTAGAATATGCCCAGAAATTTGAAGATAAACATATTGCTGAGCAACATGTAGCAATCTACAACGCTCTTCTTTAATTACATTTTGTTTACTTATAATACTGAATTATAAACCTTAATGGTCTCTTCTGCAACTTTATCCCAAGTAAACCCTTTAGCATACTCTTTTGCTAATTTCACTTTATCTTTCTCAATATTTCCTAAATCAACTATGCCTCTAGCTATTTCTTCTGGGTTATGAGGATCTACTAAAAGCGCATACCCATTTGCTACCTCTGGTGCTGCACCAATATTACCTGTTAAAACTGGTAAACCATAAGCCATAGCCTCAATTATAGGAATTCCAAACCCCTCATAATACGTAGGGAATAAAAATGCTTTTGCATTTTTATAAAGCACACTTAAAGTTTCGTCTGAAATATAACTTGTAAAAACAACATCGCTTTCAAGATCATGCTCCTTTAAAAACACCTTTATTATTTCCATTTCACTTTCAACAATTTTCCCTGCAAAAACCAATTTAGTCGTTTTATGCTCTCCAGATAACGCAAACCCTTTTATAAGATTGAAACTGTTTTTTCTTTTTGAAACTCCGCCTACACTTAAAAAGTAATTTTCTTTACCTATGGAGAATGAATTTAATATTTCATTTTCATTATCCAATTTAGTTTCTAAAGGTTTAAACACAGGAGCTAGATGCACTACATGAATTTTTTCTTCTGGGTAATCGAACATTTTTAAATAATCGTCTTTAGTAGCCTGGCTAACAGCGATTATTGCATCTGCATTTTTAGCAAAGTCCTGAAATAATTTATAACGTTTTTCTTGAAAATATTTTGAAGCAAAATTAAACGCTGCAAATTCAGGAAGATGCACAGCTAAATCATGAATTGTTGCTATTTTTTTTGTGCCTCTAAGCTTTAAAAATGGCGTATGCAAACTATGAGAAATTGCTGGTTTAAATGTTCTAGAAAACAATATAGAACCAACATACCAAAAATGTGTTTTCTTTAAAACTTCAGGCTTAAACTTGTTTATTTTTTTTAGGTTGAAAGCTAATTCAACTTCAATATTATGTTTGTTTTTTAAAGCTTTTTGAATACTAATTATATAATGAGGAATCCCTGTAAAACCTTTTGTGCTTAATGTTGAGCCTTCAATAATAATTTTCATAAAACCTTTTTTCAGAATACTTATAATTACAAATATATAATTGCTAAGCTATTTAACGTAAAAAAAAAGTACATTTGTGATATAAGGGGCCAAACTCCTTTTAAGACCTATTCTAAAAACCAATTACACCTTTCAAAACTACATGAAAACAATTTGCTTCTTTAATACAACCAAGGCTTGGGGAGGTGGTGAAAAATGGCATTTAGAAACTTGTAAATACATGCACGATAAAGGGCATAATGTTTTCTTTATTACCAATAAAAACAGTCAACTTTATCACAAATTACAAGAATCTAATATAAAGCATGTAGGCTTATCAATAACAAATCAAAGTTTCCTTAATCCTTTTGCAATAAACGAGGTGAAAAATATTCTTAAGGAAAACAATATTGATGTTATAATTATCAATTTATCTAGAGATTTAAAAATTGCCGCTCTTGCCGCAAAAAAAGCGGGTTTAGACCGCGTAATTTATAGACGAGGTAGCGCAATACCTATAAAAAACAAATTTCTAAATAGATATTATTTTAAAAATTTAGTAACCGATATTTTAGCTAATTCACAAGCTACAAAAGAGACTGTATTAGTAAACAATTCCAATTTATTTCCAAGAGAAAAGATTGAAGTTATTTATAATGGTTTGGATGTAGAGGCGTTTATTCAAAAAGCATATACCCCCATATACAAAAAAGCTGAAGGTGAATTTGTTTTAACCAATTTAGGCCGATTAGAAAATCAGAAAAATCAAAAATTCTTATTACATCTAGCCAAAGAGTTAAAATCTAGAAATCTTAATTTTAAACTTATTATTGGAGGAGAAGGATCTTTAAAAAATGAATTACAAAAACTATCAGACGAACTAAACATCAATGATGTTGTTTTATTTCCTGGTTTTATAGAAAACCCGAAAGACTTAATGTATTCTGGAGACCTATTTTTATTATCCTCTTTTTGGGAAGGTTTCGGGTATGTTTTAGCAGAAGCTTCTTTATGCAGAAAACCAATTATAGCCTTTGATATCAGTAGTAACCCCGAAGTTGTAAAAGATAACGAAACTGGTTTTTTAACACCTTTAAACGATGTGAACTTATTTGCTGATAAAGTTGAATTATTAAGCAACAATCAAGAAAAAACGAAAAGCATGGGAGAGGCAGGTTTTAATTTTGCTTCAACCACTTTTAACAGCAAAATTACTTTAGCTAAAATTGAAGAATACCTACTAAAATAAGATGCTTTAATTTGAAAAAATCAAACAACATATCAGCTTTGATGATTGTCTTTAATGAATCGAAACACATCGAAGACGCTATTAGTAACATTGATTTTGCTGATGAGATTATTGTTATAGATTCTTTTAGCACTGATGGTACTTTTGAAAAACTTCAAAAATTAAAGCACGTTAAAGTCATTCAGCGTGAATTTAAAAATTTTGCAGACCAACGAAATTTTGCTATAAGCCAAGCTACAAAAGATTGGATACTTTTTATTGATGCAGACGAGCGCATAACAGAAAAATTAAAACAAGAAATACAATCCGAAATCACCATCCCAAGTAATATTATCGCTTATATGTTTAAGCGCAAATACTTTTTTAAGCAAAAGAGAATACGTTTTTGTGGTTTTCAAACAGATACAACATATCGCCTATTCAAAAAAGGATTTTTTAAATACGACGAAACAAAAATTGTTCACGAAATGCCCATAATAGATGGAAAAAGTAAAATTTTAAAAAATGATATGTTACACTATTGCTTTGATAGTGCAGCGCATTATAAATCTAAAATGGAACATTACGCAAGCTTGAAAGCGTTAGAACTTTTTAAGAAGGGAAAAAAGCCTAGTGTATTCCATTTTTACATCCGTCCGCTTTATAAATTTCTTGTAAATTATATATTCAGGTTAGGGTTTTTAGATGGCATTGAAGGTTTTCAAATATGCTACCTAAGTGCCTATGGTGTTTATTATAGATATAAAGAATTAGATAAATTAACCTCTTAATTCTTCCAAAACAACCATTTTTTCTTTAGTCGTTTTTTACGATAATATTTATATTGAAAATCTTCCGTTTCTTTCCACATTAAATTAAAGATATCATCATAGTTTTCACCAGAACATTTGGCATATTCGTCACTCATAACTTCAACCATACTCTTATGTATCGTTAACCGAGAAAAGTTTTTTATTCGAGTTTCAAAATCTAAAGTTTTAAAGTTCATTCTATTCAAATCCACTAAATAAAAGTTATAGGTATTACCATTTCTTTTTATTAATGTATTTCCTGGAGAATGATCCAAAAAATGAATCCCCTTTTCATGCAACTTGTAAGTAAATCTAGTAAAAGCTCTTAAAACATTATCGTAATCTGGGTAATCAAAATCTTTGGTAAGTTCTCTGTAAGTTATATCATAATCCTCTTGCTCGCTAATGTAATAACTTTCACCAAAACCAAATGTGTTTTTATATTCGAAAAAAGCAATAGGTTTTGGAGTTCCAATACCCATTTCGGTTAATTTATTGGCGTACTCGAAAGACCGCTGTGCTTTACTTTTTCTAAAGAAATTATAAGCAATTCTATTTATTAAATTTGGAATTTTAAACGCTTTAATATTTAAATCTACACCATCAATATTTATAATTTTGATGATATTTCGATTACCAACACCTCCATCGTAATTACCGAAGTTATGAATCATTTCTGTCAACTTATTTTTATAAGCTTCAGTTAAATCGTTATTAAAAACTTTAATTTCCTTCATTTAAAAAAGATAGAATATATTTTCTATTGTAAATTTGCAACACTGCAAATATAAGGTTCAAAACATGAATGAAGAAATAAATAAAGCTATACAAATTTTAAAAGAAGGCGGACTTATACTCTACCCTACCGATACCGTTTGGGGAATTGGTTGTGATGCTACAAACCCTGAGGCTGTAAAAAAGGTATACCAATTAAAGCAGCGTGAAGACAGCAAGGCATTAATTTGTTTAGTGACCGATGATAGAATGCTTAAAAAGTACGTAAAAAGCATACCCGAAGCAGCGTTAACTATTATTGATGTTGCCGATAAACCTACCACCATTATTTACGACGATGCCCAAAATTTAGCTCCGAATTTAATTGCTGAAGATGGCTCGATTGCTATTAGAATTCCTGACGACGAATTTTGCTACCAACTTAGCAGAAGATTAAATGGAGCCCTAGTATCTACTTCTGCAAATATTAGTGGCTTTCCTACACCTAAATCCTTTAAAGAAATAGCGCCAGAGGTTTTAAAAGGTGTGGACTATGTTGTAAATTTGCAACGCGAAAAAACATGTGCGAATCCGTCGTCTATTATAAAATTGAGTAACAGTGGTGTTGTTAAAATTATTCGTAAATAATTAATACCAATTAGTTCATCACAAATTCTCAATTAAGGTATATTTCATCTAAAAAAAGAATTAATTTTCAAGATAAATAAACCAAAAACAAATGGATAACGCCATGTTTAAACTATTAAACATTTAGTAAAACCAAATAGCCATTTCAGTAAATTTCTAAATAGAATATTTACAAAAACAAAATATTATTTTTTGATAATTTGTTTTTAATGGCCACACATAGTATGAATTATAAAGAAGCATTAACAAACCCGATTTTCAAAATCATCTCACAATCTGCCAAAGAATTAAATTTGGATAGTTACGTGATTGGTGGCTTTGTTCGCGATTATATTCTAGAACGTGGTAACGCCAAAGATATCGATGTGGTTGCCATTGGCGACGGTATAAAATTAGCAAAACAAGTAGCGAAAAACTTGCCGAATAAACCAAAAGTGCAGGTTTTTAAAACCTACGGAACGGCCATGCTCCGTTACCAGGATATTGAAATTGAATTTGTTGGAGCTCGTAAAGAATCATATACCGAAGATAGTCGGAATCCATCTGTAGAAAACGGCACATTGCAAGACGACCAAAACCGTCGAGATTTTACCATAAACGCCTTAGCTTTAAATTTAAGCGAAACCAATTTTGGTGATTTATTAGACCCTTTTGGGGGAATTAATGATTTAAATAAAAAAATAATCCGCACACCATTAAACCCAGATATTACTTATAGTGATGATCCTCTGCGTATGATGCGTGCTATTAGGTTCGCAACACAATTAGAATTTACTATTGAAGAAAAATCGCTTAAAGCTATTTCTGATAATTGTGATAGAATTAAAATTATAACCAAAGAACGTATTGTAACAGAATTGAATAAAATTTTGGAAAGCAAAACGCCTTCTATTGGTTTTTTACTGTTAGAAAAAACAAAATTACTTCAATATATTTTACCTGAAATTACGGCTTTAAAAGGTATAGATGAAGTTGAAGGTCAACGCCATAAAGATAACTTTTATCACACTTTAGAAGTTGTAGATAATATTGCCAAAAACACCGAAAATGTTTGGTTACGTTGGGCAGCACTATTACATGATATTGGCAAAGCCCCAACAAAACGTTTTAGTAAAAAAGTAGGCTGGACCTTTCATGCTCATGAGTTTGAAGGTTCTAAAATGGTGTATCATTTGTTTAAAAGACTAAAAATGCCATTGAATGAAAAAATGAAATTTGTTCAGAAAATGGTGTTTATGAGTTCACGTCCTATTGTTTTGGCTCAAGACGTAACAGACTCTGCTGTTAGACGTTTAGTGTTTGATGCTGGCGAGTATGTAGAAGATTTAATGACGCTTTGCGAAGCCGATATTACTACCAAAAACCCTAAGAAATTTAACAAATACCATAACAATTTCAAAATTGTAAGAGAGAAAATTATTGAAGTTGAAGAGCGAGATCAGGTTAGAAACTTTCAACCTCCTGTTTCTGGTGAAGAAATTATGAAAGCTTTCAACATGAAACCATCTCGAGAAATTGGTATTATTAAAGATTTTATCAAAGAAGCCATTTTAGAAGGAGATATCCCGAACGAATTTAATGCTGCCTTCCAACTCATGTTAGAAAAAGGAAAAGCATTAGGATTAAAAGTTGCTGAATAAAAAATATAATAGCATGAAAAAAGATAACAAAAAAGTGATTTATTGGCTCCTTACAGGGTGCTTGTTAATATTTATTATGGTTGTTGTTGGCGGTATTACTAGGCTTACGCATTCTGGTTTATCAATTTCTAGTTATAAATTAATTTCAGGAACCATTCCGCCTATGAACGATGCTGAATGGACCGAAGCTTTCGATTTATATAAACAATATCCAGAATATCAAAAGCTAAACAATCATTTTAATCTAGAAGATTTTAAAGATATTTATTTTTGGGAATGGCTGCACCGCGTAATTGGTCGTTTTATTGGTTTGGTGTTTTTCTTACCCTTCCTATACTTTCTAATCACAAAGCAACTCACAAAATCTACCATTAAAAAAGCAGTTATCCTATTAATCATGGGTGGCTTTCAAGGTTTTCTTGGTTGGTATATGGTAAAAAGTGGTTTGGTAGACAATCCAGATGTAAGTCATTTTAGACTATCTGCACATTTAACAACCGCCTTTTTAACTTTCGCTTACACATTTTGGGTAGCGCTCGATTTAAAATTTCCATGTAGAAAAACAGTAAATACATCTTTCAGAAATTTTATCAGGTTAGGTTTGGCTGTTTTAATTCTTCAAATTATCTATGGCGCTTTTGTTGCTGGTTTAGATGCTGGTTTTATACATAACCATTGGCCTTTAATGAGCGATGGTAAATTTATGCATGAAACCGTATATATTGAACAAAATCCGCTTTACAAAAACTTTATAGAAGGTAAAAGCGGGGTTCAGTTTGTACACCGCATGCTAGCATATCTTGTTGCTTTTCTGCTCGTATCTATTTGGTATAAAGCTAGAAAAATGGAAACCACCAAACTGCAAAATTATGCCGTAACAGGGCTTTTAATTATGGTAGGTGTTCAGTTTTTATTAGGCGTATTAACCCTTATTTTTCACGTACCTGTTTGGTTAGGTGTAGCTCACCAAGTTGGCGCATTTTTCCTTTTAAGTATAACAACATTTACTTTACACCGTTTCAGTAAATAATTATAAAAAGACTTACCTTTGCACCATATTTTTTTACAATGATTTATAGATTTAGAGTAATACTTGATAACGATACAGACGAAGATGTGTTCCGCGATTTAGAAATTCGTGAAGATGACACACTTGAAGATTTACACAACATTATCACGCAATCTTTTGGGTTTGATGGTAGTGAAATGGCATCTTTTTACCGCAGTGACGACCAATGGAATCAAGGGGAAGAAATCTCTTTATTTGATTTAAGTGATGATGATTCTGCACGTTTAATGAACGAAACTGCAATTAACGATGTTACTTTCGAAATGCAAACGAAACTGATTTACGTTTATGATTTTTTAAGCATGTGGACGTTTTATGTTGAATTAGCTGAAATTGTTGAAGAAGCTGAAGGTTCAGATTATCCTAACCTAATGTTTGTACAAGGGCAAGTGCCTGACGATGCTCCTGACAAAGTGTTTAAAGCTGAAAACGACGATGATTTTAATGAATTTGATGATGAATTAGATCTTGATGATTATGAAGATTTAGACTTCGATGAACATTGGAATTAATACAGTAAGTAAAACTAAAAATCGCGCTGTTACAAACAATTTGGTGCAAGAAAATCATCCGTTTACAAGTTCGATTACGGAATCAACGAACGTACTTCTTAAAGGAGAAGTTAACTTCACTGAGCAACATAATAATTGGACGCTTAAAGTTAAAGGCTCTTGGGGGAAAACATGGTTATCAATCACTATAGCATCTCGTAAAACAGATTTAAAATCTCATTTCTTGGCTTGCCAGTTAAAGCAAACATCCTTTTTAAGTTTTTTAACAAGAAGTAGTGCTTTTAACTTTTATGGAGAAAAAAGTAAATACTCCGAATTACTTTTAAAAGAACATGAAACACGCAGTTTATTAGCGAGTAAAAAGAGTAGCGTTGTTCTTGATGCAAATACTTTAATTTTCAAAGGTTCGGTACGTAAAAAAGACACCACGAGCTTATCTAATATTTTCATTCTAATAGAAAGTTTACAAAACAAAATTGATAATTTAGACCGTGTGCCTTCCGTCTAAACACAAATCCAAGTTTGATTGAACCAAAGCATAGATCAATTAGCATAAATATTCAATCTAATTCCGAATAAAAACTTCATATTAAAAACCATTGTAAACCGCTCAAAAACAACACATATACCTTCATGTTTTTTTATTAAAACAATTAAACTTTTTTATTGTTTTCTTTTATAAAAAAACTAATTTTACAGTGTCTTAAATCAGACACAAAAAAATGAATTTAACCATAGAAAACATATTATTAGTTGGCTCTCTATTACTTTTTATAAGTATTGTAGTAGGTAAAACCTCTTACAAATTTGGAGTACCAACTTTAATCCTCTTTTTAACTATCGGTATGCTCGCAGGCTCCGATGGTATTGGTGGCATACGTTTTAGCGACTCTAAAATGGCGCAGTTTATTGGTATCGTTTCCCTTAACTTCATCCTGTTTTCTGGTGGGCTAGATACCAATTGGAAAGCGGTTAAACCTATTTTAAAAGAAGGCCTTGTTTTATCAACCATTGGAGTGTTACTTACAGCAGTTTCATTAGGGACCTTTGTTTGGTTTGTAACCGATTTTACCATTTTTGAAAGTATGCTACTTGGTTCTATTGTTTCTTCTACAGATGCAGCGGCCGTATTTTCAATTTTACGTTCAAAAAACTTAGCGTTAAAAAATAATTTAAGACCAACATTAGAGTTAGAAAGCGGAAGTAACGACCCGATGGCCTATGTACTTACACTTACCTTTCTAACCTTGGTTACTAGTCAAGACGAAAGTATCTGGAAGATCATTTTAATGTTTCTACAGCAAATGATTTTTGGTGGTGTGGCTGGTTTTGCCTTCGGAAAGTTGAGTAAAATAATTATCAATAAAATTAAATTAGGCTTCGAAGGACTTTATCCTGTTTTGGTTATAGCCTTAATGTTTATAACATTTTCGGCAACAGACCTTTTTGGTGGTAACGGATTTCTTGCCATCTATATTTGTTCTGTATATTTAGGAAACCAAGATTTAATACATAAATCAACTATTTTAAAAATGTTTGATGGTATTGCATGGCTTATGCAAATTGTATTATTCCTAACCTTAGGTTTACTTGTTTTTCCTTCGCAAATTATACCTTACATGGGTATTGGTTTACTAATTTCAGTATTCTTAATTCTCGTTGCACGACCAATAAGTGTCTTTCTAAGTTTAATGTTTTTTAAAATGAAACTTAGAAGACGTTTTTATATTTCGTGGGTTGGTTTACGAGGTGCGGTTCCTATTGTTTTTGCTACTTACCCACTTTTAGCAGGTATTGATAAGGCTAATATTATTTTCAATATTGTATTCTTTATCTCGGTAACATCGATATTAATTCAAGGAACTACACTATCTATTATTGCTAAATGGTTAAACGTTGCATTGCCCGAGGAAGTTAAACCTATTGCTGAAAACGACAGATATATTCTGAATTTACCGAAATCGGAAATGGAAGAAATAACTATAGATCCTGGAAGTTTTGCTGTAGAAAAACGAATTATAGACTTGCATTTTCCAAGATCTGCCTTTATCGTTATGATTAAGCGTAACAAAAAGTTTGTGCGTCCAGGAGGCTCAACAGTTATTGAAGCCAACGATACTTTGGTGCTCTTATTAGATAATGAAGAAAGTTTAAAAGAAGTGCATACTATTCTAGATCAAGCTCCAATTACTTAAATGAAAAATTGGAATAACATATTAGGCGTTTTTCTGCTGGTTTCAGTATACTGTTTCGGCATATATACTCCTGCGCAAACATTATCACACTCTAGTTTACAAAACATAGAGCAAAGTAATAGTAGTACTCCTAAAGAAAACTTAGAAGCTAATTCTAAGTTATTGCAACCGCATACACAGCAATTTGAAAACTTATTTTCGGATGTAGCCGAGCTCTCTTTTCCGGAGTTAAAACTACCTTACAACGGGTTTTGGGCTATTATATGCTCGAACGACATATTGTTTAGCGCTAAGTTTAAGCAGTATCAAAATCATTTAAAAACCATTCTGATTAGACACAGAAAGTCTGATCTTATTTTTCCTTTCCATAATTTTTGGTAGTAACCTTTAATTGAAACACATCGCTTAGGTGATTAAAATTAAAGTATTGATATGTTGCGAATTATCGCTTCATACAGAAATTATATTATCAAAATTTAAAATATTATCAAAATGGAATTAGGAACAACCCTTATCGGAATTATATGCGTTGCAATTTGTGCAATGCCATTTGTATTAACTAACAGAAGCAAAAAAGCGATTGTTAAACGTCAATTAATCGTGTTAAAAGATTTAGCAACCCAACATAACAACACTATTACTCAAAACGAAATAAACAGCTTCTATGCCATCGGTATAGATGAAACTAAAAAATCTGTTTCGTTTATTTTGAAAGGAGAGACTGAAGTTGAACAACAATTTGTAGATCTATCTACAATTAAAAGTTGTGAGATTGTGAGCATTACTAAGTCGAAACACATGGATAGACTGTATTTAAAACTTATGCCTATCGATAAAACTAAAAGTGAAGTAATTTTGGAGTTTTTTAATGCAGACGTAAGCTACCAATTAGGAGAAGAATTACAGTCTATTGAAAAATGGAACAAAATCATCAATAATTTATTGAAAGCTACAGAATAAAACTTTTAATAAACCCTTTAAGCAATAGCGGATTTAAGTTAATGGTTTGGAAATATATCGATATTTAATACAAACTATCAACCTTTAGTATCCGCTATTTCTTTTTTATACGTTTTACTCTACAAAAACACCTCCAAAACAACAAATTTCCTACACAACAATGTTTTAAACTTAACTTTTATGCGATTAAAAACATATTTTAACGTTTATCGTGTAATTTTTAATTAAATAGAAAGGTTATTTCATAAAAAATCAATAAATTTGTTTATCTTATACTACAAAACAGTTTCTATGGGGAAAATCTACACTATAACTCTTATTTTATTTTTCAGTTTCCTCAACTTAAACGCGCAAACAAAAAGCGTTGAGCAGGAAACAGAACATATAACTAGTGCTTTACTCAAGGGCAAAGATGCCGATAAAGAAGATTATACAGCTGCTAAACCTTCAAATTTAAATGAAGTAGCACTTTCTACTGAAAGTATGGTTACAGCTAAACGAGATATTAATATTTCACCAAATCCTTCTAGTCAATTTATTCAAATTTCAGGTTTAAAAAATACCGAACAATATAGAATTTATAATATTTTAGGAAAACAGATCGCTAAAGGCGTTATTTCAAATAATGCCACCATTAACATTCAAAATCTTAAAAATGGGTTGTATTTATTAAAAATCAATAATACTAATTCCAGAAAATTCTTAAAAGAATAACCAAATACAATCTACCTTAACCGCTAAACTGCTACTAAAAAATACTTAGTAGCAGTTTTTTTTAGCCCTTTTTTTAATCCTTAAATATTATGAGGATATCACGTATTAAACCAAAAAACCTCAGATATCTTAAATTACCTGAGATTTTTTATTTTATACTGCTAATCGAAACTATAAATAGTTCTATATAAGGCTCTAGAACTAAACTTCCACTAAAACAGGAATATTTATTAATTTATCGTGCTTAGCAAACACCATATTTTCTTTATAATTATTGAATTCACTTATAGAATTCCCGCCTCTAATCCACTCAATATATATTGCTGCAGTATTGATACCTGCTTCATGTGAAAAAGGATAACCTCCACCAAAACGCGGATTTAACTCTAAGACATATACTCTATCTTCATCAACAAAAACATCACAATCTAAAGTACCTATATGCTTTAATTTTTCTGAAATCACTTTGCCTATATTATTAATCTCTAAGTTTATTACAGATTTGGCTTTATCGGTTTCACCACAACGCATAGAGAGCTTTTCTCTAACAAAAGTCCCGTAGTAATTACCATGAAAATCATTAAGAATATCCATTCCGAATTCTTTTCCTCCTAATTTTTCCTGAATTAAAATAGCGTTATCCATATCAATCAAACTCGCCTTACTAGCATTAGATCTAGAAAGCTTAATTTTTAATAATTGATAAGATAGCATAAGCTCCTCTTTACTTTCAACAATATCCACACCAATAGAAGCACTACCCCATCTTGGCTTTAAAACCAACGGAAAGTTTAATTTATTATCTTCTAAATCAACCAAAGCTTTATTTAAATCGATATAAGTTTGTGGTGTTAATAAGTTATTATCCTTTAAAAACTGATAGGTTTTCCATTTATCAAAAGCCGTATCAATAACCTCCTCATTAGACACTATAATTTTAGTCCCAAAATCTTCAAATTCTTTTCTATGTTTTGATAAAATTGGTAGCTCCAAATCATTTAAAGAAATTACTGCATCTACCTTGTGAGTTTTACAAACATCTTTTAAAAACGAGATATAATTATCGTCAAATATACTAGGTACGGTTAAAAAAATATCGGCATCAATTAAAGCCGAAGCATTAACGTCCATATCTACTGCTATAACAGATCCAGTTCCGTTCAAAGCTTGTTTAAAGTAATTTATAAGGTAATTTCTTCTTCCTGCACAAGTGAATAATATATTGGTTTGGGGCATCTATTATTGTTTGTATAAGTTAACTGATATCTTTCTTTTTCCGGACTTTAGACTCGGAATTTCATCGACATATTGAATGTCTACATGGGCATCTTTACCTATATCATTTTTAAACTTTTCTATTAGTAGAGATTCCCCTTCAAACATTACATTTGTATTCACTTTTATTTGATATTTTTTCTCCTCGTGCTGTATAAATTGTAATTGCTTAATTTCCGGAAAATCATATACATACGCATGCATGGTAAATGGATTTAACATATCTCCATTGGTTTTATACAAGGCATCCATTTTTCTACCTTGAATACTTTCTAGTTTAGGGATATCATCTCTAGAGTTTTTATCATTAACAAAAGCACCAATATCTCCAGTATCATACCGAATCATTGGTGTTGCCAAGTTATACAGATCGGTTATAATGATACGACCAATAGTACCACTTGGAACGGGCACATCACTCTCCAAATCTAAAATTTCAACCACATAACTCGCCCAATTTATTCTAAAAGCATTATCATTTGGCATTTGCTGCGCTATTATTCCGTTTTCAACATTAGAATAGCGAGATACTGTTGGAGCCTTAAAATAGTATTCCATTTTAGATTTCACTTCTGGGCTTAAGCCTTCTGCAATCGCTATTATAGATTTTATATTACAATCTAAAGGCTTTGCACTCAAAGCATCTAGTGATTTACAAATGGATTCAAATCCCGAAGGATAACCAATCCACCCTTTAGGTGATTTATCCTTTTTTAAGCGATCTACCATGGCCTTAACATAATTGTTGTTTAAATCGCTAACATCAAGCTGTTCCGTATTTTGCAACCAAGCAATTATTTTTGGCTTTTTGTAATAAGCCGCCCATAACCTTAGATATAATAATTTTTCTCCAAGTGTGTAACCTGCTAATTTTGCAAAATATAATGTATCGGCTGTATTTCTATTCTTTTTTCTTTTAGTTTGAAAGATTGAAAAAGGAGATCCCGTAGATCCACTTGTTTTTACAGGAAGATGATCTTTGTCGGTATCTTCAAAAGTGATATCATCAAAATGATCTTTAATGATAGATTTATTTACAACTGGAAAATCTGAAAGACTCTGATAGTTTTTACAGCCTGAATAGAACACAGAATTATTAACGGCAGCATTCAACAAATTATCTAAAATCGGTTTTTGATGTTCTTTTAAAGACGCAAAAGATGCATGACTAAATACCTTTTCGATATCCTGAAAATCCTTTTTTACCTCTCCACCTTTTAAGGCATCAATGCTCCAATAAGCAAAATTTCTAAGCGTGTTTAAAATCTCCATAATCTAAGGGCACAAAGTTTTAAAAATAGGTCTTTTTACGGACTCTATTTATCTCGACATCAATATTTACCATATATTTAACAAGGTATCATAGTCGTAAATAATCATTTTTTATTACTGAATAAATTCAATAACTTCGTTTTAATATTTTATAATTAATTTATAAAATTACGCCTGTACAAAAAACACCTACTACAAGTCTAAAATTTAGGCTAATCAACTGTTAATTAATGCTATACATTTCCTTCAACATATCTAATACTTTAAAGTTTGAAGACTTTAAAAAACTATATAAACATATGGTTAATGTACGGCAGACTAAGTATGAGTTTCCTGATCATTCTCCTGAAATTGATTGGGATAGCAAACAGACGCAAGAGGAAGTCGATATAGCTGTAAAGGAACTAAACGACTACTTAGATATAGCACCAGAAGTACACAGGCGTAAAGCTTTTATTCCTGATTATGCCAACACGTATTTAGAGAAATATATAAAAGCTGATAATGATAAATTAGAAGCATTGGGCTTACAAAATGTAGATTCTATATTTAATTATTTAGAATATGGATTTGAAGTTGATATAGATAGTTTGAATAAAACTGATGAACATCATGCCATTATTAAGTTTTCTACTGGCAATTTTCCTTTTGGAGGTATTGAGCGTTTTATAATAACGTTAAAAGCCTTTGGGTTAAAAGCTACAGAATATTTTGATGGTTTTGTTATTTCTAAAATAGAATGGCTTTCTGATATAGAATATAAAACCACCGAACTGCCAGAAAAAACTAAAGCATATTTACAACCACCGCATTCAAAAAACCACACACCGCTTATGGAACTTTTATCTCATTTTTTAGCCAGCGAAAAATCATTATATCTTGCAGCGGGAATTATTGGTGTTTTTTCGGCCGCTATAGGATTACTTTTTATATTATTATCTAATCATAAAAGTTTTGCTATAACTTTGATTTTTATAGGACTCATAGAAATAGCTGCTATGTTTCCTGCTTATTTTAAATACCAACAAAAATTTGCCGACAAGGTTTCCGTTTATGAAACCGACCCGATAGCTTTTGCTCAATCTGAAATTGTAACTTCTGAGAAGGCTTTAAAATCTTTCTTTTGGTTAAAATTAATTTATGGTGGTTTAATTGTGATTCTTATTTTAGCCATGTCTTTTATTAGTCCAGAATCTATACTCTTCGGAATATTTACAGCGCTTATTTTACATCTCGCCTTTGCGATTACTATCGATAATTTTGGAGAAAAATATACTAAAACTTATTTAACTGATTTACAATCGGTGGAGTTTTAAAAGCGTTAATAATTTACACTTCACACATTTCTTGTTAAAAACAAACACCACAAACTAGCCCGCGTTAGGTATTGATGCGGCATCCTTTTTTTTACTTCTAACCAAAACATAATTAAAAAGAAGCAAACCTCAAAGTTGAAGTCTAAATTACTTAAACAAAACCAACCCTAAAAAAAGATATAGCGGAAAGCCCGACCCTTTTCGGGTAACGCCCAAAATAATACGCATAAAAAAAGTCCAACCTTTCAGTTGAACTTTAATTTTATAATTCTGTTTGTATTACCTTGAATAGTTTGGTGATTCTTTAGTAATGGTAACATCGTGCGGATGACTTTCGTTAATTCCACTTGCAGTAATTTTAACAAACTGTCCTGTTTCTTTTAGCGTCTCAATATCTTTAGCTCCACAGTAGCCCATACCTGCGCGTAAACCACCGATAAATTGGTGAATACTCTCGTATAAATCGCCTTTGTAAGGCACACGCCCAACAATACCTTCTGGTACTAATTTTTTAATATCGTCTTCTACATCTTGGAAATAACGGTCTTTACTACCTTCTTTCATAGCCTCTACAGACCCCATACCACGGTAAGATTTAAACTTACGCCCTTCGTATATAATGGTTTCTCCTGGAGATTCTTTTGTTCCTGCTAAAAGCGACCCTAACATAACAGTATCTGCTCCTGCTGCAATAGCTTTAGGGATATCGCCTGTGTAACGAATACCTCCATCGGCAATTACCGGTACTCCACTGCCTTTAATAGCTGCTGCTACTTCTAGAACTGCAGAAAACTGAGGAAAACCTACACCTGCTACAACACGTGTTGTACAAATAGAT
The DNA here is from genome assembly GCF_038154905.1 of Algibacter sp. TI.3.09. Taxonomy (NCBI): domain Bacteria; kingdom Pseudomonadati; phylum Bacteroidota; class Flavobacteriia; order Flavobacteriales; family Flavobacteriaceae; genus Algibacter; species Algibacter sp. TI.3.09. Next base: position 313,928 of record NZ_JBAKAN010000003.1, on the reverse strand, counting down.
CCTGGACCAATACCAACTTTTACAGCATCGGCTCCGGCCTCTACTAAATATTTAGCAGCTGCACCAGTTGCAATATTACCTACAATAACATCTAGGTTTGGAAATTTTTCTTTTATAGTTTTTAAAACAGCAACCACGCCTTTTGTGTGCCCATGCGCAGTATCGATAACTACGGCATCTACTCCGGCGTTAACTAATGCTTCGGCACGTTCTACAGCATCTGCAGTAACACCTAAGGCAGCAGCAACACGCAAACGACCATATTGATCTTTGTTTGCATTTGGTTTCTGACTTAATTTTGTAATATCTCTAAAGGTTATTAATCCTGATAATTTAAAATTATCGTCTACAATTAATAACTTTTCAATTTTATGTTCTTGAAGTATAAGTTCGGCATCTTTTAAAGAAGTTCCTACAGAGGCAGTAACAAGTTTTTCGCTCGTCATAACTTCGCTAATGGCACGTTTACCATTATGCTCGAAACGTAAATCGCGATTGGTTACTATACCTTTTAATGTGCCATCTTCTGCAACAATTGGTATACCACCAATACTATATTCTGCCATGTATTTTTTAGCATCGCTAACTTTAGCAGTTAATGGTAAGGTTACCGGATCGATAATCATACCGCTTTCTGCACGTTTTACACGACGCACCTTTAAGGCTTGTGCCTCTATAGACATGTTTTTGTGTAGCACACCAATACCACCTTCTTGCGCCATGGCAATTGCCATTTTACTTTCGGTAACGGTATCCATTGCAGCCGAAATAATAGGGACGTTAATGGTGATGTTACGTGTAAATTTTGTTTGAATACTAACTTCTCTAGGGAGTACTTCGGAGAAAGCTGGAACTAAAAGGACATCGTCGTAAGTTAGCCCTTCTCCTACTATTTTATTTTCGTGTGCAGTCATGTTGCAATTACTGTTATAATTGCGTGCAAATCTAAGCATTTTTTTCGGTTTAAATTAGCTTTATTAAGATGAAATCCTTAATAAAGCCAATTCTTAACATTTAGCTCATAGACTGCACGGCATATTAAAAAAAACAGAGATATTATCTACCGCGTCTTCCTCCACCATAACCACCTCTTCCACTTGGACTATCTGGTCTCACATTCATGTTTTGACCTGCAATTCTACCAAATTTATAAGAGAACGTTAGCATAAAATATTGCTCTAAAATTTTGTTTTCTATATCTTGAATATAGGTTTCGGTAACCGAACGTCTGTATCCATTATTCTTACCTAAAATATCGTATCCTACAAGCGTTAATGTCCCTTTATTGTTCCAAAGTTGCACGCCCAAACCGGCATTCCAAAATACAGCATCGCCATCAAAAGCATCTCCAACTCTACTATTATACTGGTAAGCTATTTTGTTAGAGAAAAAAGCGTTTTTAAAGAAAAAGATAGAGGTATCTAATTTTAAATTCTGAACAAAATATTCGTTATCGTTAAAAGCATCCGTATCATATAAAGTTTCATTTACAGAATAGCTATAGTTAATTCCGAAATCGAATTTATTATTATAAGAATACTTAAAACCTACAGATGGCTTATAAACTGTATTTTTTCCAGAAAATTTCACTCCATTTTGAATAGAAATATTGTTATCGTATGATGCTGCAAACTTAGCACTCATATTAATATTTGTATTTTGACTGAAATACGATTTAGAAATAGAAGCATTACCGCTAAGTGAATAATCGCCGTTAATATTATCATAAGTGGTGTACTTAATTAAATCGGCATCTGTAATGGTCGAGTTAATAATTTTATCTTCCACAAACTCTGCTTTTGTTTCCGCATTAATAGTAATATTATTAAAAGCAATATTGTTTTGATAACGGAATCTTAAATTATGACTTAAACCAGGTTCTAAATCTGGATTTCCTGTATAAATATGCGTTTGGTTACTTACATCGGCAACAGGTTGTAGTTGTGATGATGATGGCAAATCTACATTTTGATTATAATCTAAAGAGATATTTTTATAGCCTTTATCATCACGATAACGAATTCTACTTGAATAAGTTATGTAATCGAATTCTGCATTAAAATTTCTTTCAGCAATTAGCTCATCGGTATATTTTCTAAAGGTATTGGTATAAGCTCCTTCTACTTCAAATCTAAAATCTTTATACTCGTATCTAAATCTTAATGCCGGCTTTAAAGTTGTAGTTACGTATTTACTATCAAAACTTTGTTGCTCATTAAAATCTGTATAATCATTATCGGTTTCATTAAAATCGAAAACGTTTTTTTCATTTTTATTATGGTAAATGGTAGCGCTATACTTTGGTATAATTCTGAAATTGGTAAACAACTCCTTAAACCAATACCCATTAAAATTAATATTTGAAGTTGAATTATCTGTGCTTCTAACTTGGTCTTGAATTTGAGTTGTATTTTTCTGATATAATATATTCTCTGAATAGTTTTGAGAATCACTCTCTGAATTCTCAAAATTGGTACTTAATTTAAGGTTGAAAAAATCGCGTCCTTTTCCTGTTCTTACAATAGCACCTATGGTATTATCAATGCTATTACTAATAGAAGTCGATTCGCTATTGGCATTATAATCGCTAATATCTTCACCATCATTAGATTTTGATTCTGTAGTAGAATCGGAAAAAGAATCGCTAGTATCTCTATTAAAATTAAGCTCGTTAGATAGCTGTATTTTATTGTTAGACGATTTATTTTTTGAAGGAATTATAAATTTTAAATCCAAATCACCACTATGGTTGTCACTATCTGTAGTGCTGTTACTTACCGTTTCTGTGGTGTAATTTAAGTTTGGCAAAAAGTAATCTCGAAAACTAAAACTGCTATTATCTACATTGCTTGCACTGTATTTGTAATTTGCATTAACACGTGTTTCGTCCCATTTTCCTTTTGAATAATTAGCTCCAACAAAATCGGATTCTACATAACCAGTGCTCGATTTAGCATCGGGTAAGGCTGTAAAACCACGACGCATGTTTATATTATTGGTTCCGGAGATAAACCCAATTTGTTTACCATCTATCATTTGAAACAGATTGGCATTGGCCTGATATTTATCATCGGTGCCTAATCCTCCATTTAAATCACCAAAAAAAGCTGTATTCTTACCTTTTTTAATTTTAATGTTAATCTCTTTTGTTCCTGAATCGGACTCTTCACCTGTAAACTTTTGTAAATTGGTTTTATAATCGGTAACCTGAACTTTACTAATTACGTTACTTGGTAAATTTTTAAGAGCGATATCTCCCATTTTTTCACCAAAAAACTCCATTCCATCTACATTAATAGCTTCTACAGCCACACCGTTTACAGTAATATTTCCGTCTATATCAAACTCTACGCCTGGTAGTTTCTTAAGTAAATCTTCAGCACGATCATTAGCCAACGTTTTAAAACTATCGGCATTATATTCAATAGTATCTTTTTTAATAACAATTGGCGGAGCTTTACCTATAATAGAAATAACATCTAACTGCTCGGCTTGGTCGGCTAGTGTTACCGTGCCCATATCAAACTTATTTCCGGTTGGCACATCAATATCTTTAGAATACGGTTGGTAGCCTAAATAAGCAACATTGAATAAAAGCTTTGTTTCTTCTTCAGCATTAATATTTATTGAGAATTGCCCGGTTTTATTAGTAATACCATAAGCCATGGTAATACTGTCTTTAAGGCTTTGTACATAAACTGTAGCACCTTCTAAGGTGATGGCGTCTGGATCTTTTACTTGGCCTTCTAAAGTAAAACGTTGAGCAAAGAGCGTAGTGCTACATGCTAATAAAAGAAATAAAAATAATTGTTTCAAACTGATTGGTTTTTGCTTGGTTTAGTTTTAGACTAAAGCTTTTACCAAAGGTTTAAATCAAAATGATAAAAATTTTTAAAATTTAATTTGAAGTGTGGTATACCAATTTCTTGGCGATGAAGGAATAATTCCAGGTCCCGGATAACCAGTAGCTCTGCGCGTAAAATATGCGTTATCTAAAACATTATTTATTCCTGTTTCTAGTTTGAAATTTTTATAACTGTAAGAAAGCGATACATCTAAAATATCATATTCAGGAATTTCACCTACAACACCGCTTTCACTAGCTTCTATAGAGTTTGTAGCATCGGTAAACTGGCTTCCTAAATAACTATATTGAATATTAGCCAATAGGTTTTTATATCCACCGTTAAGTCCCATTTTTAAATTTAAATCAGGAACAAACTCTACTTTATTGCCTTTAACACCTGCTTTTTCAGAATTGGTATATTCCGAATTAATAACCGATGTATTTATAAAATAATTAAGTTTAACATTATTATTTAAGTTGAAAATTTTCTTCAAATTAAAATCGAATAAAGATTCTACGCCATACATTACAGCATCTCCAATATTACCACGTTCATTTTTAATACTTCCATCGGTATCTACAATGGTTACAAAACCAATTCTTTTTTTATAAAACAGTCCAAAAACACCCAAATCGTAAGACACCATATTATTGAAATTCCCACGAATACCTAAATCGGTTGTAAAACCTTCTTCATCGGTAATATCCGGACTAATTAAAAACGCAGGATTGTCAATATTTATATCAGAAAACGTCACCGAACGGTAATTTTGAGATACATTCCCATAAGCTTCAAAATTGGTATTAGGCTTATAACTTAGCCCTAAACCTAATAAAATAAACGAACGCTCAAAGTTTTGATTATCTTCAATCGTTTCATTTAAAATAACATTGCCAGCAGCATCGGTATTTATGTTTTTATAAAATCCTTCACTTTGGGTTTTTATATATTCAAACCTAAAACCTGGTGTTACTGAAAACTTATCGGAAACATAAAAAATATTTTCACCAAAAACAGAAACGTTTAAGTTAGGTAAATCGAATTGCGACTGACTTCCATAATTAGGATACTCATCGTTGGTAAAATCAAAATTTGGTCCAATCCCATCACTTGCCGGACCTTGTTCTTGATAATTATCGGCTTTATAAAATTTAGATCCAATTAAAAACGTGGCATCCTTATTAAAAACTTTGTATTTGGTAAGCAAACGCGACTCAAAACCAAAGTTTTTAAAATCACCTTTAATTAAATCACGCTCTTCGTTGGAGTCTACTTGACTTACTCGGTTGGTTCTAAAACCTAAAGCATCACGAGAGGCATTCAATCCAAAAAAGTTAAATGTAAAATTTGTTTTATCAGAAAATTTATGATCTAATTTTAGATTATAAAGTAACCAATCTACCTGAAACCAGTTTCTAGCACGGTTACTTTGGTACGGATCTTCGTTAAACATAGCGTCGGTTAATCCGCCAGCTTGTTGGGCTAAATAGCGCATGTAGGTTATCTCGCCTGTTAACTTTGTTTTTTCGTTAAATTTATACCCTAAATGTGCGAAAACATTTTTAGATTCAAACTCAGAGTTTGGACGAAACCCATCTCCTTTTTTATAGTTGAAATAACTATAATAACTCCATTTGTTTTTAGTACCACTAACACTTGTAAAATTGGTATACAACCCATAACTCCCCAAAGTGAATCTACTAATCACTTCTAGAGGTTTATTCGGGTTTGGTTCTTTCATTTTAAAATTAATTAAACCTCCAAACTGCGTTCCGTATTGTAATGAAGCCGCACCTCGAATCACCTGGATTTCTGATAAACCCTCCGAAGCTGGTGTGTAATAACTTTCTGGATATCCTAAAACATCGGCACTAATATCGTAACCATTTTGTCTGGTATTAAAGTTGGCTGTACGGTTTGGATCTAAACCACGACCACCAATGTTTAACTGCAATCCGGCATCGTCATTTTGGTAAATATTTAAACCTGCTACTTGACTATAAATTTGCCTAGCATTATTAGATGCTAAATTCGCCATAGACTGCTCTACCAATACCACTTCCGTTTTTTTACCGGCATAAATAGCAGTGCCCTCAACATCATTTAAACGTTTTAATTCGAAAATGCGTTGCTTACGTGCTGTAATTTCAACTTCAGATAAATTCTGAGTTAAATCTTTTAAAGTAATATTTAAGGTTGAAGCGTTTTCGGTTTCAATAGTAACTTCTTCCACAGCATATTCAAAAGAGAAAAACACCAAGGTTAATTCTTTTTTAGACGTTTCAAATTTAAAAAATCCTGAATTATCTGTAGTTGCAAGAACTCCCGATGTTTTATCGTAAACTTTTACATCGGCCACTGGTGTATTTGTTTTCGAAAAAGTCACCGTTCCAGAAACGTTGTGCTGTGCAAAACCTAATGCACTAATTAAAAGTGCTAGTATTATTTTAAAGTCCTTTAATGTCATCCTTAAATGGTAAAATCCAGTGTTTTGGTTTAAATGATTCTTTTTCCGCGTACAAATCTACGGTTTTATTGATATATGGAGCGCTTAATCTACCATTTAATGCCACATAGCTCTCCACAAAAACCTGAACATTTTTGTGTCCTTGTTCCGTAAAGTGATCGCCTAAATAATGTGCGTATTCCAAAATAAAATCAGGTTGAAAACTCATTTGTTTTTCCTGAAAAGGGGTTAGAAAATCTTTATTATTCACGTAAAAAAAGCTTCCTGTATCGGCATCGACAATCTTAAACGTTGCAATACCCATTTTTTCCATAAGCATAACGCGCCATGAAAAGCGATAGCCTTCTTCGGTCCAAAACAGTTCGTTTGGGTATACTAAATAACGAAACGGAAATACCAATTGAATACTGAAAAACAGAACAAATAATGGAATAATAAGCGATTTACTTTTAAGTTGAAACTGGGAATAAACATTTAATTTGCTTGCTTGCAATGACGGCTTCCGCAGAGATAACGCATTTAATAGGCGTTTTAAAAGCCTTATAATATTCTGATGAAAACTAGCATCGAAAAATATTAAAGTTGAAACAATCATAATAAACGGGAACATACCAATAGGGAATAAAACCCGAGTAAACACATGAAAAACAACTACCAAAATAAAGGCAAACCAGCGTGTTTTTTTGTACCATAATAAAAACGGAATAAACAAATCGTATAGCATACCGCTCCAACTCATCGCGAAATGAAACCAGTTTTGTTGCATGAGGTTTTCGCCAATAAAAGGTAAATCGTATTTTGAAGGCAACCAAATTTTTAAAGGCATGGCTTTAAATAACCAATCACTATTAAGCTTCGCCAAACCTGCATAAAAATAAACAATACCTAATAGAAGTTTTATGCTATCAATAGTCCACTTAGGGATGTTTTGATATGTTTTTCTTCGGAATATATTATCTACAGAAAAATGCGCATTGGCTGGAAGAAAAATCATTATAAAACTCAGTAAAGTAATAAAGTAGTAATGATTTAAATAAGTGGTTTTATCCATTAATTCAATGTAAGTAAAACTTAAAAAGAATGTAATAATGGCTATTCTATATTTAAAACCCAAAGCCACAAAAAGGGCTGCGATACCGCAAATTGCAAACAATACATAGGTATAAACACCTAGTGGTTTTATAAATTCAAATCCGAAATACGTAAAATGAAATTTAGGTTGTATATACAGTAAATCGATCCAATCGTTATACCAAAACCGAACTATACTTAAGCACATCATGATACCAAAGAAAACACGAAACACAGCCAATGGGGCTGCGCTTGTTGTTTTATTTAGATATGTACTTATATTCAATCTCATTAAAAGTATGCCATTTGAATTTAGTGATACGCAAAAAAGGTTGTCTTTTTTAATAGACAACCTTTTTAGTAATATTTATATATTTTTAATCGCCATCGGCATCAACATAGTCGACGCTCACATTGAAAGCTTGCAGCATATCTACTTTTAATGATACTACTACTAATTGTAAAGCATCATAAGCTTCTGTCATTTTAACATTATCGTTATTTACTTGTAAGTAAAAATTATCATCTAAAAGATTAATTTTTGCTCTTGCGGCATCTATTCTTGTATTTAATAAAGTACTTAAATCGGTGCGTTCCAATTCAGTCAAATAGGTTTTAAAACTTTCACCAGTAGCACTAGAACTATAATAACTACCGTTTAATGTATTTTGAAAAGCTGCTAAAGCCTCTAAAGCTAATGTTTTTGAAACTTCTTTATTATAAAAAGCTTCTACCTTTTCTGGTAACGGATCTGTTGAAAAAACACCTCCTGGAATTCCAAACTTATTCGCTCTTAAACTTTTTTCGAAGTAAAAGATATAATCGTTTACAAACTTATTTAAAGAACTCGTTACTGTATTGGAAGTCGAGCTAACAAAAGTTGCACGGTAGCTAGAAGTCCAATCTGTTAAAACTGTTTCTGTTAAGCTTTCCATTTGGTTTACTAAATCTGATAAATAAGCTTTATACTTAACATCTTCATACTTAGTTAAAATAGTAGCATCATTATCTGCAACACCGTAAAGCATATAATCTACAGCAGGGAAACCAACGGCATCATTATTATTAACGTGTGTTAAATCGGCATTTCCAGCAGAAATATTAGCTTCAACATCTGCTGTAGAAACCGGATAGATATTCATTTGAAAACTATAGGTTAACTCTTCAGCTTTACCAATATTGAACATTTCAACATGTTGCCAAACTTTATAAGCTTCTAACCAAGATGCTCTTAAATCATCTAAATTAGATTGATTTGCATCCGCTATAAAAGCATCTTTATCTGCCGTTAACGTTATTAGTTTAGCAGATAAATCTTGATATGCAGGAATAATAATATTATCTGCCAAATTGGTTAATAAGGCGCCTCTATCAAAATTATCGGGACTTACCGATGGACTATCATCTGATGATGATGAACTACATGCCACTATAAATGTTAAGGCTATTACTGCTAAAAAAATCTTTTTAATCATACTACATGTTGTTTTAATTCTAAAAACTAAAGTTTCTAGTTAGAGGCTTCTTCTGTTGTGAAACCAAATTTAGCAGAAATCTCATCTGAAATTTCATCTAAAGTATTAGTCGTAACATCCCAGAAACCATTACCTTCCATAAGCTCTGCTAAATAAGCATCTACTTCTGTTTTTGTTAAATAAGGTAAACTTGAATTTGGTTGTCTTGTAAATTGAAGGCTATAAATAAATCCGTAAGCTTCAGATAAACCATGAAATGCAGATGCATTATCTACACCTAAATTATTTTTTCCTGATTGTAAATAGTATACCGCTCTAACTGCTGGTATTACTGAAATATTTTCTTTAATAATCTCTGCTTGAGCATCACGAACTGTATAGTTGTTAGCAACAATTGCAGCACGACCTAATATAAAAGCATTGTATATTTTAGAAGCGATACCTGCAAAATCTTCGTCTGCTTCAACGCGATCTAAATATTCACTTAAAAACTGATCTACATCTAAAACAGGATTAGCAGCATCTGCTTCGCTACCGTATAAATATCCGAATGCTTCATCCCATTTATGCTCCATAGAAGTGTATGTTTTACCTTCTTCTAAAACCTCACTATCATTATCTGCAATATTTGTACCTGCATCTAAAACTGCTGGGCTTAAGTAGTTGTTAAGGATTTGATCGATCATTAATCCACCAATTAAACCTTTAGCAAAAGCTTGGTTGTATTCTAATCCTTTTTCGTTTAAGTAACGGGTTGTACCACCACCAGCTTGTTGTAAAGCGCCTGCCTCTCCTGCTGCTGCTGTAAAGCTCCAGTTTGGAAAAACATCATTTACTTGCGATGCAATCCATCCGTCAAAATCAGCTTTAATTTCGTTAGCTTCTGTAGTGTTAGCAGAGAAAAAATCTGTTGAAGCAGCTACTTTACTACGTACACTTTTATCCGATGCGTTTAAATCTGCATCACTAAAATCACTTGCTCCTTCTACGTGAGCAAACATAGCGTCTAAAGTCGCTTCTGTATTCGTTTCTACTTTTAATCCAGAAACTAATTCTTCTGCCATTAAAATTCTTGTGGTTTGTCCGCTATAACTTACCGACGAATTTCCATCTCTTAAAAAGGTATAAGTTGTTGGTGCTAATACTTGAGAAGTTTCACCTCCATCGTCATCACTTGAACAAGATTGAAATAATGCTGATGCTACAAAAAGACTGAATACTATTTTTTTCATTATAAGTTATTATTTTATTTAGACTTATTACAAATAATTTTTAATTTGAAGTTGCAAATATAAAACACATAATAACTTCAACAAAGTTTATTTAGAACAAATTAAAATAAAGAAATAAACGATTTTGAATAAACCCTCATTAACTCATATAAATAAAGACTTAACAAAGATTAGAGTAAATGAAATAAAAACCAATTAATTTTAATATGAATGATATTAGACCATAATAACAGCCTATTTTAAAATACTATTATTAAGATTTAACTCACTATTTACAATAGTTAAAACTAGAATTAATGATAAACTTTGAAGATTTTTGAAGCTTCATTATAAGCACTTTCAAAACTAAGCGCGTTTAAATCATTATTCTTTTGTGAAGTAAAATATGATAATAATTTTTCGGTTGGCATATTTCCTGTTAATTCATCTTTTGCCATTGGGCAACCACCAAAACCTTGTATAGCACCATCAAATCGGTAACATCCTGCTTTGTAAGCCGCATCTACCTTTTCAAACCAACTCGTTGGCGTGGTATGTAAATGTGCACCAAACTCAATCTCTGGGTATTTAGGAATTAAATTTGAAAATAAGTAATTAATACTTTCCGGATCTGATGTGCCGACAGTATCGCTTAAAGATAGTATTTTAACACCCATATTGGCTAATTTTTCTGTCCACTCACCTACTATATCTACATTCCAAGGATCACCATACGGATTTCCGAACCCCATAGAAATATAGACTACAACTTCCTTACTAGATTTATCTGCATGCTCTAAAATTTCAGAAAGTGTCACCACAGATTCTGCTATGGTTTTATGAGTATTACGCATTTGGAAATTCTCTGAAATCGAAAATGGATATCCTAAATAATCTATAACGTTTTCCTGACACGCATCTATAGCACCGCGGGTATTAGCAATAATGGCTAATAATTTACTAGTAGTTTTACTTAAATCTAACTGCTCTAAAACCTGTGATGTATCGACCATTTGCGGAATAGCTTTGGGAGACACAAAACTCCCCACATCAATAGTATCGAAGCCTACACGCAAAAGCGACTGAATGTATTGCACTTTTTTTTCCGTTGGAATAAAAGCCTTAATACCTTGCATAGCATCACGAGGGCACTCAATAATTTTTACGGGTTTTTGCATAAACAGTTAAAAATATAGTTGTTAAAAATACTATTATTTTTCTGAAAAAAGAATAGATAGAAGTCTTGTTTTAGGTTCTCTAAAAATGTAAATGATAAAACGACTTCTTAAAGAAACCTCAAAAACACATAACATTCTAAAAACCCATTATTTATATAAAAACTAAACCCATTTTCAAGCTTTTAGCTTAAAAAGCATAAACAAATCTGCGAGACTACAAAACCTATACCCTTCATTTATAAAAGATTACACCAATAAATAATGTTAAAATTTAACACCTTTCAACCTAAAAATTAACCTTTTGGTACGCTGAACGAGTATATTAATGTGTATAACGTTTTTATTCTTACTAATCCAAATTATGAAATACATTTGATTAGAAATTACCCCAAACCTAAATACCATTCGTGAATAAAGCATCATTACTTTTTACATTCATCTTTACATTGTTCGTTAGCGTATTTAGCTATGGACAAAATGAAGTTGTACAAGAATGCCAAACAGTGACTTCTCCCGAAACTTTAAATTATTTCAAAACTCATAAAGCCGAGCTCCAAGCTGCTAAACAATCGATGCTTCAACAACGATCGGCTAATAGTAAAGGAGATGTACCAAGTACTCAAGATGTTTACATAAAAGTTCACGCCATTCGTTATTCTAATGGTTCTGGTGGTTTACGTGCTTACGATTTGGAAAAAGCATTTCAAAACTTAAATAACATGTTTGACGGTGCCCTTGTAAACTTTATACTTTATGAAGGTGTTGATTATATTGATGATAGTGAATTAATGCAGTTTGAAAAAGGTGACGAAAAAACCCTATTAGAGAACCACTATATCCCTGGTATTTTAAACGTTTATTTTGCTGAATATTTAACAAACACCTCAAAATCTTCTATTTGTGGTTATAGTGATAATGCGGATAATAGAGATATTATAGTTGTGAAAAACAGTTGTTCTATAAACGATTCTACATTAGCGCACGAAATTGGACATATTCTATCTTTAGTACATACACATGGTGTTAGTAACACGCAATTAACCACAGAATTGGTTGATGGTAGCAACTGCGACACCGATGGTGATGGCATATGCGATACTCCTGCAGACCCGGGGTTATCTAGCGATAACGTTGATAATTTTTGCAACTATACAGGCACAGCTACCGATGCAAATGGCGATACTTTTAAGCCTGATACTAGCAATATGATGTCATATTCGTTAAAAGCTTGTAGAACTTATTTTTCTACGGAACAAATAATACGCATGTATACCTATTTCAATTTAGAAAAAAATAGATTTACACAGCCTGGAGTTGTTCCAGAAATAGTTATAGAGGAAGAGGATTACGAGAAAGATAGTTTAACTGCAGTTAAGCTATTCCCTAACCCTGTACAAAATGGTAATATTTACCTATCGTCTACCAAAATAGAAACCGCAATAAACTTCAGAATCGTTAACCTACAAGGTCAAGCCTTGGCAAATGGTTCTGTTGAAAATAATGAAATTAATGTGAACCGCTTACCCGCTGGAAGTTATATTCTACAACTGCAAAACGGAAACTCTACTGTAATTAGAAGGTTTGTTAAATAACTAACCTCTATTCAAAATTGCTTTATTAATTTGCTTCACCAAACTAGGACCTTCATAAATAAATCCGGTATAAATTTGAACTAAATCGGCGCCTGCGTCAATTTTCTCTAAAGCATCTTTAGCAGAATGTACACCACCAACTCCAATAATAGGAAAGGCTTTATTACTCTTTTCAGATAAATATTTAATAACGGCTGTACTTTTATCCTTTACAGGTTGTCCGCTTAAACCACCATTACCAATACTTTCTAAACGCTCAGGAGAAGCTTTTAAACCACTTCTATCCATAGACGTGTTACTTGCAATTACACCATCTAAATTCGTGTCTTTTACCAATTCGATAATCTCGTCTAACTGCGCATTATTTAAGTCTGGTGCAATTTTTAAAACAATAGATTTTTGAGTTGCAAACGCGCCATTAGCTTTTTGTACCGCTCCAATTAACTCTTCTAAATAATCTTTATCATTCAACTTAGCATGCGATCCCACATTAGGGCAACTCACATTAAGCACAAAATAATCTACATAAGGGTGCAAGGCGTTAAAACACTCTAAATAATCTTTAGTATAATCTTCAGGTTTTGTTTGCGTGTTTTTACCAATATTCCCTCCAATAATAAGTTTTCCCTTATTCTTTTTAAGTTGAACAATAGCAGCTTGTAAGCCTTCATTATTGAACCCCATTCGGTTAATAATACCTTGATCATCTTTTAAACGAAACAAACGCTTTTTAGGGTTTCCCTCTTGCGCTTTTGGAGTTACTGTACCTATTTCAATAAAACCAAATCCAAAGTTTGCCAATTCATTATAAAGCACGGCATTTTTATCAAAACCTGCAGCTAATCCTACTGGGTTTTTAAAAGTTAACCCCAATACATTTCGCTCTAATTTAGGGTTTTCAATAACATATAAACTCCTGTATATAGATTTAAAACCAGGGATTTTAGAAGTGAATTTAACTAATGAAAATGTAAAATGGTGAATTTTTTCAGGATCGAAAGAAAAAAATATCGGGCGCAGTAATTGTTTGTACATCAGGATTATTTGTGCAAAAATAGGTTTAATTAAAAAATTGAACAATTCTAACGCCTGAAAATTTAAATATTTGAATCTTGTCTCCTAATTATTTGAATGAAAACATTCGTGAATTCATGGCTAAAAATCGTATTTTTGAAGTATTAAAATCAAGAACATTTTTCCCTCAAATACATTAAAATTTTTCTAAAATGATTTCAAAAGAACATATCATAAAACGTTTTGTAGGTTACGTAACTGTCGATACCGAGTCTGATCCAGAATCTCAAACTACACCAAGTACTGAAAAACAATGGGATTTGGCTAACAAACTTGCCAAAGAACTTAAACAAATTGGTTTAGAAGATGTTAGCATCGACGAAAACGCATACATTATGGCTACATTGCCTAGCAACGTAGATCATAATGTACCAACTATTGGGTTTATTTCTCATTTTGATACATCGCCAGATTTTACAGGAAAAAACGTAAAACCTCAAATTATCGAAAATTACGATGGAAAAGATATTGTTTTAAATGAAGCTGAAAACATTATTCTATCTCCAGATTATTTTGAAGATTTATTACAATACAAAGGACAAACGATAATTACCACAGATGGCACAACACTTTTAGGTGCAGATGATAAAGCTGGAATTTGCGAAATTGTTTCTGCCATGGAGTACTTAGTGCAACACCCAGAAATTAAACATGGAAAAATTCGTGTTGGATTTACTCCAGATGAAGAAATTGGAAGAGGTGCTCATAAATTTGATGTTGAAAAATTTGGAGCAGAATGGGCGTACACCATGGACGGTAGTCAAATTGGTGAACTAGAATACGAAAACTTTAATGCCGCCGGAGCCGTTGTAAAAATTAAAGGAAAAATTGTGCATCCCGGTTATGCTAAAGGAAAAATGATAAACTCCATGTATATTGCTACCGAGTTTATTAATTCTCTACCACGTATGGAAACACCTGAGCATACTACAGATTATCAAGGTTTTTTCCATTTACATAATATGGAAGGTGATGTTGAAGAAACCACTTTAAAATATATTATTCGCGATCATGATAGTGGCCATTTTGAAGCTAGAAAAGAAGTGATGCTAAAACTTACTGCTGAACTTAATTCGCAATACGGAAACGAAGTGATTACTACAGAAATTACGGATCAGTATTTTAACATGCGTGAAAAAATTGAACCTGTAATGCATATTGTTGATGTTGCAGAAAAAGCGATGAAAGCATTAGATATTGAACCGTTAATTAAAGCCATTAGAGGTGGTACAGACGGATCGCAATTAAGCTACATGGGCTTACCTTGTCCTAATATTTTTGCTGGCGGACATAACTTTCATGGGCGTTACGAATATGTGCCTGTAGAAAGCATTATAAAAGCTACTGAAGTCATTTGTAAAATTGCAGAGTTAACAGCCGAAGAAGCTCAAAACTAAGAACTTCAACACATATACTTATTTATAAAAATAGCGCTAAGACCTGAAGGTTTTAGCGCTATTTTAGTTTATATCCAAAAGATAATATATAGTCTAGAGTAAGCCTCGTGCTTTAATTTCTAAGTATTTATTTATAGTATCGATGGTTAAATTTTCTGGAGTTGTTAAAATGGAATAAATACCATATTTCTTCAGTTCATTAACGATAAGGCGTTTTTCGAAAGCAAATTTTTCTGCTATTACTTTATCATAAGCTTGCTGAACAGTTTCGGCCTTTTCATCTATTATACTATCTAACTCTGTATTTTTAAAGAATATAACGACTAATAAATGACTTTTAGCAATTCCTTTTAAATAAGGTAATTGGCGGTGTAAACCATCTAAGGTTTCAAAATTAGTATATAGCAAAACAAGACTTCGTTGTGTAATATTACGCTTTACATCGGCATACAAACGTCCAAAATCACTTTCGTAATAATCGGTGTTCACATTATAAAGCGCCTCTAAAATCAAATTCATTTGAGATGTTCTGCGCTCCGCAACTACTCTATTTTCTACTTTTTTGGAGAAGGAAAAAATACCAGCTTTATCCTGTTTCTTTAAAGCCACATTAGATATTACCAAAGCAGCATTTATAGCATAATCTAGTAAAGTTAAGCCATCAAAAGGCATTTTCATAACACGTCCTTTATCGATTACAGAATATATAGGCTGAGATTTTTCATCCTGAAACTGATTTACCATCAATTGGTTTTTCTTGGCAGTAGCCTTCCAATTTATGGTTCGTAAATCATCACCTAAAACATAATCTTTAATCTGTTCAAATTCCATGGTGTGCCCTAACTTCCTTACTTTTTTAACTCCATACTGCAATAAATTATTACTTATGGCAAGTAAATTATATTTACGCAATTGAATAAAACTTGGGTACGTAGCAATCATTTGGTCATCATCAAACCAAAAGCGTCTTGCAATTAATCCAAAAACCGATGTGGCATAAATATTAAGTTTCCCGAATTGATACTCTCCACGCTCCGTTGGACGTAGCTCATATTCTAATTCTGTTAAGCTAGAGGCATCTAACTTTCTATCTATTTTGAAATCACGCACCTGGAACTGTACAGGAATTTCATCTATAATTCTAATAAAAACAGGGAATGTGTAGAAGTTTTCAATAGAAATACCAATAGCATTTTGATCACCATTAGAGAATTTTTCTGGTAAATTTCGTTTTCCTTTTATACCTTTTTTTGCAACGAATAATAAAATAGCATCTAAAAACGTAAGTGCAAATAAACATAGCAATAACAACTTCACCAAATTAAACAACCTAGGAAGCACAAAGCTTAACACAAACAAAACCATAACAATCAGGCATGCGTAGAAAAATCTGTTTTGTATGTAAAAAGGTTTAATACGTTTCAATTTTTTGATTATTGGTTGATGGTTATTAGTTACGTGTTGTGCTTGTTACTTATTTTTTACTAAATATTGTAAACTGAGTAATTCACTCCTTACCTCGGGATCTCTACAGCTTCTATAATTTGTTTAATAATTTGTTTAGAAGTCACCCCTTCCATTTCGCGCTCTGGAGTAACAATAACGCGGTGCTGCAATACCGGAATAGCGGCTTGTTTAATATCTTCGGGTGTTACAAAATCGCGTCCGTTCATGGCTGCAAAGGCTTTACTTGCTTTTAATATTGCAATAGATGCACGTGGCGAAGCGCCTAAATATAAAAACGGATTACTTCGTGTGTTAACAATAATATCAGCTATATATTTTACTAAATGTGATTCGATAATTATTTGACTCACCAAAACCTGAAATTTAGAAATATCTTCTTTACTTAAATGTGCCGTGATTTTTTCAGTTTTTGTACCACCTTGCAAGGCTTGTTCTCTATTTATAATTTCAATCTCTTCTTCTAAATTCGGATAATCTACATCTATTTTAAACAAAAAACGATCTAATTGTGCTTCCGGTAAACGGTAAGTTCCTTCTTGTTCTACGGGGTTTTGTGTTGCCAAAACAATAAATGGTAAATCCATAATAAATTTATTACCATCGATAGTAATTTGGCGCTCTTCCATAACTTCAAACAAAGCCGCTTGCGTTTTTGCAGGCGCACGATTTATTTCATCAATAAGAATCATATTCGAAAAAATAGGTCCTTTTTTGAATTGAAATTCAGATGATTTCATATCGAAAACCGAGGTTCCTAAAATATCACTTGGCATTAAATCGGGTGTAAACTGTATACGACTAAAACCAACATCTAATGATTTTGCCAATAACTTAGCCGAAATGGTTTTGGCAACACCCGGAACACCTTCTATTAAAGAATGCCCGTTAGCCAAAATAGAAGCAATTAGCATATCGATCATCCCTTTCTGCCCAACAATAACTTTTCCTATTTCATTTTTTATAAGTGCTATACCTTCTTGTAGCTCACTTAAATCAATACGACTCTTAAAATCTAAATTAGAATCTTGTCCGGCTTCTTTCCCCTCAAGAGTATTTTCAAAACTTTGTTGTTCTGCTCCTAAATCTAAATTATCGTTGTTTGGCGTGTTGTTTTCGTCCATAATTATTTATTATAAAAAGCCTCAATAGCTTTGTTTAACCTTAACAAATCGGCCTCTTCTAGATGTCGTTTGGCTTTCAATTGTAAAATTAAATTAATTAATCGTTTTATAGTATCTTCTTTTTTATTTGATTTAAGACTTAAATTTTTAACGAATTTTTCATCTAAAATCTGCGTATCTAAAAAGTATTCTCGTCTTAAGAACTCTAAAAAATAAGTGATTTTTTTATCAATAATAGTATCATGCTCCTTGGTTTCGTAATACAAATTACCAATGGTTTTGGTGAATGCTACGGTTGTATTCTCATTAGGTTTTATAATTTTTACGATACGTTGTCTGCGTTTTGCATTAAAAATCATGAAGCAAACCATTGTAAACAAAGCCAAATACCAAGCCCAACGCAAGGCTGGTGTTTTTAAAATAAACCTTAACGGTGAACTGCCTAAATCTTGCCCTATTTTATTGACCGAATCGAAATGAATGGTATCGTTTTCTACATAAGACAAAGCTGCTTCGGCATATTTTTTATTGTTCTTTTTAAGTAAATGATAATTAGTAAACACAACAGGTTGCAGATGTAAATAGAAATTCCCTGCTCCATATTCTATTTTTACAAAATTAATATTTTGGATAGAATCGAATTTTTGATAGCCTAAAACAGTTGTTGATACTGAATCTAATTTCGTGAAATAATAATTCCCTAAACCTTTTTCAACGGTTATAGAATCGGTTTTAAAGTTTGGGTTAGCAAAACTTAAAAGCGCTTTTCCTTTAAAATTATAATCACTTTTAATATCGACTCCTAAAGAATCTTGAATGTTTTTAGAAGGAAAATGAGACGCTAAGAAAACATCGTTTCCATGCGCAGCAAAGTCTAATAATTCTTGTGAAGATACATCGTCTAAACCAGAAAAATTATTAACCGCCATATACGTTCCGCTCGTATCGTAAAGACTATCTTCAAAATTGTAAAGCGCATCAAAATACTCGTAGGGTGTTGTTTTAATTGTTTTTATATCACTTTCTGGAAATAGATTTTTAAGTTCTTCGTAGAAAATAAAAGTCCCGTAAGGAATTTTATCAGTCTCATCAAAGGTTCTGTTCCAATTTATAGGTTCCTCTCTCGAAAACTCTATAGCTGCCGCTCCGGCAAATAGAACAACAAGCAAAACGATATATATCTTTATTGTTTTGTTCATGCTTTTATCGATTTTAAAAATTGAATAAAAGCTTCTTTCGCCTTATTAAACTCATGCTCGTTAACATCAAATTCGCCATACCATATGTAGTTGTACAAATATGATGTATATGAAAAACCCTTTTTTAAATCCTGCGAAACAATTTCGTTTTGATAATCACTATTTGTTTTTTCAACGTCGTATTCAATAATTTCGGCCGTAGTTAATCCTTTTAAAAGCCATAAATAATAATACCGAATAGCCAATCTATAATTGTGTTCTGCTTCCGCGGAAGCGATAAGTGTTTTAAAATCTACAGCATGAATATTAGCTTCTATATCACTAACAGGAATAATACTTTTATCCGATCCTTTGCCGAAAACCCATTTGCCTTCGCTATTCATTACAGCTTTAAAAATAAAGAAGATGACTAACAGAATAACGAGAACGGCTCCTATTTTAAGAGCTATATCTGCAAATGCAAAAGATTGCCCTTTATCTTGAACTTGAAAGAATTCTATAAAAAGTTCGTTTAACCATTGCTTAAATCGTGTCCACCAACCAGAACTCTCAACGGTTCTATCGTAAACAAATTCTTCACCAGTATAGATTTCTTTTAAATTTTCGAAATGTCGTTTTTCACCCCAAGTCGTATCTATTTGTAAACTATCCTGCTCAACCAAAACCACCTCTAAAGTTGTGATGCTTTTAGCTGAAATAGTTTCAGAATAAAAAAATAATCCGAATACTAAAAAAACGATATGTAAAGTTTGTTTTCTATTCACCCGAACCTATTTGATCGATAACACTTTTAGTATTTATATTCTCTTTATCTTCTTTTAGACTGTAAAACACAATACCTTGATTAAGCTGCACAACGTTACCTAAAACTGCACTAACAAAAAATGTTAAGAAGAATACAGCCAGCATAACCACCGTCATGGTAGCACCTAGATCTTCGTGAGAAGGTCCATCTTGCACCGTAGTAAACATGCTTGCCATACCAAAAAAGTAAGGGATAATTGAAATTATATTCTGTATAATGTAAACTATTAAATAGAACAAACCAACGCTACCTACTGCTGCCCAAAATTTAGATTTCAGTAACTCCCATGAGTATGTATAACATTCCCAAATGCCTTTTTCGCCTTCTAAATATTCCATTAATGCCATGCCATAAAAAAGCATAAACGCACCTGCTAAAAGCGGAAGCGCCATGATACCAATAATAGTAACGGTTAGAATTAGCGCACCAATAGAAAAAATAATAAGCATAGGTATACCAATAAGAAAACAGCAAAGTATAAATGTGAAAAGTTTACCGAGGTTTGCTTTATAAGCTTTTAAAATATCTCGCGTTTCAAAACTTGTACCATCGTTATGGTTATATAATCTTAAATAAATAAAGGGAAATGCATAAGATACTATTCCGGCAATAATAGCAACAATAACGAAAACAAAAACCATAGCCATAAATAGCACAAAATTATCATTTAGATACTCATCTAAAAGCGTAGTGCTTTTATTGTTTAGAATACTCCCAAAAACAAAATCGCTATAAAACTTTGTGAAGAAATAACCCAAAACTGCTAAAACCAATAAAAAGATACCATTTATAATAAAATATTCTCTAAAAAAGTGTTTTCCGTTTTGTTTAATAAACGCGAATGTATCTTGAAAAAACTCACTAAAACCTCTTGATTTATATAATTCCATATGATTTTTTAAGTTTTTTATTTACGATAAATGGGTAAACTAAATAGTAAAATGAAATAATACCTAGCGTTATTAAAATGATGCCAACCGATAACCAATTTGGCATAATGTTAGAATATCGAGTTACAAAACCTTCTAAAAAACCGGCTGCAATAGTAAACGGAAACGTACTAATTAATATTTTAACACCATCTTTCATGCCTCTTTTAAAGCTTGTAACTCTAGAATAGGTTTTAGGAAACAAAATACTTGCTCCCAAAAGTAAACCTGCTGCACCTTCGATAACAATAGCAAAAATTTCCATGGCGCCATGAATCCATATACCACGAACACTTTCCCAAAGCACGCCATGTTTTTGAAACATAAATTGAAAAGCACCAAGCATAATACCATTTTGTAGCAAAACATAACCTGTTCCGAGTCCGCCAAAAACCCCAAATATAAAAGACTTAATACCCACGTATAAGTTATTGAGCGTAATACCTATAAAACTCCCCCAATTACTACCACTTTTGTAAACAGCAACCGGATCTCCTTTTTCAATATTCTCCAAAGTCATGTTTACATAATGATCGCCTAAAATAAGACGAACAAACGAATCATCGAAAGCAGCCGACAAAACACCAATGGCAACAAATGTTAAGAAAATAGCGAATGCATAAAGTACATATCGCCTGCTTTGATAAACAATTAAAGGCACTTCTATTTTCCAAAACTGTATAAATCTATTACTATCTTCTCGCTTAGTTTTATAAATTTTTTGAAAAGCTTTGGCTGCTAAGTTGTTTAAATAAAGAATTGTTTTACTTTTGGGATAATAGGTTTGAGCGTAAGATAGATCGTTTACCAAATGAATATAAAGAGAAGCCAACTCGTCTGGATTTTTTAAAGTTTTTCCAAAAATAGCTTTTTCAAAATCTAGCCATTTCTCTTTGTTTTGTTTAATAAATGCAACTTCTCTCATGTGTAATCAAATTAAAACAATTCATGGTAGAGTTACAAATAAATACTACACAAAATGTTAATATAAATTTTACAGCAGCAAGTGTTGGTGAACGTATTTTAGCATATGGTATTGATTGGATTATAAAAATAGCCTACATTATTGTTGTTTATCAGCTGCTTTTTAACCTGTTTAAAATTCCTGCTTTAATTCAGGATATGGATAATTGGTCTCAAGGCGCTATATACGTCACCTGCTATTTTCCTGTTATTTTTTACACCTTAATTTTTGAAACTCTTTTGGACGGACAAACCTTAGGTAAACGTATCTTAAAAATAAAAGTGGTGAAAATAGATGGTTACCAAGCCTCTTTAGCCGATTTTTTGATACGTTGGCTTTTTCGTATTATAGATTTAAATATGCTTAGCGGTGTGGTTGCATTAATCTCTATTATTACCAGTAGTAAAAACCAAAGACTAGGTGATATTACGGCTGGAACATCGGTAATTACGTTAAAAAACAATGTAAACATTAGCCATACCATACTAGAAAATCTACAAGAAGATTACAAACCGACTTACCCGAATGTTATAAAACTATCGGATAATGATGCTCGAATTATAAAAGAAACATTTACCACTGCAAAAGCATCTCTAGATTATCCAACTTTAATAAAACTGCGCGAAAAGCTTATAGAAGTTGTTGAAATCAAAGAAGTCAAACAAAAAACTGATATGGAATTTATTGATGTTATTATGAAAGACTACAACTATTACACTCAAAATATGTAAGTGCGATATTTCTGTTTTTATCTTAAATAATTATCGAACATTTACCCATAAATAAATCTTATTAAAGAAAACCGAAACACTCCTTAAAAAGAATTAATTTCGCGCAAAAAAATAAGCGTTGTTAATACGTTAAACTTTTCAGCAATTACATATATCTACTGAATTTTCTAATAAAACATTTAACAACTATAAATTGAACTCATATGTTTTACATCGATATTTTAGGTATTGTTGCTTTCTCTATTTCGGGTGTTTTAATTGCGCTAGAAAAAAAGATGGATATTTTTGGTATTTTAATCATTGCCTTTGTAACTGCTGTTGGTGGCGGAACGTTGCGCGATTTGCTTATTGGCCATACACCAGTAAGTTGGATGCAAAACATCACGATTTCTTACGTTATTTTAGGCTCTACCATTGCTGCAGTACTTTTTAGAAGTAAAATTAATTACCTACGCACCTCGCTATTTTTATTCG
Source organism: Algibacter sp. TI.3.09 (assembly GCF_038154905.1). Taxonomy (NCBI): domain Bacteria; kingdom Pseudomonadati; phylum Bacteroidota; class Flavobacteriia; order Flavobacteriales; family Flavobacteriaceae; genus Algibacter; species Algibacter sp. TI.3.09. The sequence goes on along the minus strand of NZ_JBAKAN010000003.1, from coordinate 290,925 downwards.
ATACCATTGGTATAAGCATATATACTATGGCAGGTGTTGAGCAAGGCATTGAAGCCGAGTTACACCCGTTAATTTGTATTGCTTTAGGAACAATAACAGCTAGCTTTGGAGGTGTAATTCGTGATATATTATGTAATGAAATTCCTGTAATTTTCCGAAAAGAAATTTATGCTACCGCGTGTATTATGGGTGGTGCCACTTATTTTATTTTAAAAGAATTTCCTATTCAAGAAAACTGGATTTTTATAATTTCTGGTGCTGTAGTTATTTTAATACGCCTACTTGCTGTTAAATTTAAAATCTCTTTACCACGACTTTATAAGGAAGAATTTGAACATTAAGTTTTTCGATTTAAGATACTTTTTTCAAGTATACCAAGCCTAGAAAATTCTTTCTTACAAACGGTATTAATGATATTTTCACTGCTTATCTTTTCTAAATAGTTAGAACTTACAAACTATAATAACCATAGTTCTTTTCGTTATTTTATTCTAACTAAACCAATATATCCAAGAATTAGAAGAAGCATAATCCCTCCCTGCTATTAACTCTATATATTTAACCCTTTTATGTTTTTTTTTATTGCTTAAACCATGCATTAGTTTTGGGAACAGTATTATCCAAATTTATCAAAACTGCACCCTCACAAAAAAATCGATGAAACATCGCTATTACAGATTTAACAATAAGAAAAATCAACATTATATAATGACTTGAAAAATAAATACTACATTTGGTTTGTTAACTTTATAGCTATAATAATCATAAACTAAAAATAAGATGGGATTAAAAGATATGTTTTCAAAATTAGTAAACAAAATGACTCCTGCATTTGATACTGAAGACTACACCTATGAGCAGTTGAAAGAAATGGAAGGCCAAGGCTTTGACGTCAAAGAGCTACTCGAGAAATACGAAAAAGGAGAAAATAAGAATCAACTTTTAGATCGTATCAGATTTGAAAATGTTGATATAGAAAAAGAAAAAATACCAAACCCTACAGATGTTAGTTTATTAATGCCATACATGAACAAACAACTCGATGAAAATTCTGAATTAATAAAGCAAAGTATGTCTGCTCCACTAATGGGAAAAGATAAATGGAAACAAAAACTGAAAGATGGTGAAGTTATTTTATCAACAGTAGTTCAATGTGCACCTAAATTATGGGAGATGAACGAAGATATTAGCTATGCCATGCTAGTTTGCGCAATGGTTGAAAATAATGACTACAAAAATAACCCTACATTTTTAAAAATTATTAGTGAGCTACTTAATAATTTTAGAGATGAAGATGAATTACCTGAAGGTTTATCAGAAAAAATGATTACACTTTATAATGATTTAGATAACCCAGATTCAACATTTGATATTAATCTTGATCAAACTTTATTAAATGCTTATAACCTTGAGTTTGAAAACAAAAAGGTAATATCTAATGATATTAGAGTCGCAACTATATGTTTTACTGGTATTAACAAGGAGAACTTACCTAAAAAAGCCTTAGCTACTGATGGAATATTACCCTTCTTCGCTTTTAATAACAGAAATGAATTTCATGTTCGCAATTACAACGTAATAAATGGAACATTATATAGTATCTAACGTTAATAAATTATAAAAAAAAAGAGTCTCACGAATAAAATTTGTGAGACTCTTTTTTATAATAAATACTGCATTTACTCTTTATAATAAAAGTTTAATTATCTGATTACTCTATTTAATAAAAACTAAGCATACAAATCAATTAGTTTAGTTTTTTACAATTCTTTTTATCATCGCTTTACTTTCTGTATTAATTTTTAATAAATAAACTCCATTGGGTAAATCCTTCATATCAAACTCAACAACTTTTTTATTATCTATAGAGCTATTATAAAGAGTAGAACCTAATACATTAAGAATTGATAAATTAGTGATATTATCACTTCCAATGGTACTTAATTCTACTGTAACTATAGAAGCTGCTGGATTAGGATACATTTTAAAATTTGAATCGTCATATTCTAATTCTACACCTAAAGAATTCCCGTTATCGTACTCAAATGCGCCAATATCAGGAGCGGTTCCGCTATACGATCTACTTAATTTTTGACCAGAACTCCAAGTTAACGCAACATCTAAAGTGAGCGTGTTAGTATCGTAATTTATGCTAGTAATAACAGCCCTTTCATTTTGGCCTTCTAATTGTATTGTATCTCCAGTAAAATCATCGATACCAAAATCATCAACAAAATAAGAAGCATCTGCGACTAACATTGTTTTGCCACTTCCTGATGATGAAGTTTCGGTAAGAAAACCACCTGCATCAATCATAGGGCTTCCTTCTGATAAATTAAAATTATAAGTCGATGCATCTACAAAACTAGGATCGACCTGAAGGCTGTTCAAAAATAATTCGGGGTAATTAGTTTCCCACCAAGTTAGCGATTTAGAGTCGGGGTTAGACGAAGAATCACGGCTACCATAAGCAATAGTATACAATTGGTCTATTTCAGAATTAAATATATTATTGTTATCTAATATTACATCTGTTGTTCTACCTGTAAAAATCTGAACCGGTTTATCATTTAGTTCTGTATACCACGACCAACGTGAATCTCTCTGAATAAATTTATTCCTAAAAAGAATGTTATTTTTTATTTCCTGATCATTGAATGTGTAAGATGTTGATCCCGATATGTCTATTGCACCAAACTCATTGTTATAAAAATCATTATTATAAACTCTGTTTCCATAATTAAAAGTAGCCTCATCGGAGTATAAGGTTAACGATATTGGAGGACCTTGACAATCGTAAAACACATTGTTTCTAATAATACCATTTTGTCCCGCGTATTGAATGCCTGAATAAGGAGATGCATTAACTGGAGAAGTTGTAAATGCAAAAACATTATGCTCTATTACATTATGCTTTGTATCGTTAAGCGAAGTAATTTTATTGTATGGAGAATCGCCATGTCCAACATTATCGCAATCGTAAACTTCCCCTATTTTTTGTAGCTCATTATGAAAATAATTTTCACGAATTACATTATAGTTACTACATTTTATTGTCCACAAAACGTGTTCGGCTCTAGTAATTGTGTTGTTATCAATTAAATTATAATTAGATTGAATTAACCCAATATTATCTTGAGTCGAATTATCTATTACATTATCAGTAATTCTGTTATAATTTGAGTCTTGAAAAAACAATCCTGTTTTAGAACTACCACCAGAGTCTAGAGCGTCTTTAAATGTATTGCTTTTTAATATAATATTATTGGCTCCTAGGGCATTTAACCACCTCCTTACATTTTTAATATTTAAACCTTCTATTGAAATATAATCTACTTCATAAATATAAACAGCTGGAGAAAGTGAAACTCCTGTAATGATAACTTCTTCGTTTTCAAAGTTTTTATAAACCACTCTCTCTATAGCTGTACCAGAGTTCATAGGTCTTAACTGAGAGGTAAAAATACCTTCTCGAATGTAAACAATATCACCAGCAGAAGCAACTGCTGCTGCACCAGCTAATGTATTGTAAGCATTACCATCGCTACCCATACAATTGCGATTACTAATTGAATATGTACCTAAACAAGGTGAACTTAATTGATTGTCTACATAAATTTCTTGTTGTGAAAATGTATTGATACATGTAAATAAGAAGATAAAAGACATTGATACTATAATCTTCTTATTGAAAATTGTAATTCTTTTTTTCATTTGGTTAACTTAATTTGGGGATTAAAATATATAGGTGATATTTTAACGAAAATAGGGTTAAAATGTCTCTATTATTTAAAATCTTAAGACTATTTATTCCTTTTAAAATAATAGCTCCATAAATAATTTAAATCTACAAATACCTAACAATATAAAATTAACTTTAAAATGATTAAAACAGAGAAAGATACCAATAAGACAAACCAAAATTTCCTCTTGTTGTTTAAATCTTTGTGGTATAAATAAAACTACATATACAAATCAGTACTGCAAAGCTTTGAAGACTATAAATAGAATTAACCCTTTTAAAGACTCGAGAATAAACTATTTATTTCCTTTAAAAAGACATTAATATAAGCGGGGAAAATTCACTTTTCACTTTATCAATACAAGTATTAAATTAAAACATTTTACGATTCCGTCAAACTTCCCCACTCTGTCCAAGAACCATCGTAAACCGATAAATTTTTATAACCAGAAATATCGGCCGCTAAAGCCAAAACACATGCTGTTAAACCAGATCCGCACGAAAATATAATATCATCATTTTTATCGGCTAACATATAAAAAGCTTTTTCTAGCTCTACTTGAGGTTTTAAAACACCGTCGGCTAATAAATCGGTAAAAGGTAAATTAACAGAATTTGGAATCGTCCCCATACGCAAACCTTCGCGAGGTTCTGGTACTTCACAGTTAAATCGTCCGGCAGAACGTGCATCTATAATTGTATGTGTTTTATTTGCTGAAGCTGTTTTTACATCATCAAAAAATTGCATGAATTTAGGTTGAAGGTTCGCGAAAAAATCGCCTATTGCACCTTCATAATTCGTCATAGATTCTGTGGCATAACCAGCCTTTAACCACTCAGGAAAACCTCCATTTAAAACCGCAACGTTATTATAACCAAACGCCTTAAATAACCACCAAACACGTGCGCTCGAGTAAATTCCCTTATCATCGTAAACTACAATGACACTATTGTTATTTACACCTAAATTCCGAGCTTCTCTTTGAAACTGTTCTTCGGAAGGAAAAGCACTAGGAAACGGATTCGACACATCGCTAAATTTCTTTTTAATATCGAAAAGCCTTGTTCCTGGTATTTGTTTTTGAGAAGCATTAAAAACTTTGTTTATAGTACCATCTAAAACAATAAGATTTTCATCGTTTAAATGCTCTTGAAGCCATTTTACAGAAACAATTGGTGTTGGTAAACTAATAGAAGTGCTCATGTTGATTTTGTGGTTTAATCAAATATAAAGAAATAAGTTGTTTTCTACATATATCTGTAATGTCCAATAATTTTAAAATCAAAAAGACAGTCTTCTAAAACTTGTCCGCTACCAATATTATGAACAATTAAATTACGTTTTCCGTCTGTAGATTTTTTATCGACAACTATACCTATATGTGTTATTGCACCTCCCAAATTCCAACACACTACATCTCCAGGTAAATAATCTTTAGCCTGCTCGGTGATTGCTTTTTCGGCGCCTTGTCTTTTAAAATATGTCATTAAATTAGGAACTCTCCGGTGATCAATATTTTTATCAGTTCTTTTAAGTCCCCAAATTTTAGGATAAACATTGAAATTGACTTTCATATCTTCATGAACATTTTTCTGCAAGTCTATTCCAATTTCCCGATAAGCTCGAATTACAACATCTGTACAAACTCCTTTATCGCTTGGCACATCGCCATTTGGATAGTCGATTGAGAAGTAACTTGGGTCGTAAACCACTTTTTGTTTTGTTAATTCTAAAGCACAGTGAGATAATTGAACAAATTCAACTTCTGCTTGTGAAAAGCAAAGATTGATGCTGAAAAATAAAATTATTAGAAAAGCCTTTTTCATATAAATAATAACGATAGTCTTCTGGGCATATTACACATCTACAAGCAAAGGTTTCATATAGATTAATAACGCAAAAGGTAATTATAATGAAAAACTACTAAACTCCCCTACTTCACATCCGCATAATTATCATCCCATTCTTGAGGTTTTGGATCGTGTAGTTTACCTAAAGATTTTGCCACAATCATAGCCACAGTAGCATCACCTGTTACGTTTACAACGGTTCTACACATATCTAAAGGTCTATCTACAGCAAAAATTAAGGCTAAACCAATTGGTAGTAATTCGGCAGGAAACCCAATAGATTCTAGCACAATTACAAGCATTACAATACCTGCACTTGGTACAGCTGCACTACCAATAGAGGCTAACAACGCCGTACCGATAATAACTAATTGATTGGTAAATGTTAAACCTTCTGGCCAAACTACTTGCATAATAAATACCGCTGCAATACCTTGGTATAAACTGGTACCATCCATATTTACTGTAGCTCCAACGGGTAGTACAAATCCGGCAACTTCACCGTCTACTCCCAAATGTTCTTCTACACGTTCCATAGTTACAGGTAATGTTGCCGCACTACTACTTGTTGAAAATGCTAATAATTGTGCTGGGCTAATTTGCTTTAAAAACCACATTGGCGATTTTTTAGTGTACACAGCAACCAAAATTAAATAAACACCTATCATTAAAACAAGACCTATAAATACACATAAAGCATATAATAGTAATTTTAAGAGTATCTCAGTATCATCGAAAGCTATAATTACATTTGCCATTAATGCAAACACAGCATAAGGTGCAGAAAGCATAATTAAGTCGACCATTTTCATGACCACATCGTTTAAAGAATTAAAAAAACCTGTTAATGGTTTTGCTTTTTCTTCTCCAATTAATAACAAACAGATACCAACAAAAAGTGCGAAAAATATAATTTGCAACATTGAAGCTTCAACAAAAGATTGAAAAATATTACTCGGAAAAATATCTACCAAAGCTTGTAATGGCCCAGCATTTGTTCGTGCAGATGCTTCGCTAATTTTATCGGCTATACCGGTATCGTTAGCGTAACGTAATTTAATTTTCTCAATAGTTTCTTCTGGCATTCCAACTCCTGGCTTTACTGTATTTACCAAAGCCAAACCTATAGCAATAGCAATTACGGTAGTCCCCATATATATTCCAAGGGTACGTAAACCCATGTTTTTTATTTTAGAGATATCTTTTAAATCGGTAATTCCTTTTATTAAAGACGCCAATATTAAAGGTACTGCAATAAGTTTTAGAAGATTGATGAATATTTTTCCGAAAGGAGCAACCCAGTTTCCAACAAAGCCGCGGCCTCCGTCTATACTATTCATTATAAAACCAAAAATGATTCCGAGAATCATTCCTATAATAATCTTCCAGTGCATTGCAAGTTTCTTCATAAATTTTAGGATACTTTTTACGTCTTTAAAATTTTGACACAATATAAGTATTTTTGGTATGAAAAAAAGCAGATTACCTATGAGTTTACTGCAAAAAAATGAAGATAAATTAGATTTTTAATTACAAATACGAATATTTGCACACAATAAATGAATGAAAAGTGGCTAAAATTGATATTTTAATAATTAAATTGAGGTGTTTTTTAGGTAAAACAAAACCTTCTTGAATTCTATAAATTGGCAGATAGATTTAGCCCCGATTGCAGCGACATCCTTTTTATGTGCTTAATATTTAAGTTATTAAACAAGGAAACAACCACAGGTTAAACTATAACTTTTTAAATACAGATTATGTTTCTGCACATAAAAAGATATAGCGAAAAGCGGGAAATCGCTTCTAAAAAATATTTTAGTTATAAAGCTTATTGATTAATTGAAAATCGGCTATTACAAGTGCTGCCATAGCTTCTACAATTGGTACGGCGCGTGGCACAACACATGGATCGTGACGTCCTTTACCTTGCATTTCTACATAATTACCATCTTTATCAATGGTTTCGTATTTTTGAATTAGCGTGGCTACGGGTTTAAATGCAACACTGAAATAAATATCCATACCGTTACTTATTCCGCCTTGAATTCCGCCAGAATAATTTGTTTTTGTAGTACCATCACTATTGAAAGCATCGTTATGATCGCTTCCATACATGGTGCTTCCATGAAATCCACTACCATATTCAAAACCTTTTACTGCGTTGATGGATAGCATGGCTTTACCAAGTTCGGCGTGTAATTTATCGAAAACCGGCTCGCCTAAACCAACAGGCACGTTTTTGATAACACAGCTCACAATACCACCAACGGTATCGCCTTTTCCGCGAACTTCCTTGATGTAAGTTTCCATTTTTGCTGCCATCTCTTGATCTGGACAACGCACAATGTTAGATTCCACTAAATTTAGGTCTAGCTCGTTATAGGGCTTATCTAATTTCATGGTACCAACTCCAGAAACGTAGGCTGTAATTTCGATACCTTTTAGCATTTGCTTCGCAATGGCTCCTGCCACTACACGACATGCGGTTTCGCGTGCAGAGCTACGACCACCACCACGATAATCGCGTACACCATATTTTTTATCGTAAGTGTAATCGGCGTGACTTGGACGGTAACTATCTTTGATATGACTGTAATCGTGAGATTTTTGGTTGGTGTTTTCGATAACAAAACCAATAGATGTGCCTGTGGTTACGCCCTCAAAAATGCCTGAATGAAATTTTACTGTATCGGGTTCTTTACGTTGTGTAACGATAGCAGATTGGCCTGGTTTTCTTCGGTTTAATTCGTTTTGAATTTCGTCTAAATCTAACTTAATTCCTGATGGACAACCATCTATAACACCGCCTAATGCTGGGCCGTGAGATTCGCCATAAGTTGCTAAAGTAAATAGTTTTCCGAAGGTGTTACCTGCCATGATTTCAATTTTTGGCTAAAATAAACTATAGTCGTGAATTTGACGAATTTAGTTGAATAAAAATATTGAGTAAAAACATGATTTATCTGCTTTTTACTTAATTATTATGCTTTTGCCTGATGCATTATTTTGGAATAAAAATAAAAACTATCAATGTTTGTTTAATTGAAAAAATCTTTAAATAAAGATATCTCGTATGTATGCCAATCTACCTAATTATCAATAATTAAATGTTTTAACAAAGCTAAAACACACGTAACACTTAGTTAACAATTACCTCATAATTAATTAATTATATAGTAAAGATTAAGTAATACAACTTCGATTTAATTATTAGAAATTTACAATGAACAACACCTCAGCTTTTGAAAATAAAACGTAAAATAGAAATTGCCGTAATATCGGATGTGCACCTTGGAACCTATGGTTGTCACGCCAAACACCTACTTACTTACCTAAATAGTATAGAACCTAAAAAACTTATTTTAAATGGTGATATTATTGATATTTGGCAATTTAGTAAGCGTTATTTTCCGAAATCGCATTTAAAGGTTATAAAAAAAATAATGACTATGGCTTCTAATGGTGTGGAGGTTATTTACATTACTGGTAACCACGATGAAATGCTACGGAAATTTAGCGATACCACTATTGGAAATATTTCTATTGTGGATAAAATAGTTTTAGACTTAGACGGATTGAAAGCTTGGTTTTTTCATGGTGATGTTTTTGATGTTTCGATACAAAACGCCAAATGGCTAGCGAAACTCGGCGGTTATGGCTACGATATGTTAACACTAATTAACCGTGGTGTAAATTGGTATCTAGATAAACGCGGAAAGGAACGTTACTCGCTTTCTAAAAAAGTAAAAAACGGCGTTAAAGGTGCTGTAAAATATATAAATGATTACGAAAAAGTAATATCGGAGCTTGCCATAGAAAATGGTTACGATTATGTAATTTGCGGACATATACACCAACCTAAAATGGAATATATTGAAAACAAACACGGCAGAACCATGTACTTAAACTCTGGTGATTGGGTAGAAAACTTTACTGCTCTAGAGTACCAGTTTAAACGTTGGAAAATTTACAACTTTAGTAAAGATAAACTAGCGCCTTTTATAGTTGACGAGGATTTTGAGGAAATGAAAATTAACGATTTAATTGCCGCTATTACCATAGTAGATCGTGTTAAGAAGAAGTCTAAAATTTAAAATTATCTAGTTACTCTACAGTTGAGTAGCAAAAATCTACATTTCGGTAAACTGTTTTATAAATACCTGAACATAAGTGAGATCTTTGAAGTGTTAAACAATTAAAACACAACATTATGAAAACTTTATCTCTTATTTTCGCTTTATTATTTTCAATAACTTTTACTACCGCTCAAACTTCAGAGAACAAAAGCAACAGTATTCATGTTAAAATAAATAAATTACCTTCTAATAAAGGGCATGTTATTTTAACTCTTCATAATGAAGAAACTTTTATGAAATCTGCTGGTGTAAAAAACATTAAAGCCGAAATTATTGATGGTAAAATTGATATAAATTTTGAAGATATTGAACCTGGAACTTACGCCATTTTAGTGCTACATGATGCCAACGACAATAATAAAATGGATTTTGAAAACACAGGAAGACCAAAAGAGGCTTATGGTACATCTAACAACTCTATGAGTTTTGGTCCTCCAAGTTTTACAGATTCTAAATTTGAGGTTAAGCAAGAGAATATTGAAATGGAAATTATACTTTAAATGTATTTTATTAAACATAAAAAAACTATAATGCCATTAACTGAAACTAAACAAAAGTAGATATCATTAATGAATCTTCTGAGAGTATAAATTCGAATAGCTAAAATCAATATTTAATTGAATTTCTCTTTCAAATATAAATTATCAGGGTATATTTTTTTATTGATGTTATTTAAAATAATAGCGTTTTCTTTTTCATTGCGTTTTACAGCCAAATCTACGACTCTATCAAGGTATGCCGCTTGTGGTTTAAAGGGAAACGCTAATTTTTCTGATAAATCTTGAAAGTGTTTGTCTAATAATGAAGGTTCTTTTATAAGTGCTTTCACATTAATTCTATATCCTTTAAAAACCGAACGTAAACCATCAATAAGCGACGGTAAAACAACACTACCATGATCTTCATCTTTATAATACTTGGTATCGAAATTTAAGCTTTTGGGACTAGTAGCTTCGATAAGTTTCAACATGTTTTTTTTAGCTATAAAATGTGCATCATGCTGTTTACTAGGTTCTTTTTGACTTCCTATGGAATTTGCATTTGCTAAAAATAAAGTGCTGCTTTTAAAGTCTGTTGTTTTGATAATGCGTTCTAGTTTTTTCACCAACACCTCATTATCCCACCATAAACTAGGATCGATAGCGATATAGGCATTAAAATCTCTCGATTCGTTTAACAATGTATTGATTGCAAACAATCCACCAAATGAGTGCCCTACTAGAATTTTATAATCTAATGTGTTGTAATTCTTGTTAATTTCAGGAATTAATTCTTTACTTATAAAGGCTTCAAATTTATCGGCACCTCCATTTTGATACGATAAACTAGAAACAGCTGTAGGAGTTAAATCTCTAGATCTATTTGTGTTTTTTATGGCAACAACAATACATTCTGGTATAAGCGGATAATATCCGTTAGATTGATTTTTTACCATACCAGATAACACGTGAAAATATTTTTCGCCATCTAATAAATATATTATCGGATATTTTTGATTTTTAAAGTCTGGATTAGAATAGTTTTCTGGTAGGTAAACCCAATATTCCCTAACCTCGTTTAACTCTTTAGATTTTATTGTTTTTATTTGTCCGATCTCAATATTTTGTGATTGCGATAAAAAAGAAAACAAGCAAAACGTATAAATTATTAATTTTCTCATAACTGTGATGGTATTAAACTAGAAAAGAGAACGCTAAAAAACGTTCTCTTTTTTTATTATTTCTTTTAACTAAAATACGCTGTAAAATAGGCCTACTTTAAAGTTGAAAGGTTTTTGAGGTATTCCGTAACCATTATAATATTCTTGATCAAAAAGGTTGTCTGCTTTTAAGCTTACTTTATATTTTCCTTTTTTATAAAACACAGTGGCATCTACAGTTGTATAAGATTCTGATCCAAAATTATTGGCTGTACTATTATAAATTTCACTCATGTGATTTGCACCTAAACCAAAGCCTAAACCTTTAGATTTTCCTTTTAAAACTTGATAACTTAACCAAAAATCCCAAACCGTTTCTGGTGTATAACTTAAACTATTACCAACAATGGATTCGTTACCAAAATTCACTTTTTCGAGAGTTGCGTTGTTTTTAGTGTACCCTGCAACAATATTTAATCCAGGTATTGGGTTAGCAATAAGATCTATTTCAAGTCCCTTACTTAAGGTTTCACCTGCTTGCGAACTAATACCATTTTCATCAACAATAATATCATTATCAATTTTAATATTATAGTAACTTATGGTACTTAGTAGTTTTCCTTCAAAAAAGTTCAACTTGGTTCCAATCTCAAATTGTTTAGCACGTTCTGGATCCCAAGTTACAATTTCCCCAGCTCCATTATCAGATGGTGCATTGTTACTCAATCCATCCATATAATTCGCAAATATCGCTGCCTTATCATTAAAAGGATTATATGCTAAACCAAGCTTTGTGCTGAGCGCATTTTGATTGTATCCGTTGGTAGATTCTGCACCATTCGCTATAGTATTATCAGCCATAAAACGATCAAAACGCAAACCTCCAGTAAAGGTCAATTCTTTATTTATCGTGATAGCATCAAAAGCATAAAAACCTAAAGTTTGAAACTTAGTAATGGTTTTATTTTTGGTTTGATCTGCTAAATTAGCTTCAAATTGTTCGTTTGTAAGCCCTGTAATTATAGGATTTGTAGTATCTACAGGATCTATAGCATTCCAAACACCTGTACGTTGTGTATCATCTAAATTATTGAAGTAGCTAACTCCCGTAACAAACTTATTATCTATTTTATCTACTTCAGTAACATTTAAAAAATCTTGCTGAATATGTGTACTTTGCGTTTCTCTTGGATCTAATTGCAAGTAATATCTACCTACAGTAGTTTCATCTAACATCACTGCTCTAAGATAATTAGCGTCTGTAAAACTACTAGCCTTTGTAAATGTTGTTTTGGCCGTCCAAGTATCTGTTAATTTATAATCTATTTTTATTTGACTTACTAAAGATGAAAAATAACCAACCATTTCATTAGTGCCATAATTGGTATTATAATCCCAGCTTAAATCGTCCCAAGAATTTACCTCATCAGAAATAAGACCACCAGCAACACCTCTAGCAAAGCTTAAATTACGCTTGCCTTGGTTATACTCTAAGTTTGCCATTACTGTTAACTTATCCGATAGTTCAAAGGTTAAAGATGGTGCAACCATAAACTCTTTAATTATTCCCTGATCTTGAAAGCTACTCTCGTTATTGTAAGCGCCATTAAATCTAAGATAAACATTTTCGTCCTTACTTAAAACCGTGTTATAATCTACCGTTGCTCTATTTTGATTCCAGCTACCTGCGATATAACCTAAATCGAGTTTTTTACCTTTATAAGCCTGTTTGGTTACTTTATTTACAATACCTCCAAAGTTTGCAATATTGTTAACATTAGAACCATAAAATAATGCAGCTGGTCCTTTAACAAGCTCTATGCGTTCTATATTTTGTGGATCTATTGGTGCTTTTATCCAAGCTATACCTCCGTTTCTAATATGAACATCAGATCTAAAACCTCTTAAATATACACTCACATTACCATCATTAGTTTGTACATATCCACCACCAGTGATACTCTTAAATGCTGAAGGTAAATCTGTAGCAATTTGTTCTTTCAATAAAGCATTAGTAACCACTGAATAAGATTGCGGATTATCAATATTTTTTAATGGCACTCTAGAAACATATTCAGATTCTTTATGTGCAAATTGATTCAAACGTTCGGCAACGATAATTACTTCACCTAATTGTTCTTCGTTTTCATCTAAAAGAATGTCCTTTATTTTAACATTAAGAGCATTTACTTCTATTTCGATTGTTTTGGTTTGCATCCCGATTAACGAAAATTCTAAAGTGTAATTTCCGTAAGGAATATTTTTAATTGCGTAAGTTCCATCAGCATCCGTAATGGCTCCCATTTTTGTAGACTGAACAATCACATTGATATAAGATGCCGCATTATTGTCTGATGTTATAACTTTTCCGCTTATACTCCCCTTATTCTGTTGGGCATATGTTGTAGTTATTAAAAACAATGCTAGAATTGTTTTTAAGATTTTTGATACTTTCATAATATTAATTTATTTTTTGTTTGAAATACAAATCGTTAGTTTTCTGATACTAAGCATACCTTTTTAATACATTATGCACTGCTATATCCTTAGTGTTGTAATTGCAAATAAGTTTGATATTTATACTTTTATTTATTTTAATTTAGACTAATTATAAATAATATTTATATTTTTGTGCAAATGTATATAATAAAGCACCTTGCGATATAACGCAAAACGATTTTTAACCAACGTAAAAGGAAGTCATGAAAACCACATTAAAAAGTTCCATTTTCAAAAACAATGTGTTGGTTAAAACCTTTGAAAAAGACTTTAAGGCTTCTATTTTTATTGAAAATACAACACCAATAGATTACGCTTTAGTAAAAGGAACGCTCACAGAACTATCTATTAACGGGTTACGGGTTTTAATAAGAAATGTTAAAACAGAAGATTACAGTATTGGTGTACATCACGATTTTCCGTTTTTTAAATTACAATTTGAAATTGAAGGTTCTAGCCTTTATAAGCCTTTAGATAAATGTGAACCTGAAGTTTATATCCCTAATGCACATTACAATTTATTCTACTTACCAAAAGTTCATGGTACATTAACCTATAAAAAAGGGCAGAGAAAAACCTTAGAAGTTTTATTTACGGAAAATTATTTAAAAGATATAATAGGTGAAAATTTCAAGGAAATACTTCATCGATTTGGAACGGCAATATCAAGAAAAACAGCTTTTTTTATGTGGCAGAAAAGCCAACCCATAACTAATGATTTGCAAAACCATATTAATGAAATTGTATTTTGTAATTATCATAAAGATTTAAAAAAACCTTATTTAGAAGCAAAAATAAAAGAGTTGCTTATTTTATTATTAGCACAAACCAATGATGAGATTAATAAGGATACACCTTTTAATCTTCCAGAAATCGATTATAATGCCATACTTAAAGTAGAAAACTATATAAACGCACATTTAAAAGATACCTTAACCATTCCGGAATTAGCAGTTATTGCAGGCATGAACACCACGAAACTAAAACAGGGTTTTAAGCTTATATTTTCAACAACTATTTTTAAATACATATCTTGTTTGAGGATGGAGCAAGCTAAAAAACAAATTGTAGAAAAAAAATGTACAGTAGCAGAAGCAGCATATCATGTTGGTTATAAGCATCCGCAACATTTTACAGTCGCTTTCAAGAAAATTTACGGCTATTTACCAAGCAATCTAACTTAGTGGCAAAACAAATATTTTTAAACATAAAAAAGGCGACCTAAGTAGGTCGCCTTTTTTCGCTATTAATCAATTGGTTTATTTTAAATCGTTTCGTTCAACCAAGCTTTCATCATCCAAACTGTTTTTTCTTGTTCGGTAATAAAATCGCTCATCATAGAACCTGTTCCTTCATCGCTAGCATCGCCAGCTTTTCCTAATATTTCACGTTCAATTTTTAATAATTGAGCTAAAGAATCTACAATTAACCTTACAGCTAAATCATCTTGAGAAATATTTTTACCAACTGGTACTTGTGCTTTTGCAGCATAATCTTCAAAGGTATGTAAAGGTGTATCGCCTAACGTTAAAATACGCTCTGCAATTTCATCTACCTTGGTATTAGCATCGGTATACAATTCTTCGAATTTAACGTGTAAATCGAAAAAACGTTTCCCTTTAATATTCCAGTGAATACCTCTTAAATTTTGATAATATATTTGAAAATTAGCTAAAAGATGATTCAAATCTGTTGCTATTTCTTGTGTTTTTATGGTATCTAAACCTATTGTATTTAAAGTCATTACGATGTGTTTTTTATGTTCATACAAATTTAAGCCATAAAAAAACCTTTTTAGCATAAGTTTTATTGATAGTTTTTATATTTTTATAGTCAAAATTGATTCTTATGACAATTACCCAATTATCTTATGTTTTGGCTGTTGCCGAAAACCAGAACTTCACTAAAGCTGCCGAAAAGTGCTTTGTTACGCAGCCTACTTTAAGTATGCAAATTCAGAAATTAGAAGATCAACTCGATATTTTAATTTTCGATCGAAGTAAAAAACCTATTGAACTTACCGATGTTGGGCGAAAAATTGTAACGCAAGCTAGAAACATTGTAAACGAATCTTACAGAATTCAAGATATTGTAGATCAACAAAAAGGTTTTATTGGTGGTGAATTTAAATTAGGAATTATACCAACGGTAATGCCTACGCTACTACCTATGTTTTTGAAAAACTTTATAAAGAAACATCCTAAGGTAAAACTTAAAATTGAAGAATTAACTACGGAAGAAATAATGAC
Organism: Algibacter sp. TI.3.09; assembly: GCF_038154905.1. Taxonomy (NCBI): domain Bacteria; kingdom Pseudomonadati; phylum Bacteroidota; class Flavobacteriia; order Flavobacteriales; family Flavobacteriaceae; genus Algibacter; species Algibacter sp. TI.3.09. Next base: position 274,806 of record NZ_JBAKAN010000003.1, on the reverse strand, counting down.
TCGTATAAAAGATGGTCATTTAGATGCTGCCATTGCCGCAACTCCTTTAGAGGATGAAAACATAAAAGAGCGTGTACTCTATTTTGAGCCTTTTGTAAGCTATATTCCCAAAAGCCATAGATTGCATAAAAACAAAACAATTGATGTATCAGATTTAGATGTCGATGATATGCTGCTTCTAGAAGATGGCCACTGTTTTAGAGATGGTGTAATAAACTTATGTAAAGCGTTTAAAAATCAAACCGATGAAACGTTTCAACTAGAAAGTGGAAGTATAGAAACTTTAATTAGACTATCTAATGAAGGTTTAGGCATGACGCTTCTACCCTATTTACATACCCTAGAAATTAACGAAAAAGAAAAAGAGAATCTACGTCACTTTAACGAGCCATCGCCCGCTCGTGAGGTGAGTTTAATTTATCATAAAAGTGAATTAAAAATGCAGATTATCGAAGCCTTACAAGATGTTATTTCGGGTGTGGTTCGTGGAGCGATTGCTTTCCAAAATGTAAAAATTATTAGCCCATTACCGAAGTAGAAATTATTCCGATAAGGTTTATATAAAATAAAAAGATTCACAGCGGTTTAATTTCTCTGTGAATCTTTTTTGTTAGCAAACACTTGGTTTAACTCTATTTTTAATAAAATCTCTTAAAGCGCAAAGTTGACGTAAATAGAAAAACGGTTTTTAGATTTTACATTCCCACCAAATAAATCTTGACTTAATGGCGCAGTGTAATTTGCTCCGAAAATAAATTTTTCAATAGCAAATTCAGAACCTATAGTACCGCTTAATATCTTTCCATCAGTATCTGCTAAGGTTTCACCGTATTGAGTGATTTTATCGTAAACATCACCAGAAACCCCAATAAATGGCATTATATTATAAGTTTCCTTCGGAAAGGTTGTGAACAAATTAGCCGAATAACTAAACTGATTTCCAAATTGATAATCGTTTTTATTTTCGCCTTTCACATAATACGTCATAAGCGTATTTACTCCAAATTTATTAGTTCCATAATTATAGCCAACAGCAAAAACACCATCTACACTACCGGTACCAACCTGAAAACCAGGATTAACATTATCTGCTAGGGCTTCTTCAAACTTACCCGTTGGTAGTTTTGCGCCAACGCCAAATTGTAACGAATGTCCAGAAGCTATACGTTCGGTATTAAAGGTTAGAGAGTCACTTTCTTTTTTATAAAACTGTAGTTTATACCAGCCCATAACACTACTATCTCCCAAACCATTTAGGTTTTCATTATTCCCTTCGGAATATTCTCTATTTAAATCTTGATAAGGCACATTCACACTCACATAAAAAGCGTCATTTATTGGTAATTGCGCCCATAATTGATACGTGTTAAAGGTTTCTTTAGTTATCGGAGAGTTAGAAAAAATTCCATCTTTAGATTCGAAGTTTTGATAGATATAACGGATGCCAACAAAATTAGCATTGCTTAATGTACCAAAACCAAAACTACCTGAACTAGTAGAACAACCACACAAATCGCACATAACACTTAATGGTTCAAAAACATGTTCGTGAACACCAAATGGCGGATCGATCTCGCTTGCCTCCATTGCCACTATGTTTAACATAAAAGCAACCACAAGAATGCTTGTTTTTTTAATATTCTGAAAATCGATCATCGGTTAAAAATTCGTTATCTGTTAATGTATAAAGAAATGCGATAATGCTCTCTTTTTCGTAATCGGAAAGGGCGATACCCAAACTTCCATCTTCTCTAGTAAATACCTCATCTACATTACCATTATCGGTCATGCCAGAATCGTAAAAATCTAAAACGGCTTCTAAAGTAGAAAAACGCCCATCGTGCATATATGGTAATGATAACTCTATGTTACGTAAACTCGGCACCTTGAATTTGTATAAATCGGTTGGGTCTTCAAAAATAACATAACGTCCTTTATCATCAAGCTTCGGATTTATTGACAAGCCATTGTTGCGGTAACTATGGTCCGTAAATAAATCGGTAGCATGGCATGTTGCGCATTTATTTTGAAAAGTATTTAAACCGTCTAATTCAATTTCGGTTAATACCACAGCATCTTCACTTCTTACATATTTATCATATTTTGAGTTTGATGATACCATCATGAGCATAAATTGCGAAAGTGCTTTTAGCATGTTTTCGCTATTTATCTCACCATCTTCAAAAGCTTTTGGAAATTGTTTTTGATAATAAGCATCTGCACTAAGTTTACTTAATACATTGCTTAAGGTTTCTCCCATTTCTACGTCGCTCGTTAATGGAATTATAGGTTGAAAATCTAGATGTGTTGCGGCTCCATCCCACATAAACTCCGATTGATACGCTAAATTTTGAATGGGTTGCGCATTACGCGTTCCAATACCTCCATTTACACCATGGCTAACCGTATGTTCGTGATGTGTAAAAGCAAAGGCTTGCTCATGGCAAAAGGCACACGGAATAGCATCGTTAGCCGATAATTTACCATCGTAAAACAAACTTTTCCCTAGCTCGAAACCTGCTTCCGTTACCGGGTTATTATCGAGGTTATAAACCATTTCTGGGAAATTAGCCGGTTGATCTACATTTAAGTAAACCGGAACATAAATTTCTGTATCGGACGATTTAGAACAAGACAACACACTGATTATTGCCCATGCAATAAGAACTATTTTTTTCATTTTAATAAGTGTTAAACCAGCGAAGTAAATGCTACTTCTTTGGTATTAATAAAGACACTCCTTTGTTTGTTAAAACAAATAAGTTTCCTCGGTAGATTGTACCGAGGAAATTATTATCTAAAAAAAATTAGTCGTTATGTACGTGGTGTACAGAAAATATACCACTCATGTTTGTTGCAATAACACCTGTTGTAATTTCATCGGTATGCACTTGCGCATAACCATCATCGAAACTTACAGAAGTTGCACCATCAAAAACCTGAGCAATATCTGCCTTAATATGTACAGATGGCTCATTACCTTCTCTTACTAATACTTCGTTTGGAAAAGTTAACGTTGTTTCTTTGTAGTTATCTATAGCCGTACCAACGCTTCCCATGTGAATGTTTAATGCTACATCAGTTTCTGTTTCAGAAGTATAAGTTCCATCGAATCTCATAAATCTGTATCCGGTTGCCCAAGACCACATCATACCTTCATCTTGAGCTGTGGTAAGGAAATCTCCTTGACCATCTGCTCCAGAAGCATAACGCTCTTGATCGACACCAATTCCAAAAGTTACTTGAGTATAATTTGCTGCATCTACATCTTCTAAAGTAATATAGATTTCGCCTGCATTGTTTCCGTTTGCTTCGCTTACAATAAAGATGTTATCTTCTGCTGGATATGTGTAAACATTACCGTCGCTATCTGTTAAGCTTACATTAGATATTAAATATTTTAACGTTTCTAATTGGTAAGTTTCACCGTTATCTTTAGTGTAAGTTGTTCCAAAAATAAAATCTTGATCACCAACACCGTTATCGAATTTAAGGATTAAATCTCCTGTTTGACCTGTTAAATCTTCTGTATTATCATCGTCGTCTGATGAACATGAAGCGATAGTTACACATAGTAAAAGTGCGAATGTATATTTTAAAATTTTCATTAGTAATGGTATAAGTTTATAACAGCCTAATCGTCATTATTTGGACGGCTGCTAAATTATTGTAAAATTGATTTTAATAAGTATGTTTAAGGCTGGTTTGCCTTTTTAAGAAATCAAATTACACCATTGGTGGGCGAAAATGGTTATGCTCGTATAAATAAGCATAACTACTATTGCAGATTGTATTTACTATTTTATTTAAAGGAATTTGAGTTTCCTTAAAATTGAAATTTTCGTTTTCTTGAAAGTATAAAGCGAATAAATACTCGGTTAATAGTACTACTGTTTTACTATCGTCTTGAGGATTGGTATCGGTTTGTAATTGTTTTGCTAAATGACATTTACCGTTACAGGCGAGTTCTTCTTTTTCTTTGTTTATACAAAAAACTTCGGTAATATAATCCACATTTATTTCGTAATAAGCCAAATAACTCAAGTTATAGAGCGGCTTAATTACAAAAGTGATGAGCAATATGAATACAAAAATCTTTTTCAAGCGTAATTTTATAGTTTGGCAAATGTAAAAAAGTTTAGATTATTTTTATCAGAAAAACTTGCGTTAATTTAAAACTTTAACGGTTTTCTAATTTTAATAACTGCACTTACCGATTGCCCTGCGTTAAGGATTGAACGGCCTGTTTGAGCTCCCCGACCAACGGAAGGGAGCGAGTAGTGAAAGCCTGCCGCTTACTGTGCCCTTAAAAGCACAGTAAGGGGAACGCCCTAATTTTTATTCCAAAAAAAAAGCGACCATTTGGCCGCTTTATAACTTAATGGTCTAGTAATACCATACATTGATTTAATTGTGGGTTTTGCTGAACGAGCGATTGTATGAAGATTCTAAGTTCTTCTATCTCGTAAGGTAATAGTCGGTTTAGGGCCTTTTTTACCTCTTTGCAAAACAACGATGTGTCGAAACTAACTTTATTAAGCACTGTTTTAGTGTACTCAAGCATTGCTCTTGCCATAATATTGGGTTGGGTTTAGGTTTGTAATAAAAAGTAGATTTATTCTATAAGCTTGGGATTATTAGATTATAAATTTAGTAAAAAAAATATCAATAAATATAATTTTAGATAACATTAACACATATAAAACTATTTGTTTATAATTATTTAACGCTCTAATTACGAGTATGAGAATTTATGAGCGTTATTTTTAGAAATATGCAAAAAGCTTAACAAACTCTGTGAGCTCGCAGTTTGGCGCATAAAAAAAGAGCCTCGATTAACTGAGGCTCTTTTTAGATGATGTGAACTAAAGTTTTATTTTACTAAAACTTTTTGTGTGTACATTTTATCTTGACTAATCAGTCTTAAAATATAGGTTCCAGCTGCTTTATCTTTTAAAGATATTACAGAGTTTGAAACATCTAAAGTACCTTTAAGCACTTGCTCTCCAAGAAGATTATATAAATAGTAAACATAGTTACTGTCTGTATTAACTAATTTTACATTTAAAACACCGTTTGAAACTGGGTTTGGATATAAAACTGGTGCTTGAGAACTTAAATCGGTTACTTCGTCTGTTCCTAAAGTTACTAATGGCCCTGTACCTAGGCTTGCTTGCCAGCTACCTCTACCGTAAGTTGCTGCTCTAAGTATTCCTGTAGATTCGGTTGGATAAAAGATTTCTAAATCTTGAACGGCACATTTAGGTAAATCTGTTAAAAATGGCACTGCAGACTCTACTAAATTATCGATAGCATAAACGCCTAAATCGGCACCTATATAAACCTCATCGTAAAGGCTGTTTTTTCTATAAATTACTGTGTTCATTGGGATATTAGGCAATCCGTTTGATACGTTTACCCATGTTACTCCTGCATCTGTACTTTTGTATACTTTTTCACCATCTGAATATCCTGAAAACACCACCCAAACCTTAGATGCATCTGTATTAGAGATGGTTAAATCTTTTAATTTAGCATTTGCAACTGGTAAACCTGCAGAAATATCTACCCAGGTAGAACCTGTATTTGTAGATTTTGAGATAATGTTCTCTTTGATAACATAGATTACATCGTTATCACTTGGAGCTATTTCAAAACTTAAAATATTTTTATCTACTGGACTTGGTGCAACTGCTCCTGTTTTGTTATGTGTAAACTGATTGTTTCCTGAAAACATATCTGTGCTTACATATAAATGCGGACGACCACCAATATAAATATTATCTACATTACCTGGGTCTTGCTCTATTGGGCTAAACCATTCGCCTTCTGGCAAAGGTGTTGTCCAAGTAACATCTCTATAGTCAGCACCACCATCTGTAGATAAAAAGAAATCTCCATTGGTTGTAGAAGATACAATATAGTTATCGTTAGTTCTATCAATAAATCCATCTTCTCCATCACCACCACTTAATACAGACCAAGCGCCATTTTTATGTAATAGCGAACCAATATCTTGTAAGCCTGCGAAATAAAAATCTTCGGTTGTTTCAGATAATTCAATATTAGTTTGTTGCCCTACTGCAATGTTAGCAGTAAGATCAATCCATGAAATACCATCGTCTGTACTTTTATAAATACCACCATCGCAAGTAGCGAATAACGTAGTTGTAGCCGTATCTCCAGGTAAATATTGAAGATATTGTACATCTGCATGCATATAAGCCTCTGGAGCGTCACCTTGCCCCGGATGGTTTGGGTCTGTACCTCTCCAATACGTAATACGCGTCCAGTTTAATCCACCATCGACAGATTGCCATTGGTTTACACCTCCAATTGTAATTTTATCTTCATTATTTGGAGACACTGCTATTGCTAAATCGTGGTTAGCTTGCCCACCTTCTGATGCTGCAGTTGGAGCCATATCTGAATGTAAAATATTTGGTGTAGATGCAGATGATTGTTTTGTAAATGTATCTCCACTATCTGTTGAACGATAAAACCCTTCAAAGCCCGAATCACTCGTTCTTCCAACAATAGCGTAAACATAATCACTATCAGCTTCTGTAACTGCTAATTCAATTCTCACAACACTATTAGGATCGGGTAAACTGCTTGAAGTATTTTCTACCCAAGTAACACCACCATCTATAGATTTATAAATTTTATCACTAGCTGCATAAAGAATATCCGAACTTCCTGGTTTGAATTCAATATCAAAAAAATCTGAAGTAGAGCTTGTAGGTACATCATTTGGAGCATTATAGCTTTCCCATCCATCTGATGTTCTAAATACACCACCATCGGTAGCTATCAACATTGTTTTTGAATCTTTTGGATCCATAACAATTTTTTTAATCTTATAATTATCTTGTGCTGTCCAAACTAAATCTGTTGTATTCCAGTTTGCCCCACCATCGGTAGATTTCATTACACCTATACTACGTCTATCACTACCTCTATCTCCGGTAGCTAAATACATAATATCTGTATTATCTGGATCTATAACTAAACCAGAACAGCCAATTATTGGTAAATAATCTGAATTTGTTGTCCAAGTCGTTCCGCCATCTGTTGTTTTCCAAAGTCCACCATCTGGAGCACCAACATACATTGTTGTAGTTGGATTATTTGGATCGAAAGTCACAAAATTTAAACGGCCAGAACCAGAATCGTATCCCGAAGCAATAAAGTTTTGATTTAAAGACACCCATTGAGACGATGTTAATGTTGCCTTCATTTTACTATTAGCATTTCTAGCTAATTTATTGTTGTAACGTTGTTGCCATTCAATGAAGTTTGGATACGTGTGAGATGGCAAAGACATATCTCCAGACGGGTAAATTTTGTCTGCAATTTGGTTTTCCCAACGTTTAAATATTTTATAACCTTGTCCCTTTGCTGGAGCTTTATTTTCCCAGTACTTATTAAATTTTTCTTGAACATTATAAAATGTTTCATTTTTACTAGATGCCATTTTCGCCCAACTTTTATCATTTTGCCCAAACGATAAAATTGAAAAGCATACAGTTAATACAAATACGTAGAGTTTTCTCATTTCTTGATGAATTAATTAAGTTTAAATAAATATGTTTTTTGTGCTGATTAACTAAATGACATAAGACTTAGTTTTAGACTTAACCATTACAATACAAATATCTCTACCCTGTCTTTAAATAAATAATTTTAAACTACTCAGCTACTACACACTTCAGTAAATATCTATCATTGCAGTAATTCTAGAAATAAAACATAAAGCTTTGTATAAACTAAGATTTTGAAAAACAACAAAGCGATTCTTTCTTATAAAACATACTTTTGAAAACAAAAAAACGATTACCTAATCAAATAGGTAACCGCTTTTAGGACCAAAACATAACTATTAAACTTTAGTAATAGCAAACTAGTTTTTAATAGAAATATCTTAATTTATTCTCAACCTTACTTTTGCTCATTAAAATTCTAATATATCGTTTCCTTTATCGAAATGAAGTTTATTCCCGATCTATATAGATACTAGTAGTTTAATTAATGCAACAACAAATATCTAAAAGATATAATGATTATTAATATTTTAAACTACTCAAGTACTACTTGCTCTATAAAAAACTATGTTTTACACACTACTGAAGATCTTAATTATAGCCTTCTACTTTTTTTAAACTCTTAAAAGAAATATTGAGGTACTCTACTAATGTAAAATCACTTTTTTGAAGATCCATTTTTTTTGTAATACGATATCTCTTTCCTTCAACAGCTCTAGTGGAGCTATTTAAAAACACCGCGATTTCCTTACTTTTAAAACCTACAAATAAATAGTAGCATATTATAACTTCGGAATCGGTTAACTGAGGATATTCATTTTTTATTTGGGTGAAGAAATCTATATTAAACTCATTTACTAATTCTAAATGGTTTTCTGTTTTATCTAATAGCAACGACGAATCTAAATGAAGATTTTTTAATAATTCCTTTATTTTTTTTCGCTGTGCATCTCCCGAGTCCATAGACGAGATAGACTTAATTTCCTTTTTAACCTCAACAATATAATCTTCTAAACCATGGACCTTTACTTTTAGTTTTTCGTGAGTCGATTTTAAATAGGTAAACTCATCGTTACTTTTTTCAAAGTTGTTAATTACCTTTTTAGTCTTCTTTTTATTTAACGTATAGAGTACGAAAAGTAAAATTAAGAGCACCGCTAAAGCTATAAGCCACTTAATAATGTGCCATTTTTTCTCTTGTTCTTCTTTAAGTTCTGTTTCTACGGTTAATAATGAATCTCCAATGTTTATACTAGAATCCATTATTTCATCCAACATTTTATGTTCAAAAACTTTTAAAGAATCTATATATTGAGTTTTAGCTTCGTGGTTCTCCTTTAAATCGTAATAATTAATTTTTAGATTGAAGTAGTTTCTTAAATCATAATCGTTCATTGTGTGCTTTAGCAATTTAGATTCTGATATGTAATAAAAACTAGAGTCTACCTGCTTGTTTTCTAAATAAAAATCGGCTAGACCAGTCTGTATCGTTGCCAAATGCGATTGATATAATGATTTAGAAAGCGTTGCGTTTCCTTCTAAAGATTTTAGAATATTGAAATATTTATGACTTTTACCAATATCTCCTAAATCAATATAATTGGAGCTTAACATAAAAAGCGCGTACATATAATAGTAAGCATCATCTTTTATGCTTTTGTAATTTTCTAATTGTTCTAGAATAAGTTTATTACTTTTTTTAAAATTCCCGCTAAAAAACTCCACATAAGCAGGCATTTGCATAACCTCTACTAAACCATTTTTATTTCCGCTTAGCTCATAAAACTTTTTAGCGTTATCTAAATATTTATAAGCGCTAGAATCTTTTTTGATTAAATAAGTATTATAAAAAAGCTCTAATGACGCGGCACCGGCAGCGTCATAATTTTTCTCTAACTCCGCATATTTTAAAGCTAATGTAAAATTTTGGTAGCGTTTAGCCGTCTCATTAAATTTATCATTAATTAAAGCCTTTAACTCGTAATAACAAGCCAAATGATTCTTTACATTTTTTTTAATAGGGTTGGGAATAGAATCTAAGTACTGTCGCGCTATTTTAGGGTTCTCGGAGAATGAATCGCTTGCCAATTCTAAAAACCTTAAATATTTATCTTCATGATTGTGCTGAGAAAAGACACTAAAAACAACAAAGAAAGGGATTAATAATATAAACTTATTTAAGAATTTAAAATTCAAAATAATTAGAGGGGTTAATTAGTTTATGCGTTTGGTTAAACAAAAGTAGCTAATAAACAAAAAAAAGCTGTGTTAAAACACAGCTTTTTTTATACTCTTAAATCTATTAAAAATTAAAATCTATTATCGCCATCTAGTATATTACCAATACCACCCAATATACTACCTTCTCCTTTTTGACTACCTCCGCTTTGTGGCGCCGATGCCAATACACGACCTGCTAATCTGCTGAATGGTAAAGACTGAACATAAACCGTCCCTGGACCTTGAAGTTTTGCAAAAAATAAACCTTCGCCTCCAAAAACCGTGTTTTTTATTCCTCCTATAAACTCAATATCGTAATTTACAGTTTGATCGAAACCAACAATACAGCCTGTATCTACTCTAAGTATTTCTCCTGCTTTTAATTCTTTCTTCGCCATCGTTCCTCCGGCGTGCACAAAGGCCATACCATCACCTTCTAATTTTTGCATAATAAAACCTTCGCCTCCAAAAAGACCTCTTCCTAGTTTTTTAGAAAACTCTATACCTACGCTAACACCTTTAGCCGCGCATAAAAATGCATCTTTTTGGCAGATAAATTTACCACCAAATTCCGATAAATCTATTGGTATTATTTTTCCTGGATATGGCGATGCAAATGATACATTACGTTTACCTACTAAATTATTGTAAAAGGCCGTCATGAATAAGCTTTCGCCTGTTAATATACGCTTACCTGCACCTAAAATTTTCCCTAGAAACCCAGAATCTTTTTGAGATCCATCGCCAAAAATAGTTTCCATTTTTATGCCATCGTCCATCATCATGAAACTACCGGCTTCGGCAATTACACCTTCTTCTGGATCGAGTTCTATTTCTACATATTGCATTTCTTCGCCGTAGATTCTATAGTCAATTTCGTGTGCTGTCATTTTTAAAAGGTTTTATTTAATTAAAAATTAATTCATTTACTTGTATGTTGCAGTAATTGTGAATTTGTTACAGAGTTAAAAAAGTTTATTTGTGCAATTGCTTAATAGTTTTATTAAATCCCTTTCTAGAAAAAGTCTTATCTACAAGAGTAAACACTGAATACAGCAACTGAAAACTACCCCTTCACCTTTACACTCCATTGAAATTTAAAGGTAGATACCACAACACCATCTTGGTTTACACCTACAGATTCCATCCAAAGGGTTTGCCCCTCGCCTGTTGCAATTGTTTTCTCTAAAGCTTCGTCTATTAAATGTCCGTCGTTGCAAGTAAATGTAATACGCCCAGTAGCTTTTTTTGTAAAGGTTGCTGTTTGCGTAGTAACTAGCATAGATATACGTTTTCCTGAATCTTGGATTTTAGAAATCATTAAAGCACCTGTAGAAAACTCGGCTGCCATACCTTGTACCGCCCAAAACATAGACTTAAATGGGTTCTGGTTTATCCATTTATATTTAACAGTTACTAAGCACTTATCTTTATCTATATGTTTTGTTCTAACGCCACAGAAGAAGGCCGCAGGAAGCTTAAACATAGTGTAAGTATTTAGTTTTCTTGGTGTTAAAGTCATATTTATTTATTTTAGTTTTCACGAAGTTATGAAAAATTTTAACGTCGTGTATTTGTTAATTTTATGTTAAATTACAGTACTATGCGTTACAAAGTACCTTCTTTTAAACATATATTTGCATAAGAAACTATTATATGTTTTAATATTATGCCAGATAACCATCAAAAAAACATCGCAACTTTTATTCATTTATCGACATTTAGTCGGTTCTTTTTCCCTTTCGGAAATTTTATTGGACCTATTATTTTATGGGCGGCTAATAAGGATAAATCGGATTTTATAGATCGCCATGGTAAGCAAGCTATTAATTTTCAAATTAGCATTTTGCTTTACGCTATAATCTTGGGTACGTTATCGGTTCCCTTTTTTATTTTCAAAATATTTAATGGTTTTGATTTTATAGATTTCAACGGGTTCCAAAATTTCCATATCACTATTGGCAAACCTTCTGCTCTACTTTACATAGGTGGCTTTCTAGGTGTGGTTGCTGTTATTGGTTTTATTATAGAACTCATTTGTATTGTAAATGCGAGCTTAAAGGCTAGAGATGGCGAGGTTTATAATTACCCGCTAACCATTGAGTTTTTGAAATAAACAAACCAATGATGTTAAAACACAACCTAGCAAACATGCCCGCGTTAGGGATTGCAGTGAAAAGCCCACAGGGCTCCCGATGGTAATCGGGTGCACGAGGACTTGTAGCGGAAAGCCCGACCCTGTTCCTGAACTTTTTTCAGGATAAAGGGTAACGCCCAAAATAAAAAATTAAATTTCATCAATAATCAATCATCAAAATCAATCAAAAAATGAACAGTTTCACAAAATTAAAATGCTTTAGAATATGAAGATAGAAAACACAAAAGCACAAATGCGTAAAGGGGTATTAGAATTTTGCATACTCTCGGTTTTAAAAGACGAGGATGCTTATGTTGCCGAAATTCTAAGCACCTTAAAAGATGCAAAATTGCTGGTTGTGGAAGGTACCATTTATCCGTTGCTTACGCGACTTAAAAATGCGGGACTTTTAAACTACAGATGGGAAGAATCGACCTCTGGACCTCCACGGAAATATTATGGCTTAACCGAAACGGGCAAGCTATTTTTAACAGAATTAGATACCACTTGGAGTGAATTACACCATGCAGTAACCATAGTAACTAGCCAAAAACCACCAAAAAAATGAATAAAACAGTAAATATAAATTTAGCAGGTATATTTTTTCATATTGATGAAGATGCTTACATAAAACTGCAACGTTACCTAGAGGCTATTAAACGTTCGTTTACAGACTCGCAAGGTCGATCGGAGATTATAGCTGATATTGAAGCGCGAATTGCTGAGCTTTTTAACGAACGCGTGCAAATGGACCGCCAAGTTATTAGAGTAAAAGAGGTGGACGAAGTAATCTCTATTATGGGCCAACCGGAAGATTATTTGGTGGACGATGAGATTTTTGAAGATGAACCGCAACCAACACCTAGAAGGAAAAAATCGAATGCTAGAAAATTATTTCGTGATACAAACAACTCATATATTGGTGGCGTATCTTCAGGGTTAGCTCATTATTTAGGTATAGATGCTATTTGGATTCGTTTGGTTTGGGTTTTATTATTTTTTGGATTTGGAACAGGTATTCTACTTTATATTTTACTTTGGGTATTAGTACCTGAAGCTAAAACAACAGCTGAAAAAATAATGATGGCTGGCGAACCGGTTAACATTAGTAACATTGAAAAAAAAATTAAAGACGGCTTTGAAAACGTATCGGAAACGGTGACGGATGTTGCTAAAAATGTTTCGGATTCGGTATCTAACGCTACAAAAAACATAGATTTCGAAAAACAAGGTAGTAGAATAAAATCGACGTCTAGATCGTTTTTTGAAGCTATTGGAGACATTATTATGTTCTTTTTTAAAGTGATTGCTAAATTTATTGGTGTGTTACTTATTTTTATTGGTGCCGCTGCTTTAATTGCTTTAATTATTGGCCTATTCTCGGTTGGTGTTGCCAACTTTGTGCACATACCTGGTTTAGATTTAGTAGATATTGTTAATGCTGGCGAAACTCCTATTTGGTTTGTATCACTACTTACGTTATTTGCTGTTGGTATTCCCTTCTTTTTTCTATTCTATTTGGGCTTAAAAATTTTGGTAAACAACTTAAAATCTATTGGTAATGTTGCTAAATTCACTTTACTAGGGCTTTGGATTATATCTGTAATTGGTTTAATTGTTATTGGTATTCGCCAAGCTAGCGAGCATGCTTTTGATGAAACCTATATTGAAAAAACAGAACTACCCATTACAGCTATAGATACTCTAAGTATTAAAATGGTTGGTAACGATAATTTAAGTTCGAGCTTTTACCGCGACCACAGTGATTTTAAATTAGCGCATGACGATGAAGGGAATAAAATAATTTATTCTTCGGATATTGATATTAGAGTAAAATCTACCACAGATAGCGTAATTACAGTTGCTTTAGAAAAAAGTGCCGATGGCCGCGATTATCAGAAAGCAAGAACTCGTGCTAAAAATATTGATTACAACTTCGAGCTTAAAAACAATGTTTTGCTGCTAGACTCTTATTTTACAACCGATCCTAAAAATAAGTTTAGCGATCAAAAAGTAGATGTGGTTCTTTACATTCCGGAAAACATGGTTGTAAACTTTAAGAAAAACACAGAGCCTTATATTTATTACAGAAATTATGATGGTAATATTATTAGAAGACAACATGTAAACCACGATCTTAAAATTCTTGACAATGAGGTTGAATGTCTAGATTGTCCTGTTGAAGAAAATGAAGACATGGAAATTGAAATTAATATGCCTAACATTAAAATAAACGAGGATGGTATTGAAGTAATATCTGACCAGAACCATTTAAAAATAAATGAAAATGGTATTAAAGCAGAATCGGACGAAGTTAAACTGAACATTGACAAAAACGGAATACATATTAACACAGAAGATTAATAATTGAAATGTTTTATATCAAAAGATTGCTAAACATCAATTCATCAACCTAAAACAACAATTCAGGTATTTAAAGTTTTAATCAAACGCTTTTTAAAAGATATTTGAATTATAAATAAAGTACAACACAAACTTTCATCAATCAAAAAACAAATAACTATGGCAACTCTAACAAAAATTATAGTCACAACACTTCTAAGTTTATGCTTATTCTCGTGTAACTTCAACATCAACATGCATTCTGGCGTTAAAGGGAATGGCAATTTAAAAACCGAAACCAGAATGGTTACCGAACCGTTTTCAACCATTAAAGCCACCGAAGGCTTAGACGTTTACCTTACACAAAGTGACAACGAAAGTATTATTGTTGAAACCGATGAAAATTTACAAGAGCTTATTATTACTGAAGTTGTAGATGGTGTTTTAAAAATCCATACTGCAGAAAGCATTGGTAAATCTGTTGCAAAAAAAGTAACGGTAAGCTTTAAAACAATCGCTAATATTATAGCAACTAGTGGTAGTGATGTGGTATCGACCAACACTATTACAGTAGAAGAATTAGATTTAAAAACAACAAGCGGTAGCGATATGTCTTTAAAACTAAACACCAAAGTTTTAAACTGTAAGTCTACAAGTGGAAGCGATTTAAATTTATCTGGCAAAACTGAAAAACTTAATGCAGAAGCGACTAGCGGAAGTGATATTGAAGCCGAAGAACTTATTGCACAATACAGTAATGTAAAAGTTACTAGCGGTGCAGATATAAGTGTAAACACCGAAAAAATACTAGTTGCCAAAGCTACAAGCGGTGGCGATATCAAATATTATGGTGATCCGGAAAAAGTCGATAAATCGAAAAACTCTTCTGGAAACATAACTAAGAAGTAATTTAGGTCATTATTTGCCTTTAAAATAGAGCCATTCCGGACTAAATATAAGTTTGGGATGGTTTTTGTTTTATCTTTGTTCTAATATTTAATTAATGTACAAAATGAAACAAAAATCCCTTACACTACTAATAGCAATAAGTATTTGTTTTTTGGGCCAAGCCCAAAGTGTAGAAAAAGTAAAAGGTAATAGAAATGTAACCATACAACAAACTCCCGTAAACTCTTTTAAAACCGTTATAGTTGATGAAGGTTTTGAAATTGATTTAGTTTACTCCAAAGAACCATATGTTGAAATAGAGACTGATGAAAACCTTCATGAGTTTTTTGTTCTTAACGTTAGAGATAGCGTACTTAATATCGATTTAACAAAACGGGTTACGTCGAAAAAAAGATTGAACATAAAAATTGCTTACGATGATTTTTTAACAACCATTGAAACTCGCGATGATGCGGAAGTACATGGTCTATCTACAATTAATGCAGATAACATGACATTAATTACATCGGGTAATTCTGAAGCTGGGCTGACAATAAAAACGGAAAACTTCAATTTTGAAGGATTAGATAAATCTAAAACGAAATTGAATGTAACTGCAAAAACATCTAAAGTTATTTTAAACGGAAACAGCAGATTAGAAGCTTTAATCAATTCGCCAATTTTAAAAGCCGATTTATATCAAAGAGCAAATGCTGAAATTGAAGGGAGCTGTGATAACCTAACACTTAGAACAGACAATAACGCACAGTTTACAGGTAAAAATTTCACTATTAAAAATTGTGATTTAATTTCTGAAATTGCTAGTGAAGCTATATTAGAAGTTACAGATACTATAGCTGTAGAAATTTCTGGAGCAAGTTCTCTATACCTTTACAATGAACCTCAAATTATTGTAAACAAACTAGCGAACACATCTAAAATTCAGAAAAAAGAAAAATAATTCAACACAAAATTAATTAAGGTAGCTTTCTGAGAAACGCTACCTTTTTTTTGTTTTACATTAAGCACACACACCTATAAATCACTTTAAATCAAATACATATAAAATCAAAAACGAAATTCAATTGTTAAGTGCTCAAAAACATAAAGTTACAGAAATAGTTACTCTTTATTAAATTTATCAAAATTAAGAATAAACCAAACTATATTTTTTCAGTCTAATAGTATTAAAGGTTATATTTAACCTTTCGAGGCTCTCAAAATAAAGATTAACATTAACTACCGTAACTGTAAATGAATAAATTGGCGTTTTTAAAAAAAGTATCATTTTTAGTTATATTTCTTTTCTGTCTAACAAGTTTTGCCCAACTAAGTAAAACACACTTTATACCTCCTTTAACTTACGCCGATTCTGATAATGCTTTACCACAAGATCAGTATATATATTTATCTACACCTTCTGTAACTGATGTCGCTTATACTATTATCCCTGTTGGGCAACCAACATCAACGTATATATCTGGGGTAGTTTCAAATTCATCTCCTGTAGTTATTTTTTTAGGCAATGGAGATAGTCAGCTATTCATGCCACCTATACAAACAAGTACCGTTATCAATAATAAAGGCTATATTATAGAGGCCCAAAATAGTATTTATGCCTCAGTTAGAATGAATGCTGCAACTACTGGCGCACAAGCTGGAGCTTTAGTTAGTAAAGGTTTAGCCGCCCGTGGAGAAACTTTTAGAATTGGAACTTACACCAACGAAAACCCCCAAGACAATTATCTCAATTTTGCTTCTGTAATGGCTACCGAAAATAATACAGAAGTTGTATTTAGTGATTTACCGGCGGGTTTAATTATAGAAAATTATTCAGGAACAACCCCAATAACGGTTAATTTAAACAAAGGAGAAAGCTATACTATTGCAACTAACAGCAACGAAAATACGATTAACAGAGATGGATTAATTGGGACTTTAGTTAACTCAGATAAACCCATTGTTGTAAACTGCGGATCTGCAAATGGTAGTTTTCATAACGGTAATGGTAGAGATTATGGTATCGATCAAATTGTGGGCCTAGATAAGGTAGGTACAGAATATATTTTTGTGAAAGGTGATGGTTATGATGGTTGGGAAAACATTCTTATTGTAGCACATTACGATAATACTTCAGTTAGTATAAACGGAAATGCTGCAATTACCACTATAAATGCAGGCGAGTATTATTTAATTGAAGGCGATCAATATATTAACGGCAACATGTACGTAGAAACCTCTCAACCAGTTTTTGCATATCAAGGTATTGGAGCAACACCAAGCGAAGCTAACCAAGGCATGTATTTTGTGCCACCATTAAGCTGTGAAACACGTGGAAATTTAAATAATATAGCTAATATTCAATCTATAGGAAGTACAGATTTCGAAGGAGGTGTTTCTATTGTTACTAAGGTTGGAGCAACAGTTACCGTAAACAATATAGCTTTAAGTAATTTTTTCACAACAGGACCAACTGCAGTTACAGGGAAACCGGACTACGTGACATATAAAGTTGTAGACCTAACCGGAAACATTTCTGTGCAAAGCACAGACGAGTTATACTGTGCTTATTTCAATTTTAATGGAGCGGCGACTTCTGGTAGTTTTTATTCAGGTTTTCCAACACCGCCAGAAATTAATTTTAATGCCGTTTTCGAAAGTCTAGGAAACTGTATTCCAAATGTAACTTTAGAAGTTGCTAACATGGATAACTTTGATAGTGTTGAATGGTTTTTTGACGATGGCTCAGGTAGCGGCTTTGCTACAACAGGCATTACAACATTTCAAATTACACCAACCGTTTCTGGAACTTACAAACTTGTTGGAGAATTACTTTGTTCAGGCTTAAAACTAGAATCTCTAGAGGTTCCTGTAAGTATCTGTCCAGATGATAGAGATAACGATGGTATACCAGACAATATAGATATTGATAACGATAACGATGGAATCTTAAACTGTACAGAATCTTACGGTAATCAAATTATCAATTTATCAAATATTAATAGTGGTAGCATACCTGTAGGAGCATATACTTTTTCAGGAACCACAACTGTAGCTAACAATACAGTTACTACACCAATTTTCGGAAATAGCGAAGGTATATTCACTAGTGAAGTATCTGTTAAAACTGGCGATCCAGAAAGCAACACAACCTACCAATTAAGCTTTAACAAACCTCTTAATTTATTGGTAAACTATCCCGATAATACTTTTAGCGGTAGTGGCACACTAAACACTAATCAAGAGTTTATTATTCGAGTGCCTAGTACAAGAACGATTACCCTTCTAGATCCTGACGATCAACTTTTAATAGATAGCGATTTCGATGGTATTTACGAAACAGGAATCACGCAAATTTCAGCTTTCGAAATTCGATTTAAATCAAAAACATCATTAGCTTTTGGAACTGCAACTTTCAGTTTTTCGGCTCATAGCGTTAACCAAATAACTTATATTCATAAAAACATTTCAGATACGAATAGCAATCAAGCTACGTTTCAAATTGCTGCAACTTGCGTTGGAAATGATAATGACCTAGATGGTATTGATGACAGTTTAGATTTAGACAGCGATAACGATGGGATTCCTGATTTTATAGAAAATCAAGGACAACTTGTTACGCTATCAATTATAGATGCAGACTCTAACGGATTGGATGATGTTTATGATATTACGGTAACTCCAATAGACACAGACAATGATGGCGTACCTGACTATCACGATTTAGATAGTGATAATGATGGTATTTATGATTTAGTTGAAACTGGTGTATTAGGCATAAATTTATCCGATACCGATTTGAACGGTATTGATGATAGCCCTAACTTTGGAACAAACGGATGGACAGATAACGCAGAAACCTCAGCGGACAGCAACCAAATAGGATATACACTTAGCGATTTTGACAACGACACTATATTTAGTTATATTGATTTAGATGCCGACGGAGACACATGTTTTGACGTTATTGAGGCAGGGTTTTCTGATGCAAATACGGATAACTACCTTGGAGATACTGCAACGATTACAGTAGACATTAACGGACTAGTAACTAATGCTTCAGACGGATACACGCTTCCTAATTCAAATTATTCAACCAGTGCTACATTATCAATAACTACGCAACCCGTTGATATTACTATTTGTGAATCTTACGATGCTTCTATTACAATAATTTCAGATGAGGCTGAAACATTTCAATGGGAAATAAGCACAGATGGCACCACTTGGAACACCGTTATTGATGATACCAACTACAACAACTCACAAACCACAACTCTAACTATTACTGATACACCTATAACTTTTAACAACAATCAATACCGTGTAAAGTTAGATAGAAGCGGAAATGGCTGTGGCTTATATTCAGAAAGCATGACGCTTGCTGTAAATGCGCTTTCAAATGTTAATTCGCCTGTTATTTTAATTCAATGTGATGATGCTGATCCATCAACACTTGGTTATAGTTATTTCAATTTAACCGAAGCTAATGATGAGATTTCATCAAATGCAGCGAACGAAACATTCAGTTATTATTTAACTGAAGCTTCGGCTAAATTAGGAGATGAGACGAGCCCTGATTTTATTGCAGACCCAACTACTTTTATAAATAGAACAATTAGTAACGACATAGTATGGGCGCGGGTAGATAATGCACTTAACTGCGGGAATATTGCAGAAATTCAACTTAATGTTTCAACTACAGTAATCCTTTCTAGCCTATCCGTTACGTTTAATCAATGTGATGATTTTCTTGATATTGACGGGAATAATACCGCCAACAATAACCAAAGAGATGGTATTGCAACATTCGATTTTAGTAGTGTAAATACAACTTTATTAAGTTTAATTCCTGCTGGACAAAACCCGTTACCACCAAGATATTATAGAAATGAAGCAGATGCTTTAGCAGAAATAAATGAAATTATAGATATCTCGAATTACAGAAATATTGGGTATCCAAATTCGCAAATAATTTACGTACGTGTAGATAGCTCTATATCTAATGATTGTTTAGGTTTAGGCGGCCATATTTTATTAACCGTAGAAACTTTACCAATTGCGAATCCTGTTACAATTACCAGAGCATGCGATGATGATTCTGATGGCGCCTACCCTTTCGATACTTCTAATTTAGAAAGCGATATTTTAGGAACACAAAACCCTGCGAATTTTAATATTTCGTATTTTGATACTGCTGGAGATCCTTTATTATATACTGACGGTACTCCCGTTGTTAGTCCAATTTCATCTACATTTCTAACAAGCAATCAAACCATAACGATTCGAGTTACAAATGCAACATCTTCGGCTCCCGACGGACCATGTTTCGATGAAACTACAGTAGAATTTATAGTAGACGAAAGCCCTATTGCTAACCCAATAACCCCAATTATTGTATGCGATGGTGAAACTGGAGACATTGATGATGATGGTATATTTCCTTTTAACACCTCTAACTTTTCTAGTACCATTTTAGGAGCGCAAACCGGTATGGATATTAATTATACATATATAAATGAATCTGGAGTTACAGTCACAAATTCATCTTTACCAAACCCTTTAAATTCAGAATCTCAAAATATTTTAGTTGAAGTTACTAATTCGGCTAACACAAACTGTATAGCAACAACCACTATAGAATTAGTTGTAAACCCGCTTCCAGATTTCACTGTAGACTCTCCCTTAATTGTTTGTACCTCAGACCCAACTTTCAGTGTAAACTTAGATCCTATTGAAGCTAGTGTAATCGATAGTTTTACTTACGAGTGGTATTTTGAGGATGGTACATTATTATCTAACCAGCCTACTCTAGACAATGTATCTGTTGCCGGAACATACACGGTAACACTTACTAAAACAGATGGAACAGGATGCTCACGCACACGTGATATTATAGTTACAGCTTCGGAGTCTGCAAATATTACTCAAGACGATGTTACTATTGTAGATATCTCTAACAACAACTCCGTCACTATAGATACTACAAATTTAGGTTCTGGAGATTATGAGTATGCCTTACGCGAAGAGGGCTCAAACTTTATTACTTACCAAGCGGAACCCGTGTTTACAAATGTACGTCCAGGCTTTTACACCATTTATGTAAAGGATGATGTTTGCGGAACTACAGAATTAGATATTTCGGTAATTGGTTATGCTAAATTCTTTACACCAAACAGCGATAGTTATAATGATTATTGGCAAGTAAAGGGCTTAAACGCTCAAACACAACCAAACTCGTTAATCTTTATTTACGATCGTTATGGAAAACTACTTAAACAATTCTTAGCAGGTTCAACAGGTTGGGATGGTACATTTAATGGAAATCCTTTACCTTCTGATGATTATTGGTTTAATGCTCAGCTCGAAGATGGACGACATTTTAGCGGACATTTCACTTTAAAAAGATAACACATTTATTTTGCGTAATTTTGTAAAATGAAGTTTAAAATTGAATCAGAATTTAAGCCAACAGGCGATCAACCAAACGCAATTAAACAATTAGCGGCAGGTTTCAATGCCGATGAAAAATATCAAACTTTATTAGGGGTTACTGGGTCTGGTAAAACATTTACTATTGCAAATGTTATAGAAGAAGTACAACGCCCAACTCTAATTTTAGCGCATAATAAAACTTTGGCAGCGCAGTTATACTCGGAGTTTAAACAGTTTTTTCCGAATAATGCTGTTGAGTATTTTGTGTCTTATTACGATTATTATCAACCAGAAGCTTACATTCCTGTTTCTGGAGTGTACATCGAAAAAGATTTATCTATAAATGAAGAAATAGAGAAAATGCGTTTAAGCGCAACCTCTTCCCTACTTTCTGGACGTCGTGATGTTATTGTAATTGCGTCGGTATCTTGTATTTACGGTATTGGAAACCCTGTCGAATTTCAGAAAAACGTAATTTCATTAAAGCAAGATCAAGAAATTTCACGAACTAAACTCCTTCATACCTTAGTACAAAGTTTATATTCTAGAACCGAAGCCGATTTTAGACATGGAAATTTCAGAATAAAAGGTGATACTGTCGATATTTTTCCGAGTTATGCTGATGATGCTTTTAGAATACACTTTTTTGGAGATGAGATTGAAGAAATCGAGTCTTTCAATATTCAAACTAATGAAATTGTTGAAAAATACGAACAAATAACAATTTATCCTGCAAACATGTTTGTAACATCTCCCGATGTTTTACAAAATGCCATTTCGGAAATTCAGGATGATTTAGTTAAACAACATGATTATTTTAAAGAAATAGGCAAACACCTTGAAGCCAAACGCTTAAAAGAGCGTACGGAATTCGATTTAGAAATGATACGTGAATTAGGGTATTGTTCTGGTATTGAAAACTATTCGCGCTATTTAGACCGCAGACAGCCAGGAACACGACCTTTCTGTTTACTCGATTATTTTCCGGACGACTATTTAATGGTTGTAGACGAAAGTCACGTTACCGTTTCTCAAGTTCACGCCATGTATGGTGGTGATAGAAGTCGAAAAGAAAATTTAGTAGAATACGGCTTTAGATTACCTGCCGCTATGGACAACAGACCTTTAAAATTTGAAGAGTTTGAAGCCATACAAAACCAAGTAATATACGTAAGTGCCACACCAGCCGATTACGAATTACAGAAAACCGATGGCGTTTATGTAGAGCAAGTTATTAGACCTACCGGACTTTTAGACCCTATTATTGAAATTAGACCAAGTTTAAATCAAATTGATGATTTAATTGAAGAAATACAAATACGCGTAGAAAAAGACGAACGTACTTTGGTTACCACGCTTACCAAACGTATGGCGGAGGAATTAACCAAATATTTAGACCGTATTCAAATTCGTTGTCGTTACATACATAGTGATGTTGACACTTTGGAGCGTGTTGAAATTATGCAAGATTTACGTAAAGGCTTATTTGATGTTTTAGTTGGTGTAAACTTACTTCGTGAAGGTTTAGATTTACCAGAAGTATCTCTAGTCGCTATTTTAGATGCCGATAAAGAAGGCTTCTTGCGTTCGGCAAGATCTTTAACGCAAACCGTTGGTCGTGCCGCTAGAAACCTTAACGGAAGAGCAATAATGTATGCTGATAAAATCACTAAAAGTATGCAGAAAACGATGGACGAAACCGATTACCGTCGTGAGAAACAAATTGCCTACAATACCAAATTCAACATCACACCAACAGCACTAAACAAAAGTTTAGATAATGTATTAACCAAAAATTCGGTAAGTACTTACAGTTATGAGCTAGAAGCTGCTAAAGCCGCTGAGCCAGAGAGTGAGTATTTAACCAAAGGTGAATTAGAAAAGAAAATTAGAGAGAAACGCAAACTTATGGAAGAAGCTGCAAAAGCATTAGACTTTTTAGTTGCAGCTAAACTACGTGACGAAATTAAAGCATCTCAAGATAAACTAGAAAAGCTAAAGAATTAAATCTTTAGCTTTTCTATAATCCTATACTTTTCAACTAAAATTAACACTTAATAGCTTTTCCTTAAAGGAAAAAAGAATGAGTGATAGGATGTTATTTTATAAAGTATACTGTCTTTCTAATTATACTGTGTTTTAAAAATATCTATTAAAACATCTGGTGGTACAATTTTATTCGGGAAACTCTCCATTAAATAAAGTACTTTAGTGATAGACTCGTGACTTAATCCCATACGTAAACCAAAATTGTACAATTTAATTACGCCCTTAGAATTGTTTCCTCCGCCATGTTCTTGCTCTATATTCATTAATAGCACAAGTCTATGGAATTGTACAATACGTTCGCTATGCGATTTTAGGTGAGTATAGTTTATTGGATTTTTAATTAAATATTCAAAATCCTCACGTTCTATCTCTAATTGCTTGGCAACGCCTAGCAAAAAGTTATATTCTATATTTTTTATATCCTTGTCGTGCTTCGCAAAAGCAATCATTTCGGATAGGAGATGCAATTTCTGAGCTCTATTAATCATTTTAAACTAATTTTGAGGGTTATACCATAAATTTAAGCAGAAACATTAAAAACTAATCGAAGATATAATGTAGCTTATCGAAAAGGCCATGGTATTTTATCGTGTTTTTCTTTATTTCATCAATGTTTAAAAAAATTTCATCTAATAAAATTGCGTTTTATCATTTAGAGTCTTTATTAACAGAATATTAAGAAGCTCTCAAACCACCTAATAAACCAAGAGGTTCCAAAGAAAGACTACACACAACTTCCCTGTTTTCAGTATTTTACAGAATTACCTCACATAGAGAAAACAAAAACATCAGCTTGTATTATTTCAAAAGTAAAAATCGATGAAATGCACACCGTTACTAAGTTTACCCCATAAAATCATTATTTTATTTAATGAAGTAAGAAATACTAACAAAAATTCTATTTAAAATATTGAGTTAACTTAAATTTTAATATCTTAATTTTACATTTCTCGATAAAAGGACGATTTAAAACCTATTTCAAACTGTAAAAACAGCAATTGCTATTCAAAATATGACAAATAACGATATTTTAAAAAAGTTACGCGTGGCATTAAAACTACGTGATGATGAAATTGTAAAAATTTTAGAACTTGTAGATTTCAGAATTTCTAAAAGTGAATTGGGTGCGTTCTTTAGACGCGACGATCACCCGAAGTATATGGAATGCGGCGATCAAGTTTTACGTAATTTCCTTAACGGCTTAGTAATTCATTTAAGAGGGCCAATGCCTAAAAAAGGAGAAAAGAAACCACAAAAAAAGGAGTAGCGATTAGCTACTCCTTTTTTTTATGAATTAAAAATCTAATTAATCTTGATTAGATTCTGTTTCTGTAATATCTAGATATTTTGCAATGCCATTAGCACCAATATCATTTCCTGGGTTACCATCTTCATCTATATCTTCATATATAGAGAAAACACCATCATTATCATCATCTGTATCAGCATAATCTGGTGTTCCATCACCATCAGTATCATCATCCGTAGTATCTTCTAAATCATCATAATTAACTGTAAATTCACCATCACCATTTAAATCTTCAAGATAAGATGGCACACCATCAAAATCATGATCGTTTACAGTAGTCTGTAATAAATCGAATTTAAAAATTAAAGGTGAGTAAGCTGAAATATCTGTTAAACTAGAAGAAAAATAACCAAGTCCTGAAGGAAGAAACATAACGCCCGCTCCATGGTTAGAGTAAGCTACAGTACCATCTGCTGCATCTGCAATAGTTTCAGCTGTATTAAAGTCGGTTAAAACTTTTCTCCAAGCCGGAATTAAATCTATTAAATCTAGATTCACAGGATTAACAGCGCTATCGAAAACAGTACCATCTAATCCAGATCCTTCATATCTCACTCTTACATCATCACAAAAGTGTGGAGATTCATCGCCACCACCATCATTTAAATGTAAAATGTATACAATATAATCAGTTTCTGCATAAACCACTTCTTTCGCATCTAGTACAAAATCGGCATCGGCATTGTTCAATAAAGAACTTAGCAAAATGCTACCTTCTGGCAAAGTCTCACCATCTAATAATTCTGTTAATTCTAAATCACCAATATTAGGATTTACATTTTCTCCTTGAAAATCACTTGCATTAAAGTAATGGCTTTCTAAATATGTAAGTAAAGCTTCATTATCTTCAACTTGCTGTTCTGTTCTATCATTTTCTTCAACAACAACCACGTCATCAGCGTCGTCATCCTTCTTACAGGCCGAAAAAACTAAAACTAAACTTAATATTAAAAAACTTATTTTTCTTAAACTCATTATTGCGTATTTTTGACGCGCAAGATACACTTTATTCAAGAATATTTAATCTTGCACAACAACATTAACGAAGTTTTTACAATAATTGTATGCGGATTGATAAGTATTTGTGGTGTATTAGATATTATAAAACGAGAACCTTGGCTACAACGGCTTGTAAAAAGGGCCAAGTTAGAATAAATAACGACCAAGTAAAACCAAGTAGAGATGTTTATCCTCAGGATATTGTTGAACTCCGAAAGAACCAAATTAACTATCGCTTAAAGGTTAACGATATTCCGGAAAGCCGTGTTGGTGCAAAGCTTGTAGATCTTTACAGAACAGATACAACTCCAAAGGAACAATTTGAAGCTCAAGAACTTTTAAAATACTCGAAAGATTATTATAGAAAAAAAGGAGTGGGTCGCCCTACTAAAAAAGATCGTAGAGATATTGATGGCTATACTGAAGATCCTCTTTTTGATGAAGAAGAATAATTATTTTTCTAAAAAAAGGTTTAAACCGAACGCTTATATCGTCAACTTTGATTGATATAAAACTGCTAGAACGAATAAAAAAACTTAATTTTATACTTTAAACGCTATCTATTATGACTGCCACAAGTAACATTATTTTAAATCACACCGAAATTAACCACAAAATACGTCGTATTGCTTTTCAAATTTATGAAAGTAACATGGACGAAACAGAGGTGATTTTAGCAGGAATAGACAGTAATGGCTATGTTTTTGCAAAAAAACTAAAATTGGCATTGCAAAAAATTTCTGAAATTAATGTTTCACTGTGTAAAGTAAGTATCGATAAAAAAAATCCGTGGCAAGAGATCAAAACGTCTATGGATCCCGAAGATTATAAAAACAAATCTATTGTATTGGTAGATGATGTTTTAAACTCCGGAACCACACTAATTTATGGCGTTAAACACTTTTTAAATGTGCCTTTAAAACAATTTAAAACGGCTGTTTTAGTAAACAGAAACCATAAAAAATACCCTGTAAAGGCAGATTATAAAGGTATTTCGCTTTCCACCTCGTTGCATGAACACGTTAATGTTATTTTAGAAGGTAAAAACTTTGAAGCTATTTTAGAATAAGCTATCAAAAACATCTTTTGTAACTTCCTTTTTAGATCTACCATCAATAGACACCTTAACATTGGCTTGATTATAGTAATAAGCACGCTCAAATAAGTGTTTACCTATAAATTCGGCCATAGCCTCCTCGGTTTCAATATGCGCTATTAAAGGGCGTGTTGCCTTTTTCTTCATTAACTTTTCAATTAATGTAGGTATAGATGCCTTTAAATACACGCTCCTTACGTTCTCGGCACTTAAAATAGCATCCATATTACTACTGTAGCAAGGCGTACCTCCACCAACAGATAAAATAATATCTTCTTTAGATTCAAGTTGCTCACGCAAATAAAGTGCTTCTTGTTTTCTGAAATAGATTTCACCTTTAGATTTAAACACCTCGGAAACCGAAGCATTTTCTTTAGATTCAATTAAATCATCTAAATCAATAAAATTATAATTTAGTTTTTTTGCTAATCTCTTTCCAATTGTTGACTTTCCGGAAGCCATATACCCCATTAAAACTATTATCATTTTTTCGTTAAGAATTGATTTTTAAAAACATACGATTTACAGATGCAAAAAAACGAAATTTATTTAAAAAAAGTGTTGTTTTATTAAAGAAAGGTTTTATATTTGCACCCGCTAACAGCAATGTTAACAACTTTGAAATAATGACCTGGTAGCTCAGTTGGTAGAGCATCTCCCTTTTAAGGAGAGGGTCCTGGGTTCGAGCCCCAGCCCGGTCACAAAAAACCTATAGATTGAAAAATTTGTAGGTTTTTTTATTAAAGTTTTTATTAATAAAAACTTAAGTTTAATTACAAATATAATTGTTTTTCTAATTAAAGATGTTATATTTGCACCCGCTAACAATTACTGTTAGTATTTATTTTGAAATAATGACCTGGTAGCTCAGTTGGTAGAGCATCTCCCTTTTAAGGAGAGGGTCCTGGGTTCGAGCCCCAGCCCGGTCACAAAAAAAACCTTTAAATCTTTTGATTTAAAGGTTTTTTGCTTTTTATAAGTTTCTTGTATTTCGCTCTAAGCACTTTTTAATAAAACAGAAGCTTCGAGACCTCAAACTATTTTAAGGTCTCAAAAACTATCCTAAAAGTATTCTATTAACTATTTAAATGTGCTGTTTACATATTTCGGCGGTACTGCCCTCCTACTTCAAACAAGGCATTTGTAATTTGCCCTAAAGAACATACTTTACAAACTTCCATTAAGGCTTCGAATATATTTTCGTTATTCACGGCTTTATGTTGAAGCTCTTTTAATAAAGCTTCTGTTTTATGTGCGCTATGTAGATTTTTTAATGTTTTAATTTGAAATTGTTTTTCTTCTTCGGTAGCACGAATAACTTCCGCAGGTAAAACCGTTGGAGAACCTTGGCTACTTAAAAAGGTGTTTACTCCAATTATCGGAAAATCACCATTATGTTTTAAAGTTTCATAATACAGACTTTCTTCTTGTATTTTACTACGTTGATACATGGTTTCCATAGCTCCTAAAACTCCACCACGTTCTGTTATTCTATCAAACTCTAACAATACGGCTTCCTCTACCAAATCGGTTAATTCCTCAATAATAAACGAGCCTTGTATTGGGTTTTCATTTTTATTTAAACCTAACTCTTTATTAATAATAAGTTGAATAGCCATAGCGCGACGTACGGACTCCTCTGTTGGCGTTGTAATCGCTTCATCATAAGCATTTGTATGTAGCGAGTTACAGTTGTCGTAAATAGCGTATAAAGCCTGAAGTGTTGTACGGATATCGTTAAAATCGATTTCTTGAGCATGTAAACTTCTTCCAGATGTTTGAATATGATATTTAAGCATTTGTGCTCTGGCGTTGGCGCCATACTTATGCTTCATGGCTTTTGCCCAAATTTTACGAGCTACACGACCAATTACCGCATATTCCGGATCGATACCATTGGAAAAGAAGAAGGACAAGTTTGGTCCGAATTTATTAATATCCATACCACGGCTTAAATAATATTCCACGTAAGTGAAACCATTAGATAAGGTTAATGCCAATTGAGTAATGGGGTTTGCTCCTGCTTCGGCAATATGATATCCGGAAATAGACACCGAATAAAAATTACGCACATTATTATCTATAAAATATTCTTGCACATCGCCCATCAATCGTAATGCAAATTCTGTTGAAAAAATACAGGTGTTTTGAGCTTGGTCTTCTTTTAAAATATCGGCCTGAACGGTACCTCTAACTTGAGCAATGGTATTTATTTTAATTTCTGCATAAACATTTGCGGGTAACACCTGATCTCCTGTTACACCTAAAAGCATTAAACCTAAACCATTATTACTTTCAGGTAAATCGCCGTTGTATTTTGGGCGCTCTTTACCTTTATAAATTTCAGCTATTTTGGCTTCTACTTCATCTTCTAAATTATTTTCTTTTATATAAATCTCACATTGTTGATCGATGGCTGCATTCATAAAAAAGCCAAGCAACATTGGTGCAGGACCATTAATCGTCATACTCACAGAGGTCATTACGTGTGCCAAATCGAAACCAGAATATAACTTTTTAGCATCGTCTAAACAACAAATAGAAACGCCTGCATTTCCAATTTTACCGTAAATATCTGGACGTAAATCCGGATCGTTTCCGTAAAGTGTAACACTATCAAAAGCGGTTGACAAGCGTTTTGCCGGCAATCCTGCACTTACATAATGAAACCTTTTATTGGTACGTTCTGGTCCGCCTTCGCCAGCAAACATTCTTGCGGGATCTTCTCCTGTTCTTTTAAAGGGATACAAACCAGATGTGTATGGAAATTCTCCAGGTACATTTTCTTGTAAGCACCATTTTAGTAAATCACCCCAAGCTTGATATTTTGGTAAAGCTATTTTAGGAATCTGTAAATGCGATAACGACTCGGAATGTGTTTCAATATTAATGTCCTTATCCCTAACTTTAAAGCTATAGATTGGGTTTTTATATTTATTTACTTTCTCGCCCCAAGTGGTAATAATTTCCCAGTTGTAAGGATCGAGGTTTAATTTTACTCTGTCGAATTCTTTTATAAGTAGTTTCAATAAACTTCTTTGAGATTCTTCGTCAGGCGTTCCTCCTTCTTTCGGAATCACAATTCCTTTATCATTCTGAGCTTTTTGAAGAATTTCATCATCATTTAATCCTAATTTTCCAATAAGCGACATCTCGACTTCGCTCGATGACACATTCATTACAGAACAAATGGTTTTATAAATTCCGTAAAGCTTCTGTGCCACTTCAAACTGTTCCAAGCCTTTTTTATCGTAAGCACGGTTGTTTTCAGCAATTTCAGATAAATAACGTGTTCTATTTGGCGGAATTACAAAAATCTTTTCACTCATTTCATTAGAAATGGTAAAGGTTGATTTTAAATCGGCACTCGCCTTTTCAACCAAAGTGTCCATAATCGCTTTGTAAAGCGTATTCATTCCTGGGTCGTTAAACTGAGAAGCGATGGTTCCGAAAACCGGTAAATCGTCCTGATGGGTATCCCACAGATTATTATTACGCATGTATTGTTTTTTTACATCGCGTAAAGCATCTAGCGAACCCCGTTTATCAAATTTATTAATAGCTACCAAATCGGCAAAATCGAGCATATCAATTTTTTCAAGTTGCGTTGCTGCTCCAAATTCCGGCGTCATTACATATAAGGACACATCAGAATGTTCGATAATTTCCGTATCACTCTGCCCAATTCCCGAAGTTTCTAATATAATAAGATCGAACTCTGCGGCTTTTAAAACCTCAACCGCTTCATTTACATATTTTGAAAGTGCTAAATTAGATTGTCTCGTTGCCAAACTTCGCATATAAACACGCGAATTGTTAATAGCATTCATACGGATTCTATCACCTAGAAGTGCTCCACCTGTTTTTCTTTTAGAAGGATCTACAGAAACAATACCAACTGTTTTTTCGGGAAAATCTATTAAAAACCTGCGTACAAGCTCGTCTACCAAACTCGATTTTCCTGCACCTCCGGTTCCGGTAATACCCAAAACTGGTGTTTTTGAATTTTTATTTTTATTATGAATTTTATCTAAAACTGCTTTTGAAATCTCCGGAAAATTCTCTGCCGAAGAAATAACTCTAGCTATCGTTTTATCATTTTTATTCTTTAAAGTATCAACATCTATATCGAGTTGATCGCCAATGGCAAAATCTGATTGTTGTACCAAATCATTAATCATGCCCTGCAAGCCCATTTCACGGCCATCATCTGGAGAATAGATTCTTGAAATACCATAATCCATCAAATCTTTTATTTCCGAAGGTAAAATAACACCGCCGCCGCCGCCAAAAATTTTAATATGCTCTGCGCCGCGTTCCTTCAACAAATCGAACATGTATTTAAAATACTCGTTATGCCCACCTTGGTACGATGTTAAACAAATAGCATTAACATCTTCTTGAATGGCTGTATTTACAACTTCTTCCACACTTCTATCGTGACCTAAATGAATCACTTCCACTCCAGTAGACTGAATAATTCGACGCATAATATTAATAGAAGCATCATGACCATCAAATAATGATGCAGCTGTAACTATTCGAACTTTATATTTTGGTTTGTAGGAAGAAATTTGTTTCATTCTTAAAAAATCTTATGATTAGAACTGCGAATTTACGGAATATTCAAAAATATCAGCAATTTGCAACGGATAATCTAATTTTAAAATACAAACTCCAATTTATCTAATTTTAACTTACATTTAACAAAAATTAACAAGTACGTTTTAATGAATAAAATCACCATACTCATTCACTGTAAAGATCTACCTGGCATCATTGCATCGGTAACCAACTTTATAACTGAAAAACAGGGTAATGTTATTTACTTAGATCAGCATGTAGACCGGGAACAGAACATATTTTTCATGCGTTTAGAAAGCGAATTTCAAGACGTTAACTTTTCAACAGAAACTTTTAAAGCGTGTTTTAAAAGCAATATTGCCGATGAGTTTAATATGAAATGGCGCATATATTCTTCTGAAAAGAAACCTAAAATGGCGCTTTTTGTTTCTAAATACGATCATTGCCTTTACGATTTGTTAGGCCGTTATAATTCTGGTGAACTTAATTTAGAAATTCCTTTTATAATAAGTAACCATAACGACTTAAAACCTATTGCAGATAGTTTTAAAATACCGTTTTACCATATTCCTGTTACCAAAGACACTAAAGCACAAGCCGAAACCAAGCAATTAGAGTTGCTAGAAGCGCATAATATCGATTTTATTGTGCTGGCTCGCTACATGCAAATAGTTTCTGGTACATTAATTAATAAATACCCAAATAAAATAATAAATATACATCACTCCTTTTTACCAGCCTTTGTGGGCGCCAAACCTTATCACTCTGCTTACAAGCGCGGTGTTAAAATTATTGGAGCTACAAGTCACTACGTAACCGAGGAGTTAGATGCCGGACCAATTATTGAGCAAGATGTTGCACATGTATCGCATACATATACTATAGATGCACTTATTGCCAAAGGAAGAGATTTAGAAAAAATAGTGCTAGCTAATGCGATAAAATCACATTCAAACAGAAAAGTTATGGTGTATAACAATAAAACCGTAATTTTTTCGTAACTTTTTAATCCATTAATAATCAACACTTAGAACCCTTAAAACCCCTCGAAAAAGTGCTCTTAACTAACACTTTTTAATTTTTTATCAATATAACTTGTGACTTATCAGTTTTTCCTGTGTCTTAATAATGTGGAAAAACAACCATTAACTAAATTTTAATTTTTATGAAAACAAATTTATTTTTAAGCCTAGCTTTAATTTTCGGAATCGGGTTTACCCAAGCTCAAAACTTACCAGCAAATCCTGATCCAGGAAAATGTTATGTTAAGTGTATTACAAAAGATGAATTCAAAGACATCGAAGAAACTATCGAAGTATATCCAGCATATTCTATTTTAGAAGTAGTTCCTGCAACATACAGAACTGTAGAAGATCGTGTATTAGTAAAAGAAGCTGCTAAAAAATTCGTTTACGTTCCTGCAACTTACGAAACTGTTGAAGTACCTTACGTAAAGAAAGAAGGTAGAACAGATTTAAACATCAATCCTGCAACTTTCGGTTCTAGTTCTAGAACTTTCGAAACTTACCCAAAAACTTCTGGATGGGAATACAAGGAAACTGCTTGTGATTCTCCTAACAAAGAAGATTGTGTTGTAGCATGTTTTGTTGAATACCCTGCTCAATCTAGAGATGTAAGCTTTACAACTTTAGCTACAGATGCTTCAACTAGCCAAGTGCCAGTTACAGAATTAAACACAGTATACAAAAAACGTGTTATCAAAACTCCAGCAAGAATGGACGAAATTGAAATTCCTGCAGAATACTCAACTATCAAACGTCAAGTTGTTCAAACTCCAGCATCTACAAGAAGCGTAACTGTACCTGCAAAAATGCAAACTGTTACAAGAACTGTATTAGCTAAAAAAGGTGGAATTACTACTTGGGAAGAAGTTGATTGTGGATTATTAAAATCTAACGTATTACCAATTTTTTACGAAACAGGTAGTGCTCGTATCACTCCAGCGTCTAAAAAAATTATCGACGAAACATTATTACCTTTATTAAACAGCAAGCCTGTGAGCATCGAACTAATGTCTCATACAGATGCTAGAGGAAATGATGATTTCAACATGTCTTTATCACAACAACGTGCTAACTCAGTAGTAAACTACTTAGTATCTAAAGGAATCTCTAGAAACCGTTTAACTGCAAAAGGATACGGAGAAACAAGATTAGTAAACCGTTGTGCTAATGGTGTTGATTGTTCAGATAACGAACACCAAAAGAACAGACGTACAGAATTTAGAGTTATACAATAAAAACATTGTAAATTCTATTACAATTTTAAACTGAGGGGTTAGTTTAATTATCGAAAAGGGCATCTTTTAATTAAGGTGCCCTTTTTATTTTATATCATTTTTTTGGCGTTACCACAAGGGTCGGGCTTTCCGCTACAAATCCTCGCGCCACCGATTACCATCGGCCCCGCTGTGGGTTTTACACTGCAATCCCTAACGCAAGTATTTGCCATCCAAATCCCTTCTCAATTCAGCATTAACATTTAGCTAAACCAGTTCTCCATGATTATTAAAATAAAAATCTACGAGCACTAATAGACCAACGGTAATGTTTTAATTAAAATAAGAAAAAACTTCAATTCTTATTTTTTAAACTAAGGTATATCTCTATATTTAATGCTTAATTCAATTAAAACACTCAAATAAAACAACATGAAAAAAGTAATTTTTGCAGCAACATTAATGTTTCTAGCCATTATCAACACATCTTGCGATAGTAATGATGATAAAGATGATACTTCGGAAACTCAATATCCAATTACCCTTAAATTCTCTCACGTAGAAGAAAGCTTCTCTTATATTAAAGATGGAACAGAAACCGAAGAAGTACCCGATGATGTTTTAGCCGCATATTACGAAAACAGCGGACTTGGGCGTAATAAAGCAGAAATAGAAGAGGAAAGTAAAGACTATTATGTTAAATTTATAAGTGACACAGAGGTGGTGGTTGCTCAATATGGCGAAATCTATAATGTAGATTACGTATTTGAAGACGGATTTCTTCACGTCTATTATGAAGACGAAGATGAGGATGGAGAGATCATTAAACTTTTACTTGGTAAAGGCGACCTTAATAAATTAGAATATCTATACTCTTCTATAGTGCATAAAGTAGAAAACGGAAGTAGCGGATCTGCCAGTGCTTACGAAGATGCCGGAGATATACCATATTTTCCAACAACTTTTGACAACTCTGTAAATTTCCATAATTACGAGAATATTACAGATATACAAGGTGATGAAACTTATTTGTTAATACACAACTTAGCTGATGTATATATTAAAGAATAAATAATTTCCTTTTACAAAATAAAAAAGCTCAAGATTTATATCCTGAGCTTTTTTATTTTAAAGTAATTAGTTCTCCAACGAACCTAACGTTTATTGTAAACATACTCTGGGTATGTTGTAACTTTCTTTTCTACCTTTATTCCGTATTCTCCAAGATTAGAAGACATAAACTCAAAATATTTGTAATGAATTTGCCAATCATGTAACTCTTCATTTTTAAACTTCTTATCAAAAACAATAGGAGTTTCTAACAAAAAAGATAATTGATAAGCAATATCGGTTATGGAAGCATTATCTGCCTGTATATCTGAATCGCCTATTAAATATTTTGAATTATTTATTCCCCAGTCTATTTGGTTAGTATCCCAAAACTTAGCATCATCAATATTAAAAACCAATACATCTCCTTCCTTTTCATACTCCTTACGGCGTAACTTTAAAGCTTTACTAATACTGTTTTCTTTATTTTCAAAGGCTTTAGAACCTTCTTCAAAATACATTTTATAATACTTATTATCCTCTTTAGAAATTTTAATTTGCGCTTTATTACTGTGCAACGCGTAAGCCATAATGTCTTGCAAACGACCTTCAATCTCTAAATAACCATTTCTATTAACAGCCTGAATTCCGGAACTAACACCATGATCTACTTCCATTTCTAGAAAATCGAAATCTCTTCTTCGTTTTATGGGGTTCTCTATAGCGACCTCTTGTTTGTATTCTTCTAACTTAAAAAAATCATCAACAGCAATAGTTTTTTGATTTCTAGCTAAAAACCCACCAATTTTATAAGCCTTTAAATCGGCTGCATGCCCTTCCCATAGTTTTTGTCCATCAGCATTAAATAAAATACCATAAGGTAGACTAGCAATATTGTTTAAAGCAAAAGTTTCGCCTTCATAATCTGTGGCAACGGCCAAACCTGTATTGTGTTTAACCATAAACTTATTTACTACTTCTGCACTTTCTTGAGTTAAAGACAGAATGTAAAAGTTTTTAGGAAACTGCTGTTGTAACGATTCTAAATATTTAGAAACATGAATACACGGGCCACACCATGTTGCCCAAAAATCTACAAAATACAACGCGTTTTCATCCGTGGTTGCAATCGAAGATTTTTTAATGTTCTTTGATATATGTATTTGCCCAAAAAAAATCATTGGAGTTAAAACACATAACAAGCAAAGTACTAATTTTCTTATTTTCATTATAATACAGCTTAATATAGAGTCAATTTAATAATATATTGTGATACATACAATAATTGTGCTAAAATAGTATTTTAAAAAAAGAGAATGGTTTTCATTTGTAAAATATATCTTTGTCTTTTAATATAAAACCCAATATCATGATTCGTAAAGCACTCGTTTTCTTACTAATATTTAATCTTACGGCATGTGCCGAACTTCAACAAGTAGTTAGTCAACTACCACAAGCAAGTGGCGCATTAGGCACTACCGAAATAGCATCAGGCTTACGTGAAGCTCTAGATTTAGGTATTGACAAGCAAGTAACAAAACTAACACAAACCGATGGTTTCTTTAAAAACGATTTAGTTAAAATTTTATTACCAGAAGAATTACAAAAAGTAGACAAAGCCCTTAGAGACATAGGCTTAAGCAGCCTTGCAGACGAAGGTTTAAAAGTACTTAATAGAGCGGCAGAAGATGCTGTAAAAGAAGCTACTCCTATTTTTGTAGACGCTGTAAAAGACATTACGTTTGCAGATGCTAAAAATATTTTACTCGGTAGCAACGATGCTGCAACACAGTACTTAACATCTAAAACACAAACAGCTCTTTACGATAAATTTAATCCTGTAATAAAAAGCTCTTTTGGAAAAGTAGGTGCCGATCAAGTATGGAGTAATTTAATTACTAAATACAACGCATTACCATTTACTAGTGATGTTAATCCAGATTTAACAGATTACGTAACAGGTGAAGCTTTAAAAGGTGTTTTTACAATGATTGCCGTTGAAGAAACTGAAATTAGAACTAAAGTATCTTCTAGATCTACAGATTTATTAAAAAAGGTTTTTGCTTTGCAAGACTAGATTTTTAAATATAAATAAAAGCCGCATACAGTTTTAAATTGTATGCGGCTTTTTTTATTGTATTAATTGTTATAAAAAAATAACCGGCTTACACAAAACGTATCCAACTGAAAATCAATTAAAAAGAATTAAATAATTAAACAAAAAAGTGTATATTTATGTTCTACTTAATTCCCTTTAATCGTTATGAACCGAGTTGACAGTATTAAAACAGACCAACATAGATTAAGCCAACGTTACAAAGAACTTATAGAACAGGCTTATAATTTCCGACAAACAGATTCCGCTTTAAGTGATATTTCGGAATATCGAGCTATAAAGCTTCTCCATAAATTAAACCGATTAAAATACCTGATTAGAGATACTAATATTTATGAGTAGCATCTTTTCTTAATTCAACTAAAACTGATTATAGAACAAAGCCAAAATCACATTTTTAATTATATAGAGGTGTATACTTCATAGTTATGCTTCCGTTAGCTAAAGGCTCCTCAAAATCGATACCTATCCTAACAGCTTCTTTTCCTTCTCGTAAATATTCTACAGGAACATGTTCTGGGTTAATAATAACTTTATCGCCACTACTTTTTATTTCAACCTTCACTTTTTGATTTTTCCCCGTAAGTATAATAGTGCTTTCATTAACAATTTCATATTTAGAAAACGTCATAATTGCCGTTCCAAAAACTACGGGTTTTGTCGTTTTAAAATCGTCTTGAATCGTTATTGTTCCCGTTCCAAATTTATCATTCACCATTGTTCTAGATAAAGATTCAAGCACAGGCAATTCATACGCCGCACTAATATCCATAACCACTTTATCTTCTGTATCAGTGAATTTGGTTTCTGTTATTTTTCCTTCAAATTGACGTCCATTAGATTGCAAAGTATCATCTATTCTAGGAACAGGGTGCCCCCAAGAACTTCGTGCTTTATTTTTTGGAGAGAAAGACCCCGCACGATATGATGGTGCACCGATATCTCCTGAAATTAAATCTTCCCCTAAAACTAAAATATAAGTTCCTACATCACTATGATTGTGGTTTTCTTTATTGTGCCCAGCTTTAACCGCTACAGAAAATGGTACATTTTGTTTTCCTCGCGAAATAACCATTCCAAAATCGTTAAAATAAGAATGATTTGGTACTTCAAACGTTCCTAAATTTGTTGTATTTCTTGTTGTATAATCTTCTGGGTTTTTCCAAACAATAAGTTGTTCTACAGCTTGATCTAAAATATTTTCAATAGGTTTTCTTGCCCCATATTGTTTTGCTGCCAATACATAAGCAAAATTTCCTTCGTTATTTTTAACGATAGAGCTACCATCGGCAAAAGGTGCAAATTTTTCATTTTGAATATGGAAATTCTCAGGAAAATCGGCTACTCTATTCAGTTTATCAGGATCATGACCTTCAAATAAATTAATTTTCCCATCGGTATAATCGAAAAGTATTTCGGCTAAATATAAGTAATGGCCAAAACCATAACGCCAATACCCAACACCCTCAGAACAATATCCGTCGGCTCCAAAACCACTGACATAATGTTTCATACTATTAATTGCAGAACCTATAGCAGCAATACGCTCATCTCCATCTGTTGCATTTGCTATAGACGTAAAAACGGCACCACTAGTACACACGGCATTCCAATTACTTTTACCATCAATCCAATGGTTATTTTCATCGGGAACCTTACAGCTTTGCAAGTAATTATCCGTGATTCTGTATTGAAGTTGTGCTTTAATTTCGTTTCTAAACTCTGGTGATAATTGATCTTCCAAAAGCGTTTCAGCTACAGCTAAAACCGACCCAAAACGTCTTGCTCCTAAATCTATCGAAACTCGTTTTCCTTCAAGAACGCTATTATTTCTGTCGTCATGGTTGGGATGCAACCACGATTTCATATCCATAATCGCTCTTAAATACGTTTTAATTTGAGGCACAAAGCGTCCATTATTTTCTAAACATTCAGCTAAAACAAAATGCTCTAAACGTATCATGGTATCGTAATACCTCGGTTTATAAATAGCCCGATTTCCTTCTTTATTGGCTCTTCTATAAATTTCATCTGAAATAGGAACTTCAGGAGCTTCATTCAAAAATGATAATGCCTTTTTTAAATAAGTTTTACCCGATTCGGTTTGGGCGACTTCATTCCAGAATGTTCTATCACTAATTTTTGGTGCCGGTTGAAAGGCTTCATTCGGAATCACCTTTTTAAGCATTTCTATTTGCTTCTCCGAGGGATAAATAGTTTCCCCGTTGGCTTGTTTTAAATATTCCTTAATATCTAATTTATCTTTTTCAATATCAGTACATCCAAAAATAAACGTAAATGATAATAAAGAACAAAAATAAATTGCTGCTTTTAGACTTCCCTTGAAATTCATGTTTGTGATTTTTTCAGATTATTTTATTGATCGAAAAGTTCCAATATTGAATTTCTTTTCTTCGTTATTAATCCGTATTGTTACTGGCACTTCATTATCTAAAAATAATTCGCCATTCTTTTTCTCAAGTACTACATTTCCTTTTTCACTTGCTGAAACCTTAATCTCTTTTGTTTCTAATTCGGTTCCATTACCCATGAACAATATAAAATCACCGTTTTTTTCCTTACCGAACACAGCATATATTGCATTTGTAGCCATGTTGTTATATTTCACCTTTTGATTATTAGTGGTTGAAAAAACAAAATCTTCTCTTCCTGATTTGTGTTTCACATGAAGCCCAACAAATTCTTTACTTCCGTTTTCATCTTTAAAACTTGATATGTTTACAATACTTTTTCCTTTTGTTGAAGTAAATGGTTCATAAACTGAAACAAATGGTTGTTCCCAAGCAGCTCCAAATTGTCTCGCTGCAAAAGTTAAATACGGTGCCTTATCTACGGCATATGGCAAACCATGATTTCCTTTGAAAGCTTTATGTGGAGGTGATTTTAGCGAAAATATTTCTCTGTTTTCTGCGCCCATCATCCAAAGATTCATAAACACATCTTCTTCTCCTTCTGGCCTATCAATCTTCCATTGCGCCTGATAATCTTTATTCGTTTTTATTGATTTTTTATCCCATTGATAATCGAACGCGTATAAATAACCGCCAGCAAAAGCCATTTCTTCCGAAGGCTTAAGATCTAAAGGATTTCCTGACGCATCTAAAACCTCCATGCTTTGACCTAAATTATGATAAAAGTAATCGTGAAATTTATCGCCTTCACGTTGCTTTTTAGAACGAAAAACATCTACATAATATCCCGTGATTTCTCCTGTTTTTACAATACTCACCAAACGACTTTGATCACTTCGTGTTTCTGGCTCTAGAAAGTAAACATCGGAATAGGTGATATTTTGATAATAATCTTTCTTTTGTTCTGACTTCGGGTATTCTCCCATCAAATCGAACGCATGATTACTAAACATTTCGGTATAAGATGATACGCCATCTACCATAACTGTATTGTGTGCTGGAAACTGCGAATAAAATTCTAAGTATATAGGTTGTAAATAACCTGCACCCTTACCAGGATCTCCACCTTGTACAAAACCTTTTCCGTACAATTCCATGTTAATTCCATTAGCATGCATATGATTTCCTAATGATCCATTTAAGGAAGCCATCATTCCATTTTTCCCAGTGCCCATACGTTGTACATGCCAGCTTACATTGGGCGCATAAAAGGTTTGAGTCATATAATCGTCAATATCACTTTTTGTATATTTTGGATTTAGCTCTAAAGGTTTACTTGCAAAAAATGAACTAATATTAGCCCTCGGCTTTCTGTTTTTATCTGATTTTTGGTCCTCTGCAAATAAGCGATATAATCCTGTAAAATCTTCTTCTAAGGTTTTATTATTATTTTTCTGAGCAACACGAATTAAATTTGAAATAGCCTCCGTGCCTATACCTCCGTAATTAGAATCGCCAAAAGCAACTGTTTGCCCATTAGGAAATAAGTATTGCGGTAACATTTTAACAGCCTTCTCCATCACTGGCATGTATGGTAAAATATTATGATCGAAAGTGTTGTCAAAATCTTTAATAAACGTTGTTAAATCTTTAGTTACACCTTGAGAATACCCAGGACACTCCGCCCAAACACCATTATTCGGATCATATCCAAAATTCATGAATTTGGTTAAAGACCACTGACGTGCGGAAGTCTTATTTAGAATATAATCGATATAGTATTCCCTTCCCTTTTTATCTTCGTAAAAGGCATCGTCTTTTAATACCATTGCCGCCTTTAAAATAACCTTAGCTTGATGCAGATTCCAGTTGTTTTGTGGTACTCCATTTTTAATAATTTGATCTGTCCATCGTTTTATGGTTTTATCATACATAGGAATATTTTCAGCATGATTAGCTTCAATATACTGATGTAAAAAATCATACAGTTCAGCCACATCTATAAGCACACTTTCATGAATCACCTGAAAATTGGTAAAACCAACAAGCGTTTGAATATGTCCATTAAGCAAATCAATTGGCTCGCTTCTATAAGACATTCCTTCTAAATACGTATGAATAATAGCATTGGCAAACTTGGCATATCGTTCATCATTTTCCAACCAATAAATAAATGCGGCATCACGTGCTAACTCAATGATTTGTTCGTTGATTGAATAAATTACCCGACCTGTTTTAGCTATTGCAGCCCATTCAAAAGGATTTCCATCTTTACTTTTATTGGGTAAATACAAACCTCGTGGATCGTCCATGTAGGGAAGAATATCTTCTAATTTTGGTGTTCCGTATGGTGTAGTATAATCTCTAGAACCTACAAAACGAACGGTAGGCACAGGGGCTTCGCCATCTGCATGAGAATAATTCATGCCATTTACATAAACATTGGTTGATTTTGTTTTCCAATACATTTGTAACCTAGAAACCATCCATTCTGGGTCGGTAACATGGCGTTCTACATATGTATCAATACGATTATGAATACCTTCTAAAACATTTGCAGCCCACTGTTCTTTCTTGATTGTTTTTTCTAAATTCTTTTTTTCGGATTGCGTGATATGCAACCGTGGATAACCTTGCTCTAAATTTCTAGGAAGCGGAATTTGAGCAAAACCACTTAACGAGAACGCACTAAAAACAAGTAAAAACAATGACACAGAAACGCTTTGCTTTCTATTTATTTTTTTCTTTTTAACCAACATATATAGGTTTACTTTAAAGTTACTTTTACTATTTTATTTGATGAATCGTAACGCCCATTTTTAGAAATACCATTCACTTTAAGTGTTGATTTCTTATTAGAACTATACAAACTCACTGTTGCATTTTCTTGACCTTGATAGATTACTTTTGGTGTTGCCGAAAAACCTTCTACTAAAGCCGTGTATTTCGATAAAGAATGCATTAAAACTTGATTATCACGACGCAAATAACTGCCGTGCCCGATAAACATTTCATCAATATTATTGATTTTTGTTTTATCAACATCAGCTTTAAATTTTAAAACTGTTAAATAAGCATCGGTTTCCCAACCATTCATATTAATGACACTATTACGGTGTTTTAGTCTGCCATCGGCCAAAAGATTAAAATACACTTCTGTTGTTTCACCATTTTGCGTGATAGAAACTCCTAAAAAGTCTTTCCCTTCAAAACGTTTAATAACTGGTAAGTTCTCTTTATTTTCTTCAGTTTTTAAAGTAATTGCAGAAATAAATTTGGTTCTAGCTGTTTCTTCAAAATGACTGATAGACCAATATTTTGATCTGTTTTCTGGATGATGATCTTCATATCCCAACTTTTCTTCTAAACGCATTTGCTCAGGAAAATCGTGAGGTAATCCTCCTTCCGGAAAAGTTGCTGGAAATAATGAATTTACAATAACCTCAGCATCGCCATCTTTTATAGATAGGTCTAAATCTTTACGTTTAGATTCGCCATTGTAATGCAGTAACCACTCGAACTTGCCTGGTTTATGTGCTAATAAGTCGTCTATCACTAAAATAACATCGCCAACCCAAATAAAATTACGATAATTACGTGCTAATGTTTGTGCATAAGGTCCTGTGGCATTGGCTAAAATGTATTTAAAATTGTCGCCTTCAATTAAATTATGAAGCGATCCGGGGTTTGCAACTCCGAAATAAGGATCTTTTCTATTCTGACCTTCACCATTAAAAAGCACTACATTATGCGCTTCACTTTGGCAATAATATTGAGTGTAAAGCGGATTTCCATAAGATGCATTTCCAGAATCTATAATTAAATTTTTTCCATTATGAAACAAAATATACGATCCGGCATCGGCATGCGTATGGTTCCAAGTAAAACCAGATTTCACGGCTAACATGGTAGCATTTTTATCCCAGGAATTACGCATAGTTGCCCACCCCATATCTTTAAACAAATGTGATGTTGCTAATTTAGGTGCATAATTACTCGCTATTTCTGGTAATTTAGGGTGTAAAATGAGTCCGTTAGGTGTATCTAATTGCAAACCTTCTTTATCATTTCCCGCACTGGTTTGATTAATGTACCATGCATAATCGTTTTTCTTATAGCCCAATTGCCATAGCAATGTTAAGCATGCGTTTCCTGTTTTATTGATAAAACTATCTCCAAAGTTTACAGACATTGGTTTTCCTTCTTCAACATAATAAGTGGTTTGAATAAAGAAATCGCCTATTTTATCTAAAATTGGTAAATCGACCTGTTTTGTGTTTGGTAATGCCGATTGCAACGCAAAACGAAACAA
The DNA here is from genome assembly GCF_038154905.1 of Algibacter sp. TI.3.09. Classification (NCBI taxonomy): domain Bacteria; kingdom Pseudomonadati; phylum Bacteroidota; class Flavobacteriia; order Flavobacteriales; family Flavobacteriaceae; genus Algibacter; species Algibacter sp. TI.3.09. The sequence continues at coordinate 231,113 of NZ_JBAKAN010000003.1, read as the reverse complement.
TAAATATTGAGAAATACCGTAAGACGCATAGTTTATACTTTCGTAAAAGCCACCGTCCTGATCGAATGTTGGTGGTTTATTCTGCAATACACTACCCGAATAGTTAACAAATTCGGTAGCGGTTTGAGCAATATCATTCACCCAATTTTTAGCTTCCGGAACTTCGTTTCTAATTGCTAAGGAGCTAAAACCTGCCATATAAACACAAGCACTCCACCAGTTATGCCCCATAGTATCAAACGTGTGAAAGTTTGAATTTGGCAGTAACCAATCGTCTAAAGCAGGTTGAATACCAACGCGCACTAAATTTTCAGCAATATCCTTCCGTTCTTTTTTAGTTAAGTAATCATAAATACAATCAAACCCTATAGAAACGAAAAAGCTAGTATGCGATGTATTTAAACCCCCTTTCCAAGCTGGTGTTCTGTTTAATAAATTAGCGCCTTCCCAAGTATCTTTTGAAGTATAATCTATCAATATTTTTTTAATAGTTTGGGCATATTTCTCATCACCCGTCATACGATAGGCTAATCCTAACACTTGACAATTATCGGCTTTAAATCTATCTTTTAAAACTAATTCATTAGCATATTTTAATTGCTTTTCCCAGCTGTTTTTTATATCATCATCAACCGTAATTTGCTTTTTTAAATTAGCAATATTACTATCGGTGTACAACAGATAATTTCTTTTTTGGGCTGTGACTATCATCACAAAAAAGCAGCAAATAATAAATGAAATTCCTTTTTTCATAGTTCTAAAATGAAACATTAATGTTTAATATTTATATTCTATTCAATATTACTTATTTGTACATTAAATAAATATAAACCATTAACCATTGTGTGTAAATTATAGCTTTTATCTATCGATTCTTATTTTTTTTAATCACAATAAGTCATAAAAAAAAGCCAAGACTAACTAAAATTACTTTTAGAAAATCTTGGCTTCCGTAGTATCTACAATCAAAAAATCTTGCAGATTATATTTTTTACATCATGTTCTACTTCTTCAAAGCCTTCTTTATAGCCGCTTTAACCAAAGGTTCCATAATAGCATAACCATCTAAATTTGGATGTACCGTATCTCTACCATAAGCCTTTATTAAACCTTTATCTGCATTTACCATTGGTGTGTAATAATCTAAATACACAATGTTATTCTTTTTAGCATATGCTTTAATTAAGCCATTAAGTTCGCTAATTTTTGCTATAGGTTCTACCGACGGACTCCAAGAATAGCTACTAGCAGGAAGTACAGAAGCTAAAACTACTTTTATGTTATTGGCTTTAGCAATTTCGGCCATTGAAAAAATATTATCTGCAATTTCTGCGATAGAAATAGGACCTCTATTTCCAGCAATGTCATTAGTTCCTGCATGTATCACTACAGCTTTCGGATTTAAATTAACCACATCTGGTTTAAACCTTAACAACATTTGAGATGAAGTTTGCCCGCTAATACCACGACCTACATAATTGTTTTCAGTAAAGAAATCGTCATGAAACATCACCCATTTTTCGGTGATAGAGTTCCCCATAAACACCACTCTATTTTCTTTTTTAGTTGGTGCTTTCAATTCTTTATTTGCTTTTCTATACCTTCCAAAATTTGCCCAATCATCATTAGGTATTAATTGAATTTTAATAACTGAAATTTGCCCTACAGGTGCCTGTTCAGGTAATAAAACAGTTAATTTATCATCAATCAATTTTATTTTTATTTTTTTATCAGGATCAGAAAGTAATCTCGCCTCTCTTGGTTTAATGGCTCTATTTATAACTAGTTTACCATCTTCTGGCCAATTAACAACATGTGCCATTAAAAAACCTTCTTCACCTTCAGCATATGCCCCCCATTCTGGTTTTTCATAAGGCAAGGTTTGAGAAAATCCAACACCAACATTTAATGTAAAAGCAATGGTAAAAATTATTAACGCCTTGTAAACATTCATCTTTTATATATTTTATGTTTTACTAGTTTAAACAGACAAACAACCCAAAAGTTGTCTGTCTATTAATCACTATATAATCTACTTAATACTTCAATTAGTTTGCTAACTCAATTTTAACAACAGAAACCGTGGCGTCCGGCGCTAACATTGGCACATCTACTAATACATCTCTAGATGTTGCTAAAGCATTTAATGTTTTACCAGGAGCTGATAATAACGTTGCTTTTTTAACCTTAATATCTTTATTTAATTTTAATACACCATCTTTTGGCCAATCGAAAACATGTGCATAAACAACGTTATCTTTTTTAGTATAACGACCCCATTTTGGTTTCTCATAAGGACTTGCAGAAGCACCATAAACAGCTTCACCATTTATTTTTGTCCATTCTCCCATAGCATTTAAGCGTCTAATACTTTCAGCAGGAAATCTACCAAAACCATCAGGGCCAATGTTTAATAAGAAGTTACCACCTTTAGAAACGATATCTACTAATTTCTCTATTAAATCCTCACTGCTTTTCCAGTTATTATCCGATGGTTTGTAACCCCAAGACCCATTCATAGTCATACAAGCTTCCCAATCCGAATCAATTCCGGTATCTGGAATTTCTTGTTCTGGTGTTCCAAAATCTCCAGCAAATTCTCCTGGATGATTGTTCATCCCATCCATTCCTGTTCTACCTTTATCAACTCTATTATTTACAATAGTGTTAGGTTGAATATCACGAATAAAACTGTAAAGTTCTTTTCCCATTTCGGTAGTATAATCAGAAATCCAATCGCCATCAAACCACACCACACCAATGTCTCCATAGTTAGATAAAAGTTCTTTAACCTGAGGTTTCATATAATTTTTAAAATACTCTGGAAATTCTGGATTCACAACCGATGGATCATCATGCTGCGCAATATTATAATTTGGATACAAGTTTCCTTGTGCTTGCGGATGGTGCCAATCTACGATAGAATAGTATAAACAAAATTTAATACCTTGTTTTTTACAAGCTTCAGATAGTTCTTTCACAATATCACGCTTAAAAGGCGCCGTATCCATCACGTCATAATCAGACACTTTAGAATCCCATAATCCAAAACCTTCATGATGCTTAGAAGTCAATACAATATACTTCATCCCAGCATTTTTAGCCATACTTACCCAAGCATCAGCATCAAACATAACAGGATTAAACATTTCTGGAAATTTCTCGTAATCTTTAACGGTGTAATCTAACTTATCCATGGCCCACTCTGCACCACCTCCAGCTATTTTTGTACCACGTTCTCCACCAATGATAGAATACGCTCCCCAGTGGATAAACATTCCGAATTTAGAATCGCGCCACCATTCCATACGTTCGTCATCAGACAATTTTTTCTTGCTGGAACTTTGAGCAAAACCCACATTAGTGTTTAATGCAATCACCAATGCTAGCAATAGTATTTTGTTTAAATTTTTCATTTTCTTTTATTTAGTGTTTATAGTTATTTTCTTTTCTGTTTTATATGTATCTAAACTGTTTTGCATTTCTTTTACTACTTCTGGATATTGTGCATACAGATTATTAGTTTGAGAAATATCTATTTCAAGGTTATAAAGTTGTGCTGGCGGTGCATCTTTCTTTATTTTACCATTTTCAATATCACTATTAATTTCTCCGGCAAAAGATATTGCTGCTGGTCCTCCAAAACCATGCGTACCTTGTTTACTGGAAGTAAAACCTCCACCACCTTGTGCTCCAATATATAGCCATTTTCCTTTACGTAAAGTAAGGTGTGATTTTTTTTGAGGAGCTAATAACACTTCATTTCTTATTTGCTTATTGGTTTGACCAGTTATTGCTGCTAAAATATTTTTACTATCCATGCCTTGTCCTGCTTCAAGTTTTTGTCCCGTAAGCGCTGCAAAAGTTGCTAACATATCAACATTACAAATTAACTGATTAGAAACTTCGGCTGCCTTTATTTTATTTGGCCAATGTGCTATAAATGGAATACGATGACCGCCTTCCCAAGCATCAAACTTAAAACCTAATAAATCACCATTTAATCGGTGTCCATCTTTCCATGCCTCTTGCCCTGTAGCATTAAACATACCTCCATTATCACTAGTAAATAGTACTAAAGTGTTTTCCGCTACGCCCATTTCTTCAAGGGTCTGCATAACTTCACCAACAATCCAATCTAATTCATGAACAAAATCGCCATACAAACCACTTTCACTAGTTCCTATAAATTGTGGTGCAGGTGTAAAAGGATGGTGAATATTCGTTGTGGCAAAATACATAAAGAAAGGGTTTTCTTTTTGCGATTTCATCCAACTAACGGCTTTATCTTTTAAATGAGTTCCTACTTGATCATCCACATATAATACATGTGCTTTATCTGCACCTCCAATAGCATTTAAGTGCATTTTTTCAAAAACTTTTTTTGTTTTTGCTTTTTGCCCATAAACAAACGGATCATCTTCTGTCAATCCTACAACATCATGATTTTCAACATATACAAAAGGCGGATGACTATTTACAACAGGTACGCCATAATAGTAATCAAAACCAAGTTCGTTTGGACCAGGTGTTAATGGTTTATTCCAATCTACAGGTTCAGTTGTTCCAAAACCAAGATGCCACTTTCCAACACAAGCAGTTGCATAACCCGCTTTTTTAAGGATGGAAGCTATAGTTTCTTTTTGAGTATCAATCACTAACTTATTCTTAAGAAAAACAGGGCTATTTAAACTGCCATGTCTAACAGGATATTCCCCCGTAAGTAAAGCATAACGAGATGGTGTACAAACTGCCGATGCTGCATGTGCATCTGTAAACATTCGTCCTTCTTTAGCTAATTTATCGATATTTGGAGTATGAAGTTTTGTGGCACCATAACAACTCAAATCACCATAACCAAGATCATCTGCATTAATTAAAACAATGTTAGGAAACTCTTGTTTTTCTTGAAAAGCAAAAGATAATTGGCTAACAATTGAGATTAAGCAAAGTATTAGAACGTTATTACCGTAAACCATTATATTATTTTTTAGAGCTATCCTTATTTAGTGTTTATAGTTATTTTCTTTTCCGATTGATTACGCATAATAACCAAGTCCAATTTATTCGTTTTATTTTCAACATTAATTTGAAAAAAATCTTTTACAGTTTTCACCTTTTTACCGTCAGCCTCAAGAATCACATCGCCTTTTTTAAGTCCGTTATTTTTCACAGCAGGGCTACCCGACCAAACTTTTAAAAGAATAACACCTTCTGGAGTATTTAAACCATAAGCCGATTGTTCTTGCTCAGATTCTACACTTTTTAAGTCGTTACGTAACCAAGCCACAACAAGATTTCCTTTTTTATTTTCTTCGGAAGGATCTCGCATCACTGGAATTTCTGGCGTTTTGGCCATTTTTTTCAACTCTGCATTCTGAACTCCAAATTGATCCATAGGAAAGTTTTTGAAACCTATTTTTAATGCAGGTGAATTTTCAGCAACCGAAAAGTCTAATGATGCTGGATCTTTAAACATCGGATCGCCAAAAGCACTATGTAAATCTCTATTGTAAATCTGTGCTTTCAACATCGATTCTTCATTCGGAAAAAAGTTGTAATCCATCTCTTTTCCCCAACCAGACAATCTAACATCTTGATAGCTTTTTTGAACAATATTATGTTTAAAAACATCTTCACTATTAACAAACCAAACATGTGGATGCAGAGAATTATTCACCATAATATTATTTTCGGCAACACGATTAAAACCTTCACGCAGTTTTAGTCCGCTATTTAGCATCAAATTGTTATAAATATGATAATTTGATGAACCATCATCTAAATCAACATCCCAACCATGATCGCAACGAAAACGGTTATTTCTAATAATAGTCGTTTTTATGGCGTCCCATTTTGGCATATCTGCATTAGCCGTAGTTAAACTATCCATAATACCACGGTTTGGATGCCAAAAACGGTCTCTTCCCCATGAGTTAAACGAACCATGATCGCTAGTTTCTAAAACAGTGTTAAAGACATCATTAAACTCCAAAACATGTCCGCCCCAAGTACCATCCCCAATATTAATACCAGCTCTTGGCACATCGTAAATACTATTACGACTTACCGTAATATCCATCGCCATAGCAATTTGCACACCGGCCGTTTGTTTTTCAACACGACCAATACGGTGAATTAAGTTATTATCCACCAAACATTCACGCGGATACAATTCACCTTTAGGTCCAGAAACAGTATCCATTTCTGCAACAGGCACAAACTCTCTATAAGTTAAAGCTGGCGATCTTACAGCCGACACATCGCCCACAAATGAAACAGCACTCGCTCCACAATCGTGAATATAATTATCCTTAATTTCTAGTCCTTTATTATATTTACTCGCCATAATAACGTTACCACCTAAGTTGGTAAATTCACTATGCTCTACTTTACAGTTTTCAGTGCCTTCAAAAAAGACTACAGCACCACGATAAATCGTCCAGTCGCTACGTAATAACGGCTCGAAATCTTCCATAAATGTACGTGCAGTATTTTCGAATTTAATACCCGAAATGGTAACATCTTTTACAGGGTTTTCCAAAGTTCCAACCACTTGAATTAAATCTTTTAATACTGACACTTCAAGATTTAAATCGTTAATAGCACTTATACTTTCTGGCCAATAGAATAATTTATTTCGTTTTTTATCTAAAAACCACTCGCCTGCACTATCAAGTTCTTCAAACACATTTTCTACCATACGGTATTCTTCATGTGGTTTTGAACCTCTATTGTTTTGTTGACCTCCACTTAAAATTGGTGTTCCATCATCGTTAACTCCTGTTATTTCAAAATGAAAACCGCCCCATCTTCCGTTGTGTAATGCATTAAAAATTGCACCTTCAGGATTTGCCCAAGTTGCAACACGCTCTTTAGAAATAGCATCGGCAGCATAACCTTGCCAATATTGAGCATTCTCATCATAATTTGGATAACGCGCTAAAATTTGTGGTTTTCCGTTTACTAAAAACTGATCGAAATCTAAACCTGCAGGAATGTCGGTTACAAAAATATTATTGCTAAAAGTCTTCCATTTAGCCTCTAAAACCTGAGATCCTTTTATACTAACTTCCGAAGCACCGGCACCTTTTATAGTTAAACCACTTAATGAGGCTGGTATGTTTATAGCCTCCGATAAACGATATGCTCCTGGTAAAATATTAATAACAACCTCAGCATCCGTATTAGCCGATTTTATTTCAGTTGCTTTTTTTATAGCTTCAGAAATATTTGAAAAAGGCGCATCCTTACTTCCGTTTGCATTGGCTACTTCATTTTGAGATACATAAATTTCCGTAATATCCGTGGTCGACGAACAAGACATCATAAAAACAAAAAATATTACAATTACACTTAGTTTTTTCATCTTAATTTTCAGCTTTAGTTATTGTTGCTTTTCCTTTTAAATAGCCCAGCGATTGTAAAAACAAATCGGCTTCATAAACCGTTTCATAGTAATATTTACCTTTCTTTTTAGACTTATTAAAAAAGCCATGTTCTTGCCCTTCATATATAAAAAGATCACATCGACTTCCTACCGCTTCCATTCTAGATTTATATTCTTTTCCTGTTGCAACCGGTATGTGTTTATCATTATCTCCTAAAAAGAAAATAGTTGGTGGTGCGCCTTTTGTAATATTATGCATTGGTGAAATTTCCATATAACGATCGCCAATACGCTCGTAACCATAACCGCCTTCGCCATTATCTATTACAGGGTTAAACAAGATTAAAGCAGTCGCTTTTGGACTTACCGAAAGATCATCTGTAGATTCATTTAAACCCGGAAGCAATGTTGTTGCAGCTGCTAAATGCCCTCCTGCAGACCCTCCAGAAGCCACCATTTTCTTGGTATCGATTCCGAAGTCTTTCGCATGAATTTTTAAATAGCGCATAGCCGACTTCGCATCTTTTACAGCTTCAAAAGGCGATGTTTTATTACGGCTTTTTACACGATAATCTACCACCGCAGTCACCATACCTCGCGAAGCAAAATATTTAGATTGATCTTCAAACTGCGTAATGGTTCCGCCATTCCATCCGCCTCCAAAAAAGAAAACTATAGTTGGATATTTTTTCTTCTTTTTAAAGTTATCAGGAAAATAAACACGAAGCATTAAAGAATCGTTATTAACTACTTTGTAAATCGCATCTTTAGTAACAACATCTTGATTATTTTGACCATTACATGATGCAAAAATCATTAAACCTAATACTGCAAAAAGCGCTTTTTTAAAATTCATTGTCTATCTATTTTTAATTTTTATCGAATACAATTTCTGCGTTTTCATAACCTTTCTCTATTTTAAAAACTAACTGGTCGTCTCTATTCCGATTGGTTGTTCCTTTTCTACTTCCTACTAATTTACCGTTTTCATATAAACGTAATTCCGCAGGTTTGTCTCCTTTTACAAAAGGCATGTTTATAGTGATTGCTTTATCGGTTTGAAACTTAAACCCTTGGTCTGTTTTTTCAATAGATAGAGTAAATGGCTCGCCAGCTGCTACAATATCCCAACCGTTATTTTCAAATTTATACATTCCTGAAAGGAATAAAAACTCTAATTTATCACTTTGTTCCGATTGTCTTGTAACAGAAAGTAACCCTTTTTGATATAGGGCATCATTTTTAACAATATCAGATTCTGAAGCATTAAGAATGATACGATCCTTAACCGTTTTATCATTCATTAACACATCAATAACTTGCGTATTTGGGTAGTCTCTAATAGTTGAATATGATACTGCATTAACCGGGTTTTCTTCACCTTCGAAATAAGGATTAAAAACCATCGCGAATGGATTTGCCCAAGCCGATGCATTACGCTTTACAATTAAAGTTTGTATAGAATCGCCAATAACCTCAGCAGGTGCCGTACCAGACCCTCTTTTTAGTACGTTAGATTTTGGAGCCAAAGCTGTGTAAATACTTTGGTCCGCACTTCCTTTAATCCAAATTTTCATTAAATTATCTGGTGCGTCGCTGGTTTTCAATCTAAAAAGTGCCTGAACATCTTTGGTTGTTTCCAACTTCTTTTTATTTGTAATATAATCGTAAGCTTTAATATCTCCCTGTTTACTTCCAAAATCTGAAGTTGATTTTAAAACAAGTGCTTTAAAATTCGAATCTAAAATTTGAAGCGATTGTCCTAAATTATGATAAAAATAATCGTGACGTTGGTTACCACCTTCTTCTTTTTTAGAACGAAATACATCTAAAATATATCCTTTTTCACTATTCGATTTTATAAGAGCCGTAAAACGTTGTTGGTTTGCTTTTGTCTTTGGTTCAAAAAACGACACCTTAGAGAAAGTTAACTTATCAAAAGTAGGTGTTGTGCTAACCTCCGGGAAGTTATTATCCAATTTAAAAGGATGGTAACCACGCATGGCATTATAATCTGACACCCCATCCACTACAACCGTGTTGTGCGCCGGAAATCTAGAATAATATTCTCTATGGTCTGTATGCCAATAACTAGAACCTTTACCCATATCTAGACCTAAAGCATATTTATTAGCAAATAATTCGATTGAAATACCATTTACATGGGAATGATTTCCGAAGGAACCAGCCGTAGAAATCATCATAGCATCATCGCCTTTGCCTAATCTTTGATTAAACATACTCACGTTAGATGCATAAAATGTTGGTGAGGTTAACTTCTCTAAGCCATTTTCGTTCGCATCTCCCTTTTTTAAATGATCAACATAAAAAAACAATTGAAATAAATCGTTTGCCTCACGCTCATATTCCCCTTTAGAAATCATTTGGTCTAACAAGCCAGAAATAACCGCTTCTTTTTCTTCATTGCTATATTTACTATAATTTGAAATTAAAAGTTCGAAATTTTCTGGAGGTAATGTTTTATGATTCGAATCGCCAAAACCTACCGTGTAACCACTAGGAAATAAATATTGAAACGACGCTAATGCTGCTTTCTCTATAATAGGAAATTTAGAAAGCTCATTATTGTTAGTCGAGTTATCTAATAAAGTAAAAATATTAAGTAAAGTGGTAATAACATGCACAGAATATGAAGCACACTCTGGCCACATACCATTTTCTTGATCGTAAACTAGCAACGATTCTTCAATTGATAATTGACGTTCTGTAGATGTAGCAAACGTATGATCTAAAAAGTACTCACGACCTTTTCCGTTTTTGTAAGCATCATTATTATCTAAAGTTAAAGCGACGTAAGTTAAAAACCGAGCCTGAAAAAGATTCCAGTTATTATCTGGTATCCCGTTAGTAATAATTTGATCGCCCCATTTTTGAAACACCGCTGCACTATGGTCTAAATTTACTTTTTCATCTTCAAAATAATCATACAGAAAATCGTATGTGGTTAGTAAACTAATTAGAATTTTTTCATGAATGACTTCAAAAGTTGCCAATCCAGAAATACGCTGTTGTGTTCCGTTTTCTAAATCGATAGGCGCATCTCTGTAATACATGCCTTCTATATAGGTTTCGAAAACTGGCTTTGCAAATTCAGCATATTTTTTATCGCCAGTAACCCAATACAAAAAAGAAGCATCTTCAACCAAACTCATAATATGGCGGTTAGTACCTTCAATGGCATGCCCAATTTTAGATGGGTGAACCCATTCTTTTTTCTTTGTTTTTTTATCAGCTAAATAATAACCACGAGAATCATCAAAATAAGGTTCAACGTCTTCTAATTTAGGTGAAGAATATTCCGTGGCCCAATCTCTAGTTCCCGAAAAACGAACGGTTGGTACAGGTGCAGTTCCTTCAGAATAAGCAAACTCACCACCTTTTAGAAACACTTTATTATGCTTCGTTTTCCAATTCATTTGTAATCTAGAAACTAGCCATGTTGGGTCGTTCTCCACATACTTTAAATACTTTTCTAGATTAGCAATTTTCTTATCGACTAAGCTTTTTTTCCACTCAATAGATTTTATGCTGTTTAAAAAATCCTTTTTAGCGGCATTGGTAGCATAAATTCTAGGATGTCCAGATTCTTGTGCTTGCAACATAGAAGCACAACAAATGATACCAACCATTAGGGGAATTAAAAAAAATTTCGTTCTCATTTTCATACTCTTTTTTTTGCTATTTAATTTCGATATGTTGTCCCGCAGGATATGTTTTAGACTTCCCTTTTTTAAGTTGAATTAAAACAGGTTGATTAGAAGAATAGAAATATTTACCATTTTCAATTTTTAATTCTGCCGTAACCGTATCATTAACCGCTTCAATTTTTAAATCGCCTTTTTGGATATATTTTCCTTTTCCTAAATACAAATATTGAAACGCATTATTTTCTTCGGAAACAACCGCAAATGTGCCTTGAAACTCTATGTCTTGAGGTGTTTGATAAACCTGACTATCTGTAGCATTCAAAATATATTGTGTGCTATTTTTAGAGTTTACAGCGATACTAACAAAATGCTCTGAAGTTTTTATTTTTTCAATGGTTTTAATTGATTTCTCTCCCGTTTCGTAAGATTCAAAAACAGATACAAACGGATGTTTAGCTCCGTTAATTCCATTTTGTCTAACAATTAAAGTAGGCGTTGTTTCAGGGCTTTTATTTACTTGCCCAGGCGTAATGTCACTACGTAATGTTGTTGGTGGTGCATCTACCGCGTAAAGTGCTCTTTTGTTTTGCCCCATCATCCACATGTTAACATGTAATGCAGGTGATACGCTGTTGATATCCCAAGTGGCATTAAAATCTTCGGAATAGTTTACCTTTCTTTGATTTTTGAAGAACCTATAATTGTCATCATATTTCACACCTAAATCATCAACGTTCTCTAAGCTTAAAGCCTTATTTAATGCGTTTTTAAGTGTAACGGTATTTCCTAAGTTATGATGAATATAATCGTTATCAGCTTGATCCGATCTAAATACATCTACATAATATCCAGAAGTTTCGGAAGTACGAATCATAGCTACTAAGCGTCGTTTTTCATCAGCAGAAACATCAGAAAATGAAACATTCTGAGATGTTTCCGAAGTATTATAAAACCCATTTGTAGTATCTACAGCTGGATCCATAGCGTTTATGGTAATATCGCCTTTTCCATATCCAGGAACAATGGTATTAGAACCTGTAATTCCTCTGTGATAACCTGCATCTGAAGACCAATACGATTCGTAAGCTGAAGCATCAGGCGCTAAAGCCCAACCTTTACCATAGAATTGCATAGCCAAACCATTTTCTGCCAAATGCGACTGGTATTTCCCTCCATACAAAGTAAACATTAAACCATTGTTTTCATCGTTTCCGTTTCTCATAATAATGTGTTTATGAAAAGGAGAATAGGCCGCTTTATGAAAAGGCAAATCGCTTCCTGAACCTTGTAATGGTTGATTTAACACAATACCTTGCCAGTTAGACATATTTCTATCATACTGACCAGAAGCTATGTTTTTACGGATAACAGTTGCCATTTTTTCGGCAGTTTCCGTATCACCTTCCCAAGTGGCATAAGTTAATAAAGATTCAAAAGAAGAAATATTTGCAGGACCTCCACGCATATCTCCAAAAACCACTAAATTTCCGCGAGCATCCAACCAACCTAAATTTGCCAAGGCTGCTTTAGAAATAATTGGATTTCCTGCCAAAGTATTGATTCCCGATTTATAAAGTTTAACACCCATTTCTAAAACCAAAGGAATCATAGACGAAGCATAGCCTGGAGATTCTGGCCATAAGCCAGTTGTTGTATTGTAATAATCCATTATTTCTGGCAAAGCCGCACAGTAATCACTAGACTTTTCGGTGTAAAACGGAATGTAATATTCCTTTCCTTTTCCGTCTTCATAAAAATCGTTAGGCTCTAAAACGAGCATGCTACCCAAGACGTTTTTGTAACGGTTTACGTTCCAGTTTCCTTTTTTTCCACCACGAATAAGTCCGATATCTATAAAACGTTTAAAAACAACACCTGCAACATCAGCTGGTGTTTTATTAATAGCTTTTAAGTGCTCGTGCGGGTTTTCATTTAAATAATCATAAAGAAAATCGTAAGCAATAGCAGTTGGCATTTGTCTATCATCGTGAATTACTTCATAATCATAATAGCCCATAATACCACCTGGCTCGTAACCACCAGAACCTTTTGTCGATTTTTTAGGATCTAAAGGCGGTTCCATATAATAAGTGCCCAATAACCAAGTCCATAAAATATCTGAAGAAAACTTAGCATATTTTTCATCTTCGGTTACATAATAAGCAAACGCAGCTTGTTCGGCTAGCGTTAATATTTCCATATTATTAGCACGTATCATGTGTCCGGTTTCCTTATACGGAATTAAAACAGGCGTTTTATCGGCACTAGAACGACTTATACCAAGCAAATCTCCCGATTCGCTATACGGAATTCTATCTTCTAAAGGCACGTTTAAATAATCGTTCCAAGTACGCATACCCGGTAAACGCACGGTTGGTAATGGCGCATTGCCTTCACCATAATCCCAGTTTTGATTTTTAATATAACATTGTGTAAAATGAGCACCATCTTTCCAATACATCGCTAATCGAGAAACTATCCATTCCGGATCTTCAACATGACGATTTACATGCGGATCTATTGTAGAAAGCAAATTTTCCCAAGAAGCTTTTGCCCAAGCTTCATTTTTAATTTTAGCAACTATTGAAGCCTTATCCGATTTACTTGCATAAAGTTTAGGATGGCTTGTTGCTTTTTGTCCATAGCTAGAGCTTTCAACTAAAAACAAAAGGATTAATAAGGGTGCTAATTTTGATAATTTCATCTAACTAAAAAACTGTTTTATGATTTCTATTTTATGAAGTCTGAATATAAATTCAGACTCTATATTTTAAATATTATTTCTAATGCAACGGCACCGTTTCAATATCTGGGTTGTTTTGAGCTTCAAGATATTTTCTAAGAATTTCTTGATCTAACTCCGAACTATCACCATACTGTTCACGTAATTCCGCTAGTTGTTTTTTAAGCTTTACAACTACATCAGCATAAGCAGGATCGTTTACTACATTTTTCATTTCTTGTGGATCATTTTTGCGATCGTAAAGTTCCCATTCATCCACATCATAATAAAAATGTGCTAGCTTATATTCTTGTGTAATAATGGCATAATGTCTTTTCACCATGTGAATACCTGGATATTCGTAATAATGATAATACACCGCTTCTCTAGTCCATTCGTCTTGATTTCCTAATAAAAGAGGTATTAAACTTTCACCTTGCATATCACTAGGTGCTTCAATTTGAGCCGCTTCTAAAATGGTTTGCGCAAAATCTAAATTCTGAACCATTTCAGTGTTTGTAATTCCAGCCTCAATAACGTTTGGCCATTTAATTAACAATGGTGTTTTAAACGATTCATCATAAACAAAACGCTTATCGAACCAACCGTGTTCTCCTAAATAAAATCCTTGATCGGATGTGTAAATCACCATAGTATTTTCATCTAAACCAGAATCTTCCATGTAATCTAACAAACGCCCAACATTTTCATCAACAGATGCAATACAACCTAAGTAATCTTGCATGTAGCGTTGGTAACGCCATTTCATTAATTCCTTATCATCCATTTCTGAATATTTCGCTTTGAAATCTTCCATAACAGGACGATAAACAGAATCCCAAACAGCACGTTGTTCTGCATTCATGGCGCCTACTTCACGCTCAAAAGCTTCCAAATCCCAACCAGACTCATCTTTTAAACCTAGCTCTGCCATAAGCTCAGGATAAATTTTAGCATCTCCAGCCCAGTTCATGTGCTTTAACAAATTCATTTCTGCAGTTTTTGCAGCAGTACCTCTACCTTCGTAATCATCGAACAACGTTTCTGGCTCAACAAATGTTTTTTTAGTGTATTCTTTAAAATGTCTTGGTGCTGGCAACCACTCTCTATGTGGTGCTTTTTGCATTGAAAATAACATGAATGGTTGCTCATCGTCTTTATTTTTTTCTAACCATTCTAAAGTCATATCCATTATAATATCCGTTACATAACCTTCTACTGTAATTTGGCCATCGTTGGTATTAAAAATAGGATTATAGTAACGCCCTTGCCCTGGTAAAATTTTAAATTCATCTACACCTTTTGGATTGTTTCCAAAGTGTAATTTACCGAACATAGCTGTTTTGTAACCTGCCTGTTGCATTAACTGTGGAAAGGTAGTTTGCGACTCATCGAAAGGAAATACGTTATCTACTTTACCATGAATATGGCAATGTTTACCCGTTAAAATAGTAGCTCTAGAAGGCGCGCAAATAGAGTTTGAAACACAGGCATTGGTGAATTTAATTCCCTCGTCTGCAATACGATCTATATTTGGCGTTTCAATTAAATGATTGCTGTACGCACTAATGGCCTGATATGCATGATCATCAGACATCATAAAAATAATATTTGGTCGTTTAGCAGGAAGTTCTTTTTTAACTACTACAACCTCTTTTTTTTCTTTTGATTTACAGGAAACAATTCCTATTAAAAGAAATACCGTTAATAATTTTAAAATAGTAAGTTTTTTCATAATTGTATTCTAATGATTATTTGTAGTTAGATATTTAAAATTATAACAGCTAAAGAATTACTTGGAATTTCAACCGTTTTTCCTTCATCATTTCCTATTTGGCATTCGTAAATCTGCGCTTCATCTTTACTGTTTTGAAGGAGTACATAAACTTTCCCTTGATGCTTTATTGAAATCAAATCGGCTCGAGAAAAGTTAGCAATACGCTTTGCGCCTGGCACTAAATACTGACTCATAAAACCAATAACAGCATAATCGGGGTTATAAGTTACTTGTTTTGAGTTTCGGTCTATATTAATTAGCGAATTTTGCTTCCAGGCCCAACCACTTTCAGTAGTTTCATTTAAAATCATATTCCAATAACAATAATTTGGAACCCCTCTATTAATATAATTAGCAATCTCTTTTAATCGATTTGATGCTTGTCCCCAATTATTTTTTCCATCATCACAATTTCCTTCGGTATGCATTAAGTTTACTTCTGGATAGACATCTTTGGTTTGCTGAATATAAATTCCACCTGTATATTGAATTCCAATACCATCATACAAGTTTCTATATTCATCGCTAGCGGCAATTTCAAGAGCATCTAAACGGCCGTAGCTTCTAAAAGTTCCTGCCCAAATTTCAGTATCAATATTGTCCTTTTCAAATTGTGGACGTAAATATGATTTTACTAATTTGTTCATTTGAGCTACCGACATATCGTTAGACGGATATTTAGTATTTGCATCATTTTCATTTTGAATAATTAACCTATCTACACTAATTCCTTTTTCAGCGTAAGCTTTAATATATTTTGAAAAGTATAACGCATAAGCTTCATAAATTTTAGGCTCATCTATTAATTGATTTTTATCTAGAAATTCTTCTCCTCTATCCATAAAACCTGAATATTTCATCCATGATGGTGGACTCCAAGGTGAAGCAAATAATTTTAAGTCCGGATTCGCTTTAAATGCTTTTTGTAAATAAGGGATAACTGTTGTTTTTTCTCTTTCAATTGAAAAATACTTCATTTTATAATCGTCTGCTTTTTCAGCATAACTATATGCATCGATCCCAAAATCACTAGCACCTACAGCTGTTCTATTAAAGACAAGTTGAGCACCTTGGTTTAGACTAAAAAGATTCGTTATAACTTGATCTTGTAATGCCGATGGTAGCGACATTAAGGCCTCTCCTCCTATTTCATTAAAAGCACCTCCAAAACCTTCCAAAGTTTGAAACTCGATATATGGATATAATTTTATTTTATTCTTTCGGTTAATAGGTGTTTTTGAATCTTTCCCTATAAATTTATTTACATTAATTTCACCATTGGTAATTTTCCCCGATAATTTAATAGCATGTACCTCTATATTGCTTTGAGACCATACAGTTACCATTGATAAAAGACAAAAAAGTAGTGTCGTCGAATTTTTCATAATTATTTAACTCTTTTTATTTGGACAGCAAAACCATTATTGCTTTTTACGTTTAAATTTAATTTTGATTTATTTGAAACTTCAATCTCTTCTATTTTAACATGAGTTCTAGTTTCGATAGTCTCGTCGTCTGTATATAATTTAGCTTTGTAACTTTGATTTTCATCTAAAAAAGAAAAATCTAACAACACGTTTCGAGCCGCTTCTCCATTAATTCCTCCAATATACCAGTCGTTTCCTTTTCTTCTAGCAATAACACCTATCTCTCCAATTTCTGCTTCTAGCACCTTAGTTTCGTCCCAAGTGGTTGGTACATTATCAAAAAACTCTAATTCCGGTTCATTACCAATAGTCTTGGTATCACCCCAAAGTCCATCTTCTTTAATTGGAGCCAATGGCGCTTTATCATACCAATACAAAAACTGTAACGGACTAAAAACACAAACCGTTTTTGCTAATTGAGAGGCATGCGACCCCATGGCGTTCACTCGAGAACTATAATAACAAACCGTATTATCCGATGCGCCAGCAAGTGTACGTGTAAACATACTAATAAGGGTGTGCGCGTTAGGTACCGTTTCTTCGTCTCCTCGAATACCTTCTTGAGTTAAAAAGTTTGGATAGGTTCTAGAAAATCCTGTTGGTCTATATTCATCGTGTACATCAATAATCATTTCATACTGCGCTGTTTTTTTCACAGCCTCGTGCATCCATGCAGTAGCATCTTGATCGCCTACACGAACAAAACCGTATTTAATTCCGGCAACACCCCATTTTTTCAATAATGGTAAAACTTCATCTATTTGTTTCTCTAAAGCCCGACGATTTATATATAGAATTAAACCAATCCCTTTTTCTTTTCCATAAGTCGTAACAGCTTCCATATCTAATGGCCCTTTAGATCTTTTTGGGTCTAAAGTTACTGTGGTAGCATCTGAGCTATTCTTCATTTCATCGCCATACCAGCCTGCATCAAACATAATATATTGCATATTATGCTCGGCTACAAAATCGATAGCGGCATAAGCGCCTTGCGTGGTAAGCGTGGTTTCTCTTAAAACTTTACCTGGCTTAATCCAAGATTCATCTGCAATAGCAGAAGGGTCATTTAAATTTTGAATTAAATAATTATTCTCTAATAATTCACCTTCATTTTTAGCCATCATAACAACACGCCATGGCGATTGAAATGGTAATTTTTTACGCACTTTCGCTCCAACTTCTAAACGTTTAGAAATGATAGCTCCAGAAATGGTATCCTGTTCTTGCTTACCCATTTTACCATCTAAACTAGAAAGAATACTATATTTTGAAGACGTCCCTTTATCGAAACTTAAACGTGCATAATCCACTAACTTTGCTTCAGCTAAAGCAACTTTTAAACTATCGTGAATTTCGATTACAAGCGGACGCTCACAACCTTTTCCGAGTATAGATAATGGAATTTTTTTATACTCACCTTGTGCCGTTAAAACACCAGGACCACGTTTTGGTGTAGCCCAAACGTTATAATCTTCCTTAAAGTTGTAGTGAATATTTTCGGCTAAGCCTATTTCTTCTATATTTTGTTGCTCCGGAATTTCATAGGCAAAGGCAACACCTTCGTTGTATGCTCTACCAATAATATTTACCTGAGTTTCACCCAATTTTAAAAATATTTTTATTTGATTATAATGGTCTGTAATTGTGCTTAACTCAGCAAAATTAGATTTCCACTCGTTATTTTCTGTGGATATTTCGGTTTTTAATATGGACAAATCACCAGAAAAATCAATCTCATTAGATAATAACTCCAATATTGAAGATTGAATAACCTCTTGCTCACCGTATTTTACTAAAAAGGTAATCGCATCACTATTTTCATAATTCAAAAATGTGATATTATTAATACCGTTAGGAGAAACAACCGTTGTTATTTCAGCTTTTTTACAACTAACAAACAACATCAAACAAAGCAACACTAAACTATAATATTTTAATATTTTCTGCATTATCTTATTATTTTAATCCTATTGCAATCTCTTGAAAATTCATGGCTGGCACTTTAAAGTTAACCACATTTTTACCATTCATTTTTAAACGCTCACCTCTTAATTGTTTAAAACCAAAAGTTAAAACCACTTCACCTTTTTTATAAGTATCTGGAATGGTTAGCAGCATCACATCATCGCAAGTTAATTGCATATTATTGCCATAAACTAAAGTTGCCGCACCCGATTTTTCACCTAAAATTTGAATAGAAAAACCATCTTTCTCAATAAACTTCCCTGTGCCTAAAAAAAGTGTTGTTTTGTTTTCTTCGGAAGTAACCATACCGAATGTACCGTTAAAATTGATGTTTTGAAAAGGGTATTTACCAATAACATCCGATGAAAACATAATATCCGTTCTATCTTTAAGACTTTCTATTTTTAATCCCACATAGCTTTTATTTTAGGAAATATAAATTGCCCATAATTTGCCTGTGCAAAACAGAAACTAACACTAATAAATAGGACTATTTTTTTCATTTCACTAAATATCTATTCATTACGAACCCAAATATGACTTTCATTTAATAAATCTTTATACTGCACTAAAAATTCTGCTTTCATTTTCTCAAAAACTTCTGGTTCTTTCGAAGCTAAATCTTCAGATTCACTAATGTCATTTTTCAAATTGAATAATACAAAATTGGTGAGTTCAGCATTTTTAACATAAGCTTCGTTACCATCGTATAGATTATGAATATTTGGAAGCACTTTATTATCCGACTCCAATCGCGCCATAATTTTCCAATCGCCACTTCGCATAGCAACTCGACGCTCATTAATAGCATCATAAAAGGCCCATATTAATGGCTTTGCACGTTCTAAATCACCTGTACTTAAAAAGTTTTTAATGGATTGCCCATCTAGGGTTCTTTTAGGTAGTTCGGCACCAGCGATATCAACAAACGTTGGTAAAAAATCTAAGGCAGACACCACTTTTTCTGAGGTTCCGGTAAAAGTTTCTTTTCCTAACCAGTTTACAATACAAGGCACTCTAAAACCAGCTTCGTTAGTCCAAAGTTTCATACCTTTTAATGCTCCAGGTGTTCCATAAGAATGTTTCGCTCGCGAATATCTCATAAAAGTTTCTGGTCCGTTATCCGAAGTAAAAATCACTAAAGTATTATCTCCATATTTTTCCTTTAAAAACGCTACCAAACGCCCCACAGCAAGATCTACATTTTCAACATTGGCAAAATATTCTGCTTGTTGAAGGTTGTCTGCCAATGGTAAATATTTTTGAACTAAATCTTCTGGTGAAGCAATAGGTTCGTGCGGTTCGTGAAATGCCACTTCTAAGAAAAATGGTTTATCGCTTTTTTTGTTTTCAAGCCAATTAATAGCCTCGTTCACTACAATTTGACTACTAAAACCTTCTATTTCGCCAACTTTTTCGCCATTTCGAACAAAATTCTTTGGGTTTTGATGACTTGGGGATGCATTATTATGTGTTGAAAACCAATGATCGAATCCAAAATCGTTAGGTTGTGGCTGTTCTTTAGAATTAAAACGAGAATTACAATGCCATTTTCCTGACAAGCAAGTATCATAACCCGCCTTTTTCAACAAGGCAGGAATAGTAACCTCATCGGCCTGCATGTGTACTAAATCGCGGTTATCTTCACTCTTTTTAGGTCCAGGAATAAAATCGTAAACACCAGCTTTATTTGGGCTTCTTCCGGTAAGTAAACCTACACGAGAAGGCGAACAAACAGGAGCTGTAGAATAGAAATTAGTTAATTTAATTCCTGATTCCGCCAATGCATCTAAATGCTGTGTTTGTATAATAGAATGCCCAAAAGACGATAAATCTCCATACCCCAAATCGTCACACAAAAGCAGAACAATATTAGGTTGTTTAATGTCCTCTTGAACTTTACTTTCAACCGTTGCTTTTGTTTCATTTTTACAAGAAAAACTTCCCAAAAGGAAAACAAAGGCTAGATATTTTACAAAATTGAAATGCATACTTATTTCTTAGTTGAATTAAAAAAGTCGTTAAAAAACACCATTTGATAGGTTATTGAATTCGCCCAATATCGATTGGTATGTGCCCCAGGTCTTTCGATATAATCGTGCGGAATTCTGCGTTCTAAAAGTTTTTTATGCAAACGCACATTAGCATCGTAGAAAAAATCGTCTACACCACAATCGAACATAAACTTCAGGTTTTTACCATCAAGTAAATGCGTCATGTTAATAACCGTATTTTGCTCCCAAGTTTCTGGTTCTTCGGCATAAATGCCTAAACGCTTTGCGATTTCCCATTGTAATGGAAAGCCTCTTATGTCTAAACCACCACTCATGCTCGCGGCAACACCCCAAATATCGTTATGTTTAAAAGCTAAATATAAAGCGCCATGACCGCCCATACTATACCCCGTAATGGCGCGATGATTTTTATCGGCTATAGTATTGTAATTGCTATCAACCTCAGCAACAAGCTCTTTAGAAACATAAGTTTCATATTGCATATTACTTTCTTTTGGGCTATCAAAATACCAACTGGTTTTATGCCCATCGGGACACACAATAATTACATTGTATAAATCGGCATAAGCTTTAATCTTTGGAGCCTTACCCAACCAAGCTTTATGGTCGCCACCTGCGCCATGAAGTAAATACACAACTGGTAAATCTGGTCCGTTTTTTTTATAAGAATCAGGAGTTATTACTACGTTTTTTATGTCTTTATTCATGGCTGTACTATGCACAACCAACGTATCAATTTTTGATGCATAAAGCGATAATGATGCACAAAAAACGAGTAAAAATCCAATTAACTTTTTCATATAAACTGACTTATTATTTTTTCTTTAACATGATATCTTCTAACTCTTCTAAAGTTTTACCTTTAGTTTCTGGCATCATAAACGCAACAAATAACAATTGGAAAACCATCATTATAGCAAACACAAGGAAAACAAGACCACCTCCTACTAATTTCAATAAAAAAGGAAATAATGATGGAATAACTGCCGCTAAAACCCAGTGGGTCGAGCTACCAAAAGCTTGACCAGAAGCACGTAAATGATTCGGGAAAATTTCAGAAATAAACACCCAAATTACAGCGCCTTGACCTACAGCATGAGCTGCTATAAATAAAAACAAGAAAGCTGGAACTGCCATACCTGTCCATTCTAATAAGAATGCCGCAGCTAAAAGACCTAATGATGTAATATAAG
Organism: Algibacter sp. TI.3.09; assembly: GCF_038154905.1. Taxonomy (NCBI): domain Bacteria; kingdom Pseudomonadati; phylum Bacteroidota; class Flavobacteriia; order Flavobacteriales; family Flavobacteriaceae; genus Algibacter; species Algibacter sp. TI.3.09. The sequence continues at coordinate 208,956 of NZ_JBAKAN010000003.1, read as the reverse complement.
CTACAGAACCTATGTACATTAAGGTTTTTCTTCCTAATTTGTCAATTAAAAATACACCTAATAATGTAAACACAAGATTGGTTACCCCTAAACCGATACTATTTAATAATGCTGAACTTTCTCCTAATCCTGCCTCTTCAAAAATACGTGGCGCATAATATAATACCGCATTAATTCCTGAAAACTGATTAAAAAAGGCAATAAAAAAGGCTAACATTAACGGAAATCTATATTTTTTAATTAATATAGTTTCAGACTTATCACTTTTTTCTGCATGTGAGTTAAACTCTTTAATTTGAGCATCAACATCTGCGGTTGGATCTATTATTTGTAATACCTCTCTTGCCTCTGCTTCTCTTGATTGAGATAATAACCAACGTGGACTTTTTGGTAATTTTAAAGCAAATAAAACGTATAAAATTGCAGGAATAGCTTCAACTCCAAGCATCCAACGCCAAGCATTTTCTCCAATATCACTTAATAGATAATTGGATAAATAAGCGATCATGATACCAAAAACAATATTAAATTGATACATCGCCACCAAACGCCCTCTGTCTTTTGCTGGTGCAATTTCAGAAATATAAGCAGGTGCAGCAATTGTAGATGCTCCTACACCTAAACCACCAATAAATCGCGCAAAGGCAAATACATAAGGATCGTTAGAAAAAGCTGAACCTATAGCCGAAAGCGCAAACAAAACACCAATAACAATTAACGTACTTTTACGTCCGTATTTATTAGTTGGAATACCTCCAAAAATAGCTCCGACAACAGTTCCCCAGAGTGCCATACCCATAACTACAGCGCCATGAAAAGCTTCTGATGAACCCCATAAAGCTTGTAATTTTTTATCGGCACCCGAAATTACTACAACATCAAATCCAAATAGAAAACCTGCAAGTGCTGCGGTAATGGACCATAATAATATTTTTTTGTTCATGATATGTTTGTGTTAGTTTTATTTAAATATTTAATTAGTTATGTTATTTTTTAAGAGGAATAACCATATTCCATGTTTTTGTACCGTTGCTAAATCCGCCAGGGCCATCCATTGTAGCAAAGAAAATATGTGTCGGCTTTCCGTTTTCTACAAAAACAAAAGGTCGTTCTAATTGTCCTTGTTTAATGGTTTTTCCATTGTTCCATTTTACCGTTTTTGTATAAGCTCTTGGATTTTCATCTATTATCCAATCGATACCGTTTTCAGAATGTGCTACCAATCCATCACCTTTTCCTCCAGTAATTAAACCTCTTTGGTCTTTTGCTATCATGTGGTAACCAGCATCATCACTCCATAAATGTGGATCTTCAACCTCTCCAAAACGTTCCATAGAAAATAATGGCTCGTCACCGATTACGGTATAGTCACCATCAAAACTAGGTGCTGTGGCCACGCCGATACTCATATCGCTTTGCGAAACGCCATCTTCCTTATAACTTCTTCCTTTAAAAAGTAAAACTACCGAACCATCTTCTTTAATTAAAGGTGACGGATTGGAGGTTAAAAAACTATAATATGAATTTGGTTCCACCTCTAAAATTGGTTCATTCTGACGTTTCCATGGGCCGTTCGGACTTTTAGATGTTGCTATGCCAATACGTTTTCCCCAACGCGCAGCAATACACCATTTACTTGATAAATCGAAATCGCTTAAATTTTCTTCCGTAACGGCCTCAAAAGGATGTGTAGATCCCATGTAGTACAGAATGTAAGTGTCTTTATATTTTACAATTTTAGGGTTATGGCACGATTTACCATCCCAATATTGTGTACCACGATCACCTAAAGCGACATCTTGAAACTGATAAGGTCCTTCTGGAGTTTTTGATGTAGCATGTACAATTTCTGAAGCCACCATCCAGCCTGGATGAAACGGTAACATTTTTGGCCAGCGCGATGCATACATATGGTACAAACCATCGTCTCCCTTAATAACAGAACTACCCCAAACCCAATAATCATCCATTTGTAAACCACCATCAATAGGCGCTTCATCTAAATTATTATAAAGACTATTTTGTGCACCGCAAGAGAACAAACATCCAATAAACAAGAGAAAAATATATTTCATCATTTTATAAAATCAATTAAACGGTGATTATTTTTTTACGGGTTGAAGTTTAACATCCTTCAAATTAATGGCATTCCATTTTCCGGCTACAGGCATTAGAGAAAACTCATATTTACCAGGTTTATCAACTGTAAATTGTCCTAATTCTGCTTTTTTAAATCGTTTTGGATTACTTCCTGTTGCGGCAACGTTTACATTTATAGAAGTTCCTGCAAGTGCTACTGTAATTTCAGTAGATTCACTTCCTGAATAGCCAAGCTCCACATTAAACGTGCCTGGTTTATCAATTTCGAAAGACCAATATACTCGAGCTGTTTCGCTATCCCAATCGCTAACGCAATCCCACTCTTCTTTGTATAGCGCGCCTGGCCCTTGTAAGTTTTCATATTGCGCTCTGTAAGCTGTAAGTACAGCCAATCCGTTTTCATCTTGCCCTAAAGCTTTTACAGGTAATGCATTTGGCATTTCTTTCAACTTTAAAACAATAACAGAAGCTACGCTATCTGGCGCTTTCCCTGTTAATTTTACCTGAATTCCATGATCTAAAGTTTCGGTTTTAAACGTTCTGCTTTTATCGGTAAGTAAATAACAAGATTCTACATTATTTTTTAATCGAATTGGCAACGCTGCTCCATCTTCCCAGTTGTAAACATGAAGATACAGTAATGCCTTATTTTCAATGGTTTTCATGGTAATACGTCCCCAATCTGGTTCGGTAGAAGTTGGACTTGCTTGTGTACCGTAAATCGCTTTGGAATTTGTATCCATCCAAGCACCAATGGCTTTCATGCGCTCAACAGCTTCGGTTCTTAAAATGCCTTCTCGGGTTGGGCTTACATTCAATAAATAATTTCCGCCTTTACTACTCTGATCTATTAAATTATGAATTAAAGTAGGTATCGATTTAAAATTATCATCGTCGCTACGGTAACCCCAACTACCGCTAACGGGTTGGCATAACTCCCAATATTTCGCTTCGGGTTGATGTCTTGGACCGTTTCTTTCAAAAGTTTTATGGTCTCCGGGATAATCATCACCCAAACGGTCGTTTGTAATAATCCATGGTTGTAATGCTGTAGTAATGTGGTGCAGGCTATCGACAACAGATTTTGTCATTTCGCGAGGTGTATCCCACCAAAAATTTGATATCGGACCATATTCTGTAAGTAATTGTTTTACTTCTGGAAGTGCTTTTTCGTAAACATACTCGTCGCTACTAACACGCTCAAAAGATTTGTCCCAACTGTTACCTAAACCACCCGGGTGATGCCAATCTTGCGCTTGCGAGTAATAAAAACCGAATTTAAGGCCTTGCTCTTGGCAGGCGATAGATAATTCTTTTAAAATATCACGCTTAAAAGGCGTGGCATCTACAATGTTATAATCGGTGGCTTTAGAATCGAACATAGAGAATCCATCGTGATGTTTAGCCGTGATAATCATGTATTTCATTCCGGCTTGTTTAGCTAAAGCCACAAACTCGTCGGCATTAAATTTAGTGGGGTTAAATTCGTCTGCAAATTTCTCGTATTCAGCTACCGGAATTTTGCCTTTATTCATAATCCACTCAGCACTATTTGTTTGTGCTTCGCCATTATAAAAACCCGCAGGAACTGTATAAATCCCCCAGTGAATAAACATACCAAATCGGGCGTCTTGCCACCATTCCATACGCGCTTCGTCTGTTATATTTTCCGGATCGATATTCGTCTCGACAACTACAGTTTTTTCTACTTTAGAACCACATGCTGTTCCTAAAAGAAACACAAACAACATTGCACAAATACCTGATTTTTTCATCCTTGAATTTTTTATTATTTATTCTAAAAAAACATAATAGATACAATAATAAAAATAATAGACTTTTTACGGTATAAATCATGAGCCTTTCCATATAAACTATAGCTTATTTATGCGCTATATTAATGAAATAGGCTACTAACAAGCCGTTGAACGATTTTAAACAAAAATAAAACGTTACATTTTACATGAAATTATGTAAACTTTTTTATGAATTTTCTACACAAAAAGCCCCCAATAAAATTAAGGATTAGTTGCCTTCAAAATAAAATCTACAATAGGTTTTGGGTCTTTTAAAGAATGTGGATGATGCCCTACTTCAGGTTTATGAATCATGGTTAACTCCCAACCTAAACCATTTAAACGCTGCTCTAATAAAGCACTATTTTCTGCCACGGGAACAACCTTATCTGCATCGCCAACAACAATTAAAATTGGCACTTTTTGAACGGCAATATACTCCATATGATTTATAGGATTTCCCGAAAATTGAGACGCTACTTCTTCAGTAAAATCATAGCTAACTAAGCAGGCTTCCCATGCTTTTTTAGAGCCATCGCCTGTGCCTTGTCCAGCAGGCCAACTTTTAAAATCGCAAACCGGTGCATCGGCATAAATGCAAGCTACTTTTTCGGCATTTTGATTCGCCCAATTAAAGATGATTAACCCACCTCTACTCATGCCTTCTAGCACGACTTTAGGGTTTAATTTATATTTTTTTATAATGAAATCGTAAAAATCATTCCAAATATTAACAGCCTTCGGACTTCCGAATAAATTAGCCACTTCAATATACACCACATGAAAACCCGCGTTTAAAAGTGCGATATCGGTTTGTGGTTCATGACCCCAAAATCTAGCACGCCAAATCCAGTTTTTACTTGCGTTTGCTTTCTTCGGAAACACCACTTTATAAGCCACTCCATTTAAGATTGCTTCCTTTATTTTAAAACCATTCCACTCCTTTTTTACGACTTCATTTTCTTCGGAAATATTTCTAATTGAAGTTTCAAAATTAGCTTTTGCTTCCACAGAACTTATTTCAGAAGAAAAACAATGAAAACTGATAAATATGATGATGAATAAACTTAAATTTCTTTTCATTTTTGAATTTTGTTTAATGTACTGGATTTTCGATAATTGCTCTTGCATCCTCAGGACTTGTTTTTTGTTTTCCGGTTAACAGATAAATAATCATACCAGCATCCGACGGATCGAAATCTCCCTTTTTAACACAAGTTAATTGCCTTTGATACAACCAATCTAATTGTTTTTTCGCTTCTTCCGAAGTATTTCTTATAGGTGAAGTATTTATCCAATCGAACATGGCTTTTGGCGCTTTCATACCTTCGTAATCTTTCCCGCCATTTTGATCGGATATTCTATCGCAAATCAATCCGTAAGATTCAAAATTTTCTTTAATTTCATTCCAAGTCCAACCAGAATGTTCTTCCCAATCGTAAGGTTTATCAGAATGTCTATCGTTCCAATTCGAATGAGAAATAATTCTCACATATTTTAATTTTGCTTTTTTTGATTGTGAAATTGCAGATCCCACAACATGCATAGGCCCTGCAGCGACAATAGTTAACGGATTGCTCGCCTTAGATTTATTAATTTCTTTTACAATGGCATTAATGGCTTTGGCAGAATCGGCAACAGCTTCTAAGAAATTACTCTTTTTAAAATTGTATATTTTTTGACCTTCTAAAGCACTGATTAACATCTCGGCTTTTCCTTTTTTCATTTGATGGTCGCTACCCCAAATATGATCACTAAACGTGTAAACGGTAAGTTTATCCTGAAGCCCTTTTGCCGCCAATAGTGCCAATGTAAAAGGTGTAGCAGCCCAATCGTCGTGATCGTGTTCATTACCATCAGAACTTACCACAATACGACCAATAGAATACGGTACAGTTTGTGCGGAAATATTAGAACTAAAAGTTAGTGCGATACAAATAAGAATAAAAGCAAGCTTTTTCATTTTAAAATGTGGTATTTATTAAATATTTTCTAGTTTCATTAAACGTAATAAGGCTTCCATGTAATAATAATCGGCGTAAATAATTGGCACATCCATTTCTTTATTCTTAGGGTGATTTCCTGTAGAATGCAATAGCAAGGCATCATTTTTAGCATTACTCAAATAAGCACTAGATGATAGATTTTCAACCAATGTTTTACCTGCTTTTAAATATTTAGATTTTAATTTTTCATCTTGAACCAAACCTGATAATTCCATTAAACCACATGCTGCAACCGCTCCTGCAGAAGCATCTTTTGGTGCATTAGGAATTTTAGGGTCGTCGAAATCCCAAAACGGAATACCATCTTCCGGTAAACGGTCTAAAAATTTATCTGAAAGTTTTATGGCAGTATTTAAAAAATTAGAATCACCAGTTTCACGATATGCCATGGCAAAACCATAAATTCCCCAACCTTGCCCGCGTGCCCACATAGACTCGTTAGCATAACCTTGGTGTGTGTATCCTTGTAAAAAAGCTCCTGTTTCTATATCAAAAGATCCGACATGAAATGCAGAACCGTCTTCCCTAACCAAATACTTCATGGTTTGTTCAGCATGACTTTTGGCTATATCGTACAAACTTTTATCTCCACCATTTTTAGCTGCCCAAAAAAGCAATTCTAAATTCATCATATTATCTATAATGGTGTTGTGCTTGTATCTCTTAATTTGAGAAGGCCAAGATAAAATACTACCAACTTTCGGGTTGTATAATGTAGCTAGTGTATCGGCTGCTGCCAACAAAATCTCTTTATAATTTTGGTTTCCTGTTAATCTAAAACCATTACCATAACTGCAATATAATTGAAAACCAATATCGTGATTTCTAGCAGGACTGTATGCTATGGTTTTTAATGTTTCGGTGAATTTAATAGCTTTATTTTTTAGAACCTCATCTCCAGACTCTTCATAAGCATACCATAAAATCCCAGGATAAAAACCGCTACACCAATCTTTTGTTTTAACATAGCTCCATTGTTTGTTATTTTCATCTATATGCCTCGGGAAACTATCGTAAAATGTAAGTTTTTGAGTTACTGTTTTTATTTTCTCTACGTTTTGATTTAAAACCGTGTTTACATCAAACTTTGATAATTGATTTATAGCTGTTTCTTTCTTTACAGAATTACAGGAGAAACATACAAATAACATTAAACACAATATTGATTTTATTAACCGCATTTTTTCAGTTTTAAAACATTCACATCAAACCTATCAATCAACCTGATGTTTCTTTAATTTTTATGCAATTTAAAATTTATAAGATTCCTTCTTGTTAAATTATCATTCGAAAACTATAAATTATGGTTTAAAATTACGGTTTCCGATATAATTAAGAGTTACTTTAACACTAACATCCTTTTAGGGGTGCATAAAGAAAATTACATTACAATAAATAGCTTTCACTCTTTTATGTAAGAATACTTCTAAATAAAACACACAAAGCTTCTCTTCTTCCTAAAGATGACTGTTTCAAGAAAAAAGAATCATAATTTATATTGATTGGTCTATAAGTTATCATGAACAACTAAAATTTTAAATACCATTGTAATTCTAAAACTAGATTAAAACCACTCTCTCATTTTGATATGATTTAAAAATGAATATTTCATTACTAAGTTGTAAAAAAAACAAAAGGGTATCTAAACAAACAAACTAATTATTTATGATGAAAAAAATCAAAAATCAGACCAGTCTGAAAAAACCACTAAGCCTATTTTGGATGATAGCTTTTTTGGTTTGTAGCATGACTAATGTTGGGTACGCAAACCCAATAAATCAACAAAACAGAACTATTACAGGAACGGTTGTTAGTGCAGAAGACAACTTCGGAATCCCTGGAGTAAATGTAATTGTAAAAGGTACCTCTACTGGAGCCGTAACAGATTTTGATGGAAATTATAGCATTACTGTTCCTTCAAACAGTTCGGTCCTTTCGTTTTCTTACATAGGGTATTCTAGCAAAGAAGTTACAGTTGGAAACAACTCTACTATTAATGTAACGTTAGATTTAGACATAGCAGCCTTAGACGAAGTTATTGTTGTAGGTTTCGGTACACAGAAGAAAGCAACCCTTACAGGTGCTGTTACCCAAGTAAAGGGTGACGATGTTTTTAAAGGAAAAGGAACATCAAGTGCAGCATTAGCACTACAAGGAGAGGTTCCTGGTTTAGTTGTAACTAGAACATCATCTCGTCCTGGTAATGACGGTGCGAATATCCAAATTCGTGGAGATATTTCAGTAAATAACATTGGGCCACTTATTTTGTTAGACGGACTAGAAATTGCAGAATGGCAATTAGCAACTATTAATGCAAACGATATAGAAAGTTATTCTGTATTGAAAGATGGAGCTGCTGCTATTTTTGGAACCAAAGCTGCTGGTGGTGTTATTTTAGTAACCACTAAAAAAGGTAAGCAAGGTAAAATGAAAGTGAATTACAAAGCTGAAACACAAATGAATTTTGCTGGAGACATGCCTGTTTCTAGCTTAAAAGACTGGGGTAAATTATGGTTACTTGCCGGTGAAAACGACACCTTTGGATATACCGATGGTAATGGTGCTACACAACAAGCTACAGGAACATATCGCTTTTTTACACAGGAAGAAACACAAGATATTGTTGATGGAACTTATCCCCTTGCACCAGAATCTGTTTTTTGGTTAGGTAAAGATCATCGCTTGGCTGATGTTAATCAATACGATGCTGTTTACGGAACTACAATCTCTGAAAGACACGATTTATCTCTTTCTGGTGGTAGTGAAAATGCAACTTATAGAACCTCGTTTGGTTATGCTAACGAACGCTCTCCAATATCATTTGTTTATGATGGAGCTAAACGTTACAACTTTCGAACAAACTTAACATACAAAATGAGTGATATGGTGAAAACAGATTTCAGCGTATCTTACGATAGCAGAAAAGTTGACGAACCTACTCAAGGTGTTGGTCATGGTGTACAAGACATGTACTTATTTCCGCTTTATAATCCACAAGGCCAATACTACGATATCTTTGGAGCAAACAACTTGTTAGCAAAATTAGATGAAGGTGGACGCACAGTAAACAGAGAAGAAATTTTTAGACTAGGAGCGAAAATCACTTTAGATTTAAACCAATACGTTGAAGGACTTTCACTTACCTATAATGGTAATATGAGTTCACGTAACGGAACTAGAATGGAACGTACTACATCTGTTACTATGTACGATTGGGACGGAAATGTCTCTAGTACACCTACATCGTTGTTAAACTCTGGTGTTAAGTATTTTGATACTGATATCCGTTTCCAAAACCATGTATTACAAGCAAATTATTTAAAATCTATCGGAAAGCATAATTTCGGTGTTCTTGTTGGTACAACAGCAGAACAACAACAAATTAACAGAGCATATACTGCTAGAACCAATATGTTAAGCGATGAATTGGATGATATTAATACAGGAGATATAACTACTCAAGTTACGGGAGGTTCTCCTAAACAATCTAACGGAAGCACGTTTAACTCTGGTAGTGAAGCTGTTGGTTTAATATCTTACATTGGTAAATTTAATTATGATTATAATGGCATCTATCTTTTAGAAGCTTTAGGTCGTCGTGATGGGTCTTCAAGATTAGATCCTGATTATCGTTGGAAAAATTTCTTTAGTGCATCTGGAGGTATTCGTTTATCAGAATTAAGTTTCGTTAACGACTTGAACATTTTTAATAATTTAAAAATAAGAGCTTCTTATGGAGAAACAGGTTCTGTAACAGGAATTGGCGCTTATGATTACTTATCAAGCATCAATACAAGTTCTACCATTTTTGGAGCTGCCCCTTCTTTAGCTAATACCGCATGGGTTGCGGGTTTAACAACTACTCAACGTTCTTGGGAACGTGTAGCAACAACTAATTACGGTTTAGATTTCACTATCTTGGATAATAGGTTAAGTGGTACCGCTGAAGTTTTCCATAGAGAAAACAACGATATGTTAGTACAAATTACTTACCCTCAATTAGGTGGTTTTTCTGCTCCGGATACAAACAGTGGTGATTTCGTTTCAGATGGTTACGAGATCTCTTTAAATTGGAGAGATCAAATAGGAGATCTTAAATACAGAGTTGGAGTTATGTTTTGGGATAGTAAAAGTGAAGTTGCACGTATGGAAGGACAAACTGCAATTACTTATGGTGTTAACAAAATTGTCGAAGGAGATCCATTGAATGCTATTTATGCTTACAAAACAGATGGATTATTTCAAAATGAGGAAGATATACTAGATTACTACAACCAAGTTGGTTTTAGCGATGTTACTAGCCAATCTATGAAGTCTGGATCTTTATTACCTGCTTATAGAAGTTCAAACCGATTAACGCCAGGAAGTGTAAAACGTGTAGATGTAAATGGTGATGATGCGATTACAACAGATGATTTAGTTTATGTTGGAGATGCCAATGCACACAACAGTTATAGCTTTAGCCTTGGTTTAGAGTATAAAGGGTTTGATTTTAGTGCCTTCTTTCAAGGTGTAGGAAAACAGAATATTGTACGTGATGGAGCTTTAGCATACCCATTCCGTTCTTGGTGGACAAACCAAAACCCAACTTACCTAACATCTTCTTGGACCCCAGAAAACACGGGTGCTTCTAACCCTGTAATATCTTACAACGGACAAAGAAACAACTGGAACTACAGACATATTAATGATATTAATGTTATTAAAGCATCTTACCTACGTGCTAAAGTACTTTCATTAGGTTACACGTTACCTCAAGATATTTTAGACAGAGTTGGTTTAGATCGCATTAGACTGTCTTTAACAGGAAATGATTTATTTGTAATCGATAATATTAAAGATGGTTTTGATCCTGAAAAAGGAGATTCTGCAGGACAAGGTAGCACTGTTCCTTATACCTCTACTATGGTATTAGGACTAGAAATTACATTTTAATAAAAATTAGTTTAAAAGAAATATATCAAGAATATGAAAAATATAAATAGAACCTTGAGAACCAAATGTCTCTTACCTGTTTTAGCTATTTTTATGCTAACGGGTTGTGATGACTATTTGGATCAAGAACCACAAGACGCACTAACAGAAGCTCTGTATTTTGAAACAGCTGAACAATTTGAAAACTCTGCCAATTACCTATATACAAGGTTAGGTTTTGATTACGAAGGTGATCAAGATTCACAAGGAGATACATCATCCGATTTATCAGGAAACATTCCTGCAACGGATGCTTATGGACAAGGGAGCTCTACAACGCCAACTACCGACGATATTTGGAAAAACAACTATAGTTATTTACGTGCTGTAAATCAGTTAATTGAAAAAGCCGAAGATTACCCTGGAAACCAATCAGATATTGAAGGGCCTGTAGGGACAGCATACTTTTTTAGAGCATGGCACCACAACAACTTATTGAAACGTTTTGGAGGTGTACCTATAGCTATTAAAGCTTTTGATGTAGATTCAGAAGAATTATACGCACCAAGAAATAGCCGTTATGAAGTTGTTGCACAAATGATCGAAGATTTAGATATGGCTATCGCTTTATTACCTTCACAGAATTCGTTATCAACGTCAGATCAAGGTAAAATATCCTTAGAAGCTGCAAAATCTTTAAAAGCTCGTGTTTTACTTTACGAAGCTACTTGGGAAAAATACGTTGGAACAACTACGGATGGAGATGGTAGCTCTACAGGTGCAGGTTCTAATAAACCTTCTGGATACCCATCAATTGAAAACATGTTTACAGAGGCTAAACAGGCGGCTTTAGAGGTTATCAATAGTGGCGCGTTCGAACTTTGGGATTATAGAGATGAACTAGGTGAAGAGCATTTATTCTACTTATACAACTTAGAAGATGGAGGTTCAAACCCTATTGGTTTAACAAAAGCAGAAAATAAAGAATTTATTTTTCAAACCGTTTTCGATTTTAGTTTAAGAAAAATAGGAAAGAATTTAACACATGCTAAACCAATTACTCCATCTAGAAAAATGATGGATATGTATTTATGCACAGATGGTTTACCTGTTCAACACTCATCTGTTTTTGAAGGCTATGATACAATGTTATCTGAATTCCAAAATAGAGATTTTCGTTTAAAGAGTTTTGTTAGCGAACCATTAAAAGAATATTGGGGATGGGGATCTAACACTAACGGTGGTGGTGCTCAATACGGTGTAGCATTTTCTGAAAGTGGCGTTGCTTTTGATTATCGTTATGTTCCTCAATTAACATCTCCTGGTGCTGGTCGTAATATCGGATACCAAGGACGTAAATTTACAACTGAATATATTTTAAGAGAAACGAACCAAGAGTCTTTTAATTACCCACAAATTCGCTTAGCGGAAGTTATGCTTATTTATGCTGAGGCTGCCGTAGAATTAGGAAACGGAGCTATTAGTGATGGTGACCTTGATATCTCTATCAATAAAATTAGAGAACGTGCAGGTGTGGCTTCTTTAACTAATGCTTTAATCGCTCCTTTCAGTGATTTAACTATGTTAGGTGAAATTCGCCGTGAACGCGCTATAGAACTAGATGGAGAAAACTTCCGTTTTGATGATTTAAAACGCTGGGGAACAGCTGTAGAAGAATTGTCTAGAAATGTTTGTACAACATATATTGAAGGCACAGAATACGAAACTGCTGAGAACCCTAAAAACCCAGGAACAAACATATGGTTACCAAGCGCTTTCCCTCTTGGTTTAACCCAAGCCGAAGAGCCTGTTTCAACATACTCAGGAATTGCTTCAACAAAACCTGGTGCTTTAATTTTAGATCCGTCAGGTAATAGAATATTTTCATTAAAGAACTATTTAGATGCTATTCCAACGAATCAAATAGATCAAAACCCAAACTTATTACAAAATCCAAATTGGTAATATAAAATAGAAATATTTTAAACAAAGTTTTTTTTATTAAAACGGTAAATCGAAATTTCGATTTACCGTTTTTTTTGTTCATATAAAACCTGCTCTATGATAAAAAAATCATATAAAGGCTTTCACTAGCGGCCATACCCATAGAAAAGAATCATAAGTGATAGCTATTTATTAATGATTTATAAAAACTCCTTTTTACAATTTCTAACATTGTAACTCTAAAACTATTTAAAATATTCCTAACAGCAAGAAATATTGAATCTTAAAACATCAATAATTCAACTAACCCTAAACTTGGAAGATTTTAAAGCATTAAACTAAATTATTTATGATGAAAAAAATCAAAAATCAGACAAGTCTGAAAAAACCTTTAAGCCTATTTTGGATGATAGCCTTTATGGTTTTCGGCATGACGAATGTTGGGTACGCAAACACAAACCCAACAATTGAACAAAACAGAACCGTTACGGGATCCGTTGTTAGCGCAGAAGATAACATGGGAATCCCCGGAGTAAATGTTATTGTAAAAGGTACCTCTACTGGAGCCGTAACAGATTTTGATGGAAATTATAGCATTACTGTTCCTTCAAACAGCGCAGTTATTTCATTTTCTTACATAGGTTATGTAACAAAAGAAATTACTGTTGGTAGTAATTCTAAAATTAATGTTTCCTTAGAATCTGATGTTGCGGCCTTAGACGAAGTTGTTGTTGTAGGTTATGGTACTGCTAAAAAAGAAACATTAACAGGATCTGTAGAACAAATTAAAGCTGAAGTTTTTGAAGATTTAGCCGTAGCAAGTCCTGCTCTAGCCTTACAAGGCAGAACACCTGGTTTAGTTGTGTCTCGTACATCATCACGCCCAGGAGACGAAGGTGTAGATTTTCTTATTCGTGGAGCTAGTTCAGTAAACGGTATAGAACCTCTTGTAGTTATCGATGGTATTCCGGCGATAAACGCATCATCTTTTAATGATATGAACCCGAATGATATTGAATCTATTAGTGTACTAAAAGGTGGTTCGGCATCCGTTTACGGTTCTCGTGCTGCAGGTGGTGTTATTTTGGTTACCACTAAAAAAGGAAAAGGTGAAGTTAAAGTAAACATAAGTTCAGTATTACGTATAGGAACAATCGGTATTCGCCCACCTACACCAACTATGCAAGAATGGGGTAATTTATGGTTAGCTGCAACATCTCAAGATGCTTCTCCAAATTTCGGTCCTTGGGGCGGAACTGAAACTTTAGAAAGGTTTGCAGCAGGAGAAGAAGGAATCTATAATTTCCCTAATGCTTTAGGTGATGTATATATTAGTGATTCTAATAGATTTGACGAAATGTTCGGAAACTCTTACTCTCAGCAACAAAACATCAGTGTTTCTGGAGGTAGCGAAAAAAGCAATTTTCGTATTGCCGCTGGATATGATGAAAATGTAGGTGGTTTAAAAGTTGCTGATGATAGCAGAGACCGTTACAATTTCTCTTTAAATTATGGGGTTAATGTTTCTGAACGATTTAAAATAAGCACGAACGTAACCTATTTTCATACTAAATTCTCAGGGCCTTCTGGTGGTTTAGATAGAGAAGCAACTACTTACGATCCTCCTATTTTTGCTTCTAGAAACTCTTTAGGACAATGGTACGGAAACTTTGGAGGTAATATTGCCGGCGCTAGAAACTCTGTCGCCAGAGTTGTAGATGGTGGTCGTGAGAACAAAATTGCTAAACAATTTAAAATATCTGCATTAGCAGAATATCAAATCACAGATAATTTAAGTGTAACAGGCTCTTATGCGGTAAGCGAACAAAATACTGAAAATCAAATATACCAATTGACGGTACCAACATATAACTGGTTTGGTGATGTAGCACCTGCTCAAATTAATAGCCAATCGTATATTGAAGAAGAAACAGGCCGTATTACATACAAAAACTACAAAGGCGCTTTAAATTACAGTAATAATTTTGGAGACCATAACGTATCGGGATTATTAGCTATTGAAGCTGACATAAACACATCTAAAGGCCTTAGAGCTAGACGAAATGGTTTTATTGATTATGGTGTTTACGATTTAGATTTAGGAGCTACAGATCAAGCTATTCAAACAGAAGGCGGCGGAAATACTTGGGGCTTTTACGGTTATATAGGTCGTATTAACTATGACTATAAAGGTAAATACTTATTAGAATTGCAAGGCAGACGTGATGGTAGTTCTAGATTTGCAGAAGGAAAAAAATGGTCTAACTACGGAAACATTTCTGGTGGTTGGGTATTAAGCTCAGAAGATTTCTTGAAAGATAGCGATATTGTATCTTTCTTAAAAATAAGAGGTGGATACGGTGAGTTAGGAAGCACATCAGGTATTGATAATTTCGGCTACTTGTCTACAGTTAATTTAAGTGGTACAACTATTTTCGGAACTTCTGCTGGATTACAAGCAACCTCTAGTGCAAGCGATTTATTTAGTTTAACCACTACTTGGGAACGTATTGTTTCTAAAGAAGTTGGATTAGATTTTAAATTATTTAACCACAAATTATTTGGTTCTGTAGATTTTTTCCAAAAAGATAATAAAGGTATGCTTATTAAAGGTGTTATCAACCCAATAATAGCTCCAGAAGCACCATTTACTAATATTGGTACCTTACAAACTAAAGGTTGGGAAATTATGCTAGGATGGAAAGATAGAATTGGTGAGTTTGATTTAGGTATTAGTGCCAACATGAGTGATTCTAGAAACGAAATAACTCAATATGACGGTGCTGAATCTATTGTAGCCGGTTTAAACAGTGTAGAAGATGGTGAAAACATCGTTGGAAAGCCGATTAATCCATTTTACATGTGGGAAACTGCTGGTTACTTTAAAGATCAAGCTGAAGTAAATGATTATTACAATAGTCTTGATGCAGGAGGAAATTTACCTTCGCAAACATCAGCCGCAGCTTTACGACCAGGAGACACACGCGTTGTAGATACTAATGGAGATAATGTTATTGATACTAAAGATTTAGTGTATCAAGGCGATTCTACACCACATTATGTTTACGGATTAAATTTAGATCTTAAATATAAAAACTTCGATGTTAGTGCGTTTTTCCAAGGAGCAATAAACCAGAACGTATTGAGAACAGGTTATTTTAGTAGACCTTTTATTAGAGTATGGCAAAACCAATCTAACACATGGTTAGGACGTACTTGGACAGAAGAAACACCAAATGCTGAATTCCCAAGATTAACTACAAATAGTACTTTAGCGGAATGGAATTATCAAGATAAAGATTTCATGCTTCAAAATAATAGATACGTAAGATTGAAATCTCTTATTATAGGTTACAACATTAACGACTTAAAAATTGGTAATACACCAATTCATACGGTACGTCTTTACTTTTCAGGGAATGATTTATTCGAATTTACTTCTGTAAAAGATGGTTACGACCCAGAATCACAGGCCGATACAAACGCCAGTGCTTATCCTTTTATGCGTACTTGGGCTTTTGGTGTAAAACTATCACTATAACCCAATTAATTCGCGTTTAATAAATAATAAAACACATACAAATGAAAAAATTAATATATATAATACTGCCCTGCGCCATGCTATTCTTTACTGCTTGTGAAGAGGATTTTATAAATTTAACGCCGCCAGCAGACATTACCGAAGCTGTATATTATACCGAAGCAGAACATTTTAAAACAGGCTCTAATAATTTCTACACCGATTTATTACCGTGGACTGCATTGGGCGATTTTCTTGATCATGCTTCCGATTTAAACGGATATAAAGAAGATTCACCACTCCAAACTTATAGTCGAGGTGATACCTTTGCACCTGTAACAGATGATTACTATAATGATGCTTACACCGCACTTCGAGATATCAATCTTTTAATTGAAAGAGCTGCTAACTATAGTGGTGACCAAAGCGAGATAGCCGAATACGTAGCAGTTGCTAAGTTTTTTAGAGCTTATCATCATTTTGCTTTAGTACAACGTTTTGGAGGTGTTAATATAGTAACACGATCGTTAGATGTTGGCTCAGAAGAAGCTTCTAGCCCTAGAAACAGTAGATACCAAGTAGTTGCTCAAGTTTTAGCAGATTTAAATGATGCGATATTAGGTTTACCAAGAGAGCAAGATATACCGTCTACCGATAAAGGAAAAATTAGCAAATGGGCGGCTATGGCCTTAAAAGCAGAAATTCTTTTACATGAAGCAACTTGGATGAAATATGTTGGCATCAGCACAGATGGTGATGGCATTGCATCTGGAGCAGGTAGCGAAGGTTTTGATGCTGCAAATATTGATATATATTTAAAAGAAGCTGCTGAAGCGTCAAAAACGATAATGGATCAAGGTGGTTTTGAACTTTGGAACCACAATGATGTTTTAGACAACATGAGCTCTTACTATTTATTTATGCTTGAGGATAACGAATCTAACCCAGCGGGATTAGATAAATCTTCAAATAACGAATATATTTTTTACGGTAAGTACGACTTTCTATTAAGACAAGGTAGAGCTTTATTAAGTCATACCTCAGTAGGAAGATTAATGCCTACGAGAAAAATGGTTGATATGTTTTTAGCTGATGATGGTTTACCAATAGATAAATCGCCAAGATTTCAAGGTTACACAAATGTATCCGACGAATATCAAAATCGTGATTACAGAATGCGTGCTTACTTTACCAATAATGAAACTCATGAAATCCCAGAAGATGGCTCAGTACTTTTAACTGGTCAAGATAATTATGGATACTACAACTCTAAATTTATATCTTGGAAATGGCCTGTTTACAGAGCGTCGTATACCGAATCTCCAGACTTACCCTATATACGCCTAGCTGATATATATTTAACATATGCTGAAGCTCTATATGAATTAAATGGAAGTTTAACTGATGAGCAAATGGACGAATCTATAAACCTAGTAAAAGCAAGAGCCGGGTTACCTGCTATTAGCAATACCTTTTTAGCGGCTAACGGTATGGATTTACTTACCGAGATTAGAAGAGAGCGCACAATTGAGCTTTATGCTGAAAGTTCTAGGTATAACGATTTACGTCGTTGGGGTCTTGCAGAACAAGAACTAAATCAAGATATTTTTGGTGCCGTTATAGAAGGTACAGCTTTTGATGGAAACCCAGACCTTTATACACCTGGATCTTACATCTACGGAGAAAAAACAACGACAACAGCCGTAGGTGAAAGAAGATGTATTCTACTTGAACCCGAATCTGTACGTAACTTTTCTAGAGACAACTATTTATACCCGTTACCAACGGCTTTATTTAATACTAACGACAACCTACTACAAAACCCAGGTTACTAGTAAAAGGTAAAAGACAAATTCATATTAAATACTTTATCAAACCGGCAAATCGAACTCTTCGATTTGCCGGTTTTCTTTTTAATCCACCCAAAATAAAACTTTAAGAACATTACATTTAAAAATACATTATAAGTTACTTTCCTATAAAAACTATACACACACCTCTCAAAACCCTTAAAATAACTGATAATTTATAGATATAGAACCATAAATTATAGTCGGCAACCTTAAAATGAGATAATTTTGTAAAAGGAAGTCGTTAATATATCATTTTGATTTCAGTTGATATAAAAACGATAACTTATAAAGTTTGAAATTAAGTATTATATAGTTTGAGTTAGTTTTTTTTTAATTGAAAATAAGCAGTTATAATTTTATAGCTGCTTTTTTTATGTTCTTTCATCAAACATCATTTCATATTAAAACAAAAAAAAGCCACCAATAAAGGCAGCTTTTATTTAGAGTGACTAACTCAAAATAATTATATATGTTAATAATTATTTTTTCTTTTTCTCGGCTAGAGTTTCTTTTATTATTAAACCCGCATCTGTAGCTCCATGAATTTCGGCATATTTAGCAGCTGTCATTTTTTTAGAATTCTTAGCTTTTAAATCTGCTCCATGTATTATTAAAAGTTCCAGAATTTCAGTTCTGTTAAACTTTGCGGCATACATAGCCGGCGTCATGCCATTAGAAATTTGATTCACATCTTCTCCTAAAGATAACAACTTCATAACAGTATCAATATCACCCAAAGCGATAGAGACACAAAAAGAGTTCACTTTAAAATAGCGTACACTTTCTAAAGTATTAGGAGTTGAATTTAAAGGTGTTGCATTTACTGTTCCTAAAGAAAAGCATAAGGCGATTGCGGAAATAATGATTGATTTTTTCATGATGAAAGATTTTTGATTTGATTAAATTGATTATGTTTTTTGATATACTTAAAAGACGACGGAAACTTAAAAGTGTTACATAAAAAATAAAAAACATTGAGTTTTCATCATTTAATTTCAATATAATTAAGCAAAACCTCCATTTTCAAACATATTAACAAACCCCTATTAAATAGGCTATTTTCAGGCTATATTTAATGGTCACTTAGGCCAAGTTATGTATCTTTGTAGTGTTTCATAAAATTTTTAAATAAAATGAATAAAAAAGTAATCTTAATGATTCTAGACGGTTGGGGAAACTCTCCAGACCCAAAAGTTTCAGCTATCGATCATGCAAATACACCTTTCATAGACTCTTTATATAAAAAATACCCATTCGCTACTTTAAGGACCGATGGTCTGCATGTTGGCTTGCCAGAAGGCCAAATGGGAAATAGTGAAGTTGGCCACATGAATTTAGGAGCCGGTAGAATTGTGTATCAAGATTTAGCTAAAATTAACTTAGCTATAGAAAAAGACACGCTTAAAGATGAAAAAGTATTAATAGATGCTTTAAAATATGCTTCTGACAATAATAAAAATGTTCACTTTTTAGGTTTACTAAGTGATGGTGGTGTACATGCGCATACTAGCCATTTACGTGGTTTTATTGATGCTGCTAACAAAGCAAACGTAAACTCTTATGTACACGCTTTTACAGATGGTCGTGATGTAGATCCAAAATCTGGTAAAGGTTATGTTGAAGCTTTACAAAAATATACTGAAGGTACAAAAGCTAAAATAGCAACCATTACAGGGCGTTATTATGCCATGGATAGAGATACGCGTTGGGAACGTGTAAAACTAGCTTACGATGCTATTGTTAATAATGTGGGTACTAAAACAGATAACCCTGTTGCAGAAATTCAGGCTAACTATGATAATGATATTACCGATGAGTTCATCAAGCCATTAATTATCACAGAAAATAATGAAGCTGTAGCTAAAGTAGAAAAAGATGATGTTGTAATCTTCTTTAATTTTAGAACAGATAGAGGTCGTGAGTTAACCGAAATGTTAAACCAACAAGATTTCCCAGAATACGATACCCAAAAATTAGATTTATACTATGTAACCATCACAAACTATAGTGATGCGTTTAAAGGTATAAAAGTGATTTTCAATAAAGATAATATTACAGAAACACTTGGTGAGGTTTTATCCAAAAATGGAAAAAAACAAATTAGAATTGCCGAGACTGAAAAATACCCACACGTAACATTTTTCTTTTCAGGCGGACAAGAAACTCCTTTTGAAGGCGAATCTCGAATTTTAAAAAACTCGCCAAAAGTAGCGACTTACGATTTACAACCAGAAATGAGTGCTTTTGAGTTAACCGACGCTTTAGTTCCTGAATTACAAAAAGGAGAAGCCGATTTTGTTTGCTTAAATTTCGCAAATGGTGATATGGTTGGGCACACTGGTGTTATGGAAGCTGCAATAAAAGCTTGTGAAGCTGTTGATACTTGTGTAAACAAAGTAGTAACAACAGGTTTAGAAAACGGATACACTACCCTATTAATTGCCGACCACGGTAACTGTGAAACCATGATTAACCCAGATGGTTCTCCAAATACAGCGCACACAACAAACCCAGTGCCTGTTATTTTAATAGATAACGAATTAAAAAGTATTAAAGATGGTGTTTTAGGAGATATGGCTCCAACTATTTTAAAACTTATAGGTGTAGAGCAACCAAAAGCAATGACGCAACATCCTTTAATTTAAAATACAATAACTTAGGCTTTGTAAACTACCGTTAATAATTATGAATTTTAATAACACAAAAATAATTGCTGTCGATTTTGACGGCACGATAGTAGAAGATGCTTATCCTAAAATAGGAAAGCCTATGATATTTGCTTTCGAAACCTTAAAAAAGTTACAACAAGAAGGGCATCGTTTAATTCTATGGACCTACAGATGTGGTAGTAGATTAGACGAAGCCGTTGCTTTTTGTGAAGAAAACGGTATCAGTTTTTATGCTATAAACAATAGTTTTTCTGGTGAAGAATATACTAGTGATATTAGTAGAAAAATTAATGCTGATATTTTTATTGACGACAGAAGCATTGGCGGCTTTATTGGTTGGGGAGAAGTTTATCAAATACTTACCAACGAAACACCAGTAATTCCAAAACAGAAAAAAGGCTTTTTTAGCTTCTTGAAATAGCTTGAATTTGAAGTCTCTTCATTTCAAACAAAATTCAATCCTAGCAATTTAAGTATCTTTGACCTTATTTTTTAGAATATGATAGTAATAAAAACAAAAGAAGAAATTGAATTAATGCGCGAAAGTGCCTTAATAGTATCTAAAACATTAGGCGAAGTTGCCAAGGCATTAAAGCCAGGTGTAACAACGCTTCAACTTGATAAAATTGCCGAAGAACATATTAGAGACCATGGTGCTATACCTGGTTTTTTAGGCCTTTACGATTTCCCGAATACGCTTTGCATGAGTCCGAATACACAAGTAGTACATGGTATTCCTAATAATACACCTTTAGTTGAAGGCGATATTATTTCGATAGATTGTGGTGCTTTAAAAAACGGATTTTATGGCGATCACGCTTATACTTTTGCAGTAGGAGAAATTGCTCCCGAAACCGAAAAACTACTTCAAGTTACTAAAGAATCTTTATACGTTGGTATTCGCGAATTTAAGGCGAATAACCGTGTGGGAGATGTTGGTTATGCCATTCAAAAACATTGTGAAGATCATGGTTATGGTGTCGTTCGTGAATTAGTTGGTCATGGATTAGGTGCAAAAATGCACGAAGATCCAGAAATGCCAAACTATGGTAAACGCGGTAGAGGTAAAAAGTTTGTAGATGGTATGGTAGTTGCCATAGAGCCAATGATTAACTTAGGAACACACCGTATTAAACAACATAGAGACGGTTGGACTATTACAACTTTAGACGAAAAACCATCGGCACATTTTGAGCACGACGTAGCTTTAGTAAACGGTAAACCTGAGTTACTTTCAACCTTTGCTTATATTTATGATGCTTTAGGTATTACTTCTAATGAGGAAGATGAATTCCGCCAAAACGCATTAGTACTTTAAATGAATACATCCATAAAATCTATTGAACTCGCACTAAAACCGTTGCGAGAAAAACTCAATTCGCATAAATTATACAGTGATTTAGCTTCGGTTGAAGATATTAAAACATTTATGGAACAGCATGTTTTTGCTGTTTGGGATTTTATGAGTTTGCTAAAAGCGCTTCAAAATCATTTAACTAACACATCGGTACCTTGGACCCCTGTAAAACATCCTTCTACGGCTCGTTTTATAAATGAAATTGTTCTAGGAGAAGAAAGTGATGTTAACGAGCTAGGCCAACCTTACAGTCATTTTGAAATGTACTTAGATGCCATGCAACAAATTGGAGCAAGCACAACAGATATAAATAAATTTATAAAAAACATAGTAGCTGGCGCTTCAGTTTCTGATGCGCTAACTGCTTTAAATTTACCAAAAGAAACTCAAGCTTTTGTAGATTTCTCTTTTAAAACCATTGCCACTAATGCACCGCATAAAATTGCTGCTGCTTTTACCTTTGGAAGAGAAGATGTAATTCCCGATATGTTTTTTCAAATTATTAAACAATCGGAACAAAAACACAAAGCCTCTTACAGTAAACTTACTTATTATTTGGAGCGCCATATAGAATTAGATGGTGATGAGCATGGCCCATTATCTTTAAAAATGGTTGAAGAATTATGCCAAAACGATTCTCAAAAATGGGATGATGTTTTAGAAACTGCACAAGATGCGCTAAAATATCGTATTGCGCTTTGGGATGGCATTTCAAACTTAATTTCATCAACAGAAGCTCTAGAAGCATAAACATTGAAAAAACTTTTTAAACTTATATTAAACACCATTCCGAGACCTTTATTAATAAGGTTAAGCTATGTTATTCGTCCGGTTTTAGCTTTCTTTTTAAGAGGAAATACTTTTACCGACCCTATAGACGGAAAGGGGTTTAAAAGTTTTTTACCATACGGTTATGGGCAACAACGTAATAATGTTTTATCGCCTTCTACATTAAGTTTAGAGCGCCATAGATTACTTTGGTTGTATCTAAAGAATGAAACCGATTTCTTTTCTTCGGAAAAAAAAGTGCTTCATTTTGCTCCCGAACAGTGTTTTTTGAAACGCTTCAGAAAGTTAAAAAACTTAGATTATACTACTACAGATTTATTATCGCCTATTGCTGATGTAAAGGCTGATATTTGCGATTTACCTTTTGAAGATAATAGTTACGATATTATTTTTTGTAATCATGTTCTAGAGCATATTCCAGATGATACCAAAGCCATGCAAGAGCTTTACCGTGTTCTTAAACCCGGTGGCATGGGCATTTTTCAAATTCCGCAAGATTTATCTAGAGTTACTACTTTTGAAGATGATACTATTACCGACAAAGCAGAACGTGCCAAAATATTCGGACAGTATGATCATGTTCGTGTTTATGGCCGAGATTATTTTGATAAGCTACGCAGCATAGGTTTTAAAGTAGATGAAGTAGATTATACCGCAAACCTTTCCGCGGAAGCGATAAAAGAATACTGCTTAGCTCCAGGTGAAATTATTCCTGTAGTTTATAAATAACATTTTTAGTTTTTCTTAATATTATGACACAATCTATTATACTTGCAACAGGAGCCATTTTTGGTATGTTATCTGTAATTTTTGGTGCTTTTGGAGCGCATGCTTTAAAGAAAATACTATCGACAGACCAATTACAAAGTTTTGAAGTTGGAGTAAAATACCAAATGTATCATGCTATTCTGTTAGTTGCATTGGGTTTGAATCCTGAATATGTAACGATGCCAATGTATTGGTGCTTTACCATTGGTATCGTGTTGTTTTCTTTTAGTATTTATGGATTAATACTATCGGATGCTCGAGGTAAGAAGTTAAAATTTCTGGGACCTATTACTCCTCTAGGTGGTTTACTTTTAGTAACCGGTTGGTTGCTTTTGTGCATTGCTGCTTTCTAATAAAATTAAGGCTAATCAGTTATTTTTAATTTTCCCCAAAGCCATTCAAGCTTAAGGTCTCGAATTCATTTTTATCATTTTCAAATATTAGAAACACTTTTAATTCAGGATGCGCTTCTAAAAAAGTCTTCACCCCTTCTATTCCCATAGCTTTAAATGCGGTAGCATAAGCATCTGCCGTCATGCAATTATCTGCAATTACAGAAATGCTTAACAGGTTCGTTTTACTCGGATAACCCGTTTTTGTATCAATAATATGTGCATAACGATTACCATTAGCATCTACCTTAAATTTTCTATAAGTACCAGATGTTGCCATCGCTTTATCTTTTAAAGAAAGTACTTTATTAATAGATTGTGTACCGTTAAAATTAGGATTCTCTACACCTACTGTCCAAATCTTTCCACTGGCTTTATTAGAACCTCTTGCTCGTAATTCTCCCCCAATATTGATTAAATAATTTTTAACTTTTTTACTTTCAAGAAATTCTCCAACCACATCCACGCCATAGCCTTTTGCTATAGCATTGAAATCAATAAAAGTTCCTTCTGGTTTAATAATTCCATCTCCTTTTAAAGAAACCTTATCCAACCCTACAGATTGCATAAGCTTATCGATTTTAAGGCTATCTAAATCCATTATTCTTCCTTCCGGACCAAAATCCCATGCATTAACTACAGCTCCAATAGTAGGGTCGAAAGCACCATTAGTTGCTTTATAAATAGCTTCGGAATTAGAAAAAACTGTTTTAAAGTGATTATCTATATTAACCAACTCATTTCGATTGAGTTTTGAAATATCAGAATTATCAATATAGGTAGACATTGATGTATTAATTACAGCAAACAAACTGTCGAGTTGTGCTTCATAATTAGTATCTGTATCGTAAGTTACTTGGTAAAAAGTTCCGAAGACGGAACCTTCTAATTGTGTGTTTTCCGCAGTGGTTATTATTTTATTAGGAGCTTTCTCTTTACAAGCAGAAATCACTAAACAGCAGAGTACTAATTTTAATATATTCATTTAATTTAAATTAGTTTCTAAAACCTGTATACCGTTATATTCCAACAAATACTCTTCGTTTAAATAAAGTGGTTCACTTTCACCTTTAACACTCCCAATTCCAACGCCTGCATATAATACTTTAGCATCATTTTCTCTTGCATGTTTTTTAAAGCTTTCCATCCAAACCACATCATAATTATTTGGATTTTCAGGAAGAATTACTGCTCTCACAATTACAAAGAAATACTGCTTAGTTTTATCCATGCAAACAAATTGCGGATGTCTTTTTAGTTTACTATTTATAGCGATAAACTCGAAACCACGGTGTTCTAAATCTTTACCAACATGGTTCATGGCTAAATTATGAAGTTCTTGTTTTGATAATGCTTTGCTCATGCTGCAAAAATAAGTAACCCTATTTAAACCGCACAAATTTAAAGCTAAGAAATGAATAATATTACGCGCTCATAGGTAGCGAAAAACAAAATGTGGTGCCCATGCCTTTTTCTGAAGTAAACCATATTTTCCCAGAATGCGATTCTACAATTTTTTTACAATGTGCTAAACCAATTCCGGAGCCTTCATATTCTAATCTAGAATGTAACCTTTGAAAGATAGCAAAAACACGATCTTGATACTCTTTGGCAATACCAATACCATTATCAGTCACCGAGAACTTCCAATACTTCTCAGCACCATTATCAGTGTCTTCTCCTTCTGAAATTTCGGTACATTCAATATTAATTCTTGGTTTTACATTAGGGTCTCTAAATTTAATACCGTTTGTAATTAAATTTTGAAAGAGTAAACGTAACTCAACTTCATTACCTTTTATAATTGGCAAATCTTTATAACTAATTTCTGCTTCAGTATTTTTTATTGTGTTCTGTAAATCTGCCGTTAAAACATCTAACAAGGGCATGCAATTAACATCTTCAAAAACTTTAGTTCTACCTAATCTGGAATATTGTAAAAGCGCATCTATTAACTTTTTCATACGAACACTCCCCTCTTTGATGAAGCCTAAAATCTGCTGACCATCTTCATCAAATTGGTTATGATAATCTTCGCTTAAAACATCAATAAAACTAGAAACCGTATTCAAGGGTTCTTGTAAATCGTGACTTGCGATATAAGCGAATTGCTCTAATTCCTTATTTTTTGACGTTAATAAGGTAGATTGCTTTTTTATTTCTTTATGCTGAATACTTAAGCGAATGTTTAATTTTTTATTTTTAACATAAGCAAATAGTAACGATAAGCAAGCAATAAATAGCAAACTAGATAATATCGATAAGATGATATTATGCTTTCGCTGCGTATCGATTATAATATTCTTCTCTTCAAGTATAGCCGCTTTTTCTTTTATATGAGTTGTTTGGATTTCTAATGTTTTTTGATGATTTAAAATTTCATTATTTACAGAATCAATCTCATTTTGTTGTCTATTTATTTGGGTAATTTGTTCGTCTAACTTCTTTTCTAATTCCCTTTCTAAATTTAGATTTTCGGCTAATTGTCTTGCCTGCAATTCACTATCTAAAGCTAATGTTTTTAAAGAATAATCTTTAATATAAATAACTTCATCCTTTTCACTAATGGCATTAATTTGATTGCCAATTGTTTTAATCTGGCTTTCAATAATTTTCTTTTGTTCTTTATTCTCCCTATTAGCGATGTAAAGTTTTTGTTCAGCTTTTTTATAAAGAGACTCTTTAATTTCTTTTGAGGTTACGGCGTGCCCTGCAAGTATTGGTGTAATTTTAAGCTTAGCCTCTCTTATGTATTGGCGGTTAATATCGTATTTGTAACCATCGTCTACTTGCACCATGTTAATCATTGAGGAACTTGTAGGGTAGCCTTCGGTGATAATAAGCACTTCTAATCCTTTACTTTCTTCTAGAATAGATTTTAATAAATACTCGTAAGTGCTATTTACATAAACAACATTATAGTTTTTTATATCTTCTAGATTATTTATTCGATCTACCTGGATAAGCTTTTCAAAGATTCTTCTGTTTTTTGAAATTTTAGACAGACTATTTTTAATCTTATCTGGTCCCATAACCCCAATTTTGAAGGTTGTAATTTTAGATATTTTAGACCATTTAACTTCTTCTGTTAAGTTAAAGACCATAACAGCGCGTTGCTCTTCAACGGAAGAAACTTGATTGTTTTTCACATCTTGTCCATACGATAGCGTAGTAAACAAAAATATACACAGGAATAGACCAACAAACTTTGGAAACCCAATTGCAGTGTTTTTAAAAGCGAACATAGTAAAACCAATGTCGCCATTTAAATATTTAAAATAATTGTTTAGCATTCTATATTACTCCATTCAAAAAACACCTTTAAAAGAAACTTAAAAAGGGTATTATTAACTTGATATTATTATATAATACCAGTATGTGTTATTTATTATTTTTGAGGGGACAAATGGAATAATTAACTCTTAATTTCAAGCTATATTATTAACTTAAACATTACTTATTTATATTTTCATTAACTACTTAACTTCAACAAAACATCATTAAACAGTTTTGAATCTAAAGGTTTTTTTACAAAATCTAAAAGTGTGTTGTACGTTTTAAATTGATTTATATCATTTGGGTCATCTGAGGATGAAAGAATAACTATTTCGATATCCTTAATTAATCCTGAATCTATTTTATAAAATACATCTAAAAATTCCCAGCCATTCATAGCAGGCATATTAATATCTAAAAAAATAATATCAGGTCTATCCTGTGGGTTTAACACCTGCTTCTCAAGGTAATCTATAGCCTCAAAAGCGCTATCTACTAATACAGTAGAACTAACGTTAGCGTTTTTTTTAGCGATATGTTTATTTAAAAAATTGGTCGCCTTATCATCATCGATGAATAAAATTCTCAATTGTTTATCTACAATACTCATGTTATTTAGAAAATAAGTTCTTACCTATAAAAATTCAAGATGAATTCCTACGTGCTAATTTAATCATTTTATCGGTTATACGCCTTTATTTTCGACGAAATACACTAATATTAACTTTTTCATCATTTAAACTCAAGACAACAACAACGAGACACATCTCAAAATCAGAGTGTAAGAAAAAAAATTCAACTTAATTTAAAGCAAAAAAAACCAACACTTTCGTGTTGGTTTTTTTAATATATATTGATTTTAGAGATTATCCTCCAAAATCATCAAATCTAATATGCTCATCAGGGATTCCGAAATCTTCACCCATTTTTTGCACTGCTTTATTCATTAAAGGTGGTCCACAGAAGTATAATTCTATATCTTCTGGTGACTCATGCAATGATAAATAGTTATCGATAACACAGTTGTGAATAAATCCAACAAAACCGTCTCCTGGTGCATCTATAGTTTCTTTTACTTTCCAGTTATCTTCTTCCATTGGTTCAGATAATGCTAAGTAGAATTTAAAGTTCGGGAACTCTTTTTCTAACTCGTAAAAATGATCTAAATAGAATAACTCACGTTTAGAACGTCCACCATACCAATATGTTACTTTACGACCTGTTTTTAAGGTTTTGAATAAGTGATATAAGTGAGAACGCATTGGTGCCATACCTGCACCACCACCAACGTAAAGCATTTCACTCTCAGACTCATTGATGAAGAATTCACCGTAAGGTCCAGAAATAGTTACTTTATCTCCTGGTTTTTGGTTAAATATGAAAGACGACGCGATTCCTGGATTTACATCCATCCAGCCACCTTTGGCACGATCGAACGGAGGACAAGCCACACGTACGTTTAACATGATTTCTCTTCCTTCTGCAGGGTAAGAAGCCATAGAGTAAGCACGTTCTATTGTCTCTGTATTCTTCATAACCAATGGCCAAAGTTTAAACTTATCCCATTCTGCTTGAAATTTGTCTGGAGTTTCGTGTTCTTCAGGGTGTGCTGTAATATCCATATCAGAATATTTTACTTCACATGGAGGAATTTCAATTTGAATATACCCACCTGCTTTGTAACCCATATCTTCAGGGATTTCAACAACAAACTCCTTAATAAACGATGCTACGTTATAGTTACGAACTACAACAGCTTCCCATTTCTTAATTCCGAATACTTCTTCAGGAATGGTGATATCCATATCTTGTTTCACTTTAACTTGACAAGCTAAACGTGCACCATGTTTCAATTCTTTTCTTGTAAAGTGAGGTACTTCCGTTGGTAAAGCTTCACCTCCACCAGAATTTACGTGACATTCACATTGAATACAAGTTCCACCACCACCACAGGCAGATGGTAAAAATATTTTAGAATTTCCTAAAGTTGAAAGTAAACTTGCTCCAGAAGCAACTTCGATTTCTTTTTCACCATTAATGGTAATCTTTACAGGTCCCGATGGTGATAGTTTTTGTTTTACAACTAATAATAAACCAACGAGTAAAAGTAAAATGATTAAAAAAGCAATTACTGTTACTCCAATTGTTCCTATTGTACTTGCGGCTAATATCATATTACTCATTTACTTTTATGTTGTTAGCTAACACTTCTTTGTTATCCTTTGCAGAATCTACTTTTGCAGTTGTTTCCTCCTTTGGTGCTTCTTCATCACCTCCAGTTAACATACCTCCAAAACTCATGAATCCAATCGCCATTAAACCAGTAATGATGAATGTTATACCTAAGCCTCTTAATGCAGGTGGTACATTTGAATATCTAATTTTTTCACGGATAGCTGCAATAGCTAAAATCGCTAAAAACCATCCAATTCCAGATCCTACACCGTAAACTGTAGCTAAACCTAAAGTTGGTATTTCACGAGATTGCATAAATAATGATCCCCCTAAAATAGCACAGTTTACTGCAATTAATGGTAAAAAGATACCTAATGAATTGTATAATGATGGTGAGAACTTCTCTACCACTATTTCTACTAATTGTACCATGGTTGCAATAGTTGCAATGAACATGATGAATGATAGGAAACTTAAATCGTAACTAGCATACTCTTCACCTAACCAAGATAAAGCACCTGGTTGCAATAAATACTGATCTAACAACCAGTTTAAAGGCACGGTAATCGCTAATACAAAAATTACGGCTGCTCCTAAACCAACAGCTGTACTTACTTTTTTAGATACCGCAAGGTAAGAACACATCCCTAAGAACGTGGCAAATACCATGTTGTCGATAAATATTGATTTGAAAAATAACTCTATATATTCCATTTTTTTTATAGTATTCAGTTTTCAGTTTTTCAATTTTCCGTAGGTTAAAAAAATCTACAGCAATTAATCTAACTGCTCACTAATTAATGATCTTCTACTAATGCTGTATTTCTGCTACGTTGTATCCAGATAATTATTCCAACTACTATTAAGGCCATTGGTGATAATAACATAAAACCGTTATTCTCGTAACCAATAGCGTATAATCCTGTTTTTTCGATTGGATCACCTAATACTTTAAATCCTAATAAAGTACCAGAACCTAAAAGCTCTCTAAAGAAACCTACTAGAATAAGAATTAAACCGTAACCAGCAGCATTACCAATACCATCAAGGAAAGATCTCCAAGGTCCGTTTGCTAAAGCAAAAGCTTCAAAACGTCCCATAATGATACAGTTAGTAATAATTAAACCAACAAATACAGAAAGCGTTTTACTTAACTCATAAGCATAGGCCTTTAATACTTGATCGACAATAATTACCAAAGCGGCAACAACAACCAATTGTACAATAATTCTAATTTTAGAAGGAATAATATTTCTCATTAAAGAAATAACAACATTTCCTATTGCTAATACGGCCATTACTGAAACAGCCATTACAATAGATGCTTTTAACTCCGCAGTAATTGCTAAAGCAGAACAAATACCAAGTACTTGAATAGTAATTGGATTATTATCTGCTAATGGATCTGTGATTAACTTGGCGTCTTTTTTTGATAAAAGTCCCATAAATTAATTGTTTTTTAAGTTTTTAAAGAACGGCTCATAAAGCTTTAAATCGCTTTTAATCATTGCTGCAACACCATTACCTGTAATAGTAGCTCCTGCAATAGCATCGACTTCGTTATCTGTTTTATCCTCGTTTTTTGGATCGGCATTACTTTTAGAAACCTCAATACCTTTAAAACGGTCTGCGTTATCTAATAAATGCTCACCAATAAAATCGTCCATAAAGAAACGTTGCTTAATATTAGCTCCTAAACCAGGTGTTTCTCCTTTGTGATCAAAATAAGCACCTTGTATTACCATGTTTTCGTCCATAGCAACATATGCCCAAATAGCATCCCAAAGTCCTTTACCACGAATTGGTGCAATGTAAAATGTTTTACCATCCTTTTCACCTTTTAATAAAGGTAAGCGTCTTGCAATACCAGCTTTCGCATTGGTTTGTTCCTTTTTAATATCGATTAAATACGCTTGGTCATCTTGGGTAACTTTACCATCTTGAATAACCAATTGTTCTTTAATGTATTTATTGAATAATTCTGGTGCTTTATCTGTTGAAACAAAGTTAGCACTACTTTCATCATTTTCGTTTACGCCCATTGCATACAAAATGTTTTGTTGCTTTTCTAGACGTTTGTTCTCATCAATATTTGGTTTCAAAGATGATGCTGCAAAGGCTAATAATGAACCTACAACCAACACCATAACAACGGCGAAAATTATAGTATATGAATTTTTATCTGTTCTACTTTCCATCGTTATGCAACTTTAGCTTTTAAACGTTTCATTCTTTTCTTCACATTCCCTTGTACCACATAATGGTCAATTGTTGGTGCAAACACATTCATTAATAGAATAGCTAACATTACACCTTCTGGATATGCTGGGTTGAATACACGAATCATAATAGAAAGAAATCCTATTAAGAAACCATAAAACCATTTCCCTTTATTGGTTTGCGACGCCGTAACTGGGTCGGTAGCCATAAACACGGTACCAAAAGCAAAACCACCAATAAGTAAGTGATGCCAAAATT
This sequence comes from Algibacter sp. TI.3.09, assembly GCF_038154905.1. NCBI lineage: Bacteria > Pseudomonadati > Bacteroidota > Flavobacteriia > Flavobacteriales > Flavobacteriaceae > Algibacter > Algibacter sp. TI.3.09. The sequence continues at coordinate 176,919 of NZ_JBAKAN010000003.1, read as the reverse complement.
CAGTACTCATTAATCCGTAAAACTTACTTGTTTCAGTAATCCATCCAGAACTAACAACACCATTAAATATTAAGCCCATTACTAATGCGCCAACACATGATGATAACATTATTCTCCAGCTTCCAATTTTAGCAAATACTAAAAATAAACCACCTAAAATAATAAGTAACGTTGAAGTCTCTCCTACTGATCCCGGAATAAACCCTAAGAACATATCGGCAACAGAATGTGTTACTGCTTTTCCTTGAGCTAAAGTTCCTAAAATAGTTTCACCAGAAATGGCATCTAAATTAGCACCAGCTGCAATTTCATTCGTTCTTTCAACGGCACCTTCTACCCATACTTTATCTCCAGACATCCATGTAGGATATGCAAAGAATAAAAAGGCTCTAATGGTTAATGCTGGGTTTAAGATATTCATCCCTGTTCCACCAAAAACTTCTTTACCGATAACCACACCAAATATAACGGCAACAGCTAACATCCATAAAGGAATATCAATTGGTACAATTAATGGCACTAGCATACCTGTTACTAAGTATCCTTCTTCTACTTCGTGACCTTTAATTACAGCGAATAAGAATTCAATTCCTAAACCTACACCGTAAGAAACGATTACTAAAGGAATAATTTTCCAGAAACCAATCATGAAGTTATCTAATGCCCAAAACTCAGGACTAAAAAAACCTGCTGTTACAGCTTGAATTTCTCCTACCTGTAAGTTGTGTTGGTAACCTGCGTTAAACATACCAAACAATAAACATGGCACCATAGCCATAATTACTGTATTCATGGTACGCTTTAAATCGTCGGCTGCTTTTATATGAGTTCCATTATGTGTGGTCTCATCTGGCAAGTATAAAAAGGTATGGATTGCATTAAATGCAGGAGCCATTTTTGTCCCTTTATACTTTAGTTTTAATTTATGTAAATTATTTTTTAAACCCATTATCCTATTTCTTTAAGCATTAAGTCTAAACCTTCTCTAATAATTTTTTGATGCGGTTGTTTAGATACACATACAAACTCGGTTAAAGCGAAATCTTCTGGTGCAACTTCGTACATTCCTAAAGCTTCCATTTCGTCTAAATCTTTATACATACAAGCTTTTAAAATTTGCATAGGATAAATATCTAAAGGAAAAACTTCCTCGTAAACTCCAGTCGTAACAAAAGCACGATGCTCACCATTAGTATTGGTGTTTAAATCGTATTTTTTAGTTTTACTTAACCATGAGAATGTCATGGCTCTAGAAGTAGAAATTTTATTAAACACAGGTTTGTTCCATCCAAAAAGCTCATAATCATCACCTTCAGGAATAACAGATACTACATTGCTGTAATAATCTAAATTTCCGTCTGGTTTAATTTGCTTTCCAGATAATACATTTCCAGAAATAACACGATCGTTACCACCTTTAGAAACACCTTTATCGTAAATTAAAGTAGAAATTTCGCTACCAATAATGGTTTTAAAATATCTTGGTTTTTCAACCGAAGAACCTACTAAAGCTACAATACGTTCAGCATTAAACTTACCAGTTAACAAAAGTTCTCCAATAATAACTAAGTCTTGAGCACCAACGGTCCAAACCACTTCGCCTTTATTTACTGGGTTCACTTTATTAATAAGTGTACCAACATTCCCTGAAGGATGTGGTCCTGAAACTGTATGTGTAGTAACACCTGTTAAACCAGCAAGTGGCGAGCTAGAAGTACCAACTGAAATGTGCACAGCACCTTCTGTTAGTTTTCCTAAAGCCGTTACCGCAGCTTGCAATTCAGCTTCTTTACCTTTTAAAGTAAAGTCTAAATCGGCAGCCAATGGCGCGCTAGCATACCCCGAAATAAAAATCGCTTTTGGCGACTTATTCGGATTTGCAATCACATCATACGGACGTTGTTTTACAAACGGCCAGCATCCTGATGCTAACAAATGTGCTTTTACAGATTCCGCTGTGGCACTGTTTAAATCAAATGCTGCTAAATCTGCGTATACTTGCGATTTATCGGCTTCAATTTTAATAGCGTCTATGCGTCTTTTTGGTCCACGTTGTACTTCTATCACTTTCCCTGAAACTGGCGATGCGAACATAACCGACTCCTGAGATTTATCGAAAAACAAAGTATCTCCAGCTTTTACTGAAGTCCCTTCTTTTGCAACAAGTTTTGGAATTACGCCGTGAAAATCCTCTGGCCTTATAGTGTAGTAGTTACTGATAATCGCTTGTTCAACGGTTTTATCAGCTTCGCCTATAAGTTTAATGTCCAGACCTTTTTTGATACGGATGTCGTTTGACATATTTATTTTTATTGAAATTAGTTGTCTAAAAATCGGTGCAAAAATACAAATAAATACCTAAATTATTCGTCCTAAAAAATGCTTATCATTTATTTATATTAATTCTAAATAACTAAATTTAATTAGGCATAGATTTTGTTTATATTTACACACAAAACTATAATGAATATGCATTCTAAGGTAATAAAAATATTTTTAATCGTACTCCTGCCTACTCTTGTTTTTTCACAGGTTAAAGAAGTAAATCCGCCAGATTATATTAAAACTATAAATTTTAAAAGTAACACGCCTGAAACCCAACTTCCTATATTAAAATTAGGCGAATATGTGGTTTTAGAGTTTGATGCTTTAAATGGAGAAGAAGCCGATTACTACTATAAAATCGAGCATTTCAATTCCGATTGGACTCCTTCAACACTTATAAAATCAGAATTCCTGAGCGGCTTCGATAACCAACGTATTCGCGATTACGAGAATTCATTAAACACCTACCAAATATTTTCGCATTACAAACTCACCATTCCTAATCAATTTACTAAAGGCTTACTGGTTTCTGGAAACTACATGATTTCGGTTTACAATGACGAAGATGAGCTTCAGTTTTCTAGAAAATTTATGATTTATGAAGATAAAACAGCTGTTGGCGTAAGTGTAAAACGCTCTAGAAACATCGAATTTATAGAACAAAAACAACGTATAGAACTCATAATTACTTCAAATAATATTCAATTAAACAACCCAACTCAAACGGTAAAAGCTGTTATTATTCAAAATAATAATTTAAACAATGTTATTACCAACATAAAACCTCAATATACGCTTGGCAACCAACTTATTTACAGATACGATAGTGAAACGAGTTTTTGGGCAGGTAACGAATTCCTGTTTTTCGAAAATAAAGATGTTCGTGCCGCTAATACAGGCATTCAGTTTATAGACTTAAAAGACCTTTACCACAACTACCTTTACACCAATATGCCGCGCGCCAAAATGCCGTACACATACAATCCAGATATTAACGGTAATTACCTTATCACCAATGTAGACGCCGATGATGCCAGCATTGAAGCCGATTACGTGTGGATGCATTTTTCTCTACGTGGCGACGACTTTTTAACCAATAAGAACGTACATATATATGGAAACTTTAATAACTATGCTATAGACGATAGCACAAGAATGATTTTTGATGAAGCCAACAATCGCTTTATCAACACCATGCTTTTAAAACAAGGTTTCTACAACTACAAATATATTGTAGTTAACGATGATGGTACTGTGGACGATGGTGCAGTGAGTGGTGATTTCTGGCAAACCGAAAACAATTACAAAGTACTTGTTTATTACCGCGATCTAGGCGCTCGATACGATAAAATAATTGGTTTAGGCGAAGCCAGTTCGGTAAACATCACAAATTAATACGTTAATATTATAAAATCGACAAAATACAGGGTAAGAAATGCATTTCAACTAATTTATTCGCCAAACCCGTTGAAATCAAGTACTAACTCTTTAATATTTATTATTTTAGCAAAGTAAATTGCTTAATCAATCATGGTACAACAAGTTACATCCGGCATTAAAATTTCGGTAGTTACAAACTTCGAAGGTTCATTTTATAAAAACTATAAAATGCAATACGCCTTTGGTTATACCGTAACTATAGAAAACCAAAGTAAAGATTCTGTGCAACTTTACGCGCGTCATTGGGAAATTCTAGACGCCTTAAACAATGTTGAAACCGTTATCGGCGAAGGCGTAGTAGGTAAAAAACCGGTTTTAAAACCTGGAGAATCTCACACTTACACCTCTGGCTGCCTACTCACCTCTCCTTTTGGTGCTATGCAAGGGCATTACAACATGGTTAACTTTACAACCACTAGAAAATTCCAAGTTACTATCCCTACATTCAAATTGAGCGCTACTTTTGCTATCAATTAATTTCTGAATTTATTTTAGTTTAGCGTTACCCGAAAAGGGTCGGGCTTTCCGCTATATCTTTATTTGTGCAGTATCATTTCGGCTTAGCAACACGCTATTTTCTAAATCCAAACTTTACGGCTTTCAACTAATTAAAAGGCTTGCACAAAAAAGGATGTCGCATCAATCCCTAACGCAATTATCCGCAAATATTTTCACATCACCTAAATCTATTCTCGCCCGCATATCAACACTGCATTTCACAAATAGATAACACCTTCTTAAAAAATAAAACACCGCTCCTACTGTAACATTTCAACTCAAATCGTTACTTATATATAAAGCAGCTACTTTTAAATATTCTTAAGATTATTAACCAATAACCTTAAACACGCTTGTTGAATATCTCAACAGTGTTTCACTTTAAAATATAAAATTATGGGAGGCGAAGGATCAATGATGGCTGCAAACCAGTCATTAAAAAACAATAGAAGTTTAACCGCAAAACGCAAAGAAAAAGGAGCGTTATCTGGCAGTTATGCCAATATAGAATTAAAAGAGTTTCCAAAAGCAACACAAGAACAACTAGACACTATAAAGGAGCAAACCATAACGGATAACAAAAAAGCTTTAATACAAACCATTGTGTTTTTCATAATCGCCAGCCTAGGTTTACTTATCGCTGCACACTACTTATTCTAACAAAAAAAAGAGCTGCTAGATTTAAAAATCTAGCAGCTCTTGATATATATAAGTTTTTTAAAGAACTAGCTTACTACTTCTTTAATACGCTTAATAGCTTCAATAATTTGTTCTTGCGAAGCTGCATAAGAAATACGAATACAGTTAGGGTTACCAAAAGCATCTCCCGTTACTGTTGCCACTAAAGCTTCTTCTAATAAATATAAAGAAAAATCGGTAGCATTATTTATTGTTTTTCCTCTTAACGTTTTTCCGAAGTAATAAGATACATCTGGGAATACGTAAAACGCACCTTCTGGCGTGTTTGAGTTAAAACCTGTAACATCGTTCAATAAGTCTAAAACTAAATCACGACGCACTTTAAATTCATCTATCATGTATTTTACAGCACTCGGATCTGCGTTTAAAGCAGTAATTACAGCACGTTGTGCAATACAGTTAGCACCACTAGTAATTTGACCTTGCATTTTATTACATGCACGAGCAATTTTTTCTGGAGCACCAATAAAACCAATACGCCATCCCGTCATAGCAAAAGCTTTCGAAACACCGTTTACAGTAATAGTGTTATTATACATATCATCAAATTCTGCTATACTTGCGTGACCAGAACCATAGTTAATATGCTCGTAAATTTCATCTGAAACTACATAAATATTAGGATATTTAACCAATACATCGGCTAAAGCTCTTAACTCTTCTCTACTGTAAACCGATCCACTGGGGTTACATGGAGAACTAAACCACATCATTTTGGTTTTAGGCGTAATAGCCGCTTCCAATTGTGCAGGTGTCATTTTAAAATCTGTATCGATAGATGTTGCAACCTCAACTGGCACACCACCGTTTAACTTAACAATATCAGAATAACTTACCCAGTAAGGACAAGGTAAAAGCACCTCATCACCATCATTTAACATAACAGCCGCTATATTTGCCAAACATTGTTTAGCTCCTGTAGAAACAACAATTTGTGGTAAAGTATACGTTAAATTATTATCACGTTTAAACTTTGTAATAACTGCCTCTTTCAACTCTACATAACCATCTACTGGCGAGTAAGAATTGTAATTATCATTCACAGCTTGAATAGCTGCTTCTTTAATAAAATCTGGCGTGTTAAAATCCGGTTCCCCAAGACTTAAACCAATAATGTCTTTGCCTTCGCCTCTTAATTCGCGCGCTTTGGCAGCCATAGCTAACGTTGCCGAAGTAGCCATGTTTAAAATTCTTTCAGATAATAATTGCATGAAATGTGTTTATGAAGTAAATATAAAGTTTAGGCAATATTAGGATTTTTCCCAAGTACCTTTAGTTGATTATAATGTTCTGAAACGGCTTTCCAAAATGTGTTGTATTCATTATATGGTAAGCTAAATTCGTTTGCTGTTTCCTTTACTATTTTCGCTATTTTGCTATAATGCACGTGGCTAATATTTGCAAATAAGTGATGCTCTACTTGTCTGTTTAATCCACCTGTATAGAACTCGGCCAACCAACTTTTAGGTGAAAAATTACATGTAGTAAATAATTGGTGAATAGCCCAAGTATTTTTCATATTACCATCTTCATCTGGTAATGGCATAACTGTACTTGGTACCACGTGAGCCAATTGAAAAACAACACTTAAAATAATTCCTGCTGTGTAGTGCATAATTAAGAAGCCAATTAATACTTGCCACCAAGTAAAACCAACTACTAAAGGTAATGCGACCCAAATAGAATAATATACAATTTTACCAATAATAAGCTTAGTCCATTGTGTTGCAGGACTTGGTAACTTACCGTAAGCTAATTTACGCTTTAGGTATTTGTAAGTTTGTATAAAATCTGTTGTGATGGCCCAGTTTGCAGTAAGCAAGCCGTATAAGAAAAACGCATAATACTTTTGGTATTGATGAATTTTAAACCATTTTGAATGTTTAGAAAAACGAATAATTCTACCAGCATCAATATCTTCATCGTGCCCTTGAATGTTTGTGTACGTATGGTGTAAAACATTGTGTTGTACTTTCCAGTTATAATCGTTACCAGCTAAAATATAAATGCTGCTTCCCATTAATTTATTAACCCACTTTTTACTAGAAAAAGAACCATGGTTAGCATCGTGCATCACATTCATGCCTACACCAGCCATACCAATCCCAACAACTACCATGCATAAAGCTTGTAGCCATCCAGACATTGGAACGGTTAAAATTAAAACTGCAGGAACAATTAATAAAGCAAACATTACTATCGCTTTTATATATAATTCCCAGTTTCCTGTGCGTTTAATATCATTTTCCTTAAAGTAATCGTTAACACGTTTATTCAACGTTTTAAAGAACTTCGCGGGGTCTTTTCTCGAGAACGAGACAGTTTGTTTAGTCATTCTAATAATTTTAATATGATTTCTAAAATGTTTTTTTGATCATACCTATCGGCAAAGATATGAATAAAGCTATTTAAGTAATCCCAATTTTTTGTAAAATTATGTACTTAAAAAGTATATTTTTGTTGAAAATTTAACACAAATGAAACTGCTTTTAAAATATTTCCCTAACCTCACCGAAGACCAAATTGAAAAATTTACACTTTTAGAATCCCTATATCAAGATTGGAATTTGAAGATAAATGTAGTTTCACGTAAGGATATCGACGAGTTATATTTACGTCATGTATTACACTCTTTGGGTATTGCCAAAGTGATAGAGTTTAAAGATGGTAGCCACATTTTAGATGTTGGTACAGGTGGTGGATTCCCAGGAATCCCGTTAGCCATTATGTTTCCTGAGTGTTCTTTTCATTTAGTAGATAGCATTGCTAAAAAACTAAAAGTTGTAAACGAAGTGGTTGAAGGCTTAGGCTTAACCAACGTTAAAACGACACACAGCCGTGTTGAAGAAATTAAAGAAAACTACGATTTTATTGTAAGTCGTGCCGTTGCCGCTATGCCTACTTTTGTACATTGGGTAAAAGGAAAAATTGCAAAAGAGCAAAAACACGAATTGAAAAATGGTATTATCTATTTAAAAGGTGGCGATCTAGAAGAAGAGCTAAAAGATTACAAAACCACTACTATTTATAATTTAAGCGACTATTTTGAGGAAGATTTTTACGAAACCAAAAAAGTAGTACACTTACCTTTAAAATACCGTGGGTAGTTTATAAAACACTTATTAAAAATAAAAGTCAGTAATAACAATTGTTATTACTGGCTTTTATTTTTTCTATATAATTGCATTAACATGGTAAATTAATTACAATGCAACCACACCTATCACGTTATTGAAAACTTAAGCTTTCTCAGGTATTTCTTTTAAAATTTCAATAACGAAATCCCAATATTTTTGAGCCGATGAAATTTGAGCACGTTCATCTGGAGAGTGTGCTCCTTTAATAGTTGGCCCAAAACTAATCATATCCATATCTGGATAATTGGTTCCAAGAATTCCACATTCTAAACCAGCATGACATGCTGCAACATGTGGCTTCTCGTTATTTAACTTTTCGTAAAGTTTTGTCATCACTTTTAAAATAGCCGAATCCATGTTTGGAGACCAACCAGGATAATCACCCGTGCATGTAACCTCGCAACCTGTTAACTCAAAAGTTGAGCGTAGTGTATTTGCTAAATCCCATTTAGAACTTTCTACAGAAGAACGTGTTAAACAACCAATTTTTACAGCACCATCTTTTACAATAACTCTTGCTATATTGTTTGATGTTTCTACCAATTCAGGAATATCTGCACTCATACGGTACACACCATTCCAAGCGGCATAAATAGCACGTGTTAAACCTTCTTGAACTCCTAAGTCCATGATTTTTTCTGGAGTTTCAACTTTAGAAACCACAATTTCTAAGTTAGGTTCCATAGTTTTTAACTCAGCCTTTAACATCGCTTCTTGTTCTTTTGTTTCTAAAAGAAAAGCTTCTTCGTGTATAGCATCTATTGCAACAACGGCATTACTCTCGCGAGGAATGGCGTTACGCAAACTTCCGCCATCGATTTCCGAAATACGTAAGCCAAAATTCTCAAAACCATCAAATAATACACGGTTCATTATTTTGTTAGCATTACCTAAACCTTCGTGAATTTGCATTCCCGAGTGGCCACCTTGTAAACCTTTTACTGTTAGTTTGTAACCTATTTTGAATTCTGGAGTTTCCTCTTCCTCGTAAGTTCTAGTTGCAGTAACATCGATACCACCGGCACAACCTACTCCAATTTCATCATCTTCTTCAGTATCTAAGTTTAATAGAATTCCACCTGTAAGCAAACCACCTTTTAAACCCATTGCTCCTGTCATTCCTGTTTCTTCATCTATAGTAAACAAAGCTTCAATTGCAGGATGTGCAATATCTGTACTTTCTAGAATAGCCATAATGGTGGCAACACCTAATCCGTTATCAGCACCTAAAGTGGTACCTTTTGCACGAACCCAATCACCATCAACATACATTTCAATACCTTGAGTATCAAAATCGAATTCAGTATCATTATTTTTTTGATGTACCATATCTAAATGCGATTGCATCACAATGGTCGTTCTATTTTCCATACCTGCCGTAGCTGGCTTTTTGATAATAACATTACCAACTTCGTCTTCTATAGTTTCGAAACCAAGTTTTTTACCAAAGTCTTTCATAAAAGCGATAACACGTTCTTCTTTTTTAGACGGACGTGGTACAGCATTTAGATCGGCAAATTTATTCCAAAGCTGTTTAGGTTCTAAATTTCTTATTTCTGAGCTCATTCTGTTTACATTTTAATGCAAAGTTAGCAAAAATACACAGATATTGGTAGCTACTCCTGATTGATGTGGCATCCTTTTTTTTTGGAATACCGAATAGTTCTCCAAAAACTCCAAGTTTTAATAATTAAGATTGATGTTACCTAATAGAAAAATACGTGCATTAAAAAAAAGATATAACTGAAAGCAGGAAGAAACCTTTATAAATATGTATAACCTTTGGGTACAAATTTTTACTATTTTTGGTTTATGCTGAAAGATAAAAAAACGATTATTGCACTGCTGTTGATTCCGCAGTACTTTTTAGTGAAATTATTAGGGAATTACCCCGATTTTGTGGAGACTTTTTACAGTAACGGACTTTATGTATATATATCCAAAATGTTTCGGTTTTGCTTGGGTTGGTTGCCTTTTTCTTTCGGCGATTTGTTTTACGCAGCAGGTTTAATTTATATTTTTAGATGGTTTTATAAGAATTGGAAACGAATTAAAACCGATACCAAACAATGGTTTGCTGATGTATTTTCGGCAGTTTCTATATTGTATTTCGCGTTTCATTTATTTTGGGGATTCAATTACTACCGATTGCCATTGTACAAAAGTTTGGATTTAAATCCGGAATACAGCACAGAACAATTAGTTAAAGTTACAGAGCAACTTATTTTAAAGGCAAACGCTTTACATTTTGAAATCACAAAAAACGATTCTATAAAAGTAGATGTTCCGTTAACCAAAAGCGAGATTTTAAAATTGGCTCCAGATGGTTATTTGGGATTAAAACAGGTGTTTCCAGATTTGGAATATTCGCCTCGAAGTGTAAAAAAATCCTTATTTAGTTATCCCTTAACGTATATGGGCTTTAGTGGTTACTTAAATCCGTTAACCAATGAAGCGCAAGTTGATGGCCTTATCCCTACTTTTAAATTTGCCACTACCACCACACACGAAATTGCACATCAGTTAGGTTTTGCTGCAGAAAACGAAGCTAATTTTATTGGTTGCTTAGCAGCCATAAACCATGAGAATATTTATTTTAGATATTGCGGTTACACCTTTGGCTTACGCTATTGCTTAAATGAAATTTACCGACGCGATCCAGACCTTTACCAAAAAACGGTTGAAAATTTAAATATTGGTGTTTTAAAAAATTACGATGAAGTGCGATTGTTTTGGGAAGCACACCAAAATCCGGCCGAACCCTTTTTTAAAAGCTTCTATAGCGGCTTTTTAAAAGCAAATAAGCAAACTAAAGGCATGGAAAGTTACAGCTATGTTGTTGCATTATTGGTTAATTATTTTGAAGAAAAATGAGAAATTCTTAAAGATTACAACTTTATATGTAAAGGAACTTTGATTCTAGATAGATATCCGTATTTTTAGCTAAAACTAACAGATTGTATCTATGATTAAAAAATGTATTGGAATCTTGAGCTTCTTTTGCTGCAGTTGCTTATTCGGTCAAGATTATTTTCCAAAAAATGATGGTGTTAAAACTACAAACACCAACTACACAGCATTCACGAATGCAAAAATCCATGTTTCTAGCGGACAAATTATTAACAAAGGCACCTTGTTAATACATAATGGAAAGGTAATTTCTACCGGAACAAATGTTTCGATTCCGAAAAACACTAAAATTATTAATATTGAAGGTAAAAGCATTTACCCTTCTTTTATTGATATGTATTCCGATTTTGGAATTGAAAAACCAAAAGCACAACCAAGAAGCAGAAGTCAGGCACCCCAATACGATGCCAGCAGAACGGGATATTATTGGAACGACCATGTGATGCCAGAAAACGAGGCACTTTCTAAATTTAGTTACGATTCTAAAACAGCCAAAGCATTATTAGATGCTGGGTTTGGAGTAGTGAACACACACATACAAGACGGTATCCATAGAGGAACCGGTGCTTTAGTGGCGCTTAATAATAAAGAAGGTAATGAAACACGTATACTAAAAGAGAACTCGGCACAATATCTATCTTTCGATAGAAGCGCCACGTCTCGACAAGCTTACCCAAATTCTATAATGGGTAGTATTGCTTTGCTACGTCAATTGTATAACGATGCGGCATGGTATAAAAAAGGACTTAGTAAAACAAAAGATTTATCTATTGAAGCCTTAAACAGAAACCAAGATTTAATTCAAATTTTTGAAGCTGGAAGTAAAGCCAATGCACTAAGAGCCGATAAAATTGGAGATCAGTTTGGTATTCAATATGTTATTTTAGGTGGTGGTGACGAGTATGAGCGTATTGATGAGATAAAAAACACCAATGCTGCGTTTATACTTCCTGTAAATTTTAAAGATGCTTATGATGTTGAAAACAGTTTTTTAACAAGTTCATTAGCACTTAGCGATATGCGTGCATGGAGCCAAGAACCAACAAATCCAAAGGTTTTAGCCGATAACAATATTAATTTTGCACTTACAACGCATACTTTAAAATCGCCAAGTGAATTTAAAGACAAATTAATGCAAGCTATTAAAAACGGACTTTCTAAAGAGAAGGCTCTAGAAGCATTAACGCTTATTCCTGCACAATTACTTGGGCAATCTACAGCAATAGGAACACTTAACAATGGTGCTTATGCTAACTTTTTAATTACCTCGGGTGATATTTTTGAGAAGAAAACCAAGCTTTACGAAAACTGGGTACAAGGTCAGCAACATATTGTTACCAACATGAACACTATAGATATTATTGGTGATTATGAGTTTAGCGTAGATAATACGGCTTATAAAATGACTGTAGAAGGCGATATTAAAAAGCTGAAATCTAAAATTACAAGCGAGACTAAAACCTTAGGTTCAAAAATTAGTTATAATAATGACTGGGTTCAAATCTCGATGACTACAAAAGATTCTACGTCGCAAGATTTTATTCGTATTGTAGCTCATGTTGAAAACGATGCTGCTTTAAAAGGAAAAGCTACTTTACCTAATGGTAATGAAATTCCTTTTTCAGCCAAAAAGAGTACAAAAGCCGAAGACGATTCCGAAGAAAAAAATAAAAAGAACGATGGTTCTAAAAACAACATAGCCTCTATCTCCTACCCTAACACTGCTTACGGATTTAAAACACTACCAAAACAAGAAACGCTTTTGTTTAAAAACGCAACGGTTTGGACTAACGAAACCGATGGTATTTTAGAAAACACAGACGTGCTTATTAAAAATGGTAAAATCGTTAAAATCGGTAAAAACCTAAGCGACGGAAAAGCTCAAATTATTGATGCAACCGGCAAACATTTAACGGCTGGTATTATAGACGAGCATTCGCATATTGCAACCGCCTCTGTTAACGAAGGCGGGCAAAACTCGTCTGCAGAAGTAAGCATCGAAGATGTTATCGATAATGAGGATATTGGCATTTACCGCAACCTTGCTGGTGGTGTAACCTCAATACAAGTATTGCACGGTTCGGCCAACCCAATTGGTGGACGTTCGGCTATTATAAAATTAAAATGGGGCGAATCTGCCGATAATTTAATTTATAACGATTCACCTAAATTTATAAAATTCGCTTTAGGAGAAAATGTAAAACAAACCAGATATTCTAATGGTGTGCGTTTTCCACAAACCAGAATGGGTGTCGAGCAAGTTTACATCGATTATTTTACACGCGCTAAAGAATACGATGCTTTAAAGAAAAGTGGCAAACCTTATAGAAAAGACGTCGAAATGGACGTGCTTGCCGAGATTTTAAACAAAGAGCGTTTTATTTCTTGCCACTCTTACGTTCAAAGTGAAATTAATATGCTTATGAAGGTTGCCGAACAATTCGACTTCAATATTAACACATTCACTCACATTTTAGAAGGTTACAAAGTAGCCGATAAAATGGTTGAACATGATGTTGGAGGTTCTACATTTAGCGATTGGTGGGCGTACAAATACGAGGTTAACGATGCTATTCCATACAATGCCGCCATTATGCACAATGCAGGCGTTACGGTTGCTATAAATAGTGACGATCCAGAAATGTCTAGACGTTTAAATCAAGAAGCTGCAAAATCTATTAAATACGGCGGTATTAGCGAAGAAGAAGCTTGGAAGTTTGTTACTCTAAACCCTGCTAAACTTTTACACATCGATAACCGTGTAGGAAGTATAAAAGTTGGTAAAGATGCCGATGTTGTTTTATGGACCGATCACCCAATGTCTATTTATGCTAAAGCAGAAAAAACAATTATTGAAGGTGTCACTTATTTCGATTTAGAGCGCGATACAATGCTGCGTTCGGAAATTAAGAAAGAAAAAAACGAGCTTATCAACCAAATGCTAAAAGCTAAAAACAAAGGCTTAAAAACGCAACCTATTAAGAAAAAGGAAAAAGTAGATATGCATTGCGATTTTATTGGCAATATAATTAACTAAAACATAGAAAATGAAATATTTCAATTTATATATAGCGTGTGCCTGCCTCCTATTTTTCGGATCCATACACGCCCAACAAACTCCAGCAGACAAACAAAGCAAAGCTATATCTATAGAAGGTGCCACGGCGCATTTAGGTACAGGTGAAGTTATTGAGAACGCCCTTATTATGTTTAATGAAGGTAAAATCACTTTCGTAGGAAGTGCTAATATGAAAATTGCTCGTATTGGTGATGTTATCGACGGTAAAGGTAAACACGTCTATCCTGGTTTTATTATCCCGAATTCAACTTTAGGCTTAGTTGAAATTGATGCTGTAAAGGCCACTGATGATGATTCTGAAATAGGAACTTGGAACCCTAACATTAGAAGTATAATTGCTTACAATACGGAATCTAAAGTTGTAGAGTCTATGAGACCAAACGGTGTTCTAATAGGGCAAATTACGCCACGTGGTGGTCGAATCTCAGGAACCTCATCTGTAGTGCAATTTGACGCTTGGAACTGGGAAGATGCTGCTGTAAAAACAGACGACGGAATTCACATAAACTGGCCGAGCAACTTCAAAAGAGGACGCTACTGGTTAGGCGAAGATCCTTCCTTAAAGGTGAATAAAGAATACGGCAACCAAATTACAGAAATAGAAGATTATTTTAATAACGCCAAAGCCTATTTAAAAGCAACCCCTTCTATCACCAATCTATCTTATAAAGCATTAGAAGGTATTTTCAATGGTTCTAAAAAACTTTACATTAATGTAGATGATGAAAAAGGCATTATCGATGCTGTAAATTTCACTAAGAAAAACGCCATTCCAAGCATGGTTATTGTTGGTGGAGCAGAAGCCTATAAAGTAACCGGTATTTTAAAATCGAATAATATATCTGTGGTTTTAAACCGTATACACTCGCAACCAAGCCAAACTGATGACGATTACGATTTACCATATAAATCGGCTAAATTATTAGTAGACAACGGCATTACAGTAGCCTTACAAGCCAACGGACAAATGGAACGTATGAATTCTAGAAACCTACCATTTTACGCAGGTACAACCGTAGCTCACGGATTAACAAAAGCACAAGCGCTACAGTTAATCACGTTAAATCCAGCAAAAATACTGGGTATCGATGCTCAGTATGGTTCTTTAGAAACTGGCAAGAGCGCCACCTTATTTATAAGTGAAGGTGACGCCTTAGATATGCGTACCAACATAATTTCTCATGCTTTTATAGACGGACGCTTAATTAGTCTAGAAACGCACCAAACAGAATTATGGAAACGTTATTCCAAAAAATATCAATCCAATTAATACCAACAAAAAAAGCAAGCTTCTCAGCTTGCTTTTTTTATTTTATATCAATTATTATTTAAAACTTACTTAGCAACCTTAGCGGTTTCAGGAGTTTTAAATACGCTACTATCAGGAGCTTCTGTAGATAGTTTTACGTCTATAAATTTATCTTCACGACCAGCAGCTGTTGGTACATTCTCTTCAGCTTTATAGCCAACCATCGCTTCCACTACGTCTAAGCCATTTACATTTTGCCAAGCTGTATAGCGCCTAAAATGTAATTCGCTACTTTTCTCTTTAGAGAAATACGTAACTGTATATCCTAACCATTCCATTTTATAGGTTGTTGGGTTATAGTAAAGCACATAATCGTCACCCGATGATTCACCAACACCATTTTGGTAAGAAATTTTTATTCCAGGATACGTAACGCCTTCAAAAGTTAAAGGTTCAGCATCACCATAAACAATTCCATCATCAGCTAAAACAAAAGGCATCGCGTAAAAATAAAACATTAAGTTATAGAAAAAACGAGGGTTTCCTTTAAACGCTTTCTCTCCTTTAGTATTTAACCAAACATCCTCATCATTAGCACCAATAGTATGCTCTGGCATATCTACAACAATGTTTCTATTCTTTAAATTAGTAATCGTAGACACATTGCCACTTTCCTTCACTTGTGTGTATGCTAGAGATTGCATATTATTCCATGTGTTTAATCCGCCATGCGCATCGAATACTTTAACTAAAGCTTCAGGGTAGCGGTTTTCCATTGCTACTTGTTTTTCCTCTTGAGGTTCAACAGGTTTTACGCTTGCATTTTTAGTTTCATTCTTGCAAGAAAAGAATGCCATTGTAATAAATAAAAAAAGAATATTTCTCATGATAAATTTTTGATTTGGTATAAGGTCGTAATTATCAACTCGAAATTACAACATTTAAATTATTAGTAAATAAAACAGTTTGTTAAACTAAAATAAAATAGGCGATAACGTATTATAAACCAATTGGATTTAATAAGTTTGAAACTTAGAGTCCAGAAAAAACCATTTTAACAAAATTAAGATAATAAATGAATTCAAATTTCACTGTGTCAACAAATAAGGTGTTTTTAAAAATTCCTTTATTAATATTAATTTTAACTATTCTGCATATCTTTAGGTTTATTACTTATGAATATACACCAGATACAGCACTGTATATTTTAGTTTGGAAACTGGTGATTGCGAGCATTACGGGCTTTTTTTTTAGTTGGTATTTCTATCTGAATAAAAAATGGGTGCTAGGTATTATTACACATTTACTATTCATTCTTTTTGCTTTTCAAACCAATTTATCAAATTTAATAGATTATTATTTTAGCATTGATAACAGTAGTTCCATAAGGACCTCTTTACAAACTATTCTCTTTCTAGTATCTGCTTCGTGGTTTGCTTTTGGCTTTTTTAAAACTGAAAAGGTAAAGCCAAATAAAAAAGCATTTCTAAACGTTTTTCTTTTAGTAATTGCAACCTATTTTGTTCTTGCTAGTGGGTTAGGGAAACTTAGCGAACTCTTTCAACAAATAATATCTAGCGATTCTAGTTTTTTCGAATATCTAGTTCAACTACTCGTTATATTAACGCGTGTACTTAAGTGTTTTGTATTATTAATTGGGTTTTACTACCTATTATCTAAAATTATAAATACAAACAAGGAAAGTAATATTTTAGCACCTCAATATATTTCTAAATCGTTTTTTAGTAAAGGTTTTGCCATTTCATACACATTAATTTTTCTTGTGTTTTTTAGTGTTTTAGAAAATATTGTCGCATTTGTTTTGTTCAGTTTTTTCTCTAGAAACTCTTTTGATTTTTACGAAAATATTCAATTACTATCTAATTTCGCCTATCTAATTTATGCTGTTTGCTTTTTAGGCCAACTTATGCAATACAGAAGTTATTCCTTGAAACATTTTTATGGCATATTTTCGGCTGTAGCTTTATTTCCAGTATTAAATACGGTATCACTATTTGTTCTTAGACACAAAAGGAAAGTAAAATCCGTATCCGATTTTATAAAAACCGCACTTAAACAAAGAAACACTCACCTTTTTATTTATGCTGTTTTAATGATTGCTTTTATACTTTTCATAAATAAAGATGATTTAACCAATGAAGATGAGTTAGCTTGGATTTTCGCAGGTATTATTCTGCATTGTATTTGCTTGTTTATCGTTTCATTAAACAAAAAAAACGTTTATATCGCACCTGCTATAATTACGCTTTTATGGATTATTAAAAATTACAGCTCTTTTTCTTTTATTGAAACCATTACAGAAAACGTTTTCGATGTCAGTATACTATCTCAAGGCATCTTTATTATCACCATTTACTATTTAACCTATTATTTATTGTTTTACATCTACCATAAGGCCTTTTATGTTAATACAGACGAAGAACAAATAAAAGCAGAATTAGATACTCATTTTTCTAACACTAACGAGTCCGAAGTTTTATAGAGAAACTTCCTCTTGAATAAAAGCTTATATTATCTTTTGAGTAAAGTTTAAAACTAAAACTATAGTCCCCATCTTCTGGAACTACATAAACTCTAGATTCGGCCTCATACTCACTTGTTACACGTGTAATATCGACTTCTTCCTCTTCGTTGTCGTCATTATATCTTGTTTCTGTATCCGATTCTTCTTCTTTTGAAGATTTAATAAAATGAGAAAAAACCAATGGAAAATACCGATCGACCAGCATCGAGTCCTTATCCTTTTCTATGTAGTATTTTATAGAGTAATCGTCTAGGTCTGGAGATTCGTACGCTTTATATTCTAAGCTAGATTTTGTCCAAATTACAACCTCTTCTCCTTTTTTCAAAGACACATTATCTATAGTAGAAATTGAGGAAGTCGATAACCCTATTTCTTTATCCAAATCATCACCAACAACATTGCAGGCATGCAACATTCCTAAACATAATAAACAATAAAAATATTTTATATACCGCATTTTATTCAATCATTAAAGTGTTATGTTCCATTTGATAATCAAGCATTTTTTTATAAAAATCTGTCGAGTTTTCATCCACGCCCTCTTTTCTAAAATAAAATACTTTATTGTGCTTTTCTATTCGATAGTAAAAATGATCTGCATAACTAGTTTCACCATCATAATTTTTGCTGTTTTTAGTAATCACATAGGCGTTGCCTTCATGCTTTACATTAACCATAAAACCATCACTTCTAAATGTTCGCCTTCTAAACTCCCACTCGGTCTTACCATCATTTACCTGCTTCACAAGGTTTTTATCGAGCATAGCTCCCTTTTTCAGAGCATTAATAATATTTAAAAATGATGTATCGAATTTTTTAGAAGCATAATAAAAATCGAAAGTTCTATAATTATATAAACTTCTTAAATCAATTTCTTCATTTTCCTCCATAAAAACCCTCATCTCTTTATCAACATCTTTAAGAGCAAAATTATAGGCTTTTATAGTAACTACAGGATACGTTGCCAAATAATCTGCCCAAGACTTAACAGTTAAATCTTGCTTGTTTTTAGGTTCCTTGGTTAAACTCTTAGCTATACCTAAAGAATAAAGAGCCATTTCAAAATTCTCTTTTCTATTTAAGTCCATCATATCGATTACAGCTTCATAAACAATAAAATACTCGTGTATCTCATCATATTCAAAATACACAACATTAAAACCATCTCTCTCGGAATAAATAACGCTGTTTGCATCTTGATACTCTACAATTAAATCTTCCCAAACTTTATTTTCGGCATCACTTATATCTTTTTTAAGTTTTTCAAAAGTAATTGCTTCTTTATCTTTAGATGGTAAGAGTACAATACCTTCAGAAATTCCATAAGCATCAAAATCTTCACCACTTTCAATATCAATTGCTACAGCTCTGTCTTCTCGTATTGTTAAATCTCCCCAAATATATTCTTCATAATCACTTGCTTCATAATCTTCAAAAGCATCCTTACCTGTAATATCATACTCATAATTAACTGGCAACAAAATCTTTGGATATAGCGTACTATCGTTTAAATATTGAATTGGAAGACGATCTATTTGTCTATTTAAAATAGACGCTATTCGCTCTTTAGATAACAGTTCTTTAGGCGTATCTACAATTTCAATCTGCTTACTTTCCTCTTTTTCCTGACATGAAAAAAGAGTAAGAAAAACGCAAAAAAATGTTTTCACTAAATATTTCATCATTATTTATTTAAAAATTCTAAAATACTCAAAATTAAAACGGTTTTAGAGTTCAATTCCATTTTTTAAAAACAGATTACAAATTAAAAAACTTAATTACAGAATTCTCTAAAGTAAAAACAAGGCGCACAAGAATAAACCCCGTTCTGTTTATTGTATATAAAAGTGTAAATTTGCAGCTACAGATTTTGCCATAAAGCGATATGAATTACAAAGAAATATCTAGTACACAAAACCCATATATTAAACAACTTGTTTTATTAAAAGACAAATCGCGTGAACGTAAAAAGTCCGGTTTATTTTTAATTGAAGGCATTCGCGAAATAGAATTAGCCATAAAAGGTGGTTATGTATTAGACACCGTTTTATTCTACCCAGGGCTCTTTTCTGAAAACGAACTAGAAGCTTTAACTACAAGCCAGAATTCAACCATTGAAATATCTAAAGACGTTTACGAAAAACTTGCTTACCGAAGCACCACAGAAGGTGTTCTAGCCGTTGCCAAACCAAAAAGCCACCTAATAAGTGATTTAAAATTTGACACCCAAACGCCACTAATCTTAATTGCTGAAGCTCCAGAAAAGCCAGGTAATATTGGCGCCATTTTACGTACTGCCGACGCTGCCAATGCCGATGCCGTAATTATTGCCAACCCAAAAGGCGATTTATACAACCCAAACATTATTCGTTCTAGCGTAGGCTGTGTGTTTACCAATACTATCGCAACGGGTTCTACTACCGAAATTATAAAATTTCTAAAAGCACATAACATCAATATTTACTGTGCCGCGCTACAAGCTTCGGTAGACTATCATACTCAAGATTTCACGCAAGCTACGGCACTTGTTGTTGGTACAGAAGCTACGGGTTTAAGTGATGAATGGCGCGTAAATTCCACTCAAAATATTATTATACCCATGCAAGGTGAAATCGATTCTATGAATGTTTCTGTTGCTGCAGGCATCTTAATATTTGAAGCGAAACGCCAACGTAACTTTAAGTAATTGCATTTAAAACTATAAAAACCCTCAATATTAATTCATTTTAAATTTAAAAACTATGCAGAAAACATTACTCTCTTTTTTTATTCTACTAAGCTATTTAGGTTTTTCTCAAAACCCGAATTTAGTTTATAATGGCAATGTAGAATTATTCTCATCACCAACAAGTTCACCATCAGGGTGGTCGTCTTCTAGCGATTTTGGCGGTTTTAATCAAAACACTACCGATTTTAGTGAAGGTGCTAGCAGTGTACAATTTAATCCAATGTTTACTGATTTAATGATGTTTACCACAGTGGCCATACCTTTAGAAGCCAATAAGACCTATAACATTAAATACAGCTACAAATTCCTTGGAAATGCGTTTGATACTGACGATAATATTAAATTTCAAATTTATCTAACATCTACCGAAAAGTTTGAAAACTTTGTTAGTATTACAAACAACGAGTGGAACACGGTTGAAGTACAATACACCCCAACCGTATCTGATGCCGATGCAGAAGCTAGTATTACAGTAACTCCAGGAGATTCAGAATACGCTGTATTATTCGACGATATTCAAATTATAGAAGCGGCTGCATTATCAAACACCGATGTTGTAAAAGAAAAAAGCATAAATTTAGTGGCGCTTGGTAATAACCAATACCAAATAAAAACCGCCGCAGATACGCAAGTAGCTAACGTGGCTTTATATTCTATTTTAGGCACTAAACAAAGATTATCTCAGACATTAAAAAGTGATCAAAAATATAATTTAAGCAATCTTTCGGCTGGTATTTACGTTTTTCATATCACGAGTAATACCGGACAAATTGCCGAAAAAATATTGATTAAATAATACCCTAATTTAAATTACCAACTATAGCGTTAATGAATTCAACAACCATATTTTACATTATAATTGCACTAATAATCGTCAATTTTATAGTTGATAAAGTTTTAGATGCATTAAATGCGAAACACTTTAATGATGCGCTTCCGGAAGATTTAAAAGATGTTTACGATACTGCAGAGTATAAAAAATCTCAGCAATACAAAGCAACCAATTACAAATTTGGTTTGCTAACATCTACTTTTTCCGTGATGCTTACTTTAGGGTTTTTATGGTTCGATGGTTTTGAATTCATTGATAATATAGCACGTACTTACAGTGAAAACCCCATAGTTATCGCGCTTATATTCTTTGGTATTATTACTATTGGTAGTGATATACTGAGCACTCCATTCTCTTATTACAGCACATTTGTAATTGAAGAAAAATTTGGTTTCAATAAAACCACAAAAGGCACTTTCTTTTTAGATAAACTAAAAGGCTGGCTCATGATGGCCATTGTTGGTGGTGGTATTTTGGCCATAATTATTTGGTTTTACCAAGTTACGGGAAACAATTTCTGGTTGTATGCTTGGGGATTAGTGGCTATTTTCAGTTTGTTTATGAATATGTTTTACTCCAAACTTATTGTACCTCTTTTTAACAAACAAACCCCATTAGAAGCCGGTAGTTTACGCGACAATATTTCGAAGTACGCCAACACAGTAGGTTTTAAACTCGATAAAATCTTTGTTATCGATGGCTCTAAACGCAGCACAAAAGCCAACGCTTATTTCTCGGGTTTTGGTAGCGAAAAACGAGTAACGCTTTACGATACTTTAATAAACGATTTAGATGAAGATGAAATTGTTGCTGTGCTAGCTCACGAGGTTGGCCATTACAAAAAGAAACACATCATTTTTAATTTAGTAACCTCTATTTTACTCACCGGTTTTACCCTATTTATATTATCGCTTTTTATTTCTAATCCCTTATTATCAGAAGCTTTAGGTGTGCAAATACCAAGTTTCCATATTGGGTTGGTGGCTTTCGGGATGCTCTACGCTCCTATTTCGGAAATCACAGGTTTAATAATGAACATGTTTTCTAGAAAGTTTGAATACCAAGCCGATGATTACGCCAAAAACACCTACAAAGCCGAACCATTAATAACCTCCTTAAAAAAACTTTCTAAAAATAGCTTAAGCAATTTAACACCTCATCCCGCTTATGTTTTTATGCATTACTCGCATCCTACGCTGCAGGAACGTATTGGAAATTTAAGACGATAATTATTTTAACTTTAAATCCCAAAACCTAATGAACTGGAAAAACACCTACCTACTATCAATAGCAACCATAATTATTACGTTAGTAATAACAATAATAATCAGCTTCCAATATGGCTTTTCCTATAATATTATTGGCAATATATTTACTTTAGGTAAACTTTTTGTCTTTTTTAGTTTTATAAACATCTTAGACAAATCTATAAAAGCCAAAACCATACAAAAAAACTTAAAAACTTTTGAGTACATACTATATGCTGTTATTGCTCTTAATGGTATAGCTGTTATTTCAATAACTATTCAGTTAATAACGCACCCCGCGATATTTGCCCATTACCAAATAATTATAAGTTTAGTATCGCTAATTTTAACAATTTACTTAGCTATTAATGCTTTTTACTTAAGAAAAAAAATATTAGGGAAATACAATGGCGTACAAAAAATCAACTACACGCCTACCGATGTTAATGCTTTAAAAACTAAAACGTACAACACCATTGATGATAGATTGAGCCTTTGTAAAAGATGTGTAAATAAAGCATTTGACTCTAAAACTGGATTAATTTGCAGTTTAGATAATACTAAACCAAGTTTTGATACATATTGCACAGATTTTATAGTTAATGAAGCAGAGACAGAAAGAATAGACAAAACCGAAGCCATTGAAAAACCAGGATTTTTTGGTAGTTGGAAAGGCGCTTTAGTGATGTCGATTCTTGGTTTTGCACGATTTGCGATGCGCGGACTAGATGATCCTTTTGGTGTAGTATTTCTTGCTCTTGGTTTAGGCTGGCTTGTAATTGTATTAACAAGCAGAAAGAGTGACTAATTTTTCCAAACCTTATTGATAGACTTCTATTTATCAATAAAAAAATAATTATGAAAATTCGGATTTATAGGTGGTGATTACACTAAAACCATCTATAAAGCCGAACCTTTTATTACCTTAAAGAAGCTTTCTAAAAACGGTTTTAAGCATTTTAAATCACATAAGGTTACGCATTCATGCATTACGTGTACCCCAAACTTTTACAGCATATCATTAATTAAAAAAACACCCCACTCCCTCTTTTTTTTTTGTCATTTCGACGCTAGGAGAAATCGCATCATTTTGGTGGGGTAAGTGGATGATTTTGATGGGTTTTCGTTTTGATAATTGTTGATTTTATGAAAGTTTTTAGCTACTTTCGTTTGAAGCTGAGTATCAAATATTTTTATATCCACAAAAGCCAGTTATAGTTAGAATGAAGCATATAAAGAAGAAATATTATTATCAAGAAAAAGTTGTTCCAGTTAAAAATAGCAATAAAGGCTACGTTATAGATAGACCCGATTCTAAAACTATCAAGAAAATAAAAAAAGATGTCATTCCATTCATTCAAACTACGGATGGCTTTAAGGTTTTATCAATGTTTCATAATTATAATGGCACTGAAGTAGTCATACCAATACCCGACCTAACCTTAGTTTATAATAATAATGCATACCTAAATAATTTAACCCGTAAAGAACAGGAAAAAAAATTATTCAAAAAACTACTAGACACTAGTGAAATAACAGAAGTTGCAACAAATGAATTATACGCATATATCGGTGTTGCAAGCTCTTCAATTATACAAATGTTTACATCTATTGAATCATTTACCAATCATTTAATCCCTGATGATCAACCTTACATTAATAGTAGTAGACGAGATAGAACAGAATCATACACAAAAGATCAAATTCAAATCCACATAAAATTTTGGGATAAAATGAAAGATGTCCTTCCTTATTTTCATTCAAAGAATTTTTTCCAAAAACAAACACCAACTAATTCTCATATTACAAAATTAAAAGAGTTAAGAGATGAAATTGTTCACACAAAATCTAATCAAGTATTTGAAAGTCAATCAAATTTGATTGAAAAACTCTTAAAATTTAAATATGACGAAACCTTATTAGCCATTAGAAAATTTATGAACTTTTATATACCAGAATACATTGTTGAATGTGATTGTAATGATGATTTTTAAAATTTATAGCATATTTTTCCTTGAGTACTTAATACAAAATTTCTTTTTTAACAAACCTATCAAAAAAGCCCAATCCCGCGTTAACGATTGCAGCGGCATCCTTTTTAAAAATTTAAGCAGCCAGAAACCTTGGTATTTCCACAACCATTATAGATAAACACTACCATACCTAAAGCTATAAGTTTTTAAAAAGATATAGCGGAAAGCGTGTTAAAACGCCCAAAAAATTGAATATCCAAAAATTTGATTACCTTTGCAGCTTGAAACTCGGGAAAAATCGAGTTTATATTCCTCAGAGAGAGGATGTGTTACTGGAAGTTTAAGGTTAAGTATGTCGATTCGCTTTCTTATGTAACACCACATAACAAAATCGAATACTTATACAAGAATGAGCACATTCCAAGAATTAGGTCTTAATGACGACCTTTTACGCGCAATTACCGATTTAGGATTTGAAAAGCCTAGTGAAGTTCAAGAAAAAGCAATCCCAATTTTATTAAATTCTGAAACCGATTTAGTGGCACTTGCCCAAACCGGAACAGGAAAAACAGCGGCATTTGGTTTCCCTATGTTAGCTAAAATAGATGTAAACAGCCGCACAACGCAAGGTTTAATTTTAAGCCCAACCCGTGAGCTTTGTTTACAGATTACCAACGAAATGAAACAATACGGTAAGTATTGTAAAGGTTTAAATGTGGTTGCCATTTATGGTGGATCTAGCATTACAGACCAAGCCCGTGAGGTAAAACGTGGTGCACAGATTATTGTGGCTACACCAGGTAGAATGAAAGATATGATTAGCCGTAGATTGGTTGATATTTCTAAAATTCAATATTCGGTTTTAGATGAAGCCGATGAGATGTTAAACATGGGTTTTAAAGAGGATATTACCGATATTTTATCGCATACTCCAGAAGACAAAAACACATGGTTATTTTCTGCAACGATGCCTAGAGAAGTAGCTAGAATTGCGAAAAAATTTATGGACAACCCACAAGAAATTACGGTTGGAAATAAAAATGAAAGTACAAGTAATGTAACTCACGAGTATTATTTAGTAAACTCTAGAGATCGTTACCAAGCTTTAAAACGTTTAGCAGATGCTAACCCAGATATCTTTTCTGTAGTATTTTGTAGAACAAAACGTGATACTCAAAAAGTAGCCGAAAACTTAATTGAAGATGGTTACAGCGCTGGTGCTTTACACGGCGATTTAAGCCAGAACCAACGTGATTTGGTTATGCAATCGTTTAGAAAAAACCAAATACAAATGCTTGTTGCAACAGATGTTGCGGCACGTGGTATTGATGTTGATGATATTACACACGTAATAAACTACCAATTACCTGATGAAATAGAAACGTATACACACCGTTCTGGTCGTACCGGACGTGCTGGTAAAAACGGTATTTCTATGGTTATTGTTTCGAAAAGTGAAGTTCGAAAAATAAAAAGTATCGAACGCATTATTAAACGTGAGTTTGAGAAAAAAGAAGTGCCAGATGGTATGGAAATTTGCGAAGTTCAGTTAATGTCTTTAGCGAATAAAATACATAATACTGAGGTTAATCATGAAATTGATAAATACCTTACTAGTATTAATGAAATGTTTGAAGAAACTAGCAAAGAGGAATTAATTAAGAAATTTTTCTCTGTAGAATTTACACGTTTCTATAACTATTACCAAAAATCTAAAAACTTAAATGTTGCAGAAGGTTCTAGAGATAGAGAAAGAGATGGCGGACGCGAAGGTGGTCGTGATTTTGGAGGAAACTCTAACTCTACAAGATACTTTATTAACGTGGGTGAAAAAGATGGTTTTGATTGGATGAAATTGAAAGATTTCTTAAAAGACCAATTACAACTTGGTAGAGATGATGTATTTAAAGTGGAAGTTAAAGAGAGTTTCTCTTTCTTTAATACTGAAAATGAAACTAAAGATAAAGTTTTAGCTTTCTTTACAGACTTTAAACATGAAGGTCGTTTTGTAAACGTTGAAGTTTCGGAAAACCGAGGCGGTGGCGGAAGACGCAATGATAGACGCAGCGGTGGCGGTGGCGGAAGACGCGACGACAAACGCGGCGGCGGCGGAAGACGCGGTGATGATAGAAAAAGTGGTTCTGGAGGAAGCAGAAGCGACAGACGTAGAAGTAGCGAAGGTGGAGGAAGCTCTAGACGTTCGGACTCTGATTCTGGTGGCGGAAAATTTGCTGGAGCTAGACGTTCTAGAAGATAGAACTTAGTTTTATAATATATAAAAAGCTGACTGAAAGTAATTTTACTTTTAGTCAGCTTTTTTTTATGATTAAATTTTAAAGTAATACAGACTACTACTCTGTTATAAGAAATAAACTTAACGGTGCTATTAACGTTTTAAAGTAAAGTGCCCGCGGTATTGGCGGTTTTTACTTGGCCTGTTTACTACAAACCAATAATCGGATGTGGTTAGCATGCGCCCATTAAAGGTTCCGTCCCACCCTTTTGAGTATGGATTTAACTGAATAATTAATTTACCATAACGATCGAAAATATGAACTTCTAAATCAGGCTCTGTTTCTGCGAATTCTATTTTCCAGTAATCGTGGTAGCCATCGTTATTTGGTGTAAAGTACTTTGGGTAATTTAGTAAGTAAATATCTTCGGAATATACCATGCAGTCACTCTCACTAGTAACATATACCGTATAATCGCCAGCATCTAGATTATCGAAGGTATTACTGCTTGTGTATATATTACCATCTATGGAGAATTTAAACGCACCAGAGCCCTCGGTTGTAATAACTACAGAGTTGCTGTTTGTCGTCCAATCGTTAATTTCAATATGTACCGCGAGTGGCAAACTAGCATCTACTACCCTAACGGTTTTACTTATGCTACATTTAGAGTTGTCTATATTAGATACTGTAATGGTATAATCGCCAGCTTGATCAACCATAATATCCGAGCTTGTTTCTCCAGTGTTCCAAAGATATTCGTCGTGCATAGAACTCACATAGACTTGCACACTTTCGCCTGGGCATAAATACCAAACCTCATCGATATCAATAATCGGTTGGCTACTTACTCGAATAAAAAATGATGTAAGCGCATAACATTCCGTATTAGACGAAAGTTCTACGCGCGCAAAGATTTCTTCTGTAGCACTTTGGTTCTCGTAGTTTTCTGGTAATGTATTAGATTTCGTTTCAGCTTCAGCTTGAGATATATGGTAAGTTACATTTCCGGCTTGACCGTTTAAAATAGTTGCCGTTTGATCGCCTAGATTAAAAAAGGCTTTACCGCCATTAGAGCAATCGTCACAAATAAATAAATCTTCCGCCACATAGGCCGTTGGCGTGTCGTTGATAATAACATTAAAGCTCGATGTTGAAAAACAGTCTGTTGCTATATTTTCTAAACGTGCAAAAAGTTCTTGGCTGTCGCTAGACGTTGTAAAAACACTAGTATTCAAGCCTGGGCCACCTGTATCGGCTTCCGTTTGCGATTCGTAATACGTTACTTCGTATTCGGTTGGCGAGGCACCGTTTAACACCTCATCATCAAACTGAGATAAACTGAGCGTTTCAACACCATCGTTAGAAACATCATCACACAAAACAAGATCGTCAGGAGTTCCCGCAGTTTCTGTCTCTATTATTAATTTAAAGCTCGATATATCGTAACAATCGGGGCTTAAGGTATTGCTAATTTTATAATAAATATCTTGAGCGTTACTTGTATTAGTGTACATACTATTCAGTGTATTAACACCATCTGTAGCATCTTCAAAGCTTTCAAAATAACTTACCTCAAAAAGTGTTGTACTTTGTGCGCCCATAAT
The DNA here is from genome assembly GCF_038154905.1 of Algibacter sp. TI.3.09. Taxonomy (NCBI): domain Bacteria; kingdom Pseudomonadati; phylum Bacteroidota; class Flavobacteriia; order Flavobacteriales; family Flavobacteriaceae; genus Algibacter; species Algibacter sp. TI.3.09. The sequence continues at coordinate 148,416 of NZ_JBAKAN010000003.1, read as the reverse complement.
ATCGGGGGTTTTTGTGGTTAAATCGAAAGTTTCAAAACCATCGTCTCCAAGATCTTCACAAAACACATAATCGGTTACAGCGTTCGCAGTAGGCATATCGTAAACCGTGAAACTTTTAGAGACATTGTATGTACAGCTTCCCGATTTAAAAGTAGCCTTAACCAAATAATCGCCTACCGCTGCATAAGTATGCTCGGGTTTTATTAAAGTCGATGTTGTGCCATCGCCAAACTCCCATAGCACAGAATCGACAGTCTCGCTTGTTATTAAATCGAATGCTACAGCATCGTTAAAACAGGTGTTTTCAACTTCTATTTTACCAACAAAAAACGACTGAATAAAGGAGGGTAATCCAAAAATAGCACTACGCCCGCTAAGGTTTATCGTTCTATATTGGTAATCGCAGCTCAGGCCTATATTATTAGGCGCTTCTATAACACTTAAATAAGACGAGAATGTATTTGAAACATATATTTTACCATCGGGTCCCAATTGCAAACCGGCGATTAAGCGTCGTTCTTTAGCGATAACCACATCGGATGCTTTAATGGCACTTGCTGTAAACACACTCAAATCTAATTGATGTAATTCTGAGGTATAATATTGCTGATTTAAATCGCTAACATAAAGGTATTGGCTGTTTGTAGAAAACTCTAAACCGTAAGCACCATCTAAATAATCTGCTCCAAAAAAATTATCGATTAAAACGGGGTTAGATATTACCCCGGTTTCTTTATTAAAATCGAATAATTCTACAAAACTATCGGTGCTCCATTTAGCAACTGCTAATTTTTTCCCGTTAGGTGAAAATTTCATGCAGCCTATAACGTTAAAACCAGCACCACCATGATAACTTCCAACATCGGATAATACCGGAGTAGTCTCTACACCGGCTGCTGTAATTTTAAATGTTGCAAAACTACTACTATCCCAAAGATGCGCAGTTACCCAATAATCTATACCGTTACTATGCTGTACTGCCGATATTTTCTCAGTGCCAGGAGCTACTAAAAACACATTTTTTTGAGATGTTACAGCGCCATTACCGCCATTTAAACTCATATCAACCTCTGAGTATTGTAAGCCTTCGGCTTTAAAGAAATCTATAATTGTAAAAATATAGTAAATAGTATCAGAATTTGGCTTAGGCACAATAATAGCCGATTGTGTACTCGACGGATGCCCATTTAAACCATTACCATTAGGCATAATATTATGGTTTTTATCCCAAACTGTAACACCGTTGGTATAAAATAAAAGTTCGCCCTTAGCATTTGAAATTGCAGAACAGCCTTCGTTTGTAGAAAGTGCTCCGTCTGTAAGAGAATTAACCTCACCATCATTAAAATTAACGCCCGCATTAAAACCAAAATACCAGTTAGCAGCTTGGTCTTGCGCGCTAGAAAACCCCGGAAATAAAAAGGCCGTAAAAACGCACAATAAAGCAATGTGCTTTAAGCAGTTAGCAAACTTAACTTTGCAATTAAAATTCAAATTTTGGAGGGGTTTATCAATTTGCTTCAAAAATAAGCATCTGTAATAATATTCTTAATAAAAAATATTTAAATTTTTACAAAAATCCTATAATCCTCGTTAAATCGGCATAACTCAAGCCCTTCTAAGTTAAATTATATTAAAATATATGGTTATATTTAATTGTTTAGTACTTTTATAAAAAATTTGTTGATGAGAAAATACGTATTACTCCTTTTTACTTTTGCTTTATTGGTTGGGCAAACTCACGCCCAAGATGCCGAAAAAGCTATTGGTGTAGTTCTTAATGCATCGACATCTACTCCACTAGAAGGCGTTAATATTGTAAACCTTAACCAAGTAAAAGGAACCACAACAAACGACAGCGGAGAATTTGCAATTACAGCTAAAGCTAACGATACCTTACACTTTTCTTATTTAGGTTTTAAATCTATTAAAGTACGTGTTACTAATGACTGGTTAAAATTTGGAAGCTCTAACATTAACCTTACCGAACTTGCACTTGCCTTAGAAGAAGTTGTGGTAAGCCAACTAAAATTAACCGGCTTTTTAGAAGTTGATATAAAACAAGTACCTGCCGTAAACAGTAATTACCGTTACAGTATTTCTGGTATAGAAGGTTCGGGTTACGAAGCCGATAAAAAATCTGGATTAACCAAAGTTATTGGCTCTATTTTTAACCCTGCCGATTTTCTACATCGTATGTTTGGTAAAAAGCCAAACGAGCTTAAAAAGCTTAAAAAGATGAAAGAAGACGACGAAATTAGAAACCTTTTAGCGAGTAAATTCGATCGTGAAATGCTTACCGTTTTACTACAAGTAGACCGCGTAGATTTAGACGAAATTGTAAGCCAATGTAACTACTCAAAAGGATTTATACAAAAGGCAAACGATCTACAAATTCTAGATGCCATAAGCGAATGCTACGAAGAGTACAAGCTATTAAGTCGCGGTAGAACACGTAAAATATAAACTATTTGGGCGTTACCACAAGGGTCGGGCTTTCCGCTATATCTTTTTGCAAAACATCTGTTTTTATTTAAAACCTATTACTTTTTTCATACACCAGTTTCAACGAAACTTAATGTGATTAACCTTTGCAAAAAGGATGTCGCATCAATCCCTAACGCACCCATCTGCCAAATTAAGCATCAAAGCAACCATTAGTTTAAACTTTACTAATTAACACTTTAAAAAATCTTAAAACCACAATACGCTAAACAATAATTGATTTAATTTGATATTCAACCATCAAAACAAATCATGCCATATAGAAAAACACTACTCTTCTTTTTATTACCTGCAACCATGATTTCTCAAAATATTACAGGGAAAATCTACGACTCGGAATCTACAGTAAAAGGTGCTAAAATTTTCAACAAAACAAAAAACACCACAGCATATTCCGATGCAAACGGAAGCTTCAATTTACCTGCAACACTAAATGATACGATTACCATTAGTTCGCTTTTTCACGCCACTAAAACGTTAAAAATTGACACCTTTCATGTGGAAAACGAATTGGTTATTGAATTAAAAAAACAAGTAAACCAACTAACAGAAGTGTTGCTCGCCGAAAAGCAAAACGATTTAAAAACATTTGAAACCAACAGTGATTTAGGAGCTGTATTAGCATACGACTTAAAAAACAATACAGAAACCTGGTACAAAAACATGCCTAAATCTGGAATAGATTTTGTTCAAGTTTCTAAACTAATTGGTAAGTTACTAAAGCTTAAAAAAAAGAAACCTGTAGAAATAACAACAATAAATCATAAAACATTCGATTCTCTATTTACAACGCACAAATTTTTCAATGCAGAATTATTAGCAAATCAATTAGAAATACCCGAAGGATATGCACCTTTATTCTTTGACTATTGCGAAGAACAATATGTTAACAGTAATTTACTTTTAGAGAAAAACGAATTTATGCTACTAGATAAACTGCTTAACTGCAGCCGCGACTTTAGAGAACTATTAAAAACGACCGAAACCGATTAATTCGTTTCATAAAAACGTTCGGTAATTTTCTCGTAACTTTTAATGGTTTTAGTGCACCAATCTAAGCGTTTTTGTAAAATTTCATTTTCGGTTAAACGCCATTCTAAATTAGATGCTCTAAGTTTAGAAGTAGCTTGTTGCAGAATAATAGCTGCAGAAACCGATATGTTCAAACTCTCGGTAAATCCAACCATAGGTATTTTTAAATAGCAATCTGCCTCATCTAAAACTGCTTGAGATAAACCTTCCGTCTCTCTTCCGAAGAAAAAACAAGATTTTTTAGTAACATCAAAATCCTTAATATCGCAATCGTTAGCATGTGGTGTAGTAGCAACGATTTGGTAGCCTTTAGCTTTTAAATCGGTAATACAATCTTTTACATGGTTGTAGCGATTTAAATCGACCCATTTTTGAGCGCCCATCGCTATTTCCCTATCAATATCTTTAGAGTTTCGTTCTTCTACAATATTAAGTTCTTGTATGCCAAAAACATCACAAGTACGCATTACCGCACTAGTATTATGCAGTTGGTAAACATCTTCTGTGGCTACCGTAAAATGTTTGGTACGCTGTGCTAAAACTTTGGTGAATTTTTCCTTTCGTGATGGTGTAAGGAAGGTTTCCAAATGCTCTAAGAGTTTTATATCGATCATGCGTCAAAAATATAAAAGTATTTTAAATCACGAACTCACAGACTGAGAAGATTTTAGAATTAAAAGAAAGTGATCCATTTTAAATTAAAACGGAAGCCGTTCTCAATTCATTTTAAATTTATATTTTTAACCGTATGAAACATATTGTTGTATTATCGGGAGCAGGCATTAGTGCAGAAAGTGGTATTAAAACATTTCGCGATGCCGATGGTTTATGGGAAGGTCATGATGTTATGGAAGTTGCCACTCCAGAAGGGTTTGCTGCAAACCCAGAATTGGTTTTAAACTTTTACAACCAACGTCGTGCACAGCTAAATACTGTAACGCCTAATAAAGCACATATTGGCTTAGCAGAGCTAGAAAAAGATTTTAAGGTAAGTATTATTACCCAAAATGTAGACGATTTACACGAACGCGCTGGCAGTACAGATGTAACCCATTTACACGGCGAATTACTAAAAGCGAGAAGCACTTTTAATGAAACCGATATAAAAACATGGAAAACCGACCTCAACCTTGGTGATTTATGCAAGCAAGGTTACCAAATGCGTCCGCATATTGTATGGTTTGGCGAAGATGTCCCGATGATGGATAAAGCCATTAAAATTTGTGAAACCGCCGATGTTTTAATTATTGTTGGAACCTCTATGCAAGTGTATCCTGCGGCAAGCTTAATGCATTATGTTCCAGAAAATACCAACACCTATTTTATAGACCCAAAACCCAATATGGCGAGTTCTAAAAACATAACTGTAATTGCAGAGCCAGCTACCGTTGGTGTTTTAAAATTGACTAACATATTAAAAGAGGCTTGATTTTCATCGGATTTTTACTTCATTAATCATCGTTTCAGCAATTTATATAAGAAATAGTTCCGTTACAAATTCGCAAACTAATATAAAAGACTATCTTCGCGCAAAATTTAGAATTACGATTTATGAAACGTATTAATGAATACAAGAAATTATTTGGTGCCGAACAAGATATGAGTTTAAAAGCTCTAAAATCTTCTTACAGAAACTTAGTAAAAGAATGGCACCCTGATAAATTTCAGGCTGGAGATGATAAGGCTATTGAAGCTGAATTAAAAAGTAGACAAATTATTGACGCTTACCACTTTTTAGTAAGTATTGCTCCTGAAACAAAAGCAGCTAATTTAGATGAATTTAATGCGACTATTTCTACTGCTATAATGGATTGGCAACATAAAGGGTTACTTTTAGAAGTTACTTTTTTAGACGGAAATACTTATGAGTTCTTTGGTGTAAACAAAGCATTGTATATCAAATTTTCACAATCTGATAAACAAACACGTTTTGGTAAACGAAACATCTTTAACTCATTTACTTACAGAAAAATTAAGAAAAGTGAAGTAGAAGCTTAGGCTTTATTCTTCTCTTCAATCCATCGGCTCATAAATTTGGTGCTCTGCATGCTATGATGATGTAGCATTTGCCCCATAAAATTATTTTGGCGATGTATATTTAAATGATCTACAATCGATTCAATTCGCGATAAGAACATCCTTTTATGTTTTTGCGAATTGAATCGATTGTTTATTATAGCAAATCCGTTCTCCTGCATTTTACTCCAAAGCACTTCGTTTTGGCATAATGCGATGGCTTGTTTCGCAAAACTATTGGCATCATCTTCAATAAACCCATTAGGTTCAAATTTACCAAACATACCTTCTGCTCCAACGGTAGAAGTTATCATAGGTGTACCATTTTGCATGGCATCTATTAATTTACCTTTTAAACCTGCACCAAACCGAATTGGCGCCAAACATACTTTAGCCTCTTGCATAACCGTATGCACATCTTCGGCAAAACCTTTTATTATAAAACCTCGCTTCTCGTTGTTTAACTGTGTTACTTTTTGAGATGCATAAGCACCATAGATATGTAATTCCGCTTGCGGTAATTGTTTTCTAATTAATGGCCAAATAGTATCTTTTAGATAAAGTACGGCATTATAATTAGGTTCATGCAGAAAATTACCAATGGTTATAAAATGCTGTCTGGTTTCAAACTTAGGAAGCTTAGTGATGGCATCCTCAGAAATTGACTCTAACATAAACGGTAAATAAAGCAACAAAGCCTGATCTACTTTAAAGTCGTTTTTTAAAATATCCATTTCCGCTTCCGAAATAATTAAAGTTAAATCGCAACGGTGAATACTAGCGATTTCTCGTTTTGCTGTATCGTTAAACAAATAGCTTTTATCGAACAAAACATTATCTTTAAATGCCTGATGGCGGCCTTTACGTAAACTATGTAAATCTTCAGTATCTAAAATCTTTATAGCATTTGGGCAGTTTTCGGTAACTCGCCAGCCAAATTGTTCTTCCATCATAAAACGATCGAAAAGCACAAAATCTGGGTTAAAATCTTTTACAAACGTATCGAAACTAGAATTATTCAATTCGATAGCAGTTTGAGAAACACCTATACTTTCTAAATTAAAAGCATTATCGCTTTTTGCACACGGACTCGCAAACGTGATGTTGTAATCTTGACTTTTAAAGGTTTCAATTAACTGCATCATTCGGCTACCTGCAGCAGAACTTTTAGGCTCTGGCCAAACAAAACCGATAATTAATACTTTTTTATTCACTTAAATTATATGATATTAACCGTAATGACTGCTCTCCTATTCGAATGCAACCGTTACTGTGACTGTGACTAAACCTACTCAGGCTTTGCTTGCATTCCGTATGTAACACGCACTAACTTGGCCCAATCTACAACAGCTTGAATTTGCGCATCGCTAAGTTTAGCTTCAGAATGTGTAATGGTGTAAGATTCTAAAGGCATTTCCTTCTCTTCTACCATTTCTATAATTTCTTCAAACTTATGGTCTTTTCTTTTTAAAGAATTACCTACCCAATTAGAGAAATTAAGCTCTTCTTTACCTTCTTCTACATGGTGGGCTAACCAAAAATTAACGGGAGTTATATTATTGTACCAAGGATATCGAGTAACATCACTATGGCAATCGTAACAGGATTCTTTTAAAATGAGTTTTACATCTTCTGGCGGATTTGTTTCAGCTAAAAAAGCATCTACCGAAGCTAAATCACCTTCATTTTTGTCTGGGCCAAAAAATTGACCGATCACAAAGGCCACCAATAAAAACAACAATACTTTTTTTACTATCTTCATTTTAATTAAATTTAAAGCATAAAAATAAGCAATCCATTTGACTACCGAGCAACTGTACAACGAATTAAATTACGTGAACCATTCTAGAGAAAAGCGCTTGTTTTATTCTAAAATGGTGATTAATAATCCTGCATTAATCCCGAAGTTACTGGATCTTCTTTTTATGGTAGACGATAAACTATCGCCAAGAGCAGCTTGGGTTTTAGAGTTTATGTGTACCGAAAATACCGATACTATAGCGCCTTATTTAGAGCCTTTTACCCAAGGTATAAACAAAGTGCATTTAGATCCTGCGGTGCGCCCAGTGGCCAAAATTTGTCAAATTTTAGCACAGCACTACTACTCTAAAGAAGATAACCTGATAAAAACAGCTTTAACGAAAACGCAGCAAGAACGTATTATTGAAACCTGTTTTGATTATATGATTAATGATGAAAAAGTTGCCGCTAAAGCCTATAGCATGGTTGCGTTGTTTTTATTCGGAAAAGATTTTGATTGGATTCATTCAGAATTAAAAATAATTTTAGATCGCGATTACCCTACTCAAAGTGCTGCATTTAAAGCACGAGCACGAATTATTCTAAAAAAAATGAAGAAAAAATAAATTTAAAAACCGTTAAATCTTCAAGCATCCGACTTCCGACTTCCAACGAAAAAAACTATCTTTACAGCTTCAAAAAAATCAAATAAACTATGTCATTATCAGCATTAAACGCCATATCACCAATCGATGGTCGTTATAGAAGTAAAGTAAATGAATTAGCACCTTATTTTTCGGAAGAAGCTCTAATTAAATATCGTGTTTTAGTAGAAATTGAATATTTCATTGCCCTTTGCGAAATTCCTTTACCTCAATTAGAATCTGTTGACAAAGCTGTTTTTGATAATTTAAGAGGTATTTACAAGAATTTTTCTTCGGAAGATGCACTTGCCATCAAAAAAATTGAAAGTGTAACCAACCACGATGTTAAAGCGGTTGAGTACTTTATAAAAGAAAAGTTTGATGCTTTAAACCTTTCTGCATACAAAGAGTTTATCCACTTTGGGTTAACATCTCAAGATATAAACAACACAGCAATTCCTTTAAGTATAAAGGAAGCTATGAACGATGTTTATGTACCTGAATATTTTGTGGTTTTAGAAAAACTAAAAACATTATCTAAAGATTGGGCACACATACCAATGTTAGCAAGAACGCACGGACAACCAGCTTCTCCTACTCGTTTAGGTAAAGAAATTGAAGTGTTTGTTGTACGTTTACAAGAGCAATTTAATTTATTGAATGATATACCAAGCGCAGCCAAATTTGGTGGTGCAACGGGTAATTTTAATGCGCACCACGTCGCTTACCCAAATATTGATTGGAAAGCTTTTGGAAGCACATTTGTTCAAGAAAAATTAGGATTACAACACTCGTTTCCTACAACACAAATTGAGCACTACGACCATATGGCGGCTTTATTTGATACCTTAAAACGTATAAACACCATTATCTTAGATTTAGATCGCGATATCTGGACTTACGTTTCTATGGATTATTTTAAACAAAAAATTAAAGCAGGTGAAGTAGGTAGTTCTGCAATGCCACATAAAGTAAACCCAATAGATTTTGAAAACTCTGAAGGAAATTTAGGTATAGCTAATGCTATTTTTGAGCATTTATCGGCTAAATTACCTGTTTCTAGATTACAACGTGATTTAACAGACAGTACCGTTTTACGTAATGTTGGTGTACCTTTCGGGCACACATTAATTGCTTTTAAATCGACTGTAAAAGGTCTAGACAAATTACTTTTAAACGAAAGCAAATTTGCTCAAGATTTAGAAAACAACTGGGCAGTTGTTGCCGAGGCTATCCAAACGATATTACGTCGTGAGGCATACCCAAATCCTTATGAAGCTTTAAAAGGTTTAACACGTACTAACGAGAAAATAAACCAAGCATCTATTTCTAATTTTATAGATACGCTAGAAGTAGCAGATGCTATAAAAACAGAATTAAAAAACATTACACCTAGCAACTATACTGGTATATAATATGTTTGATGATAAAACTTCTTTAATACTCTGTGGCGTTCTTGTAGCGGTTATTTTTTGCACAGGTGTTTTACAGGTTCTCGATAATTATATTGTTTTAACAGTAATATCTGTTTTGTTTATAACCATTGTTTACAATATTATCTACACCAAACAGAATTTAAAATAGTTAAAATACACTCATAAAAAAAAGGGACACTTCGGCAAAAGTGTCCCTTTTTACATTAACATTTAACTGTAATGATTACGAGTTAAATCATTTAAAAAAGTTTTGAATATCTTTAAGTTGGTCTTTATCGAAATTGGCACCTTTTAATGCGCCAACCAGAGTTCCCATTTTTGATGGATTCATGTCGCTACCTAAAACACGTACAACACCAAAACCATATTCTTTAGAGCTTCCGAAAATAATAATCTCATCTGCTTCATCATCGGTACCTATATATTTTACAGCAATCTTATTGCCTTTATCACTAAACTCAATAAGTTCGTTGTATTTCTCATCCTTTAGAATTTCTTTAACCGCAGCTATTTCTACTTTTAAATCCTCTGTATTACTTTCATTAGCCTTATAGCCAATAAAGTTTAAACGGGTTACAGAGTTAAAAGCTTCATTTTGCTCTTCTGTAAAACTAGATTTATCTACTTTCAACATAGAAATTGGTAAATCTTGCGAAATAAAATTTGGCGCCTCTTGGTGGTCTACAAAATAAGTTTGTAAAGTTGGCCCGCTGCTACAGCTAACTAACATAACTGTAGCAAAAAGACCTAATAACAAGTGATTAATAGCTCGTTTCATGATTGATGGTATTAATTTGATTGATGAAATTATTTTTATATTTAAGTAAAACATCTGTTAAACAGTATTAAACTATTACTTTTTATCTAAGTGCTTACCTCCAGGGATATTCATTTTATCGGTAAGTTTAGAGATTTCATTTAAGTCAATATCACCGGTTAGCGATACAACAACAGTTTCAATTTTACGTTCCTTTCCGCCTACTTCAATACCTTCTTCCATAAACTTATCAACGCCGTTTACAAAAATTAAAAGCTCCTTAACGTGGTCGGCATCTTTACCTTCTTTTACGTAAAAATTTACGTTAGTACCATCGTCTTTCACTTCCATTAATTCCTCTAAAGCACTAGAGCGCGATTTTACCCATTTAGCAAGATCTGCAGCGATCACTTTATTATCGGTAATCATGGTTTTAAAACTTGTAATGCTTTTTACCATATCCATATAAGCCTTAGCTTCTTCATCTTCCACATTAATTCCCATTTTGGCAATCATTTGAAACATTTTTGGTTTTATTGAAACGTAAGTCACATCCGAGTTGTCACTATATTTCTCAAAAACATCTTTTTGCGCCATTCCTGTTAATGGTACTAACATTACGGCCATTACGAATACTATTAATCTATTTCTCATTGTATTTGATTTTAATTTATTTGAATTCTTCATTTTTTCTCAATTAGTTTTTAAAAATTAATCCTGTAGCATTATCAATTTCGTTTAGATATCCAAGGGTTGCTTTACCTTTCTCCAATTCGTCTAAATAATTTACTGTAGACACACCTTTATTAAAATTTTGCGAAATCATTTCTAACGATTTTGTTAATTCCATTAAAGCCACTTCCGGATCTTCATAAGTTCCTAGGTCATCATTGTTTAACGAACCACTTCCAAAGTAAAACCCAATCATTAAAACCGCTACTGCAGCTACCGAAAGCCATTTGTAATTAAAATTACGCTTGGTTGCCTTAGTTTCTGTTTCAAAAGGGATATCCTTATTAAATTGCTCCTGCTTGCTTACCAAAAAATAGCCAAACATGGGTTTATACATTTCTAAATGGGGTGCAACATTGTCTCCTGCAAAATAGTTTTTTAACAGCTGCTCTTCCTTTAGGCTTGTTTCGCCATTCTCGTATTTTTCTAGTAAATTTTCTATATTATTTAATACCATAATTATGTGTATTAGTCAGTTTTTCTCTTATTGCTTTTCTTGCTCTCGATAAGTTTACGCGTACTGCTGTATTATTCATATCCAACATTTTCGAAATCTCATCTAAATCGTACTCTTCTATATCTCGTAGCTGAATTATTGTTTTCTGCAACTCGGGTAAATCTTCAATAATTTTCGACACCCAGTTAACGCTATCATTTAATTCAACTTGCTTTTGTAAAGCCGTTTGTTTATCCTCGTAATTTGTATGAACAATTTTAAGATTCTGCGCCTGTTTCGATTTCAACTTATCGAAACAAAAATTCTTAGTCATCGTCATCGAAAAAGCCTCCACGTTTTTATACTCAGCAATCTTTTTCTTATTGTTCCACAACTTAATTAAAACCTCTTGGGTCGCATCTTCGGCTTCTTCCGTCGAAACTAGTAAGCGTTTCGCTAACCGAAACACTTTATCCTTAAAAGGCATTACAACATTTAAAAACTCCGTTTGAGTCATTTTGAATTGGTTTTATTAAAACAGCTTGGTTACGGCTATTTAAGTTACGACGACTACATTTCTCATTTGTTACATCAAATAAAAAAAAACTTTAAAATAATTTGGGCGTATCCCTTTTCCGCAAAAGCTACAAAGGGTCGGGCTATACGCTCCAAGTCCTCGTAATCCCGATTCTCATCGGGCTTACTGTGGGCTTTCCACTGCTATCCCTTACGTAAGGTCTGCCTCCAAAAACAGTCTAAACTAAAAACAATATCGTTAAACGCGGCATAATGTTTGATTTTTAAACCGTAACAATATTTTTTATTACACAATAATGTACCTAAATTTAGAGTTTTAAATATCGTGCTCTACTAAAAAAATTAACATGAAAAATATAAAAAACCTTTTCCTTATTACCTTAATATCCTTAGCAGCAACAAGTTGCTTTAAAGATGAAGACGATATTATTGTCTCAGAAACTGAGAAAACCGAAGAAATAAACGACTTTGTATGGAAAGCCATGAACTCTTGGTACAACTGGCAAGACCTTGTACCCGATTTAGCCGACTCTAAAGCTGACGATAATAGCACTTACCAAGCCTATTTAAATCAATATTCTTCTCCAGAAAACTTATTTAACAGTCTTATTTACCAAACCGATGTAGTCGATCGTTTTTCTTGGTTTATAGAAGATTATATCGAACAAGAACAAGCCTTTCAAGGTATTAGTAAATCTTTCGGTTTACGCTTTCAAGGTGTTCAAATAAATACCGAAGGTGATGTTATTATATATGTACGTCACGTAGCCGACGACTCTCCTGCTAGTGCAGCCAATATTAATCGTGGCGATATTATAAACGCTATTAACGGTACGGTTCTAACAACTACAACATACAATACAGCCATAAATGGTCTATATCAAGATGATGTTACGTTATCTTTTGTTTCGGAAAATGCTGGTACTTTAACAGCTATAGAAGATAAAACAATTTCATCTGCTGTAATCTCAGAAAACCCGGTATATTTAACCAAAGTCTTTTCAGATATCGATGGAAGAAAAGTAGGTTATTTAGTGTATAACGCCTTTAGATCATCCTACAACGACGAGTTAAACGACGCGTTTGGCTTTTTTAAAGACCAAAACATTAGCGAGCTTGTATTAGATTTAAGACTTAACGGTGGCGGATCTGTAGAAACATCTGTTTACCTAGCTAGTATGATTTATGCTAACGCCAATACAGAACGTTTTGCTGAGTTAATTTTTAATAGCAAACAACAAGACGAAAACGATTATTACAACTTTGCAAACACTTTAAACGTATACAACAGCGATAGTGAAAGAACCGGTACACAAGCCATTAACCGCCTGAGTACTTTAAGCCAAGTCTATATTTTAACTTCTGGTAACACAGCATCGGCTAGTGAAATGATTATTAATGGACTAGCACCATACATGCCAGTGAAACTTATTGGTACTACAACTTATGGAAAAAACGTAGGATCTATTACTTTATACGATTCTCCCTCCTCTGATTACTTAAATCAAAGCTCAGCAAACTCTTCGCATTTAAACGCTCTACAACCTATTGTATTTCAAATTTATAATAAAAATGGAGACAGTGATTATGCTGATGGTTTTATACCTAACCTAGCCGAAATTAAAGAATCTGATTATTGGAATGTTACCCTACCATTTGGTGACGAAAACGAAGCGATTTTAAAAACAGCTTTAGATGATATTAGAGGTATTAGCGGACGAAGTACTGTTACCAAACAAGGCGATTTTAAACTTTTAAAAACACCTTTAACAGGCAACAAATTCGAAAACGAAATGTATATTAATAGCGACTTTATTTCTCGTTAATGCAAAAACATAAAACGTATTTTAATTGGAGCTCGGGCAAAGATTCTGCCTTAGCTCTTTATTATTTACAACAAAATAAAGATTATTCTATAGAGCAATTAGTAACAACCGTAAACAGCCACTACAATAGAGTGTCTATGCACGGGCTTAGAACAGATTTACTATTAGCCCAAACCAAGGCCTTAAACATTAAAGCGAGCCTTATAGAGCTTCCCGAAATGCCTAGCATGGAAATTTATGAGGATGTTATGCTTAAAACCGTATCGCAACTCAAAGCCGATGGTTTTACACACAGTGCTTTTGGTGATATTTTCTTGGAAGATTTACGTACTTATAGAGACAACAATTTAGCCAAGCACAACATTAAAACAGTTTTTCCTATTTGGAAAAAAGACACTAAAACACTCCTTACCGAGTTTTTAAATTTAGGTTTTAAAACTATTATAGTTTGTGCTAATTCTAAATATTTCGATGCCGATTTCGTAGGTACAATTATAGATGAAAATTTTATAGCTAATCTACCAGAAGGTGTTGATCCTTGCGGAGAAAATGGCGAATTCCATACTTTTTGTTTCGACGGCCCTATTTTTGAAAATCCGATATCTTTCACTATAGGCGAAAAAGTATATCGCGAATATGATATACCTAAAACCGATAAAAACACAATCTGTTCTGCAGATAAATATGGCGTTTGGTATTGTGATTTAGTACCAAACCTAACAACATAAAAAATGCCACCATAATAGGTGGCATTTCTTTTTATAAAAATACAATACGTATTCTATTTAGTTCTTTATTAATTTCTGTGTAAGTACACCTTCCGTTGTGGTTAACTTCACAATATATACACCAGAATTTAATCGAGCAACACTTATAGGCGTTGCTTTATTACCCACCAATTGCTTAAGTACTAATTTACCAGTAACCGAATAAATAGTAACAATTCCAGATTTAGAAACGTATAATTGAGACGTTGCAGGGTTAGGATACAATCCTAAAGCATTAGTTGCCGTTTTATCATTTAAGCTTAGCGTAACTTGCTTTAACACACCAATAGCATCTAAATCGAAACCAGAAGAACCAAAAGGTGTCGCGTAAGGATCGTTAACTATATTTCCATAACTATCGTATGATGCATACGCAGGATCAATAGTGCCAATAACATCAATAAGCTTTACGTGAGTAATGGCATTTTTGTTCAATAAAGCATTATCTGTAATATCATCTAAATCGAAAGGAGTGCCGTAACTCGCTCTATATTTGCCTGCTAAATTATTAATGTAAGTTGGGTCTACACTTCCAAAACCTCCAACTTGAGTCTCTGTTTGTGTTTGGCTGTGCGATGGAAATCTAAAGTAATCTGTTCCATTAGAACTTACCTCAACAAAAGCTAATTCTAAAAAAGTATCACTAAAGCTATTTTCAAAAATAGCAAAATCGAACCCCACATTATTAACTATAGGGTTTTCAAAAGTTAAAACCGCAGTTCCTCCATCACCAAGACTCACTATCACACCATTAGACTTTCCAATGGCATTATCTGCCTCTCCAACAGTTGCCAACGGTCCTGTTGGGTTTGCAATATTTTGAGGTCCGCGAACCACTTCTGCACCTGTAGCCCAAGCTACTAGATCTTCAGAATCGCGATGAATAGCTGTTGAGCCATCAGCACCTGCTTTTGGTGCGTAAGATTGTGCATTAATAGATAAGCTAAATAGTACAAAAAGTAATAAATTGAGGGAATTTTGCTTCATGATTTTTTAAATTAGGTGTAAAAAAAACAGTCACAAAGTGCAACTGTTCTTAATATGTTATTGTTGTTTTTCTAAAAATGCCCTGATACATTAGGGTGCATCAGGACTGGTAAAAGTTTAGATATTAGTTAAAGTAAATTTTCGATGCACCAAGACCAACATTAAAAGTCTCAAGTAAAGTAGCGCTATCTAAATCGTAAATTAACAACTCACTTTGTGCTGTAAAACTTGCGTTGGTTACATAAATTTTATCATCATCAACAGATAGTCCGTAAAGATAAATATCTGCAACATCCAAAATAGATGTTGTTGGTAAAGTTGATTCATCATCATCCAACTCGTATATTTTATTATTCATAGAATAATAAACCTCGTCATCATCATGTGCCATTTGGCTTGGGTGTAAACCTTCTGCAAACTCAAGTGTTTCAATAACAGTATCCGTAGATGTATTGATTCGTGTTATAGAAGCCGCTGTTTCTACATAGTCAGCTGCCAAAGTTCTGGTATCACCACTACATAAAACAACTAAGTTTCCGTTAGAATCAAAAGCTATTTCATCTGGAGCATCATTAACTGTAATAGTTTCAATACTATCATCTGTAGTATCAATTACAGAAATAATGTTATTAATATTATAACCTCCTTTGTGCGATACATATAAATTATCGCCTTTAGCCAAAATTTGTTCTGGACCTTCACCTATTGCAATAGTATTTGTTACAGTGTTTGTCGTTAAATCGATTTCAGCAATAAAATCATCTGTAGTATCATTACCATCTCCCCAGTTTGTTACATACCCTTTACCGTTTAGAAAAGTAATGTACCTTGGAGTTATTAAACCTGTTGAAATTTCAGCTTGTTTTACAAACGTATATCTATTTACTACGGTAATTGTGTTAGCGTTATCAGAAATAATGTAAGCTAAATCATCATCAAAGCCAATAGATTGTAAATACACACCTAAATTTTCAGAATTTACATTGTAATAAATTTCGTTTTCTAAAGTCATGTAATCATCTGATACATAAGATATAGATGCCGGCCCACCTTCCGAGCTAACTAAAATACCATTATCATAGTCGCCTAATGGTAATTGCACATCGCCATCATCGTCATTAGAACAAGAAAAGACAAAAAGAGATACTGATAAAAGTGATAAAATAATTTTCTTCATTTTTAATTTATTAGAATTTATAGTTAATTTGAATATTAAAATTTCTATTCGGCATAGGCCTAAAAGCTACGTTTTCGTAAACTTCATTAAATATATTTTTCAGAGTAACACCTATTTCTAGTTCGTTTTTTGTGTTCTTAAAAAAAGTGTAATTACACCCCATATTCCCCACATCAAAACCGCTTAAAGAAGTAAAACGTCCTTCTAGATTATCTGCTGTAGTAAAAACACCTCCATTAAACATGTGCTGATAAAAAACTGTAACAACTTTATAATTGTAGGCCAAGGCTAGATTCCCTTTATGAAACGGCACATAAATAAGTTGTTTATTGGTTTCTAAATCTTCAGAAACAGTATAAGAGTAATGCCCAGAGACATTAAATTGATGCTCATTAATATTGTAATGCGATTTCACCTCTACTTCGGCACCATAACTTGCTACTTCACCAATATTTATAGGGGACCATAGGCCAGTGCTGTTTGGTTGCCACTGTATCATATCTTCAGTATTGATATAATAACCATTAAGCTTTACATTAAAATTAGGGTAATTAAAGTTTTGCCCTAAATCTATTTGGTAAGACGATTCTGGAACCAGATCTAAATTTCCGCCTGGTTGCCAATACAAATCGTTAAAAGTAGGAATACGGTAGTTTTTAGAACCGTTTATTTGAATCTGATAATGTTCAAATAAATCAAAACCAGCATCAACTGAAAATACAAAGGGTCTCTCACCTCCTGTTGTAAAATCTTGTCTTAGGTTAACGCCATAACTTATCGAGTTATTAGGTTTGTGATTAAGCAACGCTGTTGTAGAAAATACGTTTCTTACCGGTTCCTTAAAACTATCTCCGTTTCCTTTTGAATTTGAATATTCTAATATGGTTTTAAATTGAAGTTTCTCATTAAAACTCACATTAAAACTATGATTAATTAATAATGTATTTACTCTTCCTAAACTATAATTGTCTTTATCCTTGTTCTCGAAATATTTAAACATTTCGTGTAAATGAACCACTTTTAATCGTGAACTAAATTTACCAATAATTCTCGACCATTCCAACATAGATCTAAAGTTTTCGTCCTCATATTTACTACGAGAAGGCCCAACTAGAGTGCCAGAAAAATTACGCTCGCCAATATAACTTTGGTGGTATAGTTTTAAAATATCCTTATCGGAAATAAAAACGCCCAAATTCACATTCATATTTAAATTATGGAACTCACCGTTTTCATTTACACTGTCGGTACCAAGGTATTTATAGTCGTTATCAGAGTCTACATAATC
This sequence comes from Algibacter sp. TI.3.09, assembly GCF_038154905.1. Lineage (NCBI taxonomy): Bacteria > Pseudomonadati > Bacteroidota > Flavobacteriia > Flavobacteriales > Flavobacteriaceae > Algibacter > Algibacter sp. TI.3.09. The sequence continues at coordinate 130,536 of NZ_JBAKAN010000003.1, read as the reverse complement.
TACTCCAATATTTGCCGTCCAAGCCTCACTTCCAAAGGAAGAATTAACACCTAAATTTTTAGAATTAAAACTGCCATATCCCGTTTTTAAACGAGTTTCAACATGATCAGTAAATGTTAAATCGTTATTTAAATGGATGCTACCACCAATAGAGCCACTACCGTATTGCACACTTCCACCACCACTTCTAATGTCTATAGAACTATAGTTTGAAGTATTTACGGTGTTGAAGTCCGTTTGGCCGTTTAATTGTGAATTAATATTAATACCATTCCAAATTACGGCTGTTTGAGATGCTGTTGTGCCTCTAAATGAAGGCGACGACACCATACCTGCACCATTTTCTTTAAAATAAATATTAGAATTGAAAGCTAATAAATTAGTTAAAGATGTAGCATTATTCTTTAAAACAGAATCGGTAAGTTTTTCAATCTTTATACCAGCAGCATAGTTTTTTAATTTACTATCACTTAAAATTACAGCATCTAGTTTTTGAACAGCATCAACCTGTGCTTGCACACCGCTACAAACGCCTAAACCTAAAATTAAAATTAAAAATGTAAAAATCTGTTTCATAAATCTTTAAAACTCTTTACCCGAGAGTTGTTTTAGATGATGAAAATGGCAGGTCTCCTGACTTATTTTATGTTATCTTACCTTCCCAGTTAATACCAGTGGTTTTGAAGTTAATAACACCTTCTAAAGAAGTACCGAAAATATTTCGATAAAAACTTACAGTTGCGGGAACAGTCCTAGATTTTAACTAGATTCCCTTTTAATTCATTCAGCACGTACTGAATGAAACCAAAATTCTCTGCAAAAGTAGATTCTTTTTTAAATGCAGACTAATGAAATTCACTTTTTCTTGTTCAATTTATAAACAAGGTAAATAAAACCAATTAAAAAATGCAGTATTATAATTCCTCCTACTATATATATTGTTAAATTTGAACCGTTTCTCATAATAGAAATTTTATCTAAAGTTAAAAAAACCACCCCATATCAATGTCACTATTGTTACAAAAAAAGTACGTATCGTCTATTTTATTTTTTATTCTAATCGGCTTTTTTTCTTGTAAAAAAAAGAAAGAAAGTACTACAGAAGCTTTTGTTGCAAAAGAAGTGAAATTAAAATACGCCAAAGGCTTCTCAATAAAAGATCTAGGCATGTACAAAACTTTAGAAATAAAATCTCCATGGCCAAATGCCGAAACTACTTTTAAATACGTTTTAGCAAATTATGGTGATGACAGACAAGCGGATATCACAATTTCCTTACCCATTAAAAAAATTGTGGTAACATCTACCACACACCTTCCGGCTTTAGAACTTTTAGGCGTAGAACAAACTTTGGTAGGTTTCCCTGGCACAAAATATATTTCTTCGGAAAAAATAAGATCTAGAGTTGATAATGGCGCTATTAGAGAGCTTGGCAAAAATGAAGGTATAAATACCGAAGTGCTTTTAGAATTAAACCCCGATTTAGTGGTTGGTTTTGGTATCGATGGTAACAATCGCTCTTTAGACCTTATTGCGCGCGCAGGAATTCCCGTGATTTTCAATGGAGATTGGGTAGAAGAGTCGCCACTTGCAAAAGCCGAATGGATTAAGTTTTTTGGAGTCCTTTACAACAAAGAAAAAGAAGCCGATTCTATTTTTAACCGTATTGAAACCGAATACTTAAATGCTAAAAAACTAGCTAAAAATGTAAAAAACAGACCTACTATTTTAAGTGGCGCCATGCATAATGACATATGGTATTTACCTAACGGAACAAGTACAGAAGCGCAATTACTAAGAGATGCCAATACCGATTATTTATGGAACGATTCTAAAGGCACAGGAAGTTTACAACTTAATTTTGAATCTGTTTTTATGAAAGCTCAAGATGCCGATATTTGGTTAAGCCCATCCAATTATTCTAGTCTAGATAAGCTTAAAAATGCAAGCGCTCACAATGCCGAATTTAAAGCTTTTAAAAACAAAAACATTTACACTACAAACAATACAACTGGCGCCACAGGAGGCGTTTTGTATTTTGAATTAGGCATGAGTCGTCCAGACTTAGTATTGAAAGATTTGATAAAAATTTGTCACCCAGAACTATTAACAGACTATAATCTTTTTTTCTTCAAACCTTTAGAATAAACCATATTTTACACAATTATTAAACACAAATAATGAACAAAACCTATACCTATTCATTTCTAGCATTAGCACTAACTTTAGTGTTGTGCTTTTTCGTGAATATTAGTTTAGGGTCTGTTTCAATACCGCTAAAAGCTGTTTTTAATAGTTTACTAAACAGCAATGTAGAACAACAAAGTTGGCAACATATTATTTTAAACTACCGCTTACCAAAAGCCATAACCGCCATAATTGTAGGTTCGGGTTTAGGTATTTCTGGCTTATTGATGCAAACATTATTTAGAAACCCTTTGGCAGGCCCATTTGTTCTCGGTATAAGCTCGGGAGCAAGTTTAGGCGTGGCTTTAGTAATTTTAGGTTCTGGTATGTTTGGAGGCGTTTTAGCATCACTATTTGTATCCAAATGGGGCATTGTAATTTCGGCGAGTTTAGGTAGTTTTTTAGTTTTACTAGCCGTTTTAATGGTTTCTATTAGAGTTCGAGATACCATGGCCATACTTATTATTGGCCTAATGTTTGCCAGTATTACCGCTGCCATTGTTAGTGTGCTTTCTTATTTTGGGTCGGCAGAACAATTACAACAATATGTATTTTGGGGTTTTGGTAGTCTAGGAAATCTCTCTTGGAGCGATCTCACCATATTTTTAATTATTTATGTACTTGGAATTTTAGCTAGTTTATGCTCCATAAAATCGCTTAACACCTTACTTTTAGGAGAAAACTATGCAAAAAGCTTAGGATTGAATATAAAAAAAAGTCGTTTAATAATTATAATCGCTACCAGTTTACTTGCTGGTACAATCACGGCTTTTACTGGGCCAATTGCCTTTATAGGCTTAGCAATACCCCATTTAACCAGACAAATATTTAATACCTCAAATCATAAAATATTATTGCCAGCCGTATTTTTACTGGGCGGAATTGTTATGTTAGTTTGCGATAGTATTGCTCAATTACCAAATAGCGATTATACCTTACCGATTAATGCCATTACGGCTTTAATTGGAGCACCTGTTGTAATTTGGCTACTGGTTAGAAAACGTGGTATGGTATTTTAATCTTATAAAAAAGTAGTAGAAAAAAGCAGGAAACCCATATTATATAATGAAAGAGCAAAATCCACATATCATTTTAAAAACCGAAGATTTATCTATTGGTTACGCCTCAAAAAAGGCAAAAACGGTTGTGGCTTCTCAGGTTAATATTGAATTAAAAAAAGGAGAATTAATCGGACTTATTGGTGCAAATGGCATCGGGAAATCAACACTTTTACGCACCTTAACACATGTGCAAAAACCACTTTCTGGAACTGTTTTTATTAATGAAAAATCTATTTTAGATTACAATCCGTTAGATTTAGCCAAAGTCTTAAGTCTAGTTTTAACCGAAAAAATAGCATCTAAAAACTTATCTGTTTTCGAACTTATTGCGCTAGGCAGACAACCTTATACCAATTGGGTTGGTAATCTATCTGAGCAAGATAAAAACATTGTAAACCAAGCTATTCTTCAAACAAATATAGAAGATTTACAACATAAAAAATGCTTCGAATTAAGCGACGGTCAACTTCAAAAAGTTATGATTGCTCGCGCCTTAGCCCAAGATACCGATTTAATTATTCTAGATGAACCCACCTCGCATCTCGATATGTATCACAAGGCTTATATTTTAAAACTACTTCAAAGACTCGCTAAAGAAACAGGTAAAACCATTCTGTTTTCTTCTCACGAAATAGATTTAGCCATTCAACTTTGCGATACTTTAATTGTAATGAATGCCGGAACTGTAGTTTCCGATCAACCATGTAAACTTATAGAACAAGGCGTTTTTGAGACTCTTTTCCCTAAAGATTTAATTGCTTTTGATAAAAACACGGGGAGTTTTAGGGTGAAGAAGTAAAAACCTAAATTAAATTTTAGTTGAAGCTTCTTTTTTAACTTCAATCTTCAACCTAAAAAAATTATCTTTGAACCTATACCCTATTTTTAAATGAACGACAGTCTCATCTTAATCCTCGCTATTATTATTTCCGCAGTTATTGGTGGTTATTTAGGCATGCTTTTTACTAAACTTAAAAGTAAGAGCGAAAAAAGCACTTTAGAAGAACGTAACAGCAATTTACAGCAACAATTTGAAGCCTTCAAGCAACATACTGCAACCGAAAAACAGGAACAAAAAGTAACAATTTCTAAAATTGAAAACGACCGTGAAAATATTCGTCGTGAAAAAGATTTTTTAAATGCTGAATTAGCAAGAAGAAATACAGAGTTTGAAAACTTACAGGCCTTAAACCTTAAGCGCGATGCTGAGTTAGAGGAACGCCAAGAGCAACTGCGTAAAGATTTTGAAATTTTAGCTACTAAAATACTCGATGAAAAATCGGAGAAATTCACACTTCAGAATAAAGAAAACATTATTAATATTTTAAATCCGCTTCAAGAAAAAATTAAAGTTTTTGAACAAAAAGTAGACTTAACACAAAAGGAAAGTATTAGTATGCATTCCGCTTTAAAAGAGCAATTGTTAGGCTTGAAAGATTTAAACCAACAAATGACTAAAGAAGCGACCAACCTTACACGCGCCTTAAAAGGTGATAGCAAAATGCAAGGAAACTGGGGAGAATTGGTATTGGAGCGTGTGTTAGAAAAATCGGGATTAGAGAAAGATCGCGAATATTTTGTACAACAAAGTTTCACCTTAGAAAACGGATCTCGTGTGTTGCCCGATGTGGTTTTAAACCTACCGGATGGTAAAAAAATGATTATTGATAGTAAGGTGTCGTTAACCGATTACGAACGTTTTGTAAATGCAGAACTAGAAGATCAGCCGCAATTTTTAAAAGCCCACGTCAATTCAATTAAGCGACACGTAGATCAACTTTCAGAAAAAAATTATCAAGATTTATACGATATTGAATCGCCAGATTTTGTACTTCTTTTTATTCCTATAGAACCTGCTTTTGCGGTGGTTGTTAATGAAGATAATTCTATTTACAACAAAGCCTTTGAGAAAAACATTGTTATTGTTACACCATCGACTTTATTGGCGACATTACGCACCATAGACAGCATGTGGAACAATGAAAAACAACAACAAAATGCTATTGAAATTGCACGACAAGCTGGAGCGCTTTATGATAAATTTGAAGGTTTGGTGAAAGATTTAACCAATGTTGGAAAGAAAATTGATGCTGCTAAAACCGATTATTCATTAGCGATGAATAAACTAGTTGATGGCCGAGGGAATATAATTACAAGTGTAGAAAAACTCAAAAAAATGGGTGCAAAAGCTAAAAAGGCATTGCCCGAAGCTATTATTAAACGTGCTCAAGAAGACGACTTAGATTAGATTTCTAGCCGTAACGCATTGATATATTATTAGCTTAGTAAAACGATAGCTACGAAAATCATTTTTTAAAAGTAGATTTTTATAAAACTTCCTAAAAATTAAATACCTTTATAGATTACGTTTAATATATTTTTATTTTAGAATATATTTCAAAGTATTATTTAAAACTAAACGACTAAAATTTTATGTTTAAGCATCCAGAAGAATCTCAAGTTTCAATTACAGAATTAATGCTTCCGTCCCACTCTAATTTTAGTGGAAAGATTCATGGTGGACATATTTTATATTTAATGGATCAAATTGCATTTGCCTGCGCTTCTAAACACTCTAGAAACTATTGTGTAACGGCTTCTGTAAACAAAGTAGATTTTTTAAACCCTATTGAAGTAGGGCAACTAGTGACGCTTAAAGCTTCTGTTAATTACACAGGAAGAACTTCTATGGTTATTGGCTTGCGTGTAGAATCGGAAAACATTCAAACAGGAGAAGTTAAACATTGTAACTCATCATATTTTACTATGGTTGCTAAGGATGAAGATGGTAATAATGTACCGGTTCCTGGTTTAATTTTAGATAACGAACAAGGCGTTAGACGTTTTGCGCGTAGTATTGTAAGGCAAGATCAAGCTAGAAAAAGATCATCACGATTTAATTCTTCAGATTTTAAAATTGAAGAACATATCGATTTTGTAAAAACTCAAAACGTTCAAGTAAATTTATAAGAACATATCGATTTTATAAATTCAAGACATAAAAAAAGTTCAATTAACTGAATAAAACACTTTCAGCTAATTGAACTTTTTTAATTTTATAATAACCTTATTATAATCGACTTAATAATTCGGCTTTCTTGTTTTCAAACTCTTCAACCGAAAGTATATCTTTCTTTTTTAGATCTGCCAATTTTTCTATTTTCATAAAAATATCTTCCTCTAAAGCGCTATTGTTATTGTGACTATTATTATTTGTGTTTGCAGTTGCTTGCTCTACAAATATAGGCTCTGGCTGATTTTGAATAATGTTATTATTCACCGGTGCTGGTTTAGGTCTATTATCTTCACCCGATACAATTGGTAACGTACTTAAATCTACCGTACCATATTGACTTGTAAACGTCACAGAATAATTACCGCCTTGTTGCTGCCCTACACCACCAATTTGGTTGTCTAAAGTATCAAACACTGTTACTTTTCCGTTTTGTTGAATCGCTAAACGTCCAATATTAGAAAAAATAGCATAGCTCGTTCCGTTTTGGCTTCCTGTAGAATTAGGAAAACCTAAATTACCCCACCAGTTACCAGATCCGGATTGAAATCCGTTTTGGTTTTCTACTTTCGGTAACGGTTTATATTGTATACCACCTTGATTTATTAAATTAGATAATTCAACACACAGACCATCTACTGTAGATTTAAGCTGATTGTTAAACATATCGCCTACCATGGTCATGCCACCTTGCATCCACTGACCTCCGCCGCCTAATTCGGAAATATTAAATTGGGCCATTGTGCCGTTACTTCGCATAAGGGCTTGCGTTAAATCTGTTACGGCATTAGTGCTCACTCCATAACGGTTTGCTACATTCGTCATATTCTGAAAGCTAGCATCTGTGAATATTGAATTCATAATATATATTCTCTTTTTAGTTCAAATTGTTAACTTAACAATTTTGCGGTAAAGGTAATCTATAGTAATACCAATAACCTTCTTTTATACAGAAGTTTAGCTTTTATTTTACATTAAAGAAGAAAGAAGTTTCTTTCTTAACAGTAGCGTCATATTCTAAGTGAAAAATCTATTTTTATAACATGTAATTTGAAGTCAATTTTTCGTATTCTGCTATTTGTTCTATTTCCCAAGCCTTATCTTTTCCAAGTAATTCTCCCATTATTTTAGCGACTTCAGGAGCCATTCTAATACTTTCTTTAGCATCTAGTAATTGGCAACGTACTCTACGCGCTAGAAAATCTTCTACTTTCCTGGCCATTTCATGCCTTACAGCCCAAACGACTTGAGCTTGTATTACAGACATAGAAGTACTTATAGATTTATCCCATCCGTTTTGTTCAGATAACTCAAGAAGTGCATCTTCATCGCTTCCGTAGAAATATAAAGGATTATCAAAATTGACGTCTTCTTTATAACCATGTATTTTTAAATCTCTGGTTTTTGAAGGTCTATGTTCCCATTTATGGTTTTTCTCTGCTTTATTTACTAAATCTTCACCCATTTTTCTAAAAGTAGTCCATTTGCCACCAACCATAGTTAAAAGCCCTGATTTTGATGTATAAATTTTATGACTTCTAGAAATCTCTTTTGTTTTATTGCCTTCTCGTTTAGGGGCCGCCAATGGTCGTAAACCAGCGAAGACACTTAATACATCACTTCTTTTAGGTGCTTTAGTTAAATAACGACTTGCCGTATTTAAAATGAATTCAATCTCCTCTTCGAAAGCTATGGGTTCCAAAACTCCACGTTCTACTGGAGTATCTGTTGTTCCAATAATAACTTTATTATGCCAAGGCACTAAAAAGAGTACGCGACCATCATCTGTTTTCGGAATGGTAATCGCATCATTTCCCGGTAAAAACGATTTATCTAATATTAAGTGCACACCTTGGCTAGGAGCAATTGTTTTTCTAGAACCTGGTGCATCCATTTGTAACACATCATCTGCAAAAACACCGGTAGCATTAACAACTTGTTTACCTTTTATTTCGAATACATCTCCAGATTCTTCATCCTGAACTTTAACACCCATTACATCGCCCTTTTCATTTTTAACCAAAGCATTTACAGCACAATAATTAAGAACAATAGCTCCCATTTCTGAAGCACTTTGAAGCGTATTTATAGCCAATCGCGAATCATCGAACTGACCGTCGTAATAAACAACACCCGCGGAAATTTTCTTCGGATTAATTAAAGAAATACGTTCTAAGGTTTCTGACTTTGAAATATGTTTAGATCGCCCTAAACTCAGTTTCCCTGCTAATAAATCGTAAACCGTTAAACCAATGGTGTATAAAATTTCATCGTACCAGCCGTGTGTTGGAATAATAAACGATTGAATTTTTACGACATGAGGTGCATTACGCAACATTAACCCACGCTCCACAACAGCTTCTCGCACTAAAGCAATATCGCCTTGTTCCAAATATCTTACACCGCCATGCATTAACTTGGTGGCTTTACTTGATGTTGATTTTGTAAAATCTGATTTTTCTAATAACACTACCGAGTAACCTCGTGCCGAAGCCTCTAAAGCAATCCCTATTCCGGTTGCTCCGCCGCCTATAATTATAAAATCGTAAGTTTTGGAATCATTCCTTAACTTATACATCATGTCTTCTCTGTTCATGTAGACTTACTTTATTTTAGGAGGGCTATTAGTTACAAACGAAGTTAATAAAATTACAACCAACTAGAATAGGTTTAAAAACAAAAAACCCCGCATAATTGCGAGGTTTTTAATATAATTTGAATTGTTATTATTTGCTTAAGTACATTTTACGTCTTGAATATAAATCGTAAAAAGCATCGTCTTTTAAACTATCAATAAATAAGATACTCTCTCCCGTACTCTTCATTTCTGGTCCTAGTTTCTTATTTACATTATGGAACTTATCAAAAGAGAATACTGGTTGCTTAATGGCGTAACCTTCTAGTTTAGGGTTGAAAACGAAATCTTTAACTTTCTTCTCACCTAGCATCACTTTAGTAGCATAGTTTACATAAGGCTCTCCATATGCTTTTGCAATAAATGGTACCGTTCTAGAAGCTCTCGGGTTGGCCTCAATAATATAAACCGTATCATCTTTAATAGCAAATTGGATATTGATTAACCCAACTGTATTAAGTGCTAAAGCAATTTTTTTAGTATGATCCTTTATTTGTTCCATCACTAAATCACCTAAGTTAAAAGGTGGTAGTAATGAGTTACTATCTCCAGAGTGAATTCCGCAAGGTTCAATATGCTCCATGATTCCAATGATGTACACATCTTCCCCATCGCAAATAGCATCAGCTTCAGCCTCGATAGCACCATCTAAATAATGATCTAGAAGTAATTGGTTACCTGGCATTCTGCTTAATAAATCTACAACGTGCTTTTCTAACTCTTCCTTATTAATTACAATTTTCATACCCTGACCACCAAGAACGTACGATGGACGCACTAATATTGGAAAGTCTAATACATCTGCAATCGCAGCCGCTTCATCAGCTGTTGTTGCGATATCAAATTCTGGATAAGGAATATTATTTTCTTTAAGCATGTTAGAGAACAGTCCGCGATCTTCAGCTAAATCTAAAGCTTCAAAACTTGTTCCTAATATCTTAACACCGTATTTAGTTAATTTCTCCGCTAATTTTAATGCGGTTTGACCACCTAACTGAACAATTACACCTTCTGGTTTTTCATGTTTAATAATGTCGTAAATATGTTCCCAAAATACAGGCTCGAAGTATAATTTATCGGCTGTATCAAAATCGGTAGAAACCGTTTCTGGATTACAGTTAATCATGATGGTTTCGTAACCACATTCAGCTGCAGCTAAAACACCATGCACACAACAGTAATCAAACTCGATACCTTGACCAATTCTGTTTGGTCCAGACCCTAAAACAATTACTTTTTTCTTATCTGTAACAACACTTTCGTTATCTGCATAACGATTACCGTCTGCAGTTTCCATATCACTTTCAAAAGTTGAATAGTAATAAGGAGTTTTTGCTTCAAACTCAGCCGCACATGTATCTACTAATTTGTACACACGGTTTATACCAAGTTCTTCACGTTTATTATATACTTGACTTTCTAAACAGCCCAACATGTGCGCTATTTGGCGATCACCATATCCTTTTTGTTTAGCCTCTAATAATAAATCCTTTTGAATGGTATCTATTTTGAAGGTAGAAATTTCGTTCTTAATCATATGAAGTTCCTCATATTGCTTTAAGAACCACATATCAATTTTGGTGATTTCGTGAATTCTGCTTAGCGGAATTCCCATTTCGATAGCATCATAAATAATAAAAACACGATCCCACGAAGCATAAGTTAATTTTTCAATTATTTGTTCGTAGTTTTTGTTTTCTTTACCATCGGCGCCTAAACCATTTCTCTTAATTTCTAGAGATTGTGTTGCTTTGTGTAAAGCTTCTTGAAAAGAACGCCCGATACCCATAACCTCACCTACAGATTTCATTTGAAGTCCTAAAGTTCTATCTGAACCTTCAAATTTATCAAAGTTCCAACGTGGTATTTTTACAATTACATAATCTAATGTTGGCTCAAAAAGTGCCGATGTAGATTTAGTAATTTGATTTTTTAATTCATCTAAATGATATCCTAAAGCTAATTTTGCAGCAATTTTAGCGATTGGGTAACCTGTTGCTTTACTCGCTAATGCAGAAGAACGAGATACACGTGGGTTAATTTCAATAGCGATAATATCTTCTTTCTCATCTGGAGAAATCGCGAACTGTACGTTACATCCTCCGGCAAAATCACCAATATTACGCATCATATGGATAGCCATATCACGCATTTTTTGGAATGTTTTGTCGCTTAATGTCATTGCTGGAGCAACCGTTATCGAATCTCCTGTATGAATACCAATTGGATCCATATTTTCGATAGAACAAATAATAACAACGTTATCATTAGAATCTCTAAGCAACTCTAACTCATACTCTTTCCAACCTATTAAGGCTTTATCAATCATAACCTCATGAATTGGAGAAATCTCTAATCCGCGCGTTAATAATTCATCAAAATCTTCTTCTTTATAAACAAAAGAAGCACCTGCTCCACCTAAAGTAAAGGAAGCTCTAATAATTAAAGGAAAACCAAATTCTTGAGCAATTTCTTTACCTTTTAAGAATGAAGTTGCAGTTGCTTGAGGCGCCATTGGAATACCAATATCCAACATTAAGTGTCTAAACTTCTCTCTATCTTCAGTAATATTAATGGCATCAATATTAACACCAATAATGTCTACACCAAAATCTTTCCAAATTCCTTTTTCATCAGCTTGAATACATAAATTTAAAGCTGTTTGCCCCCCCATTGTTGGTAAAACCGCATCAATTTGAGGATGATCTTTTAAAATCTGTATTATAGATTTTGTAGTCAACGGAAGTAAATAAACATGATCTGCCATAGATGGATCGGTCATGATAGTTGCTGGGTTGGAATTGATTAGAACTGTTTCTATTCCCTCTTCTCTTAGCGAACGTAACGCTTGAGTTCCTGAATAATCAAATTCGCAGGCTTGTCCAATTACAATTGGTCCTGAGCCAATAATTAATATCGATTTTAGTTTTGAATTTTTTGGCATTTTACTCGTTATTTATTGTAGCTTAATGAATTGCAAAAATAGTAATCAGTTGACATAAAAAAAGGCATTACACTTAAGTAACACCTTTAATTTATCAACAATTGTTAATCATTTATTTCTTATGTCTAGTTTCAGTAGAAACAGATAATTTTTTTCTTCCTTTAGCTCTTCTACGTGCTAATACCTTTCTACCATTGGCAGAAGCCATTCTTTCTCTAAAACCGTGTTTGTTTCTTCTTTTTCTCTTAGAAGGCTGAAAAGTTCTTTTACTCATTATCTTGTATCTTTAAAACTGAATTGTATTTTTTTAAATCTATAGCTCTGAGTGTTCCCCAAAACTGACGGCAAATATACGAAGACTTTTCACTTTGACAAATGTTATTAGAAAAAAAGTTAGATTATTTTTATTCTGAACAAAAACATAGAGAACACCGCAATATATTTGACTTCGTTAGTCTTTTTTATGATAAAGGTTTCATTTGTTTTTCATAAAAATTTAGTTTCTTTGCACAAATAACAGTTAAATAGAAGGATATTTTCTTCTAGTTTCATACCAAAACTCAACCATGTACAATAAAATTATAAAACTTATTATCGCTGCGGGTCTTATTGCTTTTGCAGTTTATCAATTTACTGAAAGTAATATAGGTAATGGCATTATGCTTATTTTACTTTCCCTAATATTCATTTTCTTATACTTTAAGAATGAATTTATTTTATTAGCCTTTTTAAAATTAAGAAAACAAGATTTTGAAGGTGCAACAAAATGGTTAAACAAAATTAAAAACCCAGAAACGGCGTTAGTAAAAAAACAGCAAGGTTACTATAATTATTTAAACGGTATTATGGTATCGCAATCTAATATGAACGATGCTGAGAAATACTTTAAAAAAGCAATTTCTCTTGGTTTATCTATGGATCACGATTTAGCGATGGCTAAATTAAACTTGGCTGGTATTGCTTTTTCTAAACGAAGAAAAATAGAAGCTCAAAAACTACTTACTGAAGCAACTAAACTTGACAAACAAGGAATGTTAACTGACCAGATAAAAATGATGAAGGATAACATGAAACGTGCCGTTGGACCAACACAACACTATGGTTCTGGAGGTTCTGTAAGATCTCAAAAACGTAGAGGATAACATTATTTAAATACTCCATAATAAAAAAGCCAATACTTTTAAAAGTATTGGCTTTTTTATTGATATCTACTACCGACTAGTTGTAATATCCTTCTTCAGGAATATCGATATAATATTGTTTTCTAGATCTATTGTTTAAGTGTGGCTCACGTAACCAAGGGTTATGTAACTTTAATATTTTGTAGTTTATACCATAATTTTCGGCAAACTTAGTAAAATCTGTTACTGCTGTATCTACTTCTACTTTGTAAGTTGGTACAGGCGTGTATAGATCTTTATCTCTAAAATTGAAACCATATGTATCTGGGTTAGATAAAATTTCTTTTAAAGCTACAATTCTAAACATATAACGCCCTGTTTCTTCGCCTAAAAGCAAATCGTAATACTCACTTACATTTTGTTCTTTTAAACGCCTAGAAACACCTGCATTTCCAGCATTATACGCGGCAGCTGCTAACGTCCAAGATCCTAATTGTTCTTTCGCTCTTAACAAATATCTACAGGCTACTTCTGTAGCCATTTCTAAATTGTAACGCTCATCAACATTATTGTTTACTTCTAAACCATTTTCTCTACCTGTTGCAGGCATAATTTGCCAAAACCCTCTTGCTCCTGCTGGAGATACAGCATTGGTTAAACCACTTTCTATAACAGCTAAATATTTAAAATCGTCTGGCACACCATGTTTAGCCAAAATAGGTTCTATAATTGGGAAATACTTTTTAGAGCGCTTAAACATTAATAAACCATTAGATTGCCAATACGTGTTTACTAACAACTCTCTATCCATACGTTCTAAAATATCTGGATTATCAAGTGGCATTGGCTCTCCTGCGAAATCTAATTTTTCTGGAACTTGCAACGCATAAACATTATAATCGTTTATTAATTTAGTTTCAAAATTCTCATCGGTAGGAGCTTCTTGAAAAGCATTAATAAACAAGGCGCATAAGCTTAATAAGCCTACTAAAGCTAGGGTTTTCTGTACTATTTTCATTTTTACTTCTTTTTATTTTAAATGTAAGTTTTTTATTTAATTTTCTAATATAATTTTTGGTAAATTTTCGTTAAACCATTTATACTTATTTATAATCGCAATATGTGTTCCGTTTTTAACAACCATACAGTTTTTTATATTCTTAATAGGAAAAACCCCATCGGCATCACCATGGATATGTACTATATCTTTTGGAGCCTCTTTTTGCTCCCAGCAAACCATTTGCTCTATAGCCCAAGATAAATAACGACTATCATTAACCGAAAGGTATTTTTGATAAAGTTCTATACGTTTCTTAACCACATTACCTACTGCATATTTTTCGAATACATCAATATTTGAAGCCAATTGCGTTGGCACTAACTTATAAGCCTTTGTTGTTTTAGCCAACAACATACGTTTTGGCAATTCGTACATAGATTTAACACTCGATGCAATAATTAATTTCCTCGTTTTTATATGTTTAGCCATTTCTTGTACTAAAACACCTCCAAAAGAGACACCTAATAAAACAATATTATCGTGTTTTACACCCTGAGTCATTCGCAAAGCATAATCACTAAGCGACTCATTTTCAATAGGTATCATCCATTCTAACAGATGAATTTGAAAGGTTTCTTCTGGTAATTTTATGTTTTCAAAAATTAACGGACTAGCAGCCATTCCTGGCATGAGGTAAACATGTATTAGCTCTTGATGCATAAGGGATTAACTTCTATTTAACTATAATATAATGTTTTTTTTTCGTACTTTTGCACGACAAACTTATACAAAAATAGTTCTCACTATTTCAAGTTTGCAAATAATTTTAAAAATTTTATGATATGGTTGAAGCTGCTGAATTGATTGATAACGATTTTTTACGTCAATTTGAAATTAAAATCGATGACCAAATGGCCATAATCGAATATTCTCTACAAGAACGAAAGATTTTTTTAACAAAACTTTTTATTCCAGAAAGCATAACGGACGAAAACTTTAGTAAAGATTTTTTATCTGCTGTATTTGATCAAATAGCTGAACGTAACTTAAGCGTGATGCCTACTTGCCCAGAAATAGCAAAATTTGTTAGAAGCAACAGAAAGTACAAGCGCATGCTACCAGTAGGCGTAAGAATCTAATTTTAGAAATAACCTAAAACAAAAAATCCGAAGCAAAGCTTCGGATTTTTTTATGTTTTATATTCAACGTTGACTATCAATAATAATCTGAATAATCATTAGATATTTTATCAAGAACAACCACACCTGCAGAACCAGTTAACTCAAGTTGCCCGTCATCATTTATTTCATAACTATTTCCAGAGACATCTATATCTAAAAGCGTAACCACTTTACCATTTAGCTCCCAATTAAAAGGCTCTAAACTTGAAGTCTCTTCACCTGTATTCGTTTCGATAGCATAAATACTTAATCCGGTATTATTGTCTCCAAAAACTAATGTAAATGTTGTTGCAGCTTCTGTGGTAACCTCACTGGTTTGCCAAACTCCTAATAAAATAGAATCTTTATCGTTATCATCATTGTCACTAGAACAAGACATGAACAGAAAAACAACTAAGAGAGAAGTTAATAATTTTAAGTTTCTTTTCATAATTAATAAATCTCGATACTTTATACCGAAAACACTTGATGTAAACTTACATCAGCAAACAACATTTAGCAAAATAAAATCGTTTAAACTCAAATAAACCAATGCAAGATGAAAAAGCAGTTATTAAGCAACGCTATCTTGCTTAACAAAATCGAAACGCACTAAGCCATCATCATCAATTTTCGTAAGATTTACCGCATGTAAAGTATTTACCAACTCTGGGTTCCATGGCGTTTTTACTTTTACATAATTTTCTGTAAAACCATGAATGTAACCGCTTTTATTTTCACTTTCAAACAAAACAGTTCTTGCTGATTCTAATTGACTTTCATAAAATGCACGGCGTTTTTTAACCGATAAGCCCCGCAACATCTTACTTCGCTTACTACGCACATTACCTGGAACAATACCATCCATTTCTGCAGCTTCGGTATTATCTCGTTCCGAATACGTAAACACGTGTAAATATGAAATATCTAACTCGGTTAAAAAATTATAAGTTTCTAGAAAATGCTCATCAGTTTCACCCGGAAACCCAACAATAACATCCACACCAATACAGGCATGAGGCATAACTTCTTTTATTTTAGAAACACGATCTACATAAAGTTCACGCATGTAACGGCGTTTCATTTTTTTAAGAATTTCATTACTTCCAGATTGTAGAGGAATATGAAAGTGTGGTACAAAAGCTCTAGATTTCGAAACCAAATCAATGGTATCATTCTTTAGTAAATTAGGTTCAATAGACGAAATTCGTAAACGCTCAATACCTTCTACTTTGTCCAACTCTGTTACTAAATCTAGAAACGTATGCTCATGTTTTTTGTTTCCGAATTCACCTTTGCCATAATCACCAATATTAACACCGGTTAAAACAATTTCTTTTATATTTTGTTTTGAAATATCTCGTGCGTTTTTCAATACGCCTTCCATAGTGTCACTTCTAGAAATACCACGTGCTAAAGGAATAGTGCAATATGTACATTTATAATCGCAACCATCTTGAACTTTTAGAAAAGCACGTGTTCTATCTCCAATTGAATAAGAACCAACATAAAAATCGGCATCTTCAATTTCGCAAGAATGCACTTCACCAAAATCGTTTTTAGATAAATCGTTTAAATAATCTGTTATTTTAAATTTCTCTGTAGCACCAAGCACCAAGTCTACTCCGTTTACATCGGCTAGTTCCTGAGGTTTTAATTGTGCATAACACCCCACTGCAGCTACAAAAGCATCTGGATTAGATTTTTGAGCTTGCTTAACAATAGTTTTAAAACGTTTGTCTGCATTTTCGGTTACCGAACAGGTGTTAATAACGTAAATATCTGCCTTTTCAGAAAAATCTACGCGACTAAATCCCTCATCGTCAAAGTTTCTAGCTATAGTTGATGTTTCGGAAAAATTCAGTTTGCAACCTAAAGTATAAAATGCGACTTTTTTATTCATTATATTTTGTTATCCTCTGCTTGTTTCAAGATCTTTTTAAAATTATCTTTACATTTAAAAAGTCTGCAAATTTACAATTAATAAGTTATATGATAAAACATGTTACTAGTCAAATAATAAACTATCTCTCAATTAGTTGCGTTGTTTTATTCATTTTTTCATGTGAAAGCGATACAAATACAGCCAAAGACCATCTTGTTTTTCGCTATAATGAGCATAAAAATATAGGATCTCTAGATCCTGCTTTCTCTAAAGACATTGCCGATATTTGGGCTACCAACCAACTATTTAATGGTCTGGTACAAATGGATAACAACTTAAAAGTAATACCATGTATTGCAAAAAACTGGACAATCTCTGAAGATGCAAAAACATATAACTTCAGCCTTAGAAATGATGTCTATTTCCACAAACACGAACTATTTGGCAAAGACTCCACCAGAACCGTTGTTGCTACAGATGTCGCTTATAGCTTAAACAGATTATTAGATAAACAAATTGCATCTCCCGGAAGTTGGATTTTAAATAAAGTAGACCAATTTAATGTGATTAACGATACTACGTTTCAAATTAAATTAAAACAACCATTTCCCGCGTTTTTAGGGTTACTAACCATGAAATACTGCTCGGTTGTGCCTAAGGAAATTGTAGATTTCTATAATTCAGATTTTAGAGCACACCCTATTGGAACAGGGCCCTTTAAATTTAAACGCTGGGAGGAAAATGTAAAGTTGGTTTTTAGAAAAAATGATAATTATTTTGAAAAAGACCTTAACGGAAATAATTTACCTTACCTAGAAGCTGTTGCAATCACCTTTTTACCTGATAAGCAAAGCGAATTTATGCAATTTGCACAAGGAAACATTGATTTTGTTTCTGGTTTAGATGCATCATATAAAGATGAAGTTTTAACAGCCGATGGTAGATTAAGAGATTCTTACCAAAAAACATCGCGTTTAATTCGTGGCCCATATTTAAATACCGAATATTTAGGATTTAACTTAGATTCTGAAACCTCGGAAACACAATCAAAATTATTAAGACAAGCTATTAATTACGGCTTCGATCGAAAAAAAATGATGATTTACCTGCGTAACGGTGTTGGAATTCCTGCAAATGGCGGCTTTATACCTAAAGGTTTACCAGGTTACAATGCGACTACGGGTTTTAACTATAAGCCGGAAAAAGCTAAACAATTAGTTGAACAATATAAAAACGAAACTGGTAAACAAAAGCCAGAAATTACAATTACAACCATTGGGAACTATTTAAGTTTTTGTGAATATATACAACGTGAACTACAAAAAACAGGACTTATAGTAAACATCGATGTTATACCTGCGGCTACTTTAAAAGATGCTAAAGCCAACAATAAATTAGATTTATTTAGAGCGAGTTGGGTTGCCGATTATCCTGATGCTGAAAATTATTTATCTTTATTTTATAGTAAAAACTTTTCGCCAAATGGACCAAATTACACGCACTTTAAAAATCCACAATTTGACTCTTGGTATGAAAAAGCTTTTACAGAAACTAACCCAGGGAGCAGAGAACAACTTTACTCTAAAATGGATTCATTAGTTATGCAAGAAGCTCCAATTATTCCTTTGTTTTATGATGAAGTGGTTCGATTTACAAGGAAAAACGTTCAGCATTTAGGCATAAACCCTATCAACTTATTAGAATTAAAACAGGTGAAAAAATTAAAAGAAAATATTTAGTCTATTTCAACTGGTTTAATTAAAACTTCTTCTAAAACACCAAGAATAAAAAGATATTGTCCCAACTCATATAAAACAAGAAGCGTTGGACCATCAAAGGCAAAACTATTTCCGTAGAGTTTTACAACCAACATACTTTCTGATATCACAAAAAATAACAAGCCTAAAAACACCAAAACATAACTCTTGTAGCAAACAAATTCCTTTCGAACAAAAGCGAATGCTAATAAAACTATAGAAATAAAAAAATAAATAACGATTATTATAAGTTGATCACCTAACTTTTCGTAAACCTCATTAACAAGCACGAACATATACAAACTAAAAAACAACAAGAAAAAGAATATTCTCTTAAAGCTAAAATCATGATTTTTCGCTAACCTCAAGGCATAGAAAAACTTGCCAGCAACAAAAAAAACAAAAGAGAGTAAAAAAAATATTTGATTATTATTCATAAGTGTACCAAAACATCCACCAATAGTAAAAAGAACTAACCCAATAATTACGGCGTTAGATTTTAATTTTGGTACCTTATCATTCTTGTTTACCAAATAGTAAACTAACAACAAGCCTGTTACTAAACTCTTAGATATATGTCGATTAAAGGATGTATCGAGATTTTGTTTAATTAAATTATCCAGCACCACTGCAACCAAAAACACTACAGAAAACAAGTAAATATTTTTAAAAAAAATATTCATATAATATATTAGTTGTCTTATTTTTTTCAAGATAGGCAATTCCCTACTTATTTCATTTTAAAAACATAGATATCATCGTCTCCTTTTCCGCCTAAGCGTTTCGACGATAAAAAACCAGAAGTATTATTTGCATTCATTATTAAAGACAAATCGTCCTTAACACTATTTAATGGTTTTTCTAGTTTCTCTGCTTTTTCAAAAGTACTATCTCCATTCATTTTACATTTATACAAATCGTAACCACCAAAGCCATTAGGCCTGTTGGACGAAAAATACAATGTATTATCACTAGCTATAAACGGAAACATTTCTTTTCCGTAAGAATTTACTTTGGATCCTAAATTCTCAGGTTCACTATACGTATTTCCCTCTAAAATATCGACCTTAAAAATATCCGAACCTCCTTTTGTTGTAGCTTTACCTCCTTTGATATTTGCAGTGAAAAACAAAGTTTTACCATCGGGACTTAACGCTGGGTGCGCATAAGAGAACCTAGGCTTACAGAATGGTAATACTTTAAAATTAGTAAAACCAACACCTGCCTTAAACTCCCCTACTTTTAAATGAAAGTTAGTTTCCTTAAACCTAACATCTGGTTTATTTCTATTGGTGTAAACTGTAGTAATATAAATAAGCCTACCGTCTTGAGATAATGTTGCACTAGTAATTTGAGGCACACCTGCTTTGGGATCGATTTGAACGGTAGACAAGTTTTCGATTGTCTCTGAATTTTTAATCTCTCCCTGAAATATTGTTAGTTTTGGCTGACCCTGAACGCGCTTTACTCTTCCTTTTTTATCAAGTTGAAAAGATGTTACTATAACCGCATCGGCAACTCGCATTAATCCAAAATGAGGATTTTCATTGTTCAAACTTAAATTCTCAACAACATAATTTTCATTTTGAGCTAAAACTATTCCGTTACAAAACAAAAAAATACAGACTACAAATTTCATCATAAAAAACTGATATTTAAACAAATATACAAATACCTGTGTAATTCAAAAGTTTACAAAAAAACTTCATCTGTTTATTTTAAAACATAAATCTATTCTCTTCTAAACTTTTTTGTTTCCTCAAAAACATGAGTTAAAATAGCCTCTTCTTGCTCGGTAAATTCAATACCGCGCCTACTCATAACAATTTTAGTTACCTCAAAAGCTTTCTTTGTTAAGTAAGTAGTAAAGCCACTGCTACCGCCCCAAGAAAAACTTGGTACAAAATTACGAGGAAACCCTGTTCCAAAAATGTTTGCACTTACGCCAACTACGGTTCCTGTATTAAACATGGTGTTTATTCCACATTTACTATGGTCACCCATCATTAAACCGCAGAATTGTAAGCCTGTTTTAGCAAAACCTTCAGTTTGGTAATCCCATAAACGCACTTCAGCATAGTTGTTTTTAAGGTTAGAATTATTGGTGTCGGCACCTAAATTACACCACTCACCTAATACAGAGTTCCCTAAAAAGCCTTCATGTCCTTTATTAGAATACCCAAAAATAACCGAATTATTAACCTCGCCACCTACTTTACTAAAAGGACCTACTGTTGTTGGACCATAAATTTTGGCTCCCATTTTTATGGTAGAAGATTCGCATAAAGCAAAAGGCCCACGAATAAGCGCACCTTCCATTATTTCTGCATCTTTAGCAATATATATTGGTCCGTTTGTAGCGTTTAACGAAACGTACTCTAACTTTACTCCTTGTTCTATAAAAATGTTTTCTGGAGCTATAATATTATTGGTTTCCGAGATGGTTTCAGTCTTTCTATCTTCTGTAATTAATTCAAAATCGGCCTTAATTGCATCGCCGTTTTTAGAAAAAATATCCCACGTATTTTCAATTTTTAATACGTCACCATCAAATTCAATGGCTTTGTAATCGTCAAAATCAATATCTTCTTGTCCTTCTACTGCAAAAAAAGCAATAACATCGTCACCTTGAAAAATAGCTTGATTTTCTTCTAACTCCTTAATTTTTGCAACTAATGCCACATTTGGCAAATACGATGCGTTAATCATAACGTTAACTTCCATCTCCACCATCGGATATTTATCAGCTAAATAATCTTCAGTTATCGTAGTTGTTGTACAACTTAAATGGTTTTCCCATTTTTCACGAATAGTTAATATGCCTACTCTAATATCTGCAACAGGCCTTGTATAAGTAAAAGGCAGTAGATTGTTCCTTGAAGGACCGTCAAAAAGTATATAATTCATTTTAAGTGTAAAATTAAAAGTTCATCAATATAAACTTCAATTATGAATTCAAATGTAATTTAAATATAGAAAACAAAAAAGCCTTCCATATTAAATATGAAGGCTTTATATATTAAATGTAGACTAAATTTATTTTTTAAACTTAGCGTATTTATTTTTGAACTTGTCAATACGACCAGCTGTATCTACTAATTTAGATTTACCAGTGTAAAAAGGATGAGACGTTCTAGAAATCTCCATTTTTATTAATGGATATTCAACACCGTCAACCTCAAGAGTTTCGTTTGTATTTGCTGTAGATTTTGTTAAAAACACATCTTCGTTAGACATATCTTTAAACGCTACTAATCTATAATTTTCTGGGTGTATACCTTTTCTCATCGCTAAATGCTTTTTATTCTTTTCAATTTTGGAAGTGCAAATTTAAGTAAATTTTATAAATTCACAATATTTTTTGCATTTTATTTTTCTCTGGTACAAATGTAACGTTTTAGTATCTTTGAACACTAACAATTCAACTAAAATAATTTAATCAAAATATCATGGAAAAAACTTTAAAATCTATTGCTACTAATTTCGGATTGTATTTAGGAGCATTTCTAGCTCTAATCACTATAATTCCTTACGCCGTAAATATTGAATTATTAATAAATACTTGGTTAGGCGCCTTCATTTTAATTACTATTATTGTTTTCGGAATTGTTTCGGTAGCCAAAGTTAAACAAGCTCAAAACAGTTACGCTACTTTTAAAGAAGCTTTTACTGCATATTTTATTACTGTTGCGCTAGGTTTACTAATTAGTGTTTTAGTCTCTTATATATTATTCAACTTTATCGATCTAGAAGCAGCAACAGTTTTAAAAGAGATTACTATTGAAAAAACAGTACAAATGATGGAAGGTTTTAATTCACCAAGTGATATTATCGACCAAACCGTTGAAAACATGGAAGCTCAAAACAATTATTCTTTAGCCAACATCGCTAAAAGTTTAGCCGGCTACTTAGTTATGTTTAGCATTATTGGTTTAATAGTTGCAGCAGCAATGAAAAAAAAGAACCCTGACGCAGAATAATTTCAGTATTTTTGAACTTTATTATCTGAAAAAAATTACATGGATATATCAGTAGTTATACCACTACTTAACGAACAAGACTCTTTAACCGAATTGCACGATTGGATTGCTGGCGTTATGCAAAAGCATCAATTTTCGTACGAGATTATTTTCATTGATGACGGAAGTAAAGATGAGTCATGGAATATCATCACCTTACTTTCAACGCAAAATAATAGCGTAAAAGGCATTCGGTTTTTACGGAATTTTGGTAAATCTCAGGCTTTACATGCTGGTTTCGAAAAAGCGAAAGGCGATGTAATTATCACCATGGATGCCGATTTACAAGATAACCCAGACGAAATCCCAGATCTTTATAAAATGATTATAAAGGATGGTTTCGATTTGGTTTCGGGCTGGAAAAAGAAACGCTACGACTCTGTAATAGCTAAAAACATTCCATCAAAACTATTTAATTGGGCTGCCAGAAAAACATCGGGAGTAAAACTGAACGATTTTAATTGTGGCTTAAAAGCTTATAAAAAAGAAGTTGTAAAAAACATTGATGTTAATGGCGAAATGCACCGTTACATTCCGGTGCTTTCAAAAAACGCAGGCTTCTCTAATATTGGTGAAAAAGTAGTACAGCACCAAGCCAGAAAATATGGTGAAACGAAATTTGGTATGGATCGTTTTATTCATGGTTTTCTAGATTTAATTACCATTTGGTTTTTATCTCGTTTCGGAAAACGCCCTATGCATCTCTTTGGAGCATTAGGTTTTATAATGTTTGCCATTGGTTTTGCGTTTGCATTTTACCTTGGTGTCGATAAATTGTTTTTAGACCGCGCAGGCAGATTAATTACGCAACGCCCTCAATTTTACATTGCACTTTCTACCATGGTTATTGGTACTCAGTTTTTTGTAGCTGGTTTTTTAGGCGAAATTATCTTGAGAAACAGACCCGATAAAAAACGATATTTAATTAAAGATGAATTAAATTTAAACCAAAATCATTAAGAAATAGTTAAAAACGCCTTTTAAGGGCATCAAAATTGCCTGTTTTTAAAAATTATTCTTTAACAATTGTTTACTTTTGTTTTCATTTGTTACACAACTAATTATACATATATGATACACATTGAACCAAAAATTTTAGACAGAATAAACGCCTGGTTAACACCAGCTTTTGATGAAGAAACGCAAAAAACTATTAAAGATAGTATTGCAAACAATCCAAAAGATATACAAGAAAGCTTTTATAAAGATTTAGAATTTGGTACAGGTGGCATGCGTGGTATTATGGGTGTTGGTACAAACCGTATTAACAAATATACTTTAGGTAAAAGCACACAAGGTTTAAGCGATTATTTACATAAATCTTTTCCAGATGAAACACCTAAAGCTGTAATTGCTTACGATTGTAGACACAACAGTAAATCTTTAGCAAAATTAGTGGCCGATGTATTTTCTGCAAATGGTATTCAAGTTTATTTATTTGAAGATTTACGTGCTACACCAGAATTATCTTTCGCAGTAAAACATTTAAACTGCCACTGCGGTATTGTATTAACAGCATCTCACAATCCACCAGAATATAATGGCTACAAAGTATACTGGCAAGATGGTGGACAATTAGTACCTCCGCATGATGGTGGTGTTATTGGCTTAATTAACGATTTAGATTATGCTGATATTAAGTTTGAGGCAAACAACGATTTAATTCAATATATAGGTAAAGATGTTGATGATGTTTTTATCAACGCATCGGTTCAAAACGGTTCGGTTGGTGCAACTCAAGCCGCTAAAGACGATTTAACTATTGTATTTACATCATTACACGGCACATCAATTACCGCAGTTCCAGAAACATTAAAACGTGCTGGATACAAAAATGTACATATTGTAAAAGAACAAGAAGTGCCAGATGGTGATTTTCCAACAGTAAAATCTCCAAACCCAGAAGAACCTGCTGCTTTAAAAATGGCTTTAGAATTAGCCGATAAAGTAAATGCAGATATCGTTATTGGTACAGATCCAGATTGTGATCGTTTGGGCGTAGCCGTTAGAAATGCTGATGGTGAATTACAATTACTAAACGGAAACCAGACCATGTTAATGATGACGGATTTCTTACTAAAACAATGGAAAGAAGAAGACAGAATTAAAGGTAAAGAATTTATTGCATCTACAATTGTATCTACACCTATGCTAACAAAACTAGCTACATCTTACGGTGTAGAAAGTAAAATTGTTTTAACCGGTTTTAAATGGATAGCTAAATTAATTCACGATTTTCCAGAATTAGATTTTATTGGTGGTGGTGAAGAGAGTTTTGGTTTTATGGTTGGCGATTTTGTTCGCGATAAAGATGCCGTAACCTCTACCCTATTAGCTTGTGAAATTGCAGCTATCACAAAATCTAACGGAAGTTCTTTCTTTAATGAATTACTTCAATTATATACAGAACATGGTTTTTACAAAGAGAAATTAATCTCGTTAACTAAGAAAGGTATTGAAGGTGCTGAAGAAATCAAACAAATGATGACGGATGCTCGTAACAACACACTTAAAGTTGTTAATGGTTCTAAAGTTGTAAAATTTGAAGATTACGATTTATCAATTTCAAAAAACATGATTACTGGTGAAGAATCTACAATAGATGTTCCAAAATCTAACGTACTAATTTACTATACTGAAGATGGAAGTCAAGTAGCATTAAGACCAAGTGGAACTGAACCAAAAATTAAGTTCTACGTAAGTGTAAACACAGAGCTAAATGCTGTTGAAGATTTCAAAACAACCGAAGCTTCATTAGACGCTAAAGCTGAAGACATCTTAAAAAGCATGAACCTTATTTAAGGATCAGAACAATTTAAATAAAACAAGCATCAATTTAGATGAATCATTTTTATAACATACTTCGGTATGCCAAACCATATAAAAATTTCGCCATAGGACACATTATATCTAATGTGTTTTATGCGTTATTTGGGGCACTTTCTTTCATAGCATTAATACCAATGCTAGATATTTTATTTGAAAAAAAAGACCCCACTGCAACCATTGTAGAACCGGTATATAAAGGCATATCTAGTCTTAAAGATTTTTATAAAGACTATTTAGCTTACCAAGTAAGCCTACACACAGATAATGATCCGCAAAAAGCATTACTTATTGTAGTTAGCTTAATTATAATCTTATTTCTTTTAAAAAATATCTTTGGCTATTTAGCCAATTACTTCATGGTATTTTTAAGAAACGGTGTGGTTAGAGATATCAGAAATACTGTCTATAAAAAAACTGTAGAGCTACCTCTTTCTTATTTTTCTGAACAAAAAAAAGGAGATATCATGACACGTGTAACTGGCGATGTAGCAACTTTACAATACTCTATGCTACCAGCACTAGAGCTTATTGTTCGCGAACCACTTACAATTATTTTTACTATTGTTATGATGCTTCTAATAAGTGTGCCTTTAACCGTTTTTGTGTTTATTTTTATTCCGCTTTCTGGCTTGGTTATTTCCAGAATAGGAAAAAGCTTAAAACGAAAATCGGATCGTGTTCAAAAAGAGCAAGGTATTACACTATCAACTTTGGAAGAAACATTAACAGGTCTTCGTATCATTAAAGGTTTTAATTCTGAAGATAGATTTTATGAAAAATTCTCTGATTCAACAGGTAAATTCTATAATTTTTCTAACAAATTACTTAACCGACAAAACTTAGCATCACCAGCTAGCGAATTCTTGGGTATATTAGTTATTTCTATACTTTTATGGTACGGAGGACAACTAGTTCTAGTTGACAAAACACTAGACGGAAGTTCTTTTATCGCATATATGGGATTAGCATATAACATTTTAGTTCCGGCAAAAGCAATTTCCAGAGGACTTTATAACATTAAACAAGGTAACGCTGCTGCGGAAAGAATACAGGAAATCGTAGAAGCTCCTAACCCTTTAAAAGATAAAGAAGGCGCTATCGACAAAACGAGTTTCGATTCTGAAATTGAATTCAAAAACATTTCCTTTAAATATCAAGATGATTATGTTTTAAAAGATTTTTCATTAACCATTCCTAAAGGAAAAACCGTTGCTTTAGTAGGCCAATCTGGTAGTGGTAAATCTACAATTGCCAACTTAATCACTCGTTTTTACGATGTAAACAAAGGAGAGATCTTAATAGACGGCATCAACATTAGTGATTTAAAAACAAGTGCTTTACGTGCGCAGTTAGGTATTGTAACACAAGATGCTATTCTATTTAACGAAAGCATAAAAAACAACCTAAAACTAGGTAAACAAAACGCTACCGACGACGAGGTTATTGAAGCCTTAAAAATTGCAAATGCCTGGGAATTTGTAAAAGATTTACCAAAAGGCATTGAAACCAATATTGGTGATGCAGGAAACAAGCTTTCTGGCGGACAAAAGCAACGTTTAAGTATTGCTCGCGCCGTACTTAAAAGCCCTCCAATTATGGTGCTAGACGAAGCTACTTCTGCCCTAGATACAGAGAGCGAACGCCTAGTACAAATTGCTCTAGAAAACATGATGAAAAATAGAACCTCTATAGTTATTGCACATAGACTTTCAACCATTCAAAATGCAGATCAAATTGTTGTTTTAAACAAAGGCGAAATTGTAGAGCAAGGTAAACACCAAGAACTTATTGATAAAAATGGGGTTTATAAAAAACTTGTAGATATGCAAAGTTTCGAATAAACTTCAAAAACATGTTGTAAAATATAAAAAGGATAGAGACTTGGGGGTTTCTATCCTTTTTTTGTAGGTTAATGCTAGATTTGGGGCATCTAACAACTTAAGCAGGTTTCTGATGCAAATTTAAGGTAAATAATCTTACAAACAAAAAATTATCTGCATTTAATCTAAACTATATGTCTTTAAACGATAAAAAAGATTAAAACCCTTGAAAAACCAGCATTTTTTATTTTCCAAAAAAAATATCATAACAGATTAAACCTTTTGTATATTTATAAGTCTAAGAAATAAAGAAGTTTTAGTGACGGACGAAGTACAGCTCATTGAGCAATTAAAATCGGATACCCATAAAGAAGCAGCCTTTAGAGAGTTAATAACCCTATATAAAGAGCGCTTGTATTGGCATATTCGAAATATTGTAAAATCGCATGATGATACTGATGATGTCTTGCAAAACACATTTATTAAAATCTATAAAAACATAGGTAATTTTAAAGGTGATAGTAAACTTTTTTCCTGGATGTACCGTATAGCTACAAACGAGTCTATTACGTTTATAAACAAAAATGCTAAACGTTTACAGACAAGTAACCAGGAAGTACAAGATTTAGCTATTAATAATTTAACTTCCGATGTTTATTTTGAAGGCGATGCTATTCAATTAAAATTACAACAAGCTATTGCAACGCTTCCGGAAAAGCAACAATTGGTTTTTAACATGAAATATTTTGAAGACATTAAATATAAAGATATGTCTGAAATTTTAGAAACAAGTGAAGGTGCTTTAAAAGCATCGTATCATTTGGCAGTCAAAAAAATTGAAGCCTTTTTAACTCAAGATTAAACCTTTTAGAAAAATACAAGTCTTAATAATAAGATGAAAACAAATAAAATACATAACGTAACTAATTCAGGCTTAAAAGCTCCCAAAGATTATTTCGATAATCTTGAAGATCGCTTAATGACTGAAATTAAGCTAAATGAAACCGTGAGTGATTCTGGCTTCAAAGCTCCCGATAGTTATTTCGACACCCTAGAAAGCAGTATTTTAAGTAAAGTTTCAGAAAAAGAAACGACCAAAGTGATTCCTTTGTTCAGCAAAAAGAATCTACTTTATTTCTCAAGTATTGCTGCCGCAGTTCTATTATTATTCAATCTTTCAATTTTTGAAAAAGAAACAAGCTGGGACAGTCTAGACACCGAAACTGTAGAGAACTATATTTTAGATGAAAACGTAGGCTCTTATGAAATTGCCTCTATATTATTAGTAGACGATATATCTGAAGATGATTTTGACTCTTTAGAATTTGCAGACGAAGCTATGGAAGGCTATTTTCTAGAAAACACTTCTATGGAAGATTTAATTATAAAATAACAAAACATGAAAACATATATTTCAACCTTATTCGTACTCTTATTTACCATAAGTGTATTTGCTCAACATAAAGATCGAGAGCGCATACAAGCTTTAAAAGTATCTTTTATTACGGAAAAACTAGACTTAACAGCTAAAGAAGCGCAAGCATTTTGGCCTATTTACAATGCCTACGATGAAAAATCGAGAAAATGTAAATATGAAGATATGCGTGGTATTCGTAAAGAAATAAAAGAGAATGCCGCTACGCTTACTGATGCTAAAGCTGAAGAATTATTAAATAAATTTGTACAGGCCGAAAACACATTGCACCAAGAGCGCGTTAACCTTATTGTTAACTTGAAGAAAATTATTTCTCCAAAAAAGATAATTTTACTAAAAGCTACAGAAGATGATTTTAACCGCAAATTATTTGACGAATACAAGAAGCGTAAACGCGAAGGAAAGACGGAATAATATTAAAGATTACACATTAACAATAAAGTCTTTTTCCGAGACTTTATCATAAACATCACGGCTAAAAACATACAATTTAGATGGTTTTTTAGCCGTTCCTTTTTTAGTTTCATTTAAAGGAACAATATATATTTTCTTCAATACTTTCTTTCTAAAGTTTCGGTTATCGAGTTCTATTTCTAAAACCGACTCGAAAGCAAATTGCAATTCATTTAAAGTGAATTTATTAGGCATTAAATCGAATATTATAGGCTCTACCATAATTTTCTGTTTTAAATCCTCGTGCGCATCTTTAATAATTTTACTGTGATCGAAGCCCAACTCCGGCAACGCATCGATAGAGAACCACTTAAACTCATCTTCATCAACAATAATGCTTTCTATAGGTTGTGCAAAATAATAAGCAATCGTCATAGATTGGGTTTTTACACCATGGCTACGCACCCAAAGTAAATCTTTATCAGATTTTAAACGGGTTGGATTTCCGTAGGTTCTAAATTGGGTTCTGTTAAATTCATTATACCCCGTAATACCTTCAAAAATTACATTGGCAGATTCCTCTAAGGTTTTACTAATAAAAACACGTCCACCGGTAATCATCCAATCGTCAATAACTGGGTAATTTGCATCAAACATATTCAAGGTTCGTTTTCGTAATAAAACGTTTAAACCCGAATCATTTAATCCAAAAATCACACAATCTACCGATACATTATCTCGCTTCCTAAAATCCATTTTTCAACTTAAAAATTCATCTATAAAAAAATTAATAAAACATTTTTATATTCTCTAATATACAATGAAACCGCAAATTTTCAATGCAAATCAATATTTTTTTATGTAAATTTAAAAAGAATTTAAACACCCACACAATACAAAAATAAAATGCCCAATTCTTTATATTTAAACATGGAAAATATAGAAGCGATAAAAGAAAACGCTTCTACCCCTCTGTTTGATCGCGACCAAGTTAAAACAAGTATTGCACATATTGGCGTGAGCAATTTCCATCGCTCTCACCAAGCGTATTACATGCACAATTTAATTGAAAAGCATCATGAATTAAGTTACGGTATTTGTGGTATAGATTTATTAGATTCCGATAGAAAAACTTTTAATGTTTTAAAAGATCAAGACGGGCTTTACACCCTAATAACTAAAGACGCCACTAGCGTACATAAACCTAAAATAATTGGTTCTATTGTAGAATATTTTTTTGGACCAGAAAACCCTATGGCGGTTATTGAACGCTTGGCAAACCCTGATATTAAAATTATTTCCTTAACTATTGCAGAAGATGGTTATCACTTAAATGAAATTACCGGTGAATTCAATCAAAAACATCCTGCTGTAGCCGAAGAAGTTGTAAATCCATTTAACCCAAAAACTGTTTTTGGTTACTTAACGCAAGCTTTTAAACTTAGAAAACTTCGTGGATTATCTGGCTGTACCATTTTATCTTGCGACAACATTAAGAATAATGGCGACACCATGAAACTGTCGTTTTTAAATTACGTAAGTAAGAATGAACCCGACTTATTACCTTGGCTAAAAAGCAACACAACCTTCCCTAACACAATGGTTGATAGAATTACACCTGTTACCCAGCACAAAGATGTAGATGCCTTAAAAAAAGATTATTTAATAGAAGACCAATGGCCTGTAGTTTGCGAATCTTTTACAGAATGGATTATAGAAGACAACTTCTATAAACAAAAGCCAAATTGGGAACAAGTAGGTGTTCAATTTGTAAAAAATATTGCACCATACCAAAACATGAAATTGCAGCTTTTAAATGCCGGCCATAGTATTTTAGGTGTTCTAGGTACACTGCATGGTTACAAAACCGTACAAGAAGCTGCCAATGACGACGATTTTATTTTATTCCTTGAAACTTTTATGGACCTTGAAGTAACACCAACTTTGGTTGATGCCAAAAACAAAACTATAGAAGAATATAAAACGACACTAATTTCAAGGTTTAAAAACCCAAACATAAATGATAGTCTGTCTAGGATTTGTAGTGAAAGTTCGGCTAAAATTCCAATTTTCATTTTATCAACACTAAATATTCAGCTTTCAGAAGAAACAAAACATTTTAACCACATAGCTTTTGTAATTGCAGCTTGGTGTAAATACAATGATGGTATTGACGACCAAGGCAACCCTTATAATATAAACGATTCTATAAGTAATACCTTAATTAGGATGGCCGCACTATCGCAGCAAAACCCTATTAAGTTTTTAGAAATAAAATCGATTTTTAAAGACTTAAGTACACACACCGTTTTCACGGAAAAGTATTTTAAATATTTAAGCTATCTAAGAACACACAACATTAAAGAAAGCATTATAAACTTCAATGCTAATTTAATTTAACACTATAAAACGAGAAAAGCTTTATGACCAAATTCATAAAGCTTCTCAAGCACTATTAACAAAAAACAAATTCTTAACCGCTAATCATTCGTTCTATATCTGTTTGCTTAATTTCTGGATTTGCACCTTCGCTACTTGCTACAATGGCACCAACGGCACAAGCAAAGTTTAAAGCATCTTGCGGTGCTGTTTTATTTAATAATTGTGTAATAATTGAAGCTAAAAACGAGTCGCCAGCACCAACTGTATCTACAACCGTTACCTTATAACCATCGTTATAGTAAAAGGTATTATCTAAATATAAAATAGCGCCTTTACCGCCTTTAGTAACACAAATAGTTTTTGCCTGAGTTTCTTTAGCCATAAACTCAATAGCATCTTCTAAAACATTAGACTTTAAACCCAAATCGCTTGCTATTTCTAAAATTTCATCGTCGTTAAACTTTACAAAATCAGCCTGACTCATTAAATACTTAAGCACCTCGGCAGTATAATATGGCTGTCTTAAATTAACATCAAATATTTTATATTTTGCCAATTTTAAAAGTGCATAAAGCGTTTCTCTAGAAACATCATCTCTAGCAATTAAACTTCCAAACACAAAGGCATCACCATTAGAAACTATTGCTTTCACCTGGTCGTTAAGTTCTATTTTATCCCAAGCTCGAGGAAACATAATATCGTAAGAAGCAGAACCTGTTTCATCTAATATTACTTTTACTTTTCCTGTTTTGTGAGTTGAATCTACCTGAACACCATCAACATTTACGCCTTTTGATTTAATGAATTTAACGATCTCCTCGCCATTTTCATCTTCACCAATACGACTAATCATAGAGACATTATTTCCAAAAGATTGCAACCTAACGGCAACATTTAATGGAGCGCCTCCAATTTTTTTCATGGTTGGAAAAACATCCCACAAGACTTCTCCAAAACTTGTGATATTTGCCATTTTATATAAAATTTACACGATTAATATTCATTTCTAAAACACATTTTTCAATACCGTGTTTCACGATATCTTTATAAGCACTAGTATAAGCTTCTGTAAAAGGTTTAGAATCTTTTAATTTCCCGAAAATAGATTCAATTTCTAAAAACGTAGTTGGACAATTCTTAGACTCCTTTGCCTTTTCATTTAAAACAGATGCCATAACATCTTTAACGTTTAAAGCCTTTCCATTCTCATCATTACCTAAACTATAAATAGCCCATGCTGCAGTTACTAGAGCCGCATGCTCAATATGGCCATCTAATTTTAACTGCGCGTTTATAGTTGGCAAAATAAATATTGGGAATTTAGCCGAAGTTTCTGAACAAATTCTATCAATTTGATCCTTAATATAAACATTACCGAAACGTTGTAGTAAAGATACTTCGTAACTTTCTAAATCTACACCTTTAAGGTCACTTAAAATTGATGCAACTTCTCTACCCATATAAGCTCTTAAAAATGCATTTATCCCAGGATTATTAGCCGCTTCATCTATAGTATCATACCCAATTAAAGCACCTAAAATCCCCAACACAGAATGCCCAGCATTTAATAACTGAAGTTTCATTTTCTCGTAAGGCTCTACATTTGGTACAAATTGAGCGCCTACATTTTCCCAGGTTGGTCTTCCTGCAGAAAAATAATCTTCTATAACCCATTGTTTAAAAGGTTCGCAAACAACTGGCCAAGCATCATCAATACCAGAAGTTTCTTTTAAACTTGAAATATCCGAAGGACTTGTTGCTGGCGTAATTCTATCTACCATAGCATTCGGGAAAGATACATGCTCTTCTACCCAAGAAACCAATGCAGGTTCAGCAACGCCTACATAACTTAAAAGCATCTTTTTAGTCATGTGCCCATTACCTTGTATATTATCACACGATTGAATAGTACAACCTTTTAAACCACGTTCTTTTCTTAATTTAAGCGCCTGCGTTAGGTAACCAAAAATAGTTTTTGGAGCTTCAGCATTAGCTATATCATGTTGCACTAAAGGGTTTTCAAAATTGAATTCACCTGTTGCTTCATTATAGTTATAGCCACCTTCTGTAATTGTTAAACTAATAATTTTTACATCTGGGCTAGCCATTTTTTCAATCACTTTTTTAGGGTCTTCTGGTGCATACAATACCTCAACAATAGAACCAATTACACGCTTTGTAAGTGTACCATCTAGTTCTTTTACAACTAGAGTATACAAGCCGTCTTGCTCCTTTAAAGTATTATATATTTTAGCATCAAAATCTAACAATGCTACACCACAAATACCCCAATCTGCATTCGATTCATCATGTAATAATTGATCGGTATAAAACGCCTCATGCGACCTATGAAACCCACCAATGCCAACATGTACAATTCCAGTTTTAACGTTATTCCTGTTATATTTAGGAATAGAAACCTCGCCCTCAAACCTTGATAGGTTCTGGTTATTTAATTTATAACTTGTCATATTTTCTAAGTATTATATGATATTATTTGCTATCGAAACGTTGAAGTAATACAGCAAAAATGATGATAGCTCCTTTTACAACTTGCTGCGGATAAGACGGTACATTTAAAAGGTTTAGAATATTTCCTATTAAACCTAAAATTAGCACACCCATTAAGGTATTTATCGCGGTACCTTTTCCGCCATTTAAACTTGCACCACCAATTACAACGGCAGCAATAGCATCTAACTCCCAAGCCATACCCATGTTAGGCGAACCTAAGTTGGTTCTTGAAGCTACAATTACAGCAGCAGTTGCTGCTAAAGCTCCAGAGATAGCATAGACTAAAAACTTGTATTTATTAACTTTTATACCAGATAAACGAGATGCTTCTTCATTACTTCCTATGGCAATTATTAATCGTCCAAACACGTTGTAACGCAACATAACCATTGCTAAAATCACAATTAAAAAGAATACAATGGCAATATTTGGAATACCTAATGTAGAATTATTTGCAAAGTTAGACATAAACTCTCCTCCTGGAGTTTTGAAAGTAATTGGAGATCCTTTAGAATAGATAAACCCTAATCCTCTAGCAATCGTCATTAAAGCTAAAGTGGCGACAAAGGGCGCCATTTTTTGAAATGCGACCAAATATCCGGCAATACTTCCTAAGGCAAAACCAATAACAATAGTTAGTACAATTGCCAATGGTAGCACCACAATATTAACTAGAATTGCAAAGGTAACCGCCAGTAAAGCGACCATAGACCCCACAGATAAATCGATTCCTCCGGTTAAAATAACAAGCAACATACCGATACTAATAATACCTATACCCGAAACTTGTTTTAATAAATTTGAAAGATTTGTTGATGTAAAAAATACATCAGAAATTAATGCTGAAAAAACAACCAGCAATATGAAAATGAAAATTGTATTATGTTTTACGAGAAACTTAAGTATACCGCCAGGGCTACTAAGTTGTTGTTTTATTGTTAATGCCATGATTTTTGTTTTTTGTTATAGTTTTGTTAGACTACTTGTTTAAGTTTTTCGCCAATAGAGTAGCGTAAAATGTTTTCTTCGGAAAATTCTTCTTTGGTTAATTCTCCGTAGAATGTACCTTCGTGCATCACTAAAATACGATCTGCTATTCCCATAATTTCAGGCATATCAGAAGAGATTACTACAACTCCAACGCCTTTTTTAGCAACTTCATTAATAAGGTTATAAATTTCAATTTTCGCCCCAACATCAACGCCACGTGTAGGCTCGTCAATAAAAATAACTTTACTGTCTATACTTAACCATTTTGCTAAAGCTACCTTTTGTTGGTTTCCACCACTTAGGTTTTTAACATCGACCTCTGAACTTGGAGTTTTTATATTTAATTTTTCAATTAAACCTAACACATTTTTATACTCATCGTCCACATTAATAAAGCCTAGCTTTCCTGAAATACCTGCAAAATTGGTTACACTAATATTTCGTCTAATGGACAATGGCAAAAACACACCGTCTTCTTTTCTATCTTCTGAAACAAAACCAATTTGGTGTCCAACAGCACATACTGGTGAATTTGTTTTTATTTCTTTTCCGTTTAAAATTAAAGTTCCCGATTTTTTCTTGTGAGCTCCAAAAATAAGTTTTGCGGTTTCCGTTCTTCCGCTTCCTCCTAAACCTGCAATTCCAAGCACTTCACCAGGACGTACCGAAAATGACACATCGTGAACTAAAGTATCTTTTGCTGTTAAGTTTTTAACTTCAAATACAGGAACGTCTCCTATTTTCACATCACGTGTTGGGTATAAATCTTTCAACTCTCTACCAATCATTAAACGAATTACGCCATCGGTATTTGTATCTTTAACAGCCATACTTCCTGTATCTACACCATCTCTAAGTACGGTAACAGAATCTGCTATTTTAAAAATCTCATCTAAATGATGCGAAATGTAAATAATAGAAATCCCCTTGTCTCTAAGCTTAAAAAGGTTATCGAATAATTTTTTAGTATCCGTTGGATCGAAAACTGTAGTCGGTTCATCTAGCACCAAAACTTTAGTATCTTCAGAAAGTGCTTTGGCAATTTCAACCACTTGCTTTTGTACAATACTTAAGTTTCTTACGGTTGCAGATGCATCAATATCAAACCCTAAGGAATCTATTAATTCTTGAGCATCTTTAGTAATTTGTTTCCAGTTCATCCAAAATTTACTTGCACCAAGTTTGTGCAGATAAATATTTTCGGCTACCGATAAATCGTTCACTAAAGATAATTCTTGATACACAACACTAATACCTAAAACCTGCCCGTCGTGAGTGTTTTTCGGACTAATTTCTTCACCATCTAAAATTACTTTTCCAGAATCTTTTTGATGCACACCACTAAGGATTTTAACCAAAGTAGATTTACCCGCACCATTTTCGCCAAGTAAAGCGTGGATCTCCCCAGGCTTTACTTTTAAGTTTACATTTTCTAGCACTGAAACAACACCAAAACTTTTTGATATTCCGGTCATTTCAAGACGGTATTCATTATCTGAATTATGCATATCAATAAATTTTAAAAGATTAAAATAATGCTTTTGGATCGTAGTACTTAGCAGCGTTTTCTTTAGTAATTAATAATGGCGCTGTGAATGATGTTTTTTGGAAATCTCTTTTTCCGTTGATGTACTCAATAGCATATTGAACAGCATTTTTACCAATTTGCACTGGGCTATTCATTGCTGTACAACCATAAAAATCGGTATCCATAATATACTTAATAGCTTCTTTTTGTCCGTCTGCACCAGCAACAATTAAAATATCGTCTGTTTTACCAGCTTGAGCAATTGCTTTAATAGCTCCTAATACACAAACATCAGATTCTGTAATTACTACATTAATATCTGGGTGCGCTACTAAAATATCTTCCATCGCTTTTAAACCACCAGCGTAAGACCACTCTGTATAAGCTTGCGTTTTTACATTTAAATCTATTTTACCTTGCGTTCTTAATTGCTCTTCTGTAATACCTTGCAATAAACCTTGCTTGCGAGTTCTTCCAACAGGGTTACCAGCGTTACCACTTAATAAAGCAATATTCATTGTTTTGTTTCCCATTTTTTTAACTAACCACTCACCCGCTAATTCTCCGTTTGCTAAATTGTTAGATTGTATAGTTGTAACATAATCAGCAGAAGGATTTATAGAACTATCAATAATAAATACAGGAATACCTGCAGCTTTTGCTGCTCTTGTAACACCTACTAAAGCATCAGGATCTTTTGGGTTTAACAATAAAGCGTCAACACCTTTAGTAATTAAATCTTCAACAGCTGCAACTTGTTTGTTAATATCATCTTGACCATCTGCAGATAGAAACACCATACCGTTTTTTTCTGTATTAGCTTTTATACTTTGCAATAGCGCTTGATAATAAGGTGCATTTAAAGATGGTGTACAATACCCTATTTTCATTCCTGTTAAATCTACATTACTTGCTACAGTAACACCTGTATCTTCTGCAGAATTTACAGTGGCACTTGTAGAACCTGTTTGCTCTACACAACTAGATAAATTAAATATTAATGCAAGCACCATTAATGGCTTTAAACATTGCTTTAGAACCGAAGTTTTGTTTTTTGTTTTCATAATGAACGTTTTAAAGAATTATTTTGTTTAGTTATTGGTTATTAAAATATTGTAAAATCTACTTGAAGTACCGTTTTCTCTTTTTCTGGATTCCACATAGCGGTTACTCCAATTGGTAAATTATAAGTACCTAATTTAACATTTTTATTGAAGGTTGCCCCTACGTTTATTAAATTACCAGCACCTTCGGTATAAAAAGTTTTATCTGTTACAAAAGACCATGCGCCTCCTGCGAAAAGTGATAAGCTAGAATCTCCCTTTTCCCAAACCTTACTACTCACCTCAAAGTAATGCGTCCAAGAGTCTTCTAAAGAACCATCAGTTTGCACTTCATAGTCTCCAGAACCACCACCAAGAATGGTAGCAAAGTATAATAACGTGTTTGGAGTAACATTGTAACCAAAGTTAAGATCTACAAAGTTGTACCCTTGTGTTTTATCATAACTCCAGTAATGCAATACATCACCACGCTCTTCTACACCTGTGTAGTTATTGTGAGTAACCGCTTCG
Source organism: Algibacter sp. TI.3.09 (assembly GCF_038154905.1). Classification (NCBI taxonomy): domain Bacteria; kingdom Pseudomonadati; phylum Bacteroidota; class Flavobacteriia; order Flavobacteriales; family Flavobacteriaceae; genus Algibacter; species Algibacter sp. TI.3.09. The sequence goes on along the minus strand of NZ_JBAKAN010000003.1, from coordinate 92,289 downwards.
ATAAAGAACTTATCAGAAAAACGATATTTAGTATAAATAGAAAATTCTTGATAGTGAGCACCAACATTTTCACCTGTAATTTTATTAGTAACATCTACTGTTGTTAAACTCGCACCGCCCCAAACACCAAAAGTGAATTTAGCATCTCTTGAATTAAACTCTAAATTAGTAGCAAGCATAGCACCTGGATGCACAACAAACCCATGCCATAAGTGCATGTTTTTTAAATGAGCTCCAGCTGTAAAAGCTTTATAATCATCGTTTACTAAATCGTCTTGTCCCTGTACAGAGTTAAAACCTAAAAAAAGCACAGCTAGTAAAATAGCCTTAATAGAAGATAAATTAGAATGGTTACTAATTCTTTGAAGTGGTAGTTTCATAATTTCAGTATTTAGTTTAGTTTTTTTAATAACGTACTTTGGACGTTTATTTTTTCAAATATATATAATTATATTTAATATTTCCAAATAAAAAATAAAACAATACACTACAAAACAGATGATTACAGTGCAATTTTCATGTTAAAAAAAACCAAAACCCTTTACTAATAAGAGGTTTAACGTATTTTTAACGCTTATAAATAAAATAAGAAAAATTTAAAAAAAATACTAGAATTTTACTAAATTCTAAATAATTGAGGTAAAATTCATAAGACTTGACAATCCACAAGGTAAATAAAAAATATTATTTTTCCTACAATTGAAATTTTAGAATGAAGAGAATCTACTATTTAAAATGAAGTTTAGACACTTTTCCTGCTCCAGCAGCATAAGCGATTGAATCGTTAACAAAGCGTATAGTATAAAAACTATCATCACTAACATGTTTCCAAGTCTCACCGGCATCATTAGAAACATCGATACCATTAAAACCTACTGCAACCAACTTTTCCCCTTTAGATTCGGGAACATATTGCACACAACTACGATATCCTGGGTTTGCCCCACTAGCAACAACCCGCCATGTTTTACCACCATCGGACGTTCTAATTTTATTAGCAACATTAGCTTCAGGCTTCGTGTAATCGCCACCAATAGCAAAACCATGCTGGGCATCATAAAAATCTATTGAGTACATTCCCGTAGTTTCTGTGCCTTGTATAATAGGAGTTTCAAAAGCTTGCCATGTTTCTCCTTTATCCGGAGAATACAATATTCTACTCGACTTTCCTCCTGTTGCAACCCAAGTATGCTTACCTACAATAGAAATGTTGGTATCACTGGCAGCAAAAGCAGCCTCACCTTCTTTAGCTTTTGGCAAATTTTCGCATGGAATTTTAGACCAACTATTTCCTCCGTCTCTGGTAATTATAATACTTAAACAGGCCTCGGTAGGATCGCCAATAGCAATACCTTCTTGATCGTTCCAAAAATCTAGAGCATCGTAAAATGCTTTTGGATGTTTTTCTTGATAAACGAGCTGCTTCTCGTCGTTTTTAATTTTATATAATCTCGCCGGACTCTCAATAGATAATCCGAAACCATTTTTTGAAGTTATAGCCAACGATCTAAAATTGTTTTTAACAGAATCTGACACCATAGCGATAGGATAAAGAATATTTAATCTTTTATCAGTATCACTATTATAAATATGTCCTGCTTTTCCGTTTGAAGTTAAAAAGAAAACCCCATTATTCTCCTTAACAATTTCTAACGCTCTAACGTTTAAAAGTGAATCTTCTAACAAATGCTTAACATCAACAGTATTAATATGTTTTTCTGGTAACTGATAATGGTTTCCACAAGACAATAAACTAAATAACACTAAAACAATAAAACCCATATTTTTCATAAACACAAATTTAGTCAAAAATTAAAAAAGCTCCAGCTTTTACGCATGGAGCCTTTAGAGCTATTAAACAAAATTTAACCTACTATTAATATTGACCTAATCAAATAGTTATATTTATATTTCCTGTTTTAAAGCTTTAACATCGGTAATTAATTGAGCCATGGATGCTCTATTTAAACCATTATAAATTCCTCTAATATGTTTATTTTTATCAATTAACAAGAAATTTTCGGTGTGTAAAAAATCATCAATACTTTTTACTTCTCCTAAATCACTTTCAACAAAATATTGCTCTCTTCCGAGGGTATAAATTTCATCTCTACTACCTGTTACTAAATGCCATTTATTATCTATAACATCATTTTTATTGGCATATGCACGCAAAACACTAACAGAATCTGTACTTGGCATTACGGAATGCGATAACAATAAAACATCCTGATCGTTTTTAAATTCTTCTTGAATTTTCGACATATTACCCGTCATTTTTGGACAAATACCCGGGCAGGTTGTAAAAAAGAAATCGGTTACATAAATTTTATCCTCAAAAGTATCTTGAGTAACTGTTTCTCCTGATTGATTTGTTAATGAAAAATCTGGAATTTTATGAAATGTTTTTTCTTCTTCTGTATTTGGCGTTAACCAATGTGGCGTAAAAGATTCATCGTTGTAATACGGCAAATAATCTACTCTACTATTTTCAACAACTTTAATATTTTCTTTTTTAACTTCATTCTTACAGCCTGTAAAAATTAGTAACACTACAATAAATAGATATTTCATAACATTATTTTTTCCTGATAATTACTTCATCTTCTAACCTAACACATGATGTTGCTCTTCTCATACCGAAAACACGACCATTTTTGGCTTCATAATTAACATACATTTTGCCATTAGCCAACCAAGCTTTTTGAAAGCCATGTTCTTTTCCATCAACAAAATTTCTTAATTTATTTAATTGTCCATCTGAAAACCATTTTCTTTCAACACCTTGCTTTACGCCGTTTTCATAATAAGTTTCACCTGACAAAAGGCCATTTTCCCACCAAGTTTTATAACTACCTACTAACCGATTATTTTTATAATAAGATTCTAATTGAAGCTTTTCGTTTCTAGTCCAACGTTTTGCAACACCTTCTCTTTTACCATTGTAAAAACCCCATTTTTCTTCTAAAATCCCATTTGGGTAGTACTTTAATGAAAAACCATTATAAGGTTGATCTTTATAATACCAGATACCTTTATTTCCATTAAGAACCAATTCTTCTTTTAAAACTTCAACACTATCAATAACGATTAACTCATTTTCAACAGCAGAGGTATTAGCAGTTTTGCTAGATATACCTTTTTCACAACTCGTGATTGATAAAGTAATAAGCATAAAAAAAAGAATTGGTTTCATATTTTTTTAAATTTAGTATCCTTGAAATGGTCCTGCAAAAAGAACATAGGCTGGTGTATACGCATAATTACCTGCAGCATACACTTCATTAATAATATGATAATGATACTCCTCTACACCATCTGTATATTGCGTAACAGATGTATGACCACCTGAAGCGTCTAAATCTGTAGGCGTTCCTCCTGTTGAATTACATTGTCTTCCATAAATAAAAACACCGTCAAGCAATATACCAACTAAACTATCATCATCGCTAGTAATTGGTGTAGGCTCTAAGTGATAGTGATATACTCCAGGACCTTTATGAGCTCCAGCCCAATCTAAACTTCCGGCAGCTTGATCTAAATCTCCAGCACCTTCTTGATCATTAAATATAGACGCTCCACTAACAGCTATACCAATAGTATTTAATTGTGTTGCAACAGTTGCTCCCGTTAAATCTGGAGTAGCATCCACTGTAAAACTTGCAGCTTCACCTTGCCCACCACCTATGTAAGTGTCTTGAGTTGTTTTTGAAACATCGGGCTCATCGATGTAAAGCGCATTATCTGTTTCCCAATACACTGAGGTATGATCTGGATACCCAGTTGTTTCAATGTAAACTTCCGTACCATCATCAGATAAAATAGCCGTAACCGCATCTGAATTAAATGCCGCAAAAGCAGCGTGTAATTCTGTTACTGCTTCTCCTTCTTCATCATTATCAGCTTCTTCAGAACTGCTATCCTCACTACCACTGCACGCAAGTACCGACATAAATATCAAAGCTAAAAAGCTCGAATACGGCACTATTTTTTTAATTTCCTTTTTCATTTTAATCTATTCTTTAAAGTTATATATAATTGATATGTTTTTTTAGATGTGTTTATAAAAATAAACTTGCGCCAATTTTCACTTTTTTTTCATAAGAAAGAGAAACACCCCAAAAACATTGAGTATTTGAGGTGTTTTTTCTTAAAAATATTTATAAATATTAATCATTTAAGTAACTACTTACTGCAGATGCCCTACTAGATACATGACTTTTTAATCCACTTACAGAAGATTGAAAATCGGCACTTGAGTTTAAAAACGTATAACCCGAAACCTCGGCATTTGCATATTCTTCCAGTAAAGATGAATAAGAATCGTACAAGGCTTGCATAGCACTTGTTTCAAAAGGCCCATCGACAACTTCCTGAACATAAGCATCGTATTTTGCTCTGTAAACCTCATCACTATAGATGTAACCAATTAATGGCCATGTTGATGAATTTAATCCTGAAAAATCTAAAGACAACGCACCACCTTGCTTACCTGTTTGTAACGACTCGTTATTATCCCAAGGAATCCAGTTTAATTTACCGGTATCAGGGTTATTGTATAAAAAGTAATTATGCGTCATTCTACCATAAGTATCCCAGTTTTGAATAACCGTGTTTACAGCTAAATATTTTAAATACACATCGGTATCGAAAACGGTTTCTAAACTCGCTCTCCATGCTGCTGCATCGCTAGTTCTAGAACCATCATTAATAATATCTAACAAGTTTGCAACATCGGTAAAATCAGCTTCGTCTTCGTTTGTTTTTTTAACATATTCATCTTCATCATAAGTACCACTAGCAAAACTTGCGGCATCACCATCTGGCTTGTATAAATTACCGTCGTTATCAGCATATTGCGTATCAATAACCGTATCATCAACCTCTTCTACCAAAGTATAAACCCCAAAATATTGCGGCCCATCTCCATGATCTACATACACCGTATAAAACGCGGTATGTGATGCTACTAAACCTGCATTTCTAAATACATCTGTCGCCACTTTTTCGCGCATCATAGAACTATCATCATAATTATTTTTAAGACTCAATTTCTTAAAGCCATAAAAGCGTTGGTTTTTTATTTGTGGATAATCATCTTCAAATTCATCAAAGTCAAGCTTGAATGATAACTTTAAAATACCAGCCTGCCAAGCACTTTGTAAGCTTGAATTTCCTTTAAAACGAATACCAACACGATACCACTCTTTATCTTGATAAAAAACTTCACCAGGAACAAAAACCGGATCCTCATCTGAAAAACCAGAATTACCACCACCCCTAGAACCGAAGGTTCCGTAAAGATTAGTCATATCATCAAGCATAGTATCCCAACGGTCTTCTGTAATTACAATATCCAAACGTTTCACAGTGCCATCCTCGAACACCTCATCAAAATCACCATCCACATCATTACTATGTGTTTCCGTTGTCCAATCTGTCGCTTCAAAATCAGAATCATCTGTAGATACAACAATATCAACATCGTCTTCTTCGTCTGCAGATTCATTAAAAGTATTATCATTAGCGCAAGAAAAAGCAAGCGCGAGAAAAGTAGATAAAAATAGAGTTTTTAAATATTTCATGTTTTTAATTTTAGTTTGTTAATCTTTCTTTTTTTTTGATTTATTCTTAATTGTGTACATGTATTTTAAGCCAACAATATTGGTAACATCAGGTAAATCAACATTCAATTCTTTTTCAAAACGGTAGAAAACACCAATCTCTCCAAAGTTTTTAATTTTATAATCTGTACCAAACGTTAACCTATATTTACTAAAACCATTGTCATCTTCTTTTTCAAAATGATTAAATAGTTCTGCTGAAAATTTAGGATCCAATTTCCAGTTATTGATATTATATTCTACAGATGTTTTTAACCGAATGTTTTGATTTGCATAATCACCTTCTTCTGAAGACACACCTAATTCATTTTTATTTTGATAGCGTAAACGATAACCGAGTTTGAAATTATCTAGCCCATGCTTGTAACTGGCATCGATATTAAAACGAAAATGATTCTCGTAACCTTGGATATTTCCTTGATTATCATTCTGACGAATATATCTAAGACCTCCTGCCAGTTTAAAATCTTTAAACAACTTATACTCAGCATTAAGTTGAGTAAAATATTCATCTATAACAGATATATCCTCCTTTAACCGTAACTGCTCTTCTAAACTAAACGTCCATTTTTTATCTAATTTATACTCTAATCCTATCGTATTCCAAGATCCCCAATCAGTATCGCCAGACTGTCCAAAACTTAAGCAACCACTAAGCATAGCAACCCATATAATATTTAATAAGAAGCAACGCCTTGACCTGATACTCTTTATTTGATTCTTCATATTATTCTCTGTTGTAGTAATAAATAGTTAGCACTGCTGTATCTCTTAAAAAATCTACATTTCCAATCGAAACATTGTTAATCGTTAAACCCGTCCGATCTTCCAAATCGGTCTTAAGTAACTCGTAATTCTCAGGTTTTATATTTTCTATATTTTCGTAGACTACCTCTTTAGTAACTTCGTGCTTTAAGTGCCAAAATTTCTCTATTATCGCTATAGAAATCACCACCACAGTGTTAGCCAAAAGAATTTCAGAATAACTCATTTTTTTATTAGCCAAAGAGTTCATTACAGAAACACCAATAACAACAAACAAATAGGTCATTTCTTTAATATCGATAGCATCTGTTCGGTACCGTATAATACCGAAAATCGCAAAGAGACCTAGAGCCATACCAATATCTAACTCGAATTTTTTAAGCGTAAAACACAAGAAAAACACGATAAAACTTATCATATAAAAAGTAAACAAATAATCTTTTCGTCTAGACGATGTATAATACAACCAACGTATAATTAGCGTTAAAAACCCTAAGTTTATTGTAAAACGGAAAGCCATTTTAAAAAAATCGTCATCGAAAATTGGTATCTCTAAAAACTCCATAGTTATGCTGTAATGTTATTGATTTTTATTAATTTCTTTTTAAACACATTGTACTTTACATCGTTGTACAAGCTTATCATACCAATGCAATATTTACTTATACTATAAGGATGCTGGCGTAAAGATTTTAAGGCTTTTACTATTGCCGAATTTCTATTGAAACGTTCTTGCTTAACTTCCACAACAACTAAATCATTGTAGTTTTTCTCTGTTTCGTTAATTTTAAAAGAAAGATTTAAATCTATAGTAACACGCTCTTTACTTTTTAAATTTACTAAGGTTACTCGGTTAAAACCATTCCAGAGGCTAGGCTCTAAATTAAAGTCTTCGTTTGTAGTTTCTGCGATAAAGGCTTCTGATGATTTTGATAAATTCAATTCAAAATCTTTTACAGGAATTCTAGTTTTATTTGTTTCTCCTTTACCATTCTTTTGTTTAATTTCAAGAAAGCAGAGATTAGATTCTACATATTTGCGCTGTCTAATTTTTGTTCTATTATTTTTCCCGTTATGGTGATCGTTGTAAAATTTATTGTCCGCGGTATCGAAATACAACGATGAATAACTCATTACCCTATCTGTATTAATTTCTAAAACCCGATACTCGTGTTCTACTGTATTTAAAAGAGAAAACAACTGGGTTTTATTAATTACAAACTTAGTATCGGTACGTTTCATTAAGGCTACACTATTCATTTCATCTAACGAAATAGAAGAAAACCTACTCATTATTTTTTGAATGTTTTGTGGCATATTATCAACTTATTTAATATTAATAGAATGTTATTAAATTGTTACATAAAGTTTAGATGCCCATCTGTTTTAAAACTTGCGCTTGTATTATGTTAAAAAAATCTTAACAAAAAAAAAGACTCAAAATTTTTAAATTTTGAGTCTTTAAACAAACTACAATGAGAGTTATAGTTTGTATTATAAATAATTAAGCAATTACCTTCTTTGTGGACGCTCTGGCTTTGGAGCATTTTTTAATTCTGCCTCAGATAAAAAGCCATCTTTATCAGTATCAACTTTAGAGAAATCGTTTTTCAATGGCCCCTTAACTTCACTTTTAGAAAGTTTACCATCCTTATCAGCATCCATTTGTTCTAACAACTCCGTGTAAGTTGGCATACCTTTTCCTTGACCTTTACTCTTCTTTTCCGATTTTGCTTCTTTTGCTTTCGGTTTCATTTCAGCTTCAGTAATAAAACCATTTTTATCGGCATCAATTGTAGCAAACTGTTCTTTTAAAGGTCCGTCTACTTCATTTTCCGATAGTTTACCATCTTCATTAGCATCTAGCTTTTTTAACAACTCACTAAATGATGGCGGTTTTTGATTTCCCTTTTCTTCCGACTGTGCAAATGTTTGAGTCGAACCTAATAATGCCAATCCAAAAACTAAGGCACCTGTTTTAAATGTTTTATTTTTCATCTTAAAAATTATTTTAATGTTTATATAAGTTTAGATGATATTGTTTGTATAAACTCGCGCGCAGTACTGTTAATATAATCACAAAAAAAAAGACACTCAAAATGAATGTCTTTTATTTTATATTAATGCATTGGCGGTCGCCCTTCGTGCTCTCCACCCATTCTTGGTGGTGGCGGTCCGTTTCTATCTCTACCTTCCTGATCAGGACCACCTTCTCTATTATTCGGTCCTTTCTGAAGTGCTTGTTTTATTATGCTCTTAAATTTTTCTTTTTGTTCAGCATTGCATAATTCTTGAATATCTCTAAAATGATAAAATGCCATTTTATCAAACTCCATTTCCTTTAAAGCAATTTCACGAGCTAAAGAATCTACAACATTAGAATCTAAATCAGTCTCAGATAATTTACTAAACAAAGCATCCTTCATTTTTTTGATACCACTATTGTTTCGCATCATATTTTGACGATGCTCTCTATTTAGAATTTGCACAGCCTCTAGTTGCTCTTCGTTAAAGTTCAACTCATCTATAATAAAACTCATAGGATCTTCGCGCTCCATCTTTTGTTTCCCTATAGGCTTGCCTAAATAATTAAAGAGAAAAAAAGCATTAACAGCCACTAAAAAGATAAGCAGGATGTATAAAACTATATTTTTTTTCATTGATTTTTAATTTAAAAATGATGTTGTTGAACTAGACGACAAACCATAAGTTTCCGCAAACTCATTAAGATTCTCGTCATAACTAGACGTTCCCGAACTATCTAACTGCGTAAATGCAAGTACGTTTAAAATAACAACGCATGCCAAAGTAGCCAATTGTAATTTTGGTGTAAACCAACTCGATCTCATAACAACCTCTTCCTTTTCGGAAAATAAACGTTGCATGGTTTTATCCTTAAAAAAAGGAGACACATTTACGGTTTCAATACCATCGACAGCTTGTAAAGTGCTATCTATTTTCTGTTGTATGTCTTTATTAATATCCATATCTTTTGTATTATAAAACTTTAGATGCAATATTTTATTAAAACTTGCGTTGGGTTGCTCATTTTTTTTACTTCATGTCATTTTTATAAAAATCACCCAAAACATCTTGCAAGTTTTTTTTCGCCCTAAACATTAACGACTCTACCGACGACAAACTTTTTTCTGTAATATCACAAACCTCCTGATTACTAAGCCCATCTATTTTACTAAGCGTAAAAACCACACGCTGGGCATCGGGCAATTGGTTTATAGCTTTAAAGAGCGTTTCACTCTTTTGTTTATTCTCTAATAAAACTCCCGGATGGTTCATTTCTGTAAAATATTTGGTTTTATCCATAGGGATTTCATTTCCCATTATAGATTGCAGAAAGGCAAAACGCTTTTTCGTGTTTTTCTTCCTAATAAACTCCAAACATTTATTGGTAGTAATTCGGTAAATCCAAGTTGATAATTTCGAATTCCCTTTAAATTTATTAATCGAATTGAAAACCTCAACAAAAACATCCTGCGCAATATCTTCGGCATCTTCTTTATTGGGTACAAACGAGATACAAGTTGCAAACACTTTTTGCTGAAAGAGATCTAGTAACTTTCCATACGCAAATTGCTTACCTGCTCTTAAATCGTTTATAAAATCTTGTTCTTCCAAATGCGTTAATTAATCGCTGCAAATTAAGAAAAATTATTAATGAATAAAGCGTAACTTTGCAAACTCTAATAATTAATGCAGTTTGGATGAAAGATGGATAACTTTTGTTTGAAAACTTCCAACTGAAAACTGAGAACTAGAAAAAATGCGATTACACAGAAATTTATGCTTTGCGGTTATTGACGGTTTAACCCTAATCTTCAACGAAGGAAAATACGCCGATAAGGTTATACAACAACTTTTAAAACGCGATAAGCGTTGGGGAGCGAGAGACCGTGGTTTTGTTGCCGAAACTACTTATGAAATGGTAAGATGGAAACGTCTATATGCCGAAATTGCCGAAGTAAAAGAACCTTTTGACCGTGACAACCTGTGGCGTATGTTTGCTGTTTGGGCAACTTTAAAAGGTGTAAAATTACCAGACTGGAAATATTTTGAAGGTACACCATTACGCCGTATTAAAGGGCGCTATGATGAGCTTTCTAACAATAGAAAATTTAAAGAATCTATCCCAGATTGGATGGACGAAATTGGAGTAAAAGAATTAGGTAAAGAACTTTGGAGCAAAGAAATTGAAGCTTTAAACGTGCAAGCCGATGTTATTTTACGTGTTAACACATTAAAAACAACTAAGGAAGAACTACAAACTGCCTTATTTGATTTAGATATTGAAACCGATTTTTTACCAGATCACCCAAGTGCTCTAAAATTAAAAGAGCGTGCTAATGTATTTTCTACGGAAATGTTTAAAAACGGACATTTTGAAGTACAAGATGCCTCTTCTCAATTGGTTGCCGAGTTTTTAAATGTAGAACCTGGTATGCGTGTTGTAGATGCTTGTGCTGGTGCTGGAGGAAAAACGCTGCACCTTGCTTCTTTAATGGAAAACAAAGGACAAATTATTGCCATGGATATTTATGGTAATAAATTGAACGAATTAAAAAGACGTGCAAAACGTAACGGTGCTCATAATATTGAAAACCGTACAATAGAATCTACTAAAGTTATTAAAAAACTTTACGATAAAGCAGATCGTGTTTTAATCGATGCGCCTTGTTCTGGCTTAGGTGTTTTAAGAAGAAACCCTGATGCTAAATGGAAACTTCAACCTGAGTTTATTGATAAAATCAAGAAAACACAACAAGAAATCATCCAACAGTATTGTAAAATGGTTAAACCTGGCGGACAAATGGTTTATGCAACTTGCTCGGTATTACCTTCGGAAAACCAAGACCAAGTAGCAATCTTTTTAAAATCGGAAGCGGGAGAGAATTTCTCTTTAGTTAAGGATAAAAAAGTAATGGCTCATAAATCTGGATTCGACGGATTTTACATGGCACTTTTAGAACGTAAAGTGAACTAACACCTATTCACTTAAAATATAAACGAAAAAAGACCATCTGAAAAGATGGTCTTTTTTTTTGTTTATAAAACTCTCGAATACACTATACTAATAGAACAGCATCGACTTGACAATTCCTTAACACAAGAGCGAGAAAAAGATTTTAACTTTGTGAAAAACTAAAACACACCCTTAACTTGTGTTTTTACCTTATTTTTATAATTCAAACTATAATTAATTAATCCATTCACCTCTATGAAGCACTTTTACTTATTCTTTTTATTTGTTACAACTTTAAGTTTTGCGCAGCTAGCACCGCCACAAAACCTACAAAACTATTACCAAGATGTCGATTTTTCGCAAACCGGAATAGATCTTTTTAACGATTTAGCTACAGAAACAGCAGCAAAACATACCCAATACCTAACCTATACACCAGGTATTTGGGAAGCTAGTAAAATAACAGATCAAGACCCAGACAATCTCAATAATGTATTATTAATATACGGTTACAGCGATACCGATGGCAACTATGTTACAGACCGAACTCGCAGTAACACTTCAACAGGTGGTAATCAAGGTACCGATTGGAATAGAGAACACACGTTCCCAAACTCTTTAGCCAGCCCTAAATTAGAAAGTACAGGTAAAAATGTACCTCCTTATGCCGATGCTCACAACCTGAGACCTTCAGATGTTAGAATGAACTCTAACCGTGGAAATTTAAAATACATCACCAATATTGGAGCAGATGGTAACCCAATTACAACTACAGCGGCTAATATTTCTGGAAGCTGGTATCCTGGAGATGAGTGGAAAGGCGATGCTGCAAGAATTATTATGTACATGTATTTAAGATATGGTACACAATGCAAACCAGTGTTTGTAGCTATTGGAGAAACCAATGCTATCGATCCAAACATGATTAATCTTCTTTTGGAATGGAATGCACAAGATCCAGTTTCTATAGTTGAAGACCAAAGAAATGCCTATCACGGAGACGCTAATAATGCTTACGGACAAGGAAACAGAAATCCGTTTATTGACAACCCGTATTTAGCAACAGCTATTTGGGGCGGACAAACCGCAAGAAACCGTTGGGGAGAATCTCAACTAACCGATACAGAAGCGCCAACAGTACCAACAAATTTAACGGTAGCTAACACAACAAGCACTACAGTAGATTTAAGTTGGAATGCTTCTACAGATGATATAGGTGTTACTTCTTATCAAATATATGTTGATGGTAAATATTTTATTTCGTCACAATCAGGAACCTCTTTAACAGTTACAGGTTTAACACCAGAAACATCATACAGTTTTTCTGTACTTGCTGCAGATTTAGCAAATAACAAATCGGACTTAAGCGATCCTGTAAATGCTACAACATTAGAAGATTCTACACCAGTAAGTAGCGCATGTATTACAGAAACTTTCGAAAACTTGGTTTCCACAGAAGGATCTAATGACAGCCAATATGCTGACAGAACATGGACAGGTAATGATGGAGGCATATGGACTGCGACTTTAGCCAGAATCGATCAAGTAATTTTACCTGAAAGCAAAGCCATTACTTTTGATGTACGAGGCACTAAAACGGGTAAGGTAACATCTCCAATGTTCTCGGGAGGTATTGGTAGCTTAACAGCAACTACTCAAAGAGCTTACAGCGGAGGTTCTGGAAATTTAGACGTTATGGTAAATGGTAACGTTGTTGGTTCACTACCTTATGGAGACTCTGCACAAACAACAACCATTTCTAATATCAATATCACTGGCAATGTAACTATTGTAATTACAGAAAGCACAAGTGGTGGAGATCGTGTAACTCTAGATGATTTATCTTGGACTTGTTACACCTCATTAAGTACAGATGATAAATTTTTAGAAGACCTAAAAATATACCCAAACCCAGTAAAAGGAAGCAACATTAATATTGACACCAACGAACCTCTAGAATTTGGTATCTACGATATTCTTGGAAAGCAAACCAATAGAGGCATAATTTCTTCTTCTGTGCAAAGCATAGATTTAGCAAACTTAAAGCAAGGTGTATATATTTTAAAACTTTCTTCGGAAGCAAGAAGCGTTACTAAAAAAATAGTAAAACAATAAGCACACGACTACTCTTACCAAAAGCGGCTTTTTTAAGCCGCTTTTTTTTGTTTAAAACCTCGTGAATAACTCTATATTTTCCTTCGTGTTTTTTTAATAGAAAATCGGCTAAAAAAAAGTAAATTTGCACTTTCTTTAAACTAACAACACACATATAATGATTCATTTCTTTGGAAACGTAACCAGCAAGATATTTGCTGTTCAAACAACAAAAGAATTATCTACAGAAACCATAACAAAATTGTCTTGGTTATTTGGCGACCAGCCTAAAATAGAACAAGCATCTTTAGATGCTTTTTTTGTTGGCCCACGAGCTGCGATGATTACACCTTGGAGTACTAATGCTGTTGAAATCACTCAGAACATGGGGATTTCAGACATTATTAGAATTGAAGAATTTTCAGCTTCAACAGAAGAATTCATGGATTTCGATCCTATGATTTCAGAAAAATTTGCAAGCTTAAATCAAGATACTTTTACTATTGATATTAAGCCAGAACCTATTTTAAACATTGAGGATATTGCTGCTTACAGCGCACAAGAAGGTTTATCTTTAAGTACTGAAGAGGTTGAATATTTAGAAGGTGTTGCTAAAAAAATTGGTCGTCCGCTAACAGATTCTGAAGTTTTCGGATTTTCACAAGTAAACTCAGAGCACTGTCGTCACAAAATTTTCAACGGAACTTTTGTAATTGATGGAGAAGAAAAGCCAACATCACTTTTCAAATTAATTAGAAAAACATCAGAAACACATCCAAACGATATCGTTTCGGCTTATAAAGATAATGTTGCTTTTGTAAAAGGGCCAGTTGTTGAGCAATTTGCTCCTAAAACAGCTGACAAACCAGATTTTTACGAAACAAAAAATTACGAGTCTGTTATTTCGCTTAAAGCGGAAACGCATAATTTCCCAACCACTGTAGAGCCTTTCAATGGTGCTGCAACGGGTGCTGGTGGAGAAATTAGAGACCGTCTTGCTGGCGGAAAAGGGTCTTTACCTTTAGCAGGAACGGCTGTTTACATGACATCGTATTCTAGATTAGAAGAAAATCGCCATTGGGAACAAAAGTTTAAAGCTAGAAAATGGCTTTATCAAACTCCAATGGATATTTTAATAAAAGCTTCAAATGGCGCTTCAGATTTTGGAAACAAATTTGGACAACCTTTAATTACAGGTTCTGTTTTAACTTTTGAACATGCCGAAAACGCATCGTCTAGCGATTCTGAACCGAGAAAATTAGGTTTCGATAAAGTGATTATGCAAGCTGGTGGTATTGGTTACGGTAAAGCAGACCAAGCCTTAAAAGACACTCCAAAAGAAGGCGATAAAATTGTTATTCTTGGAGGTGAAAATTATAGAATTGGTATGGGAGGCGCTGCAGTTTCTTCTGCAGACACTGGTGCTTTAGCTTCAGGAATTGAACTAAATGCAGTACAACGTTCTAATCCGGAAATGCAAAAACGCGCTGCCAATGCTGTTCGTGGTATGGTAGAAAGCGATGAAAACTTCATTGTTTCTATTCACGATCATGGTGCTGGTGGACACTTAAACTGTTTGTCAGAATTAGTTGAAGATACAGGAGGACACATCGATTTAGATAAATTACCTGTTGGAGACCCAACACTTTCTTCAAAAGAAATTATAGGTAACGAGTCTCAAGAGCGTATGGGCTTAGTGATTTCTGAAAAGCATACAGAAATACTTCAAAAAATTGCAGACCGAGAACGTTCGCCAATGTATACTGTTGGAGAGGTTACTGGTAACGATCGTTTTACTTTCGAATCTAAAACTAAAGGTGACAAACCAATGGATTTAGCTTTAGAAGATATGTTTGGTAGCTCACCAAAAACTGTTTTAACAGATAAAACGGTTGTTAGAAATTATAAAAACCCACGTTATAAAACCAAAAACTTAAAAATATACTTAGAGCAAGTTTTACAACTTGAAGCTGTAGGTTGTAAAGATTGGTTAACAAACAAAGTAGACCGTTGTGTTGGTGGTAAAGTAGCCAAACAACAATGTGTTGGTCCTTTACAAATTCCTTTAAACAATGTTGGTGTTATGGCACTAGATTTTAAAGGTAAAGAAGGTGTTGCAACCTCTATTGGCCACTCGCCTATTTCTGGTTTAATTAACCCTGTTGCAGGAAGCAGAAACTCGATAACAGAAGCACTTACAAACTTAGTTTGGGCGCCTTTAAAAGATGGTTTAAATGCGGTTTCGCTTTCAGCAAACTGGATGTGGCCTTGTAAAAATGAAGGTGAAGATGCACGTTTATACGAAGCTGTAAAAGCCATTTCAGAATTCTCTATAGATTTAGGCATCAATGTACCAACTGGGAAAGATTCACTTTCTATGAAACAAAAATATCCTGATGGAGATGTTATTTCTCCAGGAACGGTTATTATTTCTGCGGGTGCTAACTGTAATGATATTACTAAAGTTGTTGAACCTGTTTTAAAACAAAACGGTGGTAACATTTACTATATCAATATTTCTCAAGACGATTTTAAATTAGGAGGAAGTTCTTTCAACCAAGTCTTAAATGCTATTGGAAATGAAACGCCAAATGTAAAAGATCCAGCTTATGTAAAAGCGGTTTTTAATACCATTCAAAGTTTAATAACAGAAGATAAAATTGCAGCTGGTCACGATGTGGCTTCTGGTGGTTTAATTACTACTTTATTAGAACTTTGCTTTGCTGATATTAATTTAGGTGCCGATTTAGACCTTTCTAAATTAGGTGAAGAAGATGCTATAAAAGTACTTTTTGCTGAAAACTCAGGAATTATTTTTCAAGCAGATGCTTCTGCAGAAACCATCTTATCCGAAAATAAAATAAACGCTATTAATATTGGTTCTGTAAACAATACAGGACAATTAAACATCAAAAACAACGACGAGAGTTTCTCTTTCGATGTTGCAGAAACTAGAGATGTTTGGTATAAAACGTCTTATTTATTAGACCAAAAGCAAACGGCAAATAATTTAGCTGAAGCCCGTTTCAATAATTATAAAAATCAACCTCTTCAATATACGTTCCCAAAAAATTTCACAGGAAAACTAGAAGCTTTTACTGGCAAACGCCCAAAAGCAGCTATTCTTCGTGAAAAAGGATCAAACTCTGAGCGTGAAATGGCTAACGCTATGTATTTAGCTGGTTTCGATGTTAAGGATGTACACATGACAGATTTAATCTCTGGTCGTGAAACTTTAGAAGATATTCAGTTTTTAGGTGCTGTTGGTGGTTTTAGTAATTCTGATGTACTTGGTTCTGCAAAAGGATGGGCAGGCGCAATTAAATACAACGAGAAAGCAAATAAAGTAATTCAAGATTTCTTCAAAAGAGAAGATACATTATCGGTTGGTATTTGTAATGGATGTCAATTATTTATGGAATTAGAAGAAATTAATCCGGAACATGAAGTACACGGAAAAATGATTCATAATGATTCTCACAAACACGAAAGTTCTTTTACATCTGTAAAAATTCAAGATAATAACTCTGTAATGCTTTCAACTTTAGCAGGAACAGAATTAGGGGTTTGGATTTCTCATGGTGAAGGTAAATTTAGCTTACCACTTTCCGAAGATAACTATAATATTGTTGCTAAATACGGTTACGAAGGGTACCCGAATAATCCAAACGGATCGGATTATAACACAGCAATGCTTTCTGATAAAACAGGACGTCACTTAGTAACTATGCCACATATTGAGCGTTCTACGTTCCAATGGAACTGGGCAAATTACCCAGAAGGAAGAACGGACGAAGTTTCTCCTTGGCTAGAAGCTTTTGTGAATGCTAGATTATGGATCGAAAAAAAGTAAACTAGTATATAAATTATAAAAGCGGTTTAAGATTAAGTTCTTAAATCGCTTTTTTTATGCGTTAATTTCAATTATTTCCTTTAGATTTTCTGTGTCGCTTTATTTGCAAACCTCTCTTTTGTAATTTTCTTTGTTTTCTTATAAGAGGAAAACTTAACCCAACCAAAAGCGCAATACAGGCAGCCGACCCTAAACCGCCTCCAAAACCATTAAAAAAACTACTGGTATTAAAAAAAATAATGGTGAACACTATTCCTGAGAACCCAATTAAAAAATAGTTTGATAATACTTTAGACGACACCATACCTATAAAAGATGCTCCAAAACAAACTAATGGTAAGTTTTTAGTTAAATACGGTGACAACAAATCAGGACAAACTAAAACAAACACGCCAACCAAAACACCTACTAAAGAAGATGCTCTAACTGGCCCTTGGTTTAAATCTACATGCAAAAAGAACGTAAACATTGCAGAAAGCCCACCAACTAAAAATAATATATATTGTTCTATACCCATTGAGAAATAACAGATGTAATTAAAAAAGCAAACACAACACCAGCAAAGGCCAAAGTACCCAATTTACCACCAACCCCATGAAAAGTATCCTTGGTGCCAACCAAAAGTAAACCCGCAGTAGCGCTCGCTATGGTTATAATGATATAATCGGTAGACACACTTATATTTGTCATTCCAACAAAAGCACCGCAATACACTGCAGTTGGTATCCCTTGAGCAAAAATGCTTCTTTTAAATAAATCAGGAATAAAACTAGCTATTAAACCAACTAAACTAGCAGATAAAACACGACTTACCCCAAAAGAATTAGATAAAGCATAAGTTATTATCGCTCCAAAAAAAACAAAAGCAATAGTTAACACATGTTCAAAACTGTGATCTACCGAGTTTAAAGGTGTTTTTTTATAGGTAACAAAAAGTAATATTAAGGATAGAATAATAAAGGCTGAAACAAAAATATTATTCTGATTCTCGAATAAAATAGCAGCTAAAAACCCTAAATGACATAAAATTATTGAAAAAAAAGAAAGTTTTTTTACATGTTTTTTAAACATACAAATTGTTTAATAAGAGCTTCAAAAGTACAGAATATCAACGAAATCTTATCAATAATCACTTAAGTATTTCAACAAAAAACAAGACATATTAAAAGCAAGTTAAAACAAGCTTATATTTAACCATATTATTGTATATTAATAACTGCTAAGCAATTAACCCACTTCTAAAACTAAACACATAGAGAATACAAAATCGACAGAAATCAACAAAGTTTTATACGAATACAATACTTTTTTGGTACATTATTTGATAATCTTATTTTATTTCCTATTTTGCACCCTAGAATACTTATAGCCCATGACCAAAATCACCAGACTTTTTGACTTTCCTTATTATCAATTAGAAACATATAATTTAGATAAGGCTTTTAACACAAAATATAATGGAAAGTGGCAATCTATTTCTTCGCAAGAATATGTAGATCAAGCCAATGCCATAAGTCGTGGTTTATTAAAATTAGGCATAAAGCCTAACGATAAAATTGCGGTTATATCTTCTACAAACAGAACAGAGTGGAATATATTAGATATTGGAGTTCTACAAATAGGTGCGCAAAACGTACCAATTTACCCTACAATTTGTGCCGAAGATTATGAATATATCCTAAATCATTCGGAATCTACATATTGTTTTGTTTCAGATGAAGAAATTCTGACAAAGCTAAATTCAATAAAAGGAAACACAAAACTTAAACACGTGTATACCTTTGATGATATTCAAAATGAATCTAGCTGGAAGGAAGTACTTAACTTAGGTGAAGATACCAGTATTCAACCTGAAGTTGAGACTAGAAAAAACGATGTAAAGTCTACAGATTTAGCAACATTAATTTATACTTCGGGAACTACAGGAAGACCTAAAGGCGTTATGTTATCTCATAACAACCTTGTTTCAAATGTTTTAAATAGTCAAAACCGTGTTCCTTTTGAATATGGTGTTGCTAAAACACTTAGTTTTTTACCTGTTTGTCATGTTTTTGAACGCATGATTCTTTATTTATACCAATATTGTGGTGCCGAAATTTACTTTGCAGAGTCTATCGAAAAAATGAGCGATAACCTCAAAGAAATTAAACCAAACGTAATGACTGCTGTGCCGCGTCTTTACGAAAAAGTATACGACAAAATTATAGCTAAAGGCAGTGATTTAACAGGAATTAAAAAATCGCTTTTCTTTTGGGCTGTTAATCTTGGACTAAGATATGAACCTTACGGACAAAACGGTTGGTGGTACGAGTTACAACTTAAAATAGCTAGAAAACTTATTTTTAGCAAATGGCAAGAAGGACTTGGCGGAAATCTAGACCTTATGGTTTCTGGTAGTGCCGCACTGCAACCAAGACTTACCAGAGTATTTGCTGCAGCTGGCTTACCTATAATGGAAGGTTATGGATTAACAGAAACTTCACCTGTTGTATCAGTTAATGATACGCGAAACGGAGGTTTTAGAGTAGGAACCACAGGTAGAATAATTGATGATGTTGAGGTTAAAATAGCCGAAGATGGTGAAATACTTGTAAAAGGCCCGAACGTTATGATGGGGTATTTTAAAGATGAAGCCAAAACAGCTGAAGCTATTAAGGATAATTATTTCCACACTGGAGATATTGGAGAAATAGATGCTGATGGTTTTCTTAAAATCACTGACAGAAAGAAAGAAATGTTTAAAACATCGGGAGGAAAATATGTAGCACCTACCCTACTTGAAAACCAATTTAAACAATCTCGATTTATAGAACAAATTATGGTTATTGGTGAAGGCGAGAAAATGCCAGCAGCTTTAATACAGGTAAATTATGATTTTGTAAAAGAATGGGCTAAACGCCATAACATTCCATTTACAACTAATGAAGACATCATCTTGAATACTCAATTACTAGAAAGAATTCAAGAAGAAATTAATTTTGCCAATGCCAACTTCGGTAAATGGGAACAAATTAAAAAATTCGAAATCACTCCAGACGTTTGGTCTATAGATGCCGGACACCTAACGCCAACCATGAAAATGAAGCGTAAAGTTATAAAACAAAAGTACCTTTCTCTTATCGAGAAAATCTACAGAGGTTAGTCAAATCTTCTCTTATTAGTAAAAGATTAACTAAAATTATTAATAATTTATTATGCATGCATAATAAATTTTAGTATATTTGGGAACAACAACCTCTCAACATGAAAGATAGAACCATCGATTATATTTTAAGAACAACATGGCTAGCCGTTCAAAAAATGTATAACGAAGAAGCATTAAAATTTGATAGTACTATGGCAACGGGGTTTACCTTATTAAGCATAGATCCAGAAAAAGGAACACCATCGACTGCTTTAGGCCCCAAAATGGGTATGGAAGCAACGAGTCTTTCTCGAATTTTAAAAGCTATGGAGAAAAAAGGTTTAATTGATAGACACCCAAACCCAGAAGATGGTCGCGGTGTAATTATCAAGCTAACACCTTTCGGAATTCAAAAACGCACCTACTCTAAAGATCGAGTTTTAACTTTTAATGAGAAAATTAAACATAACATCTCCGATGAAAAACTAAAGCACTTTAATGAAGTAGCCGATGTGATTCTAGAGATGGTTTCAAATAAAAAAATATATACACCAAACGACAACTAGTTAAATAAAATGAGCAAACGTAGAATAAAAAAAATCGCAATTATTGGTTCCGGAATTATGGGAAGCGGTATAGCTTGTCATTTCGCTAACATTGGCGTAGATGTCCTGTTACTAGACATTGTTCCAAGAGAACTTAACGACAAAGAAAAAGCTAAAGGCTTAACTTTAGAAGACAAAATAGTAAGAAATAGATTGGTTAATGATGCGCTTACGGCATCGTTAAAATCAAAACCATCTCCAATTTATCATCAAGATTTCGCTAGTAGAATTACTACAGGTAATATAGAAG
The DNA here is from genome assembly GCF_038154905.1 of Algibacter sp. TI.3.09. Taxonomy (NCBI): domain Bacteria; kingdom Pseudomonadati; phylum Bacteroidota; class Flavobacteriia; order Flavobacteriales; family Flavobacteriaceae; genus Algibacter; species Algibacter sp. TI.3.09. The sequence goes on along the minus strand of NZ_JBAKAN010000003.1, from coordinate 70,996 downwards.
ACGATATTGCTAAAGTAGCAGATGTAGACTGGATTATGGAAGTTGTAGTCGAAAGACTAGACATCAAGAAAATGGTGTTTGAAAACTTAGAAAAATATCGTAAACCAGGCACGCTAATTACATCTAACACCTCTGGTATTCCTATAAAATTTATGAGTGAAGGACGAAGTGAAGATTTCCAGAAACATTTCTGTGGAACACACTTCTTTAACCCTGCGCGTTACTTAAAATTATTTGAAATTATTCCTGGACCTAAAACAGATGCTTCTGTATTAGAATTCTTGAATGGTTACGGCGAGCAATTTCTTGGAAAAACATCGGTAGTTGCTAAAGATACACCTGCCTTCATTGGAAATCGTATCGGTATTTTCAGCATACAAAGTTTATTCCATGCCGTTAAAGATTTAGATTTAACTATCGAAGAAGTAGATAAACTATCTGGACCAGTAATTGGTCGTCCAAAATCGGCAACTTTCCGTACGGTAGATGTTGTTGGTTTAGATACTTTGGTTCATGTTGCAAACGGTATTGCAGAAAACTGTAAAAATGACGAACGTTTAGAATTGTTCAAACTACCAGATTTCATCAATACCATGATGAAAAACAAATGGTTAGGAAGTAAAACAGGTCAAGGTTTCTATAAAAAGCAAGTCTCTGCAGATGGATCTAAAGAAATTTTATCTTTAGACTTAAATACACTAGAATATCGTTCGGCTAAACGTGTAAAATTTGCCACTTTAGAACTTACGAAAACGATTGATAAAGTTGTTGACCGTTTTAAAGTATTAGTAAAAGGAAAAGATAAAGCTGGTGAATTTTACAGAAAGAGTTTTTCTGCTTTATTTGCTTATGTTTCTAATAGAATTCCAGAAATAACAGACGATTTATATAAAATTGATGATGCCATGAAAGCCGGTTTTGGCTGGGAACATGGTCCTTTTCAAATTTGGGATGCCATTGGTGTCGAAAAAGGAATTGAAATTATGAAAGCTGAAGGTTTAGAGCCTGCTGCTTGGGTAAACGAGATGTTAGCATCTGGAAATTCTTCTTTTTATACTATTAAAGAAGGCGCAAGTTATGCTTATGATATTCCTAAAAAATCACAAGTAAAAATACCAGGTCAAGACAGTTTCATTATTTTGGATAATATCAGAAAATCTAAAGAAGTCTTTAAAAATTCGGGTGTTGTTATTGAAGATTTAGGAGATGGCATATTAAACTGCGAATTCCAATCTAAAATGAACACTATTGGTGGAGACGTTCTTGCCGGATTAAATAAAGCTATTGATTTAGCCGAAAAAGATTTTGCTGGTTTAGTCATTGGTAACCAAGCTGCAAACTTCTCTGTTGGTGCAAACATCGGAATGATTTTCATGATGGCTGCAGAGCAAGAATATGATGAGCTTAACATGGCTATAAAATATTTCCAAGACTCAATGATGCGTATGCGTTATTCTTCTATCCCAACTATTTCTGCTCCTCATGGAATGGCTTTAGGTGGTGGTTGTGAATTATCACTACACGCAGATAAAGTAGTTGCAGCAGCAGAAACTTACATGGGACTTGTAGAGTTCGGTGTTGGTGTTATCCCTGGTGGTGGTGGTTCTAAGGAAATGGCTTTAAGAGCATCAGACACTTTTAGGAAAGGAGATGTTCAGTTGAATACACTTCAGGAATACTTTTTAACTATAGGTATGGCAAAAGTATCAACTTCAGCCTATGAAGCTTTTGATATGGGAGTTTTACAAAAAGGAAAAGATGTTGTTGTTGTTAATAAAGACCGCCAAATTGCAGTTGCCAAACAACATGCTATGTTAATGGCTAATTCTGGCTACACGCAACCTGTAAAACGCACGGATGTCAAAGTACTTGGGAAACAAGCATTAGGTATGTTTTTAGTAGGAACAGATTCTATGAAAGACTCCAATTACATTAGTGAACACGACATGAAAATTGCTAATAAATTAGCTTATGTTATGGCTGGTGGAGATTTATCTGAACCAACGTTAGTTAGCGAGCAATATTTATTGGATTTAGAGCGAGAAGCTTTCTTAAGTTTATGTACAGAACGTAAAACTTTAGAGCGTATTCAGCACATGTTAACAAAAGGTAAACCTTTAAGAAACTAAGAAAAATGAAAACAGCATATATAGTAAAAGCATATAGAACCGCAGTTGGTAAAGCACCAAAAGGCGTGTTCCGTTTTAAAAGAACAGATGAATTGGCAGCTGAAACCATCAAATATATGATGAGAGAATTGCCAAATTTAGACCCAAAGCGTATCGATGATGTTATTGTTGGTAACGCCATGCCAGAAGGTGCACAAGGTTTAAATATGGCACGTTTAATCTCCTTAATGGGATTAGAAGTTGTTGATGTTCCTGGTGTAACCGTAAACCGTTTTTGTTCTTCTGGAGTTGAAACTATCGGTATGGCAACAGCTAAAATACAAGCCGGAATGGCAGATTGTATTATTGCTGGTGGTGCAGAAAGCATGAGTAGCGTACCAATGACTGGTTTTAAACCAGAATTGAATTATGATGCGATTGTAAAAGCAGGTCACGAAGATTATTATTGGGGTATGGGAAATACTGCAGAAGCTGTTGCAAAACAGTTTAAGGTATCTCGCGAAGACCAAGATGAGTTTGCATTTAATTCTCATATGAAAGCATTACGAGCGCAGGCTGAAAATCGTTTTCAAGATCAAATAGTACCAATTGAAGTTGAGCAAACTTATATTGATGCTAACGGAAAGAAAGCGACAAAATCGTATACAGTAACTAAAGATGAAGGACCTCGTGCAGGAACTAGTAAAGAAGCTTTAGCGAAACTTAGAGCAGTATTTGCTGCTGGAGGAAGTGTTACAGCTGGTAACTCGTCGCAAATGAGTGATGGCGCTGCTTTTGTAATGGTTATGAGTGAAGAAATGGTAAAAGAGCTAGGTTTAGAACCAATTGCAAGAATGGTAAACTATGCAGCCGCAGGTGTTGAGCCTCGTATTATGGGTATCGGACCAGTAAAAGCAATCCCGAAAGCATTAAAGCAAGCAGGATTAAAACAAGACGATTTATCTTTAATTGAGTTAAATGAAGCTTTTGCTTCTCAATCTTTAGCAGTAATTAGAGAGTTAAATCTTAATCCAGATATTATTAACGTAAATGGTGGTGCAATTGCATTGGGTCACCCGTTAGGATGTACAGGTGCAAAATTATCAGTACAACTTTTTGACGAAATGCGTAAGCGTGACATGCAAGGCAAATATGGTGCAGTTACCATGTGTGTTGGAACAGGTCAAGGCGCTTGCGGAATATTTGAATTTTTAAACTAATAAAGAACTTAATACAAAAATATAAAATGGAAGCAAATGAAAAAGACATCTTAAGAGGTGGTCAATTCTTAGTAAAAGAAACAAATTGTGAAGATGTGTTTACTCCTGAAGATTTTTCAGAAGAGCAAACAATGATGAAAGAATCCGTAATGGAATTTAACGATCGTGAAATCATTCCTCATAAAGCACGTTTCGAAGCTAAAGATTATGCACTAACTGAAGAAGTTATGCGTAAAGCTGGGGATATGGGCTTTTTAAGTGTTGCTGTTCCTGAAGCTTATGGTGGTATGGGAATGGGCTTTGTTTCTACTGTATTAACGTGTGATTATATTTCTTCAGGAACAGGTTCTTTCAGTACTGCTTTTGGTGCGCATACAGGAATTGGTACTATGCCAATTACTTTATATGGTACAGAGGAGCAAAAACAAAAATACGTACCAAAATTAGCATCTGGTGAGTGGTTTGGAGCTTACTGTTTAACAGAACCTGGAGCTGGATCTGATGCAAATTCTGGTAAAACAACTGCTGAACTTTCCACAGATGGAAAATCATATAAAATTAACGGTCAAAAAATGTGGATCTCAAATGCAGGTTTCTGTAGTGTGATGATCGTTTTTGCTCGTATTGAAGGTGATAAAAATATTACTGGATTTATAGTAGAATATAATGGAGACACTCCAAATGGGATTACTTTAGGTGAAGAAGAGCACAAATTAGGTATTCGTGCTTCTTCTACGCGTCAAGTATTTTTTAACGACACTGTTGTTCCTGCTGAAAATATGTTAGCTGGTCGTGGCGAAGGTTTCAAAATCGCGATGAATGCACTTAACGTTGGTCGTATTAAATTAGCTGCAGCTTGCTTAGACTCTCAAAGAAGAATTTTATCTACAGCAGTAAATTATGCTAACGAGCGTAAACAATTTAAAACGCCTATTTCAGACTTTGGAGCTATTAAAGTTAAATTAGCTGAAATGGCAACTAATGCTTACGCAGGTGAATCTGCAACTTATAGAGCTGCAAAAAATATTGAAGACAGAATAGCAATGCGTGAAGCTGCTGGAAATACACATCAAGAAGCAGAACTTAAAGGTGTTGAAGAATATGCAATTGAATGTTCTATTCTAAAAGTAGCTGTTTCGGAAGATGTACAACATGCAGCTGATGAAGGTATCCAAATTTTTGGTGGAATGGGGTTCTCTGAAGAAACACCTATGGAATCTGCTTGGAGAGATGCGCGTATTGCACGTATCTACGAAGGAACTAACGAAATTAACAGAATGCTATCTGTTGGCATGTTAGTAAAGAAAGCCATGAAAGGTCATGTTGACTTATTAGGCCCTGCTCAAAAAGTTCAAGAAGAATTAATGGGAATTCCTTCTTTTGATACACCAGACTTTTCAGAATTATTTTCTGAAGAAAAAGTAATGATTAATAAGTTGAAAAAGACTTTTTTAATGGTTGCCGGAGGTGCTGTTCAAAAATTTGGTCCGGACTTAGACAAACACCAACAATTACTTATAGCTGCTGCTGATATTTTAATTGAAATATACATGGCTGAATCTGCTATATTAAGAACTGAAAAGAATGCTAAACGCTTTGGAGCCGAGTCTCAATCTGTACAAATTGCGATGTCTAAACTATACTTATACCACGCTGTAGATATTATCGAAGAAAAAGGAAAAGAGAGTATTATTTCTTTTGCCGAAGGTGATGAGCAACGTATGATGCTTATGGGGCTTAAACGCTTTACTAAATATCAAAACTACCCAGACATTGTAGATTTACGTAACGAGATAGCCGAAAAAGTTAAGGCCGAAAATAAATATTGCTTTTAAGGGATTAAAACAATTCATTAGTGACTAACTCAAGTGTTAATAGGCGCTTCAAATTAATTTTTGAAGCGTCTTTTATTTGCAATAATTTCTTTGTTCTTTATATTTAGTAAAAACGATATCACATTCAAGCCCTTTTCTTTTTTGTATTTTTAAGAAAAAAAACTGAATGAAAAAATTAATACTCCCTTTACTCCTACTTTCTATAACCATTAGCTCTGCCCAAACTAATCAAAAAATATACGATATCATAGATGATGTTTCTGCAGAACGTATAGAAATAGACATTCAAAAACTGGTTGATTTTGGAACTAGAAACACCTTTAGCGATACTATTTCAAACACTAGAGGAATTGGTGCAGCAAGACGTTGGGTTAAATCAGAATTTGAAACAATATCATCTAATTGTAAAGATTGTTTGAATGTCTTTTACCAAAAGGACTTTGTTACCAAAAAAGGCAACAGGCGTGTACCTCACGACGCTTGGATTGTTAACGTTGTCGCTATTCAAAAAGGAACGAAATATCCAAACCGCTATATTATCATGAGTGGAGATATAGACTCGCGTGGTAGCGACACTATGGAGTTTACAAAAGATGCTCCTGGTGCAAACGATAATGCTTCTGGTATGGCGGGAACTATTGAAGCCGCAAGAGTACTTTCTAAATATAAATTTGAAAACAGTATTATTTATGTTGGCTTATCTGGTGAAGAGCAAGGTCTTTTTGGTGGAGGCGGTTTAGCCAAATATGCTAAAGAGCAAGGTTGGGATATTATCGGAATATTTAATAATGACATGATTGGAAACATTGAAGGTGTAGATGGAGTAATAGACAATCGTACATTTAGAATATTTTCAGAACCAGTTCCTGCTAACGAAACCGAAAAAGAACGCAATTTAAGACGTTTTTACGGAGGAGAAGTAGATGGTATTTCTCGTCAATTAGCACGCTATATACATAAAACAGTAAAAACGTATATGCCAGAAATGAACCCGATGATGGTTTATAGATTAGATCGTTTTGGACGTGGTGGACACCACAGACCTTTTAACGACTTAGGTTTTGCAGGAATCCGTATTATGGAAGCACATGAAAACTACACGCAGCAGCATCAAGATATTAGAGAAGAGAACGGTATTAAATACGGAGATGTTATAGAACACGTTAATTTCGATTATGCAAAGAAACTAACCACTGTAAACGCCATTAATATGGCTAGTTTAGCTTGGGCTCCACCAGCTCCAAAAACAGTTGCTATTGGCGGTATTGTGGAAGCATCGGTTAAATTTAAATGGGATAAAGTAGAAGGAGCTGTTGGCTACAAAATATACTGGAGAGATACCACCTCGCCTACTTGGGATAAAAGTCGCTACGTTGGTGATGTTTCGGAGTTTATGCTTGACGGTATTGTTATCGATAATTATTTCTTCGGAATTGCTTCTGTTGGAAAAGATGGATTTGAAAGCCCTGTAGTTTTTCCTAATCAGATATTAAGATGATTTCCATCTAGAGCATCATCATAATTAATCTAAACCTAACATATCATATAGGCTCAATAACATCATTTTCAGATAAATATAGAACAAAAAAAGAACCCAAAAGGGTTCTTTTTTTATTCACTTAAAAAGCAAATATTTATTTTTTAACTACAGCAGGAGCATTTAATTTAGTGCTCATTTCCATAGAAATTGCCGAACGTTCAAATTTTACTTTCCCAGACATTGTTTCGATAACACAGCTACCGTCTTTGTCATTAAGTTCTAAAATTTTGCCGTGTAAACCACTTTTGGTTATAACTTTATCGCCACGTTTTAATTCGGCTGCAAATTTCTTTTCTTTTTTTGCTCGTTTCATTTGTGGTGCAATCATAAAGAAATACACTACTACAAACATTAATACAAACGGCAATAAACTACCAATTCCTTCTCCCATTATATTTTAATTAATCGTGATTATGACCTTCGTGGCCTGGTTGTGTGCTAGATTTAACAGCTCGTGATGCTGCCGCAGCAGAAATACCAGGAACTGTTTGTGTAGTTGTAGCTTGTGGAGATGCATTATCATCTGTTTTCACAAAAGCTGCAATTTTAACTATTTCTTTACCTTTTTCAGTATTAGCTGTAAGCGTTAAACTCTTAGAGATTTTCCCTTTACCACTACCGTTATATTTCACTGTAAATTCACCTGTTTCTCCAACAGCTAAAGGTTCTCTAGACCAATCTTCTGGCACTGTGCATCCACAAGACGTTCCAATATTAGTAATTACTAATGGCGCGTTACCAGTGTTTTTATATTTAAATACTGTTTGAACAGATTTTTTAGCTTCTATTTCTCCAAAATCATGAGTAGTTTCTTCAAACTCAATTACAGGAAAGTTAGACGCACTAGCATCTCTTACTGCAGCTGCAGTAACATTTGCTTCTTCAATTTTTTTTGCTGCGTTTTCTTCTTTACAAGAAGTTAAAGCTAATACACATAAAGCGCTTAATCCTAGTATAATCTTTTTCATTTTTAATATATTTTTAATTGAAGTTGCAAAAATAACAATTATTTAGTCGAATTGAAATTTTTGTAATACTCTTAACATTAATTACATTAAACCTCTACCAATTTTATTTAAATTTCCCGCTTCGGTATACTCTTTTACAAGCTTATCTAGAATACCATTAATAAACACGCTACTTTTTGGAGTAGAATATTCTTTAGCTATTTCTAAATACTCATTAATAGTTACTTTGGCAGGGATAGATGGAAAACTTTTTACTTCACAAATAGCCATTTGCAACAATACATAATCTACATTAGCAATACGGTCTGAATCCCAGTTTTGAGTTTTTAGCTCAATCTCTTTGTTTATAGCAGTTCTATTCAATAATGTTTTTCTAAACAAATCGATAGCAAATTGCTTATCCTCAGAGTCCTTATATAAACGAGGAGTAAAGTGGTTTTCCGAAGTACTTAACTTTACCTTTCTAAGTAATTTTAAAATGGTAGTATTTACAGTAGGTAAATCATCCAACCAAGTTAAATTTTTATCTTCTAAATATTCGTAAAGTTTTTCGTTTGGAGCTATAATTTCTTTAAAAACATCAACTAAAAACTCTTTATCTTCCTTAAAGCTAGAAGTATTAGTTTCCATGTAGTTTTTATAAAGTTCACTTGCTGTAATGGCTTTAAAAATAACATCTACATATTCGCTATCCAATTCCCAATTCTTAACATCATACAAATCTAATTTGTCTTTTAAGTCCAAATTATTCAATAAAATTTTAAAAACTTCATTGTTTACAAACTTACGGTTTGGGTCTATATCTTCTTTTGTGGCAAGGTGCTTGTTTTGTTTTTTCACTAGGTTACTCTCAGCTCTTTTTTGAACTTCAATTATAAGTGAAATAAGTAATAAGTATAAGTTATACATATTATCTATGCTAAACAGCAGGAATTTTTGATCTTTACTAAAATCATCACTTTCACTACCTTTAAAGGCATACATGGTTTGCATTACTTTTACACGAATATGTCTTCTATTTAGCATCATTACAAAGAACTTATTATGGTTTGAAAAATTTTATTGCTTTCGTGCGGCAAAAATAACACTATATTTAAATAAAAGCCGCTTTTAAACACTTTATTATTCCGATAATACTTTAAGCTATATTTAACAATTGCTTATCGCATATCAATATCTCAATTATAATGAATACCCTATATTTGCAACTTATTTCCTTTAAAATAAATGAAAGAATTACAGCACTTAAATAAGTACTTTCTAAAATACAAAACTAATCTATTAATCGGTATTTTTATTACCATAATTGCCCGTATGTTTTTGTTATTTACGCCTCGGTATGTAAAAAAAATATTTATTGTAATAGAAAAATATTTCAATGAAGAAATGCCTATTGAAGCCTTTAAAGCCGAGCTCCTTGAAGCTATTTTATTCATTATAGGTGCTGCAATTATTGGTGGTATCCTTACATTCTTTATGCGACAATATATTATAAATGTATCGAGATATATTGAATTCGATTTAAAAAATGAAATTTATGAGCAGTACCAAAAGTTATCTTTAAATTTCTATAAAAAAAACAGAACAGGTGACTTAATGAACCGCATTAGTGAAGATGTTGGACGTGTAAGAATGTACGCTGGCCCAGCCATAATGTATAGCATAAACACAGTAACTCTTTTTGTAATTGCGCTAATATATATGTTTGAAGAATCGCCATCTTTAGCGCTTTATACTATATTACCACTACCTATATTATCAATTGTAATTTACAAATTAAGTAAAGAAATACATAGACGAAGTACAATTGTACAAGAGTATTTATCAAAACTTTCCACCTTTACACAAGAGTCTTTTAGTGGAATTTCGGTAATAAAAGCTTACGGAATAGAACCACAAACTTCGGCCAACTTCTCTACCCTTGCCGCAGAAAGCAAAGAAAAACAAATAGATTTAGCACGTGTACAAGCTTGGTTTTTCCCAATGATGCTTTTGCTAATTGGTGTAAGTAACCTAATTGTAATTTACATTGGTGGTATGCAATATATTAATGGTGAAATTGAAAGTATTGGTACCATTGCCGAATTTATAATTTACGTAAACCTACTAACTTGGCCAGTAGCAACCGTTGGTTGGGTAACATCTATTGTTCAGCAAGCGGAAGCTTCACAAAAAAGAATAAATGAGTTTTTAAGAATAGAGCCCGAAATAAAAAACACTGTTGAAACAGATACCGAAATCACAGGCGATATTGAGTTTAAAAACGTGACATTTACTTATGATGACACTAATATTACCGCTCTAAAAAACATCAGTTTCCATGTAAAAGAAGGCGAAACACTTGCCATTATAGGAAAAACAGGATCAGGAAAATCTACTATTTTAGATTTAATTGGTCGTCTATATGATATTGATAAAGGTTCTATAATAATTAATAAACAAGAAATTGATCAAGTAAATTTATCGAATTTAAGAGACAGTATTGGTTATGTACCGCAAGAAGCGTTCTTGTTTTCCGATAGTTTAAAAAACAATATTAAATTCGGTAAAGAAGATGCTACCGATGAAGAAGTGATTGAAGCTGCTAAAAATGCACAGGTTCATAAAAACATTATTAAATTTAATCATGGATACGATACCGTTTTAGGTGAACGTGGTATTACGCTTTCTGGAGGGCAAAAACAACGCGTTTCCATAGCTAGAGCGATTATAAAACTACCTAAAATTTTACTTTTCGACGATTGCTTATCAGCTGTTGATACTGAAACGGAAGAAAAAATTCTTAAAAATCTTAATAAAATCACAGAAGGAAAAACCACAATTATAGTAAGCCATCGTGTATCATCGGCTAAAAATGCAAACAAAATAATTGTGCTAGAAGATGGTGAAATAGTACAACAAGGTACACACGATACGCTAATAGATATAGATGGTTATTACAAACATTTATATTTAAAGCAATTAAGCGAAACCACTTCAAAATAAAACACTTACAGTTCTATTTGGTTTCTATGTGGCAATTAAATTTTACTTTTTGAAAAGAAACTCCTTAAAAGGTTGGTTTGTTTAGGTTTTTTTTAGATTTTTGAGACACTAGAATTAAAAACAAATTTCTATATAATTATGAACAATAATGGTATGATGGAGAAAGAGGAGATTTTTTCAAAGGTATTGAGAGCAGGAAGGCGCACTTACTTTTTTGATGTAAGAGCAACGAAGGCAGAAGATTATTATTTAACAATTACTGAAAGTAAAAAGTTTACTAATGATGATGGCTCGTTTCATTATAAAAAACATAAAATTTATATTTATAAAGAAGATTTTGCAGAATTTAAAGATATTCTAGGTGAAATGACCGATTATATTATAAATGAAAAAGGCGACGAAGTAATAAGTGAACGTCACCAAAAAGACTTCAAAAAAGAATATGATAATACAGTTGACGATGGATCTCGCGTTACTGAAGCAGAATTAAAAACACCAGAAAGCTTTACTGATATTAGCTTTGATGATATCTAAAGCATTTCAAAATATATAAATAAAAAAATCTGTTGCTAAAAAAGTAACGGATTTTTTTATGCCTTAACCGCAATTAGTGCCAAAAACAAACTCCCTAAAATATAACCAAGTGCTATTTGCCATCCGAAGGCTACCAAAAGAATTCCAGAAACCATTAACAACCAAATAGGCACCAAAGTAATGGCTATTGTAAAACGAAAGGTTCCAACAAATTCAACATCATTAACTTTAGGCTGAGCAATAAACTTCCAAATTAAATACGGTAAAATCAAATTACAGATGAGTAGAAATTTTAATCCGCTCTTCAGTAAACCCGGTTTCTTATGGGTATTAATTTTAGATGATGTGCCTCGGTTCTCTATAAAGGCATAAATTGCTTTAGGATTAGTAAAGCAAACATTCAAATCGTTAAGCTTCGTAATCGTTTCTGTATATGTATCTGAAGGTATATGTATTGTAAGTTTTGATATTTCAGAATGAATTTTAGTTTTTAAATTTATCACCGCTTCGTTTCTTTTTTCCGAAGCATAGTCTTTTGCTGTAATAGTCTCTCCGAAATATAACGAAACCGAATCTCCAAACCGCTCGGCGTTCTGGTAATTTAATCCAACCGGAATAAGCTGTAAATCGATATCGGGATAAGCATCCAAAGTATCAAAAACAATACGTGTAAACCCTTTACTTAAAGGTCGCACGGTTCGTTTTAAATTATGATTACCTTCTGGAAAAATAGCCACCATTTCATTCTTATTCAATATACCCGAACAAGCCTCAAATATGGCTTTATTATTATTAATAGTGTTCCAACCATCACGAATTCTATAAACGGGTAGCATTTGCAAGCTTCTCAATATTTTGCCTACTAATGGTTTTTTAAAAACAGCTGCTCTCGTTAGAAAATAAGGAAACCTTCCCGACTGTGTACCAATGATTAACGCATCTAACAACGCATTTTGATGATTCGATAATAGTAATAAAGGTTTATTTTCAGGTATGTTTTCAGCATTAAAAACATCGATTTTCTTATAATAGAAAAACAATCCTATTTTAATATACAACCGTACACTATGCAACCAAATTTTATTCAATAGTACTTTTATTATTTTTTATTTTTTAGACCAATACGTGGCCAATAGTAGTCCTGAAATAATATGCCAAATCCCCCAAAACGCAGCTAAAATAGCCATTCCTCCTAACCCATTAAAAAACGAAAATATCAGTAGTAAGCCCAATCCTGTATTTTGAATACCAGTTTCTATCGCTAATGTTTTTTGATCCACAAAGGACAGTTTAAAAGCCTTCGCTAATAAAAACCCAAGTAAAATAGCGAGTATATTATGTCCTATTCCAAGTATTAAAACATGATGAATATAGGCATTAAACACATCTATGTTTTTAGAAAACGCAATAACAACAATAGTCGCAAAAATAACAATAGATAATGGTTTTAGCAGTTTAGACAGCTTAACAGCAAAGTCCGTTCTGTAATGGCGTAATAACATCCCCAAAATTAAAGGAACTCCAAGTATTATTAAAACTAATTGTATTAAATCGAATGGATTTAGTGCCACATTTTTTAAAATTTGCGCCGTTGGAGGATACAAATTTCCATAAAACTGAAAGTTAAAAGGTGTCATAAAAACAGCTGCAAAGGTTGCAAAAGCAGTTAAACTTATGGATAACGCCGTATTTCCTTTAGCTAAATGCGTCATGAAGTTAGAAATATTGCCACCGGGACAAGCTGCCACCATCATCATACCTAAAGCAATGCTTGGTTGGGGTTTCACGATATAAACAACACAAAAAGTAATGAATGGTAATAATACAAACTGACTTAAAACACCAACTAAAACGGCTTTAGGTTGCTTAAATAAAATTTTAAAATCGTTTAAACTAATCCCCAATGCAACACCAAACATAACAACAGCTAACGCGATGTTTAAAACCCATAGCCCATTACTATCAAAGTTGATTTTTACATCATCCAGTTCTTGCATATGTTATGAAACTGTTGTTCCGTTTTTTACTTTATTTTCTGGATTTAGCAATATAACATCCTTACCGTCTACAGCACCAACAACCAAACATTCACTCATAAAATTAGCGATTTGTTTCTTCGGAAAATTAACTATAGCCACAATTTGCTTTTGTATCAAATCTTCTTTTTTATAAAGTGTGGTAATTTGTGCCGATGTTTTTTTTATGCCTAAATCTCCAAAATCAATGGTTAATTGATAAGCGGGTTTCCTTGCTTTCGGAAAATCGTTCACCTCCAAAATAGTACCGACTCTTAAATCTACTTTTGTAAAATCTTCGAAAGTTATTGCTTGGTTCATTTTTTAAAAATACAAATAATCCCGAACTTAGCATAAAACTTTTAACTATGGCTCAAACTCCATCCAACATGCTTCCGTTAGGAACAAAAGCACCTCAGTTTTCATTGCTAGATACCGTATCTGGAGAAACTCTAGATCTCAATGCTTTAAAAGGTGAAACCGGTACTGTAATTATGTTTATTTGTAACCACTGCCCTTTTGTAATTCATGTAAATGAAGAATTAGTAGCCATCTCCAATGCATATCTAAAAAAAGGCCTTAAATGTATCGCTATTTCTAGTAACGATGTGGTTAACTATCCGCAAGATAGTCCTGAAAAAATGAAGCTTCATGCGGAAACAGAAGAGTATCCTTTTCCTTATTTGTACGATGAAAGTCAAGCTGTAGCAAAAGCTTATGATGCCGCTTGTACACCAGATTTTTATGTATTCAACGGGAATTTAGAATTAACTTATAGAGGCCAATTAGACGATTCTAGACCAGGCAATGGCGTTCCTGTTACCGGTAAAGATTTACGCCACGCTATAGATTGCTTAGTGAATAACACTAGTAATAATGCGCAACAAAAGCCAAGTATTGGTTGCGGTATAAAATGGAAAAAGGCTTAATTAATTTTTAATTGAAAAATGCCAACATCTAGCCAAGTATCAAACTTAAAGCCAACTTCTTTTAAATGTGCCACCTGAGTAAAACCAAATTTTTCGTGTAGCTTAACGCTTGCAGGATTCGGAATGGTTAAAACACCCAAAACCGATTTAAAATTACGTTGCTTTAACTGCGCAAGTAGTTCGGTGTATAGTTTAGAACCTATTTGCTTTCCATGCGCTCCGTTTTTAACATATACTGTAGATTCTACAGTATAATTATAGGCAGGTTTCGGTCTAAATTTACTACCGTAAGCAAAACCTAAAATCTCATTATTGTCTTCAAAAACTATACACGGGTAATCTTTTAAAATAAGCTCTAACTTTTCGGTAAAAGCATTTAAGGATAAAGCTACTTCATCAAAAGTAACCGTAGTATGTATTACATAATAATTGTAAATTTCTAAAAGGGCGCTAGTATCGGCAAGAGTTGCTTTTCTTATCATTTTAAATCCAACCTTTAAGTTTCATTAAATTTTCAATGTGCGCATAATGGTGGTTACTATGCCAAGCGTAATTACCAACATTAAAATTTAATGGCACTTCACTATTAGTTTCCGGATGAATAAAACAAGCTTGCAAAGCTTCTTCCGATAAGGTTTTTAATAAATACACCAGTTTAAAATGTATGGCACGCAAATGTGCTAAAGACATTTCTATGGGTGCAGATTTAGAATCTATTAATTCTGCCCAACGCTCTTCAAAATATGCTTTTATTACAGGTTTATCTTCTGTTAAAGCCCATTTAAAACGTGTATAACTATGGTGATGACTATCGGATAAATGATGAATAACTTGCCTAATAGTCCAACCTTCTGGTCTATATGGCGTATCTAGCTGTTGGTCTGTTAAGTCTTTAACTAAACCTTCTAGTCTATTAGGAAAGTGCTCTAATATAGAAATCCAGCCCGCTAGATGTTCTTTAGTAATATTGCTAGGGCAAGAAAATTGACCTATTGGGTATTTAAGCTGTTGGAGTTCTTTATCTGTCATAAAAACAAATATAAAACAATGCTAGCTAATTTCTACCATATCATTTTCGACAAAATTAATGGCCATATCTAACTCTTTAAAATGCTTTATAGTACCTTTAAAAAAGAGTTTTTCGATAATAGCATTAGATAGGCGTGTTTTATCTGAAACTACAATATAAGATTTTAAGAAATAGCTATTTTTAAAAAACCTTATCCAATCGGAAGCCATAACCGAATACGAATTAATTCTATTCGATATAAAATTAATAGTTGCTCCATCTGGCGTACCTAGGTATCCAAAAACATCGTCAATAATTATTTTTGCATGTACATCCCAAGTAAAATCAACACCTTGATTCACTTCGGAAACAACACACTTTTCGAAAATAAAAACGCTGCCAAAATCGTAATTAAATTCTTTCAAAACCATTGGGTAAAAATCCGACTCTCTTATACTAATCATACTACAAAAATAGATTTACCCAGAAAATTGAAAGAATAAAATCGATGAATTAAAATAATTATCAGTCCTTTGGTATCGCCAAAATACAACAATAAAAAAGCACCCTAAAATAGGGTGCTTATTTTTATTTAATCTATATAAAATCTTGTTGCTAAGTCTATTAATAACAAGAAAAAACAACACGTATCATGTTCTATCTTCAGTTATTATTCAACTTAAAAACTAAGTCTTTTTTAGCTTACTTTACATCCATAAGTTCTACATCGAAAACCAATGTAGCATCTGGTGGAATAACACCACCTGCACCAGCACTACCGTAACCTAAGTGACTCGGAATTACTAAACGTGCCTTATCGCCTACTTTTAATAAGCTAATACCTTCATCCCATCCTGGAATAACTTGTCCTACTCCAATTGGAAAATCAATTGGTGAATTACGTTTGTATGATGAATCAAAAACAGTACCATCAGCCAATTGGCCTTTATAGTGTACAGAAACCGTTTTACCTTTTTCTGCTTTTGCACCATTACCTTCTTGAATAATTTGGTAACGTAAACCACTTTCAGTTTTTTCAAACCCAGCAGCCAATTTATCCAATTCCGCTTCACCAGCAGCTTTAGCCTCTGCTAATTTTGCCTCACGAGAACCTTCAAATGTTCTAAATGCTTCAACACCGTTAAAAGCTTCAGCTTCCGCTCCAACTCTAACAATCTCTAAGGTATCAATTAAATCACCTTGTGCAATAGCATCTACTATATTTTGTCCTTCTACAACTTTACCAAAAACAGTATGCTTACCATCTAACCAAGCTGTTTGTTCGTGTGTTATAAAAAACTGACTTCCATTAGTTCCAGGTCCTGCATTTGCCATAGACAATACACCTGGTCCGTCGTGTTTTAAATCTGGATGAAACTCATCATCAAATTTATAACCTGGACTTCCAGCTCCTGATCCTTGTGGACATCCACCTTGGATCATAAAATCTTCAATTACTCTATGGAATTTTAATCCATCGTAATAAGGTGTTCCTTGTGGTTTTACTTTGTTTTCAAGATTTCCTTCAGCTAAAGCTACAAAGTGCCCAACTGTTCCTGGCGTTTTTTTGTACTCTAAAGCAACTAGAATCTCTCCTTTTGTTGTGTTAAATTTTGCGTATAATCCGTCTTGCATGATTGTTATTTTTAAGAAAGTGCAAATATACGGAAGTAAGTTTGTAGATAATAAGCTTGTGGTTTATTTTTTCGCTTTCGCGGAAAGAGAACATCGCCAACACTTTATATCGTTAAAACTATGTTCCTTTTTATGTTTTTAGAGAATGAGATGGTTTGCTTGGATTTGATAGTTTAAATTCCGGTTTTATTGTTTTTGTAACCATACTCTAATTTCTTTTCGTAAAGAAACCTCAGGTTTTGGTAACGGAATTTTTTGTCCAAATTGTTTACTTTTATTAAATTTTGAATACATAATTTTATGTTTTTTCCACGCTTCTGGATACAATTCCAAGAACTTATTGAAAAAACTTTGCTCATTAATTTTTCCTTCTATTTTAGAAAGTACGTCTTTAAATTTTTCTTCTTGTTCTATAATCATGTTGATATTATGTAGTAATAAATGAAACTTTTGTAGTCTCTGTTTTTATTTCTCTTAATTGTGGTTAATGGGTTTGTATGCACCGATTTTTCTAAGGAAAACCTTATGTAACAAAGACGCAACGACCTGTGATTAATCCTAAAATAGCAATTATTTTTACACGTTGTGCAACAGGCACCAATGTTAGGCAAAGTATTATTTGATTACATTCAATTTTCCATTGCTAACTGTAAATTTTACTTTTAAATCTTCTGTCAGATAATGCTCCATCAAATTTAAATTCGGATTTATATCCTTGAGCTGAAGCATTCTTGTCAAAATTAGGATGAAATTTAATAATGTTTTTCCTTGGTCGACTAAAACATCTTCTTCGCCAACCTTTGTGTATGGAAAAAGGCTATCCTTGTAGCTATGGAATTTTTTACCATTAATTTCAACTAATGGATTATCTTCAGTAGTTTGAAATATATCACCTTCAACAACAGGAAATACCAACGGTAATTCTTTTTTTAATCCTCCTTTCAATACTAACAAGCCTTGGTCTAACGCACATATATGGCTCGGAATATTGTCAAATTCTTTATTGTTCTCTGCGCTAAACCAATTTAAATATGTGTCCAATTTATTTGTGTCAGTTTCATAGGCAAAGACCAATCCAAGAGGTGGTTTTGTTGGTTCGTCTTGGAAAAACACAGTATCATTACTTATTTTTCCAATTGGATCGGTAGGGAATTTTCTAAAGCTTTCTTTTATATAATCTAATTTTAATACTGAATCAATATTTTGAATTGCAATTTTACTTTTTTCAGAATCAAGAGCTGTTTTTACTTCAATTACGGCATACACAATATCGACAGGATAAAATTTGGCAGTTGACATGGATAACAATTCAGGATAATTATAGTTGTCATAAATAATTATGTCACATTGTCGACTTTGATTGCCATTTTTATCAATTACTATTCCTGAGCCAATGCCATATTTTTTAGGAATAAATTTCTCAATTAAATCTCGAATTGCTGATTCATTTCCATCGCCTTTCATTCCATTGTGTTTAAACAATCGATTTATTAGTTGGACTTCAGAATTTAACTGTCCAAGTATACCTTTGTAGTATTGAGAAAGTACATCTGTATTCATTCAGTTTATATTTTGCCTAACTTAAGTATAAGAATAGTCAGGTATTTATTTAAGCCTAAAATAGTAATTATTTTTAGACATCATTGTAAAACGTTTTATTCACAATCTATGTCTGAGATGTTTCTGGCTTCTAAAATGTTTACTATCTCATAGGTGCTGTCATAATCAGCAGCAAATCCATCTTCTGATTTTCCTTTATCAATAATTTCAACTCTTACAAATATTGGAGAGTAAGGCACTTTGTTTTTTGTTAACTTGAAATATAACTCAGTCAGTTCCTCTTTCGCTATAATCCAAAATTCCTTATCATCTCCACAAGGGGAAAAACTACTAACCTCATGCCCTAACGTTATTCTTCCTCTTAAAATAATTTGTGTACTATCAGTTTTAGATTCACCTTTTTCAGAGTAAACCGGGAAATCTGTATTAATTTCTGAGTTTTGTTCTAGTATTTTTTCGTTTGTAACATTTTCAACGATTGTTTTTTGCTTTTCCTTACAAGAAATTAGAAATAGATTAATAACAAATAGAACTAATAGCGGTTTGTATATATTTTTTAATTTCATGTTTTTTTTTATGGTAATTATCTTTTTATCAAATGATATACAGCTTATGTCTAAGACTATTTACACCTCAATTAGCAATTGTTTTTAGACCTTATTAGATACCATGTTTTTCAATTGCCTTCCATAAAAAAACTAAACCAATTAATGCTATCCTTAAATTAAAAAGAAGGGAAACCTACTTCACCTTCAACTCATGAAATTTATTTCGAATAACCAAACCAATTGGTCGGTTCTGAATTTTAGATTCTAACCAAGAAATAATATCTAGATATAAAAACGCTCGACTTTGGTAGGGATCGTTTTCATATTCCTTTAGTTTTTTATGCAGTTTCTTAAATTCGTTCTTCACCTCATGCGGATAGATATCTCCTAAACCTCTTAAAAACTTAATAAATTCTTTTTGTACTTCATATAAATCTTCCATTTTAATTAAAAACTTATACGTACTCTTTATAAGCACATCGAGGTTGTAATCTAAACCAGCTTCGTAATGCGCCACAAGATTTAAAATACGAGAAAAACACAGCAAATCTTCACGCATTTGTAAAGACTTATTGCTTATAATTTTATCTAAAAACTGAATACATTTTTTGTTCTCGCCAGCTCCAAAATACATACTCGCCATTTTGTAATAAAACACCATAACGTGATGCTCATCAATACGGTTTTTGTAGAATTTCAATTCGTCCAAAACAGTATCTACAAGCGGTAAGCCTTCGTCAAAGCTACCTTCAATAAAATGTAAATTAAACTTGTTGTTATAAATATAAAGAAAAGCTAAACCGTCTAAGTTATCATCTTTAGGGAACCATTTTTCTTTGGTTACACCTTCAAACTTAATTAAGCTCTCTTTAAACTTATCGTATTTTCTTAAAAAGTAAAGCGACTCTAATAAATAATTATTTCCGCTTAAAAAAAACACAGGGTTTAATTCAATCATTTCTTCTTTCGCATAAAATAAATCTACCCATTTTAGAGAGTATTTATAGCACGATAAAAAATCGACGGTTAAAAAACTATACCACAGGTAAGATTTGTATAACCATAGTTTTTCACGAAAACCTAACTCGTGTATATCGTATTTTGGTAAACGATCGTTAAAGTATTTAGTAACCTGTTTATAATCTTCATCATTTTTTATGTATCCTATTTTTAGATACAAGCCGTACAATTGCAGAGATAAATTAGATAGCTTACTAGCCAAAACATTATGCAAACTAAGCTCTTTGGCTTGTATGGTAAGCTCATCGGCACGATTACTTAAACTTCGGGTAATATATTGCGATTCTATAACTTTTTCGAGCTCGACAACCTCGTAAGCCACATTTTTTTCTTCGTTTAAAATGGCTAAACTTTTTGCTTTATCTAAAAGTTTCAAACTCTGTTTGTAAAGTCCTTTATGGTAAAGTATGGTTGCAAAATCGAGTTGTTCGCGTATTTGTAGTCTAATATCTTTATGCGACGGGTTTAACCTTAAACTAATTAATATTTGCTTATAAAGGTGTGCCTTTAAATTAGAGAGTTGTTGCTTTTTAACAATACCCTTCTTTAAAATAAAAGCCTCATCATAAACCGATAATTTATCGAGAATATTAAACAGCATTAAAAACTTAGAGTCCTCATTTACTCCCAATCGTCCTACATAAAGCTTAAATTGTCGCTTTTCGGATTTAGAAAGTGATTTCACTAGCACAAACAAATTATCTTTTTGCTCTTTCGTCATAGGTGTAAAACCAATATTAATTGATTGATTATTAATACATTAACTACATAATTACAACTTTAAACATCGTAATAACCCAAGGTTGTATTATCCTTTTCGTTAAGCAAAATATAACTTCGTAGAACAATAAGAAAATATATTTTAATAAATGTCTGATAATAAAGTCCAAATTTTCGATACAACACTAAGAGATGGTGAACAAGTCCCTGGGTGTAAACTAAATACCGAGCAAAAATTAATAATAGCCGAACAGCTAGATTTTTTAGGTGTTGATATTATTGAAGCTGGTTTTCCCGTTTCGAGTCCTGGTGATTTTAAGTCGGTTGAAGAAATTTCTAAAATTGTAAAAAACGCAACCGTTTGTGGTTTAACACGCTCGGTAGAAAATGATATAAAAGTAGCTGCCGAAGCTTTAAAGTATGCTAAATTACCTAGAATACATACAGGTATTGGCACATCGGATTCTCATATAAAATTCAAATTTAAATCTAACCAAGATGCCATAATAGAACGTGCCGTTAGAGCCGTTACTTATGCAAAATCTTTTGTGGAAGATGTTGAATTTTATGCTGAAGATGCAGGTAGAACTGATAACGAATATTTAGCACGTGTTTGCGAAGCCGTAATTAAAGCTGGAGCAACGGTATTAAACATACCAGATACTACAGGGTATTGCTTACCTAGTGAATATGGTGCAAAAATTAAATACTTAAAAGAAAACGTAAAAGGTATAGACAAAGCAATTTTATCTTGTCACTGCCATAACGATTTAGGTTTAGCAACGGCAAACTCTATAGAAGGTGTAATTAATGGTGCGCGCCAAGTAGAATGTACTATTAACGGTATTGGCGAACGTGCAGGTAACACGGCTTTAGAAGAAGTTGTTATGATTTTAAAACAACATCCATACCTAAACTTAGATACCAATATTAAAACAGAAATGCTTTATGGCTTAAGCCAATTGGTTTCAGATAGTATGGGGATTTACACACAACCAAACAAAGCCATTGTTGGTGCTAATGCTTTTGCACACAGCTCAGGAATTCACCAAGATGGTGTGATTAAAAATCGTG
This sequence comes from Algibacter sp. TI.3.09, assembly GCF_038154905.1. Classification (NCBI taxonomy): domain Bacteria; kingdom Pseudomonadati; phylum Bacteroidota; class Flavobacteriia; order Flavobacteriales; family Flavobacteriaceae; genus Algibacter; species Algibacter sp. TI.3.09. The sequence continues at coordinate 49,296 of NZ_JBAKAN010000003.1, read as the reverse complement.
AAACTTACGAAATTATCGATCCTAAAGATGTTGGTGTTACAGAATCTGCTATAGTACTAACCGCCCGTAGTGGTCGTGCAGCACTAGCTTACAGAGCCAAAAATGTTGGGTACGAGTTAACAAAACTTCAATTAGACGTGATTTACACAAATTTCTTAGATTACGCCGATAAGAAAAAAGAAGTTGTAGATAGCGATATCCATAAAATAATAGAAAGCAGTAAAATTTATAACGAAATTGTTTCGTCGTAATTCAAAAGTAACGCCCTACGCCTTACCTTTGGTAAAAATATAAATACCTAACACATGAAATTAAATATAGCCGTATTGCCAGGCGATGGAATTGGCCCAGAGGTCACCGCTCAAGCCGTAAAGGTATTAAAAGCCATTGCTATGGATTTTAATCACATATTTACTTTCAACCATGGTTTAGTGGGCGCAGGTGCCATAGACAAAACGGGGAATCCGTTGCCACAAGAAACCATCGATATTTGTAAAAAAGCAGATGCCGTACTTTTTGGAGCTATTGGCCGTACCTCTTTCGATTTAGATCCTAATGCAAAAATACGCCCAGAACAAGGTTTATTAGGTATCCGTAAAGAATTAGACTTACATACAAACATACGCCCAGTAATAGCTTATGAAGATTTGTTAAGCAAATCTTCCCTAAAAGTGAAGCAAATTAAAGATGTAGATATCTTAATTTATCGCGAACTTACAGGTGGTATTTATTTTGGAGAACATACGCTAAGCGAAGATGGTAATACAGCAACCGATACTTGCACCTATAACAGGTACGAAATCGAGCGCATAGCACATGCCGCTTTTAAAGCTGCGCAAGCCAGAAAAAAGAAAATTACACTTGTAGATAAAGCAAACGTTTTAGAAAGCTCACGCCTTTGGAGACGTATCGTGCAAGAAATTGCACCGCAATATCCAGATGTAAAATTAAAATACATGTATATTGATAATGCCGCTATGGAACTCATTATCAACCCAAGACAATTTGATGTTATTTTAACCGAAAATATGTTTGGCGATATCCTTTCCGAAGAAGCCAGCGTTATTGTAGGTTCAATTGGCCTGTTGGCATCCGCATCATTAGGTGACAAATTTGCCATGTTCGAGCCTATTCACGGCGCTTATACCAAAGCAGCCAACAAAGGCATTGCAAACCCAATAGCCTCTATTTTATCGGCTGCTATGCTCTTAGATCACTTTGGTTTAGACGAAGAAGCTAACCGTGTTCGCGAAGGTGTGGATAAATCATTAAAATTACACATTACAACACCCGATTTAAATAACAAATACGATAACATTAGCACCACCAAGGTTGGAGATTTCATCGAAGATTTTATAAATAATCCCGACGAAACCAATCTAAACTTTACCAACATACATTTAGGGCAATCTACTATTATTTAATTATTTTAGTTAGAATATCGAAAACCCATTCCAAGCGCATTTTTTTTTAAAGTGCGCTTTTTTTATACCATTTTTTTCGGGGCGTTACCCAAGGGTCGGGCTTTCCGCAGTCGCTTTTTTGTGTTGCAATAGGTGCAACAACACAAAATGAGCTCCAACAATGCTGCAATCCCTAACGCAAGTATCCGCTAAGGTTCTAGAACAAATATTAAGTAATTGTTTCTTTGTAGAGATCTACACTTGCAAAACAGAATATACGGTATAAAACCCTAATCTTCCCTTTTAGACAATCGCGTTGCTATTATGGTAATAATTAATATTTGCGACGCATGAAACAGCATTAAAGGCAATAAAACAATACCAATAGAAGCCATATTCCCAAATATAATTTCAGAAAACACCGTACCATGTACTAAAGATTTCTTGGTGCCGCAAAATTGCGCCGTAATCTGGTCTTCCTTGTTAAAATTCATTTTTCTAGATAAGAAACCGATCAAAACAAAAACAATAAAAAACAGCACTAACACAGCTACAAAAAGCAATAACAAATCCAATACCGAAACCGAATTAAATATGTTTCCTGTAAAAGATTCAGCAAAACTCTTGTAAATAATAAGTAGAATAATAGATTTATCAAAAAGCGTAAGTTTCGCACTATGCTTTTGAACAAAAGCACCAAAATAGCGCTGTAACCCAAGCCCTAAAACAACAGGTAAAATAATTTGAACAATAAGTTTAATGTAAATAGCCGTAAAGTCAAAATCGGTTTGAGCATCATTAACAAAAAGCCCCATCCAGAGTGGCGTTAAAGCAACACCAATAATACCAGAAATACTAGCATTAAAAATAGCTGCAGGTATATTGCCTTTTGCCATAGACACCATAACCACAGATGATGATACCGTAGATGGTAACGCAGCTAAAAAAAAGAAAGCCAGCCAAATCGTTTCTTGAGCCTCATTTTGTATTAACGGACGCAAAGCAAGCACTAACATCGGGAAAATTAAAAACGTAGCACTTTGCACTAGCACATGTAGCTTCCAGTTTTTAAGCCCAACCTTTAGCTTAGCCGGACTCAATTTAAGCCCGTAAAAAAAGAATATAAGAGAAATTCCTATCGCACTAATCGTGTCGATAGGAATTTTACTTTCACTTACGCCCCATTGCGGGAAAAAATAAGCGAATATTATAACACCAATAATAGATAAAACAAATTTATCAATTTTAATTTTCTGCATCTTTAAAATTATAAATTACGATACAATATTAATATAGTTAAGTGTTTAAGGATAACATTTTAAGAAAACAAGTTCTTCAAAATAAATCTAGTTTTTATTAGCAAACCATTATTTCGAATTAAGATTTATAATTTCTTCTACAAAACTGTTATAATCAAATCTTCTTTCTAAAACTATACTTTGTAATACCTCATAGTCGTTCAGTTTCTGAGCAATTTTTTTCTTGTTTTTCAGTTTTCTAAAGCCAAAAACCTTAAACATAACAAACTTATTGTCAAAATCTAACAACAAAATAGGGCTTTTCAAAGAATTTGAACTTTCTTCTATAGTTTCGAATAAGGTAAACCTACCTTCATCTATTAATTTAGCAAATTTATAGTAACCGAAACTGCCTATTTTTTTTATAAATCTTTTTAGATAAAGCTCTTCTTTAACCTTATATCCTTCAATTAAATCAGGTGTTAAATGCTCCGTAGAGCCATCCATACTTTTCTTGAATTTAACACTATCAAAAGAAATACTTTTAGTTTTAACAAACCCCTGAATAGTATCTGTTTTAGTAAATACTGATGCTTTAACCCAATTACCATTTTCTTGTGAAAACGTTATTTGTGTGAAAAACATAAATAATAAAACAACTGTTCTAAACATTATTTTCATAAATTGTATAAACTAGAAACAACAACAAAATCCGTTTCAACTAAAATTAAACAGGGAACTTAGCACGAATTTTATCTAAACATAAGTTATGGATACTTCCGGCATGTGTGTGCTTTTTAGAGGTATCAGGGACGTAAGTACCATCTTGCACCTGTCCGCCAATTTTTTGGTAAGCCTCTCTAAAACTTTGTCCTTCTACAACCAAAGTATTTATATTATCAACTGTGAACAGGTATTTATATAAATCGCTATTTACATCAACGTCTTTCACTATAATTTGCTGAATAGAATAGTTAAAAATATCCAAGATATCTTTTAATTCTTCGAAAGCAGCAATCATGTTTTCTTTCAATAATTGGTAATCTCTGTGGTATCCACTTGGTAAATTATTGGTTATTAAAACCATTTCACCTTGTAAGGCTTGTATTTTATTACACTTACCTCTAATTAACTCAAAAACATCCGGGTTTTTCTTGTGTGGCATAATGCTACTTCCCGTTGTTAATTCATCTGGAAAAGAAACAAATCCAAAATTCTGACTCATATATAAACAGGTGTCCATTGCAAAACGAGACAGTGTATTACACAAACTTCCTAGAGCCATAGCAATAGTACGTTCGTTTTTACCACGCCCCATTTGTGCTGCAACCACATTGTATTTAAGTGTTGCAAACCCCATTTCTTTAGTTGTTAATTCTCTATCGATAGGAAAAGAGCTTCCGTAACCTGCAGCCGAACCTAACGGATTTTGATCTACCGTTTTTATAGCAGCATCTAATAGAAACACGTCGTCTATCATTAATTCTGCGTATGCAGAAAACCACAACCCAAAAGATGATGGCATAGCTACTTGCAAGTGCGTATAGCCAGGTAAAACCTTATCTTTATATGTATCAGCTAAATCTAAAAGTGTATTAAAAAGCGTTTTAGTTTTATCTTTTATAACACTCAAATTATCTTTGTAATATAAATGGCAAGCCACTAAAACTTGATCGTTTCTAGAACGTGCTGTGTGTATTTTTTTTCCAACTTCACCTAAAGTTCTAGTAAGTTCGAATTCAATTTTAGAGTGTACATCTTCAAACTGTGCATCGATAACAAAAGTACCATCGGCAATTTGAGCTTCTAGTCCTTTTAAACCACGTAATAAATCGACTAACTCTTCAACAGAAATAATTCCGATTTTTTGAAGCATTTTAGCATGTGCACGCGACGCAATTACATCGTACTTTGCAATATGAATATCAATTTCTCTATCGTTTCCAACAGTAAATTGTTCTATTTTTTTATCTATTGAAATACCTTTATCCCACAACTTCATCTTAATACTTTTTTTTTCTGTTTCCGCGAAAGCGAAAATCTATTATTTTAAAGAAAGAAGAACAATCTACTTTCCATTTTTTTTATTTTACGATAACCTTATCTAATAATTTAATATACAAATCGACACCTTCTACTATTTCATGTAAATGAATAAATTCATCTGCTGAATGCGAACGCGTACTATCTCCAGGCCCTAGTTTTAAAGATGGGCACGTTAATGTGGCTTGATCGGATAATGTTGGCGAACCATAAGTAGATCGTCCCATTTCGATACCTGCTTTCACTAAATCGTGATCCATTGGAATACAAGATGAATTTAAACGTAAACTACGTGGTGTAATACTTGTACACGGCGCTTTTTCTTGTAAAATCTCAGCGATTTCTGTATTGGTATATGCATCGTTTACACGTACATCGACAACTAAATCTACATGACCAGGAACCACATTATGCTGAGAACCTGCATTAATTTGCGTTACCGTTAACTTCACATCACCTAAAGCTTTAGAACCTTTTTCGAACTTAAAATCTTTAAACCATTGTAACACTTCTATGGTGTTATAAATAGAATTATTATCGTTTGGATGTGCCGCATGACTTGGCGTTCCAGCTACAACAGCATCAAAAACCACAAGTCCTTTTTCAGCTACAGCTAAATTCATTAAAGTCGGTTCGCCTACAATAGCAACATCGACGTGAGGTATTACAGCCAACATACTGTTTAAGCCATTTGGGCCACTGCTTTCTTCTTCCGCGGAAGCGACAATAACCAGATTGTATTTTAAATTATCATGCTTGTAAAAATGAGTAAACGTCGCAATTAAAGACACCAAACATCCTCCAGCGTCATTACTACCTAAACCATACAATTTACCATCTTCTACAATGGCTTTAAAAGGATCTTTAGTATATGCTGAATTTGGTTTTACGGTATCATGATGTGAGTTTAAAAGCAATGTTGGCTTACTCTCATCAAAATGCTTGTTTACTGCCCAAACATTATTTTGTGTACGTTTAAAATCAATATTATAACGCTTAAACCAATCTTCGATATGTAATGCCGTTGGATCCTCTTCCGAAGAAAAAGACTGTGTTTCTATCAGCTTTTTTAAAAGTGAAATGGCATCATTTGTTAAATCTTGCTGCGTCATTTTTATAAAGTTATTTTTGTAAAATTATCATTTTCTTGGGTTAACATTTCTGTATTCCCCATGTTTATTGTGCTAACGCCATTTTTTAAAGCAGCAAAGCAGTTTTCTAGTTTTGGCAACATACCATCGGCAATAATACCTTTTGCTAACAAATCTTGATACAGGTTGGTATCAATATGTTTAACAACCGAATTTTTGTCGTTAATGTCTTCTAAAACCCCGTTTAATTCGAAACAATAATAAATAGATGTTTCGTATAATTTACTCATTCCAATAGCCACTTGCGAGGTTATAGTATCGGCATTTGTGTTTAATAATTGCCCATTACCATCGTGGGTAATAGCACAAAATACCGGTGTAAAATCGGCTTGAATTAATTTATCTATAGAATCGTGAGCGACGCTTTCTACATCGCCTACAAAACCAAAATCAATATCTTTAACAGGGCGTTTAACCGATTGAATACTATTAATATCTGCACCTGTTAATCCAATAGCATTGGTATTTAAAGCTTGAAGTTTGGCAACAACATTTTTGTTAACCAAGCCACCATAAACCATGGTTATCACCTCTAAAGTTTCGGCATCGGTAATACGTCTGCCATTTACCATTTGAGACTCAATTCCTAATTTTGATGCTATATGTGTAGCGCGTTTACCGCCACCATGCACTAAGATTTTTTTGCCTTTTAAATTAGCAAACAACTTTAGAAAAGCTTGTAATGAGGTTTCATCTTCAATGATGTTCCCTCCTATTTTTATGATTGATAATTTTTCTTTCATCTATAAGTTTTCTAAAATCTTCTTGAGTACTAATTGCGCTGCAAAGGTTCTATTATTTGCTTGTTGAATCACTAAAGAGCTATCACTATCTAAAACAGCATCTTCTACAACTAAGTTACGTCTAACTGGTAAACAGTGCATAAATTTAGCTTCACCAATTTTCTCTTTAGTAATCATCCATTCCGGATCAATATTATCAACTAAACCATAATCCTCATAAGAACTCCAGTTTTTTGTGTATACAAAATCGGCATCTTTGAAAGCATCTTCTTGATTGTGATAAATTGGCGTATCGCCCGTAATTTCCGGGTTTAAGTTATAACCTTCTGGATTTGCAATTACAAACTCCACATCCATTTTTCTCATGGCTTGCGTAAAGCTATTTGCAACCGCATGTGGTAACGCCTTAATGTGTGGCGCCCAACTTAACACAACTTTTGGTTTAGACCCCTTAGCGTGCTCTGCAATAGTAATAGCATCGGTTAAACCTTGTAATGGATGACCTGTAGCACTTTCCATGCTTATTACAGGCACTGATGCAAACTTTTTAAAAGACTCTAAAACATGTTCACTTTCATCCAATGCTCTATCGGTTAAACTTGGAAATGCACGAACTGCAATAATATCGCAATATTGAGATACCACAGCGGCAGCTTCTTTAATGTGTTCGGCTGTATTACCATTCATAACAGTGCCATCACCAAACTCAATTCCCCAAGCATCGCCTGAAACATTCATTACAATAGGATTCATTCCTAAATTTAAAGCCGCTTTTTGCGTGCTTAAACGCGTACGCAAACTAGAATTAAAGAATAATAAACCTAAGGTTTTGTTTTTACCTAATTCAATGTCTTCTAACGGGTTTTCCTTTAAGGCTTTCGCTTCTTCAATCCAAGTATGGATGTTATCGATATCGTTAATGGATGTGTAATGTTTCATTTTTTAAACTTATTTTTTAATAACTTTCTTGGTTTCAGAAACCTAAAAAAGTCTTGTACTTTAATTATTTATTTCAGGCTACATTCGCCTAAAACTTTACTATTTTATTTTGGTAAAGGGCACTTTATTATCAAACGCATTGGTTATAAAATCGTCTTCCAAACCGTTTACAATCCAAGTTTCGATATTCGCTTTTTTGGTAACGGCCGCAGCCTCAATTTTAGACTCCATACCTCCACTTCCGTGGGAAGATTTAGAATTAACCACTTGTGCTCTTAAGCCATCAAAGTCGGTAACCTCAGCAATAGTTTCAGGCACACCTTTCTCTATTGATTCTTTAGTGTAAATTCCGTTAGTGTTAGTTGCTATTATAAGTAAATCCACCTCTAAAAGAGAAGCTGTTAAAGCGGCTAATTTATCGTTATCACCAAATTTAATCTCATCTGTAGCTACCGTATCATTTTCATTGATAATAGGAATATAATTGTTTTGCACCAAAACATTTATGGTGTTTACAATATTGGTTTTACTTTCCTGTTTTTCAAAATCGGAATACGATAATAAACACTGAGATGTTAATAAACCGTATTCTCTAAAAATTTCTTGGTAAATACGAATTAAATGTGGCTGACCAATAGATGCCAAGGCTTGTTTTACAAAAACATCTTCCTGCTTACTTTCTAACTTTACAAACTGTTTTGCTACAGCTATTGCGCCAGAACTTACAATAATAAACTCGCAAGTATCTTGAAGTTTTGCTATTTGATTCGCAACATCTTCAATTTTACCACGGGAAATATTGTTGGTCTCTTTGGTTAGTGTATTAGACCCTATTTTTAATAAAATTCGTTTCTTTTTCTGCATGCTATCTTGTTTGTCCGTTACCATGAACATACCATTTGTTGGTAACTAAATGCTGCAAACCAATTGGTCCGCGTTGGTGTAATTTATCTGTACTGATAGCCAATTCGCCTCCTAAGCCTAATTGCCCACCATCAGTAAAACGTGTGGACGCATTATGGTAAACTGCTGCCGTATCTACATTTTCCATAAACATTTTAGCTTCGTCATTATTTGTAGTAACAATAACAGAAGAATGTCCACCAGAATATTTATTAATCATAGCAATAGTATCTTGGTTAGATTCTATTTCACCAATAAGTATTTTATAATCTAAAAATTCTTTATACCAAATATCATCTGAAGTAATTGCTTCTACCTCATGATTTTTTGAAATAATAGCATCACCTAAAACTTCAATATTAGCTTCTTTTAATTTTGCAATTAATCGATTTACAAATGTCGCTTTATCTGCAAGATTTTTATCAATTAAAATTTTATCAACCGCATTACAAGCCGAAATTTTAGATTTCCCATTCATAATAACATCAATAGCAATATCTAAATCGGCATCTTTATGCACATAAACAAAATTATTACCACGTCCTGAGATAATCACTGGGCATGTAGCATGCTCTTTTACAAAAGCAATTAACCGCTCGCCACCACGTGGTACAATTAAATCTACTTTTTGTGTTGGCTTTTCTAAAAAAGCTTGAGTTTCTGTACGGTTAAATTGTAAATACTCAACCCAATCGGTTGATGCGCCTTGTTCTTGTAAAGCTTGGTGCCATAATTCTACAATTTTTAAGTTTGATTTTAAAGACTCTTTCCCGCCTTTTAATAAAATTTTATTACCCGATTTAAATGCAATTCCGGCAGCTTCTACCGTAACATCTGGACGCGATTCGTATATAATTAAAACCGTACCAAACGATGCTGTTTTATTATAAACCTGCATCCCGTTATCATGCTTAAAGCTAAAACGCTCTACACCAACTGGATCTTCTTGCGAAGCCAAATGCGTAACAGATTTTATCATTTCATCAACTTTAAAATCGTCTACTTTTAATCGGTCGAACATCGAAATATCGTCACCTTTATAAGCCTCTAAATCTGTTTTATTTATGCTAATTATCTCCTGACGCTCCTGTTCTAAAAGCTTTGCCATTTTTAATAAAACAGCATTTCTAGTTTCTATGGATAATAGGGTGTTCATTTTTTAATATTCAGTTTTTCAGTTGGAGATATATTTGGTTGACAACGATTTTATTTATGTAATTTCTCATAAAGTCGAAATGACAAAATACTTAATATAACAACCTATATTTCTTTCTATTCTATATTTTATTTCCTCTACGAGTTATTCACTTCCAGTTCCTCAACCTCGTTTAAAACTTCAACTAAAGCTTCAAAAAACATATTAATATGCTCTTTTCTAATGGTTAATGGAGGTAAAATTCTCAACAAGTTTTTATTCATGGCACCACCAGTAAAAATATGATGCTTATATATTAACTCTTTGCGTAAATCGCCAACTTCAAAATCGAACTCCAAACCAATCATTAATCCTTTACCTTTTATGGCTTTTATCTGCGGAATTGTTTTAGCCAGTTTCACGAAATAACACGACATCTCGTTTACGTTATCCATTAATTTTTCGCCTTCAATAACGCTTAAAACAGATAAACCAGCAGCACAAGCCAAGTGATTTCCTCCAAACGTAGTACCTAACATACCAAATTTAGCTTCAATGCTTGGGTGAATTAAAATAGCGCCTATTGGAAAACCATTCCCCATACCTTTCGCTATAGAAATAACATCTGGCGTTACATTATAATGTTGAAAAGCAAAGAATTTTCCCGAACGGCCATAACCAGACTGAACCTCATCGGCAATAAAAAAGGTATTGTTTGCTTTACAAAGCAAATCTACCTGCTCAAAAAATTCGGCAGTACCTTGATCTAAACCTCCAACACCTTGTATAAACTCAACAATTACGGCACAAACATCACCTTTTTCAAGTTCTCTTTTTACACCTTCAATATCATTTAAAGGCAAAATAGTTACGGCTTGTTGCGCGTTTATTGGTGCTATAATATTTTTATTATCGGTTACTGCAACAGCTGCCGATGTTCTACCGTGAAATCCATTGCTAAAAGCAACAACACGTTTTTTATTTGTTTTAAAAGATGCCAATTTTAAAGCATTCTCATTTGCTTCTGCACCAGAATTACACAAAAACAACTCGTAACCTTCACAACCAGAAAGCGTTTCTAATCTTTCAGCCAGTGTAACCTGCAAAGGGTTTTGCACGGCGTTAGAATAAAAACCAAGCGCAGCAACCTGATTAGAAATCGCTGCCACATATTTTGGATGTGCGTGTCCGATAGAAATTACGGCATGACCACCATAAAGATCTAAATATTCGTTTCCTTTTTCATCATAAACATAAATGCCTTTGCCCGATACAGGCGTAACATCATACAACGGATATACATTAAATAGTGGCATAACTAATTATTTTTTATCTGGTTAATTTTTTCAAAAGATGCATTTATTCCTTTTATAAGCGACGAACTTAAACCGCGGTGTTCCATTTCATTCAAACCTTCAATAGTACAACCACTAGGTGTAGTTACACGGTCTATTTCCTCTTCTGGGTGCTTACCCGATTCTTTCAATAAACTAGCTGCGCCAAAACACGTTTGCATCGCTAGTTGGTGAGCTTCGTGTGCCTCAAAACCTAACTGAACCGCTCCTTGTGTTGTTGCACGAATTAAGCGCATCCAAAAGGCAATACCACTCGCACAAATTACTGTAGCGGCTTGTAATTGTTCCTCCGGAATTTCCAACGAAGTACCCAAACTATTAAAAATAGCCATAGCTAAATCAATTTTTTCCTTTCCTTTTTTATTGGTAGAAATACAAGTCATTGATTGTCCCACAGATGCCGCAGTATTCGGCATAGCGCGTACCACGTAATGATCTTCCCCCACAATAGCCTCAATTCTTGCAATAGCAAATCCGGTAATTACAGAAATTAAAACATGTGCTTTAGTTAAATGTGGTTTCAGGTCGTTTAATATACCTTCAAAATGTCTTGGTTGAATAGCAAAAATTAAAATATCTGCATGTTTTACAGCCTCAATATTATCTGTAGTTAACGTTACTTTTTCCGAATTATCAAAATCCTTTAAAGCGCCTAAGTTTCGTTTTGTTAAATACAAACTCGTCAACGCTTCCGAACTTAATAAGCCTTTTGCAATCGACTGCCCCAAGCTACCTGCACCAATTATGGCTACTCTCATAATGCCTAATTTTATATACGTTTTTTTCATTTCCGTGACAACGAAAACTTAATTTTTAGTTCTGTTTTGACGTTACCACAAGAGTCCGGCTTTATTCGGTGATTTCTATTTTGAATTAAAGAAATCATGAATATAAATATTTCTCTACTCGCTCCCTTACGTTAGTTGAGGAGCTCAAACTTGCCATTCTATTCCTAACGCGCCACTGTTATGTACTTACTCAAATTCTAAAATAATATTCTAGAAATAAGTAGCTTTTAAACCTAAGCCAGTAGTTTCGTCTAAACCAAACATCAAATTCATGTTCTGTACGGCTTGTCCCGAAGCTCCTTTTAATAAATTATCGATAATACTAGTCACCAATAATTTACCGTTATGCTTATGTAAATGTATTAAACATTTATTAGTATTTACTACTTGTTTTAAATGTAATTGATCATCCGATACAAAAGTGAATTTGGCATCTTTATAAAAATCTTTATAAATCGTTTTTGCCTCTTCAATAGTACCTTCAAAATCGGTGTAAAGTGTTGCAAAAATCCCTCTAGGAAAATCACCTCTATTTGGCATAAATAAAATCTCAGTAGCAAAATCACTTTGCAATTGCTTAACCGATTGATTTATTTCACCTAAATGTTGATGCGTAAATGGTTTGTAGTATGAAAAATTATTATCTCTCCAAGTAAAATGTGTTGTTGCAGATAACGATGTTCCTGCACCAGTAGCACCTGTTACAGCATTAATATGCACATCTTTATCTATCAAACCTTTACCTGCCAAAGGCAACAAACCTAACTGAATTGCCGTTGCAAAACACCCCGGATTTGCAATATAATTTGCAGTTTTAATAGCTTCACGTTGCAATTCTGGTAAACCGTAAACAAATGTTTTACCATCAAAAACCTTATCGGCTTCTAATCTAAAATCATTTCCTAAATCTATAATTTTTGTATTATCAGAAAACGTATTATTCGATAAAAACTTCACCGAATTTCCGTGACCTAAACATAAAAATAAAACATCTACATCTGGGTTAACAGTATCGGTAAATTCTTGATCCAAGGTTCCTACTAAATCCTGATGTATTTTACTTATTTTATTTCCAGCATTCGATGTGCTAAACACAAAATTAATGTTTGTGTTTGGGTGATGGATTAATAAACGAATTAACTCACCAGCCGTATAACCAGCACCTCCAATAATTCCAACTTCAATATTTTTCATTATATACTATTTTTGTTCATTTCGCCGTATTAAAATTATGTAGTTTCTTAATACTTCGAAATAACTCAATTATTCAATTCAAGTTCTATTCCTGAGAATTTACTTGTCTGTATATTTTATTTTGGTTTCCGAAAATCTTAATAAATCCTTTAGCATCATCTGCCGTCCAAGCCTTGTTTTCTTCACCGTAAGTACTAAACTTACTCGACATTAAATCGTGATCTGAAACAATACCATCTAAAGAGAAGTGATAAGGTTTTAGAGATACTACAACATTACCAGAAACCATTTTCTGAGAACTTTGTAAAAATGCTTCCGTATCTCTCATTACTGGATCTAAATATTGTCCTTCATGCAAATGCATACCGTAAAAACTAGACAGATAATCTTTATGTTGTAATTGCCATTTTGTTAATGTATGCTTCTCTAACAAGTGGTGTGCTTTTACTGTAATTAAAGCAGCTGCGGCTTCAAAACCAACACGTCCTTTAGTTCCAACAATAGTATCTCCAACGTGAATATCTCTACCAATAGCATAAGCCGAGGCGATATTATTTAAGTTTTCAATATTTACTTCTGGAGCATTTGCCTCACCATTTAGCGCAACAAACTCACCGTTTTTAAAAGTTAGTGTTACTTTCTCTTCTCCTTCTTTTTCTAATTGAGATGGGTAAGCTTCACTTGGTAAAGGTTTTTCAGACTTTAAAGTCTCTACTCCACCAACACTAGTTCCCCAAAGGCCTTTATTTACAGAGTATTTTGTTTTTTCCCAAGGCATATCAATTCCTTCAGATTTTAAATACTCAATCTCTTCTTGTCTTGTTAATTTTTGATCTCTAATTGGTGTAATAATTTTAATATTTGGTGCCAATGTTTGAAAAATCATATCGAAACGAACCTGATCGTTACCAGCTCCAGTACTACCATGCGCAATATATTCTGCATCAATACTTTTAGCATATTCAATAATTTCTATAGCTTGAATAATACGCTCAGCACTTACAGACAAAGGATATGTACCGTTTTTTAAAACGTTACCAAAAATTAAATACTTCACTACTTTTTGATAAAATGTAGCTACGGCATCAATATTTTTATAAGTTGAAACACCCATTTTATAGGCATTACTTTCAATATGTTTAATTTCTTCAGTTGTAAAACCACCAGTATTTACACTTACAGCGTGTACATCATATTCTTTTGATAAACTAACGGCACAGTAAGATGTATCTAATCCTCCACTGTATGCTATGACTAATTTTTTCATTGTATAATTTTATATAACTTATTCTATAATTTAAATTTGTTTTAATTGACCTATTTCAGACTTGAAACAATCATTAACGTAATATTTGAAATTTAATTCATCACGTAATTTCCCCAACTTTTCAAGTTCTTCAACTAATCCTGTAGACATTTTAGCTAGGGTAACGTGCGTCATCCCTATTAACTCGTTATAATGATGTACTTTAGGTGTTTGCGCAACAGAAATAAGAAAGGTATCGGAAAACAATTCGGTCATTCTAGACATTAATAGTAATCCGAGGTTACAATTACGGCAATCGCGATCTACCCATAGGGAAGTACGTTCGTAAACAGAGTGGCCTTTTACATGATGCTCATGGACAAAAATATGCCCATAAATTCTATCATTTTTTTTCAATATAAAACAGCCGTTTTCAGCACGAGTTCTTAGCATCTCGACATCTACATAATATAACGTAGCGAGCTCTTTAGATCGTTCTGAAATTAATTCTAACGTTTTATTTGAAAGTTTATAAACTAGCTTTATTTCTATCTCTTCCTCGGAACAATAGGCCTCAGCTTTCTCTATAACACTTATAATATCTGTATCCAATATAGTATCCATTTTACAATACCTTTAAGGTATATTTTTATTTAATTCAAAATCAATAAATGACTTTAAAACAAATGATTAGCTTAAGTATTAAATACTTAAAAAATCCTTTTAAAAAAAATAACGAAACTTGGAAAGCGAATAGCTTTCTTAATTGAAAAGCCCCATGGGGCGAATTTGAGGAATACGCACAACAGTTGCTTTAGTATTTGCTACTAAAACAGAAGAGATAAGAGATATGTTGTTTCCTGTTTTCACTGAATAACTACCTTAACTATTAACTCTAAATCGTCGGCGTGAGCCCCTTTCGTTAATATAAGCCGCAAAATTACAACTAATTATGAATTACACAACATTAAACATAAAAAATAGAGTAGATTTATATTTAATGTTGTGCAATTATATTAATCTGATATTTTTGCTATCAAAAACATTAATAAATTACTATTTCTTGAATAATTCAATCGCCTCTATTTTGCTAAATTGAAATTTCTTGTAGATACATTATCGGCAGATGGAAAATCTGCTGGCAATTCTGTTTGAGTCACTTTATTAGTTGCAGCCCACTCTACCCCGCGTTTTAACAAGGTTATAAAACCAACACATTCAAATGATTTTGTATCGTGCCCCAAAGTAGTATGAAATATTCTTCCTTTACCATAATCGACAACCATAGCTACAGGTTCTTTTTGTTCTAGCTCAGGCTTTTTCTTTGTAGATACAGCAGTTGCTAAAATGGTTACATTCTCGGCAGGCCCTCTAAGAAACGCATAACATTCATCTGGTGCATGCATCCAAACCTTTGGCATTCCTTTAGTAATTGGGTGCTCGGTATTGTAGTTTGTTACAGCAAAAGCTTCTCTTTTACCATGAGTTCCTCCTTTTCCTGGACTATAATCTTTCTTTGGCTTATTGTCTTTATCAACATATAAATAAGGCCCGTGCTTTTCAGTTCGACCGCCCCAACCGCCTATAGCAATCATTTCATTATAAGCTGTCCATTCCGGAAAGCTATTATCGGCAGCATGCACACTAACAAAACCACCTCCTTTTTTAATGTATTTCTCGAATTTCTCTTGCACTTTCTCAGGCCATGAAGCTGCTTTGTATCCAAAATTTGAAATCACCACATCGTACTTTGAAAATTTTGGGTTAAAATCCGGATCTGTTTTTGGTTTCCCCTCAATGCCTTCACCTACGTTTGCTACCCCTAACCAATCTTTATTTTCTTCACTATTATTTAAATGTTTAGTTCTAGCAATATCTACAGTAAACATACCTGTTTCTTCAAGGTACTGCTTCATCATAATCGTTGATTTTGGCCAAACTGTATGATTATTTTGTCCGTCTACAATGAGCACTTTTATTTTACTTTTAATTGGATTACACGAATAGCTATTGCTAATAAAACAAAGACTAATTAGTAAAACAACAATACGATTTATCATAATTTCTATTTTTTTATAATTCTCTAACCCAAATATTTCTATAACTCACACCACTATTATCACGGTGATCTTGCAACTTAATTGGCGCTTTTCCGTGAGGTTTATTTTTAGGCCACCCAATAAACTGAGTTGTTCCGTTAATTTCGTAATGATCTTGTATTAAAACACCATTATGAAGTACCGTTATTGTGCCAGCTTCTGTTTTTTCTCCAGCTTCATTAAACACAGGTGCATGATAAATAATATCATAAACATTCCATTTCCCTGCTTTTGAAGATGCTTTAGCCAACGGAATACCCTGCTTATATATAGACCCAACTTGGCCATTTACATACGTTTCATTATCGTTATTATCTAAAACCTGCACTTCATATCTATCTTGGATAAACACACCACTATTAGAACGACTTTGCCCTTTCCCTTTTATAACTTCGGAAGATTTCCATTCTATATGAAGTTGTATATCACCAAAATCACGTTTGGTTTGAATATTACCAGCCTTATTTTTAACAGTCATGCTTTTATCAGGATTTAAAATCCATTCAACATTTGAAGAATCATCAGAAGACACCCATTCATCAAAATTCTCACCGTTAAACAAAACAATCGCATCCGACGGAACTTGAGTCTCCTCATCCACCTCAACAACTTTAGGTTTAGGTTCCCAAACCTCGGTTTCCTCAGGCTTTGTAGGTTCTATTACATCTTCCGAAGTTTCAACCTGTTGTTTAGAATCTACCGTTACAAGCCTTTGACTACAAGACGCAAAAACTAAAGCTGTTAAAATAATTAAACCTTTATTCATTAAATTCCAAGTATACTTTTTAAATAAGCTTCATCTGGTTTCGCACCAGCAAAATCGTCGAAACTACGCTCGGCTGCCTCAATAATATGTTGCTGAATAAACGGAGCTCCTTCTCGAGCACCTTGAGCCGAAGATTTTATACAACATTCCCATTCCATAACCGCCCAAACATCACAATCGTATTTAGTAAGTTTTGTAAAAATACTTTTGAAATCGACTTGGCCGTCACCTAAAGATCTAAAACGACCTGCGCGATCTTGCCAATCCGAATAACCTCCGTAAACCCCTTGTTTTCCAGACATATTAAACTCTGCATCTTTAACATGAAAAGCTTTTATACGCTCGTGGTAATAATCTATAAATTTTAAATAATCTAATTGTTGCAATACAAAATGACTTGGATCGTAAAGAATATTGGCACGTTTATGATTTCCTGTTGCCTCTAAAAAACGCTCGAAAGACACACCATCGTGCAAATCTTCACCTGGATGTAGTTCATAACAAATATCAACACCTTGCTCATCAAAATGATTTAAAATAGGTAACCAACGGTTTGCTAATTCCTTAAATCCCATTTCCACTAAACCTTGCGGACGTTGTGGCCAAGGGTACATAGTATGCCAAAGCAAAGCACCCGAAAACGACGCGTGAGATTTTAAACCTAACCGCCCACTTGCTGTCCCCGATTTCTTAACAAAATCTATAGCCCATTCCGTTCTTGCTTTTGGATTCCCCTTTACAGCATCGGGAGCAAAACCATCAAACAAGGTATCGTAAGCCGGGTTTACAGCGACTAATTGACCTTGTAAATGTGTAGATAATTCTGTGATTTCTAATCCATAAGAATTAACTTTTCCTTTTAAATCATCGCAATACGTTTGACTTTCCGCAGCTATCTCGATATCGATTAATCCAGTTTCCCATGTTGGAATCTGAATCCCTTTATACCCTAAATCTGCAGCCCATTTACATAAGTTATCTAGAGTATTAAATGGCGCCTCACTTCCTGCGAATTGCGCTAAAAAAATTGCTGGTCCTTTTATTGTTTTCATATTTTATCTTATTTTTTTGGCGTTACCCAAGGGTCGGGCTTTCTCTACTCGCTCCCTTCCGCTGGTCGAGGAGCTTAAACAGGCCGTTCAATCCCTAACGCAGCATCCGCCAATAGTAGTTTATATCGTTATTCTATTTTTGTCCAAGCAGCATTCTTTTTATCACTTTCTACAGCTGCATAAATAAATTGCATACCTCGAATACCATCTTTTACTGTTGGATAATCTGGCTTATCAATAGTTTCACCATTTAAAACAGCCATTAAATGTGTTGCGAAATTTTTATAAATAGTTGCAAAAGCTTCTAAATATCCTTCTGGATGTCCCGCCGGAATACGAGAAACATTTAGAGCTTCTTCATATAAATTATTACCGTTTGGCGTAAATATTTTAACAGGCTCTTCTAACCAATGTGTAATTAATTGGTTCGGATTTTCTTGATGCCATTCCAAACTTCCTTTTTCACCATAAACCTTTATAGCTAAATTATTTTCTTCACCTAAAGCAATTTGCGAAATAGACATGGTTCCCTTTGCTCCGTTTTCCATACGTAGTAATAAATTTCCATCATCATCAAGCACACGGCCTTCTCCAAACTTACCTAAATCTGCAGCAAGTTCTTCAATTTTTAGACCTGTAATATATTCAGCTAAATTTTCTGCATGCGTTCCAATATCACCTAAAGCACCGCCAATACCCGATTTACTCGGGTCTACTCGCCAAGAGGCCTGTTTCTGTCCGGTTTGCTCTACTGCCGTAGACAACCAACCCTGTAAGTATTGCACTTGTATTTTTCTAATTTTACCCAAATCACCTTTCGCAACCATAGCTCGCGCTTGCTTTACCATCGGGTGACCAGTGTAATTATGCGTTAAAGCAAAAAGTTTCCCGCTTTTTTCAATTATAGTTTCTAACGCGATGGCTTCGTCTAAAGTTAACGTCATCGGTTTATCACAAACCACATTAAATCCATGTTCTAAAGCTAATTTTGCAGGAGGAAAATGCATATGGTTTGGTGTTACAATGGAAACAAAATCCATGCGAACACCTTCAGGAAGTTCCTTTTCTTTTAAAATCATTTCCTCAAAACTACCATAGCATCTATCTTCAGGAAGGTATAAGGCTTTACCAGATGTTTTAGACTTCTCCTCATTACTACTAAAAGCCCCGCAAACTAATTCTATCATGCCATCGATGGCTGCGGCTCTGCGGTGTACATCTCCAATGAATGATCCGGTGCCGCCACCTATCATTCCCATTCTTAATTTTCTTGTCATAACTACTTATGCTTGTTCTGTTTTATTTCTTTTTTTCATATAAAAATTTAAACCTAAAAAGGCCACAATAAGGATTGCTGGTAAAATAGACATGGTTCTTAAAGCTTCAGACGCATTCGCATCATCCATCAATTTCCCCATAATTGGTAATACTAACGATACAGAAAACATACCTGCTCCACCCATAATTGAAAGTCCAAGCGCTCCTGTTTCTGGTAAATATTCTGCCACAAAACCTAACATGGTTGGCCAAAAGAATGTAACGCCAATAGCAAAAACTGCTGCTGCAACAAAAGTCATTCCGCCACTAGTTACCGTTAACAACCATAAACCTATAAAAGTGAATATTGCCGAATATAATAACATGCCCGAAGGTTTTAATCTATGTACAACTTGCCCAGCGAACAGTCTCCCTAGAGCCATAATACCGTTGATAAACGCTAACACTAACAGTGGCACCGCAACAGATTCTTTTAAAAGCGATTCTATACGTTGGGTTGTTCCTAACTCTGAAGCTGCTGTTAAAAGCATACAAAACACCATAAAGATGAATAAAGGTTTCCCGACGCTAGAGAACATTTTTTTATTACTAATTCCCATTTGAACACGCTCGGTAACCGGAAATTCTTGTCCAAAAAACAATACAGCATATAGTACTAAGGGTATAAATAACGTTGAAACCATAATTTGCCAACTTAAACCCATAACATCCATAACAAGCCACCCAATAATGGAACCAATTACGATACCACCAGGGAACCATACATGGAATCTATTTAGCATTTTTGTTTTTTCATTAGTATACATTGATGCTACCATTGGGTTTAACGCTGCTTCTACCATACCATTACCGATACCAACAAATAGTGTTGCTAGAAATAAAGACGTCATTGAATCGGCCATAATAGTCCACACAATTCCTACGGCATGCATAGCAAAGGCAATCCAAGTAATTTTTTTAATTCCGAGAAAATCGACTAGTGGCCCTCCAAAAATCATGGCAATTGTAAAACCGAAAAAAGCCGGCGTAAAAGCATAACCAATTTGTTCTAGTGTTAGCCCAACGCCTTCAGGTCCAAAAACAGTTTCTAATCGTGCGCGAATGGCAAATGTCATTGCCGTTGTAATTAATGCTAAACAACTCGCAAGAAAGAGTCGTTTCTTATTAATGTTTTCCATTTTATAAAATTTAGTTTAGTTTGGTTGGTATAGAAATTACAGACTACTATTTGTCTTTACAACACATAACCGTTCCTTTATAAAATCGTTAACGTTATAAAGTATAGACTTAAGTATTGAAACAAAAAAGCACAGTAATTTCTACCTAGTGAAAATATAAAATAGAATTTTAAATAGCGTGTATTATTATTCAGTGAAATAATTTAAACACAGTCTACCGCATTTACAGCATACTTTAACCTATAAGTATTAGGCGAGCATTTTTCATGCTTTTTAAAAACCGTTGCAAAGTATTGGCTTGTCGCAAAACCACACATATAGGCCACTTCTGCAATAGTCAACTCGTTATTTTCTTGAAGAATTTTTTTAGATAAATCCAAACGCTTCATGGTTAGATAGCGCATAGGCGTTACATTGGTTAAGCGCTTGCAATGATGTGTAAACCTTGTTACTCCCACACCTGCGGATTCTGCCATTAGTTCTACAGTCCAATTTTCTGATAAATTATTCACCAATTCATCTAAAAAAAATTTTACGCTTCGTGAACTATCAGTTAGTTTTTCATCTAAAACAACATCGTCTGTATTTAATAAATCGAGTAAAAGGATTAATAAATAATTAACTAACAGTCTTATTTTAGAAGCATTGCTCCCATTTTCATCGGTATTAATAGCCTTGTTAATCCTAAGAAAACAATCGCGAACTGTTTGATCGGTTTTCCAAATAGACTTTTCATTCTGCCTTAAAATAGTAGTTAATCGTCCTAAATCACTCGGCGTTAATGTGATCCAATCTGGCCAAACCCATTCTTGATGAGGCCTTCGCACGCCTAAATCGATAATAACCCAATAAAATTTCCCCATACCAACATATGGATTTCCAACTTTATGAGCTTCCCACGGACGTGTAATTGTTAAATGATTTGGAGTAAGCAAAACTTCTTTATTTTCCTGAGAATACGGCATGGTGCCCGATTCTAAAAAATGAAACTCAATACCTTCGTTGCGGTGCCAATCTAAACCCCAATCTTGCGGTTCGTTTGCATCCCAATAACCAATACTGTTTAGCCCCATGGTATTTTCATCCAATCGATCACCAGGATAAGTATGCCTAGCTAAAGCTTTAAACTTTATTTTTTTTCTGTTAAACGCATCAATTAATGGCAAACAAGTATCTGCATGATATACAATACCATCAGCCTCATAAGGCTCAATATTTATTTTGTTTACTTTCACTGAAATTATTTGAACATTAGCACCACGCAAAATACACATTTTTTATGAATTAAAAATTTGCCTTTCATTAAAATTGGAACAGGACGTTATTTATTACCAATTGATAGACCTGTTTGAATCCTTTCAGTGATAATATATAAACAGTAATGCGGATTAATTTTATAAATTTGTGTTCAAAAATCAACCAACTATTTTTACTCTCTATAACTTATGAATAGCATTAAATTACTAATATCCTTTTTGATATTGGGCCAAACCTTATTAATTAACGCACAATCATCTCTTAACGGAACAATTACAGACAGCAACAATAATCCTATATCCGGAGCTACTGTTTTTTTAAACACAGAACCAATACTTTTTAGCATTACAGATACTGAAGGCAAGTATTACTTAACAAATACACCTACGGGAAATTATATTTTAAGTATTTCGCATTTAGGATTTAAACCTATTAATGAGAATGTTAGCTTAAAGGGTTATAACACCGAGTTATCGTACAATTTAGAGAGCGACTTATTAAACCTACACACTGTAGTTATTACCGGGAATTTCACGCCTACAATACAATTAGAATCGAGTACCTCTGTGAGCACTTTAAACACTAAAGACTTAAAACAAATAGTTCCGCAAGGCACTGCAAACTTATTGCAGAACATCCCTGGAACTTTTGTTGATGCTTCTGCCGGAGAAGTTTTTACAAGAGTTTACACGCGTGGCGTTTCGGCTGCAGCCGAAGATGATATGGGCTGGTATTACGTGTCTTTACAAGAAGATGATTTACCGGTTAGTTTAGTACAACACTCGTACTATGGTCCAGATTTATTTCATCGTGTAGATTTAATGACAGCAAGCGTTGAGGCCTTAAGAGGCGGTAGCGCATCCATAACAGCCATGAATGCTCCTGGAGGCGTTTATAATTTTATTTCTAGACAAACGAACTCAAAAGAATTAACTGGTGAAGTACAATTACAAACTGGTATTAAGGGTGAAGGCAATCCATATTACAGAGCAGATGCTGTTTTAGGTAGCCAATTAGGAAATAATTGGAGTTTTAACGCTGGTGGACATTACAGACATGATGAAGGTGCAAGAAACACAGATTTTACGTTTAGTAAAGGCGGACAATTTAAATTCAACTTAACTAAAGTAAACTCTCGTGGATATTTTAAACTTTACGGAAAATATTTAAACGATTATACTAATAGATATAACGGTGTTGCGGCTACAAACTGGGACAATCCTGAAGCTGCTTTTGGACAAGATTTCAACTCCTCTGCTCTTTTAATGCCTTCTTACAATGCATCGATTCCCGATGGTCGTTATTTAGAAGACGATAAAACAAACAGTTTTAATCCATCAAAAGGTGTGCATGCAAAAGATTTAGCGGTTGGGTTAGATTTGTTTCAAAACCTAAACCATAATTGGTCTATTAAAAATAATATGAAATTTTCGACCAAAAATGCAAATTGGCAAACCTCTATTAGTAACGCTTTTGTATCATTGAGCGACCCTACAACGTATTATTTACCAAGTAACGGAAATCCTTTTCCTGTTGGCCAAATTGTTTTTAAAAATACTCGAACAGGAGACGAAATGGCAAGAATTGATAACAGTCCTATTTTTGCAGGAAGTCCAATAAACTATCTAACCGATAGCACATTACCTAACGATGCCGTTTTAGGAACATCTACTTGGTATAAAGATAACGATGCCGATGAGTTTATGCAACAATTAACTTTATTGAAAACTTGGGATAACCACGATTTTAGTTTCGGTTTTTCTACAGGTATATCTAATACTTCCGTTTTTACACAAGGTAGTTTTGCGTTTTCTACTTACGAAAATAACCCAACCATGTTAGAGGTTACTTTAGAAAACCCTGGTGAACCGGTTCTATATTTATCTGATGAGCATGGTGTAAGTAACTATGGTGGTTTATTTTTCACAAACAGTCGTGCTGATGTTTTTCAAGCAGCTACGTTTGTTAATGATATTTGGAAAATTTCTGATAATATCCAATTAGATTTAGGACTTCGTTATGAATCTATATACCATAAAGGCAGTAATGACCGTAGCGCTCCTTTTACACAAAATGGAGGTTTAGATGCAGATGAAACCACTATTTATGATAACAATATTTTACAACCAACAGGTGAACGTGATTCGTTTAATTTCAACTATAATTACTTATCATATTCAGCAGGTCTAAATATCAAATTAACCGAAGATGCGTCTCTATTTGGACGTTATTCTAGAGGAAACAAAGCACCAGAATTAAATTATTATTTCAACAATTTTGCTAACGTACCTATTATTAATGCAGGTGAAGTACAAAAAATAAAACAAGCAGAATTAGGATTGAAATCAGCTTTAAAAGATTTCTCATTTACAACAACACTTTTTTGGAGTGAATTAAAAAACATTGGAGTTTCTAATTTTGAATTTGATGATAGTACAAGCAGTATTTTTTACACGCCAATACAATTTAACAGCTCACAAACATTTGGCTTAGAATGGGAAACCATTTACAACCCTATTCAATATTTAACCTTTCGTTTTAATGGTGTTTTACAAAACCCAAAGGCAAGAAAATGGAATATTTATGACGCAGCAGGATCTGCTGATATAGGAGATGATAGTATTATAAACTATTCTGGAAATAGATTACCATTCAATCCAAAATTACTATTTAATCTATCTTCAGAATTTCAGAAAAACAAAGTATCATCTTTCATTAAATGGAAATACACAGGCAAGCGTGAAGGTAACGTAGCCAACGCTTTTCAATTGGCTGCTTACAGTGTTTTTGATGCTGGTATAGGTTACCAAATAAACAAGAATTTAAGCGCTCGCGTGTTAGCTAGTAACCTTTTAAACTCTGACGGGCTTACTAACTTTTTTGGAGCAAATTCTTTTGGAGCAAATGCCAATGGAGTAACTCAAGACTACATTAATGACAACCCAGATGCTAGTTTTATTGTAGTTCCTATTTTACCAAGAAGCACCATGTTAACACTTAATTATGCGTTTTAAGAACCATATTTTGCATAAAATAAGCCATATGAACAACGGGTAACAACTAAAAGCAGATACTTTTACGCAAGTCAAAAAACAACCAACTTTATCTAAACAAATAGGCATATGAAAAACAAACTCCTTTTTCTTTTTGCTATTTCGTTGATAATTTCTTGCGAAAAAGAAGAAACAAAACTGCTAGAAACTGTTAATGAAAAAGAAGAAACACTTAACGCATTACCGTTTACTAATATTGAATTAGAAGACTTATCTCATTTTAAACCAACTGCTGAAAATTGGCAAATAACCGGAAGTGTAGTGGCTAATAGAAGTAAAGAAAAAACACTTACACCATACAAGGGTAATGGCATATTAGTAAACAAAAACGACCAAGAAAAAAACAAAAATTTACTTTCAAATTTTGAACATGGTGATATTGAGCTAGAGCTTGATGTTATGATGCCCATAAAGTCTAATTCGGGTATTTATTTTCAAAGCAGATATGAAATTCAGCTATTTGATAGTTGGGGTGTAGAACATCCTAAATACAATGATATTGGCGGTGTTTATCAACGATGGAACAAAGATGCTGAAAAAGGTAAAGAAGGTTATGAAGGGCATTCGCCTTTAGTAAATGCTGCTAAAGCTCCTGGTTTATGGCAACATTTAAAAATTATTTTTCATGCACCAAAGTTTAACGAAAAAGGCGAAAAAATTAAAAACGCTTGGTTTGAAGAAGTTAGGTTAAATAATATTTTAATTCAGAAAAACGTAGAAGTTACGGGATCTACTCGCGGTGGCGCGGCAAAAGAAGAAGTGCCTTATGCGCCTTTAATGATTCAAGGTGACCATGGACCTGTTGCTTTTAAAAACATAAAATATAAACTTTATGAAGACAAAAAAATTGGCATCGAAAAATCTGAGCTTAAAATTTACGATAATTCTAAAAAACTTTCTGTTGTAAAAAACATAGAAGATCTTAAACTTCTTGAAACGTTTACAACGGATTCTATTTCTCCTTTAATGAGGATTGATGTTAGAGATCAAAAAGTATTAAGCTACTCAGGAAAACTAGATATACCAACATCTGGCGACTATTTATTTGAAGCTGCGGTTAATGGCGGTACGTACTTAATCATTGAGAATGATACTGTAATGAAAATGAACGGCGACTTTGATATGAATACGACACAGTTTAGTAAAGTTCATTTAGAAAAAGGTCAAGTTACTTACAACCTTGTGTACAACAAGCCCGTAATATGGCGCCGTGGTTTCGACTTTTTTGTTGAAGGACCAAAAATGCAACGTTATTCATTATTAAAAACAGGAACTACAACTTTAAGCAAGAACAACCCAATAAAGCCAATTACCTTAAACGTAAAAGATAAGCCACTTACACAACGTAGTTTTTCAAACCACAAAGGTGTTAAGCGTTCTCATTGTATATCGGTTGGATTAGTTGAAAGACTGAATTATAGTTTAGATTTGGAAACAGGCACTTTACTCCATGTTTGGAGTGGTGATTTCTTAGATGCTACACAAATGTGGCACTCTCGAGGAGAACATCAACGCGGAGAACCTATGGGCTTCCCTATTTCATTACATGGCGATTTAGATTTCGCTTCATTAAATTCTAAGAATGAGGCATGGCCGAATGCCTTAGGTAACAACCAAACATTTAAACAAATTGGTTATGAATTTAAAGATGATGGCTTACCAATGTTTTCATTCGAAATAAATGGAAATAAAATATCGCATAGCTTTAAAGCTTCTGCAAAATCAAAAAGAGGTATCGATCGAGTAATTACTTCTAACTCAAAATCTTCAATGTGGCATAAAATTGCAGATGGAGAAGGTATAACAGCATTAGAAAATAATACGTTCATTATTAACAACGAGAGCTATTATATTGCTTTTCCAGATGGAGAAACGATTAAACCAATTATTAGAGACAGCAATGGAAAAAATGAATTACTTATAGAAATCCCTAAAGGACATTCAACAATAAATTATACTATAATCTGGTAAACTAAAACTTAAAAACATGAAGATTATCAATAAAACAATAGTAATAATAGCCGTCCTTCTAGTAAATCAATTTGGATTTTCTCAAAAAGATAAAATGTTAAACTCAGATCAAGCTAAAAAAGAAGCTGAGTATTATAAAATTGTAGACGTCCCGATACCTAATGATATCAAATTAGAAGTTGGAGGTTTAGCGTTAACGGATAAAAACCAACTCGGTGTTTCTACCAGAAGAGGTGAAGTTTGGCTTGTTAACAATCCATATAGCAAAACACCAGTATTTAACAGATTTGCACACGGTATGCACGAAACGCTAGGTTTAGCATATAAAGACAATGGTTTTTATTTAGCACAACGTGGTGAATTAACAAGGCTTGAAGATAAAGATAATGATGGCGTAGCTGATTTATACAAAACGGTTTACTCATGGCCACTTTCCGGGAATTATCATGAATATTCATATGGTCCAAAGTTTGACAAAAACGGCGACATGATATTAACGCTAAACGTATCATGGTACAAAGGCGGAAAAAGTTTTGCTAAATGGAGAGGCTGGCTTGTAAAGGTTACTACAGAAGGAGAATTTACACCTCTAGCTGCTGGACTTAGGTCTCCAGCTGGGTTTGCAATTAATGATAATAACGATATTTTCTATACAGAAAACCAAGGTGACTGGGTAGGCTCTGGACGTATGTCGCATTTAGAAAAAGGCGATTTTGCAGGGCATGCAGAAAGTTTAAAATGGACAGACGAACCAAACTCACCGTTAAAATTAAAACCAGAGGATATTGAAAAACAATCTGGACTTTCGATGTATGATTATGCTAAAAAAGAAAAGGCATTAAAATCTGCCGCAATTTGGTTTCCACACACCATATTAGGTATATCGACCTCAGATATTTTATACGACACTACCAATGGTAAATTTGGTCCATTTGAAGGCCAACAATTTATAGGAGATCAAGGGCATAGTAAAATTATGCGTGTTTACATGGAAAAGGTAAATGGTGTATACCAAGGCGCTGCTTTTGGTTTTGTTGAAGGTTTTTCTTCTGGAGTTTTAAGGATGATTTGGGGTAAAGACAACAATATGTTTGTTGGTATGACGAGTCGTGGTTGGGCATCTACAGGAAAAAAAGCCTATGGATTACAACGTTTAGTTTGGAGCGGTAAAACACCTTTTGAAATTAAAACGATGAAAGCACTTGATGACGGTTTTGAATTTGAATTCACCAAGCCTATCAACAAAAAATTAGCTGAAGATCTTTCGAACTATAAAATGTCGACATTCACATACAAATACCATGATACTTACGGTAGCCCCATTGTAGATCAACAAAAATCTATGGTTCATAAAGCTGAAATTTCCGCTGATGGGTTGAAAGTAAAATTAACGATTCACGGCATGCGTTTAGGTTTTATTCATCAAATAGAAATGCCTAAACTAAAATCTGCATCTGGAGAATTATTATTACACAATACGGGCTATTACACTTTAAACCAAGTACCTGGAGGAGAATTAAAATCGCCACAAATGCATATAGCTAAAACGTCTAACAAAAAGGTAGACCAACCTAAGCGAGTTAACACCATGCCATCTTCATGGGGAGAACATGGAGCAGATGAAAAAGTGGTTATTGGTACAATTCCTGGATTAAAATATGATACAGAAGAAATCACTATAAACCGAAATAGCAAAATACAACTTACCCTGAATAATAATGACGATATGATACACAATGTTGTTATTACCAAACCAGGTAAAGAAACACCGCTTAAAATTGGAGAAATGGCTCTTAACCTTGGGTTAGATGGTCCAGATTTAAATTATGTTCCGTTTAGCGACTTAGTTTTATTCCATTCAGGAACTGTTGGACCTGAAAGTAACGAAACTATTTACTTTACATCTCCTAGCGAACCCGGAGAGTATTGGATCGTTTGTACATTCCCCGGTCATTCATTTACTATGAGGACTAAATTGATTGTAAAATAAAAACTTAATTTTATGTAAAAAGCCTCAGAGTTAAACTATAGTTTAACTCTGAGGCTTTATTTTTATTTTTTATATTGAATTTATTGTTACCCCAACAAAAAAAGTTGGATTCTCATCCAACTTTTTTTGTCCACTATATTAAATAATTTAATTACTCTTTATAAAGTTCTTCTAAAGTCCAATAATCTTCTCGGTCTTTTGATTGTGCTCTAGCGTTTCTAACAACTTTTTTATCTACATTATCTTCATCATTCATTGCTCTAACATAACTCAATACATTTGCAATCCACTCATCACTATTATCTTTTAAAGGCATCATGATACCATATTCTTTACCTTCAATTGGGCCAATAAGTCCGTTTAATAAAATTTTACTCAGTACACCTTTATCTCCAGTTACCCTACCACTACCAATTAAGGATGGCGCTATAAGACCACCATCTTCAGTAGGCAAACCTTTTAAATCGGCACCATGACAGGTAATACATAGTTGTTTATAAGAGTCATAACCCTTCGTAATACTCAACCTTGCCCCTAAACTTCTTCCAGAAATTCGCTTTTTAAGTTGAGCTAACTGAGAGTCATCTTTCTTTAAACTTTCAACAACAGCATGAGAGATAATTTCGTGACTCTCATATTTTTCATTAATGGCTTTAAGTAATTCTGTAGCCTTTTTATCTTTGCTGTAACGTAAACTTAAAGCCAATTGGTTTACAACATTTACATCGACATCTGAAATTAATTTCTCTAAATCTTGAAGAATATCCTTATCACCCGCTTTCATAAAATTCTCACTTAACCTTATAGCAGTAAGCCTTACACGATAATCTTCATCTTGTAATTTTTCAGTAATTAAAGTTTTATCAATATTATCCATACCTTCAAGAGTCCAAAGTGCGGTAACACGTTCTAAACCAAAATCTTTATCGCTATTAAACAAACCATCCAAAAAAGAAGTATTATCTCTAGCTATAGCTTGTAATTCTGGAATAACAGACTCATCACCTCTTAAAACAATTAACTTTTGAGCTGTATTTCTGTACCAACCATTAGGGTGCCCTAAATACTCTATTAATTCTGAAGCTTTCTTTCCTATTAAATTAGGTTTTTCATCAAGCTCAATATCTTCATGTACAATTCTATAAATTCTACCTTTTCCTATATTTTTATCTAACCCTTTGCGTTCAATAACTGGCCTTAGAAAACTTCCTTTTTTAGTCCAATTACTTTCTTGAATAATACCACGATACATATCTACAATATAAAGCGCACCATCTGGACCTGTTTTAGCTTGTAATGGTCTAAAATTTAAATCTGTAGATGCCATAAACTCAGCTTTATCGTAAGCGTTATATACCACCTTTTTACCATTTTCATTTTTTATTTTCGCTCTACGAATCAATCTACCAACAGGTTCAGGAATAAAAAGATCACCATATAAATCTGATGGTAATTTATGTCCTCTATAAATTTCTTGTCCTGCAGTTCCTGTAAAGTGGTTAAGTGTACCATCTTCTCGTAATCTTTTTGGTCCTCCTTGAACATCAGGAGTTCCAACTACTGGCCAAGGCTCTACAAAACCTTCAGCAAGTCTACCTTTTGCATTAAACTCACCATATACTGGTGGTTGTTGAAATCCATAAGCTGGATTTTCACTACCTGCAGAAGAGTAATACATGTTCCCTAAATCATCTTGAGTAAGTCCCCATTGCCCTCTATTTGGCATGTTTTCTAAAGAGTCTACTTCTACTTTACCATTACTTTTAAACTTAAATCGAATAGGGTTATACGTTGTATATAACCAATTATCTAAATTCCAAATTAAACCACTTTGTTGATGCTCTAAATTTCCGCCACGACGATTTGGATTATAGTAAACACGTTCTTTTTTATCGGCAACACCATCTCCATTGGTATCTTTATAGCTCCATAAATCATATGAAAACGTTTCATTAACAATCAATTCATTTTCAAGAGGCAAAATCATTCTTGGTAATAATAGGCTATCGATAAAAACAGTGCTTTTATCCATTTTACCATCACCATCTAAATCTTCAAGCATTTTGATTTTACTAATAGATCTATTAGTTCCTGTTCCATCAACATCTTGCATATAGGTGTTCATTTCAGCAACATACATACGTCCATTTCCATCCCATGCAACGGTTACAGGCTCATCGATCATCGGTTCGCTAGCAACAAGCTCTACTCTATAGCCTTCAGGTAAATAAAAGGTTTTCATACTTTCTTCTGGTGAAAGAAATTTAGAATCTGCTTCTTTTACAATCTCTGGCTTTTCGTAAATTTTATCGACATACTCCTTTTTCTCACAATTGTAAAAAGACAATAAAACGAGTAATGCCGCACTAATTTTTTTAATTTTCATGTTTAGTTAGTTTTTTTTATTGGAAGCAAAACATCTTGGATAATGTTATGCTTAAGAGGGTAAATTTATAATGAAATCAATATTATAACTATAAACTATAGTTTAAAGCCTATAAAATATGATTCAGAAAGAGAGATTTTCTAATTAATTCAAATAATGAAAGTAAAACAATTATTAAGATTGAAGTTACTCTTATTCTAAAAAAGCAAAGTCCTAATTACTGTTAAATCCATCAGAGATGATTAACAAAATAAGGACTTTAAAAGCTTTTATAATCTTGGTGATTTATTCTACTATTAACTTCCCTTTCATCATGGCATAATGCCCTGGGAAACTACATAAAAAATCGTAAGTTCCTGGCTCAGGAGCGTCAAACTCTACTATAGATGTTTCTCCTGCTCCAACAAGACCTGTATGAGCAATAACATCTTTACCATTTTCAGGAATATAATCTGAAGCCTTTGCCGTAGCTGCTTTATTTCCAAAAGCAGAAACGCTTACACGTTTTTTAAGCAAAACAAAATTATGTCCCATGACATTTTTATCCATTTTACCAATATGCTTTAAAGTAATTTTAATTTTCTCGCCTGCTTTAACCTTAATTTCGGTTTTATTAAACTGCATGGCATCATTACCTGTAATAAGAACATCGTTTGCGTTGCTTTCTACTGTTTTAACAACCTCTGTTTTTTTCTCATAAGAAAAGCCTTCTTTCTTCTTTTCTTCTTTTCCGCCACATCCTATTAATACTACTGCAGAACACGCAGCAACTAATACATACTTTGCTATTTTCATTTTAGTTATTTTAGTTTAAATTAAATTTTTACAGGAATCTTCAATGTATCAAATATACATATATAAAGGCTTCTAGTAGTGCAATATTTTTCAGTGAAAAATTCTGCACTACTAGAAGCCTAAAGATAAAATTATTTTTTAAGATAATTTATGTGATTTTCTCTTTATTACAGAATATAATCTGTGCTAATAAAGTTAGATGTTTTCTTCTCTAATAATTCTTTTAAAATAGCATTATTATAAGCGTTATCTTTTGAAGCAACAAAGGTTCTAATTGAAAAAGAACGTAATGCATCATGTACACTTAATGTTCCGTAAGCCGAATCTTTTCTTCCTGTAAAAGGATAAACATCTGGTCCACGTTGACAAGAACTGTTTAAATTTACACGACAAACTAAATTAACCAAAGTATCTATTAATGGAGATAATGTATGAACATTTTGACCAAACAAGCTCACTTGTTGTCCGTAATTAGATTCTGCCATATCATGAAGCGGCTCTTCGATATCTGAAAAAGAAACCACTGGCACTACTGGTCCAAATTGTTCTTCTTTAAATACACGCATATCTTTTGTTACTGGATAAAGCACTGCTGGAAAAATAAAGTTCTCGGTAGTTTCTCCTCCTTTTTTATTTAAAATTTTAGCGCCTTTTTCCTTAGCATCATCAATTAATTCTTGAATATAACCTGGCTTTTCTATTTCTGGAAGTGGTGTTAATTTTGCGCCTGCCTCCCATGGGTTTCCAAATTTAAGTTGATCTACTTTAAAAGCAAACAATCTATTAAATTCCTCTACCACAGATTCGTGTACATATATTACTTTTAAAGCTGTACAACGCTGTCCATTAAAAGATAACGTTCCTGCAAGACACTCCTCTACTGCTAAATCTAAATCGGCATCTGGTAAAATAATTGCTGGGTTTTTAGCTTCTAAACCTAAAACCATACGCAATCTATTTCCTTTTGGGTGTTGTGCTTGTAATGCATTTGCAGATTTACTGTTACCAATTAATGCTAAAACATCTACTTTACCCGATTGCATTATTGGTGTTGCCAAAACTCGACCACGACCATAAACAATGTTTACAACGCCTTTTGGAAAACTATTTTGAAAAGCTTCTAATAATGGAGAGATTAATAAAACACCAATTTTTGCCGGTTTAAAAACCACAGGGTTCCCCATGATTAATGCCGGAATTAAAAGTGTAAAGGTTTCGTTTAAAGGATAGTTATATGGCCCTAAACATAGCACCACACCTAGTGGTCCACGACGAATATGAGCATAAACGCCTGAGTTTTTCTCGAATTTTGCTGAGTCTCTATCAATTTGTTTGTAAGCCTCAATAGTATCGTAAATATAGTCTACTGTTCTATCAAATTCCTTTTGAGAATCTGGTAGGTTTTTTCCAATTTCCCACATTAAAAGTTTTACAACTTCCTCACGCTTGGTTTTCATTTCTTCAACAAACTTTTCCATACAAGCAATTCTATCAATCACTTTCATGGTTGGCCATAAACCTTGCCCTTTGTTGTATGCTGATGTCGCAGAATCTAAAGCTTCCAATGCTTCAGCTTCGCCTAACTGAGGAATTGTTCCTAATACAGTTGTTTTATAATCTTTAGTAGATGAAATAGTAGAATAAACTTCTGCTGTTTCGCCTTCCCAATGTTTTAGTTCTCCATTAACCAAATATGTAGATTGGTGTAATAATGAGTCTATTTTATATTCGTCTGGAATGTCTTGAAATGCTGTTTTCATATAAAAATATATTGTGTTATGTAGTAAAGTAAAGGTATCAATATTCTCGATGAAATAGCACTAAAACAAAGCTATTGTACGAAAAAATATCAAATTCTTAGCACTTCAATTACAACAGTTTCATATACATACAACTCAAACGTTTTCGAAAAGAAATACATTAAAATTTTTACTGTTTAAGCTAAAACAATGCGAATTACACTAAAAATTGAAACAAATCGGGCTTATCGTTTAAGTAATCACCAAAAAATTTGCGTGCTTTCATTTTAGCAATAAGCGGTTCCAAATCTTCAGAAGATTTTAATTGAATACCAACAACAGCTGCTCCATTTTCACGGTTCGTTTTTTTGGTATATTCAAAATGAGTAATATCATCGTTAGGACCTAAAATATCCACAACAAACTCCTTTAATGCTCCTGCCCTTTGCGGAAACTTTAAAATAAAGTAGTGTTTTAAATTAGCATAAAGTAAAGCTCGCTCTTTAATTTCGGCAGTTCGGGTAATATCATTATTACTTCCAGAAACGACACAAACTACGTTTTTCCCTTTTATTTCTTCAGCATAAAAATCTAGAGCTGCTATGCTTAAAGCTCCTGCCGGTTCTACTACAATAGCGTCCTTATTATAAAGCTCTAAAATAGTCTGGCATACTTTCCCTTCCGGAACCGTAATCATGGCATGTAAATTTTGCTTGCATATAGAGAAGTTTAAATCACCAACGCGCTTTACAGCTGCACCATCAACAAATTTTTCAATATGTTCTATTTCTGTGTTTTTATTATTTTTAATTGAAGTAGACATCGAAGGAGCGCCTTCTGGCTCTACACCAATAATTTTGGTATTTGGAGACAATGCCTTAAACACAGTTGATAATCCAGACGCTAAACCGCCACCACCAACAGCAACAAACACATAATCTATAGGCACTGTGGTTTGCTCTAAAATCTCTAAGCCAACCGTACCTTGACCTTCAATAACTTTTTGATCATTAAAGGGGTGAATAAACATTTTACCTAAAGCAGTACATTCTTGAACGGCTGCATGGTTTGCATCGTCGAACGTATCTCCTTCAATTTTAATTTCTATATAATCGCCACCAAACATTTTAACTTGTTCTATTTTTTGGTTTGGCGTTGGAGAAGGCATATAGATTGTGCCTTTTATTTTCAGCAGTTTACAAGATAAAGCCACACCTTGCGCATGATTTCCGGCACTGGCACATACCACACCTTTCTGAGATTCTTCAGGAGTTAAAGAACTAATTTTATTGTAAGCACCACGAATTTTATACGAGCGTACTTGCTGTAAATCTTCACGTTTTAATAAAATATTAGCGTTAAAAAATTCAGAATAACGAAGGCTTACTCCTAAAGGCGTAACTGCCGATACATTTTTAATAGTATCGGCAGCTAGCTTTATATTATTAAGACTTGGAAAATAGGTATTGCTCTCCTTACTCATTGCTTTATAATTTTAAAAACCTACAAGCTTATACAGCTTGTAGGTTATATTAATATGTAAAACCTGTTGGTCCGTTTAGACTAAAATGGTTTTAAAAATATGTTTAAAGAATTAAACTATTGGCTTCATAGCCGTCATAGATGCTCTTAAGAATGTACCAACTTTTTCTACTGGGTGATTTCTTAAAGCTGCATTTATTTCAATTAACTTAGCATTATCAACACCTGCACCATTACTTGTTGCGTAAGGCTTACCGATAATATCTGTATCAACAGTTTTCATGAAATCTGCTAATAAAGGCTTACAAGCGTGATCGAATAAATAACATCCGTACTCAGCAGTATCTGAAATTACAGCGTTCATTTCGTATAATTTACGTCTTGCAATAGTGTTTGCAATAAGTGGCGTTTCGTGTAAAGACTCGTAGTATGCAGAAGCAGCAATAATTCCAGAATCCGTCATAGCTTCAAAAGCTAATTCTACACCTGCTCTTACCATAGCAACCATTAATACACCGTTGTCATAAAATTCTTGTTCAGAAATTTCAACATCACCAGCTGGAGTTTTTTCGAATGCAGTTTCTGCTGTTGCAGCTCTCCATCCTAATAAATCTTTATCATCGTTAGCCCAATCTGCCATCATTCCTGCAGAAAAACGACCTTCAATAATATCATCCATATGCTTTTGGAATAACGGTCGCATAATATCTTTTAATTCTTCTGAAAGTTCAAAAGCTTTAATTTTAGCTGGGTTAGACAAACGATCCATCATGTGAGTAATACCACCATATTTAAGACCTTCTGTAATAGTTTCCCAACCGTATTGAATTAATTTAGAAGCATAACCAGCATCAATTCCTTTTTCAATCATTTTATCGAAACAAAGAATAGAACCTGTTTGAAGTAAACCACACAAAATAGTTTGCTCTCCCATTAAATCAGATTTTACTTCAGCAATAAAAGAAGATGCTAAAACACCTGCTCTATCACCACCAGTTGCTGCTGCGTAAGCTTTTGCTTGTGCCCAACCTTTTCCTTCTGGATCGTTTTCTTCGTGAACCGCAATTAAAGTTGGTACACCAAAACCTCTTTTATATTCTTCTCTAACCTCAGTACCTGGGCATTTTGGAGCCACCATAATTACTGTTAAATCTTCACGAACCTGAGTTCCTTCTTCAACAATATTAAAACCGTGAGAATAAGATAAGGTTGCACCTTTTTTCATTAAAGGCATAACTGCTTTTACTACACTTGTATGTTGCTTATCTGGCGTTAAGTTTAACACTAAATCTGCAGTAGGAATTAACTCTTGGTAAGTACCAACAGTAAAACCATTATCACTTGCATTTACAAAAGATTGACGTTTTTCTGCAATGGCAGCATCACGAAGTGCATAAGAAATATCTAAACCAGAATCTCTCATGTTTAAACCTTGGTTTAAACCTTGTGCACCACAACCTACTATAACAATTTTTTTACCTTTTAAAGCATTTACACCATCTTCAAATTCTGAAGAGTCCATAAATCTACATTTAGATAATTGATTTAATTTATCTCTTAATGATAAGGTGTTAAAATAATTTCCCATTTTATAATTTAATTAGTATTTATTATTGAAGGCTTTAAGCACTTCTGTTACTTTCATTTCTTCTTTAGTGACTGCAATACGGCCAGAACGTACAAACTGCATAATACCGTAAACGCTTAATTCTTTGCGCAAATTTTCGATTTCTACACGTCTTCCAGATTTTTCTAACACAAAAAAATCTTTATTTACAGTTACAATTCTAGCATAACTTTCTTTTATTAAATTCTGAATTTGAGGTTCATCAAACAATAATTCAGATTTAATTTTGAACATACTCGATTCTGTAAAAATAGTATCTTCTTCTGTATGATAAAATGCACGAATAGTTTCTACTTGTTTTTCTATTTGCTTTACTATTTTTATAGCTTGTTCTTCACAAATATTTACAACAATTACAAAACGATTTACACCATCAATTTCTGACTGTGACGTTGTTAAACTTTCAATATTTATATGTCTACGCTGAAAAATAGCTGAAATACGATTTAATAACCCGATATTATTTTCGGTATAAATTGAAATCGTAAATGATTGTATATCTTGATTCATTTTATTTTAGATCTTAATTTATTAGCACAATCTTACTTCTGAAACGGAAGCTCCAGTGGGAATCATCGGGAAAACATTCCCTTCTTTTTCCACACATACTTCTAAGAAATATGATTCTTTAGATTCAATCATTTCCTTAACAGCATCTGCCAACTCTTCGCGTTTTACAACTTTTCTAGCTTTAATGTAATAGCCTTCTGCTATGGCCACAAAGTTAGGATTTGTCATTTCTGTAGATGCATAACGTTTATCGAAAAATAGTTGTTGCCATTGGCGCACCATTCCTAAAAACTCATTATTCAAAACTACAATCTTAACAGGTGTTTTCTGCTGAAAAATAGTTCCTAATTCTTGTATATTCATTTGAAAACCACCATCACCGATAATAGCAACAACTTCACGTTCTGGTGCTGCCATTTTAGCACCAATAGCTGCGGGAAGCGCAAAGCCCATTGTACCTAAACCACCTGAAGTAATATTACTTTTTGAAATATTAAAATCAGCATAACGACAAGCAATCATTTGGTGTTGCCCAACATCGGAAACTATAGCGGCATTACCTTTTGTTTCCTTATTTATTTGATTAATAACCTCTCCCATAGTAATACCTTCTTTGGTTGGGGTTAAATCTTCTCTAATTACTTTATCAAACTCAATAGCGTACAAGTCTTTAAATTCTTGTAACCATGCATCGTGAGACTTTGCATCTAATAATGGTAATAATTGCGATAAGCTATCTTTAGAGTTTCCCAAAACGGCAACTTCTGTTTTTACATTTTTATCAATCTCTGCTGGATCAATTTCAAAATGAATCACTTTAGCCTGCTTAGCATACGTATTTAAACTACCCGTTACACGATCGTCAAAACGCATACCAATGGCAATTAAAACATCACATTGATTAGTTAAAACATTTGGTGCGTAATTACCGTGCATACCAACCATACCTACATTTAAAGGATGAGATGTTGGTACTGCTGATGCTCCAAGAATTGTCCAAGCTGAAGGAATTCCTGCTTTTTCTATTACTGCTTTTAATTCTTCTTCTGCTTTTCCTAAAATAACACCTTGTCCCCAAACGATCATTGGTTTCTTTGCAGCGTTAATTAATTTTGCAGCTTCTTTTACAGCTGCTGTATCTGTATCTGGTATAGGATTATAACTTCTTACACCTGTACATTTTTCGTATTTAAAATCGAATTCTTCTAACTGAGCATCTTTTGTAATATCTACTAAAACAGGACCCGGACGGCCACTTTTAGCGATATAAAATGCTTTCGCAATAGCTTCTGGAATTTGAGATGCTTTTGTTACTTGGCAATTCCATTTAGTAACAGGAGTAGATATTCCCACAATATCAGTTTCCTGGAATGCATCACTACCTAATAAATGAGATGCGACCTGACCAGTAATACATACTAGTGGTGTAGAATCTATTTGAGCATCGGCAATACCAGTAATTAAATTGGTAGCTCCAGGACCAGAAGTAGCCATAGCTACACCTACTTTTCCTGAAATACGAGCATAACCTTGAGCTGCATGCGCTGCACCTTGCTCATGACGAGTTAAAACATGATGAATTTTATCTCTAAATTTATATAATTCGTCATAAACGGGCATTATCGCACCACCTGGGTAGCCGTAAAGAATGTCTACGCCTTCTGCTAATAAACAATGGATAATTGCTTCGCTACCAGAAATACGCACAGTTGCTTGCGTATTATTTGCTTGTTTTTTTATGGTTTGAGTGTCTTTCATCTCTATATATTTTCTTCTTGCTCTTGTAATCGTTACTTACTATAAATCTGTCACACAGCCTTTAGACGCCGATGCTACAGATTTTGCATATTTATATAATATTCCTTTTGTATGTTTTAAAGCTGGCTGAACCCATTGTGATTTTCTTTCAGCTAATTCTTCATCAGAAAGTAAAACGTTGATTGAATTATCTTCGGCGCTAATTCTAATATTATCACCGGTTTTTAATAATCCAATTGCTCCACCTTCTTGAGCTTCTGGTGTAATGTGGCCCACAACAAAACCGTGTGTTCCTCCAGAAAAACGACCATCAGTAATTAATGCTACAGATTTCCCTAAACCTGCTCCCATAATTAACGATGTTGGTTTTAACATTTCTGGCATTCCAGGACCTCCCTTAGGACCAACATATCTAATGACGACTACATCACCTCTTTCTACTTCCCCGTTTGAAATTCCAGTATTTGCAGCTTGTTCACCATCGTAAACCACCGCTTTACCTTCAAATAACAAACCTTCGTTTCCTGATATTTTTGCTACAGCACCTTCTGTAGCTAAGTTTCCGTAAAGAATTTGTAAATTCCCTGAAGATTTTAATGCTTTATCCTTAGGAAATATAACGTCTTGGTCATCTTCAAAAGTAAGCGGTTCAACATCTGCTAAGTTTTCAGCTAATGTTTTTCCCGTTACTGTTAAACAATCACCATGTAAATAACCATTATCTAATAAGTATTTCATTACTGCTGGAGTTCCTCCTACACCATGAACATCTTCCATTAAATATTTTCCAGATGGTTTTAAATCTGCTATTAAAGGCGTTCTATCACTAACACGTTGAAAATCTTCCAAGGTGAATTCGATATCCGCAGCATGTGCAATAGCCAAAAAGTGTAATACCGCATTGGTAGAACCACCTAAAGCATTTACTAGAGCTATAGCATTCTCGATAGATTTTTTAGTAATAATATCTAAAGGCTTTAAATCTAACTCTAAAAGGTTTTTGATAGCGATTGCCGTTCTTTCACTTTCCGATAATTTATTTGGATTCTCTGCTGGAATAGAAGAGTTATAAGGTAATGCAAACCCCATACATTCTATAGCCGAAGCCATTGTGTTTGCAGTATACATACCACCACAAGCTCCTGCTCCTGGAATAGCACTTTTTATAATTTCTCTGTATTCTTCTTCACCAATCTCTCCTGCTACTTTTTGACCTAAGGCCTCAAAAGCAGAAACGATATTTAATTTTCTTCCTTTATATTTTCCTGATGCTATTGTTCCTCCATACATCATTATAGACGGACGGTTTAAACGTAACATAGCAATAACGGCTCCTGGCATATTTTTATCACAACCAACAACAGAGATTAAAGCATCATAACTTTGTGCATTCATAACCGTTTCAATAGAATCGGCGATAATGTCACGAGAAGCTAAAGAGTAATTCATTCCTGAAGTCCCCATAGAAATACCATCAGAAACTCCAATAGTATTAAACCCTAAACCTACTAAATCTGCTATTTTACACTCAATTTTCACTTCAGCAGCCAAGTTATTCAAATGCATATTACAAGGGTTACCATCGTAACCTGTACTAGCAATACCCACTTGGGCTTTTTTCATATCTTCATCAGTCAAACCTACCGCGTATAACATCGCTTGCGATGCAGGTTGAGATTCATCTTGAGTTAACCTTTTACTATGTTTATTGAGTTCCTTCATTTTTGTTGCGGATAATTTTATCTTTTACTGTATTTCTATTTTAATAATTTAGGTTTTTATGAATTTCATTAAAAACTCTTCATTCTTTGAAATAATGCTCGAAATTAATTTATTAGCCATTTAAAACGATTTATAATTCGTTTTTTAGGTTAAATTCACAAACCTAAAACACCTACCAACTATTTGACTATCAATTATTTAATTCGATATTTTTACTATGTCCAAAAAATCAAAAATTTACAATAAAAAAAGCCTTCTATAAAAGGAAGGCTTTTTAACATATTAAGATTTAAAAAAACGTTCCGAGTGCATCATGAAATAATCACAATGACATTAATAGACGTTTTAATTAAAGAGTTCTTTTTCATCCTATATTATAAATTCAATCGTTCTTCCCCAAAACATTCTGTATATAGGTGTTGCTGAAGATTAGATTCATCAAATATTTATAAATAAAACTTATTAAGCAAATTTTAGGTTAAAAAACTCTAAATGAATTCGCAATTCCTTTTATTTTTCTATTTTTGCAGCCACATATAACAGAGGAAAGATTTGACTGATTGCAACCTCTTTGTACTAAATAAAGTTTCAAAAACATTGAAATTAATTTTTTACAAATAAAAATGCTAAAGGCAGTGTAAACTTCCTTCGACGTTTTCGTCAAATCTTGCTATAAAATAATATAATATGGCTTATTTATTTACTTCGGAAAGTGTTTCTGAAGGACACCCAGATAAGGTGGCGGATCAGATTAGTGATGCGTTAATCGACAATTTTTTAGCTTTTGATACCGAATCAAAAGTAGCATGTGAAACTCTAGTTACTACTGGACAAGTAGTGCTTGCTGGCGAAGTTAAATCGACGACTTATTTAGACGTTCAAAAAATCGCTAGAGATACCATTAACAAAATTGGATATACCAAAGGTGAATATATGTTTGATGGAAATTCGTGTGGTGTGCTTTCTGCAATACACGAACAATCAGACGATATTAG
>NZ_JBAKAN010000003.1:0-2500 GCF_038154905.1 Algibacter sp. TI.3.09 | reverse complement strand
CTTGCATTACTGCATGACATATCTTCAATATGCCGGGTTGCCCCATTCGGATATCTACGGATCAAATCGTGTGTGCCGATCCCCGTAGCTTTTCGCAGCTTATCACGTCCTTCATCGCCTCTGAGAGCCTAGGCATTCCCCATACGCCCTTATTTAGCTTATTGTACTTTTTGCTTTTTTAATGAGTTTCGTTACTATTTGTTACGATATAACAAATAATAACTTAATTAATTACAGCTCGCTCGTGGTGAGTGTAATTAATTATACAATTATTATATTATCTTAGATATAAATCTAATTTAATTTCATGTATCTTGTTTCAATATGTCAATGAACTTTCTATAATTAACCTAAGCTAATTATTTCGTGGAGAATATCGGAGTCGAACCGATGACCTCCTGCGTGCAAGGCAGGCGCTCTAGCCAGCTGAGCTAATCCCCCATTATTAAATCCTAACTTGTAGAATCCTTAATGTGAATTTAGAATTCTCAGTTCTAGAATTTCCTTTATTTAGTAGTTAGTAGTCTCAGGCAGACTCGAACTGCCGACCTCTACATTATCAGTGTAGCGCTCTAACCAGCTGAGCTATGAGACTCTACTAAATCTTTATTTTAAATTAACAGCAATGAGAATAAACTACTTTTCATAATAGTTTTTGATACTTAATTAGTCGTCTTTCTCTAGAAAGGAGGTGTTCCAGCCGCACCTTCCGGTACGGCTACCTTGTTACGACTTAGCCCTAGTTACCGATTTTACCCTAGGCCGCTCCTTACGGTGACGGACTTCAGGCACTCCCAGCTTCCATGGCTTGACGGGCGGTGTGTACAAGGCCCGGGAACGTATTCACCGCATCATGGCTGATATGCGATTACTAGCGATTCCAGCTTCACGGAGTCGAGTTGCAGACTCCGATCCGAACTGTGATAGGGTTTATAGATTCGCTCCTGTTCGCACAGTGGCTGCTCTCTGTCCCTACCATTGTAGCACGTGTGTAGCCCAGGACGTAAGGGCCGTGATGATTTGACGTCATCCCCACCTTCCTCACAGTTTGCACTGGCAGTCTTGTTAGAGTTCCCGACATGACTCGCTGGCAACTAACAACAGGGGTTGCGCTCGTTATAGGACTTAACCTGACACCTCACGGCACGAGCTGACGACAACCATGCAGCACCTTGTAAATTGTCCGAAGAAAAAACTATCTCTAGTCCTGTCAATCTACATTTAAGCCCTGGTAAGGTTCCTCGCGTATCATCGAATTAAACCACATGCTCCACCGCTTGTGCGGGCCCCCGTCAATTCCTTTGAGTTTCATTCTTGCGAACGTACTCCCCAGGTGGGATACTTATCACTTTCGCTTAGCCACTCAGAAACAAGTTCCGAACAGCTAGTATCCATCGTTTACGGCGTGGACTACCAGGGTATCTAATCCTGTTCGCTCCCCACGCTTTCGTCCATCAGTGTCAATACATTATTAGTGATCTGCCTTCGCAATTGGTATTCTATGTAATATCTATGCATTTCACCGCTACACTACATATTCTAACCACTTCATAATGATTCAAGATAACCAGTATCAAAGGCAATTTTACAGTTGAGCTGCAAACTTTCACCTCTGACTTAATTATCCACCTACGGACCCTTTAAACCCAATGATTCCGGATAACGCTTGGATCCTCCGTATTACCGCGGCTGCTGGCACGGAGTTAGCCGATCCTTATTCTTACAGTACCGTCAAGCTGCTACACGTAGCAGTGTTTCTTCCTGTATAAAAGCAGTTTACAACCCATAGGGCAGTCATCCTGCACGCGGCATGGCTGGATCAGAGTTGCCTCCATTGTCCAATATTCCTCACTGCTGCCTCCCGTAGGAGTCTGGTCCGTGTCTCAGTACCAGTGTGGGGGATCCCCCTCTCAGGGCCCCTACCTATCGTTGCCATGGTAAGCCGTTACCTTACCATCTAGCTAATAGGACGCATAGTCATCTTTTGCCGTAACCTTTAATACATAACTCATGAAAGTAGTGTATACTATGCAGTATTAATCCAAATTTCTCTGGGCTATCCTGCAGCAAAAGGTAGATTCTATACGCGTTACGCACCCGTGCGCCGGTCGTCATCTGTGCAAGCACAATGTTACCCCTCGACTTGCATGTGTTAGGCCTGCCGCTAGCGTTCATCCTGAGCCAGGATCAAACTCTTCATCGTTAAATTTTTAAGT
This sequence comes from Algibacter sp. TI.3.09, assembly GCF_038154905.1. NCBI lineage: Bacteria > Pseudomonadati > Bacteroidota > Flavobacteriia > Flavobacteriales > Flavobacteriaceae > Algibacter > Algibacter sp. TI.3.09. Next base: position 284 of record NZ_JBAKAN010000003.1, on the reverse strand, counting down.
CTTTATATGACTATAATCTTTAACAACTAATTAGAATCTCTAATACTCAAAATGGTCTATTCTCTTTGTTAAATTAATCCGTTTCCAAATTAATTTTACGCTGTCAATTCAATATGTTTATGAACTTGTTTCTTTTCTTATCTTAACTCGTTACCTTGCTAAGCGGGTGCAAATATAAAACCCTTTTTTAACTCTCACAATAATTATTTAACTTTTATTTTAAAAAGATTTAATACCTCTCTAACATAATTACCAAACAATATACTTATGAACTTTCTAGCTAA
>NZ_JBAKAN010000002.1:0-991434 GCF_038154905.1 Algibacter sp. TI.3.09 | reverse complement strand
GTGAATTGTATTATTTGTTACTAATCTTTTACTCGTCGATATCGCCGCCTGTAAATTCATCAATGTCTCCGCCTGTATCGTTAACTTCTGTTTCATTTCCGGCTAATAAGCTATCATCGTTTAAGTCTTGCTCTGTGCATGATGTGAATATGGTAACTAATAGTGCTAATAAGAATGTAATTTTTAATGCTTTCATGTTATTTATGTTTTTAAGGTGAATTGTATTATTGGTTACTAATCTTTTACTCGTCGATATCGCCGCCTGTAAACTCATCAATGTCTCCGCCTGTATCTGTGTTTTCTGTTTGATCTTCTGCTAATAAGCTATCGTCGTTTAAATCTTGTTCGGTACATGATGTGAATACTGTTACTAATAATGCTAATAAGAATGTGATTTTTAATGCTTTCATTTTCTTCGTGTTTTTAAGGTTTATTTTAAATTTTGGCAAATGGATTCCTGGCCCTATAATTTGTACGAATTAAAGGGTAAAAAACTGGTAATTATCTTAAGATCAGTGAAACAAAAGTACAGAAGAAAACTTTTAAATTTTCAGTAAAAAAAGGATTTCCCGTAAAAAACATGCAAAAAAAGGCTTAGCCTTACTGAAAAAATAAGGTTATTCTTGCGCAAAATGCATTACATCGATAATCGGTCGCGACGAAGACCTAAAAAAAATGATAATTGAAAGTAAAACTCTACAGAAAAAGCTAAAATTAGCTATAAAGTCGATTTATTTTTAACAATACTCGTCTTTACAATCTTAGTTTTCACATCTGCGTTGGCAGGTAAATTTTGCATGCGAGTAATTAACATTTGTGCAGCACTTACTCCAATTTCTTTTGCGTGCTGACGAATAGTTGTTAATTTAGGGATGGTGTGGTTAGAATCCGATTTACTTGCAAAAGCAATTACCGAAAACTCTTTGGGTACTTTTAAACCTAGATTTATTGCTGTATTTAAAGCAATAACTCCAGAAGAACTATCGGCTGCTATAACAGCATCAACCGTTCTATTCTTTTTTAGGAAAGACTTTATTTTTTTCTGATGATCGTCTTTTTTTCTTTTTATCTTTAAAACTAATGGCTCTTGTACGCCGTGTTCTAAAATAGCTTTATTATAGCCACGCTCACGTAACTTACCTACACTAAGGTCGTTAATATTACTAATAAATACAATATTTTTTCTTTTTTCTTTCAACAAACTCTTAGTTGCATTGTACATCGCATCAAAGTCATCAACTATAACCTTGTCGCACATGACATCGTGAGCAACACGATCGAACATAACAATTGGTAAGCCTTGACTAATGGTTTTTTTGAAGTGTTCAATTTCATTATTAATTTGTGTTTCTTCAGCAACCGATAAAATAAAACCATCTACACTCCCATTGGCAAGTAATTGTAAACTTTGTTTTTCTTTCTCTAACGATTCATTCGATATACATGTAATGATATTGTAACCATGTTTTGCGGCTTCAATTTCGATACCAAAAAGGACTTTGGCCAAAATTCTGTTTAAAATGTTTGGGATAATAACACCTATAGTTTTGGTTTTATTATTTTTTAAACTTAACGCTACTTTGTTCGGTTTGTAATTGTACAGTTCTGCAAGTTCTTTTACACGTCTCACAGTATCCTCTCCAATTTCTTCGCTATTATTTAAAGCTTTTGAAACTGTAGAAATTGAAACGCCTAATTCTTTCGCTAATTGTTTTAATGTAACCATACAAGTTTTGAGATATAAAGAAGTGCAATTTACAAAAATAGTATTTTCAAATTACCTTACTCAATATAAGTTATAATTATTTTATACCAGTAGTTCTTATTGTTTAAATTATATTTTTTCAATTTACTGATATTCTGATTAATTATTAAAAATAGAGATCCTTTTGCGATTTTTTCTTAAACAGCATTTACTTTTATTAAATAAGTATAATTTTGTTGCAAACAATATAGCCAACTCACACTAAATTCATTAAAATGAAAACAAAAATTTCAATTGTATTTTCCTTTCTATTTTTCTCAACCCAACTCATTTTTAGTCAAATAAACGGAAAAATCATTGACGGGGATATCAACGCACCTTTAGAATACGCAACAGCAGCACTTTACAAAAAAAACACAGAACTTGTTACTGGTGTTATAACTAACACAGAAGGTGAGTTTTCATTAGAAAACATAAAACCTGGAAACTATTATTTAGAAGCTTCTTTTATGGGATACACATCTTATCAATCGGCAACTATTTCGGTTAACAAAAAGGGACAGGCTATTAACTTAGGTACTATAAAATTAACTTTAGGTAGCCAACTAAACGAGGTGTTGCTAAAAGCAGAACGTTCTGCAGTTGTTCATAAAATTGATAGACAAGTATTCGATACCAAAAAATATCAAAATGCCGAAGGCGGAAATGCTGTAGATGTTATAAAAAACCTACCATCGGTAACTGTAGATGGCCAAGGCGAAATTAGTGTTCGTGGCAGCAAAGGTTTCACAGTTTTGGTAAACGGAAAACCAACACAAGGCGACGCCGCTTCTATTTTAGCTCAATTACCTGCAAATGCTTTAGAAACCGTAGAACTAATTACAGCGCCATCTGCAAAGTACGATCCAGAAGGTAAAGGTGGGATTTTAAATATTAAAACAAAACAAGGAGCTACCAACGGCACCTTTGCTCAAATAAATGCTCGCGGTGGTTTTCCTTCTATAGAACCTTATGATACCAAAGTAGCAGCACAACGTTATGGCCTTGATGCTACCGTAAACAAACGTAGCGACAAATGGAATATCTCTCTTGGTGCCAGTTACCAACGTAATGATAAATCGGGACGAAGAGAAGGTGATATGTTTATTGTAAACCAAGCTGAAGATAAAACAACCTTTTTACCTTCGGATGGTGAACGTAGTTTTGACGACATTAGCTATAACGGACGTTTTAACGTCGATTTTACACCAAATCCAAACGATGAGTTCTCACTAGGTTTTTTCGCCGGAAAACACACTAAAGAAAGATTAGCAGATATTGTTTATTACGATAATCATGCGGTGTCTCCAATTGGAACAGAAAATAGATTGTATACCTTTGAATATTACAACCACAATTTAAGAATTAGAAAAGGAGATTTTGCCTTAGGAAGTTTTGATTACGCACACAAGTTTAACGATAAATCTAAGCTTTCTACTTCTTTTTTATATGAATATACTTTTTTAGGAGGCCCAACAGTTAATGATAATTTAGGCCACCCGGATAACTCGATTATCTATCAACAAGAATACAACACCAACGACAATCCGCTTTACGGAACCCGTTTTAACTTAGATTATGCTTGGAAACCATTTTCTTTCGGAACTATAGAAACAGGTTACCAATACAGAGACATCGACCACAAAGGAGAATTTGTTTATGAGCGTGATGGCAACTTAGTGCCAGAATTCTCTAGTGATATTCAATTAAAACGTGCCATCCATTCGGGTTATGCGCAATTAACAGGTAAAAAAGATAAATGGGATTATGCTGCTGGTGTTCGCTTAGAGTCTATGGACAGAACCTATACTGAAGCTTTAAAAAGCGAAACCACAACCAATTTATACGAGTATGATTTTGTGAAATTATTCCCTTCAGCTTCTGTACAATTTGCTGCAAACGATAAAACAAATATTAAAGCCGCCTACAGTAAACGTGTTGAACGCACCACTACCTTAAAAATGAATAGTTTTGCCGAGCGCGAACATTCTGAAGTTTTTGAGCAAGGTGATAACACACTATTACCAGAATTTATAGATTTAGTTGAATTGGGTATTACTAAAAAATTAAAAGATGGAAACTCCGTATACGCAACAGCTTATTTCAGACATACCGATAATGTAATAAACCGAGTAAACACGTTAGCATACGAAACAAATGGCGCCGTAATCGATAGCGTTATAAACCGTGTATATTCTAACGTTGGAAAAAGTAACGCAATCGGTTTAGAGTTTGGAGCAACCATTAAACCAACTAAAAACTGGAGTAATGTTTTTGGTGCCAATGTGTATAATTATGCTATTGATGGTGTTTTAAATTTTAACCATAGAGATGGTATTTCTCGTATTTATGATATCGATACAGAATCAACCATATATTCCTTCAACGTAAATTCTACTTACTCGTTTTGGGAGAATGCATCCCTTCAATTTACATTGAATTACCTATCTGCTAGAAACACCGCTATGGGCGAAGATTCTCGTTTTTACTCACCTAATTTAGCTTTTAGAAAAACATTTCTCGATAATCGTTTAACTGCAACGCTACAGTGGCAAAACATAGATATGGGTCTATTAAATACAAACGAGCAACGTATTACAACCTCTAGACCAGACCAATTTTACACCACAACTAATTATGTTTACGAAGTAGATATGATATCTCTAAACCTATCATACACATTTAATACGGTAAAAAATAAATCTAAATTTATTGATAGTGAGTTTGGTAAAAAAGAGTTTTAATACCCTTTAATAAATTACATATGAAATCCTGCAAGACCGTTAAGTTTTGCAGGATTTTTTATTTTAATATTTAACTAACATCGCTCTCAGTTCTAGTTTGTATTTTTGTTTTTTTAAAAAAATTATATGAATTTATCTGAAGTTAAACTTGTTGTCACCGATATGGATGGCACTCTATTAAACAACAATAGTGAAGTAAGCGATCGTTTTTTTAATCAATTTGAAGAATTAAAGAAGCGAAACATTCATTTTGTTGCCGCAAGCGGAAGACAATATCAAAGTATTACACAAAAACTTGACACCATTAAAAGTGATATTTCGATAATTGCTGAAAATGGCGGATTAATGCAACATAACAACGAAACTAATGTTTTATTGAAATTAACTCCAGAAGATGTTTTAAAATCTATTGAAATTCTTCGAGAAGTTCCGGGCTGCTATATTGTTTTATGCGGAAGAAAAGCGGCTTATATTGAAACGAACGATTCTAAATTTATTTCAAAATTCAATGAGTATTACGCAGCTTATAAAATTGTTGACGACTTAATTAAAGTAACCAACGATGATTTTATGAAGATAGCTGTTTATCATTTTGAATCTTCCGAAGCTAATATTGTGCCTCATATTTCAAACATTGAAAAAGACTATCAAGTCACGGTTTCTGGTTTAAACTGGCTAGATATTTCTCATAAAGACGCGAACAAAGGTTATGCACTAAGCATGCTTCAAAAGGAAATGGGAATTGGTAAAAATGAAACTATGGTTTTTGGAGACTATAACAACGATTTGCAAATGCTAGAGCTAGCTCATTTTAGTTACGCCATGCAAAACGCACACCCAAACGTAAAAAGAGTCGCTAATTTTGAAACCAAAAGCAATATGGAACAAGGTGTAGAAACTATTTTAGAAACCTTAATACAGAGCGTTAAAATAGATTAGATATTACGAAACTCAAATACCTTAACTAAATTGAGGTGTTTCATTATAAGAAATAAAAAAAGCCTTTCATTTTTCAGCTAAGAAAAAGAAAGGCTTTTTAATTTTTAAAGCAGTATTCTGCTTATTTTCTAACAGCTTCAATAATAGCTAATGCAGCCTTTACATCTTGCTCTAATTTAGCATAATCTTTATTCGCTATAATATCTTTAGAAATTAATTGAGATCCCATTCCAACGCAAGTTACACCTGCATCGAACCATCCCGATAAATTTTCTTTAGTTGGCGAAACACCACCAGTTGGCATAATGCTTGTCCAAGGTTGTGGGCCTTTAATTCCTTTTACAAATTTTGGTCCGTATAAATCACCAGGGAAAAGTTTCACGATTTCGCAACCTAACTCTTCAGCTCTTGCAATTTCAGTTAAACTTCCACATCCAGGAGACCATAAAACTTTTTTACGGTTACATGCAATTGCGATATCTTCTCTTAAAACAGGAGTTACAATAAAGTTTGCTCCTAAAGCCATATAAAGAGATGCTGCAGCACCATCGGTAACAGAGCCTACACCCATAATCATACCTGGTAATTCTGCAATAGCATACTTAGTTAATTCTCCAAAAACTTCGTGAGCGAAATCGCCACGAGCTGTGAATTCCATTAACCTTGCACCACCATCGTAACACGCTTTTAGTACTTTTTTACTCAGTTCAATATCGTTATGAAAAAACAAAGGAATCATTCCTGTATCTTTCATGGCTTGAGCCACTTCTAATCTTGAAAATTGTGCCATTTTTTTATATTTATTCGTTAAGTTAAATAAGCTGTTAAGCTGTTGATTCGCAAATAACGACTCAACAGCTTAACAAATAAACTTATATATTATCTTGCAACACGTCCTGAAGCATCTCCACCCATAAGTTTCTCAACTTCGGCAACGGTTACTAAATTCGCATCACCTTTAATAGTGTGTTTTAAACAAGATGCAGCAACTGCGAAGTCTAATGCATTTTGATCATCTTCTGGGTATTTTAATAATCCGTAGATTAAACCTCCCATAAACGAATCTCCACCACCTACTCTATCTACGATATCAGTAATTTGGTATTGACGTGTTTGTAACATTTCTTTTCCATCATATAAAACGCCTGCCCATGTATTATGAGATGCAGAGATAGAACCTCTTAAAGTAGTAATTACTTTTTTAGCTCTTGGGAATTTCTCTGTCATTTGCTTACAAACTGATAAGAAAGCTTCAGCTTTAACATCATGTCCTGCTGTTTGAACAGCTGCTCCATCTGGCTTAATACCAAAATGCATTTCTGCATCTTCTTCGTTTCCTAAAACGATATCACAGTAAGATGTTAACTCAGTCATTACAGCTTCTCTATGAGCATCATCACAGTAATTCCATAATTTAGCACGGTAGTTTAAATCTGTAGAAATAGTAATTCCTTTTGCACTAGCAGCTTTTACAGCTTCTAAACATACATCTGCAGAACCTTGAGAAATTGCAGGTGTAATTCCTGTCCAATGGAACCATTCACATCCTTCAAAAACATCATCCCAGTTAATCATTCCTGATTCAATTTCAGCAATTGCAGAGTGTGCACGATCATAAACCACTTTAGACCCTCTTGATACAGCACCAGTTTCTAAAAAGTAAATACCTAAACGATCTCCACCGTAAACAATTTTGTCTACACCAACACCTCTTTTACGCATTTCCATCATAGCACATTCGCCAATATCATTCTTTGGTAAGCGTGTTACAAAATCAACATCTACACCATAGTTTGCTAAAGAAACTGCTACGTTAGATTCTCCTCCACCATAAACAGCGTCGAAATTATTTGCTTGTGAAAATCTTAAAAATCCTTGAGGAGCTAATCTTAACATGATTTCTCCGAATGTTACTACTTTACCCATTTTTTAAATACTTATTTGTTTTTATTAAAGCTGCTTAAACGTTTAACCAAAAATTTAAAAATAAATCAAAACCTTATATTTTAAATACCGTGCTTTGATTCTAAATACTAACTCTGTATATTTGCTTAAACGTTTAAGCAAATATATAAAAAATTTCATTGTGAAAAAGAAAACAACCATAAAAGATATTGCAAACGTTTTAAATATATCTGCTGCCGCGGTTTCAAAAGCACTTCACGACGACTCTAGAATTAGTGATAAAACAAAAAAAGCGGTAAAACAAGTTGCGAAAAACTTAAACTACCAACCTAACCATTTAGCGAGTGCTTTAAGAAGTGGTAAAAGTAATTTAGTGGGTGTTATTGTACCACGTACAAATAGCAACTTTTTTTCTTCGGTAATCCAGAACATGGAAGAGGTTTTAAATAAGGCAGGTTACAACATCATCATTACGCAATCTAACGAATCTTACAAAAAAGAGTGCGCTAATATCGATACCCTATTGTTTACACAAGTAGACGGCATTATAGCCTCGATGGCCAATGAAACTGTAGATTTAAGTTATTATGAAAAAATAAAATCGAAAGGCATTCCTTTAATTCTTTTTGATCGTGGTGAAAACGATTTAAATGTGGACTATATAGGAATTAACGATTACAACAGCAGCCACATGATTGTGGAACATTTGGTAAAACAAGGCTGTAAACGCATTGCCCATATTGGAGGTTTTAAGCGAACCCGGATTTTTAACAATAGAATTCGAGGTTATGTTGATGCTTTAGAAAAATACAATTTACCACAAGATCCAGAACTATTAATTGAAAGTAGCTTAACTACTGAAGATGGTAGAGAAAAAATGACTGAACTATTAGCTTTAAAAAATAGACCAGATGCTGTTTATGTTGCTGGAGATTATGCTGCTTTAGGTGCTTTTCAGGTTTTAAATGAACAAAAAATTAAAATGCCTGAAGATATTGCTTTAGTTGGTTTTGGAAATGAAGCTTTTACAGCCATGGTTTCTCCAACAATTACTAGTATAGAACAACACAGCTCGGAAATAGGACAACAAGCTGCTAAAACGTTTTTAAAGCACGTTAAAAAAGAATCGTTTACACAAACATTAAACAAGATTATTTTAAACGCGGAACTGATTATTAGAGACTCTTCTAAAAAACAATAAAGCGCCTTTGTAGTTAAACAAAGACGCTTTATAATTTTGATTAAATCTGTAATTATCTAGATACCTAAAGCTTGTCCACCACCAATTTGGATAGTTTCAGCTGTTATAAAAGAAGCATCTTTACTAGCTAAGAAAGAAACAACACCAGCAACTTCTTGCGGCTCACCTAATCTACCTAATAAAACACTGTTTGCCCAAGAAGCAAAAACTTCTGGTTTAGTAGCTTTAATTTGTGCGTGGAAAGGTGTATCAATAGTACCAGGAGATACTGCATTTACTCTAATTCCGTATTCAGCTAAATCTTTAGCTAAAGCTCTAGTGATAGATTGTACTCCACCTTTAGATACTGAATAAATTCCAGCTCCAGGTCCTGCACCATTCCATGCTGCATTAGAAGTATAGTTAATTATACTAGGGTTTTCACTTTTCTTAAGAAAAGGAATTGCTGCTCTTGACGCAAAAAATACTGAATCTAAGTTTAAAGCCATAACAAATCTGTATTGTTCAGTTGTCATTTCTTCAAATCTAGCTCTAACACCAATACCTCCAGTGTTGTTTACAAGAACATCAATTTTCCCGTATTTCTCACCAATTTTAGTAATGTTTTCAGTTACTGCTTCGTCTTTTGTCATATCAAATCCGAAATATTCAGCAGTAATTCCTTCAGCAGTAAGTTCTTCTACACGTTGTGCACCTATTTCATCTTCAATACCGTTTAATATTACAGTAAATCCGTCTTTACCTAATCTTTTAGCTACTTCGAAACCAATACCACCTGTAGCTCCTGTTATTACTGCTACTTTTACACTTGAATTACTCATATCGTTTAATTTAAATATTTAATATACTTGTTTGATGTTAATTAATTTTCTCTACTTGTTCTATCTTTCTGATTAAGATAAATATTGACAATACTGCCATTGGAGCTAAAACAGCAATTACAACAAAAGCTGGTGTGTATGACACTTCTGCTATCAATGGAATTAAAAAGTTCATTATAATTACTGAAAATGCAGCTACTGTTCCTGCTAAACCAGCTAATGTACCAACCGATGGTCCTCTTAGTAAATCACTAGATATTGTTTGAATATTCCCGATTGCGAATTGAAATCCGAAAAGCACAACACTAACTATATAAATAAAAGTCATTGGGTTTTTCTCTGTTACTAAGAAAATAATACCCAGTAGGCCTAAGAAAATTAAAGAACATCCAATTGTAATTGTAATTTTTCTAGCGGCATCAACAGTTTTACTTTCCATTAGTCTACCAGAGTACCAACCTCCAATTAAACTACCGGCCATACCTCCTAAATAAGATATCCATATAGTCGATCCAATTTCTGCAATACTAAACCCAAATTTAGAGTGTAAGTATAAAGGCATCCAACCTACAAATAACCACCAAATTGGTTCTATAAAAAATCGAGATGCTAATACGCCCCAAGATTCTTTGTAACTTAATATTTGAAGAACACTTAATCCTTTTTCTTTAACTTTTTTCACCTCTACAGAAGCAATTGCTTCTGTTCTACTATTCATAATCAAGTTTCTCTCTTCATCTGTAATCCAAGGGTGTGTTTCTGGAGTTGTTTTATTGATAAACAACCATGGAATTACCCATAATAAACCAATTGCACCAATAATGATAAATGTAGTTCTCCAACCAAAATGACCGTATAAATAAGCAATTAATACTGGAGCGATAACACTACCTAAAGAGGCTCCTGCATTAAAAATACCTTGCGCTATAGCACGTTGTTTAACTGGAAACCACTCGCCATTACTTTTCACAGCTCCTGGCCAGTTACCTGCTTCACCTAGTCCTAAAAGTGCTCTAAACAATGTTAATGACACTAATCCTCTTGCAAATGCATGGAATATAGAAGCCACAGACCATACTACTATAGATACTGTAAAACCCATACGTGTACCAATAATATCGTATAACTTACCCGATAAAAACTTACCTAAAGCATAAGTTATCATGAACACATTAAGCATAATAGCATAATCCGATTCGTCCATGCCCAAATCCTTTCCCATTTCTGGCCACATTACACCAAAAGCGGTTCTATCAATATAATTAATAACTGTAGCAAGACAGATTAAAGATATTATCCACCAACGTAAACCTTTTACTTTCATAAGTTTATTATAATTAAGTTTAATTTAAATATTCGATTATACACCGAACACGTTATTTTTCAAATGAGGTTTAATTTATTTAACCTTATAACAATATTGATATAGTATTTTAAAATGATCCTTCATTTTTTGTTTGGCTAATACGGGGTCTTGCTTTTTTATAGCATCGTAAATATCATTATGCTCTTGAATTCCTACAACTGCCTGATCGATATTACAAACATGATACTTACCGAAATCGATAATTATTTGCGGTGTAATAGTTAACATAAACATGTTTATGGTACTATTTCCGCTAGCCTTTGCTATAGCTAAATGAAAAAGTAAATCTTCTTGCACAGCATCTTCTCCAGACAAAGCTTTTTCTTTATAAGCATCTAAGGCCTCCTTTATATTTTCTAAATCTTCTTCTGTTCTTCGTAAAGACGCTAGCCTTACTGTTTTTAACTCCAACAAAATTCTTGTTTCTACTAAAGATTTGAAATCTGATGATTCTAATCTTAAAATATCATCAATCATTCCATTCATAGCAATTACACCAATGTTTGCTACAAAAGTTCCGCTTTGAGGAATAGATTTTAATAAGCCATAGAATTCTAATTTCTGAATAGCATCACGAACATTAGAGCGTGTTACTTCAAACTTTTCAGATAAGGTTCGCTCTGCAGGTAATTTATCTCCAGGCTCCAAGTTTTTAAAATTGATAAGATCTCTAATTTTACCAATTATATCGTTTTGAACTCTCTGACTTTCGCTTATTGTAACTACTTCTAACTTCATATGTTTTTCAATTTAATGACTACCAATTGGTTAATATTTCTTTTAATTAACCAAACAACGGTGCTAAATTTAAACAAAACGATTAAGTTCTTAATCTTGTTTTATCTAGTATCTTTTTTCTAATCTGATCAAAATAGATTTTTTATTATTTTTTAATGACTTACTTCTAATTCGTAGTACTTAATTTTAGAATAAGAGCCTTCATCTCTTGATTGGAAATAATTTCCTGCCTTAAAATAGTTTTCGAAAACACCCCACTTTCTCATATGAACATCTTCGTAAACCTTGTACTCGTTATTGTTTAAAACAATAACCATTTTACCTTCGGATACTTTAACTTCTAACGTAAATTTTCTAAAACCTACTTCTTGTTCAAAATTAAATCCATCATCGTCATCCCAAGCGTCTTCATGCAATAAAGCTTCACCGGTTGCACTTAAATCTTTAAGCACTTTAGTTTTCACTCTAATTTTACCTTTATCCCAATATATTTTCAAAATTGGAGGTGCATTATTATCTTTTTGACCAATTAAATCTCTTTGTTCATTTGTTAAACGTCCATGGATTTGCATGATAATAGTTCTATGGTATTTCCCTTCTGAATCTTTCGTAGTTTCTCCCATGGCAAGTTTCCCTTTCATGTTAGCACCATCTGCAAAGGTCCAGTTTGTGTTATTATCACCAGGAACCATTTGCTCTCTTAATTCAGACCTTGTGTACTTTGTATTTGCCGTTGTGGCATTACTAGGAAAAGAATAAAACACTAATGCTCCACTAGTAGAATCGTTATACATATAAGGTATTAACCGCTCATCTGTAGCGTAATTCAAAATTTCAGGTGGCTCAATATTCATTGCTCCTCCTTTTTTGTTTAGCTCAGGTGTTGTAACACTCCAATGACTCAAATCTATATTCGGAAGCTTTACCTTTTTCCTTTTTTTCTTCTTCTTTTTATTTTCAACTTTAATATCCGAATCTGAAACGTTGCTTTTCTGTGCTTGACAAGCAACGTTTCCAGATAGAATTATTGATAATAATAGTACTAATAGTTCTTTTCGGATGTTTTTCATTTTATATCTATTGATTAAAACCCTGGAGTTTGAATTGAAACATCATCTAAAAACTGATTATTTGATGAAGAACCAGCATCCGGAACCGCATAAAAAACAGCAGTTGTTGAACTAGCAGTAAAAGTAAAAGTATATTCCTTGTATGAATCCTCTTCATCTGAAACAACATAAACGGCATCACTATTTCCTGTTAAATCAGTCTCATCCTGAACTTCATTATTTAATATGTACACGGTAAAATCTTCCGTTCCTTTAGTTCTAACAAACATTGAAATAGTATATTCTACACCAATTTCGACAGCAAAAGGCTGATAAGCTCTACGATCATCACTATCAAATTTTAAAGCATAAGTACCGGAATTCTTAGTTGAAGTAATCCCTCCTGCTTTCTTTCCTAAAGCCTTCAGACCTGCGTTAGCCCATGTATATGGACTATCTGTTATTCCGTCTTTTAATACATTAGGAGGATCTAATTCCCAAGCATCATTATTATCATCTTTATTCTCTGTAAACTCATCAATTGAACCATTTAGAATCTCTGCAGCAAAAGTTGCATTAACTCCTGTTGCGTTCCCATCTTGATCGAACCCAGGTGTTTGAATCGATACATCGTCTAAAAACTGATTATTAGCTGAAGAATTATCATCAGGAACCCCATAAAACACAGCAGTTGTTGAACTCGCAGTAAAAGTAAACGTATATTCCTTATATGAATCATCAACATCTGAAACAATATAAACAGCATCGCTATTTCCTGTTAAATCAGTCTCATCCTGAACTTCATTATTTAAGATATACACTGTAAAATTTTCTGTTCCTTTAGTTCTAACAAACATTGAAATAGTATATTCTACGCCAACTTCCACAGCAAAAGGCTGATACGCTCTACGATCACTACTATCAAATTTTAAAGCATACGTACCGGAATTCTTAGTTGAAGTAATCCCTCCCGCTTTCTTTCCTAAAGACTTAAGACCGGCATTAGCCCATGAATAAGGACTATCAGAACCATCTTTTAATGTATTTGGAGGATCTAGTTCCCATGCATCATTATTATCATCCTTATTTCCTGTAAACTCATCAATTGAACCATTCAAAATTTTTGCAGCAAAAGTTGCTTGAACACCTCCTACAGGAACACCTTGTGTAATAGTTTTAGATACACCGGCATCATTTGTTGTGGTTAATGTAACTTCATAACTACCTTCGCCAGCATAAACATGTATTGGGTTAACCTCTGTTGAGGTAGTACCGTCTCCAAAATCCCAACTATGAGAAACTGCTAATATTGATGCATCTGTAAATTGTACGCTAAAACCTGAAACGGCAAATGTAAAATCAGGAATTGTTGATAACACTAATCCTTCAACACTTTTAGACGCAGAAACTTCAACACCCAAAAAAGTAGTTGCTGTAAGTGTTGCTGTAAATGTTTCAGCTGTTTTATATATATGTACAGGATTAAAATCAGCGTCTTCTTCTGAATCTTCCAAATCCCATTCTAAAGTTTCTCCATCACCAAAATCCCAAACTAATGATTTAGCACCAGAGGTTAAATTTTCAAAAGTAACTTCCGAGTCTATCGTAGCCAGGTTAAAATCAACAAAAATAGGTGCTACATTTGACGAATCTGTAGCAACTAAACCATCAGAACTTTTTGTCGTTAATGTTACTGTATATTCACCACCTACAGTATAAGTGTAATCAGGGTTTGCTTCAGTTGATGTATTACCATCTCCAAAATCCCATAAATAAGAAGCTGCGTCTGTTGAATAACTTCTAAACACAAATGACATCGTATCATCAGCACTTGTACTTGTTGTAAACAAAGTATTTGGTTGAATATTATTTACATTTCCGGTTGGTGGTATAAACTCATCATAACCACTATCATAACATGAGGTAAGACCTAAAAACATAGCGCAGAGCATAAAAACACTCCTATTGAATTTTTTAAATATTTTGTAATTCATAATATTAAATTTTAGAAGGTTTATTGTTTAACTGTTATATCAAATGCATCTAATCTACTTTCAACACCAGAATTGGTAAGTAAAATGATTACTTTTTCATTTTCTCCTGCTTCAAAAGTTATTGCATGCTTTTTGAAAACATCACCTACTCTACCTACATTATTATCTGTTCTTGAAGCAATAATATTTGCGGCTAACTTAGCCTCATCTAAACTTGTTGCATTTGTACTTACTATAGATACAGTAACATCTCCAAAAGCATTTTCTTCAAAGGCACTAAAGTAAGTTAACACATAGGTTGCCCCTGGAGTAACCTCAATTTCTTGATAACCTATTCTAGTTCCATCTGCTGGAAATTTCGATGCTTGCAATCCATCAGGTAAAACACCTTCTGCTTTTGAATTAATTTGAAATACACTACCCCAAGCACTGCTACTAGGTGCTCTCCAAGAATCTCTACCATCTCCAGTGCCGTCAAACAAACTATTATCCTCAAAACCAGGTTCTCCAATTTCTGGTTGTGGTATTGTTGGTACAGCTTGATTTACCGTAACTATTTTTTCTGTATAGTTAGATTTACCAAGATTATCTGTTACTGTTAAACCAACTGTATAGTCTCCAGGACCAGGGAAAGAAAAAATTAATTCTTGATCTTGCAATGTGGCATCACTTAACTCATTAATTTGATTTTCTAAATCAGAAATATTTTGTAATACCTCGCCTGAAAGCGCTGCCTCGGCTGCTATTAATTGTGCTTCAAAGTCTACAATTTCTGCATTTAAGACATCTATCTTTGCTTGATTAGTTTCGCATGGTAATTTAAACTCACGCTTAGCGATCTCTTTTTCAAGAGCCACAACCGCAGCTCTTTCTGCTTCTATTTTAAGTTTTAGAATTGGTAAATCTTTATTAATAAAAGTAACTCCTTCTGCCGGAGTTATTGACCACTCATACATTGTTCCATTTACTGCTAAATTAGAACCGGCTTGGAAATTAAAATCATAATTAGCCCATTGTTCTACTTTTTCACAGTTGAATTCAGAAGATGTAACATCTGTTAAATTGTAAAACGGCGTTGGACCTGTAATATCCTCTAAATCTCCTACATTGGCTAAGTCATCGCTGACACAAGAAGTTATAGATACCATAGCACCTAAAACTATATACTTTATATTATACAAATATTTATTCATAATTATCAGGTTTTAGTATCCGTTATTTTGTTTATAGAAGTTTGGTAAATTATCTATTTCTCTTTGTGGAAAAGGAAGATATTTCTTTTCGTTTGTAAAGAACAAACTGTTTTCATTTGAAAATGTTGTTAAAACATCATCAGCTTTACCAAATCTAATTAAATCGTACAAACGTTGATTCTCGTAAACAAACTCAACACGTCTCTCGGCCAATAAATCAGCCTTTGTTAAGTTAACTACTTCTTCTAGACCTGCTCTTAATCTTACTTTATTGAAAGCATCAATAGCTCTAGAATCTGTAGTACTATCATCGTTTCCTAAAATAGCTTCTGCATATAACAATAACACATCGGCATATCTTAAAACAATCCAGTCATTGTCTCCAATCTCCCCATTTGTTGGGAACTTAACATTAAAAGTATCTTTTGTATTATCTATTAATGTTGCACTGTAATCTAATGCATTAACACTAGCATAGAATCTTACAGGTTGTAATTCAGGCGTCATAACCTCTAAAAAATCAAGAGTTGCAATGTTTACACCATTTGACGGTCCTTGTAGCGTCATAGCAAAACTATGTGATTCTGAATCCGTTTGTACTTGATCATCTAAACCACTATCACTAGTTACATAATTATCACTACTCACTAAATCGTAAGCTATTGAAAAAATAACTTCATCATTAATCTCTAGAGCTGAACTATTTGACCAAGATCCGTCAAGAGCACCGTCAGTATAACCATCAGAAATTGTATTTCCTAACACATGCCCATAATCGATTACTAGGTTGGCATAATATTCAGCATCAGTTAAAACATCTGTAGTAGGGTTTAAAGGATCTGCATTAAACTCAAACTGATCAGCGTTATTTCTTTCGGTAAAAATTAAATCGTAATTATAACTTGTATTGTTTTCGATAACAGAAGCTAATAAAAGTTCAGCCTCACCATAATTAGGGTTAGGTTGACTCAAATACGCTTTTGCAGCTAAACAAATAGCAGCACCTTTAGAAGGGCGGTATCTGTTTTGCACACCACCATCTAAATAAGCAATAGAAGTTTTAAAATCATTAATGATTTTAGCATAAACATCTGCTTCTGGTAATTGTGGATAATCTAAAGCTTCATCCTTAGTGATATCTAAAACTTTATCAATATAAGGTACATTTTGATATGCTCTTACTAAATTAAAATGACATAAGGCACGCATGAAATAAGCTTCGCCTACAGTATACTGCTGGTCTTCTGGTGCTAAAAAGCGATTGTCGATAATAGTATTGGCGTGTTTTATTGTAGCCATATTATTAGAATAATATGTTGCAACATCGCCGTTATTAGGATCTACATTATAAGCGTTAATTGCAGGAAAATTTCCGTTTTCTGAATTTGCTCTAACATTATCCGATCTTAACTCGATTAACAAAAACTCATTTGCCGGAACTTTTTGATATGCATCTAAAACTCCATTAGATAGTAATTGAAAACCGTTATTGGTTTGTAGTAACTCCTCTATTGAAAGTGCTGTAGGGTTACTAAGATCAAGTTCTTTCTCGCAACTTGTAACTAAAGCTACTACAGAAAAACTTACTAATATTTTTTTATATATATTTTTCATAACTAATTAAAATTGAAAGTTAACCCCTGCTGAAATTGTTCTAACTAAAGGACCATCTCCTCTTTGGTAACCTGATGTTAATGGCGTATTTGCGTTATCAGATGTTTGACCTGAAGCATCCGGATTAAATCCTTCATACCCTTTAGCAGTAAAGAATAATAAATTCTCACCAGTGATATAAAACCTTAATCTATCAATCTTATTTTTTGATGTAAATGATTCTGGTAATGAATAACCAAATGTTACATTTCTTAGAGTTACAAAAGATGCATCTTGAATATGATCATCTGTAAACCTTCTATGTACCGTTAAATCTCTATCCGGAAAACTAGCTAACTCATTTACTGCAGACTCACTAGCATAATACAATTGATCTAAATCGGCAACTCTTACTTCCGCACCGTGAGATCCTTGCCATTGGAAAGAAAAATCGAAATCTTGATATCTGAAATCAGAATTGAATCCCCATGTAAAATCAGGATAAGGGCTTCCTAGTTCCGTTCTATCTTCATCATCAATAATACCATCATTGTTTAAATCTTTAACATAAACATCAGCAAAATCATTATTGAACCTATTGAAAGGATTATCTACCCATTCTAACGGGATTTCCTTTTCGTAAACCCAACCGTAAAAAGAAGTTATTGGCTGTCCTACTCGAGCAATAAATTGCGTTGCTCTAGTATCTTGTGCTATTTCAGAAATAATCTGATCACTTTTACCTAAGCTCTCAACCGTATTTCTGTTTAAAGAAAATTGACCAGATGCCGACCAGCTAAAATCTTCAGTAGTAATAAGTCTAGAATTCAATTCTATTTCAATACCCTCATTTTTAACTTCACCTATATTCTGTAACCAATTATCTGTACCGTAAGAACTAGGTACTGGGGCAAAAAGAATTAAATCTTCACTTGTTCTTGTATAGTAATCTAAGGTTAAATTTAATAGGCTTCTACCAAAAGTAATATCGATACCAGGGTTAAATTCTATTAATTTTTCCCATCCTAAATCTTGATTTGCTAAAGTTAAGCCTTTAACACCTGTTTGACCGTTGTAACCAACAGTACCAAAAGTCTCTTCAAATCTGTAAAGCGACTGAAAGATATTGTTTGAAATTTCATTAGAACCTGAAACACCGTAACTCGCTCTTAACTTTAAAAATGTTACAAACTCACTAGATGATAAGAAATTTTCTTTTGACATTACCCAACCTGCAGAAGCTGCTGGAAAGAAACCAAATCTTGTATTTGGACCAAACCTTGTACTACCATCTCCCCTTGCTGATACTTGTAATAAGTATTTTTCATTATAGTTATAATCTATTCTACCAAAATAAGATACTAACTTATCGGTTCCATTATCTGTATAAGTAGTACCGCCATCCGCAAGTGCTATATTATTATTGAAATCATTTGTATAACCAACAGCTTCCGTTTCTTGTACGAAGAAATCACGTTGTGTATACTCAAAACCAAGAATAGAATTTAAATTATGTTTACCAAAATTCTTTTTATACTTAAGAAGTGACTCAAAAGCAAATTGATTTAACTCGTCTCTACCTTCTGCACGGTAAGATTCTTGATCTCTATTTTCTTGTCCGTATAAATAATCGGCCTCATTAGACTTATTATGTCTAAAAACACCAGAAACAGTTTGTCTAAAATTAAGACCTTTAGCTAATTCAAAATCAATATAAGATGATGCATTTAAACTTAATTTTCTCTTTTTTCTAGATCTCTCTAAGAAATGCACTAAAGGATGTACGTTTTTAGTTGTAGATAAAGTTAAGCCACCCGAAGTTAAATCGCTAGCCACTGGTAGCCCTGTATTAGGGTCTCTAAGAATTTGTCTAGGATTATTTGGGTCTTGTGTAAAAACATGATCAAAAGCTCTAGAAAACCCATAACTTCCTTCTTGAAGGTTTTCAAATAGTTTACCTGCATCTGTAGATGTGCCTACATCTGTAGAAAAATTAGTAACATACTTCAAATGCTCTTCATTTAAGTAAAGTGGCACATGCCCCATTTGCCTTAATGGATCTGTAAAACGCGCTGGTAATTTATTTTGATCGTTGTAGTTAACATTTAAGTTAGCTCCAAACCTAATTTTCTTATTTTTAGATTTACTATCAACCTTTATTCTTGCATTGTATTTTTTGAAATTATCAGTTAATGCAATTCCTTCATCTTCAAGATAACCTAGAGATGCGGTATAACTCGTTAATTCAGTCCCACCTCTTACAGCTAAAGAGTGACTAGTAATTACACCACCATTAAAAACTTCATCTTGCCAGTTTTTTTCACCTTCTCCAAGAGAAGCAATAAAATCCATGGCTTCAAGTTCGGCATAAGCCGTGTTGTAATCCCCTAGAATTCTATCATAGTTCGGACTATCTGTAGCTATACCATCAATAACACCCTGTAACCCATTTAACCTTGCTCTTTCATCAGCAATTGTTGTGTTAAAGTTATCGTTTTTATTAGCATACTTATACCCCATAAACGTGTTATAAGAGAATTTTGTTTTCCCTGCAACACCTTTTTTAAGCGTTACCAAAATCACACCATTTGCACCACGAGAACCGTAGATTGCAACAGATGATGCATCTTTTAAAACACTTATTGATTCAATATCATTATTATCAATAGAACTTAAAATATCAGCATCTGTACCTAAAACAATACCATCAACAACAATTAAAGGTGCCGATGAACCTGTAATAGATCCTGGACCTCTTAATGTAATTTTAGGATCACCACCAGCTTCAGATGATGCAACTTGAATTCTTAAACCAGCTACTTTACCTTGAAGCGCATCTTCTACACGCGCAACAGAAACATTTTCAAGATCTTTTCCTGAAACCTTTGATAAAGCACTTGTTATTGTTTTTTGTTTTTGATCTCCATACCCAATAATAACAACTTCGTTTAATTGAGCAACGTCTTCTTGAAGTGAAATATTTAAAGTTTTCTGGTTTGCGATAATAATAGTTTGAGACACAAACCCTATATAAGAAATTTGTAGAATATCACCTTCTTCAACTTTTATCTCGAAAGCACCATCAAAATCGGTAGAAGCCCCTTTTGATGAGTTTTTAATGATAACATTTACCCCTGGAATAGGAATGCCATCTGTCGCCGAAACAACAACACCTTTAAGTTGTATGCTGCCCTGCGCAAATAAAGTAATATTGAATACCAACATCACTACTAAAATTAGTTTAGACTTTAAATTCATAATCAATTTAGTTTAATTTTTATTTGGTTTGGAATTTTTACTCCAAAATTAATTGAACCATTTAATGTTCAAAAAACTTGATTATTTTAAGAGATATTTAACTCTTAAAGCAATCCAAAAAACAATATGAACTAACTATAATCTTAGTAATTTTGTAGAACACATGTTTTTATTACTGTAATGGCATGTTTTAATTTACTTCCCTCCTAAAAGAAGTAAATCAATTAAAAAAGGATGGGCGCACACCCGTCCTTTTTTTTATTATCTCCTTTAAAGCTATAGAACTTTAAATTTTTGTTTTTAATAATAAAATCTGGTTGACCAGATTGGTTTACCAAATATATACAAAATTTTGTTAATTCTAGCCTTTTGATATATTTTAACTAAAAAAAATGTTAAAACTATATCGAAGCATTTCTGTAAAACCATTCGAAGCGAGTTTAAAAAGCATAAATTTTATAGCCTTTTAAACTTACCGAATGGTTCTAAAAATTATCTAATTATGCTTTATCTCCAAAATATGATACTTCACCACCACTTAAAAAATCTTCTCTTACGGGGCTAAACGTATCAATTAGCTCACCTGCTTCCAAACAAACGGCACTATGCAATAAATTAGGCTCAATATATACACCATCTCCGGCTTCTACAATTTGCTTTACTCCATCAATTTCAAATTCAAATTTCCCCGAAGCACAAAAAGTAGCTTGCGTATGAAAATGTTGATGCGGAGAACCTAATGCTCCTTTCTCGAATTTCACTCTTACCATCATGATTTGATTATCGTAACCTAAGAATTTTCTTGATACTCCTCCACCAAGTTCTTCCCATTTCATGTCTTTTGTGATGACGTACTTTTCACTAAATCGATTCATTTTTTTTTGTTTTTATAATTTATTTAATCGTACTAAAACAAGAGCATATCAAAATATAATTCTTGTTGTTTATTCTGGTTTATTAATTTAATTCCTTTAAAGTAAAAGCTCCTGTCCATGAAACAACTTCACCTCCAATAGTTACTTTATGCTCCGAACCTGCTTTATTATCCAAGTTAGAGATTACAAATAGCTTTGTTTTATTATTATCTGTTTCAACTTTTACAGCCGTGTATTCCGCAACATCATAAACAACTTCAACATGCTTTACATGGCTATATGCATTTTCGGCAAACTCAGACCTAGCAGTATAAGTTCCATGAGATTCTACAACCGATGCAAAAACAGTATTTTTAGTGTTTGTTTTACGAAGAATAAAAGCAGGTTCGTTACGTAAATTATAATCTGGATCGTTAGCACCTATTTTTGCTAATATCATTTTATCACCTTTAGCAGTTGCAGATGTTATAGAATAAAATTTACCGTTCGATAACCAGGTTAATTTAGCATTATCTCCAACAGAAACACCTTCTGCCTCTTTGTACAAATGTTGGTAACCGTTATCCTTACCAAAAACCGTTGGGGTATTTAACTTATTATATTCAAAATTGGTTTGCATTAATTGTCCCAAATAGTAAAATGGAAAATCGTA
The DNA here is from genome assembly GCF_038154905.1 of Algibacter sp. TI.3.09. Taxonomy (NCBI): domain Bacteria; kingdom Pseudomonadati; phylum Bacteroidota; class Flavobacteriia; order Flavobacteriales; family Flavobacteriaceae; genus Algibacter; species Algibacter sp. TI.3.09. Next base: position 969,362 of record NZ_JBAKAN010000002.1, on the reverse strand, counting down.
TTTATTAGATGTATTAGATACTACTTTCATGAAGTCTAAAAGGTACGGCTTAGCATAACTTTCATCATTTATAAACACCACTGTACGTTGCATTTCTGTACCAGGGTATGCGTTGCTTTCTTTAGCACTTGCAACTTGCAGGTTTTTATTAGAAACATCAAACACATACTTATTTGAGTGATGTATACTTCCAATTTCATATTTACCCATAAAATGAGACGTTTCATTCTGGACCAACGTATTATGCGCTATAGATTGCTTAGCCCATGTTTTGTTTTCTTTTAAGTAGTTTCCGCCACCTTTTTGCTCAATATTTACATAACGTGCTAAACCATAATCCTGAAGTACCTCATCACCATCTTCATATAGCGAGTATGATAATTTATCGTAATGCCCATGACTTAACCCTTGTGCTGCATATTTAAAAACAAGTTCTAAATCTTCGCTTCTTAAAATACCAACAGCACCCTCATCTCCGTTTTGCCCATCACTTAGTTCAATAGATTTTTTATCAAAAGGTTTACCTAAACCTTCCTTAATACCTAGAGCAATACTTAAACCTGTATCATCTAAAACAACACGATCCTGCTTTTCTGCAATACTTAACAATTCTGGATTTTTACCTCCAAAATGATAAGCGATATCTACAGCAGTTACCACAGCACTCGTATAATAACTCATTCCTTTTTGCCCATCATTTAATGGGAAAAAATCGCCATCAGCATCACTCAAATTTATAAGCGCATCGACTGCTTTAACGAGCACATCATCTTTATATTCAAAAATATTTAGTTCAGGTTTTACATTCTGAAGCGCTTCAGCAAATATTAAAAAAGGATACATAGCATAACGTTGGTAGTATGGTCCTTCGGTATAATATCCATCTGGTGAAAATGGTTCATCTAAATTACCGTAAAACCCTAATTTCTGTCCTTCTACTTTTATAAATCCGCCATCATTATCTTTCATTCCAACTTTTAAATTGTCAGTTTTCAAACCATTTAAAGCATCTTCTAGTAAAGCATCATTATCCATAGCTAAAGCTATCATACCAACAGCTACATTTCCCCAAGTACTATGGTTGTGCACACGATTAAAAAACTGTGGATTTCCTTCCGAAATAAATTTCGCAAAAGGAATAAATAAATCATTTTCTAAAACATTACGATCTTCTTGGCTCAACCAATCGTAAACACAATCATAAGCTTGCGCTGAATAGACTAACCAGTTAGCATCGTTTAAGCATTGCCAAAACAACTTCCCTCTTGCATAAGATCGAGTTTGTGGATGCACAGGCAGTGTTGGATAAAGCTTAGCATAAGCCATTAACATATCTTTTACGTACGTAGCATATTTTTCATTATCTAAAATTTGATACAAAACCCCTGCCTTTTGCATCATATAGAAGTTCTGCTTGTGTCGTTGGTGCGTATATCCTCCAGAAAAATCTTTGGGAACCGGAACTAGGATTCCAATCTCAATTTCGGCGTCGACCTCAGCTTTCGTTTCAGCCAAACTCTTATCAAAAATCGGGATATTACCTAAATTTGCACGAATATCTTTTACTCCTTTTTTGGTTAAAACCAAACTTGGGTGTCCACTTTCCGCTTCAGTAGTAGCGACTTCTTCACTGGTATTCGCGACTTGCTCTTTACAAGAAAAAACTAACATTAAAACAAGCATGATACTGAGTAAATTGACTCCTAGATTTTTCATATTTTTTCGAAAAAAGTTTAATTGGTTTACCAAATTGGTTTACCAAATATAAGTATAATTATTACTTGCACAAAAGAATGCTGTATAAATTCTAGATTTCAACAATCTTAAAAAACCCATTTACCTAAAAAAGAATATACACACCAAACTAATATACAATAAGTTATATTAAAAAAATCAATAGTTTCAAACATTTATTACAGCAACAAAAACGCACCATAACCAGTCAAAATTAAGAGCGGATACCTAATATTTATTTTAGAAAACAAAACCATAACATCAAACTTTTAAAACATGAAGACTATATTTATATAAAAACCCTTACGTTATGATCGCGTTTTATAAATATTTTCTTACTTTAGTTGAAATGAGTTTTCAGTAATCACAAAAATTTCAGAGAACTACTAATCATCTAGACTCAAGACCTATCTAAAACGTAGCACCTAACGTTTTATTAAAAAGCAACAACTATCAAAAAAGACATTAACCAAAGCCAAGAACAAACAAATTAAAGAAACAAAACACAAGAACCGCAAAGCCTTTGATTTAATCAAAAAACCAAAAAACACATGTTAATTATTTCAATTTCATAAAAAATTAACACATAATTTATCATGTACACAAAACCGTCAAATCCCACGAGTAACCTAGCTTTCTTAACAATTTCGTAACATTAGCCCTCTAAAACAAAACTAACCACTCTTGTTTTTAAGAAATATTTAACTATATTTGGTAAACCAAAGTGGTAAACCAAAGTGGTTTGGCAGTTTTAAACTCAGGTTTTTTTGACCAAAAAAAAATTCAAACTAATACTAAAAACCTACGAAAGACAAAAATGAAAAACTAAAAAAGAAAACAAAAACAAGAAAACGAAAAAGCAATCTAAGATACAGCCTGAATCACCACTAGAAACAGTCGATATCTTGAAAATTATTCCAAACTAATCTAATTTATTAAACTAATGAAAAAACACAAACGATTTAAAAAGGTCTACCTTTTACTATTAGCCTTTTGTTTTGCATTTACAGTAAACGCTCAACAAAAAACAATAACAGGTACAGTAACCTCGGAAACAGACAATACGCCTCTACCAGGTGTTAACGTACTTGTTAAAGGAACTAGTACAGGAGCCTCAACCGATTTTGATGGTAACTACACCATTAATGTAAGTGATAGTCAGGCTGTATTATCTTTTAGTTATGTTGGGTTTGCAACTAAAGAAATAAAAGTTGGAAACAATACTAAAGTAAACGTTGCTTTAGCAGAAGATCTAGCAGCCCTAGATGAAGTAGTTGTTGTTGGATATGGTGCTCGTAAAAAGAGTGATATCACAGGAGCTGTATCTTCTGTAAAATCGGAAGAGTTAAATGCTTTCCCTGTTTTAGATGCAACCCAAGCTTTACAAGGTCGTGCTGCCGGTGTAGTGGTTCAATCTAACAATGGTGGTGAGCCAGGAGCTCCAATAAACATAAAAGTAAGGGGTAATACTTCTATCGGCGCTAGTAGTGGGCCGCTAATTGTTGTAGATGGTTTTGTTGGTGCTTCAATGCCACAACCAAGTGATATTCAATCTATGGAAGTTTTAAAAGATGCTTCTGCAACAGCTATTTATGGTTCTAGAGGTTCTGGAGGTGTTGTATTAGTAACAACTAAAAAAGGTAGAAGTGGTAAATTATCTATAGAAATTAATTCGAACTACTCTGTTCAAACTACCGCTAACAGGTTAGATTTATTAAACGCTAGCGAATTTGCAAGATACCAACAAATTATAAATCCTGCTTACGTACAAGGATCTGAAGATACCGATTGGCAAGATGAAATTTACACAACAGGTAATACTGCTAATCACCAATTTTCTTTCTCTGGAGGATCAGATAACATAAACTTTTATGCTTCTGCAAACTATTTTAATCAAGATGGAATTATTGTAAACTCTGATTTTGAAAAACTTACATTCTTATCTAATGTAGATGCTCAAGTTACTGATAAATTAAAATTAGGTATGAACCTTTTTGGTAGTAGAGGTACTAAGAACGGTGTTCTTACACAATCTACAGGTGCAACTGCAAATGGTGGTGGTGATGATGTTATATCATTAGCATTTAGATTTACTCCAGACAGAGGTATATATGACGACGAAGGTAATTTCACCCAAAACTCTGTAGGTGATGGTGTTGAAAACCCTTGGGCCGTTGCTAATGAATTAGTAAACGAAACTAAAACAGATAATTATAGAACAAATTTATATGCGAACTATGATATCTTAGAAAACCTTGCTTTTAAAACTACATTTGGTTTTAGTACAATTAACGAAACTGTAGGAGCTTTTAAGCCACAAACATTCCAACTTTCAACAGGGTATGCGAGCTTAAACAATAGAAGAAGGACTAACCTTTTAAGTGAAAACTACTTAACTTACAAAGAAGAAATAGGTAAAGGAAGTTTAACTTTATTAGCAGGTTATTCTTACCAAAAAACAAATACAGTTAGATTTGGAGCACTTACTCAAGAACTTTTATCTGATGACTTTTCTTTTTACAACTTAGCAGCTGGCCAAGTTCAAACAAGAAGAGTTACATCATCTATCTCGGAATCAGAAATCCAATCTCAATTCGGAAGATTAAATTATGATTATGATGATAAATATCTTTTAACAGCTACAGTAAGACGTGATGGAGCATCTAACTTTGCTGAAAATGAAAAATATGCCATATTCCCTTCAGGAGCTATTGGATGGAAAATATCTAATGAGGATTTCTTAAAAGATAGTGAAACTATATCTAATTTAAAATTAAGAGCAAGTTATGGTGTAACTGGTAACCAAGCAATTTCTGCTTACCAATCGTTAGCAGAATTAAGTGTAACACCTGCAACTGCAATAGAGACAGATCCATCTGTTTCGGTAGCGCAAGAAGCTAACCCAGATTTAAAATGGGAATCTTCTTATCAAACAAACATAGGTTTAGATTTAGGGTTATTAAACAATAAAATCTCACTTTCATTAGATTATTATAATATCGATACCAAAGATCTTTTACTAGAAGCGACTACAACTCCTTTATATAGTGGAGCTACTAATCTTACTGTTTTCCAAAATATTGGAGAAATCAACAACAAAGGTTTTGAGTTTTCTGTAAATACTAGAAACATTACAAATGATAACTTTAGCTGGACTACGGATTTCAATATATCTACTAATAAAAACGAAGTTGTTAAGTTAATTAATGGTGCCGATATTATTGATAGTGCAGCTCCTGGTTATTTTTCAGGAAAAGACACTTACATATTAAGAGAAGGAGAAGCAATTGGCCTTTTTTGGGGTCATGATTACCAAGGCGTTTACCAAGGTGGAGATTTACCTGCAGGAACAGCTCTTAAAGGAGGTTTTAATGAAGCTGGAGATCCTTTGTTTTTAGATGTAAACAATGATGGTGCTATCGACTCGAACGACCAAAAGATAATAGGTGATCCTAATCCAGATTTTACTTGGGGGCTTACAAACAACTTTTCTTTCAAAAACTTGGACTTAAATATATTTTTCCAAGGTTCTCAAGGTGGTGAAGTTTTAAACCTTACCAATGTTCAATTATATAACGGAGATTCAAATTCTGTATCAAATGTTTTTAATGCTTGGACGCCAACAAACACAGACTCAAACATACCTTCTAATAAAATTAGAGATAGAGAAATTTCTTCAAGGTTTGTAGAAGATGGTAGTTATATTAGATTAAAAAATATAGCTTTAGGCTATAGCTTCCCTACGGATGTAACTGAAAAATTAGGTATTGACAAATTAAGATTTACAGTTAGTGCTCAAAACTTATTTACTATTACGAACTACTCTGGTTTAGATCCTGAAGTAAGTTATTTTGGTAATGGTGGTGGAGATAGCGGTTCTGCTAATGTTGTTCAAGGTCATGACTTTGGAAACTACCCAACACTTAGGTCTGTTAATTTCAGTCTTAATTTAAAATTTTAATCATATAATACAAATAAAAAAATATGAAAACATATAAATATTTATTCCTGTTGGTAGGCTTATCAATAATGGGATGTTCAGACTTAGAAGAAAACCCAATTACCGAATTAAGCCCAGATAGTTACTTCAGTAATTTAAGTCTAGAACAAGTTGAGGGGTTCGTTGCAGGTTCTTATGGCCACATGGTTCACAGAAACTTCATGTCAAGAGAAATGACTCAAGCATTAATGTTTCGTAGCGACATGATGGCAATAGGTAGAACAGGTGCACAAGAAAGAATTGATCATGATAACTTTACTGTTTCTGCAGATAATGGATTAATCTCAGGTGGTTCTAACGTTTACTGGCCTAAAGTTTATCAAATTATTCGTGCCGCTAATGATGCTATTAAAGCAGGAGATTTAATTACTGTTGATGATGAAGCTGTAAAAAACGAAGTAATTGCTAGAGCTCGTTTTGCAAGAGCATTTGCTTATTTTCACTTAGTAAGACAGTTTGGAGATATTCCTTATTTAGATGATACAACATTGTTGTCTGACGCAGTAGTTGCACCAAGAACTCCAGCAGCGGAAGTGTACACAAATATTATTGCAGACTTTGAATATGCACAAGCTAATTTACCAAACACTCAAAGCTCAAGAGCGATGCCTGCTAAAGCAGCAGCAAGCGCATATTTAGCCTTAGTATATTTAACTTTGGAAGAGTGGCAAAAATCATACGATGCAGCTAAAGAAGTAATCAATAATGAAGGAACTTATAATTTAGCTTTAGAAGCAAATTTTCAAGATTTATATGACGCTGCAAAAATTGATAATTCATTAGAACCATTATTTGTACTCGATTTTACTGGTACTTCTGATGGAGATCAAGGTCGAGATTATCAAGTTGCATTTACAGGTATTAGATCTGATGACCAATATGACATGGGAGGCGGATGGTCTGTAGAAGTACCTGCGCTTAAAGTTTTTACATCTTGGGATGCTGCTGATTATAGAAGAGCAGTTACTTTTGATGCAACGGCTGTTCAAGGTGGTATAGTTGTTCCTTATACAAATTTTACTGATGCTGATGGTAGAGCAGTAAATCGTCCACACGTTGCCAAATATACACGTATGGCTAGCAAACTGCCTCAACAAGATGGTAATGGTAGATCTTCACATTCTAATTATATGATGATGCGTTACGCGGAAGTTTTAATGATTGGAGCAGAAGCAGCTAATGAAATAGGACAAACTAGTGATGCGGAAGCATGGGTAAATAGAGTTATGGCTAGAGCTAGAGCAGGTGGAATATCATGGGCCAATGGCGCTGAAGCTTTAATAGCTCCTAGTACTGTTCCTGCTGATTTTTCAGGATTATCACAAGATGACTTTAGAACTCGTATACTAGAAGAGCGCAGAATGGAATTCGCTTATGAGATGAAAAGATGGTACGATATTGCTAGAAGAAAACTAGGTGCTACAGCATTTGGTGCTGACGGATTAGAATCGGAAGTATCTACAGAATCTGGAGTTGGACCAGGGCCGAAATCTTTCGATGCAAGTCGTGATTACTTATTTCCTATTCCAATCGATGAAATAGGTAGAAACCCTAATTTAACTCAAAACCCTGGGTACTAATTAATAATCTATAGTTTACTAATCTTGATATAAATAAAACAAGATTGACACAACTTAAAACCTCAGACCAAAAAATGGTCTGAGGTTTTTTTATTATATTCAGTTTTTTTTTAATAAAATATAGGTTAAATTTTAATTATGATGAAAAAACAAATTCTATTTATAGCAATAATAGCAACAATTCTAAGCTGTAAAAACAAAGAAAAAAACATAACTAAAATAACCAAAACCCCTACAGAGCAACTAAACGCTCGCTATGAAAAACTACTAGCATACCCAGCAGACTCCATGGCATTCCCTAGAAGTATAAACTTTAAAACTAACACCATAAAAAAAGTAAAATCTAAAGATTGGTGTAGTGGTTTTTTTCCTGGAAACTTATGGCAAATCTATGCCTTAACTGGTAACGAAGCTTATATGCATAAAGCAGAATCTTGGACTGATTTTGTTGAAAAAGAAAAACACAACAATCGCACACATGATATGGGCTTTAAAATATTTTGCAGCTTTGGCAACGGATTAAAACATGAAGACAATGAAGACAATGAAGACAATGAAGACAATGAAGACTATAAACAAATAATTATTGAGAGCGCAAAAACCCTTAGCACGCGTTTTAATGAAAACATAGGCAGTATTCGCTCATGGGATTTTAATGCAGATGAATGGCAATTCCCTGTAATTATAGATAACATGATGAACCTAGAACTGCTCTTTGAAGCGACTAAAATCTCTACAGACAGCTCTTATTATAAATTAGCCGTTAAACACGCTAATACCACGCTTAAAAATCACTTTAGACCAAACAACAGCTGCTATCATGTGGTAGACTACGATACTACTTCTAACCAACCAAGAATGAAGGTCACTCATCAAGGTTTTAATGATGGGTCTTCTTGGGCTCGGGGTCAAGGCTGGGCGATTTACGGCTACACTATGGCTTATCGATATACTAAAGATAAACGCTATCTAGATAGAGCAGAAGCTACAGCTAATTTCTTTTTAAATCATAAAAACCTACCTGAAGACGGTATTCCTTATTGGGATTTTAACGATCCTGCTATTCCCAATGCACCTAGAGATGTTTCGGCAGGAACAGTTGTTGCTTCTGCATTAGTAGAATTATTTAGTTTTACAAAAAATGAAACATACTTAAACTACAGTAAAAAAGTAATACGCAACCTGCAATCAAAAGACTATCTTTTAGATGAAAATATTGCAGCACCTTTTATTTTAAATCACAGCACAGGTAATTGGCCTAAAAAAGACGAAATAGACGAACCTATTGTCTATGGAGATTATTATTTTTTAGAAACATTAATTAGACTTAAATCGTTATGATATTAAAACTTTAACTATTAGTAAACAAAACACAAGCGATTTATAGAACAAAATAAATTATAATAGATTAAGTTTCAAATAATACCTGAGCTACTACGCTGAAAGAAACATTATTCAAGGGCACCATTAAAAACTCATACTTTACCCGATGTTTATTTCTTTCTGTTAAGCTCATTATTCTACAAATAAATCTCTGTCTATTTTAATAAAGCGGACAATATCCATCGGTAAATTTTAATCATCAACCACAAAAATTGACTCAATAAAAAAGGCATTGAAAATTAATTTTCAATGCCTTTTTTATTATTTCGGTTATAAAATCAACAACTAATACATCAACTTCATTTTTAAATTTTCTTCGGTTTTAATTTCTCCAGAATTACTAATATCGTTATCAGAAGCGTAGTTTTCTTTAGCCCCCCATAAAATAGCAACATAATCAACTCTATTGTTTTTAAAAGTGTTTTTTGTAATATTCACATAAACAATACCTCTATGGTTTAGCAACATTTTATTAGGCTCATTGGCACCACAATTAGTAAAAGTACTGTTTGTTATATTTAAATTTCCACCAATAGTAGACTCATCATAACCACCACGGTAATAATCCACAACGTTTTGTTTTACATTATCGAATGTACAGTTGTTTATGGTTAAGTATTCTGTATTATAATCGCCTTTATCGTTTATTTCTTCAGATAACTCTAAACCATTTTCACAGTTTAAAATAGAAGTATTTTCAAAAGTGATTTTTTCTGAAAAAGATTCTTTGTAGACCTTTAAAACATAATTGAAATCACTGATATCGCAACCCAAAACCGTTAATCCAAAATGATTAGACATATTCTCTTTTAAACTAGCAAAAGCATAATTTGAGTTATTTCCTTTTAAACTGACATCTTTAAGCGTTAATATGCCTTTAGGGTTTAACGAAAATAGAGATGAATTACCTTCTCCAGAAAAAACAATTTGTGCTTTCGCTTTTTCTTGAGACTGTATGGTAATGCTTTTATTGATTTCTATTGATTTTGAAATTTGATAAACCCCAGGATTTAACGCTATAACATCACCATTTTGAGCTTCATTAATTTTAGACTGAAGCTCCTCTACATTAGCAACCGCAAAAGTATTAGCTTCCTTTGCTTCTACCTCGTTAGAATACCAACTTGCTCCATATTTAGATTTATCTAAAATATTAGGATCTGGCATATCAGCATTAACAAAAGCACCAATTTTATTTTGATCCGCTCTTGAATTTCCTGCTAAATCTGTCGTTATTGTATTAAACTCAAAACCTATATAAGGTGTTACTTCACCTGGTACACCTACCGGAATTGATATGTTTTCAGAAACTTTTTTCAACTCTAACTTAGCATTTTGTAAACCCCCGTTGTAATCCTTAAATTTTACATCGTTATTATTAATAACGTTGCTTTTAAAAAGAACACCATCTGCTTTATCATGTTCAACAACCGGTAATAAATCTCCTTCTGTGTTATAAATAACATTGTTGGCAACAACAGTTCTAATAGGTCGTGCAGAACGAATTTCCGACTTTGGCAACACATCAGATTGAGCGATATTTGTACCAACTCCAAACTGCCAAGGTGATTTACAATTTACATAAGTATTATATGCAACCACAACATCTGTAACTTGATTGTATCTATTTAATGGTGATTTTGGTATACCATTCATAACAGCCAATGGGCTTCTGAAGTTTTCACCAATAATATTATAGAAATAATTATTAATAACCCAATGCCCAGTGTTTACAAGTCTAATGCCTCCGTAGTTTTTATTAACACCATCTCCAATAAAATAATTACCATCAATAACAGCATAGTTACCATGGCGTGTTACTACAGAACCTTCACTTTTATAGAACACATTATTTCTAATTTCGTTGAAATTTGTTTTACTCGAAATAACTTCAACCTCTCCATTACATTCTTCAAATAAATTATTTGCAATAGTTGTATTACTCGGAGACATAGACGTAAAACTACTACCTAATTGAATAGATTCTCCTCGAGCACCACCTTTTCTCGGTCTTGGACCAAAATGATTATTTACAATTTGATGATAATTTCTAATACTTTGGTTTCCTTTTAAATCGACTCTAAGTGTTGGGCCACCATTAGTTTTACCTGCAATATAACAATGATCTACTTTATTATGTTTTCCGAAAAGTTGAATCCAAAGGTCATCTTTATCACGTTGTTTTTGGTTGTAATCTAGAATCACACAGTTGGTAACTCTAGAATAGTTAGCAACTTCTTCTTCACTAGTTCTAAACGCAATAACATTGCTTGTTGGTGTATACCCGTTTCTAAAAAATAAGCCTTCAACAATTAAGTAATTTCCAGCAATTTCTAAATTAGAAACACCTTCAATAAATACTTGGCCAGACGTTTCTGCTTTTAATGTAATTGGAGCATTCTCTGTTCCTTCACCTATAAATTTTATCTCTACATTTTCCCAAATACCGTTTGCTAAAACAATATTATCTCCTGCTTTGGCATTTTTAATAGCCTCATACAATTCCTTATTTGTGCTCACTAAAGCACCTGAGTCTTCAACTTTTCCATTACAAGAAAAACATAAAACAACAACCAATAAAAGGCTAAACAACTTATTCATAAAAAGGGTTTTGATAAATTTAAAATAACAAAAAAGAAGGCCAATTACAACAAAGACCTTCTTTTTAAAACAACTAACTACTCAACTATAATTACTTTTAATCAAGTTTTCTTCAAATACATTTATTCTTAAGAGATAAACATCATTATCTAAACTTGAAATATCTAATCTATTTTTTACTAAATTCTTCTTTAAAATTAATTTTCCATTAACTATGTTATACATTTCTACAACTGCACGTATAAATGCCAAGAACTTAAAAGATAAAATGAAAAATCGCTTTATTTTCATACTTAATCTTAGTGAATAACATCTTGGAAAACCAAATTGGTTAACCAGATTGGTTTTCCAAATATATGCATTATTTCGAGGTGAGCAAATTATTTTAACAGAAAGTTTGATAATTAAACATCTTTTATGGTTAAAATCCCACACATACAAGTCCGAAAACCAGATTTCATTTACATAAAAAACAATCACTCATAGAAAAACAAAGTACTCATGCAGTGCGATTTAACTATCAAAAATACCAAAATTCAATACCTAACAAAGAGCCTCGCGATAAAATAAACTGCAAGAAAAGACATCGAAAATTTAGATTATCGATAAAAAGAAAAGAATACTACTTATTTCTGAAGAAGATTAATAATCGAAATACCAATTAAACAAATCTGTTCTAATTCCGAAGTTAAACCAAACTGTACTATTTTTAAACGTGGTGGCTGTAGTTGCCTCTGGATTAAAATTTCTAACTGTAATATCCGTAAACACCTTCATGTTCGATGCCGGATTAATAACATAACCAGCTTGTAAGTTCCCGTTAAAAACGTTGGTTTTAATTCCCTGCCCTACTTCTACTCCAGAATCGAATGGACGATCGTTGTAGTTTTTATAGATATCAGAGCCATAACTAAACCCATCTGTATCATCATTAAAATCTAAACCACGAACACCAAAAATTAACTTAGCATCGGCAAACCAGCGTTTATAATGATAACGCCCTATAAATATAGCTTCACTAAAATTAGCTCCCCATAAATGCGCCATAGACTGATTATTATGCCCGTAATTTGTGGCTATCGTGTTATGCGAATATGTGTAAGGACGAATGCGATTATATTCAAATTGAAGCAATAAATTTTCAACCTTAAAAGCATTAAAATACTTAACACCTAATTGATACCCAAACTTGTTTTTCCAGCTTCTCTCTCCGGCTTTTACATCAGCTAAAGAAAATTCATCTAATACAAATTGGCTATATAAATTAACATTATCATTCCACTTATATTTTGCGGTAGCACCTATAACAGCATTTCCCGCATCTTGACCCGTTTCAAACTCTATAGCTCTATAAAAAATAATAGGGTTTAAATAATTAACATCAAAGCCGCGATTATTAGTGTTACTCCAAATTACCGATTCAAATAAACCTAAGTTAAATCGCTTCGAAACATTCCAGCTTAAATAATGATTAGCCATATATTTCGTTAGAAACGCTCCATCTTCAGTAACTTCTGGGCGTACATCTTTTAACCACATCCAGGTGTTAGTATATTTTATTTTCCAAAACTTAGTGTTTAATTTAAGGAATGGGTGCGGACTAGCAACATCACTCAATAATAACGAACGATAACCATCACCTATAAAATTTTTACCATGCCCAAATTGAATATTTACAAATTTTGCAGGCGCATAAGACATGTATGCCTCCGCAACAGGATAATCGTAAGAATCGGTTTTAAATCTTTTAGCAATACCACGCCCAGGAATAATAGCTGGATCGGGTCCGAAGGCTTTTAAACTTTCAGCATATCTATTAACATAATCTGCAAAACGCCCTTGACTTTCAAAAACTGCCGCATAGAAATTAAACTTTTCTCCCAAACCACCTTGAACCAAAAATCCTCGGGTATTATTATATGTAGAACTAAACTCGGCATCGGTATCTTTACCAACTTCTAAATCGAAAATAGGATCTATTGTAAACCAATAATCGTCACTTTGCAATTGCACCAAATGCTCGTTCCAAAGTTTTTGTCCGGCCCAAGTTGCAGTTTCACGTTGTAGAGCTTCTTTTTCTGCTTCAAAATCGTAATAACTTGCCACATCATCATAAACAAAAGGTTTTGATGCCGTGTGGCTATTGGTACCTACAGCATTCATTTGTCTATCAAACTTAGCATAATCGCTATGGGTAAACTGAATATTTAATTGACTGTTATAAGCTTTATTTTCAAAATCCTTTAAATCTTTATTAACCTTATCAAATTCTTGCTTAGCTTGTTGCTCTAACTTAGAAATTGGATTAACAGTTTCATCTTCTACGCTCTCAAAACTAGCATCAACTAAAGGAATTTTAATTTGAAGTGAATATTGCTTAAACGTAGCACGACCATTATAAGTGGCTGGTTTAATTTTTGGAAGACTTAAAAACACACGCTTAGCCTCTTCCTTCAATTCATTATAGACAGCATCAACATACATCACCTGAAACTGACCTGCTGTATCCACTTCAAAAAGAACCACAACTTCTCCTTTATATTTTTCGTTTTCAACCCTTAAAGGCACCTTAAAACTATTATAGATGTGTGCATGAACTTGATTATCGAAACATTTTTGTTGTTTACTGAATGAAATACTATCACAAGCTGGAAACACAGGAGGCTTTTCCGAATAGGAATTGCCTTGAGCATAGCTAAAACATTGGGCCAAAATGAAAACTAGGAAAAGAAATTGCTTCATCACTTAATTGGGGATTGATAAATAGTATAAAATATATTTAAGCTCGAAAGATACTATATTTTTTATACTCTTCACGTCAACTCAAAGAGTTCCTTTTAAACTACAAAGCCGTTAACCTATATAGGTTAACGGCTTTTAGATCATTTTATTGAGTATTTTATTACTGCACACTAAACACTATTGGTAAGGTATAAATAACACCTACATTTTTGTCACGTTGCTTTCCCGGTGTCATTTCTGGAATGTTATTAATAACACGTTCCGCTTCTTTCTCTAAATCAGGATGTGTTCCTCGAGTTTTAATATCGGTAACACGGCCTGTTTTATCAATTTTAAACTGAGTTCTAATCACTTGTTTTCCAGATAAACCAAGCTCGCTACCTAGATTAGTATCAAATTTTCTCTGAACCAACTTTGTTATTTTCTCAGACATACATTTACGTTTATCTAAGTTTGTTTTTTGGTTTTCGCATCCCGGATAAACAGGCACTTCTTCAACGCTAACAAAATCTACTGGAGGCTCATCGGCTGGAGGGCCTTCAACAACAATATCACCAATAGCAATAGGCTTAGACGTTGTGTTCTGATCGGCCGTTTTAATATTCATAGCTTCTTCAAGCGGCGCATCATTATCAATTTCTTCTACCTTATCAATTAATTTAGTCGATTTTTTAGGTTCTGGTTGAACCTCTTTTACCGGTTCGACATAAATTTTGAAGTTTTCAATTCGAATCTCCTCAGGTTCGGGATCAAAATTAAAACTACTTTCTTTGGGAATTTCCGACTCAAACTTCATTTCAAAAAGACCATACACCATAAATAAACAGATGATTAAGCCCACTTGAAAGTAAAGCGTAGAGTTTTTTTGTAAATTTGCATCATGCTTTTGCGATTTTTTCACGATTTGCTCATTTTGCCGAATGAGTTCGTGAGTTTTCTTTGGATTACTCATAATTATTAAAATTTAAATGTTAATATTATGATAAAGTTGCAATAAGCATACCAAAAAAGAAATCCCGCTACAGAAATGTAACGGGATTTTATATTTATTGTGCTGTTGTTTAACAGCTATAAAGAAATTTAATCTTGAACTTGGAATACAATAGGTAAAGAGTAAGGTACTGTTACTGCTTTTCCACGTTGCATACCTGGTTTCATTTTAGGCAACATATTGATAACACGTGCTGCTTCTTTTTCTAAACCTGGGTGTGGTGCTCTTGAGCGAACTCCAACAACATTTCCTGTTTTGTCGATTTTGAAGATTACGTTGATACGTTGTCTTCCTGATAAACCTAATTCACTAGCTAATTCAGTATTGAACTTTTTAGTAACGAATTTTTGAATTTTTTCAGACATACAAGCCTTCTTAGCTGCGTTGTTACCTTTTTCGCAACCTGGAAAAACAGGCACGTTTTCAATAACAGCAAAAGGTACTTCAATATCTTCATCAACCTCTACAACTTCTATTTCTTCAACCTCAACAATTTCTGTTTCTTGATCAACCTCAGTAGATTCTATAATAGTTTCTTCGATTTCCACTTCATCTTCAACAATCTCAATAACATCTGGAGCTGCTGGTGGCGGTGGTGGAGGTGGTGGCGTTTGCATTAGATTAGTAATTGGAATTTCTTCCTCTTCTATTTCGTCCATACTTACCACTCCTATATCGGTAATTACGTCATCATAAGTTTTGAAATTAATAGCATAGTTCGTTAAGAATAACATTAACGCTAAGCCGATTGCAAAGTACAGTGAACTGTTACGTCCAACATTTGCTTTAGGATTTTTTTTAGGTTCCATAAATTTAATTAGTTTATCAAGATTGCTAAAATAACTATTTATTTGTCAAAAAAACAAGTCTTTATTGCTTTTTAACTTGTAATTTGTTTATTCGCCACAATATCAAAGCTGTGAGTAATGCTCCCAAGGAGTTTGCTACTACATCATAGATATCCATGGCGCGATAGTCCGTCATAGTATCTTGTAACACCTCAATAACTATACCAAAAACCACAGCAAATACAGTTGCAAATAATAAAGCTTTCATTTTTTCCAACTTAAAGTTGAAAATAAAAGCAGCATACCACAAAATAGTAAAAACTACATAGGCTCCAAAATGGAAAATTTTATCTCCATTAGAAACATTTACTTTTGGCATATCTTTAAGAGACATTAAACAAGCTGCCGCCAAAGCAACAGTATATAATACAGCTAAGACTATTGCCGACTTTTTAAGCACCAATTAATGCTTTATAATCGTCTGCAGACATTAACCCTTCGATTTGAGAAACATCAGAACATTTTACTTTAATCATCCATCCATCTCCGTAAGGATCTGTATTTACCTTTTCTGGCTCATCTTCTAAAGCTTCATTAAACTCTATAATTTCACCTGAAACTGGTAAAAATAAATCTGAAACTGTTTTTACAGCTTCTACCGTTCCAAAAACTTCTTCAGCTTCTAAAGTTTCGTCAAGAGTTTCTACTTCAACATAAACAATATCGCCTAGCTCACTTTGTGCAAAATCGGTAATACCAATTGTTACAACATCGCCGTCAACCTTTATCCACTCGTGGTCTTTTGTGTACTTTAATTCTGATGGAATATTCATTTTATTTTTATTTATTAAATACGTTTAATATGTAAAACTAATTTTTATAAGTTTTCACAAATGTATTTATTCAAGATTGATTTTCAAATAGATTAGTTGTTAATTCCCAAAATTATATCTAATGGTAAAACCAGAACGAATAGTTGTTAATGGAAACGCAGTAGAAATAGCATATTCAGAGAAAGAATAGTCGAAATAAAAGATACCTGTTAGGTTTTTACTGAAGGCATAATCGGCGGAATATTTTAAACCCCACATGGTTTGACCTGAAGTAACCTGATTATTTTCTAAATCTAAATAACGAATAATTGTTTTATTATCACGAATAGATATATCTGCTTTCATGTTTAAATCGCTAACAATACGCTTTTGCGGTCCTGCTAGATTAGATCTAATTCTTAAATCTTTTATTCTATACCCTAAACCTAAAATGAATTCGTTACCAATAATCTCCGTCATTAAATTATTATCGAAACTTAAGGATATCAAACGGTCCTTTTTAATTTCGGCTAGAATTTTTACAGAGTTTTTCATTTCCATATCTATTCTTACTAAAGGACTAAACATTTCTGTTAGGTTTATATTACTAAACAAACGCTCGTTTTTATAATTCCCAGACTGATCTTTAGTATCATCTGGCTGATCATCATAAGGCAGAGAGAAATCTACTTCATTGTAATCCAAATTAGTTTGAAACTGGTTAATAGTATATGTAGAGCGGTAACCATGTGTTAATGAAAAACGTTTAAAACGCTTTTTAAACCATGCCATTTTCATGAAACCAGAATATTTTAAATCCCAGTTAGGTATTGGAACATCTCTAAAAGCGCTCATGTTTACTTTGTTTGCATCTGTACCTGCATATGCCGCTAAAAATGCTGGCAGCAATACGTTTTGACTATTTTTACCAAAACCTTTTGGATAACCTTCGTCATCTAAATCATTTACATCTGCTCCATTTTGAGCCGCTAAACGGCGTGCAATAATAAGTCGGTTACTTCTAAAATCGTTAAAAGCATCAGATACTGTTTCATCACTTTTACTAAAAGCTGTTTTAATTAAAAGTGTAGATATATTAAAATTCCCGAATGTGTTTGGTGTTAAGCCAATGTATTGGTTATCGTTATTAACATCTACTCTATAATTTTCTGTGAAGTTTTTATAGTAAGTTCTATTACCTACAATATCAATTTTTAAATCCTTAACAGGCTCTAAACTTGCAGAGACATCTAATTGTTTTGTATTGGTAGATGTAAATTGTTGATTAAAATCTTGATAAACCGTAAGCCAACCGTTTCTTGCAGCTAAACTTCTAATGTCAGCTTGGCTACCAAAGGTATAACCAAAAGTAGGTTTAAGTGTCCCTAAGAAACCAGGTGTCTGCGTGTAACCCGGTAAATATGTACCATTATTTTCAGAGTAATTAAATTGTACCCTTTTAACCGATGTTAGTATATCTATACCTGCATTTAATAACTTGGTAGTCGATTGACTTTTAACTTTAGGTTGTTTTTTATCTTTTGCGGATGATTTACCAGTTGGTGGTCCCGTTGTTCTTGTTCGCACACGTCTAATTGGCTTTTTAACTAACCCAATATATTTATACAACTTATTCATATCAAAAGATGTATTAATATTATGCGTATTGGCATTTTGAATAGTGTTACCCAAATCGTAAGTTTCGCCATCTAGTTCAAGACTACCATATAAATCTGATCCTTTTTGCCATTGAAAGTTACCCGTATATTGGTAAGTAGCATTAACAAAACTAAATACTGGAATTTTATTAAGTGGTAATTGATAGGTTAATCCAAGATTTTGCATTTGCCTGTTTGGATCTCCAAAATCTAAAAAGCCATCCCAAACATCAAGCGTTGGATCTTGCTCACCATTAATAATATTATCTTGAAAATAATTACGAACAATGTTATTATTAGAAGCTGTAAAGTTAAACTGAAGCGACTCGGTTAAATTGTAATTTACAGTATACTGAAAATCGAAAGTATAATTTCTTCTAAACAATTCTTCAATTTCAATATTTGAACCTCCTGATAAATCGGCATCTCTAAATTTTTGTCTATTAAACTGACGATTTAAATCTGTATTAATTGTAAAACTAGAAGGCAACAGGTTTAAGTTGAAATCTTTTAAAATCTTCCAATATTTTCCGGTAAATAAAGAATCGTTCTTTTTAAAGGGTTGAATAGTTACCGGGTTGAAGTTATGCGCATAATTTGCACCAACACGAACTGTTTTACTAACTGAATTTTCTATTTCGAAATCGCGATGTTCTACTTTATTGTAAGAATAATTTAAAGTAACATTCTCTACATCGTAAAAACGTGGTTTTGCTTCACCTGTTCTATTCTTTCGAACACCAATTAAATTAATACTTTGGCGTTTGGTATAATCTTCAGATTGTTTTTTAATTTTATCTTTATCCACTTCTGTTTCAGCAGCGTCTAATCTAGAATCTAAAGTTAAATCTTCGTAGAATTGATCGTATTTTGGCGTAATTAATTCTTCACTTTGCCCGTAATTAAATGGTATTTGAATGCCCCATTTTTTAGGTAACAACTGCCCCACGTTAACATTAGTAACAACATCGTATTGCTTAACGTCTTCTAAACTACGTTGACTTGGTCCTTGCTCTAATGCACCAAAACCAGAGGTACTTTGACTTCCTGTAGCACTAATACTAGCAAAATCTGCAAAGTTGGTATCCATACTTACTACAGCAGCCCAACCACCTTCATTATCCATATCAGATAATCGCATTTCGTTAAACCAAACAGCTCCACAAACATCACCTTTATCACTAGAAATATTTTTAACACCAACCATAAGGGTTCTAATGTCTCCAAAATTTGGATTTCCTTTAATACCTACACGATGTTGCCCTAGTGTATAACCACTAAATTCATCGGACACTATTTGAATATCATCTCCAATAACATCATAGAATGTTGGATCTTCGTTAGCCAAAGACATATCTGAAATTCCCTGAGCTTTAACTTTCCCTAAAATTTCAATAGGAATATTAATTTCATTCACATCTGGCCACAAGCCATCTCTTGTTGTAGATTGAGAAACTTGTAATGGTATTTCTATTTGATAGTAATTCTCTGTTAAATCATTACCCATTCTAATAAACCCGACTAGCTCTTCATCATCTAAATTACCAGAATCATCGTTATCCGCATGCATAAACATTCTTAAACGTTTATACTGACGCATATCGAAACTAACATTTTTATAAACTCCCCTTGAGTCTTCTGCTTCTAAACCACAAGCCTTAAGCACCAACGACTGTTCATTTTGCTCAACTACCGTATTGTTATTATAAAGTTCTTCAGGTTCAATTCCTGGAGGACTTTCGTAACTTTCATCGTTATCAATGGTGCCAATAATTTCAACAGAAAAATCAACACCCGAGTCATAAGGTATATCATCGTTCAAAGTCTGTGCGTATCGACGCCAATCGCTTCTCACTAAATCTAAAGTTCCAAAACGAAAAATAGTAGGCTGAACAAAGTCTTTTAGATATATTCTTGAAAAACGTACAGAACGTAAATCACTAATACCTCCAACAGCAACTCTATCATTCCCTTCAACAGGAATTCTAATTTGGTACCATCTTACATTAACACTTTCTCCGTTTGGCAACGTTCTAGGTTGATCTTTAAAATCTCTTAAATATTCTTTTAAAGGATTGGCATCTGAAATATTATCAAATTCCGCAATTGATTTTGGCAAATATTGTGGCTGAATATCTAATTCATATTCATAATAACTATCAATCGTGTTCATGGTATTATCACGATTAATATCTTCTACATCAGGTTGAGTGTTAGCACCACGGTCGGTATCACTAAATGTATCTGGTGTGTTGCCTTCAACCCCATTATATTTTTTATAACGATCAAAAATATCTCCTTCGGCGTTTAAAAAATACTCGTAGTTGTCATTTGCAGGATCATCTAAACCACTGTAGTTATTATAAATTGCGGTAAGCTCTGGATCGTCGGCAATTACCGGTGTTTCTCCAGAATCTGGATATCCATCGTAACCAACATCTTGATTGGTGCGCTCATCTCCCGTAGAATCGAATGCATAAATTAAAGATTGGTTTTGAGGCACTACCGTTCCCCAAGCTGTTTTTTGAAGCAAATCGATATTACCATCATCAGGTAATCCGTTTTCATATAACTTTCTACCATCTTTTATAATATCTTCCGAGATATTCCCCAGGTTAAAAACTAGTTTACCACCGGGATTAGCTTGGTTTTCTTGAAAAGGATCTTGTAACCAAAACTCGATATACTCCACGTTTTGCTGTTCAAAATCTGTTGAAGTTAACTGGCGCGTAATACCCGCCCAACTATCTCTAGCTTCTACATTATCAATACCATCGGCAGCAGCAGGATCGTAATTATAAGGTCCACGCTCTTGTGGATAATATGCTAAATCTAACGTGTAAATTACAGAATTTTGTCCTTGAACTAAATCTCGATCTGGAAACAACTCGTTTATAAAAACACGACTTGTATAAAGGCTAGACATATCCTCATCTGTAATATCCTCTGGTCTTTGGCTTGTATAAAAAACAGGATCTATAGAATACCAGTTTAACATGGCACGTTGATAACCATTTTGGATACCATTATCATCCTCATTACCATTGGTAGGCGTATTTAAACCAACAGGTCTACTAGATAAAAACCAAGATTGTTGCGAACGTAAATCTATTGAATTTTGCGATCCTTCAAAATCGTCTATATAAGATGTAGCCTCGCCATTTAAGTTAGTTCCGCTTGGAGAACCCGGCAGTAAATAGGCCACCTCTCCTCGAACAGAAAAATTAGATTCGGCATCGGTATCTATATTTGGCAACTTATTAACCAAACGTGTTAAAAACGGAACTTGCGTTGCGTAATTTCCATTAAACCCTACAATAGTATTGTTTATAGGCTCGGTACCATAATTTGCTTTTTGAGTAATTGGCCGTTCATTTAAATTTAAAAACGTTCCGCCTAAAACAAAATTCTCATTAAACTTATGTTCTACATTTATACCTGTAAAACGTTTAGTTTGCTGACCAAAAACAGCATTATTTTCTGTTGAAACTTCAATTGGTGTATTCGAAGCTTTTAAAGATTCATCTAAAATTTGAACCTGACCTAACTGATAATTTACAGTATAATCTATACCTTCAACCAAAACACGTCCGCCAGCAGTAACTCTCACAGACCCTGGTGAAAGATTAAAACCACCAATCGAAATACCATCGCCACCCGATGATTTATAACGTCCTTTTAGTTTGAATTTATTCTTTTCGTTTTCGTCTAAAGCTTTTGTTTTTGTACTTTTATACAGCACATCGTAAACATATTTTTCTTGATTTTCGTTGTATGATCCGTCATTTTCATAATCACCACCACCTAAAACATCAAATAAATACTCTCCAAAAGGTTCTGCATTCGGAAAAATAATTTGTCCGTTTTGCGATAGTACCGTAATACCTTCAACAAAGTCGAAAAAACCATCACCACTTGTTTGTGGATCGTTGTTGTAGTTTAATTTATCTAAATTGAACACACGTAAAAGTGGTTGTTCATTTAAAGGTTTCTCTCCAGGTAATGGATCAGGAAAATCTGTTGTTCCAACTGGTGTAATATAGTTTAAAGGAGAAGCTTCATTATAGAAAATATTCAATTTAAAATCTTCCGAACTTAAATTATAAGCACCCGTGTCGTAGATGTTTTTCATCATTAAATCCCAGATAGGAAGATCGACATTGGTAATACTACTTTTTAATAATTTTACTACTAAATTACTATTTACAACCTGAGTAACATCGCCATTTGTATTTGTAGTAACATCGGTAGCAGAAACACCATCGTTGGCAAATTCACCAACCTGATACACCTCGCCACCTATAGTATATTGGAAGGCAACGGCTAATACTTCATCACTGTTTAAACGTTGGTTTAATGAAATATAACCTAACTCTGTATTTAAATTATATTCCGAACTTTCAGTTAATTTTCTTGCATTTTCTAAAGTTGAATAATCGAAACCCTCATTAGTTCCCGATACTTCTATACCCGACTTAATGGTTGCCACATCTCTAATGCTAGCATTTAATTGAGATGTTGGCCCAGACTGCGTTATTTTAGTTGGATCGAATGCATTGTTACTATTTTTAGGAAGCGCGCCCGGCCCGCCAAAAACATTAACTCCAGAATATACTTTATCACTTTCACCTAAATCCTGAAGTGCCACAATATTTCTAACATTATCTGTTCTATTACTTCTGTTAGTAATCCAAACTTCAATTCTAGTAATTTGTAAACCTCTTGTATCTAAATATGGGTAAGTTTTTAAGGCCTTATCATAATTATCTCTAAAATACTGCGCTAAGAAAAAGTGTCTATTTTCGTCATAATCTCTAATAAACAATTCGAAATCCTCAAGTGTTCCACCACTTTGCGCTACAACGGTATTAGATTCAGAACGCTGTTCAGAAAACACACCTGTAATAGTAGTTTTACCAAATTGCAATTGTGCTTTTACACCAAATAAACTTTGTGCTCCCGTTATTAAAGAACTATTTAATGGCATACTTACGTTACCAACTTCTATTTTTTGAAGGATATCATCCTCGGTTGGCGTGTACTCTAATTTTATAAGATTTTGAAAATCGAAAGTAGATTGTGTATCATAATTCGCATTTATTTGAAGACGTGTTCCCACTTTTCCTAATAAACTTAAACTGATACGTTGATCGAAATCGAATGTAAAATTACTTCTATTTCTTGGTGAAAATGATGGATTATCTTGTTTTGAGAATAAAACACCCAAATCCATTTCTACAGAACCTTGCGGAATAACCTCGATGGTACTACCTCCAAAAATAGATTCAAAAAAATCGGACTTTACATAAAACTCTGGTAATAGGTTTTTTTGAGCTTCGTCTGCTCCCTCTTTTTTACCAGAAAACGCATCGACTTTTTCTTTATAATAACTACTTAAATTTTGTTTTGAAACCAAAGCATAGTACTCCTTTGGTGTTAAAATTACAGGATAATTAATATTGAATTTACCTATTTTTTCGGTGTAAATATACCTATCAGTTAAAGCATCATAAGTGTATTTAGACTCAATACTATTTGGTCTCGATGTTTTTATTTCACCTTGCTGATACCCTTTTTTTACAGAATCTTGCTCTTTTTCTTGTCCCCAAGATATTACTGAAAAACACAGCATGGCCAATAAAAAAGCCACGTGTTTTATTGATTTATAAAAATAGAGGTTAGTTCTTCTCAAAATGGACTATAATTTTTTTAGAGCTTGTTTTATAATAGATTCTACCGATGCATCGGGTTCGGCCATTACAATTTTTTCCACAACACGTTCGGCTTGTTTTTTAACAAAACCAAGCACTTCTAAAGCAGATAACGCTTCATCCTTATTGGTATTGCCTTGAGAAACAGAAACTTCATCTATATCATAAATTTTCAATACTTTATCTTTCAAATCGAGTATAACGCGCTGTGCTGTTTTAGCTCCAATCCCTTTTATAGATTGAATAAGTGCCACATCGCCAGTTGCAATACCTTCTCGCACCTGCTTTGGTGTTAACGAAGACAACATGGTACGAGCAATGCTTGCTCCAATACCACTAACAGATAATAACAATCTAAACATTTCTCGCTCGGCCACAGACGAAAACCCATACAATGTATGCGAATCCTCTTTAACCTGAAGATGCGTAAACAATTTTAATTGTTCCGCATCTGGTATGTTTGAAAATGTATGTAATGATATATTTAACATATAACCAACACCGTTGCAGTCTATTACAACATGTGTTGGGTTTTTTTCTACTAATTTACCTTGAATGTGTGTTATCATAACCGGATATTGGTCCCTTCCAAATGTAATAAAATTATTTTAGCTCGGCATGTTCTACTTCCCACTTCTCTTTATGTTGAGCGTCAATTACAGCAATAGCAGCCATATTTACAATCTCGTCAACATTAGCACCAAGCTGAAGAATATGCACTGGTTTGCGCATCCCCATCATAATCGGCCCTATAGACTCGGCTTCATTTAATTCTTTTAATAACTTATAAGTAATGTTTGCTGAATCTAAATTCGGAAAAATTAAAGTGTTTACTTTTTTACCTACTAATTTAGAGAACGGAAACTTTTCACGAAGCATTTCATCGTTTAAAGCAAAATCTGTTTGTAACTCACCATCAACAATCATTTCTGGATAATGTCTATGTAAAAAAGATACTGCTTCTCTTACTTTCGAAGCACGATCGTTTATAGACGAACCAAAGTTTGAATAAGACACCATAGCCATTACAGGCTCTAAACCAAACATTTGAACCACTTTCGAGGTCATTTGAGTAATTTTAGCCAAATCTTTCGCCGTTGGATCGATGTTTATTGAGGTATCACTTAAAAATAAAGGACCACGTTTAGTCATCATTAAGTTGGTTGTTGCAGCACGTGAGATACCTTTTGCTAAACCAATTAATTCTAACATCGGTTTTACAACAGATGGGTAGTTTCTAGAATATCCAGAAATTAATCCATCGGCATCACCTTCGTTCACCATCATGGCAGCAAAATAATTACGCTCGCGCATTAAACGTTGCGCAGCATAATACGTTACACCACGACGTTTGCGTTGCTCCCAATATACTTTTGCGTATTTATTTTTACGCTCATTTTCTTCTTCTTCTTTTGGGTCTACAATTAAAATATCTGCATCGAACTCAATATCTTTCATTAAAGATAAAATAGTTTCTTTCCTTCCTAATAAAATAGGAATAGCAATACCTTCATCATATACAATTTGAGCTGCTTTTAAAACATCTAATTGATCTGCTTCTGCAAAAACAATACGTTTTGGCGCTAATTTAGCTCTGTTTAATAATAAACGAACTAATTTATTATCAGATCCTAAACGTTGTAGTAAACTATCTTTATAACGTTCCCAATCTGTAATAGGTTGTTTTGCTACACCACTTTCCATAGCTGCTTTTGCTACTGCTGGTGGTACTTCTGCAATTAACCTTGGATCGAATGGTTTTGGAATAATATAATTTTTACCAAAAGTTAATCGTGTTTCTCCGTAAGCAATATTTACTTGTTCTGGCACTGGTTCTTTAGCCAATTTAGCTAAAGCTCTTACCGCTGCCATTTTCATGGCTTCGTTAATTTTAGTTGCGCGTACATCTAAAGCGCCTCTAAAAATAAAAGGAAAACCAAGTACATTATTAACTTGGTTAGGATGATCGCTACGACCGGTTGCCATTATAATATCTTTTCTAGTATCTACCGCTAATTGGTATTTTATTTCCGGATTAGGGTTTGCCATAGCAAAAACAATAGGGTTTTCTGCCATTACCAATAGCATCTCTGGCGTTACAATATCTGCCATAGATAAACCGATAAATACATCGGCATTTTCCATAGCCTCTAGTAAAGTATCAATTTTTCTGTGTGTTGCAAATTCTGCCTTTTCATCAGAAAGCACTTCTCTATCATCACGAATAACACCTTTACTATCTAGCATTACCATGTTTTCGCGCTTTGCACCACAAGCTTGGTACAAACGTGAACATGAAATAGCTGCTGCTCCGGCACCACTAATTACTATTTTAACTTCTTCTAGCTTTTTACCTGCAATTTCAACTGCATTTAACAAAGCTGCTGCCGAAATAATTGCAGTTCCGTGCTGATCATCGTGCATTACAGGAATATCTAATTCCTCCTTTAAACGACGTTCAATTTCAAAAGCCTCAGGAGCTTTTATATCTTCAAGGTTAATACCTCCAAAAGTTGGCGCTATATTTTTTACGGTTTCAATAAAAGCATCAACATCTTCTGTATCAACTTCAATATCGAATACATCAATATCTGCGAAAATTTTAAATAATAAACCTTTACCTTCCATTACGGGTTTCGAGGCTTCAGGACCAATATTTCCTAAACCTAAAACGGCCGTTCCGTTAGATATTACGGCAACTAAATTTCCTTTAGCTGTATATTTATAAGCTGCTTCTTTATCTTTTTCAATTTCTAGACATGGTGCAGCAACGCCTGGCGAATAGGCTAAAGACAAATCGCGTTGGGTGGCATATTTTTTAGTTGGAACAACTGCTATTTTACCTGGAGTTGGTTTTGCGTGATAAATAAGGGCTTCTCTACGCTTGCTTTCTTCACTCATATAGATGGATATTTTATTTATTGTTAGCCTTTTAAGGTTTAAAAACCCTCCGTTTTAGACGAAGTATTTTAATAACTTAAAAGGATTTGCTTCTAACTTACAAATATAATAATCCTGCCAAGCAAACTGCTATTCTTTTAAAAAATTGATTTTTATTTTACTCTTGCTATTTAATCTTCTTTTAAGTTGATTACAAAAAACAAAAAAGCCTTAATTATCAACTAGTGACAACTAAGGCTTTTTAATATTATTTATTGTTCAATTATTTATTCAATACTTCTGCTCCTTCTGGTTTAGAAAAGAAATTATCTTCTACCGTTGGAGAAAAACTAATATCACTAACATCTATTTTAGTGATATACTCACCTAACCCATCTTCTTTATCTGTTGTAGACCAGTATGTTTTAAATCCAGTTGCAAATACAATACCATCCACAGTAGTGGTACCTTGAGTTACTGTAATTTTCTCTGGTGCATGCCCTCCGTTTGGAAAATACTGCGGATAAGACACAATATATTTAAAAGCATCTACCAAGTTTGTTTCTGCATTTATATATAAAATGTAATAATCATCTGGCGCAGCTCCAATACCAGCATCGTAAGTTGCTTTTAAAACTTTTTGAGTAGCGCCTTGAAATTCTTGTTCTGGTAATAATTCAAGATTTACACCTTCACCATCTAAAACAAACGGCTGACCAGAAAAATATAATGGTGTTAAGGCCCAAAACTGAGTATCGTAAGCAAACGAAGTACTATCCTTAGCTTTTAACCAAGCTTCTTCACCATCCCAACCATAGATAGATGTTGGATCTTCAATGCTATTATGCCTTGCTTTATTACTCCAAGTATCAATAGTTTGATAAGAATCTCTAATACCTTTTCCATTTAATGGTTGGTAGTTAAAATGAAATGAAAGGTACCCGTTTGAAAACCATTTATCTAATCCGCCATGAGCTTCCATAGCGCTCCAAAGCACTTTACCTGCTTCCGTAGCATTCAGTTTTTTATGTGCAGCCTCTACTCTTTTTTCTATCCAAGAGGCTGGAATATCATATTTTGCTTCGACACTTTCAACCTCTGCGTTAGCAACAGCTTCTACTTTATTTGTTTGCTTACAAGCAACAATAGTTAATACTAAAAATAAACCTAGAAGTTTATAAGATGTTCTCATTGTATTATTTTCTTTTATTGATTAATCTATCTTAGTCGAGACTAAACCTCGAACATTTCAAAAAAACATTATTTCTAAAGGAAATATTACTGGTTACTACTACTTTTTAATCGAAAAATTAAATGTAGCACCTTGTCCTAATTCCGAAGTTACACTTATTTTCCCTCCTAGTTTTTCAACGATCTTTTTTACTGTAGCTAAGCCTATACCATGACCTACTTGACCAAATTTATCCTGATCGGCAACCTTTGTAAATAATTTAAATATTTTAGTTTGATCACTAAGCTCGATACCTGGTCCATTATCTTTTATAAAAAACTTATAATGTGTATTGGTTTCTTGTACATCCATTTCAATAAGTACATCATCCTTATCACTATACTTAATAGCGTTACTTACTAAATTCATTAGAATATGATGAATAGCTGTTTTATAAACACGTACAGACTCTAAAGATGACTTTAAAATCATTTTTACATGGTGATCTGAATTAAATAGCTGAGCAATTTCAGTAATTAATTCCTGCAAATTAATATTTGATTTACCTTCTTTTAAAAGCCCGTCACTTTTACTATAACTAAGCAATCCATCAACTAAATCTCGAAGACTATCTGCAGAACTTATTATTAACTCTAAAAGTTTTAAACCTTCTTCATCAATATTTAGCTTATAATCTTCAATAAATATTTCTGCTAAACTAGAAATATTGATTAAAGGTGATTTTAAATCGTGAGCCGCAATGTATGCGAAACGCTCTAACTCATTATTTTTCTCTTCTAAATCCGTTAGTGTTTTCTCTAATAAAAATTTATTTTTACGGAGTTCTAACAAATTCATAACCTGATTTGAAAGCGCAGACAAAGACTTTATTTGTCCTTCATTTAAAACATTTGGTTTATGGTCCATAACGCACAAAGTACCCAATGGTAATCCGTTTTTACTTGTAAGTTGCGCACCTGCATAGAAAATAGCATTAGAATCCCCAGTTACTAGAGGGTTATCATGAAAACGAAAATCTTCTCGGGTATCGGGAACAATAAAAACACCATCGGTATTATTTATAGCATGAGCACAGAAAGACTGTTCTTTAGGAGTTTCGGTAGTATCTACACCATGGTGCGATTTAAACCATTGGCGTTTATTATCCAATAGGCTAATTAAAGCAATTGGGGTACCGCATATTTCGGCAGCAATGGCCGTAATATTATCATAATCTGTTTCTGGAAGCGTATCTAGTATATTATAAGACTCTAGGTTTTTAAGCCTTTCAGCTTCATTTTCTGGTATATCTGGGGTAACCATAATAATTAAATTTAATATTATAGCAAATTACTTTATATTGATGAAATAATCCCACAATGAATTGTTAAATTTAACCACAAAACCATCTGCAATGGTAATTAAAATTCTTTAGTTAACAAATCTTAAAACGCATAATTAGTGAGAGTTATCTATTATTAATAAGTTATTTTAAGAAATTAATATTTCTTTTTAAACCAGCAAATTTAGTGCGTTTAACTGCCGATTTCTGAAACACTTTTTTGAAAGTGTCTTCAGTAATTTCTTCCCAATCTTTTTTATTCATTGAAAGTAATTCGGGATGCGGATTGAATAACGGCTCACTATGTGCTTTGGAAAATCTATTCCAAGGACAAACATCTTGACAAACATCACAACCAAACATCCAATCGTCCATTTTCCCTTTAAATGAACTTGGCAAATTTTCCTTTAACTCAATAGTTAAATAAGAAATACACTTACTCCCATCTACAACATAAGGTTCTACAATAGCTTCTGTAGGGCAAGCATCAATACAGGCTGTGCAACTACCACAATGGTCGGTAGTGGCCGAATCGTATTCCAACTCTAAATCAATAATAAGTTCGGCTATAAAATAAAATGATCCAACTTGCTGCGTTATTAAATTACTGTGCTTACCTACCCAACCTAAACCCGACTTAGCCGCCCATGCCTTATCTAAAACAGGTGCTGAATCTACAAATGCTCTACCACTAACCTCGCCAATTTCATCTTGAATAAAATGTAACAGGTGTTTTAATTTATCCTTTATGATATGATGATAATCATGTCCGTAGGCATACTTACTTAATTTAGGTGCGTTAGAGTCTTGTTGTACTTCCGAAGGAAAATAATTTAATAATAATGATACCACACTTTTAGAATCTTCTACGAGTAAAGTTGGGTTTAAGCGCTTATCAAAGTGATTTTCCATGTAGCGCATTTGCCCATTCATGTTTTTGTTCAGATAGTTTTCTAAACGTGGCGCTTCTTCTTCTAGAAATTGAGCTTTGCTTATACCACAAGACAAAAAACCGAGGCGTTTGGCTTCGGTTTTAATTAAAAGGGTATAATCTTCTTTGTTCACGTTATTTCTTAAAAAAGTCCGCCTTGAGTTGGGCCTTTTACACGACCTAAATGTTTATAAGCTTGTTCTGTAACTTCTCTACCACGAGGTGTACGCATAATAAAACCTTGCTGAATTAGAAAAGGTTCATAAACTTCTTCAATTGTTTCAGAACTTTCACTTACTGCCGTTGCAATTGTAGAAATTCCAACTGGGCCACCTTTAAATTTATCAATAATGGTAGTAAGTATTTTATTATCCATTTCATCTAAACCATGTGCATCGACATGTAATGCTTCTAACGCATATTTAGCAATGGAGATATCAATACTACCGTTACCCTTTATCTGAGCAAAATCTCGAACACGACGTAACAATGCGTTAGCGATTCTAGGTGTACCACGACTACGACCTGCTATTTCAATGGCAGCCTCCATGGAGATTGGAACGTCTAAAATAGTAGCACTTCTTTGCACTATATTGGTAAGTAAGTCTGTTTTATAATACTGTAATCTACTTTGTATACCAAAACGTGCTCTCATTGGTGCTGTAAGAAGCCCTGAGCGCGTTGTAGCACCAACCAAAGTAAATGGGTTTAGATTAATTTGAACCGAGCGCGCATTGGGCCCAGTTTCAATCATGATATCAATTTTGTAATCTTCCATAGCCGAGTACAAATATTCTTCGACTATTGGGCTTAACCTGTGAATTTCATCTATAAATAAAACATCACGTTCGTCCAGATTAGTAAGTAATCCAGCCAAATCCCCTGGTTTATCTAATACGGGACCTGAAGTGATTTTAATGCCAACGTTTAATTCATTAGCTAAAATATTTGCTAAGGTTGTTTTACCAAGTCCTGGAGGTCCATGAAATAAAGCATGGTCTAGAGCTTCACCTCGTTGATTTGCTGCTTGAACAAATATTTGGAGATTTTCTAAAACCTGATCCTGTCCCGTAAAATCATCAAATGATAGGGGTCTTAATTGTTTTTCAACATCTAATTCTTCAGGTGAAAAATGCTCGTCGCTAGGATCTAAATTTTCATTCATTCAACAAATATATTTTAAAGCTACTTAAAGCATTCAAACGTGATTAAACTATATAGCAAATATAAATAAAAAGCCTCTCCAAAATGGAAAGGCTTTTATTTATATCAATTTCTCTTTTACAAGATGCCTTTTAATAAGGCCTCAATTATTAGTGTTGTAATTCCTCTTCACCTTCCATTAAAGGAACATCTTGAGGTACAAAATCTACATCGTGACCTGGTTTACTGTAATCGTAAGCCCAACGGTGTACGTGAGGAATCTCTCCTGGCCAGTTACCGTGGATATGCTCTACAGGAGTAGTCCATTCTAAAGTAGTAGATCTCCATGGGTTTTGTGTTGCTTTCTTACCATAGTACATACTTGCGAAGAAGTTGTATAAGTAAATTAACTGAACAACACCACCAACTAAAGCGAAAATAGTAATGATAACGTTAACATTAGCTAAATCATCAAATAACGGAAAGTTAGAGTTTGTATAGTAACGACGAGGTAAACCTGCCATACCAATAAAGTGCATTGGAAAAAATACTCCATAAGCACAAACTGCTGTTATCCAGAAGTGAATATAACCTAAGTTCTTGTTTAACATACGACCGTACATTTTTGGGTACCAATGGTAGATACCAGCAAACATACCATAAAGAGCAGATATACCCATTACTAAGTGGAAGTGAGCTACTACAAAATATGTATCGTGAACGTTAATATCTAAAGCACTATCTCCTAAAATAATTCCTGTTAAACCACCAGTGATGAATGTTGATACAAAACCGATTGAGAATAACATGGCAGGATTCATCTGTAAATTACCTTTCCATAGAGTTGTAATCCAGTTGAATGCTTTTACCGCAGATGGAATTGCAATTAATAAGGTTGTGAAAGTAAACACAGAACCTAAGAAAGGATTCATACCTGAGATAAACATATGGTGACCCCATACAATTGTTGAAAGGAAAGCAATAGCTAAAATTGAAGCAATCATGGCACGGTATCCAAAAATAGGTTTACGTGAGTTAGACGCCATAATTTCAGATACTAATCCCATTGCAGGTAAAATTACAATATATACCTCTGGGTGACCTAAGAACCAAAATAAATGTTCGAATAATACAGGTGATCCACCTTGATAGTGTAATACTTCACCTTGAATAAATATATCTGATAAGAAGAATGATGTTCCAAAACTTCTATCCATGATCAATAATAACGCTGCAGATAATAATACAGGGAAAGAAATAATCCCGATTACCGCCGTAATAAAGAACGCCCAAATTGTTAATGGCAATCTTGTCATTGACATTCCTTTTGTACGTAAGTTAATAACCGTTACAACATAGTTAAGAGATCCTAACAATGAAGAAGCGATGAATATCGCCATGGCAACTAACCAAAGTGTCATTCCCATACCAGAACCACCTTGAGCCATTGGTAAAGCACTTAATGGAGGATAAATTGTCCAACCAGCTGCTGCAGGTCCTGCTTCAACAAATAATGAAATTACCATGATTACACTTGATAAAAAGAATAACCAATAAGAAACCATATTTAAGAAACCAGATGCCATATCACGTGCACCAATTTGCAATGGAATTAGCAAGTTACTAAACGTACCACTTAATCCGGCCGTTAGTACAAAGAATACCATAATGGTACCGTGAATAGTTACTAATGCTAAATAAATATCTGCATCCATAACGCCTCCTGGAGCCCATTTACCTAATAACGCTTCAAATAATACATTAGGCTCTTCTGGCCATGCAATTTGCATACGAAACATTAAAGACATCAGAATTCCAATAATCCCCATAAACGTACCAGTTACAAGGTACTGCTTAGCGATCATTTTATGGTCTTGACTAAATATATATTTAGTTACAAACGTTTCTTTATGATGATGTCCGTGGTCGTCGTCGTGAGCGTGAGTATCTGCGTGTGCTGACATAATCTTATATCGTTTTTATCTTTTTAATTAGTTAATTAGAGAGTTTTTGAATTCTTTTTGCTCCTTAATCCAAGCATCATATTCTTCTTGTGTTTCTACAATAATCTTCATTTGCATATTGTAGTGCGATTTTCCACAAATTTTATTACAAAGTAACAAGTAGTCAAATTCGTAACGTTCTAAAGCCTCTTCACCTTTAGCAACTAACGCCTTACTTTTTTCAACTCTTATCTCATTAATATTTGTAACCTTCTCTTGCATTTGTTGCGTTTGGCGCATATCTACTGTAGTTACAGTAGGCGTAAATCCAAATTGAGTAATCATACCAGGTACACAGTTCATTTGCGCTCTAAAATGAGGCATATAAGCTGAGTGTAATACATCTTGAGAACGCATTTTGAATAATACTGGCTTCCCAACAGGTAGGTGTAATTCTGTAGTAATGATATCATCTTGAGCATTAGGATCAGCTTCATCTAAACCTAAAATATTAGCTCGGTCTATATCAATTAAACGTACGTTAGCTTTTCCTAAAGTATTATCTGCTCCAGAATATCTAGCTTTCCAGTTAAACTGTTGTGCATACAATTCAATTACTAACGGATCATCACTTTCGTCAACACTAGTAATGTTAATCCAAGTACTTAAACCGTATATAATTAAACCAGCTAATACAATTACAGGTATAATAGTCCAAATGAACTCTAACTTGTTATTATCAGCGAAGAACAATGCTTTCTTACCTTTTTCACCTTTATATTTAAAAGCGAAATAATGTAGTAAAAACTGAGTTACAGTCTGTACAAAGAAAATAAGCACCATTGAGATAACCATTAAGTTATCAATGATTGGGCCATGAGCAGAAGCAGAATTTGACATTAATGGCAAATCTCCCCATTTAACAAAACATACAATGGTAATGATATAAATGAAGGCTAAGAAGCCCATCATTAAATATGCATTCATTGTGTTGTCTTTGTCTGTAGCAACAGCACTGTTTTCTCCTTTAGCCTGAGCTAAATCGAAAATTTTAACCATTTGCCATATGGCAACTAAAATAAATACTAAAACTATAATTGTTAATAAAGCAGTCATTGGTATCGTTCGTCTTTATTTATATCTTAATTAATAATGAAAATCTTCACTTTCTTTTCTAAAAGGATAACCTTTTACTAATAGTGGTGCTTTTGTTAAAGCGGTGAACACTACAAATATGAATAAGCCTGCGAAAAGTAAAACAGAAGCTATTTCAGGAATTCCAATAAACCATCTATCTCCAACGGTTGCTGGCATGATCATGTTAAAAATATCTACGTAATGTCCGAATAAAATAACCAATCCAGCCATAACCACAAACCAAGGAATACGTTTGTATTCAGCGTTCATTAATAATAACAGTGGGAATACAAAGTTCATAACAACCATTCCTAAGAAAGGTAATTGATAATCTTGGAAACGTGTTACGAAGTAAGTTACCTCTTCTGGTATATTAGAGTACCATATAAGCATGAACTGTGAGAACCATAAGTATGTCCAGAAAATACTAATTGCAAACATAAACTTAGCTACATCATGCAAGTGGTTTTCATTAACAAACTCTAAATAATTTTTAGACTTTAAATAAATAGTAACTAAAGCAATTACTGTAATTCCACTTACAAACATACTTGCGAATACATACCATCCAAATAAAGTAGAGAACCAGTGTGGATCTACACTCATAATCCAATCCCAAGACATAATAGATTCTGAATAAATAAAGAATACTAAGAATGCCGCAGAAATACGGAAAGACTTTTTAAAGTTACTGTTATCTTCGGCTGTATCTTGCGCGATAGAAAATTTACGTGCAAAGTGACGGTATAAACTCCATCCAGCAATGAAAATTAAACCTCTTACAGCAAACCAACCAATATTTAACCAGCTAGATTTACCATCAATTAATTTATCGTAGTGATGACTTTCTGGGTTAGTTACCTCAGGATTCATCCACATAAAAATATTATAATGCCCTATTGTACCAGAAGCTACTGCAATTGCAAGAACAATTAATGCTCCAGGTAATAAGTAAGCTGTAATACCTTCCATTACTCTAAATAACACTGGTGACCATCCTGCTTGAGCAGCAATCTGAATAGCATAAAATGCTAAAACCCCTAAAGCTATCATCATAAAGAAAAATGCCGCAACATATAACGCCGACCAAGGTCTATTCGCTATTTGATGTTGTACGTGCTCAACGTGTTCTTTATGAGCATCTACATGATGTTCTCCAGATTTAGCATGAGCTGTGTCGCCATGAGCGTTTTCTTCTGCATGTGCATCATGAGCCGGTGCCGCATGAGCTACATCTTCACCATGACCACCACCGTGATGCGCTTCTTCTGCAAGTAAGGTTTCAACCTCTTCAAAAGATAAATGAGATGTAAAAAAACCATAACCAACGCCTATTGCTCCTAAAAGCATTAGAATGAAAGAGAATGTCTTTAATTTATTTGAAAATGTGTACATATCTATAATAATCTTATCAATCTTACTTTTCTAAATCTGCCTTCAACGTTAAAACATAACTAACAACTTGCCAGCGTTCTTCTTCGTTTATTTGGTTAGCATACGATCCCATAGCATTCTTACCATAGTAAATAGTATGATAAATACTTCCAGCGGTAATAGCTCTACCAGCGTCATCGTAACTTGGAATACCCAAGATCTTTTCACGCTTTACTAAGTTTCCTTGTCCGTTACCTTTAGTCCCGTGACAGATTCCACAGTAAATATTGTATAACTCCTTTCCTCTTTCAGTATCAATATCATCGGCGCTAAGCGGACTCATTAAAGTGGCCTTTGCTAATTCATATCCTGCAGTAGAGTTTTCAATATCAAAAGGCACATGACCTCTTGCTACAGAACCTTCAGCAGGTATTTGAGCCTCTACTCCATCTTTGAAAGCTGCTTCACCGTAAGTTTCATAACCAGCAGACTCATACATGTTAGGCATAAACTGGTAGTTAGGTGCTGTATCCTTTTTACAAGAAACAGCTACTAAAACAACTGCAATTACTAATATTTTAATTAAGCTTTTCATACTTTAAATTAATGTGCTTTATCAACTAAATTAATTTCTACTGCTCCTGTTCCTGCTAATAACTCCTCTAGTTCCTTTTCATTTCCATTAACAGCAATTTCCATTAAGAAATGATCATCCGTTGTTCTTGGATCTGGATTTTCAGCATTTTTAAATGGCCACATTCTACTTCTTAAGTAAAAAGTAAGAACCATTAAGTGAGCTGAGAAAAATACCGTAAGCTCGAACATAATTGGAACGAAGGCAGGCATGTTTTCAATATAACTAAAACTTGGCTTACCACCGATGTTTTGCGGCCAGTCTTCAATCATTATGAAATTCATCATAACAGTTGCTACAGTTAAACCTATTAAACCATAAATGAACGCCGTAATAGCAATACGAGTAGGTGCTAAACCCATCGCTTTGTCTAGTCCGTGAACTGGAAATGGTGTATATATTTCTTCGATATGAAATCGTTCTGCCTTAACCTTTTTAACAGCCGACATTAAAACGTCATCATCCGTATAAATAGCGTGAATTACTTTAGATGCTTCCATTATCTACGCTTCGTTTTTTTTGTTAGTTACTTTATCTACAGTCGTTCTTGCGTCTGCTCCTGTACCTGCTAAACTATCTCCTCTTTCTCTGATATTTTTGTAACGTTGACCAGAAGATTTCAAAATAGTTTTAACCTCTGCTTGCGCAATTACTGGGAACGTTCTTGAATATAATAAGAATAATACAAAGAAGAATCCAATAGTTCCAACAAATATTCCAATATCGACAAATGTAGGTGAAAACATTGTCCATGATGAAGGTAAGTAATCTCGATGTAACGATGTTACAATAATTACAAAACGCTCGAACCACATTCCTATGTTTACAACAATAGAGATAAAGAAAGAGAACATGATACTTGTTCTTAGTTTCTTGAACCACATAAACTGAGGAGAAAATACGTTACAAGACATCATTGCCCAATATGCCCACCAATAAGGACCAGTTGCTCTGTTTAAGAACGCATATTGTTCGTACTCTACACCAGAATACCATGCAATAAATAACTCAGTAATATATGCTACACCAACTATAGAACCCGTAATCATGATTACAATGTTCATTAATTCGATATGTTGTACTGTAATATAATCTTCAAGGTTACACACTTTTCTCATAATGATAAGAAGCGTGTTTACCATAGCAAACCCTGAGAATACCGCACCAGCAACAAAGTATGGAGGGAAAATCGTGGTATGCCATCCTGGTATAACCGATGTGGCGAAATCGAAAGATACGATCGTGTGTACAGAAAGTACTAATGGTGTTGCTAAACCAGCAAGTACCAAAGATACTTCTTCAAAACGTTGCCAATCTTTAGCACGACCAGACCAACCGAAACTTAATAAAGCATAAATTTTCTTTTGAAAAGGCTTTACAGCACGATCTCTTAGCATAGCGAAATCAGGAAGTAAACCTGTCCACCAGAAAACTAATGATACTGATAAATACGTTGAGATTGCAAATACATCCCAAAGTAATGGAGAGTTAAAGTTTACCCATAGTGAACCAAATTGATTCGGAATAGGTAATACCCAATATCCTAACCATGGACGACCCATGTGAATTACAGGGAATAAACCAGCTTGAACAACAGAGAAAATTGTCATGGCTTCCGCAGAACGGTTAATAGCCATTCTCCATTTTTGACGGAATAATAATAGTACTGCAGAAATAAGTGTTCCTGCGTGACCAATACCAACCCACCAAACGAAGTTAGTAATATCCCAAGCCCAACCTACGGTTTTGTTCAAACCCCAAGTTCCAATACCTGTTGAAATGGTATAAATAATACATCCTATACCCCAAAGGAAAGCTGCTAATGCTATAGAAAAAACTATCCACCATTGCTTATTCGCTTTTCCTTCTACAGGTTTGGCCACATCCACAGTAACATCGTGGTATGATTTTTCGCCTGTAACTAAAGGTCTTCTAATAGGTGCTTCGTAATGAGACGCCATAATTATATAATTGATTCTTTAATTAGATTTATGCTTCTGTTGTATTTCTCACTTTTGTTTGATACTGTACGTTGGGTTTTGTTCCCACGTGTTCTAACAAGTGATACATACGGTTATCTTCTTTAAGTTTCGCAACTTTACTTTCTTCATCATTGATATCTCCAAATACCATTGCGCCACTGCTACAAGCTGCAGAACATGCTGTTTGGAATTCACCATCTTTAATAACACGTCCATCACGTTTAGCATCAAGAATTGTTTTTTGTGTCATTTGAATACACATAGAACATTTTTCCATAACACCACGAGAACGTACTACAACGTCTGGGTTTAATACCATACGTCCTAAATCATCATTCATATGATAATCGAACTCATCGTTTCCATTATATAAGAACCAGTTAAAACGACGTACCTTATAAGGACAGTTGTTAGCACAATATCTTGTACCTACACAGCGGTTATAAGCCATGTGGTTTTGACCTTGACGACCGTGTGATGTTGCTGCCACAGGACATACAGTTTCACAAGGTGCGTGGTTACAATGTTGACACATGATTGGTTGGAACGCTACTTGAGGATTTTCTGAAGCATGCTCCATTTCACCAAACTCACTTAATGAACTTCCTAAACCAGAAATGTTATCTTTCTTTTCATTATCACCATCGAAAGATTCTTCCGAAGAATAATATCTGTCAATACGTAACCAGTGCATATCGCGACTTCTACGTACTTCAG
Organism: Algibacter sp. TI.3.09; assembly: GCF_038154905.1. Taxonomy (NCBI): domain Bacteria; kingdom Pseudomonadati; phylum Bacteroidota; class Flavobacteriia; order Flavobacteriales; family Flavobacteriaceae; genus Algibacter; species Algibacter sp. TI.3.09. The sequence continues at coordinate 930,108 of NZ_JBAKAN010000002.1, read as the reverse complement.
ATTTACCAACTACTGGTACATTATTTTCAGCATGACAAGCTATAACACATGCCCCACAACCTGTACAAGAATTTAAGTCGATAGATAAGTTAAAGTGATGTCCAATAGAACGATCAAACTCATCCCATAAATCAACACTAGGATCTGTAACCGGAGTTTCTTTATGATTTAAAGAAACCATAGCCATAGGGTTCCACTCTTGTTTATCTTTAGTATTGAATATCTCTAAAGATGTTTCTTTAATGATATCTCCACGTCCCATTAAGGTATTGTGCAATTGTACTGAAGCAAATTCATGCTCACCAGCTGCAGCCTCAACAGTTACGTTCTGTACTGTATTAAAGTTATGGTAGAAAGCAAAGGCATTTACACCTGTTTGCATCTCTTCTTTTAATCCCTCTGTTTTACCGTAACCAAAAGATAATCCTACAGAACCTTTAGCTTGTCCTGGTTGTATTAAAACTGGTATAGTTAAACTAACACCATTTACAGTAACATTTGCATAACTACCATTTAATGCGCCGTTTGCAACGTGCTTGTTCATTAAACCTAATGCTTCTGCATCAGCTTTAGAAACTGTTAAATAGTTATCCCAAGATGTTCTAGTAATTGGATCTGGAAACTCTTGTAACCATGGGTTATTGGCTTGTTGCCCATCTCCCATACCTACTTTGGTATATAATGATAATTCTAATCCGTTTGAAGTAGCAGACGAAACCAAAGCTTTCGCTGCAGCAACACCTCCTATTACAGAAGCACCATCAACTGCGTTACTAGCGCTTACTGTTGAAGTAGATGTGCTTGTAGTAAACTCATCTTCATCTTCTTTCTTAATACCAACACCTACAGCAACATCGTGAAGAAGTCCGCCCACTAAAGTTCGGTCTTTCTTATCTTTTAATTCTGTAGTCGAAGTTGTTACTGTTTTAGTTGAAGTAGCATTTAATCCACCAATCGAAGAACCATAAACATAAACACCATCGTGTAATGCTTGATTGAATGAATTCCCACCTAATACGCTAGAATTCCAATTGTTCTTAATATAATCGTGAAAAGTATCTTCATTACCTGTCCATTTTAATAATGCATCTTGAAACTGACGCGTATCAAATAATGGGCGGATAGTAGGTTGCATTAAAGAATAATGACCTTTTTTGATTTCAACATCACCCCAAGACTCTAAGTAATGTGGTGCTGCTGCTATATATTCTGTTTGAGTTGAAGTCTCATCTTCTTTTAAAGAAAAAGCGATCGACAATTCAACGTTCTTTAATCCTTCTGAAAACTCTGAAGCGTTTGCTAAGCTATAAACCGGATTAACACCGCTCATGATAACCGCACCAACTTTCCCAGCTTTCATATCAGCAACTAATTTAGTCACTGCTTTATCGCTACCTTGTCTAGTCTTTATTGGAGTACTAGGATCGAAAGCTTTACTTTGTAATGCTGCATTTATTTCTAAAACAATAGTTTGAGCATTCACATCTTGAATACCAGTAACTATAACTGCATTACTTCCCGCTTTTTTAATTTGAGATGCTGCATTTTTAACAGCTTCATCAACTTTAGGTGATAATGTTCCAGAAACAGAACCATTTACAACGTAGCTATATAATTTAGCTAAAGCTATTTTTTGTTCTGATGGAGTTAAAGGCACACGCTTATCAGCGTTTGCACCAGTAAGGGACATATTAGATTCAAACTGAATATGACGAGACATTTTACCATGGTTAGGCACTTTGTTTTTCGCATATCCTGAATCGAAACCGCCACCTTGCCAATCCCCTAAGAAATCAGCTCCAATAGAAACGATTGTCATCGCTTTAGAGAAATCGTAGTTTGCTAATCCGCGCTCACCATATTTAGCTTGGTAAGCATCTAAAGCAGCAGACTCTGATATAGCATCGTAAACCACGTGGCTTACATTACCATATTTATTTTTAAATTCAGTAATTAACTTATCAGTAGAAGGACTTGCAAAAGTTTGTGTTAATAACACAATACTCTTGTTTGCTGCTGCTAAATCAGTTAATTTCTTAGTTGTTTCACTATCAAAAGTATCCCAAGTAATAGAATCTCCAGCCTTTTTTGGACCTTGAACTCTTAAACTATCATACAATCCTAATACAGAAGCATTAACTCTTGCGTTAGCACTACCATTGGTAGCTGCCATCACATTGTTCTGAATTTTAATTGGACGACCTTCACGGGTTTTTACTAAAACACTAGCAAAATCAAAACCATTCGCTATAGTAGTTGCGTAATAGTTAGCAACACCAGGAATAATTTCTGTTGGTTGTACTACATAAGGAATCGCTTTTTTAACAGGACCCTCACAAGCAGCTAAAGAGGCTGCAGCGGTACTAAACCCAACATACTTTAAGAAATCGCGACGCGTTGTAGAGCTTTCTTCTAATGTATCTTTATCTCCTAAAAATTCATCGGTAGGAATCTCAGCTACAAACTCGTTTTGTTTAAGCGTCTCAACAATAGAGCTATTTTCGTTTAGCTCTTCAACACTTTTCCAGTATTTCTTGTTTGATGACATATTATATAATTGAATTACTTCTTATTAATTTTTAAAAGTTCCCTGCTTTCGCAGAAAAGAAAAACTATTTTTTTTAGTAGTGACACTTACCACATTCTAATCCACCCATTTGAGCAGCTGTCAACTTATCTACACCATACTTTTTAGATAATTCGTCATGAATTTTAGTATAGTAAGCATTATCTTTTACGTTAACATCTGTTTCTCTGTGACAGTTAATACACCATCCCATTGTTAATGGAGCATGTTGATAAGCAATTTCCATTTCTTGCACAGGACCGTGACATGTTTGACACTCTACTCCTGCAACAGTTACGTGTTGCGAGTGGTTAAAGTATGCAAAATCTGGCAAGTTATGAATACGAACCCATTTTACCGGACTAGATTCACCTGTATATTTTTGCTCGGCATCATCCCATCCTGCAGCAGCATATAATTTTTTAATTTCACCATCGTAGAAATCTTTAGAGTACTCAGGAGATGTTTCACCGTTGTATTCGTAAATTGATTTGTGACAGTTCATACAAACATTTAACGACGGCACACCAGATGTTTTACTAACTCTTGCAGAAGAGTGACAGTATTTACAATCTATTCCATTATCACCAGCATGTATTTTATGCGAAAAGTGAATTGGCTGTACTGGTTGATAACCTTGATCTACCCCAATTTGAGATAAATACCCGTAAACAAAATACGCACTCGATAGTAAAAAGAATATTGTAAGAACCATTACTAAAAATTGGTTTTGTACAAATGCTTTCCAAATTGGAGTTCTTTTTGAATCTTCAGGTAATTCTATATTTTGAGCTGTTGCAAAACGACGTAGTGTTTTATTTACTAAATACAATCCGGCAGCTAAAAGCATAAACAAGATTGCTAAGGCTCCTAAAATAATTTCGTTTGAAATTCCTCCTGAGGTTTCAGATGTTTGAGCAACAACCGCTCCACCTGCAGGTGCAACTGGCGCTTTCTTTTCTTCAGCAGTATATGCTAAAATATTGCTAATATCATCATCAGATAATTGAGGAAAAGCCGTCATGGCAGCACCACCGTACTCATTGTAAACCTTATTGGCATAAGAATCGCCAGATTTAATAAGTCCTGAACTGTTACGTACCCAAGCGTGAATCCAATCACGATCTAAGCCTTGCTCGTCAGACAAACGCGCCTCTACATTACGTAAAGCCGGCCCGGTCATTTTCTTGTCTAATTGATGACAAGCCGCACAATTGGCATTGAATAAAGATTTTCCTTTCGCTGGATCGCCTTCCTGTGCAGAAAGGACTGATGTAAACGCTAATAAAATAATTAAGCTGAAACTAAGAGTGTTTTTACTTAATATACGGTGAATCACCTGTCTCATATTGTTGGTTAAATTAACTTCTAAACTTTGGTATGATTTTTTCATTACTAATAATTGAAAAAAATACAGTTAAAAAAATCTCTCGCAAAAGTAATATTAAAAGTCGATTTTAGAAATGATAGCACAGGTATAATTGGTAATTTAGAGAGATTCTAAATAAATAAAAGAACTAATAATTTAATTGCATCGTATATCTTTGCACAAAATAATTTGAAAATGAACTCATTGAAAACAAAATTAACTTTGTTACCCCTATTAACTCTATTGTTAACATCAACAATAAGTTTCTCGCAAGAAGGCCATGTTTCTTTAAATCAAGATCAAAACATAGCAGTTTTGCTAGATTTGAAAAAGGAAATGAATAAAAACGAACATGATTCTGATCGTTATAAAATCCAAATTTACTCTGGAAACCGTTCTGCTGCACAAAATGCGAAAGCAGATTTCAACCAATCGTTTTCTGAGTGGAATCCATCTATAGAATATGAAACACCAAATTTTAAAATTTGGGCTGGGAATTTTAGCACCCGTTTAGAAGCCGATCGTGCACTTAAAAAAATTAAGAAAAAATTTCCTAGTGCTTTCATTTTTAAGCCGAAGAAAGAAAAAAACTAAAGCCATTTCTGGCTTTTAACCCTATAAGCTAAGTTGTCTATTTTAACGAATACGACAACTTTTTTTATTTTACCTAATTTTCAAATCCCCACTTTCTAATTCAAAACAAATCTCCCAACCCAACAAATTCTTGAGAAAACCTTTTTTTGAATTTAAATATAGGAATAACTTCTTTTTAGAATAAAACGTAAAGAAGACCTGATGTTTACAATTCACTATAGCTATAAAAAGCATACTTAAACTGAATATTTTTGAAACATACATTTCTTTAAACAACTAAAATCATGTTTCAATTTGAGTAATTACAAGTTGATAATTGCGTTACATCTCTAATTTTTAAAACAAAAAAAAGCATTCCTAATAAAGAAGAAACAAACCCATTAAGAAATTAAATTTCAAATTGTATTCACTATCCATTATTAGGAATGCTGTATGTAATATTATTTTTTTAAACTAAAGCACAACTGTGCCAAATATTAACTTTCTGGAGCTAATTCTACTTCTAGACCTTCCATTTCTGGCGTCATTTGAATTTGACAACCTAAACGACTGTTATCTTTAACATCAAAAGCCTCAGACAGCATTGCTTCTTCATCATCTCCCATCTCTGGCAACTCTGTATCGCTAGTTACATAACATTGGCATGATGCACACATAGCCATACCTCCGCAAATACCAATAGTTCCTTCTGGAGCCAACTCGTAAGAACGAACAACTTCCATTAAATTCATTGCCATATCTGTAGGGGCAACAATTTCGTGTTTTACACCGTCTCTATCGGTAATTTTAATATTTATATCTTGCATAGTACTGTTTTGTAATTCAATTAGTGATACGTCATAAGCCGTGCCACAAATTTAAGTTTTGTCGCTTTAATTTTAATACTTTTCTAACAGAAAATAGAAACCTTTATAAAAAAATAAAGAATCTTCGTTTATTTCAAATTGAAGATTCTTTATTTATAAATTATAATGATATTAATCTATTAAATTTCAATATTAACCACCTTTTCAATTTGTGGTGCATACTTTTTAATAGTCATTTCAACACCCGATTTCAATGTCATTTGATTTACCGAACACCCTACACAAGCACCTTGCAATTGTACTTTTACTAGAGTATCGTTCTCCTCAATCGACATTAACGAAATATCGCCGCCATCACTTTGTAAAAACGGACGAATTTCTTCTAATGCTTTTTCAACATTCAATCTTACTTCTTCGCTGGTCATATCTTATTTTTTTACGGCAGAACATCCAGCCATTGTTGTAATTTTAATTGCTTCTGTAGGTGGTAAATCGTCATTTCTTCTAACAACCTCTTGCACTACATTTTGCGTTATTTTTTCAAAAGCTTGCTCTAAAGGTGTTCCTTTTTGCATAGCTGCTGGACGACCAACATCACCGGCTTCACGAATACTTTGTACTAAAGGAATTTCTCCTAAAAATGGCACTTTTAAATCTTCTGCCAAGTTTTTAGCTCCTTCTTTTCCGAAGATAAAATATTTATGATCTGGTAATTCTGCTGGAGTAAAGTACGCCATATTTTCAATAATACCTAAAACAGGCACATTAATGCTTTCTTGTTGAAACATAGCCACACCCTTTTTAGCATCGGCCAAAGCCACGTTTTGTGGTGTACTAACAACAACAGCTCCTGTAATAGGTAGCGATTGCATTAAACTTAAATGAATATCTCCAGTTCCTGGAGGCAAGTCTAATAGTAAGAAATCTAACTCACCCCAATGTGCATCAAAAATCATTTGATTCAGTGCTTTTGCAGCCATAGGTCCACGCCAAACAACAGCTTGGTCTGGTTGTGTGAAAAAGCCAATAGACAACACTTTAACTCCGTAGTTTTCAACAGGTTTCATTTTAGATTTACCCTCAATGTTTACGGCCAAAGGTTTTGCATCAGCCACATCGAACATAATTGGAATAGATGGCCCGTAAATATCAGCATCTAAAATACCAACATTGAATCCCATTTTAGCTAAAGTAACAGCTAAGTTAGCGGTTACTGTAGATTTCCCTACACCACCTTTACCAGATGCGATTGCAACTATATTTTGAATTCCTGCAACAGGTTTCCCTTTAATTACATTAGCCTTTGGCTTAGCAGGTGCGTCTACTTTTACATTAACTGTAATTTTCGCTTTTTCGTAAACTTGCTCGTGTATTGTTTTTAATACATCAACTTCCGTACGTTTTTTTGCTTGTAAACTGGGGTTGTTAATTGTAATATCTACAATAACTTCGTCTCCAAAAGTCATTACATTTTTTACAGCACCACTTTCAACCATATTTTGTCCTTCGCCAGGAACAGTAATAGTTTCAAGCGCTTTTAATATATCTTGTTTATTTAATTTCATTGCTTGTGTAATAATATTGGCAGCCAGCATATTTGACCACCGCTTAATTGAGAATAATTATAATTTACAAAGATAAATAATATCGACGGAAGTCTTAATACCTAAGTTAGAAGTTTTACTTATGTTAGGATTGAAAATAGCTATTTACACTAAAACGCCTTGTAACCACCATTTTTTATTTTGAAATCTACCAAAGTCTGATAAAAAGGGAACAGCCCACGTTGGTTACTCCTCCTTGTAAGCTCTCATAATATCTTCAACAGATTTATGTGGTCGACCTGCAGCCAATTCAAAATCTGAAAGCACATTATTAGAACCGTTTTTTATCCCTTCGTATATTCCGGCAATTACGGTTCCAAGAAAATCACCCAATGCCGTTTTTCTTTCATATAAGTACGCAGCTACCGATACTGGATTAAACTTAAGCTTAGTATTAAAGACTAGATTTATATAATCTGCTAATTCACTCTGTGAAATAGCATAACCAACTAGATTATAGGTTTTTCCGCTATGTTTATCTTCTATCAACATTTTAGCATAAGCAAACCCCAACTCCGCTCTACTTGTATAAGCACATTTACCAGTGCCTGCGCAATTTCTAATTTCACCTTCTTCGATATAAGTATCCAAATATTCTAAATCGGGTTCAATATATATGCCATTTCTACCAATAACATAATCAAGACCTGAGTTCTGAACATCCTTTTCTGTTTGCCTATTACTCTGCACCACGGGGCTAAACGCCGTGTTTTTTTCATCGCCAACAATACTGGTGTACACTATTTTCTTAACGCCATTACTCACCGCTGCATCAATAACATTGCGATGTTGCTGAATTCTTTTATCAGGCTCATCCATTCCTGAAAGCAACATAACAACATCTATACCTTGCAATGCCGTATCAAATTCCGCACGACTATTATAATCGCCTTTTCGTATTTCAATACCAAGGTGTTTTGCCTTTTCTGGTGAACGGGCAATACCTATAACGTTCTCTTTACCTAAAAGTTCAATTAAATTTTCCACAATAGTAGAACCTAATTTTCCGTTTGCCGAAGTGACTGCTATTTTCATATTAATATTATATTTTAAAATTTCACACAAGGCTTATTGATTCTCTTATTTGAATTTCCACCATATCTAAAAGGCGTGTATTATTCTTCGGTTTAAAAATAGACAATTCCGTACAAGCCAACAAAACGGAGTTTTTAATTGTATATTTTTCAATAATTTTCTGAAAACGGACTATACCGGCTTGGCTTTCTTGTTTAGCATAAACTTCTTTTCGAAATGTATCAATTTGAACTCGATCTTCTTCCGAAGGAATCTCTATTTCTATTCCATTTGCGGTAAACACGGAACGAATATATGCTGAATTCATGGTGTATTCCGAAGCCATTAAAACAATTTTTGAAAGCTTTAGCGATTTAATTTTTGTAACCGTTAAATAGACCGGATGCAAAATATTTTTCTGAACCTCTATTTGATCTATACTTTCGTGCAAGGTGATATTAGGAACCAAAATATGTGATATATCTAATTTTTCTATTTCGTTAATACAACCTTGAGTTAGTGCATTGAGTTCGTCTGATATATTTGGTAAAAGTGAATTTATAGCATCGAAATTCGCATTCCACATAATAAATGGACATGTACTATAACCACCATATTTTTCATTATATAGCCTATTCAACTCACTAATATAAAACGTGGTCGTTTGGCTTCCAAGACCTAAAACAGCAAGTTTCACACTATCCATATTAAGTTTATTTAAAAGGAATTAAAATTAGTTTTCTTCTGAAAAACATAGATTTAACGAACTAGTTTTTAACGGTATTCAGGATTATCAAAATTCCATCTTGTTCCATCGTCCCAGTCTTCTCTAGAATTTCCATAACTAGGATATCCACCTTGTTTTTTTAACATGGACGCTAAATGCAATAAGTTATAGGTCATAAATGTAGTATTTCGATTAGTAAAATCTGAATCGAAACCTAATGGCTTTTCCAACTTCTTACCCTGCCATTCCGTATCGCCATAGCTAGGGCCAGGCCCAACTTCTCCAATCCAGCCACAATCCGCTTGTGGAGGTATAGAATACCCAACATGTTGAAGCGAGTACAATATACCCATAGCGCAATGTTTTACACCATCTTCATTACCTGTTACCATGCATCCGCCAACTTTCCCATAAAAGCTGTATTGTCCTTTATCGTTTGTTTGCCCGCTCATTCCATACAGTCTTTCAATTAATTTTTGAGCAATAGACGATTTTTCTCCTAACCAAATAGGTGTACCAACTATAAGAATGTCGGCATCAAAAATTTTTTTAAATAGCTCAGGCCATTCATCTTTTTCCCAACCATGCTCCGTCATATCTGGATAAACACCAGTTGCAACATCATGATCAATAAATCTAATATCTTCTACAGAAACACCTTCGCTCTTCATAATAGATTTTGAAACCTCTATGAGTTTAGATGTATGACTCTCCATTGGAGATTTCTTCAGTGTACAATTTACATAAATTGCTTTCAGGTCTTTAAATCTTTTCTCGCTCATAGTTATCGGTTTAGTTGTTAAATTCTATTATTCAAAACATAGTATTTTAATCTCTTCTAAGTATATAATCTGCAAAATAGGCTTTACTATCAAGTATTTTAGTTTCAAGATTAAAATCGGTTTTCTCGATAATTTTCTCAATTAACGCATCGTTATACTTTCTAGATATTTCAGTATGAATTTTTTCTCCTTCTGTAAATTTATAGGTTTTTCCGGTGGCATTAATCTCAACAGCCTGATTCGCCGTACTTACTATATAGCTTTTAGCGACGCCTTCATGCTCATCATACTCTGGCTGATGTTTAAACTGATTAAGGTTAAAATTCCCGCCTAACTCATTGTTAATTCTATCCAATAAATTAAGATTGAACTTTTCTGTGACACCCTGGCTATCATTATACGCGGGAAGCACAACATGGCTCGCCTTTATTAAATCTACACCCAACAAGAGTTTATCTCCAGCCTGTAAGTTAGACCCCAAACTATATATAAAATCGGCAGCCATATCATCAGACATATTACCAATGTTAGACCCTAAAAACAATACTATTTTAGGTTTCTTACTCTCCTTTAAGGACGCTAAAACTTTAAAATAATCGCCTTCTTGAATTTGCACAGACAAATTTGGAAGCTCATTTTTTAAATCTTTTTCCAATAAATTCAATGCATTAGAAGAAATATCGATAGGAAAATAATCAAAATTATAACTTTGAATATCTAACGATCTCAATAACTCTTTTGTTTTTGTACCATCTCCGGCACCCAACTCTATCAATTCAAAATAAGAATCTGGAGAAACTCCAAAAGCCTCAATAAGTTCTTCGGTTTTATTCTGAAAAATATCCAACTCGCAACGGGTTAAATAGTATTCAGGCAAATTCATGATTTCTACAAAAAGGGCATCGCCTATTTTATCATAAAAATACTTTGATGGTAACGTTTTGCTATCTGCTTGTAACCCTTTATCAACTTCATTCTTAAAAACTTCTATCATATTACTTTACTAATCTTATTCCGGTAAACTGCCAGCGTTCCGAAGGATGAAAAAAATTGCGATACGTCTTTCGACTATGGTTTTGAGATGTCGCAACCGAAGCACCTCTTAATACCATTTTATTACTCATAAACTTGCCATTATACTCACCAACCGCTCCATTTTCCTTTATAAAATTAGGGTATGGTAAATAAGCACTACTAGTCCACTCCCAACGTTTACCCCAATCTAACTTTTGGGCAGCAACTTCCCACTCAAACTCGGTTGGTAATCGCATACCTTTCCACTCAGCATAAGCATTAGCTTCGTAAAAGTTAATGTGGCTTAAAATAGCATTTTTATCTACTTTTTGTAATCCGGCAAGGGTATAAACATGCCACTCTCCATCTATTTTATGCCAATACAGGGGTGCTTTAATTTGCTCTGCATTTACCCAAGCCCAACCTTCATCTAACCAAAGATTAAAATCGGAATAACCACCAGCTTCCATAAAAGCTATGTAATCTCCATTGGTTACTAAAAAGTTATTTATTTCAAAATCGCGTACATACACCTTATGCACACCTAATTCATTATCATAACAAAACTTGGAATCTTGATGCCCTATTTCATAAACACCAGCTGATATTTTCACATTATCGGTAGTGGTATTTTCATCTTTTATTAAATTGAAATCAGCATTAAAAACAGGAAACAATGCATTATGCCCAAGCATATATTTTACATCGGTTATTAATAATTCTTGATGTTGCTGTTCGTGATTTAAACCTAAAATCACTAAATTTAATAGTTTCTGTTTGGGGTTGGTTTCAAAGAAATCCAACATATGCTTATCTACATAATCTCTGTAGGCAAAAATAGCATCGGTACTTGGGCGAGACATATTTCCTCGGTTAGATTGCAATACTCGACTACCAACATTATTATAATAACTATTGAATAAAAAATTGAAGTTTGAATCATATTCCACATAGCCATCCAATTCTGCTTTTAAAATAAAAGTTTCGAAAAACCAAGTGGTATGTGCTAAATGCCATTTTGCTGGACTCGCAAATTTAACGACCTGAATAGCATAATCTTCCGGTTGTAAATAACTGCAAAAATCTATAGTTTGCCGTCTAATACTTTGATACCTTTCGTTTATAGTCATAAATTTTATTAACGTGAAATTGGTCTGGTTCTACGGAGTTTAAATAAAATAACTTGTACTATAACTAGTCTCAACAAAACCTAACTACTTACATAAACAGCATAACTATGCCAAGTTTTTCTATAAAAACACAATGTGTAACAAATCTAAAAAAATATTGGAATAAGTTGAGTTTTGATGTTTTTCAATTGATTTTAAAGCACTTCAACAATTTAACATTTGAAGACACTAAAATTGAAATCACTACAAATTTAATAGCATAATTTACATATGGATACGTATCCATAAAACTCTCTGCCGATAAAAATAGAATAAAATGAAGCCAATTCCAAATCCTTAAAAGTTGATTTGCTTGGTTTTCTGTTATTAATAGAATGATTTTTTTGAATAATTGAACTTAAATAACAAGAAGTAATCTTTTACAAATGTTCGGAAGGATCCCAATAAACCTTATCTAAATCTTGAATTTGATTCTCGACAACCTTTATGCCCTCACTTTCTAAAAGTTGTTGCATCAGGTTGGTTCCATCAAAATGATGTTTACCGGTTAGTAAACCTTTTCTATTTACCACGCGGTGGGCAGGAACATCTTTTCCGTGAGAGCCATTCATGGCATAACCAACCATTCTAGCACTTCTTGCAGCTCCCAAATATTTGGCAATAGCTCCATAACTAGTAACACGACCAAATGGAATTTGCTTAGCCACTTGGTAAACTTTATCGAAAAAATTTAATGTTTCCGCTTTCATGATTATATTTCTCTAATAATATTTATTAAAGTTACTACCGCAATAATACCGGTAATACTACCGATAATGCGGTTCATGTTTTTTTGAGACGTTAATGTTTTACTCTTTATTTTATCAAAAAAGAAAATGTACATGTAAAGGGTAACAAAAGTACCCATAGCTGCACCAGCAACATAAGAGATAATACTTGTTTGACTAAAATCTAACCATCCAAAAGATGCCAAAGTAATAGTCATGTAAGCTTGGTAAGGTATCGGGAATACATTTATACCCGATAGAAACAAACCTTGAAAAAAACGACTTCCCTTACTTCTAATTTTTGGCTCTACTTGTTCTTTAGGTTCAGACTTAGCTATAAACAAGAAATAAATAGTAATTAAAACAAAAATAACGAATGCTACACGCTGCAATACATCTATTACATCATGGTTTTTACTTAAATAGCGCGCAAAAATAGCTGCTATAGAAGTCTGAATAATTACAACAACACAGGCACCAATAGAAAACATAATGCCGCGCACATGACCTTCTTTTAGACTAATTTTTGCGGCCGTCATGTTTAGTAATCCTGGCGGAATAACACCTACAAGCGCAAAAACCAACCCTAAAAAGAAGATAAATGTAATGTTCAAAACTATTTGATTTTAAATTTAATATAAGTGATAGGCTTATTTTTCTCTAAGTATTGCGACTCGTAAAAGGTTTGAATACTTGTTACCTCTTCTGGGCTACCTTCTTGCTTGTAAACATTATGGTTGGCATACAACACTTCGTGACCTGCACCATGTAATAAACCAAGTGTGTAACCGTGCATAAATTCGCTATCGGTTTTTAAATTCATAACACCATCTGGTTTTAGAATTTGCTTGTAACGTTCCAAGAAAACAGCATTAGTCATGCGGTGTTTGGTTCGCTTATATTTTATTTGTGGGTCTGGGAAAGTAATCCAAATTTCGTCTACTTCATTATTAGCAAAAGCATGATCGATAAGTTCTATTTGCGTACGCAGAAAAGCCACGTTAGGTATATTTTCTTCTACGGCTGTTTTTGCCCCTCTCCAGAATCTAGCACCTTTTATATCGACACCAATAAAGTTTTTGTTTGGATATTTTTGTGCTAATGCAACCGAATATTCTCCTTTTCCACAGCCTAATTCTAGAACTAACGGATTATCGTTTTTAAAAACCTTAGAACGCCATTCACCTTTTAGACTAAAAGTTGACTCTACCAATTCTTCTCTTGATGGTTGAAACACGTTGGAAAAAGTTTCGTTTTCTCTAAATCGTTTCAGTTTATTTTTACTACCCACAGTATATTAACTATTTGTTATTATTTGTTTTGAATTGGTAAAATTACGGAAATATACCCAAGTGTTTATATGCTTACCTTTGAATTTGCCGAAAAGTGCGTTAGGGATTGATGCGGCATCCTTTTTTTTGCTAGATTAAACTAAAAAAACAGACAATAACCACTTGGTTTGTCTATAATTTAATAAAACCAACTTTATAAAGTTGCATAAAAAAAGATATAGCGGAAAGCCCGACCCTTGCGGTAACGCCATAATAAAAGCTTTTATTTAGAATTTTAATTGATGAAAAAACGAATTTTAGTTGCGCCGTTAAATTGGGGTTTAGGGCATGCTACGCGATGTATACCTATTATTAATGCATTAATTTTAAACAACTTCGAACCTATAATTGCTAGTGATGGCGTGGCGTTAGCTTTGTTAAGAAAAGAATTCCCTGACTTAAAATGTATTGAATTACCTGTATACAACGTAACGTATGCTAAAAATGGAAAGCATTTTAAGTTGAAACTTATTAAAGATTCGCCAAAATTGATGCAAGCTATTAAGGCTGAAAAAAAGGCAATTAAAGACATTGTAGTTTCTGAAGAAATTTCCGGCATTATATCGGACAACCGATTGGGTGTTAGAAGTAAAAAAGTGCCATCTGTTTTTATTACACATCAATTAAATGTCTTGAGTGGCAGCACGACTTGGCTAAGCACTAAAATGCATCAGAAAATTATTAATAAATTTGATGCCTGTTGGGTTCCGGATACACCTGGCGATATTAATTTAAGCGGAAAACTAGGCCATGTGAAACGTTTTGAACTTCCTACTACTTACATTGGGCCATTAAGCCGTTTTACTAAACGAGAGACCGAAATTAAAAATGATGTTATGGTGCTAATCTCTGGTCCAGAGCCGCAACGCACCATGCTAGAAGAACGTCTTTTAAATGAATTGGAAGTTTTTAATGGTCGAGTAGTTTTTGTAAAAGGTGTTATGGAAGATGAGCAAACCAAGGAGGTAAAGGGCAACATGACCATTTATAATTTTATGACATCCGCATTACTAGAAAAAACAATAAATGAAAGCGAATTGATTGTTTCTAGATCGGGTTACACCACCGTAATGGATTTAGCTAAACTGAATAAAAAAGCTTTTTTTATACCTACACCTGGCCAGTTTGAACAAGAGTACTTAGCAGAACGCCTTAGTGATATGCGCTTAGTGCCAACTTGTAGCCAGGACGATTTTAGTATAAAAATGTTAGAGAATATTACCGGTTATGCTGGGTTAAAAGCTTTTGATTTTGAAGTCGACTTTAAAAAATTATTCAGCTTTTTCGAGGGTGAATGAGAATTCGCTACCCACACTGTATTCACTTTCAACATATATTTTTTCTTGGTGTGCCTCAATAATATGTTTTACTATAGATAACCCAAGCCCAGAACCACCTTCTTTTCTAGACCCTGTTTTATCAACTCTATAAAAACGCTCGAACAATCGTGGTAAATGTGCAGATGCAATGCCCTCGCCATTATCGGTTACCCGAACAATAACTTTATTTTTTATTAAATTTTCGATACTAATTTCGGTAGTACCTTTTTCACTTCCGTATTTAATAGAATTCACAATAAGATTAATTAAAACCTGCTGAATACGCTCTTTATCTGCCTTAACAAATATTGGCTTCTTGTAATTCATATCGAAGGTTAACGTAATTTTCTTCTTTGCGGCTTTCATTTCCAGCATATCGAAAATTGTTTCTACCAACTCTACAATATTAAAAGTTTCTATTTTAAGTCTTAAATCTCCAACTTCCAATTTGGTAATCATATCCAAATCTTCCACAATATAACTTAAGCGTTCAATACCTTTACTGGCACGCTCTAAGTATTTTTCGCGAATTTCTTTGTTGTCCATTGCACCATCGAGTAAGGTTAAAATGTAACCTTGTACTGTAAACAATGGCGTTTTTAACTCGTGAGACACGTTTCCCAAAAACTCCTTTCGGTATTGCTCTCTAACTTTAAGAGTTTCTATTTCTAACTTTTTATCGCGTGCAAATTTATCTATTTCTTGAGTAAGCGTGTGCATATCGGTAGTAATAGCACCTTTGGTAAGCTTTGCCGATTCTAGTAAAGTTAGATCGTCGTATATTTTTTTAACACGACGATATATAAAGCGCTCTACTCGATATTGAATAACAATAAAACAGAAAACATAGGTACTAATAGCAAGCACGGGGATTTCCCATAACTCGATATTAGAGAAGTAAAATAAAAAAACGCTCAATAAGAGCGTTATATATAAGGTAATATAAAACGAAGTAACTCTCGCGAATCGATACGATTTTTTAAATTTAGTCTGTTTCATTACAAATTAATCTACAAACTTATAACCTACACCTTTTACGGTTTTAAAGCTTTTATCTCCTAATTTTTCACGTAATTTTCTAATGTGCACATCAATAGTACGCCCGCCAACAACCACTTCGTTGCCCCAAACGGTATCTAATATTTCGTCGCGTTTAAAAACTTTTCCGGGTTTAGAAGCTAATAAAGAAAGTAATTCAAACTCCTTTCTTGGTAAAATAATTTCTTTCCCTTTAGAAGTAATTTTATACTCATCTCTATTAATAACTAAAGACCCAATTTTCAAAGTGTCAGCAACATCTTCTTCCTTAAAACGACGAAGAAGCGCTTTTACTTTACTCACTAAAACTTTTGGTTTTATAGGCTTTGTAATATAATCGTCCGCACCAGCATCAAATCCTGCTACTTGAGAATAGTCTTCACCACGAGCTGTTAAAAAAGTTACGATGGTGTTGGATAAATCTGGATGCTTTCTAATTAATTCACAAGCTTCAATACCATCCATTTCTGGCATCATAACATCTAGAATAATTAATTGAGGTAATTCTTTCTTTGCTATTTTAACACCTTCGGCGCCATTCTCGGCTTTAAGTACCTGATAACCTTCACTTGATAAATTATAACCTACAATTTCTAAAATGTCTGGCTCATCATCAACCAACAATATTTTAATGTCTTTTTTTTTCATTTGTAAAGAAAATCTGTTTCTTGAAGTAAAGATAAAGCTAATAACATAATTTTATTAAAATTAAAAAATTAATAACACTAAGGTAACAATCGCGAAACAAATTGATAAACTTTAGAACAAATTATAATAATGTTAACTATTTTTTGGCATTAAAATTGTAGTATTCATCTAACTTTGAAATAACAAACGAGTAGATATGAAGAAACAATACTTTTTAATCTTTTTTACCATTATTTCTTTTTTTGCCGTCCAGACTATGGATGCGCAAAATCCTAGCCGGACTATGCCCAAAATTGAAGGCCTAACCATTTACCCAAACCCGGTAAGCGCATATGATAATGAAGTTTCTATAGCATCAAAAAGCAACTTAACCAAAACAGTTAAGGTTTTTAATGTATTAGGCAAACAAGTATTATTTACAAGACTTATTGGTAAAACACTCAATATTTCAAAATTAAGTAAAGGCGTTTATATTTTACATATTACCGAAAACCAAGTAAGTGAAACTAGAAAACTAATTATAAAATAATTTTTTTTGAATCTATAAATATAATAGCGCTGCCAATTGGTAGTGCTTTTTTATTTTATCTACTTTTGTACTATAATATAAAGGTCACTAAAAACCAGCAAAACGTTTTTAAGCCTTTAATGACTATTGAAATCTATTTATGATCGATAAAAACGCCATTTTCAAAATAAAAACACCCGCGGAATTTGAAAACTTAGCATTAGAAGTTTTTAAATTTCAGTTTGAAAACAATAGGGTGTATCGTTCATTTTGCGACCTACTTTACATCCATCCAACAGATGTAAAAACAAGTAGTGATATTCCTTTTTTACCTATTCAGTTTTTTAAAACGCGAGATGTTTTAAGTACTAAAGATCCCGTTGAAACAACCTTTACCAGTTCTGGAACTACTGGAAGCGCTACGAGCAAACACCATGTTACCAATTTAAAGATCTACGAACAGAGTTTTAACAAAGGTTTTGAACACTTTTATGGCAAGATTGAAGATTATGTTATTCTTGGATTGTTACCGTCTTACCTAGAACGTGAAGGCTCATCATTAATATATATGGTCGATGCCATGATTTCGAAATCGAAACATGCTGAAAGTGGTTTTTATCTCGATAACATCTCCGAATTAAAAGACACCTTAATAAAGCTAGATGCTGAAGGCAAAAAAATATTACTTATAGGTGTTTCTTTTGCATTGTTAGATTTAGTTGAAATGCATCAATTCAACTTAAAAAACACCGTAATCATGGAAACAGGAGGCATGAAGGGCCGCCGAAAAGAATTGATTCGCGAAGAACTACACAAACAATTAAAAACTGGTTTTGGTACAAAAGAAATCCATAGTGAATATGGCATGACGGAATTATTAAGCCAAGCCTACTCGCAAGGTCATGGTGTTTTTAAGTGCCCAAGTTGGATGAAAGTTTTAACTCGTGACACCGAAGATGCTTTAACCATAAACACCAGCAAAAAAGCAGGAGGAATTAATGTTATTGATTTAGCAAACATAAACTCTTGCTCCTTTATTGCAACTCAAGATTTAGGCCGTGTAAATCCAGATGGATCTTTTGAAGTTATTGGTCGTTTTGACAACTCTGATATTCGAGGTTGCAACCTAATGGTACTATAATAGCAAAAAATATTATGTAAGTAATTGAAACTATATACGACCAAACCATTGCTAAGAAAAAGAATGATTAGTAATAAATTTTGGTTAATTTATTAGGCCCGATGTAAAAGTCGGGCTTTTTGTTTTTTATTAATGAATTATAAAAGTGTCTCGATCGTTTAAAAACTTCAATTTATTTCTATAAGCTTCCACATGGCGCTTCTCTAAAGTAATTATTTGCGTCCCTTCTTCATCCGGTTCGAAATTAGATAACTGATTTCCTAAAACATCGTAAACAGCAGAGTGACCAGAATATTCACTATTCACACCATCTACACCTACTCTATTCACCCCAATACAATAACTCATATTCTCGATAGCTCGTGCTTTTAAAAGCGTATCCCAAGCCGTAACTCGTGGTTTTGGCCAGTTGGCCACATAAATCAAGACTTCGTAATCTTCAGTATTTCTTGCCCATACCGGGAAACGTAAATCGTAACAAATTAACGGACAGATTTTCCAACCTAGATAATCAATAATTACCTTTTCATTACCTGCCGTAAATGTTTTCTCTTCACCAACTAAGGTAAAAGCATGGCGTTTATTATAAATAGTAATTTTACCCGAAGGTTCTACAAATACTAAGCGATTGTAATACTTACCCGCTTCTGTTATCACCAAACTACCAACAATAGCCGCATTTTTTTTAGCAGCCATATCTTTTAGCCATGTAATAGTTTCCCCATTCATGGTTTCGGCTACCTTTTCAGCATTCATGGTAAAACCACTTGTAAACATTTCAGGCAGTATAATTAGATTTATACTGCCTGAAATTTGTTCTATCTTTTCTGTAAACTGTTCACGGTTTTTTTGAGGATTTTCCCAAACTAAATTCGCCTGAATTAATGCAACCTTAAGCTCTTTTTCCATACCGTGATTTTATTTTATAGTTTACTTTTTGCTTTATCTAGCTTTTCTTTTAGCTTCTCAATATTCTCTAGTGACTTCTTTTCATCCACAGGAGACAATTTACCTTTATTTTTTAACTTTTCGTATTTCGAAATAGCATCTTTATGTTTTTTTTCAGCTTTTTCAAAATTAGATTTAGCCTTCTCTTTAGCTTTCAATGCTTTTTCGGCCTTCTTTTGTTCTTTCTGAGCTTTTTTTAATGCTTTCTCCTGATCCTTTTTCGCTTTCTCTTCTTTCTTAACAGCCTTTTCTTTGGCTTTTACCTTTTCAAGCTCTGCCTTTTCAGCTGCTTTAGCTTTGTCTAATTCTGCTTTTTTAACACTAAAAGCATCCTTTATTTGTTGTTGATCTTCAATAGATAATGTTTTTGTAACATCGGCTCCATCTTTAAGAATTTTACTACCTTTAACTTGGTATGTCGCTTCTTTAAATACTACCTCTTGTGCATTAACTGCAAAACAGAATACAAATAAGACTAGGGTTGCAAATATATTTTTCATAATTATTTTATTTTAAGTTTTTATAAATAGTGTTATACTCTTTTATTTTAGCTTCTAAATCTTCAAAACGGCCTTGCCACTTCTCTTCATCACTAGGCGATAGCTTACCTTTTTCTTTTAGTTTATTATACTTCTCTTTTTTACCCTCTAGTTTTTCTTTAGCCTTTAAAAAATCGTCTCGAGCATCTTCTATTGCTTCTTGTTTTTCCTCTAATTGTTTTTGACTTTCCTCTAAGGCTTCTTGTTTTTCCTTAGCTTTCTCTATGGTTTTCTCAACTTTTTCCTGCTCCTTTTCTAGCTTTTCTTTTTCATCTTCAGCAAGACGCTCGGCTTCCAGGCGCTTATTTAAAACGGCCTTAATGTCTTTCTTCTCGTTTTCGGACAACAGCTCTGTAATATCTTTACCTTTACTATAAAAGTTATCGTTTTTCACTTTATACACAGCACCTTCTTCCATTATAACACGCTCTCCACTTCCGCAAGACATGCATAAACCAATTAATGCTATGGGTAATATTTTTATCATCTTCATATTCTTTATCTTTTTTTAAGATTCACTATTTATTTAGACACAAAATTAAGGGTTAGTCACTAGCTTAACACGCTTTTAACAAAGGCCTAAGTTCGCAACCTCTTCAAATTAACGTAAAACTAAGTTAAACAACGTATTAGCCATTTAATTGAAAAACGCGTATGTTAAAATTAGAGCTGAAAAATGACACAATAATCAAAGAGTGGCGATTATTTTTTCTTCAGAACACCTTAAAAAAAGCTCTTAATTATACAATTTCCATTTTCTTCAATAGAAAAGATGCATTCATGTTTTTACAAACTCCGGTTTTAAGAGTGTAATCAAAATGAAGTTCATCATTAATAATTTCGGCATCGAAGTAATAGTTTTTTACTTGCGGTAGTTCTTTTTCAATTTCGCACAAACTTAAATCGTGCGTTGCAATAATTCCTGTAGCCTTAGAAGCCACTAATTTTTCAACAAACTTACGAGAACCAATAGCCTTATCGGTACTATTTGTCCCTTTTAAAATTTCATCTAGAATAATAAAATAAGGTTCTTTTTGAATAGCATCTACAATGTATTTTAATCGTGTTAACTCAGAAAAGAAGTACGAGCTATCATCGGTTAACGAATCTGTGGTTCTCATACTTGTAATCAATTTTACAGGCGAATATTCACTCGTTTCAGCACAAATAGGCAAACCAACATTGGCCATAACAATATGCAGAGACATAGTACGTAAAAAGGTGCTTTTTCCTGCCATATTTGCCCCAGTAACAATAAAGAACTCCTCGTTACCCATAGAGACATTACTATCTACACGCTTAGACTCGTTTAACAAAGGATGCCCTAAATTTGTAGCTTTTATAACCGAACCGTTGTTTACTATTTTAGGAAACACAAAATCAGGATGATTAAAATTAAAACCACCTAAGGAGTTATACGCATCGAAAAAAGAAACCACCTCAAACCAATCTTCAACTTTATCAGCATATTGATTAATCCATTTTTCAATACGGTAGCTATTTTTAATATCCGACAAGAACAAGCCGTTACCAAATATAGCCGAGATAATATTATTGCGATTATCTAATGCATCCAAACCTTTGGATAACTCTTTAAAAATAAGTGACGCCTTTTTATGTTCCGATTGAATTTTTTCTTGTTTCTTCTGAAGCAATTCCGAAGTAAAATTTTCATTTTCAATTAAATTTAACAATAAAGCATACTGACGAAATGTATCTTTAACCTGATCGGCTCCTGTTGAAAGTTGATTGATACGCTTGACATAAACACCAGAAAAACCTAAGCCAATAAGCAACCAATAGCCAACAATTTCAGAGTTAATTAAATTCAAAATAGTTAATCCAAATAATGCTACCGAAATAACAGTAAACCCTATTGGTAACCATTGCATCATTTTTGGCAAAAAGGTTTTATAGTTTTTTAACCATGTTACAATTTGCTTTGCAGACGTTTCTGTTTCAATCAAACTCGAATTAGCATCATAATGCTGCCTCCATTCGGGCTTACTACTTAATTCTTCAATGGCTTTTTGTCGTGAAACAATGTTTTCAGTATTGTTCGCTTTTAGTAAATCTGCCAATCGTTCTTGTCCTTCAGTAATCGTTGTTCTATTTATAAATTGAAAAAATGAACCTCTACCAAATAAATCAATATCTAAACTATAAAAATGATTTGGGTCTTGAAATTTAAGTCCTTGATCGCGATCATGAAAATTACCCGAAGCAATTTTAATCTCCTCTTCATTTATAACAACCAGTGCTTTTTTAAACTGACGTTCACGTTTAATATCGTTATATTTTGATAATAAAAACAGAAAACCTGCAATACCCAAAACACCAATACCTAAAGCAATTTGCCAGTTTTGAAAAGTGAAGTATATACCAAAGCCTGTAGCAACAAAAACCAACAACCTTAGCATGCTTAAGGTTATCATTTGCTTATGCAACTTTTGTGCTTCTGCAGTGTATGTTGCTTGATGTTCTTGGTAATAATCTATAGGTGCACTCATTTTGTTTATTTGAAATGGTAAAGAAACGAAAAAGCTCTGAAATCTGTTTTTCAGAGCTTTGTTTTTAACTAAGTTTTACATTGAATTTAACATGGCTTAGAATGTTAAACTTCAAAAGGTATTTATTTATAATGCTTAATCTCTAGACATAAAAATACGTAACACATACCAAAACAGCAGCATTAGCGAAGCAAACAAGCCTAAAGCAGCAGGAATATAATCTTCAACACCATATTTATTTACCAAATTTGATGTTTGATATAAAATAGAACCAGCAGCTAAAAGACACATACCAACCGAGAACCAAAGCCCTAAATTGAAACCAAAAATACTTCCAGCGATAATTAACCCAATAGCAATAAAAAAGCCAACGGTTAATCCTGCTTTTAAGAATGAAAAATCTTTTTTAGTGACAAAAACAATAGCCGATAACCCGCTAAATAAAGCCAATGTAACAATACCGGCTTGTTTTAAAATATCTGGCCCTGTTTCCATGGCATAAGCTGCAATGTAAATAAGTGGTACAAAAATAAAAGCTTCGGCTAAAATGTAAAGTCCGTAAGCTAAATATTGTTTGTTTTTGTCTGGCGTTTTAAGTGCCATACCTTCGGCATAGTTTGTAATAAACATAAAACCACCAAGCATAATAAGCCAACGCCAACCTTGCGTCATGGATAAAGCGAACTCTACAACTGTATCACTTTGTAATAATAGGTATTCAAAAAGAATAAATACCAAAACACCACCCGCAACATGCGAATATGTTTTTTTATAAAAAGCCACTCTATCAACTTCAGATAGTTGACTTACCATAAGCTTACCATTAAATGTTTGATTCATAATTTGGGATTTAATTGATTTTTAAATTATTAATAGGTATTAATTTCTAGAGCCACCAAATACTTGAAAAGCCCAATATACTAAAGATGCTAAAGAACCAATTGCAGCAACTAAATATGTTCTAGCCGCCCATTTTAAGGCATCTTCCGATCCTGCATATTCTTCTTGAGACAACATGTTTTTATTTTTCAACCATGCCAAAGCACGGTTACTAGCATCGTATTCTACCGGTAAAGTTACAAAACTGAATAGAGTTGCAAAACCCATCATCACTAATCCGGCAACAGCTACCCAGTATCCAAAACCTAAACCTGCAGCGGCACCTAACATTAAACCACCAATAACAACCCATTGTGACATATTTGACGTTACACTAACAACAGGCACTAATTTAGACCGCAACCCTAACCATTGATACGCTTGCGCATGTTGCACGGCATGACCACACTCGTGTGCTGCCACAGCCGCAGCTGCTGCGTTTCTTTGATTATAAACAGACTCACTTAAGTTTACTGTTTTATTTGTTGGGTTATAGTGGTCGGTTAATTGCCCAGGTGTAGAAATAACCTCAACATCGGTAATACCGTTATCTGCTAACATTTTTGTAGCAATTTCGGCGCCACTCATGCCATTTCTCAGTTGTATTTTAGAGTATTTGGCAAACTTTTTCTTTAAGGTACTACTCGCAATCCAACTTAAAAGCGCTATGGCACCTAATAATATATAATATCCAATCATTTTGTTTAGTTTTTAATTTCTAATGTAAATATATCAAAAATAAAGCCAATTGCATATTGTGCTAGTTTGTCAGTTAATTTTTAGATGCATAGCGCTTTATAAAAAAATGGTTAACTTCGTTTAACCCCACATATTAATTAATGAAACGATTTAATATCGCGACATTCTGATTCTAAATAATGAAAATACTACTAACAGGTTCCACAGGTTATATTGGCAAACGTTTAATTCCGGTTTTAGTTGAAGCCGGACACGAAGTGATTTGCTGCGTGCGAGACCCCAAACGGTTTAATCCGCCAGAATCTTTAGCGAAAAGCATTACGGTGCTTCAATTAGACCTTTTAGATCAGGCTTCTTTAGAACATATTCCAAAAGATATTGATGGTGCTTATTATTTGGTACACTCCATGTCTTCGGATGGTGATTATAAATCTTTAGAAGAAACATCTGCCAAAAACTTTAGGAACGCTCTAAAAAACACCAACGTAAATCATGTGGTTTACTTAAGTGGTATTGTTAACGAAACCGAACTCTCTAAACATTTAAGCTCAAGAAAAAATGTAGAAATAGAACTAGCGAAAGGCGATTACAACTTTACAGCTTTACGCGCCGGAATTATTATTGGCTCCGGAAGTGCTTCTTTTGAAATTATTAGGGATTTAGTTGAAAAACTCCCGATTATGATTACACCAAGATGGTTAAACACCAAATGCCAACCTATCGGCATTTCCGATGTTATGGCTTTTCTTTCTAAATCGATGTTTAACCCCGAAACTTATAATGAGAATTTTGATATTGGAGGTCCTGATGTTTTAACCTATAAAGAGATGCTTTTAAATTTTGGTAAAGCCAGAAACTTAAAACGTAGAATTTATACGGTTCCGGTAATGACACCCAAACTATCATCGTACTGGCTTTATTTTGTAACCTCAACATCGTACAAATTAGCATCGTCTCTAGTACATAGCATGAAGGTTGAAGTAGTTTGCCGTGATAACAGAATAAACACCATTTTAGGCATTACACCTTTAAGTTATGAAGAAGCCTTAAAACGCGCTTTTAGTAAAATTGAAAATAACGAAATTCTGTCGAGTTGGAAAGATGCTTACTCCAGTAGCGGATTAAACTTTAATATATCCGAATTTATACAAGTCCCCTCTTTTGGTTGTTTTAAAGATAGTAGAACGAAAGCTATTGAAAACCGCGAAGCTTCTATAAACAAAATTTGGGCTATTGGCGGAAACACCGGTTGGTATTACGGCACATGGCTTTGGAAAATTAGAGGCTACATGGACAAGCTTTTTGGCGGTGTTGGCTTGAGGCGCGGACGCACCAATCCGGCAACCATTAATGTTGGTGATTCTATTGATTTTTGGCGTGTATTGTATGCCGATAAAGAAGAAGGACGTTTACTTTTATTTGCTGAAATGAAACTTCCGGGTGAAGCTTGGTTGGAGTTTAAAGTGGTTGACAATAAACTAACTCAAACCGCAACTTTTAGACCGCTTGGTTTAGCCGGCAGGCTGTATTGGTATTCGGTATTACCTTTCCATGGTTTTATTTTTAAAGGTATGCTGAAGGCTTTAGCAGAATAACACACCCCAAACCCCTACTCAATAAAAGAAATTATTTTTATAACATGAACTTAGAGGATATAAAAAGAAATTACGAAAATTTTGATGATGAAAAGTTAATTGAAATAGCTACTAAAGACATCCAATCTTTAAGAAAAGAAGTAATACCAATATTAGAGGCTGAATTACTTAAAAGAAATATTTCATTAGCAGATGCACAAGAAAAAACAAACGTAAAATCTAATACTGAACCCAACACCAAAAAGAAAAAGGAAGACAAAATTTTCACAAAGGAGAATATTGCATTCATGAATTCTTTTGAAATACCTCATATTTTAAAAAACGGAAAAGCATATTACGTTAAAGGAGATATTACTACAATTTTTTCGATTTTACTGGCAGTACTTCTTGTTCTGTTTTTATTTAAATCGCAATTTGGTGGTGGTGTTAAATTAATACTATGGACAATAATTGCATCTATTTTAATAAAGCTTATACTTAAGAAAATGAACTTTGGAAAAATAGCCGAAGTACACCCAACCAAAATTATTTTACCTAAATACCCTACCGTTAATTTTGGAATGTTTAGAATAATGATCCTGATTAGAATAGCTTCGAACCAGTTAGGAATGTTGGAGTTTAATTATAGAGATATTTCTAGAGTGTACCAGAAAGACACATTTACTAACAAAGGGTATTATTTGGATATCGTTAATAGTACATCTAGAGAAACTGAAAGTCACAGAGTTTTTCTTGAGGTCCTTTCTGAAAATGATAGAAACCAAATACTAGAAATTATAAAACAGAAGTCTGATAACGTAGCCTAAACCACTTGTTTTCTAATAAAAAACCAACCACAGCCGAAAGCTCGCGTTAGGGATAGAACGGCCTGTTTGAGCTCCCCGACCTTTTGGAAGGGAGCGAGTAGTGATAGCCCGACCCTTTTCGGGTAACGCCCAAATGATTATTTAAAACAAAAAAAATCTGGTTCTAGACATAATGCCTAAAACCAGATTTAATATATAGTTTGTGTGTTTTAAGAAACTAAGCTGTTTCTAAAGACATATCGAAAGCTTCGGCTATTTCTTTGTACACAATTTTTCCTTTTATAATATTTAAACCTCTTGCTAGTGGCGCGCTGTTTTGACAAGCTTGCTCCCAACCTTCGTTTGCTAATTTAATAACGTATGGTAAGGTTACGTTAGTTAAACCCATTGTAGATGTATATGGTACAGCACCCGGCATATTTGCTACGGTGTAATGTACAACCTCGTCTATAATGTATGTTGGATCTTGATGCGTTGTTGGGTGTGTAGTTTCAAAACATCCGCCTTGATCTACAGCAACATCTACCATAACGGTACCTGGGCGCATTTCTTTTAACATATCGCGTGTTATTAATTTTGGCGCTTTTGCTCCTTTTAATAATACTCCACCAATAATTAAATCGGCATCTACAATATGTTTACGTATGTTATATTCACTAGAAAACTCACTAATTACATTGTTTGGCATAGAATCACTTACATAACGTAAAGCCTTCATGTTAATATCCATAATAGTAACTTGTGCGCCTAAACCTGATGCCATTTTTGCAGCTTGGTAACCTACAATACCAGCACCTAGAATAAGTACTTTTGCTGGAGGAACTCCTGGAATACCACCTAATAAAATACCACGACCTTTAATTGGCTTCTCTAAGAATTTTGCACCTTGTTGTACAGACATACGACCTGCAACCTCAGACATTGGAATTAAAAGCGGTAAAGATCCGTCGTTATCTTCTACGGTTTCGTAAGCGATACAGATAGATTTACTCTTAATCATAGCCATAGTTAATGGCTCGCTAGATGCAAAGTGGAAATAGGTAAATACCACTTGGTCTTCCCTAATTAATTCGTACTCTGCCTCGATAGGTTCTTTTACCTTCACTATCATGTCTGCAATTTCGTAAACAGCTTCTATGCTGTCTAAAATAGTTGCTCCTGCCTCTATATATTCTTCATCAAGAAAACCACTATTAAAACCTGCGTTTGTTTGTACGTAAACCTCATGGTTTCTTTTGGTTAATTCGAAAACTCCAGAAGGTATCATACCTACTCTATTTTCGCTATTTTTTATCTCAATAGGAACTCCAATTTTCATGTATTAAGCTTTTTTATAGATTTAAATCGAAACAAAATTAATACAAAAATTTGAACATTATAACCAATATTGCGATTTTGTTAATTTATTTTCACCTAAAACCCAATATCACCAAACAATCTATAATTCACATCAATTTAATAGGAAAACGCTTTTTTGGTTAAAACAGCTCGAAAAACACGGGTTTTTAATTGGTATTGATAAAAAACCACTTGTTTTTATGAAAATATAGGAATTTTTCGAGGTTTTTAAAAGTGTAATTTACAGCTATTTTTGACCTATTTTTGTTATGATTTTTTTCTGTGTTTTATTTTAAGAACTAAAATCATTAAACAAAGTACCGAGGTAATTATATTAGCGATAACCATCGACAAGCTTTTTAAGTAAAACCCGTAAACCAACCAAAGCAATACACCAACAAACATGGCTAAAAACATGGTTAATGATACACCTTCTACATCTTTAGTTTTATAGGCTTTATAGACCTGCGGAACAAACGATGTTGTAGTTAAAGTGGCTGCAACCAAACCTACTATTTCCATGGGTTGAATTTCGAACATAATTTTATTTGATAATATAAATTGGGGTTAAACTAAAAAAGCCACCTTATAAAATAAGATGGCTTATTTCTATATGTTATTTGGCCTTAACCAACAATGTTTACAATTTTACCTGGCACAACAATAACCTTTTTAGGGGTACGGCCTGCAAGTTGCTCTTGTGTTTTTTCGTGAGCTAAAACAGTTTTTTCTATCTCGTCTTTGCTCATATCCATTGGTAACTCTAAAGTAAAACGCATTTTTCCGTTAAAGGAAATTGGATAGTTTTTACTGCTTTCTACCAAGTGGCTTGCATCGAATTCTGGAAAAGCCGCTGTAGAAATAGATTCGCTATTCCCCAATTGGTTCCATAACTCTTCTGCTATATGTGGCGCGTAAGGAGACAATAAAACTAATAATGGTTCTAAAATATCTTTAGATGTACATTTTTGAGTTGTTAACTCGTTTACAGCAATCATAAACGTTGAAACCGATGTGTTGAATGAAAAATTCTCAATATCTTCTTGAACCTTTTTAATGGTTTTATGAAGTGTTTTTAAAGCATCTTTTGTTGCTGCTTGGTCTGAAACTTTTAATCCGTTATCATCGACATACAATTTCCAAAGTTTTTTAAGGAAGTTGTGTACACCTGTAATCCCAGCGGTATTCCATGGTTTGTATTGCTCTAATGGCCCAAGGAACATTTCGTATAAACGAAGACTGTCTGCACCGTAATCTGAAACAATATCGTCTGGATTTACGACGTTGTATTTCGATTTAGACATTTTTTCTACTTCGCGAGCAACAACATATCCTTCTGTTATTATCTCTTTATCATCAGATAAGACAGCGTTTGTATATTCCTTTCCAAATTCTGAATCATTCTTTAATCCGTTTAAATCCAACTTATCTGAAGAATCAACATACTTAACAGGAACATGAGATCTACTAACGGGAGACATTAAAATTAATTCTTCATTCTCTAGCTTACCTAACAATTCTTTATCTAAATCAGACTTTATCAAATTAATTATAGACTTATTCTCACCAGAAACACATGCTTCTTCATATAATTTCTTTGAAATAAAAACCTTCTTCTTATTAATAATTACATTTCCTCCAGCCTCTTGCTTTTCAACCAGAGAATAAAAGGTATAATAAACAAAAGCACTAGTCCCCAATATCATTCCTTGGTTAATCAGTTTTTTAGCAAACTCATCAACAGGTACAACACCTTTGTCGAATAAGAATTTTTGCCAAAAACGAGAATACAGTAAATGTCCTGTAGCATGCTCGCTTCCTCCAATGTATAAATCCACATCTTTCCAGTAATCCATTGCTTCTTTACTCGCGAATTCTTCGGTGTTTGTAGAATCCATGTAGCGGTTAAAATACCAAGAACTACCCGCCCAACCTGGCATGGTGTTTAATTCTAACGGATGGATGGTTTCATTATCGATTAAATCGTTAGAAACCACTTCATTTTTATTAGTATCCCAAGCCCAAACGGTAGCATTACCTAATGGTGGCTCTCCGGTTTCGGTTGGTAAATATTTTTCTACTTCTGGTAATTTAATAGGTAAATGTGCAGCATCAATCATTTGAGGCATCCCTTTTACATAATACACCGGGAATGGCTCTCCCCAATAACGTTGACGGCTAAATACAGCATCGCGCAAACGGTAATTGGTTTTCCCTTCACCTTGCCCAATTTTCTCTAATTCGAAAATAGCACGTTTGGTTGCTTTTTTATAGTTCATGCCGTTAAGGAAATCACTGTTCCCAATAACGGTTTTTTCTTTATCTGTAAAGGCTGCTTCCGAAATATCGGCACCATCAAAAATATTAATAATTGGAATGTTGAAATGATTCGCGAAAGCGTAATCTCTCTCATCTCCACAAGGTACAGACATTACAGCTCCTGTACCGTAACCCGCTAAAACGTAATCGCCAATCCAAACCGGAATTGGCTCTTTTGTAAACGGATGCTCGGCATACGCACCAGTAAATGCACCAGAAATAGTTTTTACATCGGCCATTCTATCGCGTTCGCTACGTTTGGCAGTTGCTAAAATATAAGCCTCTACCTCTGCTTTTTGCTCTGGCGTTGTTAATTGTGCTACTAGTTCGTGTTCTGGAGCTAGCGTCATGAAACTTACGCCAAAAATAGTATCTGGTCTTGTTGTAAACACATCAATAACGGCATCGCTATCCTTCACATTAAAAGTAACAGAGGCTCCAACCGATTTTCCAATCCAGTTACGTTGGCTTTCTTTTAAAGAATCGGTCCAATCAATAGTATCTAAACCTTGAAGTAAACGTTCTGCATAAGCAGAAATTCGCATACTCCATTGTGTCATTTTTTTACGTAACACAGGATGTCCACCACGTTCAGAAACGCCATTTACTATTTCATCGTTTGCTAAAACGGTTCCTAATGCTGGACACCAGTTTACTTCCGTTTCGGCCAAATAGGTTAATCTATATTGTAGTAATACTTTTTGTTTGTCTTCCGAAGAAAATCCTTGCCAAGCTTCTGCTGTAAAAGGCGCAATGTTATCATCGCAAACGGCATTTACATTCGCATTACCTTCTGTTGCAAAAATGTTTTCTAAAGTAGAAATATCTTCAGCTTTATTAGTATCGTTATTGTACCAAGAGTTGAATAATTGAATAAAAACCCATTGGGTCCACTTGTAATATTGCGGATCTGACGTACGTACCTCACGAGACCAATCGAAAGAAAATCCGATTTGATCCAATTGGCGACGGTATGTTTTAATATTATCAGCCGTAGTAACTGCAGGATGTTGCCCAGTTTGGATCGCGTATTGCTCGGCAGGCAAACCAAAACTATCATACCCTTGCGGATGCAATACATTAAAACCTTGGTGACGTTTGTAACGCGCATAAATATCGGATGCGATATACCCTAACGGATGCCCAACGTGTAAGCCTGCTCCACTTGGGTAAGGAAACATATCTAACACATAATATTTTGGTTTTTCGCTTTGGTTTTCGGCTTTAAAAGTTTGGTTTGTTGCCCAATATTTCTGCCACTTTTCTTCGATTTTATTGAAATCGTATATCATCCTATATCTTGTTTTCGTATTACTATAAGGTCGTTTTTAAAACGGCCATATTCGGCGCAAATTTACGTTTTATAAATCAACTTAAAAATCTTTTATTTTCATAAGTTAAAACCGTTAAAAAACATGCTGTTTTAACGAGATACTTTTACTTTTGCACGCTTAAAACAAGACTCCTTGAACGCGAACATCTACAAGGCCCATTTTGCACTTTTTGGCGCAAATGTTATTTACGGCCTCAATTATATTATTGCCAAAGGCATTATGCCTCATAAAATTAGCCCAACGGCTTTTGTATTTATACGTTTGGCTTGCTGTGTTGTGCTGTTTTGGGCGCTTAAATTTATGTTTGTAAAAGAGAAAGTTGAACGTAAAGATTTATTACGTTTGGCACTTTGTGGTTTACTTGGTGCAGCAGCCAATATGCTGTTTTTCTTTCATGGCATTAATAAAACCTCGCCGATAGATGCCTCTATTATTATGACGGTTACGCCTGTTTTGGTTTTTATTTTTAGTTTTTTCATTTTGAAGGAACGCATGACGAAGAATAAATTTATAGGTACCGTAATTGCTGGTATTGCTGCCATTTTTCTTATTGCCTATGGTAATAAATCGGAAGGCACAAGCTCACTACTCGGTAATTTTTTGGTGTTTTGTAATGCTGCCTCTTACGGCCTTTACTTAGTTGTTGCAAAAACCCTAATGCGAAAATATAATGCCCTAACCGTTATTTGTTGGATGTTTTTGTTTGGTTTACTTTTTGTTACACCGTTTTCTATTCACCCCATTATGGAAACCGATTTTGCAGGTTTTACAACCAACACGTATTTAGTTATTGGTTTTGTGGTATTGTTTACCACGTTCACTACCTATTTGCTTAATTTGTATGCGCTAAACCACGTTATGCCATCGGTAACAAGTAGCTATATTTATTTACAACCCGTAATTAGTTTTGCTATGGTAAGTATTTATGCTTTTGTATTAATGAAAGAGGAATACGCACAAGATATTAACCTGGTTAAAATACTAAGTTGCTTTATGGTTGTTGTTGGCGTTTACATTATTAGCAAACCGCCTAAAAAACTAGCATAATAGTAAAATTGGACCAAGTTGTTTTTAGTAATCTTTGAAATATTTTTAGGTTGAAAAATAACAATTTCAATATGTTTCTGTTTATATAAATGAAGATTGCTTATTCTTTATTATTTTTACAGCATTAATCGACACCCTTTATGAGTTCATCTTTTGAAAAACATCAAAAACGCAGACTAATATCATCGTACTTTTCGGTGGTTTTAAGTATTGCCTTAGTTTTATTTTTACTAGGCCTGTTGGGTATGTTGGTTTTAAATGCTAAAAAAGTATCCGATCATTTTAAGGAACAAGTAGTACTTACTATTTACTTGAAAGATTCGGCTAAAGAGGTTGAAACCAAACAACTTGAAAAGAGTTTGGCTATGGCCGATTATGTAAAATCTACCGAATACGTTTCTAAAGAACAAGCTGCCGAATTTATGAAAGCAGAAAATGGTGAAGATTTTATGGATTTCGTGGGCTATAACCCATTACAGAACTCGATTGATGTACACTTAAAAGCAGACTTTGTAACATCAGAACATCTTGAAAAAATTTCCGCGGAAGCGTTAAACAAAAACTTTGTAGAAGAAGTTACCTACGATAACGACTTGGTAAACTTGATGAATGATAATGTTAAAAAAATCAGTTTTTGGGTTTTAGTTATCAGTGGTATTTTTACACTTATTGCGGTATTATTAATAAACAGTTCCATTCGCTTGGCGGTATATTCTAAACGATTTACAATAAAAACCATGCAAATGGTAGGCGCTACAAAACGTTTTATTCGTCGTCCGTTTGTTTGGAAAAGCGTACGTTTAGGTATTATTGGTGCTATATTAGCTTTAATAGGCATGGCTGTTGTATTGTATTATTTAAACAAAACGTTTGCCGAATTAGAACTACTAAGCAACCCGATTTTAATCGCTATTTTATTTGGCGTTATTTTCGCGCTAGGTATTTTAATAACTTGGATAAGCACACATTTTGCAACACAACGTTTCTTGAATTTAAAAACAGACGAGCTGTATTATTAGGCGAACGAAATTTAAAACAACATTAACAGAAATTCTGAATTAATTCTGTTAATTTGCATGACTTACAAACACTATGGAAAATAAAAAACAAAAAGAAGCAACAAAAGCCACCTTTGTATTTGGCAAGAAAAACTATAAATTCATGTTTATTGGTTTAGCAATTATTGCTCTTGGTTTTATTTTAATGTCTGGTGGTGGCAGTGACGATCCTGCAGTTTTTAATCCAGAAATTTTTAGCTGGAGACGTATCCGTTTGGCACCAATGCTTATTCTTATTGGGTTTGGTTTTCAGGTTTATGCCATTTTATTAAATCCGAATAAAAAGTAAGACGAGTTAGATTAACTTACTCTTATGCAATTTCTTCTTGCGTCGAAATGACTAGCCCTTCGAAAGCAAACACACTTTTATAATTGTTTAGCAAATGTAGTCGCTATTTTTTCTACATAGCCATAGCTATTTTTCATAGCATCATTTAAATTTTTAGAATACTTAATAACGGCATCGGTATATTCTATTCCGAAATCTTTAGCGTTCTCATTTTCTAAATCTATAGATCCACAAAAGGCAGCGACTTTTATTTGTTTCGCTTTCGCGGAAGATAGCACGCCTTGTATTGTTTTTCCAGACATGGTTTGTGTATCTAGCTTGCCTTCTCCTGTAATAATCCAATCGGCATCATGCAATTGCTCATCAAACTGAGCCAAGTCTTTTATAAGCTCAATACCACGCTCTAAAGTACCATTCAAAAACACTTTTGAAGCAATACCCATGCCGCCGGCAGCACCTGCACCTTGAATGCTTTGAACATCTACACCAAAAACAGATTGTAATATTTTAGCAAAAGATTTTAAGCCATCGTCCAATAAAATAACATCGCGCGCCTTGGCTCCTTTTTGAGTTGCATAAATATAAGCCGCACCATCTTCTCCGTACAACGGATTGGTAACATCGCAGGCTATTTTAAAATTAACTTCGCTAATATTAGGATGCACATTGGTAGCATCAATAGACGTAATATTTAATAAATTAAATCCTGTTGGTACAACTTCCTTTCCTTTTTCATCTAAAAAACGATAGCCTAAAGCTGTTGCCATACCAATACCACAATCATTGGTTGCACTACCTCCAATACCTAAAATAATAGTTCTAGCGCCTTTATTTAAAGCATCCAAAATCATATCTCCTGTACCGAGTGTGGTGGCATTTTTACAATCGAAATCTTTACGTTTTAGAAGTTTTAAACCCGAAGCTTCAGCCATTTCAATAAAAGCTGTTTTAGACGCTTCAGCATAGAGATAATTCGCTTTTATATGTTCAAAAAACGGATTACTAACATCCACCTCAACAACCTGTCCATTTAAATAAAAATTAACCACCTCAATAGTACCATCTCCACCGTCGGCAAGTGGCAATTTTAAAATATCAATGCCTGGATTTACAGCATGAATACCAGCCTCAACAGCTTGACAAAACTACATACCGGTTAAAGAATTTTTAAATTTATCGGGTGCGAGTACAATTTTCATAACCTTTACTTTTACTAAAAAGATAGAAGTATAAAAGATACGAAATAATGACCCAACCTGGTATTTCCACTTTTAAAGTTTAAAATTTATAAAAGATTACCCCTTTAGTACCTCAATTTTAATATTTTTGCGCCATGGAAATAATAGATGCAATTATACTCGGTATTATTCAGGGACTTACCGAATTTTTACCCGTTTCGTCAAGTGGACATTTAGAACTAGGAAAGGCCATTTTGGGCGATCATTCGGTTCCAGAAGAAAGTTTACTTTTTACCGTAGTACTTCACTTTGCAACAGCACTAAGTACTATTGTTATTTTTAGAAAAGATATTCTAAGCTTGATAAAAGGCGCTCTAAAATTTGAATGGAACGAAGATTTACAGTTTATTTCTAAAATTGCAGTTTCCATGATTCCAGCGGTTATTGTTGGTTTGTTTTTTGAAAAACAATTAGAATCTCTTTTTGGAGGCAATATTTTACTAGTAGGTTGCATGCTTATTGTAACCGCTATTTTATTATACTTAGCCGATAAAGCTAAAGACACCGACAAAAACGTAACTTTTAAAAACGCATTTATTATTGGTATATCTCAAGCTATTGCCATGTTACCAGGTATTTCACGTTCTGGAGCAACAATTTCCACATCGGTTTTATTAGGAAACGATAAAACAAAAGCGGCTCGTTTTTCATTTTTAATGGTTGTGCCTTTAATTTTTGGAAAAATAGCAAAAGACCTTTTAAGTGGTGATTTAACTTATGATAGCGGAAACTTCACTGCGCTTTCCATTGGTTTTGTAGCTGCATTTGTTGCTGGGTTATTTGCTTGTACTTGGATGATTTCTTTAGTGAAGAAAAGTAAATTATCATATTTTGCTATCTATTGCTTAGCGGTAGGAGTTATTGCTATTATTTACGCTTTATTAAATTAAGATGAAAACTGTTGACGATTACCAAGCGGGAGAAGTACTATTAATTGATAAACCTCTAAACTGGACTTCTTTTCAGGTGGTGAATAAACTACGTTGGGAAATACGTCAAGCTTTCAACATAAAAAAAATAAAAGTTGGTCATGCCGGCACTTTAGATCCTTTGGCCACAGGTTTATTGGTGATTTGCACCGGAAAGATGACTAAACAAATTGACACCTTTCAAGGTCAAATAAAAGAATACACAGGTACATTTGTTTTAGGTGGCACTACGCCATCTTACGATTTAGAAACCGAGATAAACGAAACCTTTGAAACCACACATATTACCGAAGATTTAATACACAGTACTACTGCACAATTTACAGGTGATATTGAGCAATTCCCTCCTATATTTTCAGCATTAAAAAAAGACGGAAAACGCCTATACGAGTACGCTCGTGCAGGAGAAACGGTTGAAATTAAATCGAGAAAAGTGCAAGTTTCTGAATTTGAAATTACAAAAATTGATGGTTTAAATATTGATTTCAGAATTGTTTGCAGCAAAGGAACTTATATACGCTCTCTGGCTCACGACTTTGGAAAAGCATTGCAATCTGGCGCTCATTTATCGGCATTGCGCAGAACCAAAATTGGTGACTTCAATGTTGCAAAGGGAGAATCTATCGAAGACTTCATTGCATCCTTAAAAGTCTAGTATCAATACTTTTGCGTATATTTATTAAACATTTGCTATTAAACCCATCGATTTGAACCTAACAGATCAACATAAAGCCCTACTTATTACGCTCCTAATTTCAGGAACCGTAGTGCTTACTATATTCAATATGGGCCTTAAACTACAGAATGAATTAGCTGCCGAAAGTTACTACGAACTAGAACCCGAAAAAGAACTTACTATAGAAGACGTTAAAACACTTGAAGCGCTCGAAAAGCTTAATAAAACTAAAGCAGAGACTAATTCCGCCTTTAATGAAACGCAAAAGAGCAAACATTTTGCGCAAGCTTATACAACGGTTGCACCACCCGAAGATTATGTACCGCAAAGCCAAAGTAACGAGGAAAGTGCTGATGAATCATACATTAAAAAATATGAAGCTATAGACTCTAAACTTGATAAAGACCAGCTATCATCTTTCAATAAAGTAAACGACTTACTTAAAAAACAAAAAGACGAAGCTAATAACTCAAAAAGCACCATAAGTTTTTCACTTTCTAATCGCGAAAAAATCTACATCCCTATTCCTGTTTATCTATGTGAAGTTGATGGTAAGGTAGTTGTAAATATTAAAGTAAATTCTAGCGGAAATGTTACCGATGCATATTTAAACAGATCGTCCAACTCATCGAACGATTGTTTAATCAAACATGCCTTGGAATACGCTAAAAAATCGAGATTTAGTAGCGATGGTTCCAAGGCATCTCAAATTGGAAGTATTACTTTTAATTTCGTAGGGAAGCATTAAGCAACAGTAATTGAGCTTACTTCCGTAAGTATTTTAGCGACATCCTTAATAATATTTTGTCCTTTATCTTTATTATACCAGTGTTGTAAATCTTCTTTAAACTCTGGTGTTAAGCCACCATTTTCAGCTTTAAATCTATTCACTAAATTAGTTGCTTCACTTGGTCTTGGTCCAAAGGTGTTTAAAACTTCACCTGTAGCATCATCAATCATGATAACTTTAGGAATAGCACGTCCACCATTAGTTAAAAACGCATCGATAAGCTCTGGATTTTCATCACGAAGCACCACTTTCATATCAATATTATCATTCAACTCTGCCATTTTATTAATAGCAGGTAAAACATGGGCAGCATCGCCACACCAACTTTCGGTAATAACTAACCAAGTCGATTTTTTATCAAAAGCTTCTATTTGTTTTCTATCGTCTTCAGTAATTTTTATCGTTTTGTCCCAACGTTTCATACGCTTATCATTAAGCCTTGTATAGTTAGCCAAATCTTCATTTTGCACAGGGCCTGTACTTGCATTTTCTTCTACCAGGTTTTTAACCAAATCTCTGTAAGCTTGGTAAGTTACACTGTTTTTTAATCCGGAATTTATAATTGAGTTACTCATAATATTCTTTTTTAACTTATACAAAATTAGTATCTTGTACCTTGATTTATGCTGACTTTTGTCATGTTTTAATTACAAAACTTACACTATTTTAAATAGGTTTAAAATTTTAAGGATGCGGATAAGGCAGAATGATGAAAAACTTAAACCTTTAAAATTACAATAATAATGACAAAACACCGATGCGGATGGTGCGAGGGCGATGCTTTATATGAATCTTACCACGACGAAGAATGGGGTGTTCCCGTTTATGATGATGCTACACTTTTTGAATTTTTAATTTTAGAAACTTTCCAAGCAGGATTAAGTTGGATTACCATATTACGAAAAAGAGAAAACTTCAGGAAAGCTTTTGATAATTTCGACTATAAAAAAATTGCAACATACAGTCAAGATAAAATGGACGATTTACTTTTAGATGCTGGCATAATTCGTAATAAATTAAAAGTTAAAGCTACCGTTACAAATGCTCAAGCCTTTTTAAAAATTCAGGAAGAATTTGGGAGTTTTAGTAAATACATTTGGGAATTTGTAGATGGTAAACCTATTAAAAACAGTATTGATATTTACAAAAATGCACCACCAAACACACCACTTAGTGATGCCTTAAGTAAAGATTTAAAAAAGCGTGGTTTTAAATTTGTGGGTAGTACGGTTGTTTATGCACATATGCAGGCTACAGGAATGGTTAACGACCACGAAACAAAATGTTTTAGGTACTCGGAAGTTTAATTTTAAACATCGTTTTTATTATTTTTATTAAGAAAAGAATCTCCAAATTTTAAGCATGCCCCATATTAAAACACTCCTCCTTTTAACTTTCATATTTATAAATTTTGAAGCTTTTTCTCAAGAACATTTTAGCGCTTTAGGAGAAACAAGTTTTGGCTTAAATAAAAAGGTTTCCGATACTTACGGAATCAATTTTACGCTAAGATCTCGATATTTTCTTTATAAAGAGGAACAATTAAAATACAACCAACAACAAGTCGACCTCTATCACTTTTCAAAATTAAGACTAGATAAACGTCACGATTTAAGTTTAGGTATTTACTACAGAACAAGAAACCCCTTTGATAGTGGTAGCAACGAGTTACGCTTTACTCAGCAATTCACTTACAAAAAGAAAAAGCCCAATATGCGGTTTAGTCATAGACTTAGAGCCGAACAACGCTTTTTTAAAAATAAAACTATTTTTAGAGAACGCTATCGCTTTTCGTTAAACCTACCCATAAATAATGATACTTATTTTATTGGAGCACTAGAAGGTTTATTAAGTTTAACTAAACAAACAACTTTGGAATTAGACGAACGCTCTACAGCCCAACTTGGTTGGCTACTAAGTGATACTTTAAAACTACAAGCAGGTTTAGAGCATCGATTGGAAACTTTTAATATAGAACCTCAACACTACGTTTTTGTTTTAACAACAGCTGTTATAAACATTTAGAATACAGCATATCGAGTTTGAGTAGGTATATGTTAAAGCGGTAAACATATTACTGAATTTCTTCATTAAATATTGATGATTGCTTATTTTTACCTTTCCAAATAATATCCCTTTTTGCTTTTATGACTGTAAAAAACAAAAGCCTTTGGCAACTTGGCTTTGTCATTTCTTTTTTAATGCTTTTCTCTACCTGTTCTAGGCAAGATACGCTTCGTCCTAATATCAAAACTCAGTTAGCAGCATTCGACACGCTAACTTTAACACAGCCTGAACAATCACTCTTAGATTTAGATCACTTATTAATAAATGATGATTTAACAACCTTAGAACGCGCCATGTTATTGTTTAAAAAAGGAGAAGCCTTATACCTAAACGATAAATACCACGAAGCATTTAATGTGCACTTAAAAGCATATGCATTATTTTCTGAATTAAAAGATAAGTACAACGAAAGCCGATCATTAATTACCCTAAGTGGTGCTGCTTTGCACATGGGAGATATAGAAACATCTCAAGCATACGCCTTAAAAGCACTGCATTTAGCGCAATTAATTGGAGACAAACGTGTAGAAGGAAAAGCTTATAATCAGCTTTTTAGTTTACATTTTAAATTGAAAGATTACGA
This sequence comes from Algibacter sp. TI.3.09, assembly GCF_038154905.1. Taxonomy (NCBI): domain Bacteria; kingdom Pseudomonadati; phylum Bacteroidota; class Flavobacteriia; order Flavobacteriales; family Flavobacteriaceae; genus Algibacter; species Algibacter sp. TI.3.09. Next base: position 890,106 of record NZ_JBAKAN010000002.1, on the reverse strand, counting down.
TAAGGCTTTAACTTATATAAAAGCAACCGATAGCCTGTATTCTAAAACCACAGATACCACATCTATTATTGCCATAAAGAGTAACGTTGCTAGTGTTTATCTACAACTTAAACAATACAATAAGGCGCTAACGAGCTACTCTGAGGCTATGTCCTTAAGCCAGTCTAATAGAAACCCAAAAACATTAGTTAGCGTTTTAAATAATATTGGCTACACTTATATAGAAGCCGGAGAATATAATATGGCCGAAACATTTTTGAGAGGTGCCATTCAGTTAAATAAAAACATAAAAGTAATTAACGCCGCTCCTTACAAAGGGCTTGGTTCTATGTTTTTATTATCTAAAAAGAACGATTCGGCCGAAGTTAACTACATCAAGGCTTTAAAGATCTACGCAACCAATAATAATGCAAAAGAAGAAATAGAAGTACGCGATAAACTTATAGCAATAGCTATAATGTCTGGCGATTATGTAAAGGCTCTCGATAATCAAATAGTTAGAGATAGTTTACAATTAGATGTAAGTCGTTTAGAAAAAAACCGCCTTTTAGATTTTGCTAATGTTAATTATGAAGTCAAACAAAAGGAAACAGAAATTAATCATCAAAAAGAAATAAACTCTAGAAACCAATGGCTTTTAATCAGTACTGTATTATTGGCTGTAATGCTACTTATAGCAACCGCATTTTATGTTTACAACACCAAGTTGCGCGCTGCTAACAAAGCCTCGAAATTAGAGCAAAGCTTGTTGCGTGTGCAAATGAATCCGCATTTTATATTCAACACCTTAGCCGCGATTCAAAATATAACTTTAGAGGGTAATCCCGTAAAATCTTCTAATCATATTGCGAAGTTTTCTAAACTTATTCGTCAAAATTTCGACTATGTTAGAAAAGAATCTATTACACTAGATAAAGAAATCGCCATGATTTCTAACTATATCGAAACACAACAATTACGCTTTAATAATATATTTACCTATACCATCGACATTGAAGATTCTATACATGCTTCTGAAATAAAAGTACCGCCAATGTTACTGCAACCTTTTGTTGAAAACGCTATAGAATACGGCTTAAAAGAGAAAAAGGAAGGCGGAAATCTACTTTTAAAGATTGAAAAAGAACAGCAAGGCTTATTGTTTATAATTCAAGACAATGGCATAGGTCGATCGGCAAAAGCTAAACAAGAAAAGATAACCGAAGAGCTACACGCTACATCCATTTTTATAGAACGATTAAAAATGAGAAAAAAGGGCGAAGAGAAAACATTTACTATCGAAGATTTATTTGATAATAACAACACTCCAATTGGTACAAAAGTGTTTTTTAAATTAAAATTCTAATGATAAAAGCCGTTATAATAGAAGATGAGTTTAATGCTCTAAATACATTAGACAAACTTATTAAATACACTCAAAAAGATATTGAGGTTATTGCAAAAATAGATAACATCACAGAAGCAACCGCCTTTTTAAAAAGCCAAACTCCAGACTTGGTTTTTATGGATATTGAGCTTATTGGTGGTAATGCGTTTCAAATTTTAGAAGCTTTAGATAGTATTGCTTTCAAAATAATTTTCACAACAGCTTATGATGAGTTTGCAATAAAAGCCATTAAATTCGACACTATAGATTACTTATTAAAACCTATCGATTCTGAGGAATTATCAGAATGTATTGACCGTTTTAGGGTCGCCTTTAAAAAAGAACAAGTTTATAAAAGTGCCATCGATAAGGTTTCGGAAATTAACGAAAAAGAAAACCAAAAAACCCTATTAATTAAAACAGCCGACGCGCAATATTTTCTTCAAATAAAAGATATTATCCGTTGCCAGTCCGATGGTAGTTACACCATTTTCCATACAGTCGATAAAAAAATAATGAGTGCACGCAACCTTAAATACTACGAAAACATTTTAAGTGAACACACTTTTGTTAGAGTACACCAATCGCATTTAGTAAACGTTAAATACATAAAAACAATTAGCGCGAACAACACAGTGTCCCTAACAAACGACGAAAAAATACCAGTTGCTACTCGAAAAAAATCTTATCTAAAACAACTTTTAGACACTCTATAAGTGCAAATACAAAACGAAAAGTGGCAAATGTAAAACGGTTTTAAAATCATCCTATCCAAGTCTTAGTTTTGAGGTAAATAAACAAATAACCTTAAAATTTAAAATCATGGGATTAAAAGAAAACCGATTTACTAAAACTTTTCAAGAGGAACAATTTCCACAATTAAAAGCTCAAATAATTGAAGCGGCAGGTTTCGATGTACCTTTAAATATTGAGTGGGCAAACTTATTCGAAGATCGTTTTTTACACCTTTACAACGACTCTTACCCAAAAATTTATTTCTTACCATTTATTGAAGCCTTAACGTCTATCACTGCCGACGATATGGGCAAAGAAGCACTTGCTGAAAGCTTAAAAGAAATACACATTACAAATACTCAAGATCATCACAATCCAAGTAACGCCTTTAGTTTTTCTAACGGAATTTTGACTCTAGACCATAGCCCAATTATTAATGCGGACGATGTGGATAGACGCACTAAAGTGCTCGTTGATTTATTAGAAAACAATTTATAAGTAAGCGTTTTAATCTGTTGTTTAATTGGTAAAAGTTATTGATATGTCTAAATCTATTTTTTATATTTTTTTAATCGGATTGTTTTTATCGCTTGTTAGTTGCGGTGTTTCAGGAATTGAAGCAAAAAGAGGGCTAATAGCCTATTTAAAAATGCACCATAAAGATAAGTATGAGGTACTTACTTTTAAAAGAGATTTTAATGCGGCTAGCATGAATCCCGATTTATTTTGGGTAGAATTAAAGCTTAAAGAAAATCCGGATATTGTTATAAACTTTGATTGGAATGCGAAGAACAAAGCATTATACATAGCATCACACAACAGACACGACTTAAGTATCGAATCGTTAACACGGTATCAACAACAAGAAATTGTTTTAAGAGAAGAAATGCACGAAACTTTGGATGCTGATGTTGTAGACATGGAAGTAAATGTGTTTAACCATACCATTAGCATCACTTTAGAAAAGGAACCAACGCAAAGGGATTTTGATGCTTTTTCAAGAAAAATACGTTACGTTTTGCAAGATTACCCAAACACATGGACTCAAGAAGCACATGTAGATTTCAAATTGAAAGACGAAAAGAAAGGTTTTTATGAACTTATAGTAAAGCCAAATACTTATAACGACAGCAACCTAACGTACAGGTATTACTCCAATGCTATTGTTGCAAATAATGCTGGATCTAAAAAGGCAGAACATATTGACCGTGTGATAAAACAAGAATTCGCTAAACCAGATTCTCCTATTTATTTAAATCGCATATGGGTAAACCAATCTAAATTAAACAGTTTCTATATCGCTTTTGAAAAACACGAGCCCTTAAAAGAAGCTGAAGGAAACAGACACATAACGGAAGCAGTAGGCGTGTACATGGTAAAAATGAACTACCCAAACCTAGACATGAAAACCTTAAAATATTACGACTACAAAACCACTCCTAGAGACGGTATCTTCTATTCGCTTATGGATCAATTACCAGAAGATTATCAATTTCTTATAGAACACCCATAACACCAACTTACATCATGGAAAAACCATCTTATTATAAAGCGTTTGTAGCCCAAACGCCCGAGGATATCCTGCAATCTATTTTAAAAAAAGAAGAACCAATTTTAATAGCTATTTCTTTAACCAACGGCAGTTACATGGAAGGTACGCTTCTAGATATTTCAGAAGAAAACAAGCATCAAAAATCGGTTTGTATACTTTCAGAAAACGATAACGTATCATTTTTCAACATACACGACATTACTGTTGTAACGGTAAAACAACCTAAAAAAATGGTTGTAGAATTATCTAAAGGCGCTATCAGTAGGCCTTTATCATCTGCCAATCAAGAATTGACTGTTTTACAACTTAAACGCTGGTTGAACAATGAAAAATTGTTGTTAGGAAATCAAATAAATGATTTAAAAATAGACACGCTAAATTTAAAAGAATTAAATAATAGATTGAATGTTCAAGATGTATTTACCGCATTGCAAAAGGCTGTAAACAACATCACCACAGATGCTCTAGGCGAGGAAGCTTATCAAGTACTCGATACCATTGTATTCGAACAAACAGAAACACTTCAGCTTAAAATACAATCTAAAACATTAACCATATCTCTAGCTATAGATAAGGCTTTGCCTGAAAATCTAGCCGACACTTTAGAAGAAAAGCTTCTTCAAATATTATAAAAAAATTAAATACACTCTTAAAAAATAAAATTATGGGACTTAAAGAAAAAAGAATTATCCAAGCCTTTCAAAACGACCTTTTTCCAGCATTAGAAACTGAAATTAACACAGCTGCAGGTTACACTGTACCTTTAAATATTTCATGGAACACCCTTATGGAAGATCGCTTTTCTCATATATACAACGATACATTTCCAAAAATATATTTTCTACCATTAATAGAAGCTTTTAAAGCTATTTGCGTAGACACGATGGGTGTAGAACTTTTACAAGCCGGGTTAAAAGAAGTGGTTATTGTAAACGAAAACGACGAGCATAATATAGAACGTGCCATTACTTTTGAAGATGGTATTCTAAGAATAAACCACAGCCCAGTTATTAATGCCGATAAGGTTGAAGATAGAACAGCACGTATTATCTCTTTATTAGAAGATAAACTAGAAGAATTTGCAGAAGGAACTCCTGAAGCAACAACTACAGAAACTTCTCCTCCTGCAACCGAAAAGAAACAAGAAGCAACAGAAGCTCCTAACAAAATGACAATACAAGAATTGTACAACCAGTCGCTTGTGCTTTCTCTAGAAAAACAAGAAATTTTTAGTGAAATGGTAGAAGGTTTAGGCTGGAGCTGCGATATGCTTGAAGGCAAATTAACTTATGGAGACAATCAGGTTTTTGACATTCAAGTAATAGGAACTTATGCTGAAAACGAAAAAAGCTGGTTATGGGCATGGGCAAATACGCAAAGTGGCATTCCTGAAAAATTTACACAAACAGCTTTAGCCATGAAAGCTATAGGTGAAGCTTACCAAATAGACGATTTAATAAATCCTAAAACAGAATTAGACTCCGATCCAGGTGCTTATTTTTCAACTATAGCGTCTTCTATGCTAAAAGAGAGTTGCTACGTACCATTAACTTTTAAAGGCTTAACCGTTTATGTTACTATTACCTCTAAAGAAGCCGATGACAAGGCCAGAACTGCACCTGCTTTAATTTGTTCTCACTTTACACAAGTTGCAGCAAGCTATAAGTTTCCACATAAATACAGCTTATACTTTTACTTAAAAGCAAAAGGTTACGAAGTAGAACTACCAGGAAATAATATTGTTGCTAAAAAAGATGCTGATCAAATTCTTGGGATTTTTGATTTAAAAGGAAGACTCATGAAAATTTCTAATTCTAAAATAACAGTTCAAGCTTAATATATTATGACTTATACATCAGAAACTATTTCGGATCTAGAAAAAGAACATCAAGCAGCTTTAAATACAGCTCAAGAAAAAATGATGGCAGATTTAAATGAAGCACAAACTTCAGGAGATCACAGTAAAATACAAGAAGCCAGTGTTGAATTTCAAAATATAACAACAGAGCTAGCTCAAGAATACACCAAACGCATTGAAGAAATTAATGCTTTAAACCATAAAGCTGTGGCAGATAACGAGCCACAAATCTATACTAACAACCGTGCGAACATCGATTTAAACTTACTGGTTTATGATGGAGATAGAGACTTTGTTATTGAATTTCAAAAAGACGAATTAATACAAGACACTTTAAAACGTGTAAACGAAAACAGTGGTAAGTTTAAGTCTAGAAAACATTTATTAAAATCGAGTTTAAGGCTTACAAAAACCTTGGCACCAATGCTTCACGAAATAGGAGAGCATTGTAAAAACACTCTAAAATTAAAAGCTGACATTGAGTTTTTTGTATACCAAAGCGACATCTTTAACGCATCGTGCTATCCGCCAGACGATAATAAATTATACATTATTTTATCTTCAGGTATTTTAGAACGTTTTTCTAAAGAAGAATTAATTTTTGTTGTTGGTCACGAAATCGGACATGTACTTTTCGAACATTTTGATTATCCAGTACGTCAAATTTTAGATGAAGGTGAGAACCACTTAGCGCCAATACACGCCATGAAATTATATGCATGGAATAGAAATGCAGAAATAAGCGCAGATAGAGCCGGGTTATTATGCTGTCAAGATTTTGAAGCTGTAGGTCGTACATTCTTCAAGTTATCTTCTGGAGTTACTACAGATTCTTTAGATTTTCAACTTAATGCTTACATCGAACAATTTTTAGATCTCGAAGAAGTTTTAAACGATGCCAATCACGATCCTTCCGATTGGTATAGCAGTCATCCATTTAGTCCTTTACGAATTAAGGCTTTGGAGCTTTTTAACAAAAGTGAAACCTATGCTAAATTTAACCCGAACATTACCGGTGAAATTACAGAGGAAGCCATGGAGGTTGAAATTAAACGTATTATGTCGTTAATGGAACCTGAAAACCTAGATGATGAAAGCGAACATTCTGAAAAAATTCAACGATTAATGTTCTTAAGTGGTTACTTAATTTCGAATGCAGATGGCGTTGTAGACGATTCTGAAATACAAGCATTAAGTAGTATTGTTGCTCCTAAAATTTTCGCCAATTGTATGATGACTATCAAAGGTCTTACAGAAGATGAAATGATAGACGAGGTAAAACAACTTACCAAAGATTTGGATATTGTACTATCTGTAATGCAAAAACTAAATATTCTTAGAGATTTATCTATTATATCGTATGCCGATGGAGAAATAGATGATAGCGAAATTAATGTTTTACACAATTTGGCAAGGCTATTATATATTAACACCGATTTTATAGATCGTGTTATTAGCGATGCTCAAGGTGTAAATTAGTTAGTGTTTTAAGGATGTGAATCCTCAAAACGTTTTTCCACAATAAAAGGTAGTAATTTAATTTACTGCCTTTTTTTTTGTATAACACTGAATAAAAAAAGCTATTCGTTTTTTAAGCAGTAGCCTTAACATTCTTTTTCCGGATGAAATAGGCAACTAGAGCAAACACCAGAAACAAAAATATTTTACCAGTTAAATATCCAAATCCAAATTTAGTTAACCTCTCAAAATCGGTTATTAAGATTTCTTACTAATTATAAAAATGATAGAAAAACCTCTCGATCAACTTCTTCTGCACCTAAACTTTCTAAATGGTTAGTATATACTTGGCAATCTATTAATTTGTAATTAGTGTGCTGTATAAACGTAATAAAACCAACTTTACTAGCATTGCTAACTTTGGTAAACATACTTTCTCCACAAAACACGCCATTTTTTAAATCAACACCATAAAGTCCGGCTACAAGTTTATCATTCTGCCAAACCTCAATAGATTTTGCGTAACCTTGATTATGCAGTTCTATGTAAGCATCAATCATGTGTTGTGTAATCCAAGTGCCAGCTTGGCCATCTCGTTTCATTTTGGCACATTCGGTAATTACGGCTTTAAAGTCTTTATTTACGGTAACTTCAAAATCGGAATTTCTTAAAACCTGCCGCATACTTTTAGAAACTTTAAGTTTCTCTGGAAACAAAACAAAACGCGGATCTGGAGACCACCATACAATAGGCTCGGCATCATCAAACCAAGGAAATACACCCGTCTTATAAGCCAATATTAAGCGCTCTGCAGATAAATCGCCACCAATAGCAAGTACACCTTCGGGAGACGCTTCCGAGACATCGGGAAATTGTATGTTTTCGTTTAAATAATACATTTAATAATTGTTATAAAACACAAACCTCTTTAAACAAACCAAAAGAGATTCTATTAATTGTAAAAATAAAAAACCTCAACATTTTAAGTAAAATATTGAGGTTTTTTTATTTGAAATCCAACAACGTGGATATGCAAAAATTTTTATTTAGAAAGGTAAATCGTCGTGATCTTCTTCTTTTAAATCTCCTGCTGGTTCAAAAGCATCTGCTGGTGGTACAGCTGGCATACCTGCTCCAGAAGCTTCTGCTTGTACTGCTTCAATTCTCCAACCTTGAATTGAGTTAAAATATTTAGTTTCTCCTTGTGGATTAACCCATTCTCTACCACGTAAGTTAATGCTAATTTTAACTTGTTGGCCTTCTTTATAACTATTTAATAAATCTGTTTTATCTTGTACAAATTCCACCATAATGTGTTGTGGATATTGCTCTTCTGTTGTCACTACAATCTCTCTTTTTCTAAACCCATTTCCACCGAACGTTTGAGTTTCTCCAACCATTTTTACTCTTCCTTGAACTTCCATTTTATATAATTTATTAGTATTCGTAAAATTAAAATGCCTTTATTTAAGACAGTAATATTTTCCAAGCATTTTCAACATCACCTAAACCCAAATAATCTTGAGCTAGTTTATGTTTTTGCTCGTCTGTTGCTGCATTAATATTTAGAGCACTCGTCTCTAAATTACTAATAAAAGCATCAACACTTTCAGCTGTTGGCAAAGCTTCCACATTACCCAACATACCTAAATCGTTTCCTGTTAAAATCATACTTTTTTTAATCGCATCAGGAAAACTATCCACTCCAATCCCTTTAGTTGCAATAGGTTTTGGTATTTCAAAAAAACCAGCTTTAGCTCGGCTATAATAACTACCACCTGCTCTGGCAACTAAATCTAGTTTTTCTTGGTTTATGGTATCATCTTCATTTAAAACAGCATCATCAATATGCAATTTAACAACCTCACAAATCACCAAATTACCAGCTCCACCTTCATGCCCTAACCTAATAACCTCATTCACCTTACATTCTATCTGTATAGGCGATTCGGCTACTCGAAATGGCTTCACAATATCAGATTTCAACATGGTTAACCCAGCTTTATCAAATTCGTTAACACCATCGGCATACTCCGTACTCGATAATGACATTTGATGTACTAAATCAAAATTAACCACATTAATTACCACCTCTTTTGTTGCCTCAATATTTAGCAACGTATGCTTTTCTGTATTATCTCTAACACGTCTGGCAGGCGAAAAAATTAATATTGGCGGCTTTGCGCTAAACACATTAAAAAAACTAAATGGTGACAAATTAGGCTTCCCTTCTGCATCCAGAGTGCTTGCAAATGCTATTGGTCTGGGCGCTACGGCACTTAACAAATAGCTATGCAATTTACTTGTTGGAACACTTTTAGGGTCTATAGATACCATTAAGTTTTTAATTTCGACAAAGGTAACTATTCTCTTTTGGAACTAAAAACAGATTTACTAACAACTTTGAACAATAATATTAACAGATTTGCATTATATTACTTGATAATTAATAATAACATGATTTTCACCAAATATAATGCCGCATTCCGTTGGGTAATGATAGCGACATCATTCATTATTGTCTCCCTAATTCTGTGGAACACCTACGAGTTTTTCCAGCATTTTAAAAAGGAGGAAAGTATAAAAATGGAAAATTGGTCGTTTGCTCAAACCGATTTTATAAACGATGAAACCAATGGCGATTTAGAACTTACCCTTAAAATTTTAAGCAGTAACAAAACCACACCAATGCTTGTTATTAATGAAGATGGCAGCCTTGGCAGTTATAATAATATTGACGAAACAAAGATTACCGACTCCATTTATGTTCAAAAATTAATAGCTAAATTTAAAGAAGAAAACACGCCAAAACACGTAAAAATGGGCAGCACTATTGTTAGCACCATTTACTACGGCAATTCGCCTTTACTGAATAAACTAAAATATTATCCACTAGCATTATTGCTTATTATTTTTCTGTTTTCGGCAGTGATTTACTTTTTTTACAGCAGTAATAAAAATGCTGTACAAAACAAATTGTGGTCTGGCATGGCTAAAGAAACCGCACATCAAATTGGCACACCCCTATCCTCTTTAATTGGTTGGACTGAAATTTTAAAAACTGAAAATGTAGATCCCGATTATATTCTTGAAATTGAAAAAGATATAGACAGATTACAAACCATAACCGAGCGTTTTAGTAAAATTGGCTCTTTACCAACTTTAGAACCAGCAGATATAATTAAAGAAACCTTAGAATCTTTTGATTATTTAAAATCACGATCATCCAAATTAATAGAGTTCGAAATAAAAACACCTGTAGACCCAATTCCTGTAAACTTAAACAAACAACTTTACAGCTGGACCATAGAAAATCTAGTTAAAAATGCCATTGATGCCATGAAGGGCCGTGGTAAACTTAAAATTGAAATTTCCCAATTAGAACTGCAAGTTAAAATAAGCATAACCGATACCGGAAAGGGTATTGCTAAAAAAGACTATAATAAAGTTTTTGAACCTGGTTACACTACAAAAAAACGCGGTTGGGGTTTAGGGCTATCGCTTACCAAACGTATTATTGAAGATTTCCATAACGGAAAAATAAAAGTATTACAATCGGAAAAAGGTGTAGGCACTACGTTTCTAATCACCCTAAAACGCGCTTCTCATGACGAAACAAGATAAGCTTATTACCGTAAAAGAAGTTGTTTTAAAAAACTACTGTCCTGAATGTTATAGTAACGACGGCATGCAACTCACCTTTAAACAGCGCTTTATTGAAACCACATTTTACAAACGTATTACCGACGACATTAAACATGTGCTATTCTGCAAAACTTGCGATTCTATAATTTACCCTGTACAATGGGATGAGCATATTGAGCGTGTTTTCGAATATCAAAAAAGAGCTTTTATTCCAAAAAAAACATCACGTCAATTTAAAAAACCAGCTTACCTTATTTTCGCACTACTTGGTGTGGCGATTGTAGCGGTAATTGTTACACTTCTAATTTACAATAAGATTATAAATTTGCCTTAATAGCTTCGGCTAAAGCAACAAATTCTTCTGTAGATAACTTTTGTTTCTGAATAAAACGGGCATCTTCCATAGATTGTAACGGAATTAAATGCACATGTGCATGTGGCACTTCTAAACCAATTACAGAAACACCAATACGTTTACATGGCACCGACTTTTCAAGAGCTAAGGCTACCTTTCTTGAAAAAGACATTAAACCATTATAAGTCGCTTCATCTAAATCAAAAATTTTATCAACCTCTTGCTTAGGTATACAAAGCGTATGCCCTTTTGCATTTGGATTAACATCTAAAAACGCTAAAAAATCTTCGGTCTCTGCTACTTTGTAACATGGAATATCTCCGTTTATAATTTTAGTAAAAATAGATACCATAGTTTGTATTTTTTATATGTGTCTTTATTTTTTTTAGATTCTCGCTTTCGCGGAAATAGAACATGAGGATTTTCTATCTAGAAATTTCAATAATATCGAACTTCATAACACCATTTGGTACTTGAATTTCGGCAACATCTCCAACCGATTTACCTAATAAACCTTTTCCAATAGGTGAGTTTACCGATATTTTTCCGGTAGCTAAATCTGCTTCACCATCTGCAACCAAAGTATAATTCATTTCCATACCATTGGTTTGATTTTTTATTTTCACCTTAGATAACACCAAAATTTTAGTATTATCCATCTGCGATTCGTCAATAACACGTGCACCAGCCAAAGCATCCTCAAGCTTAGAAATTCGCATTTCTAACATCCCTTGAGCTTCTTTCGCTGCATCATATTCGGCATTTTCACTTAAATCGCCTTTATCTCTAGCCTCTGCAATAGCTCTAGAAGCTTTTACACGTTCTACATCTTTTAATTGCTTAAGCTCTCCTCTTAATCTTTTTAGTCCTTCAGGTGTATAGTAAGATACTTTACTCATAACTTCGTCGTTTACTTAATAAAAAAAGATTCCGAAATACGATTTAATAACATTTATTAAAGCATTCGGAATAAAAAAATCCCGTTCACACGAGATTCGAAAACAAATATACAAAATAAATAACTCAATTTGCTTTTTGTTGTAAATTGCAAATCAAATTTTTAGTTAAAAAATGAAATTATTATTATCACTTTTTTGCATTATTTTTTTAACATGTTGTAGCTCGGATACGGTAACCGAAAACCCGTACTTACCTAACTACAGCTTTAACACTGGAAGCTTAATAAACACCAACTTACCCGAATACAGCCAACTAAAATTTGCGGCAAATTCCATTATTTTACAAAGCCCATATGGCATTAATGGTGTGGTACTTTATTATGCCGGTGGAGACAACTATAACGCCTTTGAACTTACCGACCCAAACCACCAATTAAGCAGTTGTTCCACTTTAAGTGTTAACGGCATTATTGCTACTTGTGATTGCGACGACGGCAACTCCTATGATTTACTGAATGGTATTAAAATGGAAGGCACTACGGGCACTTATCCATTAATCCGATACCGTGTAGAGGTTTCAGGATCTTTAATCAGAATATATAACAACTAAAAAAAAGCGACTCGAAGGAGTCGCTTTTTTTTATGCTATTTCAAATAAAGAATATTTAAAATTTTAATGTAGCGCCTACTAAAAAGTTCGACGTTGCTTGCGGATAGTATCCAGCGTAATAACCTGTACTTGTCCCTGTTTGGCTTCCAGAATCATCATAATCATAAGAGCCAAAATAGCCGTTAGATACATATTTTCTATTTAGTACGTTGTTTGCTAAAGCAGATAAAGTAATCGACTTAAATATTTTGTTCGTTTTTATAAGATAGTTTATACTAATGTCGTTTACAAAATAATCGCCTAAAACAGAATCTTCATTATCAATATTTCCCATATACTGTTCACCAACAAACTTACTTAAAAGTGATAATTGTAAATTTTCTACAGGTGAAAAATTAATAGCGTTCCCAATAACAACTTCCGGTGAAAACGAAATATTTGTGCTTCCTAAATCTACAACTTCACCATTTATAGACGAATTGAAATTCTTGTTTTTATTTGTACTCAATGCAAAATTAGTAGCTATACTAAACATTTTATTAAATTGAATATTCGCATCAACCTCCAAACCTAAACGGTAACTTTTTCCGCTAGTTGCTCTTATTGGGCTTCCAACATCATCCAACTCACCTGTTAAAACCAATTGGTTTTTATAAAACATGTAGTATAAATTAGAATTTACACTTACTTTATTTTTATTAAAACGCCACCCTAACTCAATATCTCTAAGTGTTTCGTTTTTGGTAACTCCTGCTTCAAAATCATCGCGATTTGGTTCTCTATTCGCTACAGCAAAAGAGGTATAAAAACTGCTAAACTGAGAATTCTTATAGGTTAACCCAACTTTAGGATTGAAAAAACTAAAATTAGCATCGGTAGTAAAGTCAACTCTATCAGAATTTAATCCGTTTGTTTTATAATCAACAAAACGACCTTGTAAATCAACAAAACCAATAAGTTGTTCACTTAACTTAACGGTTGCTTTAGAGAAAACACTAAAATCGTTTTTAGTAGCATCACCATCATAGTAATGATCTCTAATATTTGCGTTTGCAGCTAAATCACTACCCCAAATAACTTCTCCAAAATGATCACCATCATAAGAACTGTATGACAATCCTGTAATCACCTCAACTGCATTATTCTTGTAAGTAACATTGGCATTAACAACATAAAAATTATTATCTAACCAACGACGCACAATAACATCGGAATCTTCTTCAATTAAATTATTAAAATCGGCCGCAGATTCTTCTGTTTTATACTGCTCAAAATACCCTTTTCCTTTGGTGTAGTTTAAACCTAAGTTTGTAGACCAGTTATTATCAAAGCGCTCATTCCAGTGCAACTGGTAATGATCTTGCCAGTAATTATCGGTTTCATTATCGTAAGTATATGGGTTTTGTCTTCGATTTTCTTTAAGCTCATCGGCAGATAAACCATACCAAGCTTGGTAAGTACGCTCTTCATTCCCAAAAGTTAACGCTTTTATTAATGTATTGCCGTCTTTATAAATTCCTTGTAAAAAGTAAGATTTTAGATCAGTAAAAGCACGATCTACATAACCATCAGAATTTAATTTTGAAAAACGACCAGAAATCTCAAAATGATCATTTAACAATCCTGTACTTAATTTCACGGTATGCTTTCGGGTCCCAAAACTCCCAAAACTATTAGAAATTTCACCTGAAGCTTCATCAGAATACGCATCAGTTAAAAGGTTTAAACTCGCTCCAAAAGCACCAGAACCATTAGTTGATGTACCAACACCACGCTGCAACTGTAAACTCTCTGTAGACGATGCAAAATCGCCTAGATTTACAAAAAATGTGCCTTGACTTTCAGGATCATTATAAGGAATCCCGTTAATAGTAACATTAACGCGTGTTCCATCGGTACCACGCACACGAATACTCGTGTAACCTACGCCAGCACCAGCATCACTTGTAGTAACTACAGATGGTAAAAAATTAAGAAGCGTAGGGATATCTTGCCCCAAATTACGTTTTGCAAGTTGCTCTTTAGAAAGATTAGAGTGTGTAATTGGCGAATCGGCATTTACACGCACTGCATTTACCAAAACCTCATCGAGAGTTTCTGTTTTAGTAGAATCTTGTTGTACTGGATTTTGTTGCGCATTAGCACAAATTGATAACACAAAAAGTGCTAAAAAAAGAAACATATTTTTCATTACGACTATATTTATAATCGAATAAAAAGAGGTCATTATTCTTTAAAAATTAATTAGTTTTCGAAATACTAAGCCAAGCTTAGCATAACTATTTACAACATTTGCATGATGTAACATTTCCTAAACAGCATTACCTGTTCTAGGTTCAATGGGTATGATCTCAGCCGATATTAGGCACCCCTTTTTTGAGAACGCTGCAAAAGTAATTAAGAATTTAGAATTAACCGTGCAGAATGAAATAATTCTTTTTCTAATCTAAATTTGGCTTACGTCTATTCGCTTTTTTATCAGAAAGGTTCTTTTTGTTTTTTAATCGTTTTCTAATTACTGATTTTGGAATTTTGGTTCGAATACGTTTTTTAGGAACCGCAAGCGATGCTTTTATAAGCGCAAAAAACCGTTTTATAATAAGGTCTTTATTTTTATGCTGACTTCTACTTTCACCACATTGCATTAAAAGCACCCCGTTATTAGTTAATCGATGCTTTAATTTAACTAACAAACGCTCTTTTTGGTTTTCGGTAAACACCAACGAATTCGCCAAATCGAAACTAAGTTCAATTTTAGAAGACACCTTATTTACATGTTGCCCGCCCGCACCCGAACTTCTTACTGCTTTAAATTGTAATTCTTGAATTAACGCGGCTTCACTAAACATATTACCCCTGGTGTTCCAGCTTTAATAAATCGTTAACCGTTTTAACAGGGCTAAACGTATGCAATGGCACCTCTACAAAAATAGTAACCCAATCGGCCATACTTCCATTCCATAAACCAGGAAGTTCTAACGCCTGAATATCGGTTCCGTTTTGTGTTTTCATGGTAATAAAAGCAGCTTCAGGATCTACAAAATCTAATAAATCAAATTTTTCACCTTTATAGTCTTTAACACCACAAACCAAGTCGGTTGGATTAAAATGTGTAGCGTTTTCTACAATTTTAGCTTGCGCCTCATTAGCTATATCAATTTGAGCAAACTCTACAATTTGTAAAGACACTTCACCATTATAATCTTTTACCCAAAACGGGCCACCACCAGGTTCGCCTTCATTTTTAACCATACCGCAAACACGAATAGGTCTATTTAACTTACTCTTTAAGTAATTTTTCTTTTCTTCGGAAGCTAAATCATCAAAATCATCAACTAAAGACACATTCATCTTTTTAGAAACATACATTGCTATAGCAAGCAAATCTGCTTCTGAAACTTCATCTTTATCTAACTCTTCTAAGAATTTAAAAGCACGCTCTTGCACTTCAACTAAAACACCCGCAAGCATTTTTTTATATTCCGAAACTTCTTTATTCTTCTCAAAAACAACAATATTATCGATGTTTTTTATAAAAAGGATATCACTATCTAAATCATTTAAGTTTTCTAATAATGCACCATGACCTGCTGGTCTAAACAATATAGAACCATCATCATTTCTATAAATTTCATTAGCTGTTGTTAAGGCTAATGTTTCTGTTTCTTCTTTTTGATATGAAAAGGAAACATTAAAAGATGTATTTGTTTTTTCTTCTAAAGCACTCTTAATTTTATCGAGCTCTGTATTGAAATATTTATGATGCTTCTCAGAAACCGTAAAATGTAAATTAGCTTTATTATTAGACGATGCATATAGCGTAGACTCCATTAAATGCTCCTCAAAAGCTGTTACAACACCGGTTTCATAAGTATGAAATGGCAATAAACCTTTTGGAAAAAAGCTGTAATTTAAGCCAGACTCATCAAGCATTGCTTTTACAAACTCTAAACAAAGCTCTCCGGTAGATAAACTTTCTACATTCGCTTTTACAGATTTAATTTGCCCTAAAACCTCATTATAAAAAGGAAATTGCCTAATACCGGCAACAAACGTATGAATTAAAGTATCATTCGTGTTTTCGATATAAGCTTCAATAGATTCTCTATTAGGATCGTATTTTTTTAAAAACTGAAATAAGAATTTAAACATTCGTGTTGCCGCACCAGAAGCAGGAACAAATTTTACGATATTTAAATCGTTTTTCTTCGCTTCAAAACCAGCAATAAAATCACGAGTTTCTTCAGCGGAATAACTTTCAATACCTGTTCCAATGTTTGCTGCCGCAATTAAGTTGGAATAAGACATCCCGTTTTTTATTCGAGAAACCTGTCCTTCAACTTGTTTTTCGGTTATGCCTTTATTTTTAATCTGTATAATATCTTGTTCAGAAAACATCATTTCTTTTTTAATATTGATCTATATGCTTAAATGGCTATTTCGAGACGTTTTATTTATCGTCTTTCAACAACACATATGGTCGTTTATTAATTATTTTTTTATTTTAAAAAGCGTTAAACACTTCATACCTTTTCTCTGATTTTTCATGTTAACCATTTGCTTTTTAAGGCATTTCAAGATAAGTCAAAAAACACAATTCGCAAGTATTTTCTCTAGCAAATTTTTCATCTTAAATTCAACACTTCTGTACTACATTTATTCTTCAAGCAAACAAAACATGTTTATGCTGTTTGAAGCGACTCTTTTATATTTTTCTTCCATGCTAAATAGCCATAAACTGCTATTATTGTAAACACAAAATATTGCAGACTAGTAAACGTAAACCCTTTATAAAAATATAGCGGCACCGAAATAATATCTCCAACAATCCAAAATAACCAGTTTTCAACTTTTCGCTTTGCCATAAGCCACATTCCTACAAAAAATATACCGGTTGTAAGCGTATCGACATAAGCAACCCAACTGGTCCATTTTCCAAATGCATGGTAAACTAAATAAACAAAAACCAAGGTGGCTAAAAATATAGCCAAACTAAGTTTTTTCTCGTTAAACGTTGTTTTAGATATAGGAGTCACATCGCTTTCGTCCACTTTACGTGTCCAAATATACCAACCATAAACACTCATTATAAAATAGTAAGCATTAATCATCATATCTCCTAAAAGCTCCCATTTATACAATAGGTACACAAAAATAACAGTACTTATCATACCGGTTGGAAACACTAAAATTTTATTTTGTTTTGAATACCATACAGATAACAACCCAAAAATAGTTGCGATAATCTCTAAAGAAACATCAATAGCTTCGTATTCGGAATATTGCTTGAAGAAAAAATCGAAAATGCTGTCCATAACAATAAATTTGTGCTTAAGTTTATTTTTTTAACGCCTCAAAAAACAGTTCGTCCTCCTCAAAAGCAGTTCCAATAACAACTAAATCTGCTCCCGATGTATAGGCGTTTTCCAATTGTTCCAAATTGCGAATACCTCCGCCAACTATTAAAGGCAACTCTGTTTCTTGTTTCACTTTTGAAATTACAGTTTTCGAAACAGGAAAACGTGCGCCACTGCCCGCTTCTAAATATATAAGTTTCATACCTAACAACTCTGCTGCCTTGGCTGTATCTACTATTTGTTGGATATCGCTTCGCTCTATAGGCAACGTTTTGGTAACTTGTTGCACAGCTGTTTCTTTGCCGCTTTCAATTAAAATATAACCAGTTGAAATTACTTCTAACGTTGTGTTTCTTAATTTAGAAACAGCTTCTACATGTTTTCCTATTAAATACTCTGGATTTCTACCCGAAATTAAAGATAGAAACAAAATAGCATCTGCTTTTTCGGTAATTTGAGTAACATCGCCTGGAAATAAAACAATAGGCAGTTGGGTGTGTTTTTTAATCTCTTCAACCAAAATATCGGTAACATCTAGATCTACAATACTACCGCCTACAAAAATATGTGTAGCAATAGATTGATTGACCTTTTCTATAAACTCCGCTGTATTTTCAACTAAAAATTTATCCGGATCGATTAAAACCGCTAGTTGCTTGGTATTGTTTTGTATGTTTTGATAAACATGTCTCATTCTCCTATGGCATACGCACAAACAAAACCTTCAAACTCAAAAAACTGCACTAAGTAGCGGTGTTTTTTAGTTTCATAATCTATCCAAGCCATGGTTTCTTCATCTTGCAATTCAAAAGGAATTACTAAAAAACACTGTTTAAAACTAGTGCCTGGCGTTGCAAAAAGCTTGTAAAGCGATTCTTTTACACACCAAATGGTTGTTAACTTTTTTATGTAATCGTTTTGTTCTTTATCGAGGTAATCGGCTTCGTAACCAATAAATTTATGAGCAATTATTGTAATTTTATCGCGCTGCTTTTCAATATCAATACCAATAACTTGGTCACTAACAATAACAGCCGAAAAATTAAAAGAATGGGTTATCGAAATCTGTTTCCCATCTTTTAAATGGGGCTTTCCATTGTCATCATAAATCAAATCGGCATCGGCATAACCAAACTCAGCTAATAATTTACGCACACTTAAAAACCCACGTTGGTGCAGCTCACTTTTCATGCCTAGCACACGTTTTAACGTCTCTGGCTTTAAAGTTACGGCAGCCATTAAATCATCGAAAGACTCAGTAATCTTCCACATTTTAACAACAGTTTGTGAATTTGGCGTTATGGTTTTATAAAGAGGCATTTAATATTCTGAATGTTATTGATTATCTTTGCACAATCTTAGGCAAATTATACGATTTCGACGAGCGAATTTAACCATTTTAACACGAATCGCAATCCTGTTTAAGTTATTAAATAAAAAAGAATATTGATATGAGCACAAAAACAATTCCTTACGTAGCTAGCAAAGTAAAAGATATTTCTCTTGCAGCATGGGGACGAAAAGAAATAGAATTAGCCGAAGCCGAAATGCCAGGTTTAATGAGTCTTCGTGAAGAATACGGTAACTCGCAACCTTTAAAAGGCGCGCGTATTGCAGGATGTTTACACATGACGATACAAACAGCCGTTTTAATTGAAACGCTACAATCTTTAGGTGCAGAAGTAACTTGGAGTTCTTGTAACATTTTTTCTACGCAAGATCAAGCAGCAGCTGCCATTGCAGAAGCAGGAACAGCAGTTTACGCTTGGAAAGATATGACTGAAGAAGAATTTGATTGGTGT
Source organism: Algibacter sp. TI.3.09 (assembly GCF_038154905.1). Taxonomy (NCBI): domain Bacteria; kingdom Pseudomonadati; phylum Bacteroidota; class Flavobacteriia; order Flavobacteriales; family Flavobacteriaceae; genus Algibacter; species Algibacter sp. TI.3.09. The sequence goes on along the minus strand of NZ_JBAKAN010000002.1, from coordinate 870,469 downwards.
ATCGAACAAACACTTTTCTTTGGTGAAGACAGAAAACCATTAAACATGATTCTTGATGATGGTGGTGATTTAACTAACATGGTTTTAGATAAATACCCAGAATTAGCAGCAGGAATTAACGGACTTTCAGAAGAAACTACAACAGGTGTTCACCGTCTTTACGAGCGTGTAAAAAACGGAACATTACCAATGCCTGCAATCAATGTTAACGATTCGGTAACAAAATCTAAATTCGATAACAAATACGGTTGTAAAGAATCTGCAGTAGATGCCATTCGTCGCGCAACAGACCTTATGCTTGCTGGTAAACGTGTAACTGTTTGTGGTTATGGTGATGTTGGTAAAGGTACCGCTGCCTCTTTTAAAGGTGCAGGATCTATTGTAACAGTAACAGAAATCGATCCAATTTGTGCGCTTCAAGCAGCAATGGACGGTTTTGAAGTTAAAAAACTAGAAACTGTAATTGCAAATACCGACATCGTTATTACAACTACAGGAAATAAAGATATTATCCAAGGGCGTCATTTCGAAGCTATGAAAGATAAAATTATCGTGTGTAACATTGGGCATTTCGATAACGAAATCGATATGGCTTGGTTAAACAAAAACCACGGTAACACTAAAAACACAATTAAACCACAAGTTGATAAATATACTATCAACGGTAAAGATATTATCGTTCTTGCAGAAGGTCGTTTAGTAAACTTAGGTTGTGCTACAGGTCACCCAAGTTTCGTAATGTCTAACTCATTCACAAACCAAACTTTAGCTCAAATTGAACTTTGGACAAACGCAGAAGCATACGGAAACGATGTGTACATGTTACCAAAAGCTTTAGATGAAAAAGTAGCTAAATTACACCTTGCAAAAATTGGTGTAGAGCTTACTGAACTTCGTGAAGATCAAGCTAGCTATATTGGTGTAACTGTAGACGGACCATACAAACCAGAACATTACAGATACTAAAAAAACGATAGTTTTTTTTATGCTGAACTTGTTTCAGTATCTCAATAATAAATTAAATCCCAAGCAGCAATGTTTGGGATTTTTTTATTTGGGCAATTTTGTTTTGGGAGAAAAACCCAAAACAAACCGGGCTTTCCGCTATATCTTTTTGCAAAGCAATCCTGAACTTGTTTCAGAATCTGTTCAATTCCAAAGAAATTTCAGTTAAAAATAAAAGCATAGTCTATTTAAAAGCTTTACAAAAAGGATGCCGCTGCAATCCCTATCGCGAAATTACCATCCCACAACGGTATAACTAAACGGATAAATAAATGTAGCATACGCAAACAGGATGTGATTTCTCCTAACGTCGAAATGACTAAAAGCAACATTTTTTTATTCTCGGCAGTCATGTCGACCGGAGAGAGACATCACATAATCAAACTAAGCACACGCAATCAGGATGCGATTTCTCCTCACGTCGAAATGACAAAAAGTAACATTTGTTTTTTATTCTCGGTAGTCATGTCGATCGGAGAGAGACATCACATAATCAAACTAAGCACACGCAATCAGGATGCGATTTCTCCTAACGTCGAAATGACTAAAAGCAACGTTTTTTTTATTCTCGGCAGTCATGTCGATCGAAGAGAGACATCACATAATCAAGCTCATCTCATGCAAACGGGATGCAATTTCTCCTCACACCAAAAAGACAAAAAAAGTAAAAACAATCCCAAACAAAGAATTCCACATAAAACCCAACAAATTCTAAGCGTATTTTTATATTTGCCTAAGATTACTAAATACACATTATAATGATAAAGAATTTTGTTGAAGAATTAACGTGGAGAGGCATGATACAAGATAGTATGCCAGGAACGGAAGAACATTTATTAGAAGCCATGCGTAAGGCGTATGTAGGTATTGACCCTACAGCAGATTCCTTACATATTGGTCATCTTGTTGGTGTTATGGGATTAAAACATTTTCAATTATCAGGACATAAACCAGTTGCTTTAGTAGGTGGAGCAACAGGAATGATTGGTGATCCTTCTGGAAAATCTGCTGAACGTAATTTACTTACAGAAGATATTCTTCTACATAACCAAAACGCTATAAAAGAACAATTGTCTCGCTTTTTAGATTTTGACAGCGATGAAGCAAACGCTGCTATTATTGTAAATAATTACGATTGGATGAAAGAGTTTTCATTCTTAGAATTTATTAGAGACGTTGGTAAACACATTACCGTAAACTATATGATGGCGAAAGATTCTGTAAAGAAACGTTTGTCTTCAGAGTCTTCTGTAGGAATGAGCTTTACAGAGTTCACTTATCAATTGGTTCAAGGTTACGATTTTTTACATTTATATAGAGAAAAGCAATGTACACTTCAAATGGGCGGAAGCGACCAATGGGGAAACATTACAACGGGAACAGAATTAATTCGTCGTGTTGATGCAGGAAAAGGTTATGCCTTAACTTGGCCATTAATAACAAAAGCAGATGGCACTAAATTTGGTAAAACCGAAGGCGGAAATATTTGGTTAGATAGCGAAAGAACTTCACCTTATAAATTCTACCAATATTGGCTAAACACTAGTGATATTGATGCAGAAAAATATATCAAGATTTTTACATTTTTATCTAAAGAAGATATTGCAGCTCTAATAGAAGAGCATCAAGAAGCACCACATTTACGTGTGTTACAAAAACGCTTAGCTGAAGAAATAACCACTATGGTGCATTCTAAAGAAGATTTAGACAATGCTATGAAAGCAAGTAACATTCTTTTCGGAAAATCTACTGGAGACGATTTAAAAGCTTTAAACGAACAAACATTTTTAGATGTTTTTGATGGGGTTCCATTAACTGAAATATCTCAAGCCGATATTGATAATGGTTTAGACATTATAGCTGCTCTAGCAGAAAAAGGAGGTTTTTTAAAATCGAACGGTGAAGCCCGCCGTGCTTTAAAAGAAAACTCTATTGCTGTAAACAAAGAGAAAGTAAAAGACGATTACAGCATTACTAAAGACGATTTAATTAACAATAAGTTTGTACTACTTCAACGTGGTAAAAAGAACTATTTTGTATTGCGTGTGGTTTAAAAAACCAGCGTATTGTAAATTATAAAAACAAAAAAGTCTCTGATTAAAATTAATCAGAGACTTTTTTATATCGTTCTTTTGTTGCTAGTTCTGTTTGGTTCTGTCATATCGAACGAAGCGAGAAACCGCAGAAAGAAGCTTATTTTGCGTTACTTTTATTATGTGACTTCTCATTGCATTCGAAGTCACGCTATTTCACCTGAGTTTTCTTGCTTATTATTCAGATGTTAACACTCTACAAGAAGCAATTAATCCTTAAACGATAACGTTTCTGGATAACCCCAATCGGCACGAATTTCTATTGCTTTAAAATGACTTACTTTTTCCGGTTGTATCTTTTTTAAATAATTACCCGAGTCATATTTTCCGTTACCATTGGCATCATGAATTACACGTATTTTATACGTTGCTGGCGCTACGTTAAAAAAGTCGACAACACCTTCGGTTTTAGCCAACTTCTCTCTTTTTACCTCACCTTTATCATCGGTTAATTGTATAATTAGTGGGTAGGTTGCATTAATTAAAGTAAAACGGGCATACCCGAATTCAGACTCTTTTTTAGTTTTAAACGAGTAATTTAAAGTATCATTTTTCTCATCATATAAATCGACAAATGCTTCTGGTAGTATTTGAATTTGATAACTATTATCTGCTGTTTTTTCAAAATCGAATTGATACATATTGTTTATAGTATCAAACTTAGTTGTAAATGCCACCTTGGTAGAATCTTTATCTAAAACCGTCATTTTTTCAGCATTGAAATCAACAAACGGCGTACTTCCAGTAATATAAAAAGATTCGGTAAACCCAACTGCTCCCGAAGGCGCTGATTGTATTACTAAACTATCACGCTCTAGCTTTCTTATTCTAACGGTGTAATCTTTTTCGTAGTCCGTATTCGAAACTGTAAAAAGTAAAGAATCTACTTCTAATTTCGGCTTATACCAATAGTTAAGCGTATCGGTTTTTGTATCTTTCAAAATACGATATTCAAAATCTTCCGGCACATCGGAATTTAAGGTAATCTTCATACCTTCATAATTACCCTCATAACCAAAAGCAATTTTTTCTCCAGCAACAATCATCGGTCGTGTTGCTTTGTAATCTAACTCTTCATTAAATAATTTCAATGTATAAAGCGAATCGTTTGGCACGGTAATAAAGCTTTTATGAAAAGCAATTTGATCTACTTTTTGTTGAAATTTATTATCAGAATTACCATCCTTTAAAGCCAACAGCATGTATTTACCTGCCTTAATATTATCTACAGAAAATGTAGTAACACTATCTAAAGTATTGGTGATATATTTTGGAGTTTCCTTATACACAATAGAATCTGTAAAAGTAGAATCGACCTCATACAACATAACCGACACAAAGGTGTCCGGTTTTGGTTTTATAGCATCTACAACGCTTCCTTTTACATTTAATGAATCAATATAGCTTCCTGTAGAAAACACGTAGCGATAATAAGGATATGGATTTCCTTCATTATTATCCTGAATACTGTTACCGAAATTAAAAGCGTAAGTGGTATTAGGCTTTAGTGTATCATGAATTTTAATAGTAATGTATTTACTAGCCGTTCCCATAGGTGTAATTTCCGGCTGGTTTTTCATGGGTGGCGAAATAATAAGCTGTTTATTTAAATCTTTCATTTTGACGTACTCATCAAAATAAATTTTTATTTCGTTGCCCTTAAAATTAGTTGTTAAGTTTGCAGGCTCTGTTTTAACAATAACAGGTGGTGTCACGTCTTTGGGACCACCATCTGGAGTTCCTCGATTGGCACAATTGATAAAAATAAGACCAATAACCGCAGCTAAAATAAAATTTGAAAGTGTTTTATTCATTACCTATTAAAAATTTTCACAAACCTACATAATTTTAAAGATATAACGCTTAAAACCCTAAGCAATTGCCATAGTAGCAATACTTATTTTTATATTTTTTGCTTGATTTAAAATTAAAATACAAGCTTCTAAAGTTGCGCCAGTGGTAATAAGATCATCAACTATTAAAATATGCTTATTTTCTATCTCTTCGCTATGCTCTAGAGCAAACAACTCATCACTATTAACTAAGCGTGCAATACGCCCTTTTGTGGTTTGCGATTTATTATTAGAAATTTTCACCAAAACCTGATCCAAATATTCTGCATTTAAAGCTTCTGCTATTTGCTGCCCAAACTTCTCAACTTGATTAAAACCTCTAGATCTCAATTTCTTTTTATGTAATGGCACCGGGATTACCACATCAACATCTTGGTAAGCTTCTAATTCTTGGAGTTCGCCACCAAGCCAATTACCTAATACAAAACCAATATTTTGATACCCTCTATATTTTAAGCCATGAATAAGTTGTTGTACCAAGCTCTTTTTTTCAAACCGGAAAAGTGCCGTACCATGTTCTATTTTACAACGTCCGTAAAGTACTTTTTTAACGGCATCATTATTATCAAAATGAAAATTAGTAACTGGTAAATCGTGTCTACAATCTACACAAATAGCATCTTCATTATCATTTAATGTGCCAAGACAAGCATAGCACACTTTCGGAAAAAATATATTTACAACAGATTTAAACATTTAAATTAAAAGTAGTTCTGTAAATTTAGTTAATTATAACGAATAGTTTCAAACGCTTTTTTATTTTTGCAACATGGCAAATCAAGACGATAAATTTAAAAAGGTAATATCGCATGCAAAGGAATACGGATATGTATTTCAAAGTAGCGAAATATACGACGGTTTAAGCGCCGTTTACGACTACGCCCAAAATGGTGCTGAGTTAAAGAAAAACATACGTGACTACTGGTGGAAAGCCATGGTACAGATGAACGAAAATATTGTTGGTATCGATGCCGCAATATTTATGCATCCAACAACTTGGAAGGCATCCGGACATGTTGATGCGTTTAACGACCCATTAATTGACAATAAAGACTCGAAAAAGCGTTACCGCGCCGATGTTCTAATTGAAGATTATTGCGCTAAAATTGAAGCTAAAATTGATAAAGAAGTCGCTAAAGCTGAAAAACGTTTTGGTGAAGCCTTTAATAAAGAAGAATTTTTAGCAACAAACGGACGTGTTGTTGGATATCAAGAAAAAATAAATGCAACGCTTTCGCGAATGGGGCAATCTTTAGAAAAAGAAGATTTAGCCGACGTAAAAGCTCTAATTGAAGAATTAGAAATTGCAGATCCTTTAACAGGAAGTAGAAACTGGACAGACGTTAAACAATTTAACTTAATGTTTGGAACAAAACTTGGTGCTTCTGCAGAGTCTGCTATGGATTTATATTTACGTCCAGAAACAGCGCAAGGTATTTTTGTTAACTTTTTAAATGTTCAGAAAACGGGACGTATGAAAATTCCTTTTGGAATTGCACAAACCGGAAAAGCCTTTAGAAATGAAATTGTTGCAAGACAGTTTATTTTTAGAATGCGTGAGTTTGAACAAATGGAAATGCAATTTTTCATTAAACCAGGCACACAAAAAGAATGGTACGAGCACTGGAAAGAAACCCGTATGAAATGGCATTTATCTTTAGGGATGGGTGCGGAAAATTACCGTTTTCACGACCACGATAAATTAGCACATTATGCTGATGCTGCTGCAGATATTGAATTTAAATTCCCATTTGGGTTTAAAGAACTAGAAGGTATTCACTCTAGAACTGATTTTGATTTAAAAGCGCACGAAGAATTCTCTGGAAAGAAATTACAATATTTCGATCATGAAGAAAACAAGAGCTATGTACCTTACGTTTTAGAAACTTCTATTGGTTTAGACCGTATGTTCTTAGCTGTATTTTCTAACGCTTTACAAGAAGAAGAATTAGAAAACGGAACTACAAGAACGGTTTTAAAATTACCAAGTGTTTTAGCACCAATAAAAGCTGCTATTTTACCATTGGTTAAAAAAGATGGTTTACCAGAAGTTGCTCGTAAAATTGTAGAAGAATTGAAATGGGATTTCAACGTAATTTACGATGAAAAAGATGCTGTTGGGCGTCGTTACAGAAGACAAGATGCTAACGGAACACCATTTTGTATTACTGTAGATCACGATACTTTAAAAGACAACACTGTAACTATTAGACATAGAGATTCTATGGAACAAGAACGTGTTAATATCGATGATTTACAAAAAATAATAAAACAAGAAGTTGATGTACGTACTTGGTTAATGAAGATGTAAAATCTAAAAAACTAAATGTAAATTACATTTATAATACTAAAAACCCCAATCGAATTGTTTCGATTGGGGTTTTTATGTTTTTATAATTTAAGTATTAGAAACGATATCCAATTCGAAGATTAAGGTTAACGGTGGTGTAACCTTCATTTTCGAGATAACCAGCACTTTTAGCAAAGTAATACGCATAACCAATACCTATTCCGGTTTCGTAATTAAAATGCTTACCTATGTTTCTCTTTATACCCCAAGTTGGAATAATTGAAACTTGATTAACAACCTCTACATTATCGTAATTAGAAATTGTAAACCAATTTGGATGATAACTTGTTTGTAATGATAAAAAATTACCAGCATTACCAGAAATACTTCTAGATTTTGAAACTCGTTTATCCAAATTATAGTACCATCGAGGTTCTAAACGAATTACCGGAGCTAATAAATATCCCGATTTTGGATAAAAATCGCCACCCCAAAGACCTAAATCCATTCCGAGTTCTGCACGAAGCGCAATTTCATTAGATAATTTAACTTCACGATGCACCCAAACACCTAAAAAACCGGTTTGAATACCATAAGTTGATTTTTCTACACTTGCTTTTTGAGCATACGCTGCTACTGAAACAACTGCTAATACAAATAGAACTAAGTACTTCTTTTTCATGAAAATAGTTTTTGATTAATGACTCAGGTTGAATCAATAATCATTCCAATTGATGAATAAAGTTTTTAAATTAAATAGTGATCTGTCTATCTATTTGTTGATCTAGAGAGATAAAGGTTTCTGTACGAGAAACACCAGAAATAGTCTGAATTTCGTTATTAAGCAAATGCATTAAATGCGCATTATCTTTACACAAAATTTTAATTAAAACATTCCAGTTTCCTGTGGTGTAGTGACATTCTAGAACTTCTGGTACTTTTTTTAATTGCTTTATAGCTTCTGGATTTTGTATGGCTTTATCTAAATAAACACCAATAAAGGCTACGGTTTCGTAACCTAACATTTTTGGGTTGATTACAAATTTTGAACCCGATATAATTCCAGATTTCTCCAGCTTACGTAATCGTTGATGTATGGCTGCTCCCGAAATATCTACATTTCTAGCAATTTCCAGAATTGGAATCCTGGCATCTTCCATTAAAGTTCTAAGTATTTTTTTGTCGATCCCGTCTATTGTGACGCCTTTGTCTTTTGATTTCATCCCCTATCTATTTCGATTTAAAAGGTAAAAATAATAATTTCCTTGTAAAATGAAAGGGTTTTCTATGTTTTTGATTACAGTGCCCCTTGTAAATAAGAATTATGCAACATTATAGACTTAACATTGCGGATAGTTGCGTTAGGGATTGAACGGCGTGTTTGAGCTCCCTGACCTAAGGAAGGAGCGAGTAGTGAAAGCCCGACTCCTGCTGCGCCTTAAAAGCGTAGCAGGAGTAACGCCCACATTAATGTTTTAATTATCGTTTAACAATTTTGAAAGCTCATCTAATTTTGGTGTTAAAATCACCTCGATACGACGGTTTTTTGCCTTCCCTTCTGATGTTTCGTTTGTTGCTACTGGTGCAAATTCGCCACGTCCTGCTGCTGTTAAATTTCCAGCATTGATATCGGCATTTTCACGTAAAATAGTTACAATTGCTGTAGCTCGTTTTGTTGATAAATCCCAGTTGCTTGTTAAAATCCCGTTACCTTTATAAGGCACGTTATCGGTATGTCCCTCGATTAAAACTGCAATATCCGGATTGTCACCAAGTACACTACCTAGTTGCTTTACAGCACGTGCTCCTTCGGCTCCAACGGCCCAGCTTCCTGAACTAAAAAGCAGTTTGTTTTCCATAGACACATAGACTTTTCCGTCGCGTTGCTCCACTGTTAAACCTTTACCTTCAAAATCGGTTAAAGCTTTAGATATCGCATCTTTTAAAGCCGTCATGGCAGCATCTTTGGCCGCTATTACGCTTTCTAATTCTGCAACACGGTTAGATCTGTTTTCTAACTCCGATTTAAGTTTTTCTAAACGCGCATTCTCTGCTGATAATGCTTGTTCTTTAGCTTCTAACTGTGCTAATAACTCACGGTTTTTTTGAGAGTTAGCAGCAATAGACGCCGAGCTGTTTTTCTCTAAAGCATCGTAAGAGTTCTTTAAATTATCGTAATTAGATTTAGTTGAGTTATAATCGGCTTGTAATTTGTCGCGTTGCGCTACAGCCTCATCGTAAGCCTTATGCAATTGCTTTAACTCATTTTCTGCTTCAGTCTTTTCTCTTAAAAGCACTTCGTTAGCATCTGAAGTTTTTCGATTTTGTTGTTTTAATTTTGCGTATTTACTTTCCAGTTCTTTATAAACTTTTGGAGAGACACAACTGGTTAAAACGGCCAGTGTTAAAAGCGTGATTGCGGTTTTTTTAATCATTGTAATTGAGATTATAATTTTGGTTGTTTTACTATTGTTCTATTTCTACTAAAATTGGGCAATGGTCGCTATGTACAGCTTCGGTAAGTATAACGGCTCTTTTTATGTTTTCTTGTAACGGTTGAGAAACTAAAGCATAATCTAAACGCCAACCTTTATTATTGGCTCTAGAATTTGCTCGGTAACTCCACCAACTAAAGGTTTGGGTTTCTGGGTGCATGAAACGAAAAGAATCGGTAAAACCGTTATCGATAAATTGCCCTAACCACTCGCGTTCTTCTGGTAAAAAACCAGACACACCTTTCATTTTTGGGTTATGGATATCTATTTCTTCGTGGCAAATATTATAATCGCCACAAATTACAAGATTCGGGATGTCCTTTTTTAAGTTATTTATATACTCTTGAAACATATCCATGTATTCAAATTTATGGCTCAATCGTGCACTGTTTGTACCCGATGGCAAATATAGGCTCATTACCGAAACACCATCAAAATCTGCACGAATATTTCGACCTTCGAAGTCCATTGACTCAATTCCTGTGCCAAACTCCACATGATTTGGTTCAATTTTACTTAAAATAGCAACACCACTATAGCCTTTTTTTTGTGCACTATACCAATAGTTATAAATGTAACCTGCCTCTTCAAAAACCTCCAAATCTAACTGCTCTTTCATGGCTTTGGTTTCTTGCAAACAAATAACATCTGGGTTTGCACTTTTTAACCAACCAATAAAATCCTTTTTTAATGCGGCACGAATACCGTTTACGTTATATGATATAATTTTCATGTTTCTCTTTTACCACGATACAAATACCGAGGGGTTTTGTTTAAATTATACTATTAATTATAAAGATTTTCATCTTTACGCGAATCAATTTGCTTGACAACAAATCTAATTTCAGCTAAAATAAATAATACGCTACTTTTACACTATAATTTACAGAGGAGTTTTAACGAAGCTATCAACAAAATATTTTAAAGTTTTTGTAGTTTAAGTGTATCCATGAAGTTTTTTACGAGCATAATTTTAGTTTTTATTGGTTTTTGCGGGTTTTCGCAAGAGCAAACCTCTATCTACAAAACTAAAACGGTTGCTGTAAAACAAGTTATTTTAATAGATAACGTGAGTATTAATTCGAGTCAATTTTCTATAACAACGAAAGATGGCACACCAATAGACAGCAGCCTCTACCAAGTTAATTTCCCTAAAGCCTTATTAACGTTTAAGCAACCTATTGCAAGCGATTCGATAATTATTAACTACTTGAAGTTTCCTGATTTTTTAACCAAAACCTACAAACAGTTAGATGAAAATATTATCGTAAAAAACACGGATAACCTTCAGAAACTATACAAACTATCACAACCAAATACCGAAAAAAACACGATTCCTTTTGATGGTTTAACCACTTCTGGTAGTATTTCTCGTGGTGTTACTATTGGTAATAATCAAAATTCGGTTTTAAATAGTGAACTCGATCTTCAAATTACAGGAAAATTAAATGAGAAAGTGTCACTCCGTGCCTCTATACAGGATGCAAATATTCCTTTACAAGAAAGTGGCTACAGCCAGCGTTTAGATGAATTTGATCAAGTTTTTATAGAGCTCTTTACCAGAGATTGGAACATTAGAGCCGGAGATATCGATTTAACAAATACAGATTCTTATTTCGCGAGTTTCTCTAAACGTGTACAAGGTTTAAATTTTAATTTGAAGTTGGGAGACGATAGCCAACAAACCGATTTATTTGCCGCAGGCGCTTTAGTACGCGGTCAATTTACAACCAGCCAATTTACAGCCCAAGAAGGCAACCAAGGCCCTTACAAGTTACAAGGTACCAATGGCGAATTGTTTGTACTTATAGTTTCGGGAAGTGAAACCGTTTACGTAAATGGTACAGCCGTAAAACGTGGCGAGGATCAAGATTATATTATTGATTACAACGCTGGCGAAATTATTTTTAACTCTACATTCCCGATAACTTCCGAAATGCGAATTACTGTAGACTATCAATTTAGTGATAGAAACTACTCGCGTTTTGTGGCTTATGGTGGTGGCACATTTCAAAATGAAAAATTAAAAATTGGAGTTTCTGTTTATTCTGAAAACGATTCGAAAAATCAGCCTTTGCAACAAAACCTATCTGAAGAGCAAGTACAAATTTTAGCTGATGCTGGCGATGATAAATCTTTAATGGTTTCACCCTCTGAAATACAGGAGGCCTTAAATGAAAATAGAATTTTATATAAGAAAGAACTGATTGATGGTGCTGAAGTTTTTGTGTTTTCTAATAATGAAGATGATGAACTTTACCGTGTAACCTTCTCCCGTGTTGGCGACAACCTTGGAAATTACGCATTAAGTAGCAGCAACGCCATTAATAACATCTACGAATACGTTGGTGTTTTACAAGGTAACTACGCACCTATTATCCAGCTAATTGCCCCAACTAAACTACAACTTGCCGTAGTTAATGGTGCTTATTATCCTTCGGAAAAAACAAATATTAATTTTGAACTTGCCGGAAGTAAAAACGATTTAAACTTGTTTTCTAACAACGACGATCAAAATAACGACGGCTTTGCTGGAAAATTAAATATTGAACAACAACTTATTAAAACCGATAGTCTTTGGAATTTAAACGCGCTTTTCGATTCAGACTATATTAGTACTAATTTTAGAAACATTGAAGGGCTTTACAATCCCGAATTTAATAGAGATTGGAATTTAGATTTAACCAACCTTAATGGTATTGGCGGTAATTTAGGCAACCAGTTACTGGTTAATTCTGGTTTTAATTTATTTCACAAAGACAAAGGTTTTTTAAATTATCAGTTTGAACACTTAAATTTTTCTGATGGCTTTAACGGAAATCGCCATGTAGCTTCTGCTAATTTAGTTTTCAATAAATTAAGTATTTCATCTAACTCTAGCTTTCTAAACGCCGATTCTAACAGTAATACTTCTACTTTTTTAAGATCTTACAATCGGGTTACCTATAGTTTAAAATCGAGTTGGCTTGGCACAAAACTCGCCATTGAAGACAACAAGCAAACCGATATAGCAACGCAGCAACTCACAGCATTAAGCCAACGTTATAAATCGTACGAGGCCTTTTTTGGTGTTGGTGACAGCACCCAAGTTTTTGCTGAAATAGGTTATAAAAATCGCATAAACGATAGTATTAGAAACAATACTTTAGAGAAGGTAAACACATCGAACACCTTTTATTTAGACTCCAAATTGGTCCAAAATAAAAACACCAGTTTATCGCTATTCGCAAATTACAGAACTTTAAAAAGTGAAAATCCAGACATTGACGATGAGCAATCGTTGAACTCTCGATTACAATTCAATCAAAAATTATTTAACCAACTTATTCAATGGAATACTATTTTTGAAACAAACTCGGGTACTTTACCACAACAAGATTTCACTTATATTGAAGTAGAATCGGGCTTAGGCACATATACTTGGGTAGATTACAACAATAACGGCATCCAAGAACTCGATGAGTTCGAAATTGCACAATTTCAAGATCAGGGTAAATATGTTCGGGTATTGCTGCCGAACCAAGTTTACATTAAAACGCACCAAAATAGATTAAGTCAAACCTTAACTTTTAATCCGTCTACCTGGTCGGTTTCCGAGAAAAAATCAGAACGTTTTTGGTCGCATTTCTACAACCAAACTTCTTACTTAATTGATAGGAAAACCAAGCGTGATGGCAATAAATTCAATTTAAATCCTTTTGAAAAAAATCCTGACGATCAATTGGGTATTCAACTTAATTTTAGAAATGTTTTATTTTTTAACCGCGGAAAACAGCACTATACAACATCGTATACGTTTTTAGATAACACCACGCGAAGTGTTTTATCTATTGGCTATATAGAAAATAGTATTCAAAGTCATCAGCTTAATTTCAATCATAAATTATCAGGCAATTGGCTAATCAATATCCTTTCGACTTTAGAAAACAATGCGAGTGTGAGTGAGAATTATGCGAGTAGAAATTACACTTTTGATGAAACGCGCTTCAATCCTAAATTATCATATTTGTTTAACGATAATTCTAGCTTCGATATCTTTTATCAATATGAAGATAAAACAAACACTATAGGCGATTTGGAAGCTTTAGAGCAACAAAAATACGGCGCATCATTCACATTAAACAACAAAGAAAAAGGAGCCTTAAATGGCGAATTTAACTTTCTATCTAATCGCTTTGAAGGTTCGGCCGGCACACCTGTAGCCTACCAAATGCTAGAAGGCTTGCAACCAGGGAAAAACTTTACTTGGACATTGCTCGCCCAAAAAAAACTGACTAACTTTTTAGATTTGAATTTTAGTTACTTCGGAAGAAAAACAGAATCGAGCAAAACCATCCATACAGGTTCTTTTCAATTGAAAGCTTATTTCTAGAGCTGTTTAGCATCATCTACTTTCTCGAAAACCGAAATAATTGTTTTTACTGCATTGATATAAAACTCCGGGTGAATATTTTCAAAATCGTCCGTAGGTTCATGGTAATCCTTATGGTCATCTACACCAAAATATAAGAATGGAATTTCCTTTTTATGGAAGTTTCCATGATCTGATGAATATGTCCAATTCTCCAAACCATCATGCCCATCATGGCCCGTAGCTAGGTTTAAACCTCCTGCACCTTTAGTTGATATTACAATGTTTTTTAAAGTTTCGTTATAAGCCGTGCCAACAGCAAATAATATGTTATTATCACTGCGGCTTATCATATCCATATTAAGATTACAACGAATATTTTTTTCTGCTAAAACGTTACTTTTTACAAAAAACTTAGAGCCTTGCAAACCTAGTTCTTCACCATCAAAGGCTGCTAAAATAACAGAATACTTAGGTGGGTTTGCTTGAAAATATTCAGCAAAACTAAACAAAGCACTTAGCCCAGAAGCATTATCATCGGCACCATTATAAATTTCGCCCATATGGATGCCTTCATGATCGTAATGTGCACTTATTACAATATACTTTTTAGGCGACTCGCTACCCTTTATCCATCCAAGAACATTTACACCTTCAAAGGTTTGTCTTTTTTTATAAAAGGAAAATTTTTGTTCGTAGTTTTTAGTAAAAGGTAAAACCTTTAAAGCATGAAATTGGTTTACAATGTATTTACGTGCTTTTTCGGCACCTTTGGTTCCTGTTCGTCTGCCTTCAAAAGCATCGGACGATAAGGATTCTACATGTTTCAATAATGTAGTTTCGTTAAATAAAAGCGTAGAGCTTCCTTGAGATTGACTTGTTCCTTCAAAAGAAAATATAACACAATGAAGGGTAATTAAAAATAGGTATTTAAGCATATTGGGGGTTGATAATCTGTAATTTTTTCATCTTAAAAAACAGACTCATTAATGGTGAAATAAATATACGTAATTTTTTACATACTAGATTTTTTAATAAAAAAAGCATCTCCGTGGAGATGCTTTTTATTAACACTTACCTACTACTGTAGGATTTACTTAACACTATATTTTTAGTGAAGATTAACCTTCACAACTTTTACATTCTTTCTTTTGCTTAAATTTTTGTGCAGCATTCATACTGTGTTGGTAGTATAAAGACTTAACACCTAATTGCCAAGCAGTAACATATATTTTATTAATCTCTTTTACAGGCATATCTGGATGCACCATAATGTTTAAAGATTGTGCCTGGTCGATATGGTTTTGTCTGTTTGCTGCCTGATAAACAATAGTCATCTGGTCGATTTCAGAATATGTTTTAAACACATCTTTTTCATGATCGGTAAGTTCATCTAAATGTTGAACTGAACCATCGTTATCACGAATAGATCTCCAAATTTCATTAGTATTAATTCCTTTTTCTTTTAAAAGATCTAATAAAAACGGGTTCTTGATAGTTGTTTTAATTTTAGCAATATCTTTTACATAACTGTTAGACCAAATTGGCTCGATACCTTGAGAAACTTGCCCTAAAATAAATGCTGAAGATGTTGTTGGAGCTACTGCATTAAGCGTTGTATTACGTCTGCCATAACCTTTCAAAACTTCTGGCTCGCCAAATAACACTGCTAATTCTTTTGATGCTTTAACAGATTTTTCTTTAATAGTTTTAAAGATTTCACTGTTTAAATCGAAAGCTTCTTGACTATCAAAACCTACCATTTTAGATTGTAATAATGAGTGCCATCCTAAGGCTCCCATACCTAAAGCTCTATTTTCTTTAGCGAAAGTATAAGCTTTTTCCATAAACATGAAAGTGTGCCTATCATCACGACTATCAGAATCTCTATAAACTTCTAATTTTGTAATAAACTCTTCTAATACCGCATCTAAAAAGTATACCATAGTTTCTACAGCATCGGTATCTTTCCATTTATCGTAATGTAATAAGTTTATTGAAGACAATACACAAACAAAAGACCAACGATCGTTTGTAGGTAGCATAATCTCAGAACATAAGTTACTTGCGTAAATCTCATGGTTCTTGTCTTTATAAACATCAGGAGCATTATTGTTTGCATTATCTCTAAAGAAAATATAAGGGTATCCTATTTCTCCTCTACGTTGTAATACTTTTGCCCAGATTGCTCTTTTATCAGCATCACCATCAATCATTTCTTGCATCCACTCGTTACCTACAGTAACACCATGGGTTAACTCTTGAATTGGATTTCCTTCTGTTCCTATTTCTAAAAACTCGTGAATATCTTGGTGCTCTATTGGTAAATATGGTGAAAAACGGCCACGACGCACAGAACCTTGACTTACAACGTCTACCATTTTTTCGAAAAGTTGCATGATGTGAACTGCACCAGAAGACTCTCCGTTATTTTTTACAGGTGCGCCTCTATGACGCAATTTCCCGAAATAACCTGATGTACCACCACCAAGTTTAGACATCATTCCAACTTCTGATTGTGTATATAGAATATCTCCCATATCATCAGAAATGTGCGAACCAAAACAACTAATTGGTAAGCCACGACGCTTGCCAAAGTTAGACCACACTGGTGAAGCTAAAGAGTAATACCCTTCTGCCATGTATCCGTAAAATTTATCTGCAAAACCATCGATTTTTAAAATCTCTTCGGCTCTTTCTGCTATTTCTCTAATTCTAACTTCCGGTGTTGTATCATCGGTAAGGTATCCTGAGGCTAAAAATTGACGACTATTTTCGGTTAACCATTTAATTTCTGGTTGTTTACCAATTTCTTTTCTAGCTTCTTTTCTTGCTTTCTTTAAATCATCATAGTTTGATGATTTGGTGTTTTCATTTAAACTCGTGTCTGTTTGGTTCTGTGTCTGATTGTTCATTTTTTAAAATAAGTCGTCGCTAGTTATACTTTTTGTTCTTTTGCTGTAGTTAATGGAGCGCTTTACAAAGAAATCGCCGTGTTTAGTACCGATTATTTCATCGTCAAACCATTCGGTTTTTTGCACTAATTCTTCGTTAACTTCAAATACCTTTTCAATACCAATACTCTCTAAAGAATTGTTGAAACGGTTTTTAATAAACTCGTTAACAACATCTTTTGGTAAGAAATCTAATTCACCGTCTTCAAAAATCCAGTCTACAATATCACTTTCAGAATCGAAAGCTTCAATACATAACTTTTTAATTAAGTCTGCATGCTCATCGTCAAACCACGTCGGGTTTTCTTCTTTAATAATTTTAATAATATCGATACCAAAATCGCCGTGTATTTGCTCTTCTTTAGAAGTAGCCTCAACAACATTAGATACACCTTTAAGCATGTTTTTATGCTTATTGAATGCCATAATTATTAAAAATTGAGAAAATAAAGACACGTGTTCGATAAATAAAGAAAATAGCAAAATAGATTCTGCATAATCTTTATTATTTTCACTTTTTGCGTTTTTTAAGGCGGTTTCTAAATAATGAACACGTCTCATAATTACTGGTTTCTTCTTTAAGTTTTTAAACTCGTTGTTTAAACCTAAAATTTCCAATAAATGAGAATATGCATCATGATGGCGCACTTCACTTTCTGCAAATGTTGCTCCTACCGATCCAATTTCTGGTTTCGGCATTTTGTTATAGATATCTCCCCAAAAACTTTTTACTGCAACTTCAATTTGAGAAATAGCCAACATTGTGTTCTTTATGGCGTTTTGCTCAATTGGAGTTAATCTTGTTTTAAAATCTTGTATATCACTGGTGAAATTAAATTCTGAATGAATCCAATATGAGTGACGAATAGCATCCACATAATCATTCAATGCAGGATACTCGTAAGGTTTTAAATTAATTCTTTTTTCAAAAATATTTGTTTTTCTACTTCTTGCCTGCTCGTTTCTATATAGTATGTAAGCTTTTGCTACATCATGAAAAGAACTTTCCATTAATTTATCTTCAACAAGATCCTGAACTTGCTCTACGTTTGGCAAGTAATTAATATCTTTTGATTTTCTATCTAATAATGTTTGTAAAACTTTTACCGCAACTGTTTCTGCATCTTGTTTAGAACCATTTCCAACCGAAAGCATCGCTTTTTCAACAGCACTAGCAATTTTACTCAAAACAAAGGGGCTTGTTTCGTAATCTCTTTTTATAATTTGTGTAATCTCCATAGTTATCTTTTTTTAATCGCTAGACAGTCATTTAGAATAATGTTGATAATTCAAAATTCTATTATTTAATCTGTAAAATTGTGTTATATTTTTCTTTAAGAGAAATAAAAAGAGGCTTCTTTCGCATCGCTTTTCTAAATAAATTTGAGAAGAAAAGTTTTGCCTTTTTTGCCGACAACAAAGATTGACAATTGTAGCTGAAAATGAAAGGGTATTTTATAAACATTGTCAACAAGTTTTTAACAATTATGTAATCTCGCAAAAAAGTGCTGCTTTTTTTGTGAGATTCTTACCGTATTGAATATCAAATTATTATAAATCAAAAAAATCAAACTTTAGACCAAATTTTCACAACTTCAATTCACCTTAAAACCCCTTATTTTACACTTGTTGATACCTTATTTTAGAACTTCAATTAAACCTAATTTTCACTAATTATTGAAACATAAGCTTTGAATATTTTGGATATAAAATTTCGTAAAATCAAAATATTTAACACCCTTTTTTTGTTTTTTTTCTGAAAAATATTTTGGGAAATTAATTTTTAGTTCACAAAAAAAATGAAGCTTTTGAGGCTTCATTTTTTTTAAATATTAAGATATTGTATTTTATTTTTTCTTATAAAGTTTCGGCTACTTTTTCTAATTCCGCATACCAATCTTCACCAAACTTCCTAATTAAAGCTTCTTTTACAAATTTATAAACCGGCACACCTAATTCTTCACCAAGCTCACAAGCATCGTCACAAATTTGCCATTTATGATAATTTACAGCAGAAAACTCAGAATAATCTTGAACTCTTACAGGATATAAATGACAAGAAACTGGCTTCTTCCAGTCTATCTCACCTTGATTATAAGCTTCCTCGATAGCACAAAGCGCTACGTTTTTTTCATCGAAAATAACATAAGCACAATCAGCACCGTTAATTAAAGGTGTTTCTAGGTCACCATCTTCAGATGTTGTATAAGTTCCTTGCGCCTCAATAGCGTCAATACCTTCCTGACGTAAAAAAGGTTTCACCTTAGGATAGATTGCCTCCATGATTTTAATTTCGTCTTCTTCTAAAGGAGCCCCAGCATCGCCATCGATACAACAAGCGCCCTTACACGCCGAAAGGTTACACAAGAAATCTTTTTTTACTATTTCTTCAGAAATAATTGTTTTACCTAGTTGAAACATATTATATTTTACGTTATAAAGTGCAAAAATAGTTAATCTTAAATTGAAATTAATTAATTTAATAATCTACTTTTGCCGAAAAATTGAGATTTCTCAGTTTAAACAGTTTTTACTAAGAAAAACGTAAACAATTTTACGATTTATTAAATTATAAAAAAGACATGCAATTTAATTTTAAAGAAATATTTACAGCCTTTATGGTATTATTCGCAGTAATCGATATTATAGGTAACATTCCTATTGTTATAGATTTGCGCAAAAAAGTAGGACATATACAAAGCGAAAAAGCCTCTATAATTGCCGGGGTTATCCTTATTGTTTTTCTGTTTTTAGGAAAAAGCATTTTAAACCTTATTGGTATTGATGTAAACTCGTTTGCTGTTGCAGGTGCTTTTATCCTGTTTTTCATTGCTTTAGAAATGATACTTGGTATTACACTTTACAAACAAGAGGAAGAAGCCTCGATGACGACAGCAGTATTTCCACTGGCATTTCCGCTTATTGCAGGACCTGGTAGTTTAACCACTTTATTATCTCTAAGAGCAGAATTTAGAACAGAAAACATTATTGTTGCTGTTTTAATGAATGTTATCATTATTTTTATCGTTTTAAAAACATCTGCTAAAATAGAAAGTATAATTGGCCAAAACGGTATTAATATTATACGTAAAATATTTGGTGTTATTTTACTAGCCATTGCTGTAAAATTATTTGCACATAATATTAAAGCTCTATTTGAAGTAATATAACCTTATATAGTATGAAAATTTTATCTGTAGTTTTAAGTATTATCGCATTAGGACTTATTATTTTTAATTTTACTCAAATAAATTTCGACAATCCTTTTAAAGGACAAAGCATGATTGCTATTATTACTATAGTAGCATCACTTTGCGCGATATTATTGATGTTGATTTTGGGAGTTTCGAAAAAGATTGAGCAAAAAGTAAAAGAACACAAATAATATGTACGATGCTTTAATTATTGGCGGTGGTGCAGCAGGCTTATCTTGTGCTTTAGTTTTGGGTTCTGCCCAAAACAAGGTCTTTGCGCAGGATAAACAAATTGCAATTGTCACCCACCAAAAAACATCGCACCTACAAACCGCATTGTTTAATAATGTTTTAGGTTTAGCACCTGGCACTACTGGAGAATCTATTTTAGATGAAGGAAAAAGCCAACTCGCTTCCCTCTACCCACATGTTGAGCAAATAGATCATGAAAAGGTTTTAAAAATTTTAAAACAAACCAATGGCTTTGAGGTTATGACTAACAAAAGTACCTGTAAATCTAAAATTGTAGTTATTGCAGTTGGTTACACCAGTTTAATAAATATAGAAGGTTTAGAACAATACATTGAACCACACCCAAGAGCAGCCGTAGAAAAAGATAGAATTTGGTTAAAAAACACAGATCATTTAATTGAAGAAAATTTATATGTTGCCGGTACTTTAGCAGGATGGCGTAGTCAATTTGCTATCGCTTCCGGAAGTGGCTCACATGTGGCTACAGATATTTTAACACTTTGGAATGGTGGTAAACATGTAAAAGTGCATGACAAAAAGATATAACAACATTATTGTTGTAAAATAAAAAAGCTCTGATAAATTATCAGAGCTTTTTTTATGCCATATATTTTAGAACGCGTAACGCTGTGGTCCGCCTCGTCTAATTTCTTCACTACAATGTGCTTCAAATTTTTTGAAGTTTTCACGAAACGCATTGGTAAGTTTAAAAGCTGTTTTATAATATGCTTCATCATCATTCCAAGTTGATCTCGGACTTAAAACCTTAGTTGGTACTCCAGGACACTCTCTTGGCTGCGCCACACCAAATACAGAATGAATATGGTATTTATCGTAAGAATACAGCCCTAAATCTCCATTTAAAACCGCATTAATCATAGCGCGTGTATATTTAAGTTTCATACGGGTTCCAACCCCATAAGGACCGCCAGTCCAGCCTGTGTTTACTAACCAAACATTTACATTAGCATCAATCATTTTTTTACTTAACATTTCGGCATATTTCGAAGGATGCAAAGGCATAAATGGCGCCCCAAAACAAGCAGAAAATGATGGTGTAGGCTCTACAACACCCGCTTCTGTACCGGCAACTTTAGCCGTATATCCAGAAATGAAGTGATATGCCGCCTGACTTGGCGTAAGCTTAGAAATTGGAGGCAAAACTCCAAAAGCATCAGCCGTTAAAAAGAAAATATTTTTCGGATTCTTCCCTATAGATGGTTTTCTAATATTTTCAATATGATCTATTGGATAACTTACCCGTGTATTTTGAGTTATAGATGTATCAGCAAAGTTAACATGCCCGTTTTCATCTAAAATAACATTTTCTAAAATCGCTCCTTTCTTAATAGCAGAAAATATCTCAGGTTCATGATCCTTATCTAAATTAATAACTTTAGCATAACAACCACCTTCAAAATTAAATACCGAGTTTTCTTCGGTCCAACCATGCTCATCATCTCCAATTAAACTTCTATTCGGATCGGTAGAAAGCGTTGTTTTTCCCGTTCCGGAAAGCCCAAAGAAAATAGCCGTATCGCCATCTTTACCAACATTAGCACTACAGTGCATTGGCAGGGTATTTTTAAATACAGGTAAAATGAAGTTTAATGCAGAAAATATACCTTTTTTAATTTCTCCCGTATAGCCCGTACCACCAATTAACGCTATTTTTTTTGTAAAATTTAAAATAGCAAAATTATGTTGTCGCGTGCCGTCTTCATCTGGAACTGCCATAAAACTTGGTGCATTTACAATAGTCCATTCTGGAGTAAAATTTTCTAACTCCGCTTCGGTTGGGCGTAAAAACATATTATAAGCAAATTGATTGCTCCAAGGAAACTCATTGATAACTCTAATATTCAATTTATAATTTTCATCTGCGCAAGCATAACTATCACGAACAAAAAGTGTTTTCCCCGAAAGGTAATCTACAACCTTATCATATAGTTTATCAAACTTATCTGTATCGAAAAGGATATTGACATCGCCCCACCATACTCTATCTTTTGTAATATCATCTTTTACGATAAACCGATCTTTTGGAGAACGTCCTGTAAATTCTCCCGTATTAACTGCTAAAGCACCTGAAGAAGCCTCTACAGCTTGTCCATTTTCAATAGCAATATCATGTAACTCTTCTGGTGATAATTGATAATGAACTTTGGCGTTTTTTATGCCATAAGTTTCTAACTCAAACGTTTTCGTAAATCGTGCGTAATTACTCATATTTCGATGTTAAATTAATTATCCTGTAAATTTAAAACAAATAAATCGAATTTTCTTTAAATTAAATTCAAAATTAGTTTTGTTTTTTTAAGAAATCAATAAACACAAGCACCCAAGCCACTATTAAAAGTAGTCCGCCAATAGGTGTAATTACACCAATGGTTTTAAAATCGAAACCAGTTAACACATTGGTTGACAAACCATAAATAGACCCCGAAAAGAAGAGCAATCCAACCACTACTAAATAGAATATTTTAGTTTTAGATTTTACAGAAATATAAGTTGTGCTTCCAACAAATAAAAGAAACAAAGCATGATACATTTGGTAACGCACACCCGTTTCAAAAGTTTGTACAGATTCTGGAGAAATTAAAGCCTTTAAACCATGCGCCCCAAAAGCCCCTAAAATAATACTTGTAACACCTAAAATAGCCGCTGTTAATAAAATAGTTCTGTTC
Organism: Algibacter sp. TI.3.09; assembly: GCF_038154905.1. Taxonomy (NCBI): domain Bacteria; kingdom Pseudomonadati; phylum Bacteroidota; class Flavobacteriia; order Flavobacteriales; family Flavobacteriaceae; genus Algibacter; species Algibacter sp. TI.3.09. Next base: position 847,295 of record NZ_JBAKAN010000002.1, on the reverse strand, counting down.
ATATCCTTAAAAATCTTTTAAATATTCATTAATTTAGTAAAGTCGAAACCACCTTTTACCTACAATCGACTACCAAACAAAACTACTCAACTAAACTCAAAATGCGAAAAATTTTAATCATTGGTTCAGGAAAATCTACTTCTTATCTTCTAAAATATTTATTAGATAAATCTGAAGAAGAAAACTTATTTATCACCATAGGTGATTTAAACATTGAACATGCCCAAAAATTAACAAACGACCATAAAAACGCAAAAGTTATAAAGCTCGATGTTTTTGATGAAAGCTCAAGAAAAACAGCCATTCAAAATGCCGACATTGTAATATCTATGCTTCCGGCGCGCTTCCATATTGAAGTAGCGAAAGACTGTGTTTTCTATGAAAAACATATGGTAACAGCATCTTACATAAGTCCAGAAATGCAAGACCTAAACCAAAAAGCCTTAGAAAAAGGTGTGATTCTAATGAATGAAATTGGTGTAGACCCTGGCATAGACCACATGAGCGCCATGCAAGTTATAGACAAAATTAGAGACGATGGTGGAAAAATAATACTTTTTGAATCTTTTACTGGCGGACTTGTAGCACCAGAAAGTGATAATAATTTATGGAATTACAAATTTACCTGGAACCCAAGAAATGTAGTAACAGCAGGCCAAGGTGGTGCCGCAAAGTTTTTACAAGAAGGTACATATAAATACATTCCGTATAATCGATTATTTAGAAGAACTGAATTTTTAGATATTGAAAATTTTGGCCGCTTTGAAGTTTACGCCAACCGAGACTCTTTGAAATACCAAACCATTTACGGGCTTCAAAACACAAAAACACTTTACCGAGGCACCATGCGCCGTGTTGGATTTAGCAAAGCCTGGCACATATTTGTAACGTTAGGAATGACTGATGATAGCTACACTATAGATGATAGTGAAAATATGAGCTATCGCGATTTTGTAAACGCCTTTTTGCCATACAGCCCAACTGATTCCGTAGAACTTAAACTGCGCTATCAACTTAAAATTGATCAAGATGATATTGTTTGGAACAAACTTATTGAACTCGATATTTTTAACCCAAACAAAAAGGTTCACCTAAAAAAAGCAACGCCTGCACAAATACTTCAAAAAATACTTATGGACAGCTGGACCTTATCTCAAAAGGATAAAGACATGATTGTTATGTATCATAAATTTGGTTACGAAAAGGCAGGAAAACAATATCAAATAGAATCTAACATGGTAACTATTGGCCAAGATCAAACCTATACAGCCATGGCAAAAACAGTCGGCCTACCTGTTGCTATTGCTACACTTGCTATTTTAAATAACGCTATTACAACACCTGGAGTACAACTGCCAATTAACAAAGAAGTTTACACTCCTATTTTAAAAGAGTTGCAAAATTTCGGAATTACCTTTAAAGAAAAAGAAGTACCATATTTAGGCTACAACCCATTAAATCATTAAACTTTTCAAGTATCTAAAATACTTAGTTTAAGTTTCTTCTTTCTATAAAAAACTGTTTCATAAGCGCCGAAGTTTCTTCTGCTAAAACACCTCCTTTTATAGTTGTTTTGGGATGAAGCTTAGTGTTTAAGTTAATACAACCACGCTCCAAATCTCGAGCACCATACACAATATTAGAAATCTGACTCCAATACAAAGCACCGCCACACATTTGGCAAGGCTCTAGCGTAACATACAAAGTACACTTTTGTAAATACTTCCCTCCTAAAAAATTTGCGGCTGCAGTAATGGCCTGCATTTCTGCATGTGCAGTAACATCGTTCAGAGTCTCAGTTAAATTATGTCCGCGAGCAATAATTTTATTATCAATAACAATTACAGCTCCAACAGGAATTTCACCACTTTTATAAGCAACCTCAGCTTCCTGAAGTGCTTTTTTCATAAAATATGTATCATCAAAAGGTTCTATCATAAAAGCAAAAATACAATTTGAAATCATTTATTTAAGCTTCGGCAAGAAAATTGATAACAATAATTAACGCACAAAGTTCATCTAGATTTATTAAAATTCAAAATCTGTTTTAATATGAAAAAATTCTACTCCATTTCTATCCCTAAACCTTGCCATGAGAATTGGAACACCATGATTCCCGAAGAAAAAGGGCGATTTTGCAACTCTTGTTCTAAAACCGTTATCGATTTTACTAAAATGGATACTATGGAAATTCAGGATTTTATTGATCAAAACAAAGAGAATAATATCTGTGGGCATTTTAAACAAACACAACTAGATAGTATTAATCTGCATATTCCATCGCATGTTTTAACACAAAGACAAAGCTTTAACCACTTATTTTTTTGGACGCTACTCATTGTTATGGGAACCACTTTAATGAATTGCACCAATAAAAACGGTACCAAACAAAAAATTGACAGTATTGAAATTATAGACTCTATACCCAGTAAAACTATCGATATTTTAGAAGCGTTACCAAAAATAACTAAAGAAAATACCGTCGCAAAAAAATCAGGCAGTACTATTTCAAAAGAAATAAAAATTACAGATGGATTAATAATTACTGACACTCTTGGCGAGCCAACAATATTAGAAACTCCACCACCGGTATTAGAACCGATAATTATTCCAGATATAAAAATAATAGATCCTGTTATCATGGGTGATCTTATAACAGAATTCCCAATCAAAATCGGTTTTCTTACAATAGAATCTCCACCAGAATTCGAAAACACACCAAAAAGCCTCACAATTAAAGAAAAAAGAGACTATTTTTCTGAACGCATCTCAAAAATAGTTACTAAAAATTTCGACACTTCAATTTGCCCAGAATTAAGAGGCAGACAAAAAGTTTCTGTTCAATTTATAATAAACGAACATGGCAAGGTCGCTAACATTAAAGCAAGAGCACCTCATCCTAACTTAGAGAAAGAAGCAGAACGTGTTATTAACCTTTTACCACAATTTACTCCAGCAAAACAAGCAAATAAGCCCACAACTATAGTTTACAACGTACCAATTGTTTTCACTGTAGAAGAATAATAAAAATCATGTACTTTTGCGACGTGAAAAGCAAATTTTTAAACCACATAAACTCGCCCAAAGAACTTCGTCTTTTAAACCAAAGAGACTTACCTCAACTTGCACGAGAATTACGTGAGTTTATTATTGATATTGTTGCAACCAAAGAAGGACATCTAGGCGCCAGCTTAGGCGTCGTTGAATTGACTATTGCATTACACTATGTATTTAACACGCCAGACGATCAACTTATTTGGGATGTTGGCCACCAAGCCTATGGTCATAAAATTTTAACCGAACGTCGTGAAAATTTTCATACCAACAGACAATTAAACGGCATTAGCGGCTTCCCTAAACGTAGCGAAAGTGTTTACGACACTTTTGGAGTTGGGCATGCTTCTACATCTATTTCGGCCGCTTTGGGCATGTCAATTGCCTCAAAACTAAAAGGCGATTTAAAAAAACAACATATTGCCGTAATTGGTGATGCGAGTATTGCTGGTGGTATGGCATTCGAAGGATTAAATCATGCTGGAGTTACCGACGCTAATTTACTGGTTATTTTAAATGATAACGCTATTGGAATCGACCCGAGCGTAGGCGCCTTAAAGCAATACTTAACCAATGTTAAAAAAGGCACTCAAAAACAAGATAATATTTTTGAAGCTTTAAACTTTAACTATTCTGGACCTATAGACGGGCACAATTTACCCGCTTTAATTACAGAATTAGAACGTTTAAAAACCGTTAAAGGCCCTAAGTTTTTACACGTAATAACAACTAAAGGCAAAGGCTTAAAACAAGCCGAAGAAGACCAAGTAAAATATCACGCACCAGGAAAATTTAATGCCAAAACTGGCGATTTAAATATTAAAACGCCTATCGTTGAGCCTCCAAAATATCAAGATGTTTTTGGGCACACTATTGTAGAATTAGCTAAAACAAACAAAAACATAGTAGGCATTACACCTGCCATGCCAACGGGAAGTTCTTTAAAATACATGATGAACGAAATGCCCGACCGTGCTTTCGATGTTGGTATTGCCGAACAGCATGCTGTTACCTTAGCCGCAGGTATGGCAACACAAGGCTTAGTAGTGTTTTGTAATATTTACTCAACGTTTTTACAACGCGCTTACGATCAAATAATTCATGATGTAGCCATACAGAAACTCCCAGTTATTTTTTGCTTAGATCGCTCTGGTTTGGTTGGTGAAGATGGGGCTACGCATCATGGTGTTTTCGATTTATCGTACTTAAGATGCATTCCCGATTTAATAATTTTTGCACCAAGAAATGAAATCGAATTACGCAACATCATGTACACTGCGCAATTAGGTTTAGAATTCCCTATTGCTATAAGGTATCCACGCGGGCGAGGTGTAACTGTAGATTGGAAACAACCCTTTTCTAAAATTGAAATCGGCAAGGCTACTGAATTAAAGAAAGGAAAAAACCTAGCTATTTTAAGTATTGGTAGTATATCGAAAAGCGTAAGTAAAGCTATTGAAAATCTCAATGTTTCTCATTTTGACATGCGTTTTGTAAAACCTTTAGATGCTAAACTATTACATAGCATTTTTAAAAACAACACCACTATTATTACCGTTGAAGATCATGCAATTACCGGCGGTTTCGGGTCGGCTATTTTAGAGTTTGCAGCGCAACACAATTACAAAAACACCATTAAAACCTTAGGCATTCCTGACCAATTTATGGATCATGGTAAGGTTGACGAGTTATTCAAATTAATCAACTTAGATGTTGATGGCTTAAAGCAGTGCTTCATTCAATTTGCTTAATATTTCCACCCTATATTATAGATATTGATACCTATCAAATAAAAAATGAACTGTTTCGGTTTCTGAAAGATAAGTACTCTTAAAAATTTCGCTATTTTTAGACTACACGTTATTGAACCGCAAAATACTTATCTGCAATACTTTACAGTTTGCATAAAAAAAGACAGCCATGACCAACCAAAGAACTTTAGCAATTATAGGTACCGGACCGAGAGGTGGGTATGCCTTAGAAAATTTAATTCAAGAACTTATAAAAGCAAATAGCTTATCAAACATACATATATTACTTTATGAAGAAACGGGTCTTTTTGGTAATGGTCAAGTTTACAAAACAGACCAAGTATCAAGCAACTGGATAAACATAAATGAAAGAATTCTACAGTTAGATAAACGTGAAGCCATTAATATAGATAAAATTAAAATACCTGCATTCCCATCGTACCACGAATGGATAGACAAAGATTTCAATAAAAGAACCAACGCGGAAGCAGATACTTATCCTCCACGCGCACAGGTTGGCGAGTATTTAAAACAAAGGTTTCAAACATTAGCAAATCCGCTTTTAACAGCCAACATTATTTTATTAGTAAAAGAAAAAGTAACAGAAGTAGAAACACCTTCTAAAATAGTTTTAAAAACAAACTCAAACACTTACAAAAACATAGACGAGGTATTATTAACCATTGGCCACCAACCCACTTTTACATCAAAACAAATTAAGGAATGGGAAGCTTTTGCTTCAGAAAAATCAAATATTAATTTATTTCAATCCCCTTACCCTATTGCTCAGTTTTTAAATTGCAAAAACATAACCTATCAAAGTAAAATCGGTGTTCGCGGATTTGGATTAGCTATGATTGATGTTGTTAGAGGTATCGCTAATAAATTTGGAGATTTCATTATAACAGATGAAAACACCAAAGCATGCAGTTATAAAACAGATTATAAAATCACCAATTTATTTATTCCCTTTTCTTTAGACGGCTTACCTCCTGCTCCAAAACCGTTAAATGCAGAAATAGACAACTGGTTTAAACCTACTGAAAAACAGATTACAGATTTTGAAAACATTATAAAAAATACATCAACTCAAAAAAAAGCAGAAAGCCCTTTATTTTTAATTCAGGCCATAGCTCCTATAGTTGCAAAAATATATCAAAAACTCCCACAGCATTATCTTCCTGATTTACCGAAAAAAGACATTGAAGTTATTACTGAAAAATGGTTACTAGATCAAACATACAAGCACCCAACTATTATTCCTCAGCAACAACCCGCATACCAAAGTATGCAGGATTTTGTTGGCATGGCAACTGGCAAAAAAGCAATTAGTTTAGATTTTTGTATTGGTCAGGTTTGGAGACATTGCCAACCCTCTATTTATGACAAACTCTCTTTTAATTCATGTTCTGATAAAGTGTTTTCTGAAATTATTAAATTAGATGAAAGCACTAAACGTTATTCTTACGGACCGCCAGTAGAAAGTATTCAACAAATGCTTGCTTTGCATGAAGTTGGCGTAATGACCTTAGACTTCGCAAACAACCCAGAATTCGAGTTAACAAATAACGGCTGGAACATACTTGCAAACAAAAAAAACATAACCGCAGATATTATGATTGATTCGGTTCTAGATGCTCCAAAAATAAATGCCGTAAACTCGCCTATTATAAAAAACATGCTTGCCAACGATTTAATAGAAGCTGTGCATGACGAGCTGGGCGTTGCCACTAACGAGAATGCCTATGTAATTTCCAACAATCCTGATAATAAACCATCGATAGCATTACTTGGAAGACTAGCTAAAGGCACAGTTATTGGAGTAGATGCCATTTTAGAATGCTTTGGCACAAGAGCAAAAAAATGGGCGAAAAAAGCAACAGAACACCATATAAATTGGTTAGAAAACCATTAACTTAGAACAGATTATCAAAACATTACTTTCACCCAAATCTTTAAATAGAGTCACTATAGATTAAGTAGAAGTTTCGTACATTTACAATACATCCTAATTTTAGGATAAATAGCAAAAATTCAAAAAAATTAATAACCTTTGTTTTTTGTTTTAAAAATATCATAAAAAATCTAATGTAATAACGAGATGATATTCAAATTAGAAATCTAATATGCACTAAATAAGATATCCGTATGTTTTCACTTGATATTCGAACCCTTTATTTGTGCTGCACGTTAATTAATATTCTCAACATAGTATTAATTAGTTCGTTACACGTTCAAGTAAAAAAACGATTTCCTGGCACTTTTTTAATACTGATTAACTTCTATTTAGGCGCCATGGGAAATGTATTGGTGTTTTTTCGTGGCTATATTCCAGACTGGGCCTCTATACCTTTAGGTAATGTTTTACTTATTTCCTCATTAATTGGTTTATTAATGGGCTTAGAACAATTTCTTGATAAAAAAGGAAATCATATTCACAACTACATTTTAACCGCAATTTTTCTTACTGTACATTCTTATTACACCTTTATAGAGCCCGATTTAAATGCTAGAAATATAAACATAGCCTTTGCTTACGTTATCATTAGCTTTCAAATTATCTATTTAATGCTTAAAAGAACCCCTGTAGCGATGCGAAAAATAACGCGCTCTATTGGCTATCTTTTTTGCGCTGTGTTTATAATTCAAGTACTTCACATTGTTTATAATCTACAAAAAGAAGATGTTGTGTCAGATTATTTTAAATCTTCAACTATAGAATCTTTATTTCTTTCAAGCTGGATTATTATTACCATTCTCATGCCTTATACTATTACTTTAATGTATAATAAGCGCTTAATTATAAACATAAATAAACAGGAAGAAAAGTTCTCTAAAGCATTCCATGCCGCTCCTTTTGTTATTATGTTATCGAAATTTAGCGACGGCAAAATTTTTGAAGTCAATAAAAGTGTAGAAGCCCTTTCGGACTACAAAACAGAAGATTTAATAGGACTGAACTCTTCTGAACTAAACTTATGGGGACAGAAAGATGATCGTGAAAAATTCTTGTCTAGCCTAAGTTCTAACGGTTTTGTTAAAGAAAACGAATATATATTTCGAAAAAAATCGGGCGAACTATTCCCGGGATCAATGACGGCACAGGTAATTAATATTAATAATGAAGATTGCATTATTTCGGTAATAAACGATATTAGTAATAGAAAAAAAGCAGAGTTTAACTTAAGGAACAGCGAAGCCACTTTAAGAGAATTAAACTCTACAAAAGATAAATTCTTTTCGATAATTGCACACGATTTACGCACGCCTTTTAACGGTATTATGGGCTTTAGCCAAATACTTAGCGACCAAATTAAAGAGAATAACTATGAAGATATTGATGAGTATGCCGAAATTATCTATACCTCATCAGAGCACGCCATGGCTTTATTATCAAATCTTATGGAGTGGTCGAGATCGCAATCTGGACAAATGAAATTCAACCCAGAGTATATTGATTTAATCGCTTTAATACAAAACACCTTAGATTTACTAAAAACCTCTTCGGAACAAAAACAAATACACATTAATCTTGACGCAGCTGCTAACATTATTGTGTACGCCGATAAAGAAATGATCGAAACAGTACTCCGAAACATTATTTCTAACGCCATAAAATTCACCCCTAAAAAAGGTGTTATTAATATACAGACGAAAGAAATGGAGAGCGAGCACCTTATATCTGTAATAGATAGCGGTGTTGGAATTTCTAAAGATGATCTCGAAAAACTATTTCAACTCGACAAATCGTACACTACAGCTGGTACAAACGATGAAAGCGGGACAGGACTAGGATTAATACTTTGCAAAGACTTTATTGATTACCATAAAGGAAAAATTTGGGCAGAAAGTGAAGTTGGTGTAGGCACCAACATGAGGTTTTGTCTGCCAAAAATAAACCCTTCAACAAATTAACAATTAATAAGTACTATGCTTACAGACTTATATAATCTATAAGAAATCGCTCTAATAGTTCAGGGAAATAATAGAAGTCTATTATCGTTTAACAAATTACATTTTTAGTATTTTCGTCGTTATGAATAAAATTGATATTCGCACTGTAGATGTTACGCAATATGTGCATCCGTTAAGAGAAGGCGGCTCACTTCCAGCTATAGTTAAAGCTGATGATGGCTTTCTATATGTATTAAAATTTAGAGGTGCCGGACAAGGAAAAAAAGCATTAATTGCTGAGTTTATTGGTGGAGAAATAGCACGTGCCATCGGCTTAAAAGTCCCTGAATTAGTTTTCATGAATTTAGACGACTCGTTTAGCAAAACCGAACCAGACGAAGAAATTCAAGACTTACTTAAATTTAGTGTAGGCTTAAATTTAGGCTTACATTTTTTATCGAGCGCTATTACTTACGACCCTTTGGTGAGCACAACAGATAGCTTAACGGCTTCTAAAGTGGTGCTTTTGGATAGTATTATTAGCAATATTGATAGAACTGCAAAGAACACCAATTTACTACAATGGAATAAGGAACTTTGGGTAATAGATAATGGTGCTAGTTTTTATTTTCATCACGATTGGAAAAATTGGGAGAACCATTTAACCAGAACATTTCCGTTGATAAAAGACCATGTGCTTTTACAAAAAGCAACTCGTTTAAAAGATGCTGCTGTAGAAATAAAAGACCTACTAAATACAGCTAAAATTGCAGAAATAATATCTAACATACCTGAAGATTGGCTTATAAGCGAATCTGACACTATGAGTAGTGATGACATGAGAGCTGCTTATATTGAGTTTATAAATTCGAGATATTCTAAGATTGATTTACTAGTTAAAGAAGCTGAAGATGCAAGATAGATATACATTTGAGTACGCCGTTATTAGAGTTGTACCTAAGGTAGAACGTGAAGAGTTTTTTAATGTTGGAGTTATTCTTTTTTCGAAGCGCAAAAAATTTCTTGGTATAAAATACTATATAAACCCAGATAAACTAAAAGCGTTTTCTCCGGAAGTAGAATTGGATTTATTTAATGATTATTTAAAAGCTTGGGAGCTGGTTTGCACCGGAAACCCAAATGGAGGCAGAATAGAAAAGATGGAACTATCGGATAGGTTTAGGTGGTTAACGGCTTGTAGAAGCACCATTATTCAAAGTTCTAAAACACACTCTGGATTGTGCGATGATCCTGAAAAAATGTTAGAAGATATTTTTAATAGCCATGTGCTATAAATAAGCAAACTCACAAAAATTCATTTAGAAAAACTAATCTTTGCTGATGAGCGCGTTAGGGATTGAACGGCCTGTTTGAAATCCTTTTTGTTTTTGTGAAAAAACAAAAAGATTGAGTAGTAAAAGCCCGACCCTTTTCGGGTAACGCCCAAAAAAAATTAAAATCCTAGTATAGCTTTCGCTATAAGAAAATAGATAAGTATACCAAAAATATCATTACTTGTAGTGATAAACGGCCCTGTGGCTATAGCGGGATCGACGCCACGTTTGTCTAAAATAATAGGCACAAACGTACCGATTAATGCTGCCATAATAATAACGGTAATTAACGCGATACCGATAGTCATAGAAACAAGATACGAGGTTTTAAAACCAAAGTGACTGATAAGTAAAACGATGAGCGCAATAGCAACACCATTTACTAAACCTAGAGAAAATTCTTTAAGTAAACGTTTTAACAGTTTACCTTTAATAGTATTGTTTGCGAGACCTTGAACTACAATTGCTGAAGATTGCACACCAACGTTTCCGGCAGTTGCCTGGATAAGCGGAATGAATAACAGTAGCTCTGTGTATTTAAGCATGGCTCCCGTAAAACCACTAATAATACTTGCGGCTCCTAGCCCTCCGAACATACCAATAAGCAACCACGGTAGGCGTGCTTTGGTAAGTTCCCAAATACTATCATCGGCTTCTACATCTTGCGAGATACCTGCAGCTAATTGGTAGTCTTTTTCAGCTTCTTCTTTTATAACATCTACAATATCATCAATGGTGATGCGCCCCAGAAGAATTTGTTTTCCATCGACTACAGGAATGGCTTCTAAATCGTACTTTGCCATGACCTGCGCAACAACTTCTACATCGTCGTGCACATTTACAGAATCTACACTTGAGATATAAATATCGGCGATTTTTTGTTCGTTTTTAGCAACAATAAGGTCTTTTAAAGATAAGCGACCTACAAGTTTGCCCTGCTTATTTACAACATAAACGGAATGTACACGCGTAACCTCTTCGGCCTGAACGCGAATACGGCGTAAACAGCCAGCAACCGTCCAGGTATCATAAACTTTTACAAGCTCTTTTGCCATAAGTCCACCAGCGGTATCCTCATCGTAAGCTAAAAGTTCATTAATTTCTGCCTTATGCTCTTCATCTATAATTTGAGCAATAACTTCTTGTTGACGCGATTCTGGAAGTTCTGCAATAATATCGGCAGCATCATCGGTATCTAGCTCCTCAATTTCTTCGGCAATTTCTTTAGCAGAAAGATTTCTTAATACTTTTTCTCGATTGTCCTCATCGAGTTCCATTAAAATATCTGAAGTTGTTTCGGAATCTAGCAACTTTATAACATACATGGCCTCTTCTAGATCTATTTCATCTAAAATCTCGGCAATATCCGCGTGGTGAAACTCGTCTAAAAGTTCCTTAAGTTCGTTATCGCTTTTATTCGCGATAAGTTGCTCAACTTGTTCGATGAGTTCCTTAGTTAATTGAAACTGTATGTTTTCCGTTTCTTCAGACAAATGAAAAAATTTAAAAGGTTCTACTTGTCGTTTTCCAGCAATTGAGTAAGTTCTAAAAAGGAGGCTACACTTAATTGCTCGGGACGTTGGCCAAATATACTATTTGCTTTTAAATTATCGGACAAATCGAATGTTTTTAAACTGTTACGAAGTGTTTTTCTACGTTGTTGGAAAGCTGTTTTAACAACCTTAAAGAACATTTTTTCGTCGCATGGCAACGAGTAATCTTCTTTACGTGTTAACCTTAACACACCAGAATCTACTTTTGGTGGTGGATTAAACACCTCTGGAGGCACGGTAAATAAATATTCGGCATGGTAAAATGCTTGTACTAAAACAGAAAGAATACCATACACCTTAGATCCTTCTTTAGAACAGATACGCGCCGCAACTTCTTTTTGAAACATACCAGAAAACTCAGGTATTTGATCGCGCATTTCTAAAGTTTTAAAAACGATTTGTGTTGAAATATTATACGGGAAATTACCAATGATAGCAAAAGGTTCGCCGTTTAAACTTTCATTTAAATCGTATTTTAAAAAATCTTTTTCTATAATTCTAGGCGCTAAATTTAAGTAATTGGCTTGTAGATATTCTACCGATTCGGTATCGATTTCTACAACATACGTGGTAACTGGCTTTTTAAGCAAGTATTTAGTAAGCACACCCATTCCCGGTCCTATTTCTAGAATGGTTTTGTAATTGTTTAGCGTTAAGCTATCGGCTATTTTTTCGGCAACCGTTTCATCATTTAAAAAATGCTGACCCAGGTGTTTTTTAGCTCTTACTTGATTATTATTTGATTTGTATGCCACGAAATAGAATGTTTTAAGGAAAACACGAAGATATGAAACTTAAAAACAATACTTCTGCCATGATTGAAGTATTGTTTTTTCGGCTATAATATTGTTTCTTAGTATCAAGAAATGTAATGTTTCTCAAACCTCTTAGACTAAGACCGTATGCAGCAAACATTCACAGAATTTTCGACTAATGCCATTTTAAAAATTGGAGACGAATCGCTTTTAAGTATTTATAAAGAATCTACCCAAGCAGCACTATATACCTTTATTAGAACGCAGGACACCAAAGCCGAAATTATTGTAGATAGCATACCTTATACTATAGAAGCTGGAAGTTTGCTTGTACTTACACCTGTACAATACATTCAATTTGTAAAAGGAGAAAACTTAGTGGTTTATCAATTTAACCAGGAGTTTTATTGCATTAAAGATCACGACCAAGAAGTAAGCTGTGCTGGTTTGTTATTTTTTGGCAATGTACATGTGCCTTTAATTGGTCTAAGTACCGAAGAGGCTCACAAATTCTCGATACTTCATGAAGTTTTTATGGATGAATTTGATACTAAAGATAGCATACAAGCTGAAATGTTACGCATGCTTATGGCACGCTTCATTATAATAAGTACGCGTTTACTAAAAGCAAAAGAAGGTTTTGTTGAAACTACAAAAAACACCAAAATAGAATTGCTTCGTGAATTTAACATGCTGGTAGAAACACATTTTAAAACCGAGCATAGCGTATCTTATTATGCCGATAAACTTTTTAAATCTCCAAAAACATTATCCAACACGTTTTCTAAGCTTAACACAAGTCCTTTACAAATTATTCACGACCGTATTATTCTAGAAGCAAAACGCTTATTAATCTATACCGATAAAACGGCTAAGGAAATAGCATACGAAGTTGGCTTTGAAGACGCCTCTCATTTAAGTCGATTATTTAAAAAAAACACCTCTTTTTCTCCTTCAGACTTCAAAAAACAGCTTAAAACTACGGTTTAGGGAAAAATCGACAACTCTTCGGGTAATCTATCCATTCTATAGCACCTCTTATTGCTTCATCTTTGCACTGTATAACAAAAACATCAAAGACATGAAAACTAAAAACATATCCATTTTCAATTTAATTGAAATATTTAGAAGTAATAAGAAAGTAGCATTAAAGACTATTAGTCCTAAAACACATTGTGAGCAAAATCATTTATCAGATTTTTATTGCGATGCCGAAAAACCATACATCTCTTTTTAATTCGACAAAAAAAACACCAAAGGGCAAAATTGACATGCCAAAAGGAAAAACCTACATGGTGTAACTCTTAAAACCGTCGCACCTTTGTACCAAGATAATCAAACACAAAAAATAATAATAAAATTTAAAAATATGAGCACTTTTAACGTATTAACAAGAGAAGAAGTAAGCGAAAATAACCAAGCTATTTTTGACAACTTAAAAAAAGCAGTTGGTTTTGTACCAAACTTATATGCAGCTTATGCACACAGTGATACTGCATTAGAAAACTATTTAGGTTTCGCCAATGCAAAAACCTCTTTATCTGCTAAAGAAAAAGAAGTTGTAAACTTAGCAGTAAGCGAGGTAAATAATTGTATTTATTGCCTATCTGCACATACAGCTATTGGTAAAATGAATGGTTTTACAGACGAGCAAATTTTAGAATTAAGAGCAGGACATTCCTCTGTAAACGATAAACTTAATGCTTTAGCCGCATTAGCTAAAAACATTACAGAAAACCGCGGAAGAACAGATGCAGCAGTTTTAGAAAACTATTTTAACGCTGGCTACACAAAGGCAAACTTAATTGATACTATATCACTAGTTGGCGATAAAACGATATCTAACTACGTACACAGCACAACCCAAGTACCAGTAGATTTTCCGGTAGCACAACCACTTGCAGAAACAGTAGCATAATTAAAACTCATAACCTTCGGGTTTCTAACATAAACAATTATTAACAACGCTTTATAAAAATAGAAGCACAATTAAATTTAAAGATGAAAAAAGTAGTAGCAATTTTAGTATTCGTATTAGCATTTGTAGTAAACTCTAATGCACAAGACGTAAAAACAGTATCTCTAGAACAAACTAAAGGAGAATTTACACAAAAGAATTTAACGATAAGTGAAGGTTCTTATATTTTCGAAATCGCGAACAACCATTCTGGTGTAGATGTTGGTTTTGTATTAATTCAAAAAGGAAAAGATGCAGCTAACCCAGAAAACCATATTAAAACAGCTTACGTAACACAAGTTGTTGCCGAAGGAAAAACAGAAAAATCTAAAGTAACAACTTTAGAAAAAGGTGAATACGTATACTTTTGCCCACTAAACAAAACACCTCAGTACACCCTAACTGTGGAGTAATTAATAGTGTTTTTTATTTGTTGTAAAAGGCAGCCTTATTTGGGCTGCCTTTTTTTGTATTTATATTTTAGTAGAGAAAAAAGAAGAAAAAAAAACCGTCTAAATATTTCTATCTAAACGATCTCTTGATGCTAAAAAACTAATATTATCTCGGTTAAAGAGTGACTAATTCAAATAAATAATTGTTTAGTTTTTGTAGCGTATTAATTTTATCACTAGAGTCTATTAATAGTGAAATATTGTTATTACTACCACCATAAGAAATCATTCTAATTTTTACATCTTGTAAAATCTGAAAAAGCTTAAAAGTGTCTTGATGATTAACAACAGTATGCCCAACTAAACAAACAATACTTTGGTTTTTATCGACCTCAATCGATGCTATTTTATCTAGCTCAACCAAAATTTTATCTAAATTTTTATCGTCATCAATAGTTAAAGACACAGCCACCTCAGAGGTTGTAATCATATCAATTGATGTTTGATAAGTTTCAAAAATTTCAAATACTTTTTTTAAGAATCCGTGTGCTTGTAACATACGAGCCGATTTAATTTTAATGGCTGTAATATTATCTTTAGCAGCAATAGCTTTTATTCCAGTTTCAGATGTTTTACTAGAAATTAAAGTACCATGCGCTTCTGGATTCATGGTGTTTTTTAATCGTACCGGAATACTATCTGCTCTAACAGGAGTAACAGTTTGTGGGTGTAGAATTTTTGCTCCAAAATAAGCTAACTCCGCAGCCTCATCAAAAGATAAGTCCGAAATAGGATGTGTATTTTCAACATACCTAGGATCGTTATTATGCATTCCATCAATATCCGTCCAAATTTGTACTTCTTCAGCTTTTATAGCCGCACCAATAATGGTAGCTGTATAATCACTTCCGCCACGTTGCAGGTTAGACACTGATCCAGAATCATCTAAACAAATAAATCCTTGAGTAATATAAATATCTGCTGGTCCAGCATTATTTAAAACTACTTCTAAATGTTCTCTTATATAATTAATGTCTGGCTCTTTGAAACCATCAATTTTCATAAAATCTAAAGCCGGTAATAACACAGAGCTTACACCTTCTTGCTTTAAAAAACTATTAAACATAAAGGTCGACATTAATTCGCCTTGTGCTACAATTTGGTTGTTTAACAACTCCGAAGACTTTTTATAAGTGCATTCTACCAAAAAGTTAAAAACCTCAGATACATATGCTTTTGTTTCTGCATTTAAACTTTCATTTTGAAGCAACGTATCAATAACTTCAAAATAAGTTTCGTGAAGTTTATTTATTTTATCTACAGCTTCATTCGCCGTGTTATTTTCAATATCACTTGCAATAGCAACTAATTGGTTTGTAGTTCCAGACATTGCCGAAAGCACAACAACCTTTTTAGCACCATCATTAATGATACTTTTAACATTAAGCATATTCTCAACCGACCCGACCGAAGTCCCTCCAAATTTTAAAACTTTCATATGGATAATACTTTTATTTAGTTTATTTCTTAAGCAAAACTAAAACTCTTAAGACCAATAATAGCATTTTTTAAAAAATATGTTTATTTTTGCACAAATTGTTAAATAGTTAACATGAAGACTGTATCTAACTGTGTAGAAGACATTTTAATTTCGCAACCTTATTTAGAGGAAGCGCTTTCTAGAAACATTATAAATTTTAGTGCTTTAGCGCTGGAACTTACCGAACCTATTAGCAAAATGCTAAAAAAAGATGTTAAAGCTGGAGCGATCATGATGGCCTTGCGTCGTTACAATCCACCAATTACTTTAACCAATTCGGTTAAAATGAAACGCGTAATACAAAACCTAGGTGATATTACCGTACGCTCTAACTTAACAGATTACACAGTTAAAAACTCCGACACACTTATTGATAACCATGCAAAAATTCTAGCGCGCATTAATCAGGAGTCTAAATTATTCTACACCTTTACTAGAGGTATTCACGAAAGCAACATTATTATTTCCAGCAGTTTAAACGATTTTATAAAAGACTCCCTAAAATTAGAATCTTTTATTGCCGTTCAAGAAGGCCTTTCGGCTATTAGTATCAACTTACCGCAAGACAACTCTAAAATCGCTGGGCTTTACTATCATTTTTTTAAACGATTGGCCTGGGAAGGCATTGTACTTTACGAAGTAATTTCTACTACCAACGAGTTTACTATTTTAGTGGAAGACGAATATGTAGACCAAGCTTTTGCTGCTATAAAACGAGTGAAATCTTAATTTTTAAATCTTAAATGATAGAGTATCTTTGCCCGAGATATTGAAATCATGATATTACAACATAAAGGCATTAACATATTCTATACCGACCAAGGTAAAGGCAGCGCAGTAGTTTTACTTCACGGTTTTTTGGAAAACACATCTATGTGGAACGACCTCACGCCCACGCTATCAAAAAAAAATAGAGTTATTTGCATTGACCTCTTAGGACACGGAAAAACAGACTGTTTAGGCTATGTGCACAGCATGGAGCTTATGGCCGATGCTGTTAGTGCTGTTTTAAAACATCTAAAAATCCGACGGTCTACATTTATTGGTCATTCTATGGGCGGCTATGTAGCGCTCGCTTTCGCGGAAGAAAATCCAGACGCATTAAAAGGCTTGTGCTTAATGAATTCTACTGCTAGTGCCGACACACCTGAAAAACAGCTAAATAGAGATCGCGCCATTTTAGCTGTTAAGCAAAATCACAAAAGTTTTATAAGGATGGCTATTGTAAATTTGTTTAGACCAAAGAACAGAACCTTATATGCTGATAAAATAAAAAAAATTAGAAAAGACGCTCAAGAAACTCCCCTTCAGGGTATTGTAGCAGCTCTAGAAGGCATGAAAATCAGGAACGACCGTGAAGCGCTTCTTCACTTTACACCATTTAAAAAAATGTTAGTAGCAGGGAAAAAAGACCCTGTTTTATATTACGATAACCTTGTAGAACAAACACAAAACACAGAGGTTAAATTAGTTACACTTCCGGACGGACACATGTCGCACATCGAGAATAAAGACGAACTTCTGTTAAATTTAATGCATTTCATCGAAAAAATATAGCTTTTCGTCGTGTTTATTTATTATTTTTACTATATTCACAAAGTAAAAATCAACCCAAATGAATAACACACCCTACAAACCAGCCCTTTTACCTAAAATGTACTGCGGCGTTTTTGGCCACAATTTTAAGGTATCCAAAAAAGTAACCTACCACGTAAGTGAATACACGTGCTCACATTGTAAAAAGCAATTAACCACGAGTAGCAACGGCGCTCTAATAGAGCTAACTCCAAAGTTTAAAGAAATAAACAACATTTTGGAACGCATACACACTAGCAGAAAAAACCGCAATAGCAACAGTGAAATACTTATTGAAAACCTATAAATTCCCCAAAAAATTATGTTCTACTACAAACTTCCTTCAACATTAATGCGTCCGCACCGCAAAGAAGTGCTTCAATTAATTAAACGCATTGTTTTAGACTACTCTATAAAAAATAATTAATCGAAGTTTTTCCAACCTTGAGCTATTAAAGGAATTCGAGTGTTTGAGCGCGTTACTAAATGTACGCCTTCATTCTCATCCTTCATGTGCCCAATAATACTTAAGTGTGGATTTGCTTTAATTTTAGTAAAATCGTCTTGCGAAATTGTAAATAGCAATTCATAATCTTCACCACCGTTTAAAGCAACGGTTGTACTATCAATATCAAACTCCTCACAAACTGTAATTACAGTAGGATCTAGCGGAATTTTTTCTTCATATAAATCGCAACCAACCTTACTACTCTTACATATATGTAAAATTTCTGAAGATAAACCATCGCTAACATCAACCATAGCTGTAGGTTTTACATCTAAATCTTTAAGTAATTTAGCAACATCTTTTCTAGCTTCAGGTTTTAACTGGCGCTCAATAATATAAGTATAGGCCTCTAAATCTGGCTGACTGTTTGGATTCACTTTATACACTTCCTTTTCTCTTTCAAGAACTTGCAAGCCCATGTAAGCAGCACCTAAATCTCCAGTAACCACTAACAAATCACCTGGTTTTGATGTATTTCTATAAACCTCTTCACCTTTAGCAACTTGCCCTATAGCAGTTACAGAAATTAATAAACCGGTTGTAGATGATGTAGTATCTCCACCAACTACATCAATATTATAAATTTTTGCAGCAGTTTCAATACCAGCATACAGCTCTTCAACAGCTTCTAAAGGAAAACGATTAGAAACGGCTATCGACACTGTAATTTGAGTGACCTCTGCATTCATGGCGTAAACATCAGATAGATTAACAACAACAGCTTTATAACCTAAATGCTTTAAAGGCATATAGCTTAAATCGAAATGCACATTTTCCACCAATAAATCGGTAGTCACGACTATGTTTTTATCATCAAAATTTAAAACAGCAGCATCGTCCCCAATCCCTTTTACGGTAGAGCTATGCGAAATTTCGAAATTTTTAGTTAAATGCTCAATAAGTGCAAATTCACCTAAAGTACTTAATGGTGTACGTTGTTGATTTTTATCTTCTATCATGCTGCAAAAATAAGAAGCTAATTTCGTTTTTAATAGAAAAACGAGAGCAAACCTTTAGAATTATACATATTAATGATAGAACCACTTTTAAAATAAACATTCTATAGTTACCAAAACTAATCAACTCAATTAGAGCAAAACGCTCAAGCCCAATTGATTTCTTCAAATTAAAACTACGCCAAATTTACCTTCCACCGATTTTTTCTCTTTAACGAGCTAAATAAATATGCATTTCATCGATTAATAATAATATTTCATCGACAATTTCGTCAATTTGCTTAAATTTGTAATCCCAAATACTATCAACTTATGGAACATAATTTACCTCTAAATATGTTTTGCGCCTCTTTTGGCCATAACTATTTTCTTATTGAACGTACAAGTTTCGAGATGTCTCAACTTATATGCAAATCTTGCGGTTCTCAATTTAATTACAACACCAATGGAGATATTGTAAAAGCAAAAATGAATTACACCAATTTAGATGAGATTATAAAAATTTTAAGACCAAGTTAATCTGTAAAATTTTCATTTTTCTTCATACTAAATTAGACTTCCATATTTCAAAAAAACGAATGAATTTCACATCAATTTTGCAATAAATTCATTTAAAAATCAGGACAATATGTAACCAAAAGCTAGTTCATAAAAAAAACCTATCAAGCTATATGCTAATATAATGTTAGGTTCTATGGAAATCCATGACTTATATTGTATATTTGTACTCTATTTAGAGCAAATCTAAATTCAAAAAATATGATAAAAGTTTCTGAAACAGCTAAAAAGAAAGTTATCGAACTAATGACAGACGATGGCTATAACCCTACCGAAGATTTTGTTCGTGTTGGGGTAAAAAGTGGTGGTTGTTCTGGCTTATCCTACGATTTAAAGTTTGATAAAGAAAATCAAGAAGACGATAAAGTTTTTATCGATAATGGTGTAAAAATCATTGTTGACAAAAAGAGTTTCTTGTATTTAATAGGCACTACCCTTGAATATTCAGGAGGATTAAACGGCACAGGCTTCGTTTTTAATAACCCTAACGCAAACCGTACTTGCGGTTGTGGCGAATCGTTTTCATTATAAAAAAATAAGAAAAGAATTATGTCGAAGTATACCGAGGATGATTTACGCGAAGAGCTAAAAACCAAAGAATACGAATACGGATTTTTCACCGATATAGAATCTGAAACGTTCCCTATTGGTTTAAATGAAGATATTGTGCGCGCTATTTCTAAAAAGAAAGATGAGCCACAATGGATGACCGATTGGAGATTAGAAGCATTTGAAGTTTGGAAACAAATGGCAGAGCCAGAATGGGCAAATGTTAGATATACAAAACCAGATTTTCAGGCTATAGCCTATTATTCGGCTCCAACTTCTGTAGACCCTAACAAAACGTTAGATGATGTAGATCCTGATTTACTTGCTATGTACAAGAAATTAGGGATTTCTGTTGATGAACAGAAAAAGATGAACAATGTTGCTATGGATATTGTTGTAGATTCCGTTTCGGTTGCTACAACTTTCAAGAAAACATTAGGAGAAAAAGGAATTATTTTTATGAGTATTTCTGAGGCTATCAAAGAGCATCCAGAACTTGTAAAAAAATATTTAGGAACCGTTGTTCCAACTAAAGACAATTTTTATGCAGCTTTAAACTCTGCTGTTTTTAGTGATGGCTCTTTCTGCTATATTCCAAAAGGAGTTAGATGTCCAATGGAATTATCTACATACTTTAGAATTAACCAAGCAGGAACAGGACAATTTGAAAGAACTTTAGTAATTGCCGACGAAGGTAGTTATGTAAGTTACCTAGAAGGTTGTACTGCACCTAGTCGTGATGAAAATCAATTACACGCAGCCGTTGTAGAGCTTATTGCTTTAGACGATGCTGAAATAAAATACTCAACCGTACAAAACTGGTTCCCTGGTAATGCAGAAGGAAAAGGTGGTGTTTACAACTTTGTAACTAAAAGAGGTTTATGCGAGAAAAACGCAAAAATTTCTTGGACACAAGTTGAAACTGGTTCGGCTGTAACATGGAAATATCCTTCTTGTATATTAAAAGGAGATAATTCTGTAGGTGAGTTTTACTCTATCGCAGTGACCAATAATTATCAACAAGCCGATACAGGTACGAAGATGATTCATATTGGTAAAAACACAAAATCTACCATTATTTCTAAAGGAATATCGGCAGGTAAATCGCAAAACAGTTACCGTGGTTTAGTACAAATTGGCTCTAGAGCTGATAATGCACGTAACTTTTCGCAATGTGATAGTTTACTAATGGGTAATGAATGTGGAGCACACACCTTCCCGTATATTGAAGCTAAAAATAAAACAGCCAAAGTAGAACACGAAGCTACAACTAGTAAAATTGGTGAAGATCAAATTTTCTACTGTAACCAACGTGGTATCGATACCGAAAAAGCCATTGCATTAATTGTAAACGGTTTTAGTAAAGAGGTGTTAAATAAGCTACCAATGGAGTTTGCTGTTGAAGCTCAAAAATTATTAGAAATTAGTTTAGAAGGTTCTGTAGGATAACATCTATAAATCGATATAAATGAAAAAATTAGGCATTTTAGTTCTTTGTATTTCACTATTTGTGAGTTGTAAAAACGACAGCAAATCGACTGAAACCATATATCAAGATGATGATTTAACACTATTAAAAGGTGAATTTGTTTATTATGATGGTGCAGCTGTTTTGCAAACAAGCACAGAAATTTACGGTGTATTTATTACCGACAAACTAGAAGAACTAAATAAACAAGCTGAAGCCTTTAAAAAAAACAAAACCGATATGGTGACTGTTGAAATAAGAGGTAAAGTAACGCAAGAACAAGACAAAAAAATTCTTTGGGAAAACAAAGTGGACGTTGTTAAGATTATTAGCGTAAAACCAGCACATAACGAAAACGAAGGCCTTGTAAAACTTGGCAGTTAAATAATAAAATTAAACACCGAATTCTAATTTGAAAAGAACACTCTTATCAAACAGGATTTAAAATATAAAGTATGTTAAAAATAAATAATTTACACGCAAGCGTAGAAGATAAAGGCATTCTAAAAGGTATTAACCTAGAAGTGAAAGCAGGAGAAGTTCACGCTATTATGGGCCCAAATGGTTCAGGTAAAAGTACACTAGCTTCAGTTATCGCTGGAAAAGATGAATATGAAGTTACAGATGGTAACATCATTTTTGAAGGTGAAGATATTGAAGAATTAGCAGCCGAAGAGCGCGCACATAAAGGTGTGTTTTTATCGTTTCAATACCCAGTTGAAATCCCTGGAGTATCGGTAACAAACTTTATAAAAACAGCTATTAACGAATCGCGTAAAGCAAAAGGTTTAGGAGATATGCCTGCAAAAGACATGCTTAAACTTATTCGTGAAAAGGCCGATTTATTAGAAATGGATCGTAAATTTTTATCTCGCTCGTTAAACGAAGGTTTTTCTGGTGGTGAGAAAAAACGTAACGAAATTTTCCAAATGGCCATGTTAGAGCCAAAATTAGCAATACTAGATGAAACCGATTCTGGTTTAGATATCGATGCATTACGTATTGTTGCAAATGGTGTTAACAAACTTAAAAGCAAAGACAACGCTGTAGTTGTAATTACACACTACCAACGTCTTTTAGATTACATCGTTCCAGATTTTGTACACGTTTTATACAATGGTAAAATTGTAAAATCGGGTGGAAAAGAACTTGCTCACGAGCTTGAAGAAAAAGGATACGATTGGATTAAAGAAGAAGTGAACGCTTAAAAACAGTCTCAGTATTCAGTAACAGTATGCAGTTGCCTACTCAAAACTGATTACTCAAGATTATAAAATATAGTAAACAGTTTACCCCCTTAGATTTTCTTTTGCTGAAAACTAAGACTGCGACTGAAAACTGAAAACAATGGATTTAAAAGAAAAATTAGTATCATCTTTTTTAGCATTTGAGAACAACGTAGATGTTGACACTCAAATACATGATATTAGAAACGAAGCTATAAAAACATTTGAAGAAAAAGGCTTTCCTTCTAAAAAGGAAGAAGCTTGGAAATACACCTCTTTAAATAGAATTTTAAAAGAAGATTATAGTGTTTTTCCTAAACACGAAAATACAATCGAGTATAAAGATGTAAAAAAATACTTTATTCACGATATCGATTCTTATAAGGTGATTTTTATAGATGGAAAATATTCGTCTCACCTATCTGAAACGACTCACGATGGTATAGATGTGTGTTTAATGTCTGCAGCTTTAACTAAGCCAAAATATCGTTTAGTTATAGAAAATTACTTTAACAAAGCGGCTACTAAAGATAGTTTACCATCTTTAAATACAGCATTTTCGCAAGAAGGCGCTTATATCCATATCCCAAAGAATAAATTGGTTTCAAAACCAATTCAAATTATACATTTCTCTACAGGACATGAAGCGGCAACTTTATCTCAACCACGTAATTTAATTGTTGTGGACGAGAACAGTCACGTTCAAATTATTGAGCGTCACCAAAGTTTAACCGATAACCCTGTACTTACAAATAGTGTTACCGAAATTTTTGCTAACAAGCGTGCTATTGTAGATTATTATAAAATTCAGAATGATAATTCTAACGCATCACTTATTGATAATACATTTATCAAACAAAAAAGAGAAAGCGTAGCATCTGTACACACATTTTCTTTTGGAGGTAAACTAATACGTAATAACCTTAACTTTTATCAAAACGGAGAACGTATTGATTCTATATTAAAAGGTGTTACTATTATTGGAGAAAAACAACACGTAGATCACAATACTCTAGTTCACCATATAGAACCAAACTGTGAAAGTCACCAAGATTATAAAGGTATTTTTGGAGACAGCTCAACAGGTGTTTTTAATGGTAAAATTATTGTAGATAAAGAAGCGCAAAAAACAAACGCATTTCAATCTAACAATAATATATTAGTAAGTGATAAGGCAACGATAAACAGTAAACCACAATTAGAAATATTTGCAGATGATGTAAAATGTTCTCACGGTTGTACTATTGGACAATTAGACGAAAGTGCTATGTTCTACATGCAATCTCGTGGTATACCAGAAAAAGAAGCTAAAGCACTTTTAATGTATGCCTTTAGCAACAACGTTTTAAGTTCGGTTAAAATCCCTGAAATGAAACAACGTATTACTAAAATTATTGCAAACAAATTGGGTGTAAACATCGGATTCGATTTATAGTCTACATTTTAACCCTTATAATTTAAAAGTAATATTAGAAAAGTTCGTCTTTTGTAATGTTACTTTTTTGTTTAAATCAAACTCGTAACCTAGTTATAGAGTTCGATTTCAAGAAAAAAAATAATAAACCCTTTACAGAAGGCACAATAAAAACCTTTTGTATTCAAACGAAAAAAACATGCTTGACGTATCCAAAATAAGAGCCGACTTCCCTATTCTATCTCGACAAGTAAACAATAAACCCTTAGTGTATTTTGATAATGCAGCAACATCGCAAACGCCACAAGCCGTTATAGATGTTATTGTAGATTATTACAGCAACTACAATGCAAACATCCACAGAGGTGTGCATACATTAAGTCAAGAAGCGACAGATAAATACGAAATAGCGCGCCAAACTATACAAACGCATTTTAATGCGAAGCACGCCCATGAAATCATTTTCACTTCGGGTACAACCCATAGTATAAACTTAGTGGCAAATGGTTTTTCTGCACTTCTTAAAAAAGGAGACCAAATTATTGTTTCTGCCTTAGAGCACCACAGTAATATTGTGCCATGGCAAATGCTTTGCGAACGCACAGGTGCTGTTTTAAAAGTGATTCCAATGAATTTGGAAGGTGAACTTATTATAGAAGCTTATGACAATTTACTTTCAGATAAAACAAAACTAGTTTTTGTAAACCACATCTCAAATGCATTAGGTACTATTAACCCTATTGAATATATTATTGAAAAAGCACACGCTGTTGGAGCGGCTGTTTTAATAGATGGCGCTCAATCTTGCCCGCATATAAAACCCGACGTGCAAGCTTTAGATGTCGATTTTTATGTTGCATCTGCTCACAAAGTTTGCGGCCCAACAGGTGTTGGCATGCTTTATGGTAAAGAAGAATGGTTGAGAAAACTACCTCCTTATCAAGGTGGTGGTGAAATGATTGCAGAAGTTACGTTTGAAAAAACAACTTATGCCGACTTACCACATAAATTTGAAGCAGGAACACCTAACATTTGCGGAGGTATTGCCTTTGGAGCTGCTTTAGATTACATGAATAACATTGGTTTCGATAATATTGCAAGCTACGAAAACGAATTACTAGCCTATGCCACCGAACAATTATCAACAATAGAAGATTTAAAATTTTACGGTACCGCTAAACATAAAACATCGGTAATCTCTTTTAATTTAGAAGGTATTCACCCGTATGATGTAGGTACTATTCTAGATAAATTAGGTATTGCTGTAAGAACTGGGCACCACTGTGCACAACCTATTATGGATTTTTACTGTATTCCAGGAACCATTCGTGCATCGTTTGCTTTTTATAATACAAAAGAAGAAATTGATGTTTTAGTTGAAGGTGTAAAAAAAGCAAAAATGATGCTGTCTTAAATTAGTTTGGCTTCATTTTTGAAAACCAAATTATAAAAAATAAAACATGAAAATATTAAGTGCTTTACTTTTCGCGATGCTTGTTACAACATCATGCGGAAACAAACCTAATGTTGAAAAATTATCTGGTGAATTTCATATTGTATCGCTAGATCAAAACTCAGAATTGCCAGAAAACCTAACCATCACTTTTGATGCCGAAGCCAAAAAAATATCAGGTTTTTCAGGATGTAATAATTTCTTTGGCAGCTTTACCGTAACAGATGGTGTTTTACAATTTGGCCAAATGGGATCTACTAGAAAAATGTGTGCTGAAGATGCTAATAAAATTG
Organism: Algibacter sp. TI.3.09; assembly: GCF_038154905.1. Classification (NCBI taxonomy): domain Bacteria; kingdom Pseudomonadati; phylum Bacteroidota; class Flavobacteriia; order Flavobacteriales; family Flavobacteriaceae; genus Algibacter; species Algibacter sp. TI.3.09. Next base: position 821,065 of record NZ_JBAKAN010000002.1, on the reverse strand, counting down.
AAACCGAAATGCTACAGATGCTTTCTAAAGTTAATACGTTTTCATTTGAAAATGATACATTGAACTTAAAAGCAGACGACGCTATTTTACTAAAAGCAAAAAAATAATTCAACTTAAGTTTTCTTTTCAGTAATAAAAACCTGAAAGCCCTTTGCACCACTCTAGACCGTGTTGTTATTCTTCCGAAGAAAAAAAAATCAACACAGAAAGAACAACCTATCTTTTGGGAAAACATTGAAAAGCAACTTCTATTATTGTATTTTTGTATAAAAATTTGTTATTGTGACTATTGAAGCTATTCAAAACGAAATAATTGACGAATTCTCAATGTTTGAAGATTGGGAAGAACGTTACCAATACATGATTGATTTAGGTAAAGATTTACCTATAATTAACGATCAATATAAAACTGAAAGCAACATTATTAAAGGTTGCCAAAGTAAAGTTTGGGTACATGCCGAATTAAACAACGATAAAATAGAATTTACCGCAGATAGTGATGCTATTATTACTAAAGGTATTATTGCTATTTTAATTCGTGTTTTTAACGACCAGCATCCAAAAGATATTATTGATGCCAACACCGATTTTATTGATAAAATTGGATTAAAAGAACATTTGTCTCCAACCAGAGCCAATGGTTTAGTAAGCATGATAAAGCAATTAAAATTGTATGCCATTGCTTATCAAACGCAAATAAAATAATAAGATTTCCGTTTTCACGGAAATAAAAAAAATTAAAAAATGAGCGAAACAACCATAGATACAGCCGAATTAGGCGAAAAAATAGTTAACGTATTAAAAACTATTTACGATCCAGAAATACCTGTTGATATTTACGAGCTTGGTTTAATTTACGATGTGTTTGTAAATGAAGATTACGACGTAAAAATATTAATGACCCTAACAACGCCAAACTGCCCAGTAGCAGAAACGTTGCCTTTAGAGGTTGAAGAAAAAGTAAAATCTTTAAACGAAGTAAAGGGTGCCGAAGTTGAAATTACTTTCGATCCACCATGGACACAAGATTTAATGAGCGAAGAAGCGAAATTAGAACTTGGAATGCTTTAAAATTAGTATTAAGTTTCTACTACATTTTCTAAAATAATTATGGCAGACGAAATAATTAATCGCGTTGCGAATAGTAAATTAATCACGGTTAATCTTGAAGATTATTATCCTCAGGGCAACCGTGTTCTTTTTGATATCAAAGATTGGCTTTTTAAGGGCTTTGTTTTGCGTGAAAAAGATTTTAGAGCTCAGGCATTAGAATTTAATTGGGAACAATACCAAGGTGCATATATAGCCTTAACATGCAGTACAGATGCAATTGTACCAGGCTGGGCCTACATGCTTTTAAGTATTCACTTAGAGCCTTATGCTAAAAAAACCATTATTGGTAACCTCGACAATCTAGAAACAGCTATCTATCAAGATGTTATTAACGCACTTGATGTTAGTGAATTTGAAGACAAACCTATTATTATAAAAGGCTGCTCTAAAAAACCAGTGCCACAAAATGCCTATATTATGTTGGCCAACAAATTGCAACCTTTTGCAAAATCTATTATGTACGGCGAAGCTTGCTCTTCGGTACCGCTTTATAAAAAGAAATAATTCCCAAATTTATTGTGACTTCAACACAAAAACTGCGTCTAATTAACTGGATGCATTTTGTATAGCCTCCTTATAAACAAAGTTTAAAATTAACTTATATTTGCACGCAAATTAAAACAGACTAAAAAATGAAAAAAACGTTATTATTACTTGCACTATCTATCGGAATGTTTTCGGTAAATGCACAGACTAAAGAAGAATTACACGCTCAAAAAGCAGAAAAACAAGCTATTGCAGATGCTGCTCAAGGTGAAGCAAATGCTTTACAAGCTCAAATTGATGCACTTCCAGGTTGGAGAAAAGGTGCATTTGGTACTATTGGTGGTAACTTATCTAACTTTAGCAACTGGTACTCTCAAGGTACGCCAAACAATTCTTCTGGAACTATAGGTTTCACTCTAAATGCTTACGCTAACTTAATTGAAGACAAGTTTTTCTGGAGAAACTCATTAAACACAAATTTAAACTGGGTAAAATTAGATAATAAAGATACTAATCTTGATGATGATAACTTTAACCCAACAACTGATGTTTTTAACATTTCTTCTTTATACGGTAGAAATATTACTAAAACATTAGCTGCTTCTGGTTTAGTTGAATACAGAACAACTATTTTAGATAACTTTAACGATCCTGGATATTTAGATCTTGGTGTTGGTGCTACATGGACACCTATTGAAAACTTAATTGTGGTGATCCACCCATTAAACTACAACTTTGTATTTGCTGATGGTGACTCAGTTTTCGAATCATCTTTAGGCGCTAAAATAGTTGCAGATTATACAAGACAAATTGGTGCAATAAACTTTAAAACTAATTTATCTACTTTCCAAAGTTATAAATCTGGAGATTTTTCTAACATTACTTGGACAAACTCTTTTAGCTACACACTATGGAAAATGATTGGTGTTGGTTTCGATTTTGGTTTAAGAAGCAACAAACAAGAAGCTCTTAACTACTCTATTGCAACGTTAGGTAACACTACTGAAACTTTTGATTCTGTAGATAACAAATTACAAACATATTATACTGTTGGTTTAAGTTATAAATTCTAAATAACTTTTTCCTTAACGGAAGAAACAAAAAACGCACATCGATTGATGTGCGTTTTTTTTGTTTCAACTATTTTTTATTGCCTTTAAATTTTCGTTGCTTTTTTTTACTACTGAAAATTCTTTTTAAGAACCCATCTCGTTTTTCTTCATTACAATCGAGATCGGAAACCACCTGACCGGAAGGTGTTTCAAAATGACTCTTTGTTATGCCATTATACTTAGAATCTTTATTCAGTTTAGAGTAAAACTTCGCAAATATAGGAAGTGCGGAATTTGCGCCTTGCCCTAGTCCTGTTGTTCTAAAACCAATGGCCTGGTTATCATTTCCAACCCAAGTTACCGTTACTAATTTTGGAGTAATACCGACAAACCAACCATCTTTATTATCTTGTGTTGTTCCGGTTTTTCCAGCAATATCATTATTTAATCCATAAGTAGATCTTAATCGAGACGCTGTACCTTTATTAACTGTAGATTGCATTATTTCTAACATAACCCGCCTTGTGTAATCTTTAAAAGCAGGCTCTGCTTCTTCTGGCTTAAACTCTGCTATAATTCTACCGTTTCTATCTGTAACTTTAGTAATAGCGTAAGGCGTTACCGGTTTGCTATCGTTTACATAACTAGCATAAGCTCCCGTAAGTTCCTTTAAGTTAATTTCCGCAACACCAAGTGCTATAGAAGGTAAATTGGGTAACTCTTTTTTAATACCTATTCGTTTTGCCTGCTCTAATACCTTCGGAATTCCAACTTCATTTAAAACCTTTACAGCAATGGTATTAACAGAATTACTCAATGCCATTTCAAGATTATAGTTAATGTAGGGATCTTCATTTTCACCCCCAGAATTTGAAGGCGTCCAATTATTAAAATTACTATAAGTAACCTCAGCTAAAGAAAAATAAGTACAAGGTTTCATTCCATTCTCGATAGCAGCTGTGTAAACAAAAGGCTTAAACGTAGAGCCTACTTGGCGTTCACTCTGCGACACATGATCGTATTTAAAATAACGATAATCAATACCTCCAATATAACTTCTTATCGCTCCTGTTTTTGGCTCAACACTTAACATACCTGTATTTAAAAACTTTAAATAATGCTGTAAACTATCGATAACACTTGCTTTTTTAATAGTATCTCCTTCCCACTGAAACAATTCAGTATCCTGCTTAATAGAGAGTGAGTCTCTAATTTGAGCTTCAGTTAAACCAGCTTCTTTATACAGTTTATATTGCGGTGTTCTTTTTAAAGCTGCATCTATTAATTGCTTATTCTTTTGCCATGGCGCTACATTTCCGTAAGAACGCTCAAAACTACTTTGTAACGCTGTAAGGTGCTCTTTCATGGCTTCTTCTGCCATTTTTTGCATACCCATATCCAAAGTGGTGTGTACTATAAGTCCGTCGCGATATAAATCGTAAGATTCTCCATTGGGCTTTTTTAAACTATCTAAAATAACCGCCAATTCTTTTTTAACCTGCGCTCTAAAATAAGGCGCAACACCTACATCATGATTAAACGATTTATAATCTAATCCCAAAGGTTTATCGGCATAAAACGCAGCAGTATCTTGAGGCATATTTCCGTATTTAACCATTTGATTAAGTACAACATTACGTCTATCTACACTTCGTTCTGGATGTAATCTTGGATTGTAATAATTATTAGCTTTTAAAGAACCGACCAAAGCAGCAGCTTCATCTATAGAAAGTTCAAACGCTGGTTTATTAAAAAATTTACGTGCGGCACTTTCAATACCATAAGTATTATCAGGAAAAGGCACCGTATTGAAATACATGGTAAGAATCTCATGTTTAGAGTAAATAGTTTCAATACGTTTCGCTATAATAGATTCTCGAAACTTATTAATCACCATACTAAAAAATCGATAATTATTTCTACCATATAGATTTTTTGCTAACTGCAAAGTTATGGTACTTCCGCCTCCAGCAGATTTATCTTGAAGTAAAATGCTTTTTACAAAAACCCGCATTAAACTCACGTTATCAATACCGTCGTGTTCAAAAAAACGAACATCTTCGGTATTAACTAAGGCATCAATAAGATGTTTCGGTAAATCTTCAAAATGCAGCGGTTGCCTATCATAAACATAATATTTACCAATAAGTTTCCCTTCTTGATCTAAAACCTGAGTAGCTTCTTCCTGCTTAATAAAACTTAATTCTGCAGATGTTGGCACTTTACCAAAAGCCCCTAAATAAATACTGATGTAGAGGCCTATAAAAAATACTAAAATGGAAATGAAACCAACAAGAGCTAGTTTCACCCATTTATTTCTAAATAAACTTTTAAGTAATGCCATATGTGGTTTTAACTATTCCATATCTTCATAATCGTAATCCGGATACAAAAATTGATTGTATGGAAAACGAGTTACATGGATTTCACGAACCTCATCGTAAACACGCTTTTTAAAATCTTCTAAGTTCTTTTTGTTAAGTGCAGAGATAAAAAGCGCATTGTTACCCACTTTACTCATCCAGGTACTCTTCCATTCATCTAAACTATAGTGTCTTGCACCACGTTCTGTTTCTAAATCATCATCGTCTAAATGCTCGGCAGTATAGGCATCAATTTTATTGAAAACCATAATAGTTGGTTTATCTCCACTTTTAATTTCACCTAAAATTTTCTCTACAGAAGCAATATGTTCCTCAAAATTTGGATGAGAAATATCTACAACATGCAACAGTAAATCGGCTTCACGAACCTCATCTAGTGTACTTTTAAAACTATCTACAAGTTGTGTTGGCAATTTTCTAATAAACCCAACGGTATCAGATAGAAGAAATGGTAAATTTTGAATAACCACTTTACGCACCGTAGTATCTAGGGTTGCAAAAAGTTTATTTTCAGCAAAAACATCACTTTTACTAATCACGTTCATTAAAGTAGACTTACCAACGTTGGTGTAACCTACAAGCGCAACACGAACCATTTTACCACGGTTACCACGTTGCACAGCCATTTGCTTATCTATAATTTTAATACGGTCTTTAAGCAATGCTATTTTGTCGCGTACAATACGTCTATCCGTTTCTATTTCTGTTTCACCAGGTCCGCGCATACCAATACCACCTTTTTGGCGCTCAAGGTGAGTCCACATACCACGTAAACGTGGCAGTAAATATTGGCATTGTGCCAATTCTACTTGCGTACGAGCATAACTCGTTTGCGCACGTTGTGCAAAAATATCGAGTATTAAATTCGTTCTATCTAAAACTTTTACATTTAAGATTTTACTAATATTTCGCTCTTGTGCCGACGATAATTCGTCATCAAAAATAGCTGTGGTTATATCGTTTTCTTCAATAAATACGCGTACATCTTCTATTTTACCTGTACCAATAAAAGTTTTAGGATTAGGCATATCCATTTTTTGCGTAAAACGCTTTATGGCATACCCACCTGCGGTATAGGTTAAAAACTCTAACTCATCTAAATATTCTTTAGATTTTTCTTCGTCTTGTTCTTTAGTAATCACGCCTATTAACACTGCGCGTTCTAAAGAAATATCTTTCTCTTCTATCATAATACAAAGTTACACAATTGCGTTGATTTTATTTTTAATATTTTTAAGCCTATTTTTGGGATATGATAGAACCTTTTGATGATATTCCTGTTCGTAACGATTTACAAACTGTTGCCTTTTACAATACTGAAAACTTATTTGATACTTTTAATGATAAACTAAAGTACGATAATGATTTTACTCCTAAATCCATTAAAAAATGGACTCCAAAACGATACGATAATAAACTCAGAAAATTAGGTTACGTTATTTCTAATATAGGCAGACGAGAAACAGGTAAACAACCAGCTATCATCGGTCTTGCAGAGGTTGAAAATGCTAAAGTGATAAAAGATTTAATTGCATCTAAACATTTAGAACCATACAATTATGGGTATGTTCATTATGATTCTCCAGACGAGCGCGGTATTGATGTAGCTTTAATTTATGATCGAGATGTTTTTGAAGTTTTACACTCAGAGCCATTTCTAGTTGAATTAAAAAATGATAAAGGTCTACCAGATTATACGCGCGATGTGCTATTAGTGTCTGGTATTTTAGATGGCGAGAAAATACATGTTATTGTAAACCATTGGTCGTCTAGACGCGAAGGTGAAAAAGAAACGGAACACAAACGCATAGCTTCATCTGATAAAGTAGGTGAAATTATTTCTAGTATAACCTTAGAAGATCCCGAAGCTAAAATTATTACAATTGGCGATTTTAATGATGATCCGCACAATAACAGTATTAAACGTTTGGTTGATAATTACAGTCTGTTTAACCCTATGGAAACACTACGCTCTTTTAATCGTGGTACCACCAAACATAATAGGCAATGGAATTTATTCGATCAAATTTTAATTTCAACTAACTTTTTCAAAACCTCCGAGAATTTATACGAGTATAGCCTGTCTAATATATTTGATGAAGATTTTCTAAAAATATTTGAAGGTAGATATAAAGGCGCTCCATACAGAACTTATGCTGGCAAACGCTACAAAGGCGGTTATAGCGACCATTTTCCGGTATATGCTATTTTCAAAAAATAATAGTAGCCTTTATACAGCTTGTAATAAAACCAATGTTAATGCTAAAATAACTACAGGTAAAAACCATAGCATATAGATATTATAGGTTAGTTTTTTATTTTTAATCATTTTGACATTTAGCACTTTACGTTTTCGTCCGCCATAATACATCCAGTTTTTAAAGAAGATAAATATTACTACCAAAACAAATAAAGTCCATGCTTTATCTGCCGACATGGTATCCATGTGCATTTTTCTAAAAAACTTAGCAAAAAACACTCCTAAAAGCAATAGCAAACTGCATTGTAAAAAAGAAACATAAAAAGTAGCAATGCTATTAGCCTTCTTGTTTTTCTTTAGTTTGAAGTGATTAAAAAAATGATAAAATAGAATATCGAATGTGCCCATGCGGCGAAATTAGACTTTTTATTTAAAACTTGTTACGTCTGGATAACAAATTATTATTCCACAAAATCCACACTAATTTCATCTAACTCATAAATACCATCAAAGGTATCTTCTCCGCTTCCTGTAAACTTAAAAGCGATATACATGGTTCCACTTTCGCAAGATAAATCTACAGCACCCGAATTAAACCACGGCACAAACGAGTCGGTATCTTTCACCACATACGCATTGGATATTGTACCCCAAGTAGCAGTAGCAATATTGGCTTCATCACCATCCCAATCTAAAGAATATAAAATTTCTAAAAAACTACTATTTGCTAAACTATTAGACGTTTTAAAACGAAGTGTTTCACCGTCTTGCTCATCCAAATTAATTGCCGGTGTAATTAACCAACCTATGTTAGAATCGTCTCCAGAACTAGAACATTGAAATCGTGCCGAACGCCCTAAAGATGCATTTGACGATGTGGAAGAATAACCTTCCCACGCTTCTGTACCTGCTTCAATATAATTAGTCCAACCTTCAATCTCTATAGGTCTATTATTTCGTTGTGGTTCAAAATCTTCATAAAACAAATTCCCTGTCCCCAATGTTTCAGCAATACCACAACCTAGTTCTATGGGGTCGCAACGGGTTTCAGAAGTAAAACTCATATCTGCCGAACTATTTAAAACAAGCACATTAAAATCATCTCCAAAATCTCTAGCAAAAATTCCTGTAACGCTACCTTGCCCTTGCGGAATAAGTAACGATTTAAAATCGGAAAACGTACTTGTTTGCATACGTATAGAAACACCAGTTTCGCAACTTACTAAAGTTCTAATACCATCATACTCATCTATAGATTCGCTAGCAAATGTGGCTCCCAACTCAAAACGATTTAATTGCATGTTTTCTAACTGAACTAGTGTATTATGATCCCAACTTGTTAAATCTGTAATATGTGCAACTTTAGGCTGAATATCCACCACTTCGTTACTTCTGATAATAATGCTTTTATATTCTGAAGGTTGAATTTGTTCCACACGCGCTCCATCCCCTTTTCCTATGGAAATGACACCACTACTTTCTCCAATAGTTAATCCTGCCATTTTTAGATATACTTTTTGTCCAAATTGATAGGTATCCGACAAACTAGACACATTGATAGCGACTTGAAATCCCATTCTAGGGTCACTATCTGGGCTAGAGTCATCTATTTTATTCTGAATAATTAACTCTTCAAAAAAGTTTCCCGATTTATCGGAAGACACCACGTAACCCTCAATATATAATTCTGAATCTTCATCTATTCTAGCCGTCGAATTCCCACTATTTATAGCCTGATCGAAAAGTGACCTGATGGTTTTAAAAGTTGTTATTTTATCTTGAGGAATATCGGGTTCTGTAATTGATATATCGGGAACGCTATAATCATCATCTTTCACACAAGATATTATAAGTGTTTGCATCAGAAAAATGGCAATTAGTATTTTAAAATTTTTCATGATTAATGTTTTTATATTATTTGTTGTCGTTAAAAGCTCAGCATGGTACTACGCTATCTTTTTTAACCTAGCGGTTTTTTATTTAAAATCTCACATTCAAATTCAAAAAGTAAGTGGTCCCACGACCATACCAATATTTCGATCCAAAAACAGGAGTATCCAAAGCTTTATCATCTCTAAGTTCTCTAAAGTTTGCATTTCTTCCTTGCTCAAACCCACCAGATTTATAAACTTGATCTAATAAATTATTAATGCTAGCAAAAAAACCGATGTAATACTCACCAATCTTCCACGATTTTCCACCAATTAAATTCACCACCATATAATCATCAAACCGTTCTTGTTTTAGAAGCTCTCTCGCCAAAACCTCATCGTAGTCATTAAAAACATTGCCATCAAAATCGGTTGAAAAATTTGAAGAACGCGTTAACGGGCTCACATCTATATAGGTATTTGCAAAAAAATTTGCCGTAGCTCCAAACCACCAATAATCGGGATCGCTATATTCAAAACCTACTGAATAAGCATTTTGTGGTCCGGCAGCGAGTTTATAATCTTTTAATTTCGATTGTCCAAAATCTTTAAACCCATCTATAAAACCCGCAGCTAAAGCCTCGTCGTCCGGCTCTGTAGACAAAAATAAATTAGGATTATTGTTATACGTAAACTGCCCGATAGCAGCAGCACCTTTTAATTTTATAGTTGGTGTTACTTGGGCTTCAACACCAAACTCGGCACCTATATGTTGCTTTTCAATACCTTGAAGAATTTCTTGTACAAAGGCCAAATTATCGCCACCAATACCATCGGCAAAAAAGAATGAAATTTCACTAGCATCAGTAACCTTTGTGTAATAACCTGTAAGTTTAGCTTTAACCACAGAGGACCGGAATACATAACTTGCATCTGCAGACGTTATTTTTTCTTCTGTAATATCTGGTACAACATTATGGTTTTCTCTAGAATTTGAAAACGTGTTTTGCAATGTTGGCGCTCTAGAAATATAACCACCGTTAATATTAAACACATGTTTACCAGATAGCTTATAAGTAAACCCGGCTTTTGCACCAAAGCCCATAAAACTTAACTTATCGCCTTTACCAAATGAGTTATCTGGAAATCCACCATTTTGATAAATACCTTCACGCTGATATTGTGTGTGCTTCAAACTAGCCGCTACGTAGAAATCCGTTTTATTATAAGAAAATTGTGTTTGCGCATATCCTCCAATTTCGTTTGCAAAAATATTATAGTCATATTTAAACTTATCGCCCACTCCAACTATGCGGTTAGGGTTTAATAAATCGTTTTGAGCTTCGTTAATATTTGTTGCAAAACCGTCGATATCCAAATAAGTTTCAGCACCTAAAAGATCTAAAACTTGAGCAAAATTTTCGGAGTTTAAACTTTTAAAATTAATACCCGCATTGAAGTTAACATGGTCGTTTATTTCTTTATTTAAAATAGAGTTTACAGTAAGTTGTTTATCATCTACACGATCTTCATACAAGGCATAAGTTGCATTACCTCCATTTTGGGCATTCGCAATATTGGTGCTATACATGACATTCCAATCAATTTGACCGCCATCTTGAAACGTTTGTAAAGCCTGATATGCAAAACCTAATTGATCGGGAAAGTTCCGCTCAAAATAACTTGGTAATTTTTGATAATAGCTTGCACTCGGGTTTGCTCCACCTCCTTGAGGAAAACCATCTATTAAATCTTTCCCGTTGTAATCTAATCGGCTATTTCCCATTTTACCAAACTGATAGGCTATGTTCGTATTTAACTTGGTTTTACTATTTAAATTCCAGTAATGGTTAAGCATCACAATAGGTTCGCTCACTTCCTTTATTCTAGAATTTCGTTTTTCGCCATCTTGCCAACCCCAATATTCGTTATATTTAATGCCTTTTAAATCGAAAACCTCTTGTGTATTTGGTGACGATTTTCCTCGGCGATTTGGTGTGTAAATCGCAGAAAAGCTTAAACTATGGGCTTTGTTAATTATTTTTTCCACGGAAGTGAAAAAAGAATTTGAATTATAACTCGTCGCTTCTTGATATCCTTCATTTCCCCATCGGCGACCTAACGTTACTGTATATGCCCAATTGTTTTTTAATAAACCAGAAGCATACGTTGCCATAAGGCGATTGCTATAACTTCGGTTAGACGACGAATAGGTAATGCGCCCACCGGCTCTAGTTTGCGACGCCCTAATATTTATATTATTTGTACCTAAAACACCGCCAAAGCTATAGTTTGAGGGTGCTAAACCTGTAGATAATTCTTGATTACGTAACACATCATTAATACCTCCCCAATTACTCCATTGTGGCCTACCGTTGTAGGTTTTGTTCATTTCTATACCATTAATTAAAAGGGTGCTGTTTTTAGAATCTAATCCCCGAAGACGGAAAAAGGACGGACTAAATTCGAATGCTGCTGTACGCTGAAAAACATCGAGCGACGACGCTAAGAGCCCTGAAATATTATCGGCACCACTAGAATCATCGTTTAATTCATCATCAGATAATGTGATTGTAAACAAGTTGCTAGTAGTCGTAGTATCTAAATCTAAGGTAATGCCGGCAATATCAATAGTTTCATTTTTATTTATTATAATAGGGAAACGCTTTGATATATATCCAATTTTTGAAACTCTCAATATTTGTTCTCCGAGTGGTAAGTTTTTCTCGAATAAAAACTCACCAAGTATATTTGTCTCCATCGATAAATTGCTGTTTTCGATAGTTACCGATACGTTTTCTAAAGACTCAAAAGTAAGTGCATCTAGCACGCTACCCTTCACTAAAGTTTGTTGAGAATGGAGGCTAATTGAAAAAATTCCGAATAAAAAAATAAGGGTTATTTTATTCATGCTTATCTTTATTACTTCAATTATAATAAAAAACAATCAATTGACAGTTAAACACTTAAAAGAATTTCAAGGAATTATATTTCAATTTAGCTACAAAACCCATGTAGTTTCATTCTTATTTAAAAGAAAAATTTGTTTAAAATTCGCGCTTATACCGTTGTTTTTATTAACCTTTTTACATGCAAATACTCAGGATAAAAAATTTAAAATCCACACAGTTGCTTTCTATAATCTAGAGAATTTATTTGATACCATAAATGACCCTAACAAATTAGATGAATACAGCCCAATGATGGAATTGAAAACCAATAGAGGTCCTGTTTACAAGAAAAAAATAAGAAATATGGCACGAGTTCTATCCGATATTGGAAAAAATGTTACTAATACCGCACCAAGTATTATCGGTGTTTGTGAAGTTGAAAATAAAGCTGTTTTAGAAGATTTAGTAAACGATTCGCTATTAGTTGATATAGATTATGGTATTGTGCATTATAACTCTACAGACGTGCGCGGAATTGATGTGGCACTACTTTACAAGAAGAATGCATTTACGCCGATAAGCACGAGTTCTCATGAATTGAAAATTTATGATCCCGAAACAAATAAGCGCGTTTATACCCGAGAACAATTATTGGTAAGCGGAAACCTGGAAGGTGAAACCATTCATCTTATTGTAAATCATTGGCCATCCCGACGTGGTGGTGAAGCTAAAAGTAGACCAAAGCGTGTGGCTGCCGCCAAATTAAGTAAGCGCCTAGTCGATTCTTTACAAACTACAGATCCGTATGCAAAAGTATTTATTATGGGCGATTTAAATGATAATCCAAACAATGCTAGCGTTAAAAAAGTTTTAAAAGCTAAGTCAACGAAAAAAGTGGGATTAAAAGGTATTTACAATCCGTATATAAATTTCTTTAAAGATGGTATGGGCACAACAGCTTATAGAGATTCTTGGAGTTTATTCGATCAAATTATGGTAACCAAACCGTTTTTAGAGAAAGATTACACTTCATTCCAATTTTATAAAGCTGGTATTTATAACAAAAACTATATTATTACTAAACTTGGTGCTTACAAAGGTTATCCGTTAAGAAGCTTTGGATATCATGGCTTTAATAACGGCTTTAGCGATCACTTCCCAGTTTATGTTTATTTGATTAAGGAAGTTGATGAAGAATGAAATTCAAGTTATGAGAAAACAGACTTCTATCACTTAGCTCGACCCAAGTGATTTCACAAATTCAAAAAAAAAGACCTTTCAAATTACATAACTTGAAAGGTCTGACTATATTTTATTTTGGATATACTTTTAATCTACATCCAAGTACTCCAAGGAATTCTTGATAAAAACAATAATAACGCAATACTATAAAAGATTGCTATTGTTTTTAACTTCCCTTTTGAAGTTAATTTCTTTTTATGTTTTGAATAACCAATTGTAATTAAAGCCACTGCAATAATATTAATAAACGGGTGCTCAACAAGGTATAATCTCGCCATAGAGTTGCTCATTACTTTTCCGCCTAACTCACCCCATAACAAAAATTTTGGTGATACAAAGTACAACACAATACCAATTAACAATTGAATATGAGATACTATTAATGTGAATAACGATCTTCTAAAATCGTTGTTTTCATATTCTTTATCTCCTATTGTTTTTATAACAGCACTTACAGCAGCTATTAATAATACAATAAGCACTAAATATGCCCAATAGGAATGGAGTGATAATACAATGTTGTACATGAATGTTGTGTTTTAATTATTGATGCAAAAATAGTAATTATAATTCACAAAAAAACCGCTTCGATTGAAGCGGTTTAAAAGTTTTTCTAAATTAGAATAATTCTTATTCCCATTTATTTTCTGCAACCGTACCGCCCCAAATTAAAGTGGCTATGTATGGATTATCAATAAAAGGGTTTCTATTGCCTTGTGCGGCATAAATTACGTTGTTACGTTGTTCTTCAAAGGCTGATACTGGATCGGCAACATTCCATGCTTTAAAAAGCTCTAAACCACCAACTTTATTAAAATCCTCTCCGTAGCGAATGTTTAAATACATTACCATTCGGGCAACATCACCACGCCATTCGTCTCCAGGGTACCACGTATTGCCTCCTATTAACTTGTTTGAGCCACTTCCATCTGCATATGGATAATTACTTCTATCGCTATTAACATCTGCATCGGCAGCTCTTAAATGGTGTAAATCTGAAACTGCTATATCCGAACTTAACCTAGATTGTGGAAAAATATGTTCTGTGTTATAGGTTTGTGTTGCATATGGATTATTTCCAGAACTATACTCCTCCCAATATCTACTTTCACCTGTATACATTAAAATCACGTTATCTTGATTTGATAAATCGGCATCCGCATTATATAAATAATCATGTCGTTGCGTATAACTTAATATTACCGTGTGCATATCTTGTGTATGTGCAGAAATTTGATCGAACATTAAATCGGCATCTTCTGTAAAAATAACACCATCGTAATAATCACCTAAACTAGAAGCTATATTAAAATCTATAGATTTTAAAACCGTTACTGTAACAGTTGCTGTAGAACATTCCGCCGTTGGCACATCATTATCACAAATAGTATAGGTAAATGTATCGGTACCTTCAAAACCAGATTGAGGTGTATAAGTTACCTTACCATCTGTATTTAATGTTACTGCTCCTAATGTTCCAGTGTTATCTACAGAAGTAATAACAGCACCATCAATAGCCGAATCGTTTGCTAATAAATCGGCAAGAATTTTAGTGCTGTTTTCCGCAACATTAACGGCATCATTTTCAGCAATAGGGTTACCTTCATCTGTTACGGTTACGGTAACTATTGCTGTAGAACAATCTGCCGGCGTATCCCTATCACAAATAGTATAGGTAAACGTATCTTCTCCAATAAAACCAGTCAAAGGCGTATACGTATAGGTGCTATTTCTATTATCTTCGATAGTACCACCATTTATACTCGCCGTATCAAACGATGTAATTCTTGCATTATCTAATACAGTATCGTTCCCTAAAAGGTTCTCAATAATTACAGCTGTATCTTCAGTCGTAATTGCTATATCATTAACAGCTATTGAAACACCATTATCATCTGTACCAGGATCGACTGGAGAATCACCACCACCAGAACTACTACAACCAAAAAGCGCTATAATTGATAAATAAATAATACCTTTTTTCATATCACATATAATTTTATTAAAATTTAAGAAGAAAAAAACCACCTCTTACAAGGTGGTTTATAATTATATTAATTAGAAAATTATTATTCTAAATCAGTATTAATTACCCAAACTCCACCTTCTCTAATGAAATTTTTCTCATAGTTTCCTTCTCCATTATCGTAAACAACATATGTTAAAACATACTTTTGGCCATCTTCCGCATTTGGATCTAAATTATCTAAAAACAAAGTTAAAGCATACACTATTTGCTCATCACTCCAATTATAATCGAAATCGCCATAGTCACCTAAATTACCAATTAAACTAGCATACTCATCTCCTGTTAATTGAGAAGCCATATACTCGTAATCTGCATTTCTAATCAAAGTATATTTTATGGTATTATCAGGAACCCAATTAGTACCATCATGACCAAATTTGATTGATTGATTTATAGTATTCTCATATTCTACCCAATTTGCTCCATCAAATATATAAAAAACAACATAGCTATACTCTGTTTTATCCTCAGTAGAACCATCTTCGTCAACATCATCAGTATCAGTAACATATAAATTATACATTACACCTTCAATATCATTAACTTTTGGAGCTTCGTAGGCCAATTTATTTTTTAAGAAAACAGGTATTTTAACCAATGCCTCATCTTCATTAGAAAATTGAGCTCTAGCTTCTCCCATAGATGCATATTCCGCTTCAGTAATTCCACTAGATTTTTCCCAAGCTCCGTTAGAGTAAATAAAACCATCCTTAACAGTAGTAACAATACCACTATCATATTGCTCATATGTTAAAGATACTAAAACTCTATCTTCTGGTTCAGAATATAAATAATCCAATAATTGACTCATTTGAGCATCGCTAGAAATTGTAGAATAAGATAATCCAGCTTCAGTATAATCTGAATCTTGAGCTGTATAAACGATTAAACTTTTTTCGTCATTTTTTTTGTAGTATAACTTATAAGTTACTTCTGCTGAAGACGTATTTCCCCAAACAGGATATTTACTACTTAACAAAGATGGAATCAATGTTTTCGCATCTTCTTCTGAATCAAAACTACCATAAGATAAATCTAAAGTCTCATAGTCATCATCAGACATTTCAAAAGCAACATCTCCAACAACACTAGCTTGATTTGCAGCAATATCTTCAGTAATATCTTCTAATGGATCACAAGAAGTGAATGCCATTGAAAAAACGGTTAATAATAAAAATATTTTTTTCATAATTTTTTTTTAAAATTTAAGTTTTGCTGAAATACTAAATGTTCTACCTGTACCAAAATATACTAATGCAGTATCATCTGTACCATCGAAAGCATCTGTTACATATTCCGTATCAAATACATTATTAATTCTACCAGTTAAGGTTGCATCGAAAGGTCCGAAATCGAAACCATGACTTACAACAGCATCAAACAACCCATAATCTGGCAATTTCCATGCATCTGGTGCTCCTGCTGTACCGCGTTCACTTGGATCGTAATCAGCATAAAGGTTTCCAAAATAATTGTAATCGATAATTACTCTTGTTTTTGGAGATAATTTGTAGTTTGCACCTAAAGCCATAGTAGTTTGGGCAGCATCACCTACGTGTAAATCTTCAATAAAAAGATCTACAGTAGATATTAAGTTTTGATCTTCATCAAGAATTTGAACATCTGTTACATTGTTAGCCCATCTCCAATCTCCTAAAGACATCATACCAGTAATGTTTAATTTATCGGTAGCTTTATAAATAAAATCTACTTCTACCCCTTGGTGAATTGCGTTTACACCTAAAATATTAGCAAATGCATTTGTACCATCTGGTTGTTGGAAAGAAGATGTTTCTGTTCTATCCTTCCAAGTTGTTCTATACAAGTTTACGTTGGCTGTAAGTTTTTCACTTCTATACCCGTAACCTAACTCGAAACTTAATATTTTTTGGTTTTCAGCATTCTCATTAATATGCTCATTATCGAACTCTTGGAAAACAGCATCAAAATCTGGTGCTTTTTCAAAATACCCAAGATTCACAAATACATTATGGTTGTTATCTATTCTATAGTTACCACCACCTTTTGTACTAAATCCTAAGAAATTATAACGATCTGTTTCTTGTAATGGATCACTATCTAAATAATTAAAGTAATCTACCCTTTTATAAGATGTGTTAGATAATGCAGCAGATAAAAATGTATTGAAATCTTCTGTAACATCGTACTCAACTTGTGCAAAAGCTCCTAACCATCCAACTAAACCGTCGTTATAGTAACTTCTTTTATCTCCTACTTGAAGTGGATTATTTGGGTTGTTTACGTCACTATCATCTAATAAATATTGACCTCCTAATAAATCGGATACTTCAGAGAAGTGAATACCTTTATAGTTTCTGTAATCAAGTCCAGTTAATAAAACTAAATCATCAGATAAATCCTTTTTTAAAGTAGATAAAACACCATACCAGTTATGGTCGTTTCTAGACGCTCTTAAAGCTGTAGTAGATCCATTTGCTCCGCTAGCAATATTTTCGTCAACAATTTTATCGAAATCAATTGTTCCGTAAAGTCCATTTCTATACTCACTAAATCCTGTATTATCAAAACCAAATTTATTATCTCCAGCGGTTCCACCGGCACCACCTGTACCAAAAGAAGCATAAGCTACAGTAGAAACTGAAGTCGTTTCATTTAAAGTCCAATAATGGTTTAAAGACATTTGTGGTTTATTGTAGAAGTTATCTTCTTGATGTAATACTTGACCATCTTTATAACCCCAATCTGCATTAAATTTTCTTCCTCTTTCACTATTTTCAAAAGTAGAAATTAATTGTCTGTTTTGTCTTTGACCGTGACGTTGTTTAGAACCAAATGCTGTAAACGAAATTTTATGAAAATCGTTTATTTCTTTAGAAAGGTTAACAAAGTAAGAAACACCTGTAAACTCTGTTCCATCTACATAACCATTACCACTCGTTTGTGCAGCAGAAACTGTTGCAGCAAAACCTTTATCATTTAATCCTGTAGAATAAGTTACACCATATTTTTCGTAACCATCGTTTGCGATAGAAGTAAATACGCTTCCACCTTCTTCAACATCTGTAGTTTTAGTGATAACATTAATAGTACCACCAATAGAAGGTACAGCTACTTTAGAAGCACCTAAACCTCTTTGCACTTGCATAGTTGATGTAACATCACCTAAACCAGCCCAGTTAGACCAGTACACAGCTCCGTTTTCCATATCGTTAACAGGAATACCATTAATCATAACAGCTACGTTTTCTGATTGAAAACCTCTAATTCTTGTTTTAGCATCACCATATCCACCACCTGTTTTAGTAGTGTAGATACCAGGTGTAGATTTTAAAATTTCAGGAAACTCTTGTGTCCCTAATTTAAGCTCAATATCTGCTGCTTTTACTGTAGATACAGCAACAGGCGTTTTTCTATCAACCGCCACAGATGCAATAATTTGAACTGTTTCTAAACCTACTTGACTAGGCTCTAACGTTACATTTTTTAGAGATGAATCTCCAGAAAAAGAAATTGTTTTAGACGTGTAACCTACGTAAGTAATTATAATTTCACCCGAACTCGATTTTGTTTTAAGAGTGAAATTTCCATCAAAGTCTGTTACAACTCCGTTGGTCGTACCTTTCTCGACAACATTAGCACCAGGAAGAGGCATATTTATACCTTGTTCCAAAACCGTACCTGTAATAGTACTTTGTGCCATAATAACTGTACTGAACAACAGTGCCACAGTTAGTAATAAATAATTTGTTGTTTTTTTCATAATTTTAATTATGTATTAATTATTTGAAATTAGTCGGTGCAAAAATACGTATAAATTGCGGGCCAATATTAAGTAAATGTTAAGAAATTTAACAATTTTAACAAAAAACAAGGCCTTAGTATTTAAAATACTAAGGCCTTTTCACGTTTTCTATAAGAATATTCTATCGTTTTACTCAGATTGGTTATAATAATTCAATAAATTTTGAGTAGAAGAGTCATGTTCATTTGTAACGCTCCCGTTAAATTCTTGTAAAATTTTAGATGCTAGCTGCTTCCCTAACTCTACCCCAAATTGATCGTAACTAAAAATGTTCCAAATAATTCCTTGTACAAATATTTTATGTTCGTACATCGCGATAAGCTTCCCTAAACTTTCTGGCGATAATTTATTTATAAAAATAGTGTTCGTTGGCTTATTACCTTTAAACACTTTAAACGGTGTTATGGATTCGCTTGTTCCTTCTGCAACAACCTCTGCTTCTGTTTTACCATTTAGCAAGGCTTCTGTTTGTGCTAAAAAGTTAGACATTAATTTATCTTGATGATCTTTGTTACCATGTAAAGACTTAGTAAACCCTATAAAATCTGCAGGTATCAACTTAGTACCTTGATGTATTAATTGAAAAAAGGCATGTTGTGAGTTTGTTCCTGGCTCGCCCCATATAATAGTACCTGTTTGGTAGTCTATTGGGTTTCCATTTCTATCTACACTTTTACCATTGCTTTCCATAATACCTTGTTGTAAATAGGTAGCAAATTGATTTAAATATTGCGAATAAGGAATTACAGCTTCACTTTCTGCCTCAAAGAAATTATTGTACCATATGGTTAATAACGCTAGAACAACAGGAATGTTAGACTCGAAATCTTCATTTTTAAAATGCTCGTCCATTTTGTTCGCTCCTTTTAATAAGCTATCAAAATTATCATAACCCACAGCTAAACTCACGGTTAATCCAACGGCACTCCAAAGAGAGAAACGACCTCCAACCCAATCCCACATTGGGAAAATATTGTTAGCATCTATACCGAAACCTTGTACTTTTTCGATATTGGTAGATACAGCAACAAAATGTTTTGCAATAGCATCGCTATTTGCAGATTTTAAAAACCAATCTTTTAAAGTATTGGCGTTAGATAATGTTTCTTGTGTTGTAAATGTTTTAGAAACAATTACAAACAAGGTTGTTTCTGGATCTAATTTTTTAATAACCTCATTAACATGATCACCATCTACATTACTCACAAAATGAGTTGTTAAATGATTTTTATAATACTGAAGAGAATCCACCACCATAGCTGGTCCAAGGTCCGAACCTCCAATACCAATATTTACAACATCGGTAAACGCTTTTCCGGTGTAACCTTTTCTTTGTCCGCTTACAACTTCATTTGTAAAACCTTCAATTTTTTGTTTTACTTGATATATTTCTGGCATTACATTAACACCATCAACTTTAAAATCGGAATCTTTCGGTGCTCTTAATGCTGTATGCAATACTGCTCTACCTTCTGTTTCGTTTATTATTTCACCAGAAAACTGACTCTTAATAGCATGTTTCAGCTTAACATCATCGGCTAATTCTAATAAATACTTTAAAGTTTCTTCAGTAATTCTATTTTTAGAGAAATCTACATAAAAATCGTCCCATTTAATAGTAAACTTATTTGCTCTAGTTTTATCTTCAGCAAATAAATCTTTCATATGAACATCTTTTACTGCTTCAAAATGAGCTTGTAATTTCTTCCAAGATTTAGTTGTTGTAGGGTTTATGTTTGGTAATGCCATAGGATTATTAATTGTTAAGTGATATTGCGTTAGTGTTTTGTTTTATAGTTGGCTGATCTAGTTTATCATCTTCAAAAACATCTTCTAAGAAATCAATAGCATCCAATTTCTTTTTTATAGGTGAAATAAATTCTAGATACTCTATTTTAAGTGAATCGGAAATTCCTTTTGCTTCAGGTAATTTTTGCTTAAACGGATCGACTTGCTTGCCATTTTTCCAAAAACGATAGCATACATGTGGCCCACCTGTATTCCCCGTCATACCAACCCAGCCAATAACATCACCTTGTTTTACAAATTGCCCTGGCTTTACATTACGACTTTTCATGTGTAGGTATTGCGTTTCGTAAGTCGCATTATGGCGTATTTTAACATAATTACCATTACCTCCGCGTTTTTCAGATTTTGATACCGTACCATTTGCTGTAGCCATAATAGGCGTGCCAATTGGTGCCGCAAAATCGGTTCCTTTATGCGGACGTAATTTAAAACCATAAACCGCAATACGGCGTTTTAAATTATAGCGCGACGAAATTCTACTAAATTGAACGGGTGCCTTTAAAAAGGCACGACGTAAATTTTTAGCTTCATCATTAAAATAGTCTTTAACACCATTTACAGAATCTGACACAAACTCAAAAGCATAAAAAGGTTCGCTATTATGTTCAAAATATGCAGCTTTCACATCTTGAACACCGGCGTAAATAGTATCATCAATATATTTATCGGTATAAATAACTTTAAAGCGATCGCCTTTTTGCAAACGTCTAAAATCTATGGTCCAAGCATAAATTTCATCAGCCATTTTATAAGCTAAACGTTGGCTTAACCCTTGCTCTTCTAGAGTTTGCGAGATATTATTACTAATAATACCGGTTGCCGTTTTCTCAATATATTTTATAGGCTTTCTGCTTGTATAGGCATGAATAGAATCTTGAAAATTAACCACAATATATTCTTCTACATTGGGTTGATAAACAAAACATTTAGGAGTTTGTAAAGAATCTTTAGCACATAAAAGCGTGTACGGCTTACCTGGACGCAAGCTTCTAACATTAAAACTATCTTTGGATTTTTCTACTATATTGTAAATTTCCGGATAGGTAACATGGTTGCGATCTAGTATTTTACCAAAAGTATCACCACTTTTAATAGTGTCACGCTTCACAATAAAATCGTCTAAATTAAATCCAAATTCGAAGTTTTCTTCTGGCATTTCTACCACAGCCAAATCTTTCTCCTCTAGATCACTTTGTTTTTCATCGTCTTTACAGCTTGCAAAAAACACAGCGCATGCTAATAGAATTATATATTTGTTCCCCACTCTTGTATCTCTTTCTCTGTCCATAAATCTGGAAAAAATATTCTTTTTTGATATTTAGGGTGCATATATTTCACCCATTCACTTCCTCCGGTTGCCTCGGCAGTTTTCCCGTTAATATTTAAATAGTGATTTGCGGTATTATAATGCGCCATAACCCATTTAATATTCACCGTATAATCGTAATGCCTCATGGCATTTATTAAATCTTTATTTTCTTGCGATGCTTTTGGCAGTCCTTTAAACTTGCTCCACAAGTTATTATTCTGATAGAATTTCGTAAATCTAATAAACTCGTCCTTATATCGACCTTCAAAATCAGATAATGTGTACGTTTTTTTTCCGGTTTTATAATCCTTACCAGCAGCTTGCCAATACAGGTGTTCAAAAGCATTTTCGTACGATGAGTTTTTATCAAACGTATCTCTAAAACGTTTATCAATTAAGTTGATTAACTCTGTAGATGCAAATTCTATTTTACGGTATTGCGCACTCTGAAAACCACTTGCAGGCGTTAACGTAGTTCTAAACTTATTGTATTGCTCCACATCCATACCATCTTTCATGATACTAAAAGAAGAGGTTAACACATCAAAATAACGACTAATACGCATTATTTTAGTGGTAAACGTTTCGGTATCAATGGTATCGTTTTTGGCAATTTGATCCATTTCAGAAAGCACCATTTTAAACAACAACTCATTTACCTGGTGGTACATAATAAAAACCAACTCGTCTGGAAAAACAGTACGCTGTACTTGCAAATTTAATAAAGCATCGGTTTGTATATAATCCCAGTAATTAATGGGTTTACTATGCAACAAGCCTTCTAAATGCGCATCAACATCTTGGTCAATGGCATCAAACTTAGCTTTAATTTGATTCGTAATTTTAGAGTTCAAAATTTATTAGTTTTTAACAACAACATTAAAAGGATGCTTAAGCCCTCTAAAAGCGTCTAAATCTGCTCTAAGCGAACCCACAGCCAAATCTGCCTTTATACGCAAAGGTAATTTATTTTTATCTTTCGAAACCCATAGGGTTAAACTTTCTTCCTCTTTAAAAACGCGACCTGCCATAACATAAGGCCTAAATTTTAAAGCTTCAACATCTCCAAAATCGGTCTCAATAGTTTCTTCACCTAAATACTGTAATTTAAAACCGTAATTTTCTTCATCAAAAAACATATCAATCTTTACCTCGTTACCTACTTTTAAATTTTCGGTATCTAAGTGATTACGCAAATAGTAAAATGTAGACACCATATCCTGAATATTAGGCTTAGTATCAATAACTATCTTTTTATTATGCTTTTTATCGTTAATGTGCGCCTTGTGGTTTTTCTGATCAAAATCAATCTCCAAATCCTTAGTATGGCCACCCTCGTCAATATTACGTATAAACTTGTAAGGCAAAATAGTTTCTTTATCAAAATAAGTCTCATACCTATCCTTCACCTTAAAAAACCACTTAATCATGCCAGTCGTCCAGCCTTTACCAACAACATGGTAAACAGGTTTCCCGTTTAAAACCTCGTCATGCACAGCCAACGTGGCATTACCTGCCTTTAGCCAATTGCTGTAACTCATTCTAAACTTAAACCATTCGCCATCTTCAAAAGCCGATTCAGTTTGCGAAAACCCAGTTTGCGCAACAAAAACCAACGATAATATAAGTAGTATTTTTTTCATCTCTATGTAGGTCATATCATGTAACTTGTTAAATGTACAATTATTGTAACAAGCAATAAATTACAATTACTATTCCAAAAATAGAAAAATAATAATTACCGCCATTATATATTAGAAGCTCTTAACAATAATTTGTTACATATATCTAAAAAATTCACGAATTCACAAAAACTAATAAAACTTTGGGCGTTCCCCGAAAAAGGGTCGGGCTTTCCGCAGTCGCTTTTTTGTGTTGCAATAGGTGCAACAACACAAAAAGAGCTTCAACAATGCTACAATCCCTAACGCACGCAACCAGTAAATTCCGTTACAAAAACAACTTTTAAGTTACCCTTTGCATGCTTTGGTGCGATTATTGTTATATTTAGACCACTACAAATGTATTAATGAAAATAAAAAAACCATCACTTCGTACCCGCATATTCCTCTCCATGATTCTCTTGGTTTTACTAGCGTCTGTGCTTATTACAGGTATAGCTATTTACCAATATAAAGAAGAAACTAAAGACTACCACACCGAGCGATTAGAGCGTAAAGAACTCAATACAAAAACACACATAAAGCACGTACTAAACGGTAGGCAAAACACTTGGGAAGTAAAAACAGAAAACATTCCAATAATATTTAAAGAAGAAATTTACAACATTGCCGATATACACAAACTACAAATAATTCTTTACGATTTAGATGGCGGATTACTAATAGCGTCTAGTGCAGGGTTACAAAAATCGGCTGTAGAAAAATGTTTAGATGCCGATGTTTTAAACGCCATTTCCAACACACCACACCATAGGTATGTAGATAAACATATAGAAAACGGACAAACCTTTCAATCCTCTTTTACTTACGTTACCGACAACAAATCGAAACCCATTGCTATTTTAAATATTCCGTATTTAGAAAATGATGATTTTCTAGCTAAAGAACTCGATGAGTTTTTATCTCGAATTGTCTACGCCTACCTATTCGTGCTACTTATGGCCGTTGGTATTGCTTTTCTATTATCGAAATACATTACTAAATCTCTTAAAAAAATTAGTGATAAAATAAATACCACACGTTTAGAAAAACAGAATAAACGTATTGAAATAAGTGATACCAGCGAAGAAATTTCGACTCTAGTAAACTCGTACAACAGCATGATTGATGAGCTAGAAGAAAGTGCTGTACAACTTGCAAAAAGTGAGCGTGAGCAAGCTTGGCGCGAAATGGCAAAACAAGTAGCACACGAAATTAAAAACCCGCTAACACCTATGCGCTTAACTGTGCAAAGTTTTCAACGTAAGTTTAACCCAGAAGATGAGAACATCCACTCTAAATTAGACGAATACAGCAAAACCCTTATTCAGCAAATAGACACCATGAGTTCTATTGCCTCGGCATTTTCAAATTTTGCAAAAATGCCAGCACAGCAAAATGAAACACTAAACGTAGTAGAAATTGTAAAACTCGCTTTAGATATTTTTAACGAGCATTACATTTATTTTACCACCGAGAAAGAAGAAATTATTGCCATTTTCGATAGAACACAACTTATTCGTGTAATTACCAATTTGGTTAAAAACGCTATACAGGCCATGCCAACTAAAGATGATCCAAAAATAAACGTACACGTTGGCACGAATAACAATAATGTTATTTTAACGGTATCAGACAACGGATCTGGTGTTTTAGAAGAAAATAAAAAGAAACTATTCGAACCAAAATTTACTACAAAAACCAGTGGTATGGGACTTGGTTTAGCCATGGTTAAAAACATTGTGGAAACCTACAATGGCACAATTTCCTTTGAGTCTGAACAAGATAGAGGAGCCGTTTTTAAGGTTGTTTTTCCACAAAAAACAGAACACTCCAAAAACTTTAGAAATAATCTTTCTTAAAAAACGTAAATTAGCAAGAGCTTAAAAAAGATAAAATATTATGAATTTCGAAAACATATTAACCGAAACCAACAACGGTATTACTCAAATTACAATTAATCGCCCAACTAAACTTAATGCGCTTAATAAAGATACCATACAAGAATTGCACGAAGCTTTTAAAGCCGCCGATAAAGATAAAAGCACTAAAGTAATTATTTTAACCGGTAGCGGAGAAAAAGCATTTGTTGCAGGTGCAGACATAAGTGAGTTTGCTAATTTCTCTGAAGAAAAAGGCGGCAAATTAGCAGCTAAAGGTCAAAAAATATTATTTGATTATGTAGAAAATTTAGGCACTCCTGTTATTGCAGCTGTAAATGGTTTTGCTCTAGGTGGCGGATTAGAATTAGCTATGGCTTGCCATATTAGATTAGCCAGCGATAATGCTAAAATGGGATTACCAGAAGTGTCTCTTGGTGTTATACCTGGCTACGGAGGCACACAACGTTTACCTCAACTTGTAGGGAAAGGTCGTGCTTTAGAAATGATAATGACTGCCGGAATGATTGATGCCGAAACTGCAAAAAACTACGGTTTAGTAAACCACGTAGTAACACAAGCCGAGCTTATACCGTTAGCCGAAAAAATGGCGAATAAAATGATGAGAAACTCATCTGTAGCAATTGCAAAAGCTATAAAAGCGGTAAACGCAGGTTTAGAAGAAGGTAAAAATGGTTATAAAACTGAAATTAAACAATTCGGAAAAAGTTTTGGAACAGCAGATTTTAAAGAAGGAACTACTGCTTTTTTACAGAAACGTACTGCGGAATTTCCGGGAGAATAATTCTTCTAGAAATAATTTTCAACTAAAAATATTAAGGATAGCTTTTACTAAAAGAGTTATCCTTTTTTTATTGCACTCAATCAAACACACTGCACAAACAACTCATTAACATAGCAATAAAGAAAACTAATAGATCTTTCCATTAGTTTTTTTTCAAAAAAAAAGGCGAACCTTACGGCTCACCCTTATCAAGTTGAGTTAGAACTTAATTAATTGTTTTCGTGAAGATTCTACCTTCTGAATGACAAACTATTTCAAATTTACCATCTTTAATATCTTCTAACTTGTAAACTCTTTCAATGATTTTAGAGTTCTCAATTTTTTCTGAATAAACAGATTCTGAGCTTCCGTTCACTTCATCAGATTCAAAATAGATATCAATTTCTAAAGGAGCTTCATTTAAAGAAAGCTTAGTTACATAAAGTAAATTTCCAACAACTCTCGTTACAGGCTTGTAAATTACTTTTTCGCCAGCAGCATCAAATGTAACACCATCCGCTTCAACCGTAAACGGTATTGTGCTAATTTCAACATCTTTATCTACTTCAAATAAATATGCTCCATTTGGCAATTCCGTTAAATCGAAACCTTTTGTATAGCTTCCAGATCTCTGTATGAATTCTTTATATAATACAATGCCATTTTCATCCTTAATAGATAAAAGATTCCCCTTTTTAACATCTGTTAAAGTTAGTGAGGTTTTGTCGGCTTCATTTTTAATTGTAAAAACTGAAACTTCATTCGCGAAACTTAATGTAGTAGCAAAAATTGTTACCATTAAGGTTCCTTTTCTAAGGTGTTTAATTACGTTTTTCATGATTTGGTTTTTTTAACGTTCAACATGTCAAAAATACAACCAAACGCGCTAACCCAAAACATTGATTTTGATGGATTTATATACTATTTTAACCGTTATTATTACATCAAGATAATGTTAAATTAATATACCATATATCGAGGTTAAAACCACACATAAACACCTAATATTGGAGTATTGCCAATACATATAAATTAAATGGTTTACACTATGGAGCTATTGTGTTTTAATAAAGCCATGTACCAAAATGAACCACAATATAATTGGCAGGTTGTTTAATAAAATTACTAGACCCAAAAAAACCGGCTATATAAAGCCGGCGAGCTCTTAATTAACTCGTTAAATATTAAGCAAAAAAAAGTGGGCCATCACGGCCCACTTTATCAACTAAACTAAATTAAATTAAGACATTAACTAATTGTTAATGTAACTTGTATATTCATTGCTATCTGAGTTGATCACAATTTTATAACTTCCTTTTTCAAGTTTATAAGCTTTTTCGATAGTTTGTAAGTTTTCAAACTTATCAGATTGAAGCAACTCATAAGTTCCATTATAGTTCCCGTAGATGCTCACTTTTAAACTTGCATAATCTGGAGCAAGTTTAGAGATTAACACATAACCATCTTTTTCTGTAACAAAAGGCTTAAAAACAGTAACCTCTTCGTCTTTTTTAAAGACAACTTTATTAGACTTTACTGTAAAAGGAATAGTTTTAACTTCTATTTCCTTATCAACTTGAAATACATAATCGCCATCTGGCAAAGCTGTTAAATCAAATCCTTTTCTGTAAGTTCCAGACTCTACAATAAATTCCTTATATAAAGTAACACCGTCTTGATCTTTGATCGATAACAAATTACCTTCCTTAACATTGTAAATTGTTAAAGCTGTTTTTATAAGTCCTTTCTTTAAGGCTGAAGATTTTTCTTTTGCATTACCTACTAATACAGTTAACATAGTTACTGCTAATAGGATTTTTTTGGAATGTTTAATTACGTTTTTCATAATATTGGTTTTAATAACGTTCAACATGTCAAAAATACAACAGATCAACCAAACACAAAGCATTGATTTTGACTACATTATATGTTATTTTAACCAATATAACTGTATTAAATTAACATGAATTAAAATACTATATATCGAGGTTAAAGGCGCATATATGCTTCTTTGAAAAATTATAAAACTTTACAACAATTACCTTTAAAACAAATAGTATTAAGAAGCAAAAAGATGCAGAGTTTTTAAGAACTAAAAACCCGCATGATTAAAAAAAAAAAAAAAAACAGGAAATAAATAAAACCTAGAACACCCTAACTATAATCCAGTTAAATTTAGAGCAAAAAAAAGTGGGCTACCACGGCCCACTTTGTCAACTAAACTAAACTAAATAAGACATTAAACTAATTATTAATGAATTTTATATACTCGTTATTATCCGAGCTCATAACTATTTTGTAGCTACCTTTTTCAAGTTTATAAGCTTTTTCAATAGTTTGTAAATTTTCGTACTTATCAGATTGAAGCAATTGATACTCACCTTTATAGTTAGCATAAATACTCACCTTTAAAGCTCCGTAATCTGGAGAAAGTTTAGAGATAAATACAACCCCATCTTTTTCTCTTACAAATGGCTTAAAAACAGTAATCTCTTCACTCTTTTTAAATACCACTGTATTAGCCTTTACAGTAAAAGGTATTGTTTTAATTTCAACATCTTTATCTACTTCGAAGAAATAGTCGCCATTTGGCAAAGCTGTTAAATCGAATCCTTTTTTATAAGTTCCAGATTCTACAATCAACTCCTTATATAAAGTGATACCGTTCTGATCTTTGATTGATAACAAATTACCTTCCTTTACATTATTAAGTGTTAAGGCAGTTTTTATAAGTCCTTTCTTTAAGGCTGAAGTTTTTTCTTTTGCATTACCTACTAATACAGTTATCATAGCAACTGCTAATAGGATTTTTTTGGAATGTTTAATTACGTTTTTCATAATATTGGTTTTAGTAACGTTCAACAGGTCAAAAATACAACAGACCAACCAAACGCAAAGCATTGATTTTGATGACTTTCTGTGCTATTTTAACCGTTATTATTACATTAACAAAACGTTAATTAAAATAGCATACATTGAGGGTAAAAAAGCACAAAATGGTATATGCAGGTATTATAAAATTGATCACTTACAAAGGAGGCTATTTCAAATTGAAATATATTGTAAAAGAAAAAAGACCATTAAGGTCTTAAAAAATGTATTGAGAATAAATTTCTAAAAAAGGCAGATACTCTGGTTTTAATAAAAAGAAGATTTAAGATATAGTAGTTTAAAATTAGAGCAAAAAAAAAGTGGGCCACCACAGCCCACTTTACCAACTAAACTAAACTAAATAAGACATTAAACTAATTAATGAATTTTGTATACTCTCTATTATTAGAGTTTATTATTATTTTGTAACTTCCTTTTTCAAGTCTGTATGCTTTTTGAATTAATTGAGAGTTTTCTATTTTATCTGCATGTAGCAATTCTAACTCCCCGTTATAATTCGCATATATTTCAATTTTTGCTTTTGAAAAATCTGGCAAAAACTGTGAGATATAAATCGCATCATTTTCTTGTCTAACAAATGGTTTATAAATAGTAACCTCAGCGTCTCTATTAAAAACAACCTTATTATTACTAACTGTAAAAGGAATCATTTCTACTTCAAGATCTTTATCAACTTCAAAAATATAATTTCCGTTTGGTAAAGCCGTTAAGTCAAATCCTTTTCTGTAAACTCCAGACTCTTCAATGAACTCTTTATATAATGTTATACCGTTTACATCTTTAATAGATAATAAATTTCCAGCTTTTACATTATTAATAGTTAGCGCCGTTTTAACTAAATCCTTATCTACAAGCATATTATTGCCTGTATTAGCATTACTTAAAAGCGTTGTGCAAAACACAGCTGATAAGATAATTTTTTTCGATATGGTAATAGCGTTTTTCATGATTTGGGCTTTCATTCTAACTAACGGTACAAAGATACATAGGTAATACGCTTAAGAAAACATCAATTTTGACCTATTTGTATGCTAAATTATCTGTTAATACTGTGTTAACAGTGGGTTAAGTTAATTTAACACACATTAAAGGTAATTAAATATACAATGTATGCATAATATGTCGTAATTTTGCAGCAAATATTCCCCCTATGATTATTAAAAAACCTACTTTAGAAAAAATTAGCCCGAGTTTCGGCAGCTCTATATTAGTTAGGCAACATGGCGAAAAGGCTGATAAAAACAATGCTTTCTGGCACTTTCACCCCGAATTAGAACTTGTATATGTTAACAAGGGACAAGGAAAAACGCATATTGGTAATCACCTATCTTACTTTAATAATAGTCAACTTATATTAATTGGTGCTAATTTACCACACAATGGGTTTACCGATAGGCTTACAGCCAACGGAACAGAAACTACAGTGCAATTTGCTTCTAATTTTTTAGGTGACGATTTTTTAACAGTGCCAGAAATGGCAAATATTGTTGCTTTATTTGAACGTGCTAAAAAAGGGATCCGTTTTCAAATAGATACTAAAAAGAAAATTGGGCTTAAAATTGAAAAACTTTTAGAGCATGACGGTTTAAAGCGCATGATTAAGTTTTTAGAAATTCTGAACCACCTATCTAAGACAGATGACTATACCTTATTAAATGCCGACGGAATTGCCTTAGAAACCAATCCGCAGGACAGTAATAAGATTAATACTATATATAAGTATATCAATGCCAATTTTAATGAGCATATCGCTTTAGATGATATTGCAAATGAAGTAAGCATGACGGTTCCTGCTTTTTGTCGTTACTTTAAAAAAACTACAGGAAAAACATTTACGCAACTAGTAAACGAATATAGAGTTGTACACGCTACGAAGCTTTTAAACGAAAGTCAAATGAGTATTGCAGATGTTTGTTTTGAGTGCGGATTTAATAACTTCTCGCATTTTAACAAGCAGTTTAATGAAATTACCGGGAAAAGTGCTTCACAATACCGAAAGGAAATTAAGCATATTATTCAGTAGAAATAAATACATCGTTTTATATACAAATAATTATTACTATATAAAACGATGAAAACTTCAACATATATAGCATTAGCAAATTTCTAAAGCTAAAAAACCTTCTATTTTAGAAAAGACTTTATCTTACAAAGAGCGTATACTTCTTTGTTATGGTATCTTTTCCGTCGAGCATAAAATCGAATACACAATAAAGCACTTGCGGCTTTATGTGATCCATACTTACTTTAAGCTTATTATTTCCCGCTTTAAAATTATATCGCTCTTGTTGAGCTGCTACTTTCTGCCCCAAAGCATTAAAAAAGTTTACTTCTAATACTCCAGCATTTAACACACGAAAATTAAGATTTAAATTACCTTCTATTAAAGGGTTCGGATACAATTTAAGTGATAAATTTTCTCCAACTATACTATTATCATTAAGCGTGCTAGTTAAACATGTGAGATCATCAATATTTTTATCCATCACTTTATTTAATAAAATACTATGTCCTGCATCGTTAACATGTGTACCATCTCCACTATCTAAATTTGGCAAAATAGTTCCATCGACCGTCGCTATATCTATCCAAAAATCAAGAGACTTATCTATATAAGTACTCAAAATAGCATCTCGAACATCTCTTTGAGTTTGAACATCCGCAGGATCAGAAAAATACCTAGGCTGCGTTGTCGTTATCCAAATAGGAACAGCACTATTTGTTGCTTCGGAATTGATCTCTGAAAAATTAGCTAGTTGCGTTGACGTTGAATACCCATTAGATGTATCATTAGACGGTAAATTTAAAATGATTGCTACAGGATTGTACGATAATGCTTTTGTAATATTTCTATCTGTTTTAATAGTTACTCCAGGAGGTAGCACAGTGGAAGATTCAGTTGGTAGCAAATCATAAGTTGTAAGTCCGCCTAAACCTAAATTAACAACATTAAGCATAGTGTTATTTTGAAACAAAGCTTCAGCATACTTAAACACCCACGAGTTTTCTATTGCAGATGCTCCTAACCCTTCCGCAGTAGAAGATCCTATAACAACAATATTACAGGTTGAATCGTCATCCGAAATCTCAAAAACATCGTCACTAGCATCCGTTAAAACTCCAGATGTAACACGTACCAAACATTCTTCAGAAACATCATCAGGCACACTCCATGCGTAACTACTTGTAACGCTCGACACCGTTGCGATATTAATCCATGTGCTTCCATTATCAATTGAATATTCTAAAGTAACATCATTACTCAAGCTATTGCTTTCCCAAGCAATACTGGGTACTTTACCCACTTGCCAAAACTCACCACCATTAGGAGACGTTAAAGCTAAACTAGGCTCTGGCGTATACTCAATTACAACCGCACCCAAATAGAAAAACTGATAAGGGGATGTGTTATTACTTCCAGGAGACATTTTAATGGTTATTGTACCATCGGCCTTCGCTTTTAAAGAAGCTGTTACAAACGCATTGGTATTATTTGCAGCATTTAAATAAACAGTTTCGGTAGTTAAGCCTTCTATTTCATATTTAGTTTCTTTATTATCAGGCTCTATATAATCTAGTCTAGACGCATAAATTTTAACATCAATATCTTCATTAGGAGAGAAATTAGAAAACTGAACAGCACCTGTAGGCTCTGTTTTACCCAGGTAATCTATGGTGTTTCCAAAAAAACTATTTGCAGTTGCAGTCCCGGGAATATTAATGCTTATTCCAGGTTCAGTTGTTCCGTTTTCATTCACAAAATTAAAAGCATCTGTAACACTAAGACTAATTCCTGAATTAGATCCGCCATAATTAGTTAAATTCGATATTGAACCTCCTAAATATGGATCGGTTAAATTATTCCAAGGGCTTACACTAGCATTAGTGTCTACTCCAAAATCAATCAATAAAGCCCCTTCACTATAGATTACTTGGTCGGTAGGATAATTAATTTCTAAACTATTTAAATAATTAAAAGTAGAACTGCTACCTGCAGGAGTAGAAACTGTAAGAGAAATGGTTCCGTTTAATCTCGGTTTTAATGTTGCTGATACTACATTACCAGTGTTTTCCACAGCATCTAATATTTTAGTTTCGGTTGTAAGACCTTCAATAAAATATTGCGTTTCTCTAACTCCTGTAACTCCTATTCTTGAAGCAAACATTGTAAACGTATAATCTTTACCTACAATCAAATTCTTAAATTCTAAAACCCCTGAATCTATACTGGTACCATAAAAGTAATCTTGAGAAGCTGTAGATGGTATTTGGGAAGCTGAGCCTGTTGTTGCTTGAGTTCCCGGTGAACCAATACCATTAAAACCATCGATAACCCGAACACTAATACCCGTGTTGTTATTATCAGAATTAATTAAATTACTTATAAACTCAGTAGAATTATCGGTTATATTATTCCAAGAATTTACATCTGATGACGCGGAAGGGTTTCCAAAATCTATTAATATAGATTCTCTTTGAGAATATATATTTGAACTAAAGAATAAAAGAAGCATTGCAAAATATAAATAATTTTTCATAGGGATTACAAATAAAACACGTTACACCCTACAAATATAATCGCTTTATCGGATAAATAACACATATTAAAGCGTAAAAAGCAATATTAGCAAGTTAACTCACAAAACACCTTCCCATTCTTTATCAAACTGATTTAAAAACTGAAGCATAAACTCATGTCTTTCTCCAGCAACCAATTTTCCTGTTTCTGTATTCATTCTATCTTTTAAAAGCAATAACTTTTCGTAGAAATGATTTATTGTTGGAGCAGTCGATTTTTTATATGCTTCCTTACTCATATTTAGATCTGGTTTTATTTCCGGATCGTAAAGCGCTCTATTTTTAAAACCACCATAATTAAAGCAACGTGCAATACCAATAGCTCCAATAGCATCTAAACGATCGGCATCTTGCACCACATTTAGTTCTGGAGAAGTAAACTTCTGCTCTATATTTCCGCCTTTAAACGATATGTTTTCGATAATATTAACCACATGCTGAATTGTTTCATTATCAACATTTAACCCCGATAGAAAATCACGAGCTACTTTTGGCCCCACAGTTTCATCTCCATTATGAAATTTACTATCTGCAATGTCATGAAGCAAAGCACCAAGAGCAACAACAAACCCATTTACTTTTTCCGTTTTCGAAATTAAAAGCGCATTTTTATAAACTCGTTCTATATGAAACCAATCGTGACCTCCCTCGGCTCCTTCAAGTTTTTCTTTTACAAAAACAATTGTTTTATTTATGATGTTTTCTTGATTTGTCATGGTATAAAAATAGAAAGATTATCAAGTAAATAATATTCCTTTTTAAAAAATTTAGTTTTTATATATTTTAACAAGCTACATTACCGGAATATAAAAATCTACAATAGCTTTACCTTCTGGATGTTCTCGCATATCGTTTTGATATATTTCAAAAGGCGTACTATCTGCTTTTGCATAGCCGTTATCGTGCATCCAAATAAAAAGACCGCTCCACGATTTTTCAAAATCTTGAGGAGTGATTTCAAATCGGCCAACAATATACTTTCCTGCTTTGGTAGATAAATTATGAATATCGCCTTCAACTAAAACAGGTTCTTTTGTTAAAACCGAAATACTCATACGTACTTTATCAGCATCTGTAATTTTAAAACTATCATGAAAAATTCTAGCTAATCTCGTTTCAGGATTTTGCATTAATCCCTTAGTAATAGCCCATTTTATAATCCTTTCAAAAGCTTTATCAATATTTTTGACACCAATATGCGTTAGGCATGCAAAATGTAATTTGGGTATTTCTTTTACTTCAATATTTGCATTCATTTCAATCCAATTTAAATGATTATTAATATTGCAAAAATAGCTTTCGAGCATAAAGTTCTCTTGTCCAATCTTGCTTTCAACTATACCAATCTTGCTAAATTTATGAGGATTTCTTTTTCTAAATTCTGAAGGGCTAACGTTATAATGTTTTTTAAACGCTCGGGTAAAAGCAGAGTTGCTACTAAAGCCACTTTGTAAAGCCAACTCGGTAATATTACATTCTTTTTTATGAATTAATCCCGATGCTGCTTTTTCTAAACGTTTTCTACCAATATAACTATTTAAAGTTTCGCCAACAATACTTTTAAAAATACGATGAAAATGAAAGGGAGAAAACGAAGCTATTTCCGAAACGCTTTCTAAGCATAACAAATTGGAGTCTAAATGAGCGTCAATAAAAGATAGAGCTAAGTTTACGCGCTTTATATAATCTTTATCTTGTCTAAATAATGTCATAAATATAAAAAACCTCTAAAAAACGGAATTCATTTTTTAGAGGTTCATAAAATTTTATTAGTTTTTATTCGGTCTAATATTCAACCTAAAAAAATCTATTTAATAATAGCTGGCTGTACCCATTTAAACTCAAAAGAGTTTTCTGGTACCTTCATACGCTCTGCAACACGCGTCATTCTAGACGGTAATTTCATGAGGTAATCTCTAGCTTTTTCAGCTTCATCATTAAGGTTTGTCATTTTATCAATTTCCCAACGCTTAGTTAGTTTCTCTAAAATATCAATATAATCTAGTGAAGTATAAACTCCAATACGTTGTGCTGTATTAGAAAACTCTTCGAAAGCCGAACCAATTTTACCACCAGTTTCACGTAAAAAGTGAGCAGGCATGGTAATTTTTTGTTTCATCATGTAATGGAAAGCCATCATCATTTGGTTTGGATCCACTTCAAAAATACGCTCTACGAACTCCGAATATGCATGGTGGTGTCTCATTTCATCACCAGCAATAATTTTACACATTTTAGCTAAACGTTTGTTACCAAAATCTTTTGCGATTTTAGCCACACGGTTGTGCGACACGTAAGTTGCTAACTCTTGGAAACTTGTATAAACAAAGTTTTTATATGGATCTCTATCAGTTCCAATATCAAAACCATCAGCAATTAAATGCTGTGTAGTAACTTCTATTTCTCGCATATTTACACGACCAGAAAGATAAAGATATTTATTAAGTACATCACCATGGCGGTTTTCTTCACCTGTCCATTGGCTTACCCATTTAGACCAACCATTTTTACCATTAACTTGGTCTACGCCTTCAACATCCATTAACCAAGACTCGTAAGTTGGTAGTGCTTCTTCAGTAATCATATCACCAACTAAAACCACCCAGAAATCATAAGGTAGCTCTTTAGCTAACTCTCTAATTTCTTTTACTTCTTCAAAAAACTCCTCATCATTACCTTCTGTATTAGGTAAAAAGTCGGTAGGTTGCCATATTTTTTCAATCGGAATTAAATACTTTTCCACTAAGGCATCAATATCCTTTTCCAAAAAGTTCATTACTTCAATTCGTTTGTTTTTTAACGCCATCGGAATGTGTTTTTTAATGTTTTATATGTTCTACAATAGTGGTTTCCACACTATTTATCAAATCTTGTCTATTAGCAAAGGTACTAACTTTTATAGGCTTATGCACGGTAAATTTTATGTGAGTGCCCAAACCCATTGGGAATTTGCCATAACGCAATGTTTTCCAAGAGTTATTTATGGTAATAGGAACAACTAATGCAGATGGTATTTTTTTAAGTAAAATTTCTAATCCTTTTGTTTGAAAAGGCTTCGGGTAACCGTCTACACTGCGCGTACCTTCCGGAAAAATTACTGCTGCTCTTTTGGTTTCTTCTATATACTCACCAAACTTCATAATAGCAGGTAAAGATTGTCTTGGATTTTTACGATCAATTAAACAAGAGCCACCGTGGCGCAAATTGTAAGATACGCTTGGTATGCCTTTTCCTAATTCAATTTTACTAATAAATTTAGGATGATGCTTACGCATATACCACATAAGTGGCGATATATCGTACATACTTTGGTGATTGGAAACAATAATTATAGGCTGGTCGGTAGGAATATCGTGTGGGTTATCAAAAGTAAAACGTGTACCCAAAATATTTAAGCAGCGCATTAAACAAAACTGCAAGGCATCTACACTTTTTTTAAGCGCTTGATACCCAAAAACCCTATAGCAAAATGCCTGAATAGGGTGAAATATAACAATGGTTAATAAAAACGCAAAGGCATATATAATAGTTAGCGGATAAGATATCAGTTTTACCATGCCTCAAAAATAAGTAAAAACTTAGTCTTAAAAAACAGGCACGCACTTGTTATTTTCGCAAATTATTTCACTTGGCATATTTGGCACAGAACAATCTGATAAAATATTCCATTTTGTATTAAATTCAGCTTCAACCCGATTATAGTTTTCTACCAAAGTCTTTAAGTTTTCTACGTTAATAGAAGTAGAATACACCAAATACCCTTGAGGTCCGCCGCAAGCTTTACTGCCATAAGCCATAAACTCGCAAATGTGAGTACCATCGCAAACAGATGTATAAACAATTTCATCAATTTCAATCTTTAACTGAGCCAGTTCTAAACGATCACTCTCTATATCGCCATAATCATCTTCCTCACACTGAAAAGCCATAAACAGCATACTAAACAAAAACAAGCTTGTCAATAAAATCGATTTCCGCATAAAATAGTTTTTATTTTATAGATGCAGAAAACAAGAAATGGTTGCGTAAAAACGCAAAAAAACCACGATAAATCGTGGTTTTTATATAAATTAAATCAAGTTTTTATAAACTAGACTAGCAATTTGCATTGTAAGCATCAACAAGGTTTTCAGCAATTAATTCTGCTGGACGACCTTCAATGTGGTGACGCTCTAACATGTGTACTAATTCGCCATCTTTAAATAAAGCCATACAAGGTGAACTTGGAGGAAACGGAACCATAAATCCACGAGCCGCATCAACAGCCTCCTTATCAACACCTGCAAAAACCGTAGTAATATGGTCTGGGCGTTTTGCGTTTTGTAAACTCATTCTCGCACCTGGACGTGCATTAGCTGCTGCACAACCGCAAACCGAATTTACAACTACAAGTGTAGTTCCCGGTTTTGCAATAGCCGCCTCAACCGCCTCGGCAGTGTGTAATTCTTCAAAACCAACGTTGGTTAAATCCTCACGCATAGGTTTTACTAATTCTGCTGGATACATATCTTTTAAATTTTTATGTTTT
Organism: Algibacter sp. TI.3.09; assembly: GCF_038154905.1. Classification (NCBI taxonomy): domain Bacteria; kingdom Pseudomonadati; phylum Bacteroidota; class Flavobacteriia; order Flavobacteriales; family Flavobacteriaceae; genus Algibacter; species Algibacter sp. TI.3.09. Next base: position 782,572 of record NZ_JBAKAN010000002.1, on the reverse strand, counting down.
ATAATTAATCTCTGTTACAAAGTTAGTCAAAAATCATGCGATTTAAGACAACTGTCAGGTTTAAGTCGTTCATAACCACCAAAACCTGACAAATTTACGTATAATTCTTTGGGCGTTTCCCTACGGGTCAGGCTATCCGCTATATCTTTTTTGTTCAAACCAAATTTCGTCATTTATATAAAACCATAGAGCACAGGCAAAGTTCGAGCTAAAATTAAACCACAGGCAAATCACAAAAAAGGATGCCGCTGCTATCCTTAACGCACATATCCGCCAAAATAAATCATAAGTTAAAAGCATCACAAATTCGCCAATGTTGTAACAAAACCCATAAAAATTCAACTAACAATAGTATATTTGAACCATAAAAAACAAACATTACATGAGTTTTTCAAAATGGATAGGCGCCTCTTTAGGCTGGTCGTTTGGCGGACCAATAGGAGCCATAATAGGCTTAGCATTAGGTAGCGTTATAGATGTTATGTCTAATGGAAAAGGAAGTCCTTTTTTAAACCAAGGACAACCGCAAGAAGGCCAACGAAACACATATAGCACACGCACGCAACAACGCCCGCAAACACAATCTGGAGATTTTGAGGTAAGCTTACTTATTTTAGCTTCCATAGTTATAAAAGCCGATGGTAAACAAGACCAACGCGAACTAGATTACGTACGTCAACAATTTGTAAACATGTATGGTAAAGAGCGTGCCAATACTGCTTTTGCGCTTTTCAAAAATATAAACAAACAAAACAATATTTCTACACGCCAGGTCTGTTTACAAATTAAACAAATGATGGACCACCCATCGCGTTTACAACTTATGCACTTTCTATTCGGCATAGCCAAAGCCGATGGTTTAGTAACTGAAGACGAGGTAAAACAAATTTACACCATAGCCGGTTATTTAGGCATAAGCTCTCGCGATTACGAAAGTATAAAAGCCATGTTTTACGATAGTAGTGACAACGCTTATAAGGTTTTGGAAATCACTAAAAGTGCTAGCGTAGACGAAATTAAAAAAGCCTACCGTTCTATGGCTAAAAAATATCATCCGGATAAAGTTATTCACCTAGGAAAAGAGCACCAACAAGGTGCCGAAGAGAAATTTAGACAAGTACAAGCTGCTTACGAGCAAATACAAAAGGAACGTAGATTTTAATTAAGTAGATTAAGCGCTACTTAAAAAAAAGCACTTTTCACATCAAAAACAATTGGTTATAAGAACTTTAAGTAATAAATTTAGTGCATTATACTATATTAATACTTCTTTCTTATGAAAAACATGTTCAATTCTAAAGACACACAGGCTGTAGTTGAAAGAATTAAAACCTTAAACAACCAAGCACAACCGCTTTGGGGCAAAATGAGAGTAGACCAAATGCTAGCACATTGCAACGTAACTTACGAAATGGTTTATGACAATAAGCACCCAAAACCAAATGCTTTTAAACGTTGGATGCTAAAAACCATTGTAAAACCAATAGTTGTAGGAGACAAACCTTATAAAAAGAATAGTCGTACCGCTCCAGAATTTGTAATTACCGATACTAAAAACTTCGATTTAGAAAAAAGCAGACTCGTTGATTTTATTAACAGAACGCAACAGTTAGGCGCAAATCATTTCGAAAATAAAGCATCGCATTCCTTTGGCAACCTAAATAATAAAGAATGGAATACCATGTTTTACAAACACCTAGACCATCACTTAAATCAATTTGGAGTTTAAACCCATAAAAAAAGCCAACTATTAAATAGTTGGCTTTTTAATTTTAATAATATCAATAAGTATTATTTATCGATATAAGTTTTAGTTTCAGTTCCTTTTTCAAAAACCATAACTAATTTATCTTGTTCATCTGTATAAACAGCTTCTAGTTTCCATCCTTCACTTTCAGATGCTTCAATTAAGCACTTACGCACATCAGGATTAAAAAGGTTTAAATTTGTTTTTACTGTATCTGCATTAATATTAACAGAAAATAAAAGCATTGCTGCTACGCTTAATAATTGTAATTTTTTCATTGAGAGAAATTTGTTGGTTAAACATAAAAATTAGTCTGTAAAACTACAATGTATCGCACAATTATAACAAAATATTAGTTAACTGTACTTTATTAACGTCAAACTAAATTACCTAGCTAAAAACCAAAAACTTACACTATTATTTACAATTAAAAACCTTGATAAACTAGAGCGATTTTACTTAAATGCTATAGTAGATTTTTCCTTAGAAACGTTCAAATCAATTGTTCGCCCTAAAATTAGGGCACGATTATCCTTTTCATGTCCCGCAGGCACATTAAAAGCTATTGGGAAATTATAATCTGAAAGAGCATCTAAAAACAATTGCTCTATAGAAGTTCCCCAAGGTGTGGTGTTTTTTCTAACTCGGCTAATACCGCCGATAATAACACCTTTACAATTATCAAAATATCCTGCACGTTTTAAACTTTGTAACATGCGGTCTATATGGTATTTGTACTCACCTACTTCTTCTATAAAAAGAATTTTTCCGTCGGTATCAATACTCGTTTTAGAACCTAACATGGTGTGTAACAAAGTTAAATTACCACCAACTAAAGGTGCAGAAACAGAACCTGCTCGGTTATAAGTGGAACCTTCGAGCGTATAACTTAATGGCTTCCCGAAAATAGCCGCCTTAAAAGTAGCTATTGGTTTCGCTATAGTATTCAAATCATTAGGTAAGCTAACACACATAATACCGTGTATACTTTCTATACCTTCATTGTTAAATTGATTGTGCAACGCCGTAATATCACTATAGCCTATTAACCATTTTGGGTGTTGCTTAAATTTAGTATAATCTAGCTTATCCAAAATCCGAACTGTACCATAACCGCCTCTAGCGCACCAAATGGCACTAACGGTTGGGTTATCTAATGCACTTTGAAAATCGGCACAACGCTCATTATCGGTACCAGCAAAATGATCGGCTTGGCTAAATACATGTTCGCCAACAATGGTATGCAAACCCCAACTTTTAAGTAAAGCTTTGGCCGCTTCAATTTCTTTAACGCCGTTTTTTATAACACCAGATGGTGCAACAATAGCAACCGTGTCGCCTGCTTTTAAATATGGAGGTTGTATCAATTTAGTAGAGTTTTTTAATGGTGTTTCTTGTGCCGATAGTGTTGTTTTTCCGAAGAAAAAAAAGGAACAAAATAAAATTGTAATAAATGTAATTCGTGTCATAATGTAAATGTACATTTTTTTTCTAAATAGGGCTTAAATTGATTACTTTTACCGCTTGAAAAACACTTGTGTTTACGAGTAAAATAGATATATTTTTCAACACAAACAGTTGATTTTAATATAGCTAAACTTCAAAAACACACTCATAATATAATTTTAAATTGATGAACACACCAAAACGATATACCATTACAACCGCTTTACCATACACCAACGGCCCAATACACATCGGCCATTTAGCTGGTGTTTATGTGCCTGCAGATATTTATGTACGCTATTTACGATTAACCGGAAACGATGTTGTATTTATTGGCGGAAGTGATGAACATGGTGTGCCAATTACTATTAAAGCTAAAAACGAAGGTGTAACACCTCAGGATATTGTAGATAAATATCATGCTATTATTAAAAAATCTTTTGTAGATTTTGGAATAACTTACGATAATTATTCTAGAACTTCTGCTCCAATTCATCATGAAACAGCTTCGGAGTTTTTCAAAACTTTAGATGCAAAAGGTGAATTTATTGAAGAAACATCAGAACAATTATACGATGCTGCTGCAAATCAATTTTTAGCAGATAGATTCGTGATTGGAACTTGCCCAAAATGTGGTAATGAAGAAAGTTACGGTGACCAATGTGAAAACTGTGGAACAAGCCATAATGCTACCGATTTAATTAATCCTAAATCGGCTATAACAGGTAATGTACCAACGTTAAAACAAACAAAACACTGGTATTTACCACTAGATAAACATGAAGATTTTTTAAGAGAATGGATTCTTGAAGGACATAAAAAAGACTGGAAACCTAATGTTTACGGACAATGTAAATCTTGGATAGACGATGGTTTACGCCCAAGAGCCGTAACCCGTGATTTAGATTGGGGAATTCCTGTACCTGCTGAAGGTGGAGAAGGCAAAGTACTTTACGTTTGGTTCGATGCACCAATTGGTTATATTTCGTCTACCAAAGAATGGGCTGCTCGCGAAGGAAAAGATTGGGAACCTTACTGGAAAGATAAAGACACAAAATTAGTACACTTTATAGGAAAAGATAATATTGTATTTCACTGTATTATTTTCCCGGCGATGTTAAAAGCTGAAGGATCTTATATTTTACCTGAAAATGTACCAGCAAACGAGTTTTTAAACTTAGAAGGTAATAAATTATCAACTTCTAAAAACTGGGCTGTTTGGTTACCAGAATATTTAGAAGATTTTCCTGGACAACAAGATGTTTTACGTTATGTATTAACAGCAAATGCTCCAGAAACTAAGGATAACGATTTTACCTGGAAAGATTTTCAGGCAAGAAACAACAACGAGTTAGTTGCCATTTTCGGAAACTTTATAAACCGTGTTGTTGTTTTAACTAACAAATATTACGAAGGTGCTGTGCCAACGCCTTCAGCATTCGAACAAGTAGACGAAGAAACTTTAGCCACTGTTAAAGCATATCCAGATGTTATTGCCAGCTCAATAGAGCGTTACCGTTTTAGAGAAGCTAGCCAAGAGTTAATGAATTTAGCACGTTTAGGAAACAAATACTTAGCCGATGCAGAACCTTGGAAAGTAATTAAAGTTGATGCAGAACGCACTAAAACTATTATGTATGTGGCATTACAAATAGCATCGGCATTAGCAACTTTAAGTGAGCCATTTTTACCGTTTACTTCAACTAAATTAAAAAACATATTAAACCATACTGCCTTAGGAACAGAAACTACTTGGAAAGAAGTTGCTATAAAAGAGGTATTACTTCCTGCAGGTCATAAAATTGGTGAAGCTGAATTATTATTTTCTAAAGTAGAAGATGAAACAATTCAAAAACAACTTGATAAACTAGAAGCTAGTAAAAAAGCTAACGAAGCAGCAAATAAAGTAGTAGAACCACAAAAGGACACTATAAACTTTGATGACTTCACTAAACTTGATATGCGTGTTGGTACCATTATAGAAGCTGAAAAAATGCCAAAAGCTAAAAAACTTTTAGTTTTAAAAGTAGATACAGGTATTGATGTTAGAACTATTGTTTCTGGTATTGCAGAAAGCTTTACGCCAGAAGAAGTTGTAGGTAAACGTGTTACTGTTTTGGTAAACCTAGCACCAAGAGCCTTACGCGGTGTAGAAAGTGAAGGCATGATTTTAATGACGGAAAGTGAAGACGGAAAACTTGTATTTGTAAATCCGGATACAGATAATGTTGCGAACGGATTAACTATAAGTTAATCAGAATTTACTAACTTTATAAAAAAACAAGACCTATGTTATCAAAAGCTATAGAAAAAGCATTAAACAATCAAATAAAAATAGAAGCAGAATCGTCTCAAATATATTTAGCAATGGCTTGTTGGGCCGAAGTTAAAGGACTAGAAGGTGTTGCTAGCTTTATGTATGCGCAATCTGACGAGGAACGTGAACACATGCTAAAACTAGTAAAGTTTGTTAATGAGCGTGGTGGCCATGCAAAAATTTCAGAATTATCGGCACCTAACGTAACCTTTAATTCATTTAAAGAAATGTTTGAAAAATTGTTCGAGCACGAGGTATTTGTATCTCAAAGCATAAACGATTTAGTTCACATTAGTTTAGAAGAAAGAGATTATGCATCGCACAACTTTTTACAGTGGTATGTTGCTGAGCAAATAGAAGAAGAAGCCGTAGCTCGCACCATTTTAGATAAAATAAATCTTATTGGAGATGACAAAGGTGGACTATACCTTTTTGATCGCGACATACAAAACCTAACTATAACTTCCGCATCTGCAGAAGGTTTGCAATAATTTTAACATTTAATCTTATTTAGATTTAATAAAAATAGTTATTTTTGCCCAAGATAAATTTGATACCTCTTAAATTTCAGATTCTGTTTTGGGCAAAAAAAAGAAAAAAAAGGCAATTAAAATGTTACGTGAATTAGGAGTAGAACTTCCTGATAAAGTAAAAAGTAGTTGTTGTAAAAAATTTAAAAAAGGAGAAAATAAGCGTTGTAAAAAATGCCCTTGTTTCGACTTGCTTAAAAAAGTGGCCTAATCACTCTTAATACCTAAAAAATATTAATAACAAAAACTATTCGTGTTTTTGTTATTTACTCAAGTTCAATTCCCGATAACGTTAAAAAAATAATTTATAGTGACTACCTATACCGCATAGGGGTCTTAACTTGCGTACATCAAATTGTTTCTCATTTAAGAAGCAATAAATAGTAATAATTTTTAAACCCAAATAGAAACTTAATTAATACATGTAAATGAAAAGAATAGCAATTTTATTAGTGTTAGCATTAACTTTAGCTTCATGCGGCACATCAAAAGTAGTGCGAACTTCAAAAAAAGTAATGAAAGGAAATTGGACGCTAAGTACCATTTCTTATAGTGAAAAAGGCACTTACAACGTATCGCTTTTAGACGATGCTCCAAAGGCATGTTTTGAAGGTAGTGATTGGCAGTTTATTCCGAATAATAATTCAGGAATCTACACCATTAACGATACCAATTGCAGCATTGGTGCTCGTAACTTCATTTTTACCATTCAAGAAGTTGATCCCGCTACCGATTTGTACGATTTCTTATTAAAACCTACAGACGAAAAAGGAAAATCGCCAACAAACTACGGTTACAGAATGCAACTTACTCAACTTACAGAAGCTACAATGCAATGGCAACAAACGCTTAACGTAGAGGGTAAACCATTTACAATTATAATGAATTTTACAAAACAATAAAACATACAGATGAAAACAATATTTAATAAAATCGGATTAGTTCTTTTAGCACTTGTGCTTACAGTAAATGTAACAAGCTGTAAATCGGTACAAAATGCAAATAATAAGCAAAAAGGTGGTGTTATTGGCGCTGCAGGTGGCGCGCTTTTAGGTGCTATTATTGGTAATAACGTTGGTAAAGGTGGCAATGGAGAACTTGGTGCTGTTATTGGTGGCGTTATAGGTGGTGGCGCTGGTGTACTTATTGGTAACAAAATGGATAAGCAAGCCCAACAAATTGAAAACGAAATACCTGGCGCTAAAGTAGAGCGTGTAGACGATGGTATTGTAGTAACTTTTGATGAGAATAGTGGTGTATATTTTAATACAGCAAAGTATAATGTTAACGCAGCTTCTCAAGAAACTTTAAATAAATTAATTGCTGTTTTTCAAGAATACCCAGACACTAACGTATTGGTTGTAGGCCATACAGATAGTGTTGGTAGTGAAGAGTTAAACATGACACTTTCTAAAAATAGAGCAACTGCTGTTACCGATTATTTTTTAAGTAAAGGTTTAAGTAGTGGTCGTTTTACAACCAACTGGTTTGGTGAAGCGCAACCAACAAATGATAATACTACGGCAGAAGGTCGTGCAAAAAACAGAAGGGTAAATATCGCAATTTTACCAAATGAAAAAATGATTGATGATGCTAAAACTGAAGCTGGACAATAAGCTGATTTTTTAGATTAATTAATAATATTAAGGCTATTCTTTTTAAGAACAGCCTTTTTTGATTTTATACACTAACCTATCCGTCGGTTAGTATTTGTTATAAACTTAGGAGGCGGATCGCTATAACGTGGGTCTTGAATAATAGCAAGTTTTTCCATAGTAACAACTTCAATAGTTATACAATCGAATTCCTCTATCACCTTACCTGTAATAGTATAAATCCCCTTACCTCTAAAAGGATATCTACTTGCTACAGGCGGAAAATGAACGGTATCAATAAAATGCCCATCGTAATCTAAAAACGTTCCAAAATGCATGTATTTACCACTAGATGTTACCGTGTTTTTTGTAGTTACCAAATAACCCTCAATAGAAATATTACGATTTTTAAATTTTGGGAGTTGCAATGCTCTTAAAGGTTGTACAGCCGTTTGCTCCAACAAACCAAACGGATTACACAATGTAAAACCTAAGAGTTCTAAAGCATCAAAAGCATCTTCCAAAGCCGAACTTGGCAATTCTGGTGTTTTGTAATCTATACGTTTAGTTTCAAACAAATTAATAACATGTTCTTGCACCACTGTTTTACTTATTTTTAAATGAGCTTCCCAAAGTAATTCGCGCTTATTAACACCCGTAAACCGAAACGCATTTATTTTAATTAGAATGGCGATTTGCTCGACAGATATACTTAACCGCTCAACACAATTGTCTAGACTTTTAAACGCACCATGCTCCTCTCGGTCTAAAAGTAATTTCTTAATAGTTTTTACTTCCAAACCATGCAAAAACATAAAACCTAAATAAATATGTTTACCAATAATAATAGTTTCACTAAAACTTGTGTTAACACAAGGTGCCTCAATAATACCACCATGCATTCTAGCCTCGTGCACATAAAGTTCTGTGCTATAAAAACCACCAAAATTATTAATAGTAGCCACCATATATTCCAACGGGAAATAGGCTTTTAAAAACAAACTCTGGTAACTTTCTACCGCATAAGATGCCGAGTGTCCCTTTGCAAATGCATAACCAGCAAAGCTTTCAATTTGTTTCCAAATCTCTTCAATTAAATGTTCTGGCTCTCCTTTTTGTCTACAATTGCTGAAAAAAAGATTTTTCACAGATAGAAATTCATCACGAGATCTAAACTTACCCGACATACCGCGTCGTAATTTATCAGCTTCAGCTAAAGTTAAACCTCCAAAATAATGCGCCACTTTAATAACATCTTCTTGGTATACCATAACGCCATAGGTTTCGGGCATAATACTAAGCAAAACGGGGTGTGCTTGCTTACAACGTTCCGGATCGCGATAACGCAATATATATTCGCGCATCATACCCGATTTAGCAACTCCAGGACGAATAATAGAACTCGCAGCTACTAACCCCAAATAGTTATCAACCTGAAGTTTTTTAAGTAACATACGCATAGCAGGCGATTCAACATAAAAACACCCAATGGCCTGAGCGTGTCGCAAAATATGCTTAATATTTTCATCCGTTTTAAAACCTTTAATATCATGAATATCGATAGGTTCTTTTTCTGGATGATTATATTTTACAATATCTACGGTGTCTTTAATTTTTCCTAAACCACGTTGGCTTAATATATCGAATTTATAAAGCCCAATATCTTCAGCAACTACCATATCAAAATGTGTGGTAGCAAAGCCTTTCGGCGGAAAAAATGTTGCTGTATAATAATGAATAGGCTTTTCTGAAATAATAATTCCACTAGCATGAATTCCCAAATAATTAGGAAACCCCTGAATATATTCGCTGTAAACAAGTACTAATTTTGATAGTTTATCTAAGGCTTCAATATTGTAGCGGCCTTTGCTAAGCATATCTATTTCCGATTTTGGTAAGCCGAAAACCTTACCCAATTCGCGTACCGACGCTTTAAATTTAAACGTATTGTAAACTGCTAAAAGCGAAGTGTTTTTAAATGTTTTAAAAATGAATTGTGTAATATCATCCCGATCGGTCCAAGAAAAATCAATGTCAAAATCCGGCGGATTCTTTCGGTATAGATTTATAAAACGTTCAAAGTACAAATCGAGTTCTACGGGGTCAACATCCGTAATTCGCAATAAATACGCAACAATACTATTGGCGCCACTACCTCTACCTACATAATAATAATTTTTACTTCTGGCGTATTTTAAAATTTTCCAATTCATTAAAAAATAAGACACAAACTGCTTCTCTTTAATAATGCTTAACTCTTTTTTTATTCGATTAAAGATAACATCATCTGGGTTTTGATAACGATACGCCAAACCACTATAGGCAAGTCTTTCGAGCAATTTATAATCTAACTCCTCACTTTTAGTATACGATTTTTGATTGTTAGGTGTACTTTTCGAGAAATCGAAATTTATAGAACATCGGCTCAAAATAGCTTTAGTGTTTTTTATAAGCTCAGGGAATTCTCTGTAAACATCGTATAGTTTATTAGCAGAAAGCATAACATCGGTTTCTAAACCTTCTTCATTTTTTGACAACTTACTTAACAGCGTATTATTATCTATTGCACGCAACAAACGGTGGGTGTTAAATCCTTTTTTATTTTCAAAAGAAACCGATTGTAAAACCACTAATTTGGAGACGTCTTTTTTCTGTTTAGAAAACTTAAGTTTATTTAAATCTTGTGGCTTTACACCTAAAAACTCATGTTTTTTTAAGTTGAAACTTCCATCTTGTTTGTAAGGATAAATAACAAATGTATCGTCTAATTGAGGAGCGCAATCTGGGATTACTAAACTAGCATCATGCAAAAAAGTAGATAAATAATTATTAATATTATAGAACCCCTTGTTGCTCCTAGCAAGGAGTATAAATTTTTGTTCTGCTCCATTTCTAAAATCTACACCCAATACTGGTTTTATTTTATATTTTTCAGATAACCGAACAAAATCTAAACACGCCGATGTGTTATTAATATCGGTTAGAGCCATAGTTTTAAAGCCATATTCCGCAGAGATGGCAAGTAGTTTTTCGGGGCTTATTGTCCCATAACGCAAGCTGAAATATGAATGACAATTTAAATACATAAGTTTTACAAAATTAGCTACATTTAAAAGTAATTGTTGCTTACATTTGTAGTAAACCAAATTAAATATTAAAACGAGTAATGAAATTCATTCAATCCAACATTAAACATTTACGTACTTTGAAAAGTTTTTCTCAGGAACGTTTTGCGGACGAATTAGGTTGGACACGCTCCATTGTGGGTTCTTATGAAGAAGGCCGCTCAGAACCTCCTATAGATCGTTTAATAGAGCTTTCTACCTATTTCAACATACCAATAGATATTTTAGTTAAAAACGATTTAAGGCGTACTAAAAACACTTCTTTTATTGAAGTAGGAAACAAGCGTGTACTATTTCCGGTAACGGTAAACGACATGGACGAAGATTTAATAGAAATTGTGCCTACCAAAGCTTCGGCGGGATATTTACAAGGCTATGCAGATCCAGAATATATAGAGCAACTTCAAAAAATAAAACTCCCCTTTTTACCAACAGGAACGCATCGTGCATTTCCGATAAGTGGAGATTCTATGTTGCCCGTAAAAAGCGGCTCTTTTATTGTTGCAAAATTTATCGATACAATAACCGATGTAAAAAACGGACGCACTTATATTATACTCACCAAAGACGATGGTTTAGTATATAAAAGAGTCTATAATAAAATTGAAGAAAAAGACTCTTTAGAGTTACATTCTGATAATAAACTATACGCACCATACGATGTAAAAACTGCCGACATTATGGAAATTTGGGAGTTTACGTGTTGTATTAACACGCAAGAATATAGTGAAGAAGAACTGAAACTAAGTAGTATTGTAAACATGTTTCAGGAACTTAAAGTAGAGCTAAAATCGATTAAAGGCTTAGAAAACTATGATTTTTAATATTACATTAACCAACCGAAATAATGATAAGGGCCTCTATTTTTTAAAAGACCAACGTATCATTAAAAATAAAACCCAAACCCTATGGCTATACAGTTAAAACAATCTGCTCCTTTAACGCTTTTTAATCCTGAAGAAACAGAAAACGCAGGTGCGCTTTATTTCGATACAGGTATTTCGGCAGGTTACCCTGCTCCTACCGAGGATTTTAGCCAGCAGCATCTTTCTCTAGATACTGAGCTAGTTAAAAATAAAGAAACTACATTCTATGCACGTGTAAGCGGGCAATCTATGATTGGTGCAGGACTAGATGATAACGATTTATTAGTAATAGATAGAAGCATAGAGCCTACAAATAATAAAATTGCGGTTTGCTTTTTAGATGGTGAGTTTACTGTAAAACGTTTAAAAGTGGATAAAGATGAAATGTGGTTAAAACCAGAAAACCCAAACTACCCTATTATTAAAATTACTAGTGATAATAAGTTTCTTATTTGGGGGATTGTAACTAATGTGATTAAAAAGGTATAAATATTAAGCCACATTATACTTAAATTTAAGACATAAAAAAATGCGAAGTTAAAGCTTCGCATTTTTTATATAATATAAAATTGATGTTTTAGTCTGCTAAAACAATCAACTTATTGTTTTTTAATTCTAACGTTCCAGAGTTAATTTTTAACAATGTAGCTCCTTTATCGTTTTTGGTAAATTTATCTTGAACCGCTTCATCTAATTCTACGTTTCCTGAAATTTTCACAAAACCTTCTTTTAAAATAGATATAATTGGCACGTGATTATTTAACATTTCAAATTCGCCATTTACTCCTGGAACAGCAACGCTAGTTACTTCTCCACTAAATAAGGTTGCTTCTGGTGATACAATTTCTAAATACATAATTTTTAAGTATTCAGTAATCAGTAATCAGTATTCAGTCGCGTAATGCTGACTGTTGACTTATAACTGCTTACTAGGTTTACGCTTCAGCTAACATTTTATCTCCAGCTTCGATAGCTTCTTCAATAGTTCCTTTAAGGTTAAACGCTGCTTCTGGTAAGTGATCTAATTCACCGTCCATAATCATGTTAAATCCTTTAATAGTTTCTTTAATATCTACTAAAACACCTTTAAGACCTGTAAATTGCTCTGCTACGTGGAAAGGTTGAGATAAGAAACGTTGTACACGTCTTGCTCTACCTACAGCTAGTTTATCTTCTTCAGATAATTCCTCCATACCAAGGATAGCAATAATATCTTGTAATTCTTTGTAACGTTGTAATAACTCTTTAACACGTTGTGCACAGTTATAGTGATCGTCACCTAAAATATCAGCAGTTAAAATTCTTGAAGTAGAATCTAATGGATCTACCGCAGGATAAATACCTAACTCAGCAATTTTACGAGACAATACTGTTGTTGCATCTAAGTGAGCAAAGGTTGTAGCCGGTGCAGGATCCGTTAAATCATCCGCAGGTACGTATACCGCTTGTACAGATGTAATAGAACCTCTTTTAGTTGAAGTAATACGCTCTTGCATAGCACCCATTTCTGTTGCTAATGTTGGTTGGTAACCTACTGCAGAAGGCATACGACCTAATAAAGCAGATACCTCAGAACCAGCTTGTGTAAAACGGAAGATATTATCTACGAAGAATAATACATCTTTCCCTTGTCCTTCACCAGCACCATCACGGAAATACTCAGCAATAGTTAAACCAGATAATGCTACACGAGCACGAGCTCCAGGAGGCTCATTCATTTGTCCAAATACGAAAGTCGCTTTAGATTCTTTCATTCCAGATTTATCAACTTTAGATAAATCCCATCCACCTTCTTCCATAGAGTGCATAAAGTCATCACCATACTTGATAATTCCTGACTCTAACATTTCACGTAGTAAATCATTTCCTTCACGAGTTCTTTCACCCACTCCAGCAAATACAGATAAACCACCGTGTCCTTTTGCTATATTGTTAATCAACTCCTGAATTAATACTGTCTTACCTACTCCAGCACCACCAAATAAACCAATTTTACCACCTTTTGCATAAGGCTCAATTAAATCGATTACTTTAATACCTGTAAATAAAACTTCAGTAGAGGTTGATAAATCTTCAAATTTTGGTGCTTGACGGTGAATTGGTAACCCAGCAGAACCTGCTTTAGGTAAATCTCCAAGACCATCGATAGCATCTCCAATTACGTTGAATAAACGTCCGTAAACATCATCACCAACCGGCATTTGTATAGGTGCACCAGTAGCAGTAACCTCTGTACCTCTGCTTAATCCATCAGAAGAATCCATAGCGATAGTACGCACAGTATCTTCACCAATGTGAGATTGTACTTCTAATACTAAAAGAGATCCATCTGCTTTTTTAATTTCTAATGAATCATAAATTTTTGGAAGTTCAGCACCAGCTCCGAATTCAACATCGATAACTGGACCTACTATTTGTGCAACTTTACCTGTAACTTTAGACATTACTTATGTGTTTAATATTATGCGTTTTAATTCAGTGAAAACACTTTGAGTTTTCGCGTGCAAATATAGTGGTTTTAATTTAAAATGAAAGTCGTTTTTATAATAAAAAAACGCATTCCATTGGAACACGTTTTTTATATTTTTAATAATTGCGCTTTTATTGTAATGTAGGCGCGTAATTTGTTGGGTAATCTCCCGGATTTGGAACATTACCAGAGTCAATAAAATTAGCACCAAAAGAGGTGTCTATAGCTTCTAAAAACTTGTATGCCATATATGAATATCCTCTTGCTGTTAAATGAATTCCATCTAAACTAACAGCTCCACCAGTTACTAAACTCGCATTTAGTGTGTAATCGCCATAAAGAATTCCTGTTGTGGCTAATTCTGATAAAATAGTATTTAAATCTACTAAAGCAATATTATCATTAGCATCTGACACGGCTTTAATTGTTACATTATACGCATCTGTTGCTTCTTTAATAGCTAATTGTTCTTCTGGTGTTAAAACCCATTGATCTGCTAATGGTACGGCAACACCGTTTATACTTTGTGCGTTTCCAGGGATAGCTTCTGTTCCTATAAAAGAAGATGAACTAAGTACAAGTAAATCATCTGCAGTAGCTTGTCTATACTTTGGAATTTCAGCGAAAGCAGAATTAATCGCCCCTAAATCGGTTAAATCCTCATCTATGATAACAACTGCGTTTTGTCCTTCAACAAACTTTATAGTTCTTTTTGCAACTTCTTCAGCTGTAAACAAACCAGAACCCTGCAATGCAGCGTAAGCTTGTTGTAAACCACCATTATATGTGCCATACGCAGCCACACTGTTTAAAAAACTAGCAGTACCAGCATCTAATGGAATTGGATTATAAGGCACTGTTGTAAAATGTGGTAAATCTGTAATATATGGTACATTTGTAACCACACCTTTAGCACCACCACTTGTTAGTGTTGTAACTAAATTACTAAAAACACTAGCAAAAACATTAGGGTCTGTAATATCATTACTTCCGTATGTAGAAGGATCTAAATTCTCTTTTTGATCTACACCACTTCCACCAGAAACCGCAAAACTTAAAACATCATTCGCTCCCATTTCTGATAAAGTAAAAAACGTAGGACTTTGCGCCATAGCGTCTCCTAACATAGTTGCGCTTGGACTTGATGCCATTCTTACAAAGTAAGGATTAGCATAAGAACCTACTCCTGCAAGACTACCGTAAGAATCTGATAATAAATGAAAACTTTTTGCTCCTGGAACACCTAAATTACGAAAAGGCCCGGTTGGGTTGTTTAAAACAATATCTGTAGACACCGTTACTGGGCCAACCACAGACTCTAAAGGCACTGGAGTAGAACCGCCAAAAACAAGTCTTGGTTCTGCTATTCTTGTACCTCCTGCTGCCAAGCCACCAAAATTATCATTGGTTAATGGTTGTGTAAAATCTCCACCGCCTACACCAGCAAATTGATTTGCCAATATATTTGGAAAAGAATTATTTTGCCCCGCCATAAAAAGCGCGCCATCTGTATATCCTGCCGTAAAAGATGCCCCAAGAGACACGTATGTTGTAAAATCTGCCGAGCCAGAAGTTAGTTCTGGCAAAACCTCAGCGGCTTCATCTCTATTAACGTCTTCAATTTCGTTACAACTTGTAAAACCAATTAAAGCTGATAATACTAATATATATTTTGTGTTTTTCATCTTATAAATTATTAATTGTCCATGAAACATAATACATTGATCCAATATGACCTGTACCCACTGCTGTGAAATATTCATCTCCTAAAAGATTAGTTGCACCTGCCTTAAAAATAGATTTCATAGATGGAACCTTTAAGTTAATTTGCGCATCTACAACATGGAATTCTGGAACAACACCATTTGCAAAAGTTGCTTCCCAATAATAATCGTCACTAAATCTATAAGCTATGTTAAATCCGAAGTTTTCAAATAAATCCGTATTACCAAAAGACGCTTTAAATTTATGTTCTGGCGTATTAAAGTTTGTTGCAAAATCTGGATATGCTTCGCTATCAAAATCTAATTTAGCATAAGTATAACTTCCGCTTAAATCGAAATCACCAAATACTTTAGTAGATACTCCAACAGATGTACCGTACGAGTTTACATTAGCTTCAGAGTTTGTATATGTACTATATGCTTGGCTATCTCCATTTGCCAAAGCAGCTACAGATGCACCACCATCACCAACTGTTCCATAAAAAGGAGCAACCACAACTTCTTGAGATATAAAATCTTTATAGCTATTGTAATAAGCACTAACATCTACAGTAATTTTATTAAACTTACCTCTATACCCAACTTCTCCAGATGTTACTTGTTCTGGTTTTACTAAATCTGGGTTTGCAATTTCTAATACCGCAGGGTTTCCTGTAGCAGCTAGTTCTAAAGCAGAACTTGCAGTATATGAATTATTATAAGCCGCAGCTCCTGTTTGAGTAACGCTAGGCGATTGCACAATAGCAGCACCTCCGGGTGATAAATCGTAATTTCTAGTCCATCTATCTAAATTACTAGGAGCAGAACCTACTAAAATTGCTCTACCCGCATTTAGGCCGATAAATAAATCTTGAGTTGTAGGGTTTCTAAATCCTGTTTGCACAGAAGCTCTAACATTATGGTTTTGATTAAGTGTAAGTGCTGCAGAAATTCTTGGAGACACAAAACCATCAAAAAACTCAGACTTATCATAACGAGCTGACCCCGTTAATTTTAATTCCATTTCATCGTTAAGCTCAAGGTTTTTCTGAATTTGAGTATAAATTCCATATTCAGAATATGTAATAGGACCATCAATATCTGTATAAATAGTACCTGAAGAATTTAAACTATATTCTCTAAAAGAACCACCAACTTGAATATCGGCAAAATCGATAAGATGACTAAAATTATAATTAGCATCCGCATGATAATATTTAGAAGCATCTTGAAATTTAGAACCCGTAGTTAAATCCGGATCTGCTATACTTTTGTTAAATGCAGCAACGAACTCATCAGAGCCTGGAAGAAATCTTCCTGTATCAGCAACATTTCTTGCTGCAGCGTGTGCTTGAGTTTCATCTGCACCACCAAGGGTTGCAGAAATAAAGGCTCCAGTATACTCACCAAACCAGGTATTATTATCTTTCCAAGCACTATTAATATTAATACCTGTAAAAACCATATCATAAGAATCTCCAGCTTTATCTGATACTACGTAGCCTCTAACAAAGAAGTTATCGTTTCTAATTTCAATTTTATGTTGTTCTTGAAAAAAGTTATTAATGTTATATCTGTTTGTGCCTTGGTAAATTGTTGAACCTGTTCCAACCTTACCAACATAAGATATTTCAAAATCATTTTCCCATGGACGGTAGTATAGCCCCCAATCAGATTTAATACTACTTGCATCGTAATTCGTTAAATCTCTTTCATCATAACCTGTTCTACTTACATCCACAAGTGGTACTAAATTTACTAAAGCAGGATTAGGTAAATTCGCTAAAAAAGTTTCGCTTTCTATTACGTTTTTTAAATTTGTAGAAACTTCATCTCCATAAACATTAATACCGTCGTAATCTATATTTGCTCTTGTTCCACCTATATTCGTTTTATCGTCTTCATTAACTGCAGCCCAATCGGTTCCTTTTAAGTAACCGAAATTTACTTTAGCTGCAAATTTATTACTGAATTTATAAGCTGCACGAATACTAACATCTGTATACTCATTATCTCCAGAAGCTTCTTGTGACGTAAGACCTCTTTTTACAGACGCACTAATACCTTGGTGATCGAAAGGATTTTTACTTCGCATAAATAAAATACCATTAAAGGCATTTGCTCCGTATAATGCAGAAGATGCTCCAGGCAGTAATTCTACACTTAAAACATCTGTTTCTGTCATACCTACCAAATTTCCAATAGGGAAATTTAATGCAGGTGTTGAATTATCCATACCATCAACCAATTGCATGAATCTATTATTAGCAAATGTTGCAAAACCTCTTGTATTTACCGACTTAAAAGTTAAACTATTGGTATTAACATCTACACCTTTTAAGTTCTCTAAACCGTCGTAAAAATCGGCAGATGCAGTATTTTTAATTTCTTTTAATCCAAAACGCTCTACTGTAACAGGAGATTCAAAGATTCTTTCGGGAGTTCTAGAAGCTGAAATAACAACTTCATCTAAAGAAGTTCCTTCTTTTAAAATAAAATCTACTTTTTGATTCCTTTTGGTTATTTCTACCGTAACTGTTTCAAAGCCTACACTACTGGCTTGAACTGAGAACGGTGGGTTTTGATTGTAGGTTAAAGAAAAGTTACCATCAAAATCTGTAACGTTTCCTGTAGAGGTGCCAACTACAATAATATTGGCTCCAGGAATGGGTTGGCTATTGTCATCGACAACAGTACCAGTAATAGTTGTTTGGGAAAAAGTTATTCCGCAAAAAAACAACGTAAAAAATAGGAGAATTGCTTTCATTTATATGAACGAATTTAGATTTAGAATAGCAATATATGTATATTAAGTATTATTTACACATAAAAAAGTAAAAAAATTATGCGCGCATAGCACTTATTGATAAAAAACCGTAGATAAAATTGTGATTTTGACAAAAAAAGAGTGTTATAAATGCAAATCAGCCTGATTTCAAGTTTTGAAATCAGGCTGATTGAATTTTAATTTTTATATTAAATATTACTCTACCGTAACAGATTTTGCAAGGTTACGTGGTTGATCGACATTTTTGTCTAACAACACAGCAATATGATAAGATAATAATTGAAGTGGAATAGTTGTTAATAAAGGAGTAAGCGACTCTAAAGTTTCTGGAACCTCTATAACATGATCGGCTAATGCCTTAACTTGTACATCTCCTTCGGTAACTATACCGATAATTTTACCTTTTCTAGATTTAATCTCTTGAATATTACTTACTACTTTTTCGTAATGTCCTTTTTTAGTTGCAATAACTACAATTGGCATATTCTCGTCAATTAAAGCAATAGGTCCGTGTTTCATTTCTGCAGCAGGATAACCTTCAGCATGAATATATGAAATCTCCTTTAATTTCAATGCACCTTCTAAAGCTACAGGAAAATTAAAACCTCTACCTAAATAAAGAATATTTCTAACATCTTTATAAATGTCGGCAATCATTTTAATATGAGCATCAGACTTTAAAGCTTCTTCAACCTTACCAGGAATCATTTCTAATTCTAATAAGTGCTGACGGAAATCTGAACTACTAATAGTACCTTTTGCTCTTGCTAGTCTTAAAGCCATAAGCGTTAAAACTGTAATTTGAGTTGTAAAAGCTTTTGTAGATGCTACTCCAATTTCTGGCCCAGCGTGCGTGTAAGCTCCTGCGTCAGATTCTCTAGCGATAGATGAACCAACTACATTACAAACACCAAAAACAAATGCACCTTTAGATTTCGCTAATTTAATAGCAGCTAAAGTATCGGCAGTTTCACCAGATTGTGAAATAGCGATAACAATATCGTTTTCTGTAATTATAGGATTTCTATATCTAAATTCTGAAGCGTATTCAACCTCTACAGGTATTCTAGCTAAATCTTCAAAAATGTATTCTGCAACTAATCCGGCATGCCAAGATGTTCCACAAGCAACGATGATAATACGATTGGCATTTAAAAACCTTTTCATGTTATCTTCAATACCAGCCATTTTAATAATAGCTTCGTTGCGTAGCAATCTACCTCTATAAGTATCAGTAATTGCTTTTGGTTGTTCGTGAATTTCTTTAAGCATGAAATGATCGTATCCACCCTTTTCAATTTGCTCTAAATTTAATTGAAGCTCTTGAACGTATGTATCAACAATAGAATCATCTTTTATTTTTCTTACTTTAATTCCTTTGTGGAATCTAATAACTGCCATTTCTTCATCTTCTAAATAAACAGCATTTTTAGTATACTCTAAAAAAGGAGAAGCATCACTAGCTATAAAGAATTCATCTTCATTTTCACCAATACCAATAGCTAACGGACTTCCTAAACGAGCCACGACAACTTCTTCTGGCTTATTTTTATCGAAAACAGCAATAGCATAAGCTCCAATAACTTGGTTTAATGCAATTTGAACTGCTTTTCCTAATTTCACTTTTTCTTTCTTTTTTACATCTTCAATTAAATTGATAAGAACTTCCGTATCTGTATCTGACTGAAATGTATATCCTCTTGTAATTAATTCTTGTTTAAGAGAATCATAGTTCTCAATAATTCCGTTATGGATTATTACTAATTCTCCAGAGTTTGAAAGGTGTGGATGAGAGTTAACATCGTTTGGCACACCATGTGTTGCCCAACGTGTATGCCCTATACCAACACTACCTGTTTTAGTTATTTCTGCAGTGGCGCGTTCTTCTAGATCGGCTACTTTACCTTTTGTTTTAGATACTTTTAAGTCTTTACCATCGAAAAGAGCAATTCCAGCACTATCGTACCCTCTATATTCTAATCGTTTTAAGCCTTCAATTACTATTGGGTATGCTTCTCTATATCCAATATAACCTACAATTCCGCACATAAGTTGATGTTTTTAATTATTTGGTTCTGTGTAAAACACTTTAAATTTCATTCTTTTCTTGTCATCAACATTTACATTTGAGCCATACAATACTGTACCTCTTGGAGTAATAACCGATGCCGTTGGTAAACCCGTAACATCCTCATCATCACTATCCGCGATTCTAGAAATATTTGTATAATTCACATTGGTAGATAAAACCAAACCAATTTTAGTATTTGTTGAATCGTTGACCAAGATATTATTTAAATGTTCGGTTAAACGAATTTTATATTTATAAACACCATTTTCATCGACAACACGTTGACCTAAACTAATTATCTTAGAATTAAATGGGTCGGTACTAGATTCAACTGGATCAATTTGATAGTCATAAGTAGAAAGACTATTATTAATATCGTAAGCATAAATTCTATTGAAATGACTATAATTATTTCCATTAGAATCGTCTGGAAGCGCTTGCATAACCTCATCTTCAGAGATAACAAGTTGCGCATCGTTAACCAATCTATTTAAAATATAGTTACCATCTTCATCTTTTTCGTAATCATCATCTCCACTAGGTATTCTAAAACTATCTAAGAAATCCTTTTTAGCTTCATCATTTTCAAACAAATCAACAACAGCCATAGAATTACCAGAACCTTTTAGATATAAAGATTGATCTCCATTAGTTTGATCTCCATCTGCTAGTGTAACTTCTGTAATTTTATTCACAAAAGTATTTAATGTATTTCCTGTAAAAGATAACGTGTATGTTCCTTCAACTGTTTCCCCAGCAGTGGTAGAATCGTAATTATAATTAATAACAATATTAGCGTCTGTAGATGCCATATCGAGTAAAACCATACTTCCGTCATCACCAATTGCTTCAGCTTTAAAAAACAAACCTCTAAAATAGTTAGCAAAATTATTAGCATTACTTAATTCAGCTCCACCCTCTTTACTTATAATAAGCGTTTTCCAAAATTCAGCATCCAATTCAGCAGTAAAAGCAGGTGCACTTCTAGTTGTTACCTCATCGTCAGTTCCTTCATCTGTAATTGTTATAATAACAGAACTAACAGGTGTCACACTTTCTTGCTCAAAAATTAACTGCTCTTTTAAATTATCAAAATTAATAACAGAAGTTCCATTATAAGCCATATTATCAGAGCTTCCATCTGAATATGAATAATACCTTTGTGCTGTATCATCATCATCTGCAAAAGGATCAAAATCTCTTAAAAAATATTCATTTTTGTAAATAGATAATTTAAAAGGTTTTATAGTACCTGAATAATCACCGTATAAAGAATCTTGAATAGTATACTCCGCATTACCATCCTCATCAAAATCAATAACACGACTGAAATAAGGAATTGTAAGCACGACTGAAGTTATCACCGGATTATCACCAAAATCTGGATCATAACTAGATGGTGTTACTTGTGTAACAATACTAGCAGCGGTTTGTCCGTAAACCGGATCGTTAAACACACCTAACAAATAAGATGCTAAACCATTGACCTGTACAGACTCTGTTGTTTTATTATAAGCTACAATAGGAATTTCGTAAGAATCTGTGCTAAAGTTAGCATTATCTTTTCCTAAAACAGCACTTTCTAATTCGGTAAACTCTTTATCGCAACCAACAAAACCGGTTAATACAAATAGGAATGCTGCAGATAATTTAAGGGCTTTAAATGTCTTTTTCATAAGTTGTTTTAAATGAATTTGAGAGGGCTAGCCTAAAACTTCGTTATTAAAGAAGTTTGTATAAGCTTCGCCAAATTCATCTTTGGTTTTATACTCTAAAATAGGTTTATTGGACGCCTTTATGTAAGCATCTACTTCTTCTGTTATATCTTCAGACCCTACTATTAGCGCATCGGAGTAATCAATAGCAACTTTCATTAAGTTGTTGTAAGTTGGTTCTTCGAGCACTTTTATAGCATCTTCATTAATATTGTCAAATTTAACTTTATTAATCATATCTTTATTTAACGTATTGTTAAAACTTTGATTGTATATCGAAGTCACAATTTTACTTTGGTTAAATAAAGGCTCGTCTTTGTAATACTCTTTTAAATAAACTGGTAGCAAAGAAGCTAACCAACCATGTACATGTATAATATCTGGAGACCAGTTAAGTTTTTTAACGGTTTCTATAACACCTTTTGCGAAGAAAATAGCACGTTCATCATTATCAGAGAATAACTTTCCAGCTTCATCTGTTAATGTTGCTTTTCTTTTAAAATACTCATCATTATCAATAAAATAAACCTGAATACGTTCTTTTGGAATAGAAGCCACTTTAATAATTAACGGCATATCTAAATCGTTAATCACTAAATTGATACCTGATAACCTGATAACTTCGTGTAACTGATGTCTTCTTTCATTAATATTCCCGTATCGAGGCATGAAGATTCTTATTTGCCCTCCTTGTTGATTTACTAATCTTGGCGCTTCAAACGACATTGACGAAATCTCTGTTTCCGGTAAATAAGGAACTACTTCAGATGATACGTATAATACCCTCTTATCTTTCATATGTTTATTTTTGATGACTTTTAATTTATTTTTTAACAAAAAATAGTAGCAAAAACCCTTAGTTTGTTGCAAATTCTCGTTAAAAAACACGCAAAAGTACAAAATTTTATGCAGATTGCTCGTAAAATCTTAAGTTTGCAAGCGTTAAATTTTAAATAAAAGGTGGAAGTTTACTCGGAAAAACAACAAATTACGGCTGCAATAGATGCCGCAAAAGCTAAAAAACTAACTTTAGGATTAGTGCCTACCATGGGTGCTTTACACGAAGGACATTTACAATTAGTAATAAAAGCTTTAGAAGAAAACGATCTAGTTGCGGTTAGCATTTTTGTTAATCCAACTCAGTTTGATAACCCTGAAGATCTCGATAAATACCCGAGAACTTTAGAAAACGATATAGCATTATTAAAAACAGTAAGCGCGACCAAAATTATGGTTTACGCTCCTACTGTAGATGATGTTTACGAAGGCAATACCGTTTCGGAAACATTCGATTTCGATGGTCTAGAACATGAAATGGAAGGCAAATTTAGGGATGGTCATTTCGATGGTGTAGGCACCGTTGTAAAACGCCTTTTCGAGATTGTAAAACCGCACAAAGCATATTTTGGTG
The DNA here is from genome assembly GCF_038154905.1 of Algibacter sp. TI.3.09. Lineage (NCBI taxonomy): Bacteria > Pseudomonadati > Bacteroidota > Flavobacteriia > Flavobacteriales > Flavobacteriaceae > Algibacter > Algibacter sp. TI.3.09. Next base: position 758,788 of record NZ_JBAKAN010000002.1, on the reverse strand, counting down.
AAAAAGATTTTCAGCAACTACAAATTATTAAAAAGTTAGTTGAAAAACATCACATGCCATTAGAAATAGTAGGTTGCAAAATTCATCGTGAATCTAACGGCTTAGCAATGAGCTCTAGAAACACAAGGTTAAAGCCAGAATTTAGCACCGCTGCCCCCTTCATATATGAAACACTAAAAACTGCCAAACTAAAATTTGGCACAAAAAGTGCTACTGAAGTAGAGGAATGGGTTGAGAAGCAATTTAAAAATCATGAATTATTAAAATTAGAATATTTCATAATTTCTGAAGTTGAAACCTTAAAACCTTTAAAACGAAAATCAAACAACAAAGCATATAGAGCATTTATTGCAGTGTATGCAGACGATATTAGACTTATTGATAATATCGCACTAAATTAATTATCTTTGCCGCATGCAAATTCAAGTAGTAAAATCTAAAATACACAGAGTAAAAGTAACCGGTGCTGACTTAAACTATATTGGTAGTATCACTATTGATGAAGATTTAATGGAAGCCGCTAATATTATTCAAGGTGAAAAGGTTCAAATTGTAAACAACAATAACGGTGCTAGGCTAGAAACCTATGCCATTCCTGGACCAAGAAACAGTGGTGAAATCACACTTAATGGCGCAGCGGCACGTTTAGTTGCTCCTGGCGATGTACTTATTTTAATAACGTATGCTTTTATGGATATAGAAGAAGCAAAAGTTTTTAAACCATCGTTAGTTTTTCCAGATGAAGCGACCAACTTACTTAAATAAGCCGTTTGAATAAACAAGCAAAAAATATACTTAAAATTACACTCCCATTATTATTGGGAGTTTTTTTGGTCTGGTATTCACTGTCCAAAGTATCTATTAGCAAGGTCATTGAATACGCCCAAAATGCCGATTACACCTATATTATTTTAGGTGTTTTTTTAGGACTTTTAAGTCATTTATCACGCTCTTACCGCTGGATTTTTATGCTAGAGCCTATGGGTTACAAAATAAAATTCGGCAATAGCCTTATGGCTGTTTTTGCAACTTACTTAATAAACTACACCATACCTCGTGCTGGTGAAGTTGCCCGAGCCTCTATATTAACAAACTATGAGGGAGTACCTTTCGAAAAAGGCTTCGGAACCATTGTTGCCGAACGTATTGCAGATATGCTCGTTATGCTTGGTATTATTGCGATTACGCTTTTTTTACAATTCGATTTTATTTATGGTTTTTTAGTTGAAAAGTTTAATCCTGTAAAAATTGGAATTGCTCTTGTTGTATGCATTTTACTTGGTCTACTATTTCTAAGATTAATAAAACAAAGTAATTCAAAACTCGCTTTAAAAATTAAAAATTTCGCTAACGGACTTATTGAAGGCGCATTAAGTATTTTTAAAATGAAGAAAAAATGGGCATTTATTTTTCACACTCTTTTCATTTGGGGTATGTACCTACTCATGTTCTACGTCACCTCTTTTTCTATAACTGAATTACACGGTATTTCTGCTGGAGCAATCTTAATAGGTTTTATATCAGCTAGCTTTAGTATTGCCGCAACTAATGGTGGTATTGGCTCTTACCCCTTGGCCATTTTTGCTGCCTTTTCAATTTTCGGTATCGCAGAAGAACCAAGTATCGCTTTTGGCTGGATTATGTGGGCATCTCAAACATTAATGATTATTCTTTTTGGCGGTTTATCACTTATTTATTTACCAATTTACAACAGGAAGAAAACTGCAAAACAAGAACAATCAACAAATTAAGGTTTAGTTTCACAAAGTGCAACACTTTTCTTTTTTGAATTCTAATCGCTTATTTCATACCTTGCCATAATTAAATCTCAAATCGTTTTTTAAAATGAAGAAACTCATCCTTTTCGTTTTTCTGTTTAGCCTTACTTTTATAAACATTGAAGCCCAAGTAAAATATGAAACTTTCGAATCTTCTAAATTAGGAGAAACTCGACAAATAAAAATTCAACTACCACGTGGTTACGATTCTAACCAAGATAAAAGTTACCCTATTTTTATAGTTTTAGATGGTGATTACTTATTTGAAGCCGTTGCCGGAAATGTAGATTACTACTCCTATTGGGAAGATATACCAGAATCTATTGTAGTTGGCGTAAACCAAATGGATACAAGATATGATGATTGTTTATATTCTGAACAAAACTCGTTACCCGTTGAAACTGGAGCTGCCTTTTTTGAATTTATAGGCCAGGAGCTTGTTCCTTATATAGAGAAAACGTTTAGAACAGTAAACTTTAGAGTAGCCGTTGGCCATGGTCAAACAGCAAACTTAATAAACTACTACTTATTAAAACCTCAACCTTTATTTCAAGGCTATATCGCAATTAGTCCAGAATTAGCGCCAGGTATGTTAGATTATATTCCCGAAGGTTTATCTAAAGCAGAATCTAAAATATTCTATTATTTAGCCAACACAGACAATGATGGATCTTCCGTTAAGAAAATGACCAGTACTTTAAACACAGACATTGCCGCACTAGATAATAAAAACGTAGTGTATAATTTTGATAGCTTTGAAGGGCCATCTCATTATTCTGTACCAACACACGCCATTCCAAATGCGATTGAAAAGATATTTAATGTTTTTCAACCCATATCAAAAAAGGAATACAAAGAAACGATACTTGAATTACAAATTTCACCTGTTTTATATCTTCAAGAGAAATATGAAAGCATTAATGATTTATTCGGAATTGATAAAAAAATTCTAATTAATGATTTTAAAGCGATCTCGGCAGCCATTGAAAAAAACGAACTTTACGAATACTACGAAGCGTTAGGTAAATTAGCCCGAAAAGCATATCCTGAAACCCTTTTAGGCACATATTACATGGCGCGTTTTTACGAAGAAACTGGCGAACCTAAAAAAGCGATGCGTACCTACCAATCAGCTTACACCTTAAAAGAAATTGCTGGTCTTACTAAAGATGAAATGCTAGAGAAAGCAAACTTAATTAAAGAAGATTTCGGTTACTAAAACATAAACACAATATTAAATTCCAAATTTGAAAAATGGCTAAAGTAAAAACCACTTTTTTTTGCCAAAACTGCGGCACGCAATACGCTAAATGGCAAGGACAATGTAATGCTTGTAAAAATTGGAACACCATAGTTGAAGAGGTTATACAGAAACCAGAAAAAAGCGATTGGAAAACCCCAACCAATAGTGCTAAAAGAGTTTCTAAACCTTTACGATTAAAAGAAATTGACTCGTCTAAAGAAGCTAGATTAGACACCTCAGACGGTGAATTCAATCGCGTTCTAGGCGGCGGTATTGTACCTGGCTCTTTAACACTTTTAGGAGGAGAACCTGGTATTGGTAAAAGTACATTGCTTCTTCAAATATCATTAAAACTACCATACAGAACACTATATGTTTCTGGTGAAGAAAGCCAAAAACAAATAAAAATGCGTGCTGAACGTATTAACCCAAATAACGAGAGCTGTTACATTCTTACAGAAACCAAAACGCAAAACATTTTTAAGCAAATTGAAGCCTTAGAACCAGACATCGTTATTATAGATTCGATACAAACGCTACATTCCGATTATATAGAATCATCAAGCGGAAGTATCTCTCAAGTAAAAGAATGTACAACTGAACTTATTAAGTTTGCAAAAGAAACCAATACACCAGTTATTTTAATTGGGCACATTACTAAAGATGGAAACATTGCAGGACCAAAAATATTAGAGCATATGGTAGATACCGTGCTACAATTTGAAGGTGACCGCAACCATGTGTTTAGAATTTTACGTGCACAAAAAAACCGTTTTGGCTCAACACATGAACTTGGTATTTACGAAATGTTAGGCTCAGGATTAAGAGAAGTCTCTAACCCTAGCGAAATTCTAATTTCAAAAAAAGACGAAGAACTTTCGGGCAACGCCATTGCCGCAACCTTAGAAGGCATGCGCCCTTTAATGATAGAAGTTCAAGCTTTAGTTAGCACAGCTGTATATGGCACACCACAACGTAGTGCCACTGGTTTTAATGCTAAACGTCTAAACATGTTATTAGCTGTATTAGAAAAACGCGCAGGATTTAGATTAGGTGCAAAAGATGTCTTTTTAAATATTACAGGAGGCATAAATGTTGATGACCCCGCTATAGATTTAGCTGTTGTTGCCGCTATTTTATCTTCAAATGAAGATGAAGCATTGCCTGCTAATTATTGTTTTGCTGCAGAGGTTGGATTATCTGGAGAAATTCGTCCTGTTCAACGTGTAGAACAACGTATTCTAGAAGCTGAAAAACTTGGGTTTTCAACCATTTTTGTATCTAAATACAATAAGATTTCATTGAGAGACACTAACATTAAAATTCAATTAATTTCTAAAATTGAAGATTTGGTATCAAGCTTAACTTAAAAAACCATTAATCTACAGAAAACCGCAATTGAGCGATAGAAGCCTGCTACCTGAACGATTCCCATTATAATCTGACAATGATTTATGTAATTTTGTATAACAAATTACGCGAAATAGTTGAATTTTGTTCCCTCGGCACAGTTCGATTTACTAAAACTCGTTTAGAAAATAAAAAAAAATAATCACTAAGATGTATTTTAACGATTTTTTAAGCATTAATTATAAAAACAATGCTTTTAAACGAATTTTTTAGTTGTTTTAACGATAAAAAATATTAATATTACCATCAATTTAAATGCTACTTTAGTGTTAAACACTGAAAAAAGATTTAAATTGATGTACGTTTACCTCCCTCGTAAATACATTTTAATCTATCCATTAATCGAAAAAAAATAGTTATAGACAAAAATTTAATAGTCCCAAACTAATTAAAGTTTTAATCTATGAGTATAAATTACACCAACCTGTACCTTGTTATAGCACTTTGCTTAACACATACATTTTATACATTCTTAAAGTTATTACATGCACTTAATTTAGCCGCGCTAAACTTAAGCACAAGAAATCCATACGGTATCAATATAAAACTTCAGGAATAGAAATACTGATTTTTCATTATCCAATAATTCACAACATTTATACAAATTAGCTTTAAAACGCTTTTCTCCCTAAAATATAATCTCTCAAATTAATTAAACAATGCGCCTCAATAATTTCAAGTTTAAATTCATTCTGTTTTTTTGTTTTATTTTTTACAATATGGCAAATGCCCAGTTAAGCGACTTGCATTTCCTACCTCCATTAAAACAAGATGCTAACAACCAAGCTATACAGCAACAAACCATTTATCTATCAACACCTACCGTAAATACTTTTACTGTAAATGTTTATCAAGGCACAAGTACAACACCCCTAACCAGTTTTTCTTTATCTAAAGCAACCCCGGTAACTTATGGTTTAAGTAATGGAGACAACAATATTACCTTGGTAAGTAATGATAATACTGGTGTTGTTTTAAGCACCGCAGGCTTAAGGTTTGAGGCACCTTCAGGCGATAATTTTTATGTAAACTACAGAGGTAGATCTGGATCTCAAGCAGCTTCAATAACAACAAAAGGAAGGGCTGCTTTAGGACAAAAATTTAAATGGGGAGGCGCACCTATTGAGGCTAACCACAATACAATGAGTGCTACCTTAGGTATTATGGCCTCAGAAAACGATACCAATATTACTATCTCAGGTTATAATCCTAATTGCGAATTTAGACTTCAAGGTGACTTAGACGGACTTACAGCCAATACAATCAATATCACCTTACAGAAAGGGCAATCTTATGTTTTAGAAGCCGCTAAAGATGCTGCATCGGCAAACGTAGATGGCTGGATAGGTGCTTCAATAAATTCCGACAAAGACATTGCTATTAGTAATGGTATGTTAAATTTTGGAGTAAGCCCATCAAGCGCAAGCAGAGATGCCGGAGCCGACCAGCCCGTTCCAGAAGATAAATTAGGTAAAGATTATGTTTTTGTAAGAGGTCGCGGAGGCAGCTCGAATGAGTTTGTAATTATTATAGGAACTCAAGCAAATACAAACATCTATGTTAACGGTAATACAACACCGTTTGCGAATATAGACGAAGGTGAATATGCAGAAATACCTAGCTCATATTTTTCAGGAAATTCAGTTGGCGACAACATGTTAATTACCACTTCTAAAGATTCTTATGCTTATCAAGTAATTTCTGGAGATACAGGTATCCATACCGTAAGTCTTAATTTCGTAGCCCCAGTAAGCTGCTTATTACCAGACACCATGGATTTCATTCCTAATATTAAGGATATATCGGGGATTACCGCGAATGGAGGAGTTTTTATAATAGCCTCTACCACTACAGCAGACTCGAATATTACAGTTAAAGATGGTACTACAGCAGTTACACTTCCTGCAGCAAAGGCTGTAGCAGGTTCATCGGACTGGAAAACATTTTACATCTCAGGTCTCACCGGTGATATTTCGGTTCAATCTTCTGGCCCTATTGCAGTTGGCTATCTAGGTTATAATGGTGCTCGTGGTATTGCTGGCTATTTTTCTGGATTCGATACCGTTCCCGAAGTAACCTTAGAAGTTGCAGGTGGAGGATGTTTACCAGGAGCCATAGTAGAAGTTATAGATGAAACTTTCGACTCTTATCAATGGTTTGAAGACGGAGTTTTAATAGCAGGAGCTACAAATGCAACATATTCACCAACAACATCTGCAGATTATTATGTAAGAGTTGTTAAAGGTGGATGTACTTATGATTCACAACCACTTTCGGCATACTATTGCAACCCTGATATTGTATTAACAAAAACGGTTGATAAAAATCAAATTATTGAAGGTGAAACAGCAATATTTACAATTGAAGTAGAAAATTCGGGTTTAAACCCTGTTACCAACTTAAAAGTTGAAGACAACATCCCTAGCGGATTAACCTTAATAAACTCGAACCCTTCCGTAGGAACTTGGAGTGGTAACACCTGGACAATAGGCACTTTAAATAGCGGGGACAAAGAAACTATTGAATTAGAAGTAATGGCCGATGACATAAATACCATGGCTGCAGCTCTCACAAATACAGCATTTAATTATCAAGATCAAACAGATGATAATATTACTCCTGATAGCCCTTCTGCTGATATTTACATTTACAACTTTGTAAGCAAGGCCTCTATCGATTTTGATGGAGCTGATGATTATTTAGATGGCACACCATTTATAACTAATTGGGACAACGCTACAATAATGGGTTGGATAAAAATTGATCATGATAATGACGGTAATTTACCTGATTCTTACAGTATTGCTGGGCAAGAAAATATGCGAATTTTTGTAACTAATGGTCGTACACCTGCCTTCTCAGTAACTACTCAAGGTCAAGTAACAGCATCATCAAATTACCCAACTAATATTCAGGTGCAGCCAGATCCATCTTCAGGTGTTAAGTTAGAAAATAACCTATGGTATCATGTGGCCGGAGTGTTTGACTCAAGTAATGAATCCATTAAACTGTATCTAAACGGCGAATTAGTTGGCACAACAACAAATTCAAAATTAAATTCAGAATTAATAACTAAAAATTATAATGGTACTCCACATATTTACTCTACAAGAAACTTTACAATAGGTAGATACCCTACCAACACTGGTCCTTCCAAACATTTTAACGGAGACATAGACGAGGTGCGTGTATTCAATACCGGGTTAAGCGATGTACAAGTACAACAAATGGTTTACCAAGAAATAGAAGAAAACACCGGTGTTATACACGGTAGTGTTATACCAAAAAATATTGAAGACCCTAATTTATCAACAGTACCTTGGTCAAGTTTACAAGGATATTACCCTATGACGGATATCTATTACGCTACAAACACTGTAACAGATTACTCAGCAAGCGGTCACGATTTAACATTACATAATATTTCGACTATACTTGAGCAAACAGCTCCAATGCCTTTTGTTACAAATAGTGATGGAGATTGGACCAACGAAACAAACTGGCTACACGGTGATGTTTGGGATATAACAGATACCAACGCAAATAGCCCGTGGAGTATTATAAAAATTGAACACAATATTGAAGGGAATCTTTCAACCGAAAACCTAGGCTTAATAATTGATACAGACAAAACACTAACCATTAATGGTGATAATCTTGTAAAAAACAATTGGTACCTAGAATTAAATGGAGCATTAGATTTAATGGATGATTCTCAATTAATACAAACCGAAATCAGTGATTTAGTAACATCAGAAAACGGTAGAATATTAAGGAGACAAGAAGGGACATCTAATGTATATTGGTACAACTATTGGTCTTCTCCTGTTGGCGCGACCGGCATCACATCTTTAACCAATAATAACGCCCCAGAAAATAACAGTAATAATTCAGCCTTTAACTTAGACATGATTAAATTCAATCCTGGACTAGAAGGTAGATTCACCTCAAGTTATAGTGGCTCAGGGAGTATTAGCACGTATTGGCTATACACTTTTATTAATGGCTTAACCTATTGGGATTGGGCAAAACTTTCAATATCAACTCCAATTCAAGCAGGTATAGGGTACACACAAAAAGGAACCGGAACACCAGAAGAAAATCAAGAATATATTTTTGAAGGAAAACCAAATAATGGCACCATTTTAATTGATGTTATAGATAAAGGAGGCGAAGGATCTGTAGCGAATGCATCTAAAACAGAATACCTTTTAGGAAACCCCTACCCATCTGCCCTTGATATCCATAAATTCATAGATGACAATCAAGGTTTAATTGATGGAACATTACAAGTATGGCAACAATGGAGTGGAAGCTCTCATAACTTAAGAGACTATAATGGCGGTTATGCTCAAGTAAACAAACTCGGATCAACTAGAGCACGCCAGTTTTCAGGAACAATTGAAGGAGGAACAATAGGTGGCGAAGTCGGCACACTTTTACCAACAAGATATTTACCAGTTGGACAAGGATTTATTACCGAAATTACAGCAACCGGTAAAGTGGAATTTAATAACAGCCAACGTATTTTTATTAAAGAAGCCGATGCCGATGGAACGGACACTAATGGCTCTACTTTCTTTAGAGGCGTTCAAACAAAAAACTACGCAACAACCGATACTGCTTCCGAAGAAAATAGTATGCAAAAAATAAGACTAGAATTCAATTCTATATCTGGACCTGAAGCTAAACGAGAACTTTTACTTGGCTTTAGCGAAGAAACCACAGATGCTTATGATTATGGCTACGATGCTGAATCTGACGACACCAACAACAACGATTTAAATCTTGATCTGGATGGTAAAAACATGAATTTGCAAGCTTACGGAGAAATCACAGAAGACAAAGTGGTACCCCTAAATTTTAGATCGTCTGGAGATAATGCTTTTGAAATTAAAATCTCTGAAGAAATTAATTTAAATGAAGATCAAAATGTGTACTTACGTGATAATTTACTAGGAATCTATTTCGATTTAACACAAGAGGCTGCCTACAATTTCACATCTGCACAAGGTATCTTTAATAAAAGATTCGAAATTGTATTTCAAGATGAAGCACAAACCTTAAGCAACGAAGAAGTTACAGCTACCGAAAACTTTATGTATTTCCAAAACAAGGTAAACACATTTTACGTTAAAAAATTAAACAGCGACGTTACTAAATTAACCTTAGTAAACATGAGAGGACAAACAGTTTTAGAACAACAAAACGTATCATCTTCAGAATTAAGTAACGGTATTCAATTTAATAATTTAGCAACCGGAACATATATTGTATGTTTAAGAACAGACATAAATGAAGTACTTACCAAAAAGATAGTAATTAACTAAAAATTAAACACATACACGCAATTCAAAAAGACCACAACACTAGTGGTCTTTTTTTATTTCAAAAAATTAATGTTTTAAGTATTATTCCTTAAATTCGCAACCTTACTAGAATTGATGATACATGAGCGCTAAATTTCCTGAATACAAAGGACTTGACTTACCAAATGTTGCAGACCAGATCTTAAACTATTGGCAAGAAAATAACATATTTGAAAAAAGTGTAACCACAAGAGAAGGCAAAAAACCTTTCGTGTTTTTTGAAGGTCCACCTTCAGCAAACGGATTACCTGGTGTACACCATGTTTTAGCACGTGCTATTAAAGATATTTTTCCACGATATAAAACCATGAAAGGTTACCAAGTTAAGCGTAAAGCTGGCTGGGACACACACGGTTTACCTATTGAATTAGGCGTAGAAAAAGAATTAGGGATTACCAAAGAAGATATTGGTAAAACTATTTCTGTAGAAGATTACAATGCAGCTTGTAGAAAAGCAGTAATGCGCTATACAGATGTTTGGAACGACCTCACCCAAAAAATGGGTTATTGGGTAGATATGGACGATCCATACGTTACCTACGAGCCAAAATATATGGAAACAGTTTGGTGGCTATTAAAAGAAATATACACTAAAAACTTAATGTATAAAGGCTATACAATTCAGCCTTATTCGCCAAAAGCAGGTACAGGTTTAAGTTCGCACGAAGTTAACCAACCTGGAGCTTACCAAGATGTAACAGACACAACCATTGTTGCTCAGTTTAAAGCAGTAGAAAGCACCTTGCCAGATTTTTTACAAAACGAAGGCGATGTCCATTTTACAGCATGGACTACAACACCTTGGACTTTACCGTCTAATACAGCGTTAACCGTTGGTCCAAAAATAGATTACGTTTTAGTTGAAACTTATAACCAATACACATTCAAACCTATGAATGTTATTTTGGCAAAAGCTTTAGTTAACAAACAATTTGATGGAAAATTTAAAAGAGTTGAAGAAAAATCAGCACTTTTAGAATATAAAGATGGTGATAAAAAAATACCATATTTCGTTGTAAAAGAATTTATAGGTAAAGATCTTGTTGGTATTAAATACGAACAATTATTACCATACGCCTTACCGAACGATAATCCAGAAAATGCCTTTAGAGTTATTGCTGGAGATTTTGTAACCACAGAAGATGGAACAGGAATTGTACATACAGCTCCAACCTTTGGTGCAGACGATGCCTTGGTTGCAAAACAAGCCGTACCAGAAATTCCGCCAATGTTGGTGAAAGATGAAAACGACAACTTAGTACCACTAGTAGATTTACAAGGGCGTTTTAGACCAGAGATGCAAGAGTTTGGTGGTAAATATGTTAAAAACGAATACTATAACGATGGTGAAGCTCCAGAACGCTCTATAGACGTTGAGTTAGCAATTAAATTAAAAGAAGAAAACAAAGCCTTTAAGGTTGAAAAATATAAGCACAGTTACCCACATTGCTGGCGTACCGATAAACCAATTTTATATTACCCATTAGATTCTTGGTTTATTAAGGTAACCGATATTAAAGGTCGTATGCACGAGTTAAACACAGGTATTAACTGGAAACCAAAAGCAACCGGAACAGGCCGTTTTGGAAACTGGTTAGCAAATGCAAACGACTGGAATTTATCTCGCTCACGTTACTGGGGAATTCCGTTACCAATTTGGAGAACTGAAGATGGTAAAGAGGAAATCTGCATAGGTTCTGTTGAAGAACTAAAAGCAGAAATGCAAAAAGCAGTTACAGCAGGTGTGCTAGCTAAAGATATTTTTGAAGAGTTTGAAGTTGGAAACAATTCCGAAGAAAACTACGCGAAAATAGATTTACATAAAAATATAGTTGATGAAATTACTTTAGTTTCAGCAAACGGGCAACCAATGAAACGCGAAAGCGATTTAATTGATGTTTGGTTCGATTCTGGCTCTATGCCTTATGCACAATGGCACTACCCTTTTGAAAATAAAGAAAAAATTGACGAGAATAAATCGTTCCCAGCAGATTTTATAGCAGAAGGTGTCGATCAAACTCGTGGATGGTTTTATACGCTTCACGCTATCGCCACTATGGTTTTCGATTCTGTAGCCTACAAAAATGTAGTCTCTAACGGATTGGTATTAGACAAAAACGGTCAAAAAATGTCTAAACGTTTAGGTAACGCCGTAGATCCATTTGAAACTTTAGGAAAATATGGTGCCGATGCTACGCGTTGGTATATGATTGCTAATGCGAACCCTTGGGACAATTTAAAATTCGATTTAGAAGGTATAGAAGAAGTAAAACGTAAATTCTTCGGAACACTTTACAACACCTACTCTTTCTTTCAGCTTTATGCTAATCTTGATAATTTCAACTATAGCGAAGCCGATATTCCTTTAAACGAACGTCCAGAAATTGACAGATGGATTCTTTCAGAATTACACACTTTAATTCAGAAAGTAGATGCTTTTTATGCGGATTACGAGCCTACAAAAGCAGCCAGAGCTATTTCCGATTTTACACAAGATTACGTAAGTAACTGGTTTGTGCGCTTAAGTAGAAGACGTTACTGGAAAGGAGATTACCAACAAGATAAAATTTCGGCATACCAAACACTTTACACCTGTATGGAAACTATTGCGAAATTAGGCGCGCCAATTGCACCGTTCTTTATGGATAAATTATACTTAGATTTAAATTCAGTAACCAAAAAAGAATCTTTTGAGAGTGTACACCTATCAAACTTCCCAGTATTCGACGAGAATTTTGTTGATAAGTCTTTAGAGAACAAGATGGAAAGCGCTCAAATTATTTCATCATTAGTGCTTTCATTACGTGCAAAAGAAAAAATAAAAGTAAGACAACCGCTACAAAAAATAATGATTCCTATTGATAGTGAATCTCAAAAAAACGAAATACTAGCAGTTGCAGACCTTATAAAATCTGAGGTTAATGTAAAAGAAATTGAAGTTCTAGAGGATGCTTCGGATATTTTGGTAAAACAAATAAAACCAAACTTTAAAGTTCTTGGCCCTCGTTTTGGAAAAGACATGAAAGCCATTGCTCAATTAGTTAATAACTTCACAGCTAGCGATATAAAAAACATTGAGCAAAATGGTATTTTGGAAGTCGAAGTAAATGGAAAAAGTATTACCTTAGAACGTACAGATGTTGAAATAACATCTCAAGATATCGAAGGATGGTTAGTTGCAAACGACGGCGCTTTAACTGTGGCTTTAGATGTAACAATTTCTGAAGAATTACGTAAAGAAGGTATTGCGAGAGAATTAATTAACCGCATACAAAATTTACGAAAAGACTCGGGCTTTGAAGTAACAGACCGTATAGATGTTACTTTTCAAAAAGACGACAATATTGTAAAGGCTGTAGAAGCAAACCTTGCGTATATTAAGTCTGAAACACTAACAAACGAATTAAAAATTATTGATAAATTGGAAGATGGTATAGAAATTGCTTTTGATGAGGTAAATACCAAATTATATATCCAAAAAAACTAAAACTATGGCAGAAAATACTGTAAGATTTTCGGATGCTGATTTAGCAGAATTTAAATTGCTAATAGGCGAAAAAATTAAGAAAGCACAACACGATTTAGCACTTATACAAAGTGCGTATATGAACGACCATAATAATGGAACTGAAGATACATCGCCACAATTTAAAGCCTTCGATGAAGGTAGTGCTGTAATGAGTAAAGAATCTAACTCGCAATTGGCTATCCGTCAAGAAAAATTTATACGTGATTTAAAAAATGCTTTAATCCGTATTGAAAACAAAACTTACGGTATCTGTAGAGTTACAGGGAAACTGATAAACAAAAAACGTTTAGAGCTTGTGCCACATGCTACATTAAGTATCGAGGCGAAAAACATGCAATAATCGCAATTAAAATTTTATATTTGAACGTCTCATACTTTTATGAGGCGTTTTTTAGTTTTAAATATGTCTTTAAAAAAATCTATCCTTCTTATCGTTATTCTATTATTAATCGATCAGATTAGTAAAATATACATCAAAACCAATTTCGCACTTCACGATAATGTTGAGGTATTTAGTTGGTTCAAAATATATTTTATAGAAAACGATGGAATGGCTTGGGGTACAAAAATTAGTGATTTCGCTTCTTTTATAGATGATAGAACTGCAAAAATTGCTTTAACCTTATTTAGAGTTTTTGCTATTTTCGGTATTGGTTATTGGCTTGTAGACGCTACTAAAAAGCAAAGTTCTAAAATATTAATTACAGCTATTGCTTTAATTTTTGCTGGTGCTTTAGGTAATATTATAGATTCAGTGTTTTATGGTGTTTTATTTGAAGACAGCATGAACCAAGTAGCGACGTTTTTACCAGAAACCGGTGGATACGACAGCTTATTACATGGCAAGGTGGTAGACATGCTTTATTTCCCCTTATTTCAAGTAAATTTACCACAATGGCTGCCTTTATATGGCGGACAACGCTTTAATTTCTTCGAACCTGTTTTTAACGTGGCCGATATGGCTATAAGTACAGGTTTTCTAATGCTTATTGTATTCAATAAAAAAGCGTTCAGCAAAGATTAAGTTTATTTTTTACTAAAACTCATAAACACGTTCTGGTGTTACGCAATAATCTAGGCGCACATCACTTTCAAAAACATCGGTAATTTCGGCGGAAGCTTCAAAAAAAGACAAGCCTATTTTAATAGTTTCAGGTTTACATTTGGCTAAAAACCGATCGTAAAAACCTTTACCATAACCAACACGGTTACCAAGTGTATCAAAGGCTAAGAGCGGAATAAACACTACTTCAACCTTATCATCTAAAATCTCGATACCATCAACAGGTTCTGGAATATTATAGTTGTTTTTTTTAATAACCATGTTATCGGTTAACAAAAAATGCTGCATACCACCAGTTTTAAAATCGCTTTTAGAAATTAAAATATTTTTATCTTTTCCCGATAAAATATTCAGAATATAATCGGTGTTTACTTCCTTGTGTTCCTCGATAGCTAGAAAAACATGATAGAAAGAAGCATTCCAAACTGGTAATTTTAAAAGCTGATTAGCAATAGCCAAGCTAAAATCGTCTATTTGATTTACAGATAAATCGTTTCTAAGATTTTTATATGTTTTTCGTAATTCATTTTTAGTCATACTAAAATCATATTATCAAAACTTAATGTTTCAAGGTTGTAGAGATGTGAAACAAAGCATCACCTTGATATACAATAGGAGATTCATTTACATTAATAATATATCCAGAGTTTGGCGCTTTCACAACATAGTCAAACTTCCCGTAAGGATCCATAATACTACCCAATACATCACGCTTGTCCACATAAGACCCAATGGCTACAGAAGCTTTAAACATCCCTGAAAACTTAGCCCTTTGCCATTTACTATCATCAATAAAAACCGTTGGTTTTCTAGGTGTAGCCGATTTAAAATGCACACCTAACATGCCTAAATATTTTAAAACTCGCTTAGAACCATTTACTCCCGAGCTAGTAACCGCATCATCAATATGATTCGATTTTCCTCCTTCAAAAAGCAACAAAGGTTTCCCTAATTTATAACAAGTCGTTCTAAAAGATTTCGATAAGTTTTTAGAATATAAAACAAAGGGAGCCGCAAAAGCTTTAGCTAAATTATTAAGCTCAATATCATCCTTTGTATAGCGTAATTGTGGCGCATTAAAACGCCCCGAACCTCCTGTATGAAAATCTAATATAATATCGACGTGTGGCAAAATTTCATTCACCAATTTAAAGGCTACACGCCCCGCTAACGATCCCGTTGGACTCCCAGGGAATACACGGTTTAAATCGCGTCCATCAGGAAATTCTCGTTTTAAATTTATAAACCCAAAAACATTAATAACCGGAATACAAATTATGGTTCCTATTTTCGGTTTATTAATGCCTTTAGCAATAAGTTGCCTAACAATTTCAACACCATTCACTTCGTCACCATGAATTCCAGCCGTAAAAAGCACAATTGGACCAGGTTTTTTAGCACGCGAAATTATAACCGGTACATTTACAGGTGTTGAGGTATGTAAATTAGCTACATCAAAATTAACCTCTCTACTCTCTCCCGGACCTATATCTTCACCTAAAATAGTTAAAATGTTGTTGCGTAATTCTGGCATTTATTTCGTGTTTTTTTCAATATAAACAATAATATTTTTTGCAATATTTCGTCCTGTAGCAGCTTCAATACCCTCTAAACCAGGCGTAGAATTCACCTCTAACAGTAATGGACCACGTTCCGATTGTAGCATATCTACTCCACAAACAGGAAGTTTTAAGGCCGTAGCTGCATTCATAGCCACCTTTAATTCGTCGTGATTAAGCTTTACAATTTCAGCCGATCCGCCACGGTGTAAATTAGATCTAAACTCTCCCTCTTTTCCTTGGCGTTTCATAGCACCAACCACTTGGCCATCTACAACTAAAGCACGTAAATCTGCACCTTTAGCTTCCGATATGTATTCTTGCACCAACGCACGAGCCTGTAAACCATTAAAAGCCTCTAAAACAGATTCTGCAGCATTTTTAGTTTCAGCTAAAACCACTCCTAAACCTTGAGTACCTTCCAAAAGTTTAATAATAACCGGTGTACCACCAACATGCTCAATAACACGTTCTACATCGCGAGAATAATTAGTAAACACCGTTTTAGGCATACCAATTCCTGCTTTAGATAAACGCTGAAAACTACGCAATTTATCACGAGAACGAATAATCGCATCCGATGTTACTGTGGTAAAAACCCCCATCATTTCAAACTGGCGCACTACAGCACAACCAAAAAAGGTAACCGAAGTTCCAATTCTAGGTATAATAGCATCAACATAGTCTAAATATCGATCTTTATAAAAAATCGTTGGATTTTCCTTTTCAATAATAAGGTCACACTTCAACGGGTCTATAACCTCGATTTTATGACCTCTTTTTTTCCCTTCTTCCACCAAGCGATCAGTCGAATACAGTTCCGCATTACGCGATAAAATTACTATGTTCATTGTTATTGTTTTTTCATTTTAAAAGAAACTTGTTCCAAATCCACATCGATCAAAAATTTTTGTTTTAAAAATTGTCTTCCAATCAATACCGGATATTTCATATCGCTTCTCGTGCTTAAAGTTAAGTTAATCTTGTATGTTTTACCAAAGATTACCACCTCAGATTTTACTTTATATCTATTTTCCTTAAAACCGTTACTACTTTTCACATTAGTTCGTGAAAATTCGGTAAACACAATTTCCGTATCACCAAAATTTTGATGTACATCACTACTAAAACCACATTTTAGCACATTATTTTCTTCAATTATTTCCGTACAATGTATTGCCGATGTATAAGCACCAGTATCCATTTTTACATCAATATTAAACAAACCTAATGCCGGAAAATCTAAAACATCGGTTCTACCTAAAATCTTTTTACTCATTTTTCAATTATTTCTTTGGGCGTTACCACAAGGGTCGGGCTTTCCGCAGTCGCTTTTTTGTGTTGCATAGGTGCAACCACACAAAAATAGCTCCAACAATGCTCCAATCCCTAACGCAAGCTCATCTGCAAACATCAATTTTCGTCAATAAACAAAACACATCCTAGCAAACTAGAAGCATTTTTAAAAGTGGCGAAAGTATACAATTAGTTAATTCAAAAAACATTTTTAAAAAATAATTTCTATCTATAAATTAACAGGCATAAGTTATAACATCTATTCGTATAAATTCGTGAGATTACTATCTAAAAAACATCAATAAAATAATTACCTTTGAAACAATGGATACCCCTGATTTAGACATACAATTAAAGACCCTGCCAAATCAACCTGGTGTTTATCAATATTTTGATAAAGATGACACCATAATTTACGTTGGTAAAGCCAAAAACCTTAAAAAAAGGGTTACCTCCTATTTCACTAAAACCCACGATAACGGTAAAACTCGCGTGTTGGTAAAAAAAATAGCCAACATAAAGCACATTGTGGTCGATACCGAAACCGATGCACTTTTACTGGAAAACAACCTGATAAAAAAGTACAAACCACGATACAATGTTTTATTAAAAGATGATAAATCGTACCCATGGATTTGCATAAAAAACGAACGTTTCCCACGCGTGTTTTCTACACGCCGTGTTTTTAAAGACGGCAGCGATTATTTTGGACCATACACCAGCGGCAAAACCGTTTACACACTTTTAGATTTAATAAAAGGACTTTACAGTTTACGCACCTGTAACTTTAACCTATCTCAAGAAAAAGTAAATTCTGGCAAGTATAAAGTTTGTTTAGAATATCATTTAGGCAACTGCAAAGGCCCTTGTGAAAACCGCGAAACCGAAGCCCAATACAACAAAAACATAGTAGCAATAAAAGAAATTTTAAAAGGAAACTTCAAAGACTCCTTACAGCAATTTAAACAGCAAATGCGCGATCTAGCGGATAACATGCAGTTTGAAGAAGCCCATAAAATGAAGGAGAAAATTCAGGTTTTAGAAAATTACCAAGCTAAATCTACCATTGTAAATCCAAAAATTAGCAATGTAGATGTGTTCTCTATCATGAGCGACGAAGGTTATGGTTATATCAATTTTTTACAGCTATCCTACGGTTCCATTATACGTTCGCATACTTTAGAAATTAAAAAGAAGCTAGACGAAACCGACCAAGAATTACTAGAACTCGCAATTACCGAAATTAGACAACGTTTCGATTCTAATTCTAAAGAAATTTACGTGCCCTTTAAAGTTAATATAGGCGAAAACTTAAAAGTCACAGTACCACAATTAGGCGATAAAAAACATATTTTAGACCTATCACTTCGGAATGCTAAGTATTTCCGAATGGAGCGTTTTAAACAAATAAAAATAGTAGATCCAGACAGGCATGCCAACCGAGTTATGGCACAAATGAAAGCCGATTTACGTCTTTCTGAAGAACCTCGCCACATTGAATGTTTCGATAACTCGAACATACAAGGTACAAACCCTGTAGCCGCTTGCGTTGTATTTAAAAATGGTAAACCTAGCAAAAAGGATTATCGAAATTTTAATATAAAAACCGTAGTTGGCCCAGACGATTTTGCTTCTATGGAAGAGGTTGTCTATCGCCGCTACAAGCGCTTAGTTGAAGAGGAACAACCTTTACCGCAACTTATAATAATAGATGGTGGAAAAGGGCAACTATCTTCAGCATTAAAAAGTTTAGACGCTTTAGGTCTACGAAATACTATTGCTATTATAGGAATTGCAAAACGTTTAGAAGAATTATTCTATCCAGACGATCCAATTCCCTTATATTTAGATAAAAAAAGCGAAACTTTAAAAATAATTCAGCAATTACGAAACGAAGCGCACCGTTTTGGTATTGAGCATCACCGTAATAAACGTAGTAAATCAGCTTTAAATACCGAGCTTGAAACCATCCCTGGTATTGGAGATAAAACTATTGTAGAATTATTAAAACATTTTAAATCGGCAAAACGTGTAGCAAATGCTAAACTAGATGAGTTAGAAGATGTTGTTGGCGTATCGCGAGCGTCAAAAATTTACACCTTTTATCACGAAAAGGAGACTTAAACCGCAAACCACTTATCAGTAAAATATTATTACCAAACACACACTCGTTAAAATAAAAACATTGATAAAAAAAACCGCCATATTACTCCTAATTCTGTTCGTTGGCTTTTCCGCGAAAGCGCAAAATAAAACAGAAAAAAAGACTCCAAAAGTAGGCTTGGTATTAAGTGGTGGTGGCGCAAAAGGACTTGCACACATTGGTGTTTTAAAAGTTATAGACAGCTTAGGTATTAAGATAGATTATATTGCAGGCACAAGCATGGGTGCTGTAATTGGCGGGCTTTACGCATCGGGATATTCGGGCAAACAGTTAGACTCCATTTTTCATCAAGTAGATTTTGATAAACTTATAAACGACGATTTACCAAGAGCTTCTAAGGCCTTTTACGAACGTGATAACGCCGAAAGATATGCGGTGAAATTACCCTTCGACGATTTTAAAATTAAATTACCATCTGCACTTTCTCGTGGTCAAAACACTTATAATTTATTTTCAACCTTAACGCTATCTATAAACGAAACTAGCGATTTTAGCAAATTACCTATTCCGTTTTTTTGTATTGGCACAAACGTAGAAACGGGTAACCAGGTGGTTTTAGAATCGGGCGATTTAACACAATCTATTATGGCGAGTAGCGCGCTTCCATCACTTTACCAGCCGGTTATAATTAATGGCGATGTACTTGTAGATGGTGGTGTAATTAACAACTACCCTATTGGAGAATTACGTGCTAAAGGCATGGATAAAATTATTGGTGTAGATGTACAAGACGATCTTTTAAATCGTAAAGAACTCACCTCGGCTCCCGATGTTTTACTTCAAATAAATAATTTCAGAACGGTAAGCGACATGAAATTAAAAGCCAAGCTTACCGATATTTACATAAAACCAAATATTAAAGAATACAACGTGGTATCTTTTAACGAAGGTAGAGAAATTATTGAAAGTGGAAAAATAGCCACATTAGCAAACCTAGAAGATTTTAAAAATCTACCTCTTAGAGAAAAAGAACAAAAACTTAAAGAAAGAGTGCCAGATAGTATTACCATAAACAACTTATCGGTAAAAGGCAATAACAACTACACACGCGCCTATGTTTTAGGAAAACTGAAATTAAAACAAAGCGAAAAAATAAGCTATACAGATTTCATTAAAGGAGTTAACAACTTAGTAGCTACCAATAACTTCGACTCTTTTCAATATAAATTAAAACGTACAGGAGCTTCTGAAACTTACGATTTAGAGACGCATTTAACCGAAACCCAAAACACCACATTTTTAAAACTAGGAATCCATTTTGATGATTTATACAAAAGTGCCATTCTAGTAAACATCACTAAAAAACGATTACTATTTAAAAATGATATCGCTTCTTTCGATTTTATATTAGGCGATAATGTGCGTTACAATTTCGATTACTTAATAGACAAAGGTTTTTATTGGAGTGTTGGTTTCCGCTCTAGTTTCAATACGTTTAATAAAAACGTAAGTGCTAGTCTACTGCTAGAAGATAGCGAAATAGATGCCACCGGATTAAACAAAATAGGTACAGAACTAGACGATCAAACCAATCAATTTTATCTACAAACACTATTTAGAAAAGATTTTGCCTTTAGTATAGGAGCAGAACACAAGCGTTTAGAGTTAAGCTCAGAAACTTTTTTAACAGATAGTCCAGATGAGGAATATGTATTCGAAAAAACAGATTATCTAAGTGTTTTTGGAAACTTAAAACTAGACACCTACGATAATAAATATTTCCCTAAAAAAGGCGTGTATTTTAATGGCGATTTACACACTTACTTATTTGCTTCCAACTTCAATAAGGATTTCGAAAACTTTTCGATTGCCAAAGCAGATATAGGCTATGCCTTTAGCGCATCACACAATTTAGCTTTCAATTTAAAAACAAGTGGTGGTTTTAAAACCGGTAACAAATCGACTAAAACCTTAGATTTTGCCCTTGGTGGATACGGTAACAATTTAATAAACAACTTTATACCATTTATTGGTCACGATTTTATTTCCCTTACGGGGAATAGTTACGTAAAAGCATCTTTTATTGCCGATTACGAAATTTTCAAAAAACACCACATTACGCTAGAAGGCAACTGGGCCAACATAGACGACGATATTTTCGACTCTGGCGAATGGTTCTCGCTTCCCGACAATCGCGGTTACGGCTTAGGTTACGCCATGGAAACCCTAATAGGTCCGCTACAAGTAAAATACAGCTATGCGCCCGAGTTAGGCCAAAGCATCTGGTTCTTTAATTTAGGTTTTTGGTTCTAAACCAACGATTACGATTTATTCAAAATAAATTCTATTTTACGAGTTATAATTTAAAATTTTACGATATTTGTGGTAATATGACACTGTTTTGGGCAAATTTACTTCAGCACCTTAATTTTCTTATCAAGAGAAATCCTGAATAAGCAGGCATTATTGTATATTTAAATCACTTTTTTAAAGTTTAAAGCCACACGCTTTAAAACGTTTAATTATTAACTTATAATTCTAAAAAGTATGCCTATTTATCATAAACTAGGAAACATTCCTCCTAAACGACACACACAATTTAGAAAACCAGACGGCAGTTTGTACGCCGAACAACTTTTTGGCACTATTGGATTCGATGGTATGGCAACCAATAGCTACCACGAACAACGACCAACACAAGTAAAAGCCATAAAAAACCAATACAGTGTTGCTCCAAAAATTGCATTAAAAAACAATATAAAATCATATAGATTAAAAGGCTTTAAAGTAAAACCAGAGAACGATTATTTAGAAAGCCGTAAAACCGTTTTAATAAATAGCGATTGCGCCATTATTCTAGCAGCACCGAAACAATCTACAGAAAACTATTTTTATAAAAACACCGATGCCGACGAGCTTATTTTTGTACACAAAGGCACCGGAAAACTGCGCACACACCTAGGAAATCTCGATTTCAAATACGGCGATTACCTTCTAATTCCGCGTGGTATTATTTATAAAATAGATTTCGACACCGAGGACAATAGGCTTTTTATAGTAGAATCGCGCCGTCCAATTTACACACCAAAACGTTACCGCAATTGGTTTGGGCAACTTTTGGAACACGCTCCATTTTGCGAACGTGATATTCGCCGTCCAGCAGAATTAGAAACCCATAACGAAAATGGAGACTTTTTAATAAAAGTAAAAAAACAAGACGATATTATAGAAATGGTTTACGCCTCCCATCCTTTTGATGTTGTGGGCTACGACGGCTACAATTATCCGTACGCCTTTTCTATTCACGATTTCGAACCCATAACAGGCCGCATACACCAACCGCCACCGGTGCACCAAACTTTTGAAACCGATGCCTTTGTAATATGCAGTTTTGTGCCGCGACTTTACGACTACCATCCGCAATCTATTCCGGCGCCATACAACCATAGCAACATAGATTCCGATGAAGTTTTGTATTACGTAGACGGCGATTTTATGAGTCGTAACGATATCGATCAAGGTCATATTTCTCTGCATCCTGCTGGTATTCCACACGGTCCGCACCCAGGAGCCACCGAGCGTAGTATTGGCAAAACCGAAACCAACGAACTCGCCGTAATGGTAGACACCTTTAAACCGCTCATGCTAACCGAAGAAGCCCTAAAAATTGCCGACGAAAACTATTATAAATCTTGGTTAGAATAAAATAATAAGAAGCTAATCCTGCTTTCCGCTATATCTTTTAACAAAGCCACTGGTCTATTATTTAAGTTTTATTACTTTCATTAAAAATTTAGTAAAACACAACGTTTAGAACATTAAAACGCTTTGTAAAAAGGATGTCGCTGCAATCAGGGCTAACCTAACCGCCAACAAAAAGGCTTAACCTAAAAACACTCAAATCCCCTGTTTGAGCACCTTCTAAACAAGAAGTTTAATTATAGGTAAATTATTATGAATTACAGTAAATTACCAGCCGATCCAAGTTCACTAGTATTAGGTATTGTAGCCTTAGTATTAGGTTTTGCAGGCTGTTGTTGTTATGGTGTTTTTGCCATTATCCCATTAATAATAGCCATTATTGGTTTAATGAGCGCCAATAGAAGTTTAAAAGAATTTGGCAACAATCCAGATGTTTATTCACCACAAACTAGAAGCAACGTCTCAACAGCACGCGTGCTAAACATAATTGCCATTGTTTTTAACGGTATTATAGTGCTTATGTTTATAGGTGCACTTATATTCTACGGCACCATGTGGTCTACAGGTGTTTTTGATGAATTTAAAAACTTTGACAACTTCGAGACAGAGGAAATTTACGAATATGAATCGGATACTATTTTTAGTGATACCGAGTACTACGAATCTGAAACTACTATAGACAGCATAGAGGTTGAAGAGCTTATAGAACCCACCGATAGCGGTGAATAAAACACAAATCCACAACTAATAAATAAGATATCATGAGTAAAGATATAGAATCAGTAAACTACGGATTAGAAAAAATATTTGAAGGCGCACAAGATTTTTTACCACTTCTTGGTACCGATTATGTAGAATTCTACGTTGGTAACGCGAAACAATCGGCTCATTTTTACAAAACAGCATTCGGTTTTCAATCGTATGCTTATAAAGGTTTAGAAACCGGATCTAAAGACTCCGTAAGCTACGTGCTTACCCAAGATAAAATTAAACTGGTTTTAACCACACCTCTAAACAGTAAATCACCAATAAACGAACACATTGTTAAACATGGCGATGGCGTTAAAGTGGTTGCTCTTTGGGTAGAAGATGCTCGAAAAGCTTACCAAGAAACTACCAGTCGAGGAGCAAAATCGTATATGGAGCCAACCGTTGAAACCGACGAACATGGCGAAGTTGTTAGAGCCGGTATTTATACTTACGGCGAAACGGTACACATGTTTGTTGAACGCAAAAACTATAATGGCGCTTTTTTACCAGGATTTAAGGCATGGAATTCTGACTACAACCCAAAACCTGCCGGTCTTAAATACATAGACCACATGGTAGGCAATGTAGGTTGGAACCAAATGGATACTTGGGTTAAATTCTACGAAGATGTTATGGGCTTTGTAAACTTTTTATCGTTTGATGATAAACAAATCCATACCGAATATTCTGCCTTAATGAGTAAGGTAATGAGTAATGGTAACGGCCGTATAAAATTCCCGATAAACGAACCTGCGGAAGGTAAAAAACGCTCACAAATTGAGGAATATCTAGATTTTTATGAAGGTGCAGGCGTGCAGCACATTGCCGTTGCTACAGATGATATTATAAAAACAGTAAGCCAACTAAAAGCCAATGGTGTAGAGTTTTTATCGATTCCGCCAGAGGAATATTACAGGGCCGTACCAGGAAGGCTAGAAGCTTACAGCCATGAACTTCGTGAAGATATTGAAGGCCTAAAAAAACTTGGTATCATGATTGATGCTGACGAAGAAGGGTATTTGCTTCAAATCTTTACAAAACCCGTGGAAGATAGACCGACCTTATTTTTTGAAATCATACAGCGTATGGGCGCTAAAGGCTTTGGTGCTGGTAATTTTAAAGCGCTTTTTGAATCTATTGAGCGTGAACAAGCTAAAAGGGGCACACTGTAATTTGAACCTCAACCACGCAACGTTTGTTGCTATTTAATATTTTTAAAAACCCGCCTCGTTCTAGAAAAACGAGACGGGTTTTCTTTTGCGTTAGCGATTGAACGGCCTGTTTGAGCTCCCGACCTTAGGAGGAGCGAGTAGTGAAAGCGCGACCCTTTTCGGGTAACGCCCAAATTAGTATTTTTAAATCGGTAACGTTTTGTTAACTTTGACCCCGAATACAAACAAGCTTTAACCTTGAACTTACAGGATATTCCGCGCGTAAAACATATTACGAAATCGGATTTTATAAAACACTATTTTACACCGCAAAAACCTGTGGTTATCGAGCATTTTATTGATGACTGGCCTGCGTATTCTAAATGGAGTTTGGAATACATGAAGCAAGTTGGTGGCGATATTACCGTACCACTTTACGATGATAGACCTGTGGATTTTAAGGATGGTTTTAACGAGCCACATGCAAAAATGAAACTTGCCGATTATATTGATTTATTGAAGCGCGAGCCTACTAAATTCAGAATATTTTTATGGAACGCCTTAAAGGAAATTCCTGTTTTACAGAAAGACTTTACGTTTCCTGATTTTGGTTTACGTTTAATGAAAGGTATACCGATGTTGTTTTTTGGCGGTGAGAACTCGCATACGTTTATGCACTATGATATTGATTTGGCTAACATTTTTCACTTTCATTTTGAGGGTAAAAAGCAGTGTATTTTGTTTGACCAAAAGCAGAATAAGTTTTTATACAAAGTGCCGCATGCTTTAATTACTCGCGAGGATATTGACTTTAATAATCCGGATTTTGAAAAATGGCCTGCATTAAAAAAAGCAAATGGTTACAAAACGGAACTTAACCATGGCGAAGTACTCTATATGCCCGAAGGTTATTGGCACTATATGCGCTACATAACCCCTGGTTTTTCTATGAGTTTGCGTGCTATTGCTAGAACCCCAAAACACTTTGGCAAAGCAATTTACAATGTATTTATTATGCGTAATTATGATAATTTAATGCGTAGAATTAAAGGGCAAAAATGGATTGACTGGAAAAACGAACAGGCCATACTGCGCACAAACAAGCATTTGTAAATTAAACCTTTGATTTTAAAAAAGTTGTAATATCTTTGCCGACTTAAATAAAACTCAAATCATGAATAAAAATTTAATTTTATTAGTATTAGTTGTACTTAGCGTATCGTTTGCACATTCGCAAGCATTTGAAGGTAAAGGTGACAATAAATTCCAAGTTGGTGCTAACTTACAAGATAACGGAACTGGACTTAATTTAAGCTACGATTTTGGTGTTGGCGAAAACATTTCAGTTGGTTTTTCTACCTCATACCTTTTAAGCGTTAACGACGTTATTTTGGATGATGCTTTTGATACACGTTTTGACTTAAGAGCTCGTTTTAATGCTAACCTTGGTAATGTTATTAATGTTGATGAAAACTTTGATGTTTATCCTGGTTTAAGTCTTGGACTTAAAAACTTTGGTGGTCACTTAGGTGCTCGTTATTTTTTCTCTGATGGCTTTGGTGTTTACACAGAATTTAATGCGCCTTTCGCTAAATATAAATCTGGAACGTTAACAGCTTCTGAAACTTTACACAATCAATTTACAGTTAACTTAGGTGCTGTTTTTAACTTATAATATATAGTTTATCCCTACTTTTTTAAGGATAATTTTTATAAAAAAAAAGCTGATAGAAATTATTTCTATCAGCTTTTTTTTTTGCTTTTACTTAATGATTTCGTGTGCTTTCTCGTAAACCAAATGAGACTCCCAACCACGATAAAGAAAATAATCGACAAACTTTTTACGTTTTTTGTAAACGTCGCTCTCTTTTAGAGTTTCTACTTTTTTTTCAGCTAACTCATTGAAAGTTTCGATATAACCCTCGTTTTCAATTTCTAAAAGTGCTCTATTTATATTTACTTTACTAATCTGCTTTTTCTTGAGTTCCATGGATATGCGCACCCTACCCCAACGCTTAATACGGAACTTTCCGCGTGCAAACGCCATTGCAAATCGTTCTTCGTTAAGGAAGTTGTGTTCTATAAGGTGTACGGCAACCACATCGATAACTTCAGGAATCATATTCATGCTAATTAGCTTTTGCCTAACCTCGTAATGACTACGCTCTTGGTATGCGCAATAATGCTCCATTTTTCTGGTAGCTTCTTCTAAAGTATAAGATTTTGTGGAACGTTGCATAGGTAACAAAAATAACAATTAGATTAAATAAACGTGCTTTTTAGAACAGTTTTAATAATCGCGCCACCCAGCTTTAAACTTTTCAGCCTTAAGGGAAACAAGCAACTAAATTTGATTTTTATCAAAAACAACAAATCACTCATCGACAGCTATTTGCAAATCAACCTAAAAAACAGCTGTTACATCTAGATAAAAAACCTTATTAACTAATAATTCTTTATTTTAGTTCGATCTAATTGCCTAAAAAGCAATGAATAGAACCTTTTAATCCCTAAGAATTTTGAAAAAATTATTCCTTTTAATATTAATGCTTTTAGCCTTTGATTTTGGGTTTGGGCAAACTACATTAAGTGCTGGCGATATTGCAATTACTGGTTTTAATTCTGATACGCCAGATGAATTTACATTTGTTTTACTCACAGATATTACGAATACAACAACTATTAAATTTACTGATAACGGATGGGACACTTCTGCTTTTCCAGCCCCTGCATTTCGCTCCAATGAGGGCACCATTACTTGGGTAGCAAATACCGATTTACCTTGCGGAACCACAGTAACCATAATTAATAATGGAAGCCTTACACCTTCCACTGGATCATTAACAACATCCGGTATCTTTGCTTTAGCGACAGCCGGAGATCAAATTTTAGCATATCAAGGTGTTGATTCAAGCCCAACTTTCATCTATGCCATTATATCTGATTCAACTGGTTGGTCTAATTCCACTAGCTCTAACACTTCGGCATTACCACCAGGCTTAAGTAATGGTGTAAATGCAGTCGCTCTGGGAGAAACCAGAAATGCAAAATATGATTGCTCAATAGAATCTAATCCTGCTCTTATTTTATCAGCCGTATCGGATAACTTAAACTGGAATACCTCGAATAGTTTATTAACGTTAGGAGATTGTACTTTCTCTTGTTCGCCATGTGCTTCAACTGTAACATGGAATGGAAGTAGCTGGAGTTCCGCACCAGACCTAACCACTGAAGTTATTTTAAACGACGATTATGACACAAATAGTTTACCAAGCTTTCAAGCCTGCAGTTTAACCGTTAGTTCTGGAAATACTTTAACTATTGGTGATGGTACTTTTGTTGAAGTAGAAAACGACTTAACAGTAGAAGCAACAGCATTTATATATGTGGCTTCTCAAGGTGCCTTTGTTCAAAATAGCGATGCCGGTTTAGTCGATGTTTTGGGTACGGTTGAAGTTACAAAAACAACAGCACCACTAAACAATTGGTACGAATACACGTACTGGAGTTCGCCTGTAGCCAATGCCGATATTGATAATGGTTTGGGTGAGGCTAAATCGAACAGACGCTACTCATTCAATGCGCAAAATTTTCTGGATGCTACTGCAGAAACAAACAACAACAATGCAACTGTTGCCGGACAAGATGATATTGACGACAATGGAGACGATTGGTTTAATGTAAATGGGACAACCGTTATGCAACCCGGCGTTGGATACGCAGCAATGCATGACCCTGTTGGTTTTGCGGGTCCAGGAAGCGCTCCTTATCAATTTGATTATATTTTTAGTGGGCCATTTAACAATGGTGTAATATCCGTGCCTATTTACAGAAACAACTCGGAAAACAACGATATTAACTGGAACTTTATTGGAAACCCATACCCATCGGCGATTGATGCCGATTTGTTTTTAGCAGCCAACAGTAATATTTCTACTAGTGTTGCCGGATCAGGATACATAAATGGCGCTATATTTTTATGGTCTCAAAACACACTACCTTCGGCTACCACTAATGGCAACGAACCATTAAACTTTTCTAATGATGATTACTCTATTATAAATGCATCTGGAGAAACTACAGGTGGCGATGGCACAACTGCCGCTACATTATCTAATTCAAACAGAGCAATCTCTTCGGGGCAAGGTTTCTTTGTAGCTTTTTCAGATGGGGCGATACCCATTTCTACTACTGGAGATATATCGGAAGGCGTTATCACATTCAACAACTCAATGCGCGTAACCGATGTAGCAGCTAATAGTGTATTTTTCAAAGGAACATCATCTAAAAACACAAATATTGCAGATAAGCTATGGATTAACTTAACATCAGAGGTTGGTGTTTATAATCAAATTTTAATAGCTTATGTAAATGGAGCAACTAATGAAGATGATGGATTAACTTTTGATGCTACCAAATACCCAACCAATTCGGGTGCAGCCTTATATTCTACTATCGGTAACTCTAATAAAAAGTTTGCCATACAAGGTAAAGCCGTTGAAAGTATTAATGAAGAAGAGATTATAAATCTCGGTTTTACTAATTATATTAATAATGAAATACCATATACCTTATCTATTGATAAACTACAAGGTGATTTTCTAAACAATAACACGGTTTATTTAAAAGATAATTTACTAAACATTACCCATAACCTATCGGATGGCGATTACAACTTTACATCGGAAACAGGAGCATTTACAGATCGTTTTGAAGTAGTATTCAAAGAAGAAAACACACTAACAGTTGATGATATTATTAATAACGAAAGTGCATTCCAAATTATTCAACATGACAGCGACCGTGTTACCTTTAAAACAGGAACGAGTGCTACTTTAAAATCGATTGCTATTTACGACTTGTTTGGTAGAAAAGTATATCAATTTAAAGGCGGAAATAGTTCGGAAACATTTTATATTCCAAATATAAAAACAGGCATTTATCTCGCTAAAGCGGAATTATCTACAGGAGTAATAATCACTAAAAAAGCTATAAAAAGATAATTAGGTTTACACCGAAATTACAAGCTGTACTTTAATGCTAAAATAACATTTATTCCAGCGGCTGCAATTCCAGACGAATAGGTTTTGTAACGCTGGTTAGTTATGTTCTCTAAACTTGCCGAAATTGATGTTGATTTACGCCATTGATATTGCGTTCTTAAATTAAGCGTATACCAAGCTGGCGAGTACGGATTGCCATCTGCATCTAAAGCATAGATATAATCTTTTTCAATTTCCGAAGGCGCTAATTGATTAAAAGATAATTCGTTATTATAATTTGCAAAAGCATCAACTTTCAACTTGTTTTTAGTCCATGTAATGTGTGTGTTTCCAAAATATGGTGCAACATGCCTAATTGGAACTTCAATGCCTTCATCTTCTTCTGTACCACCTATAATGTTGTATTGCGAAGTAAGCTCGAGTTCTTTAGATAGTTTATACTTCAAACCAACTTCAAACCCGTAAATCCAAGCTTTAGATGCATTTTGAATAGCTTGCACGTTACTTAACTCACCATCGTACATAATTTCAGTTTCACCATTTAAACTATAATCGCGACGCACTAAGGCGTTATCTAGATACGTGTAATACGTGTTTAAATCTAAAATAAGGCTTTCGTTAAAATTTAACTTCAGTCCTACTTCACCACCATAAGCATATTCAGGCTTTAAATTATCGTTAGGCACTACAACGGATCCTGGTTCAGAATCGAAAACCTTACCAATATCATCAATATTTGGAGCTCTAAAAGCAGACGATGCATTTAATTTCCATTGCATCATCTTGTTTGGAGTCCAACTCACTCCAGCGGTTCCGGTAAGTGCACCTGCTTCGTTATTAGAAACCGTAAAAGGTAAATTTAAATAAACATTATTTTCGGTGAAATCGGCCTTAGAAACCACATGATTAAAACGTAAACCTGACTGAAACACAAATTTAGTATTCGGCTTATATTTTATACTAGAATACACAGCGGTAGATTGCCATGTCGCTCCATTTGGATAACGCGAAACAGTTGGTTCGAATGTATTAGTATCGATATTCTCATCCTCTCCATTAGAAGTTACTTTATTATAAACGTATTCAAAACCATAAAAGAATTGTGTTTTGGAATCTAAAGTTTTTTCTAAATCTAAATTAAAGGAGTAAGCATCTACAGCTTCTTCTCGAATACTCCTGATAGACGATTGAAAATCACGATCCATTCTGCTTTCTTCAAAATTCTGATAAGCTACGGTTGCTTTAATTTTATCATATAAATTCGAATTACTGCTTAATTTAGTAACCTGTAAGTTAGACATAAACCAGTTTTGTGGACCATAATTCCATTCTGCAGAACGCAGCGTACCACTACGATACCTGATTAAACGATCGTATCTTGGAATATTGGATGATGTGGTGTAAAACAAACCTAAATCGAAACTTAAATTCTCTAAAGGCTCATACCTCACTTTTTGCATTAAATTTAGTTGATTGTAACCAGAATATTTCTGAATCAAAGGATCGTTGTTTTCTTGAACAACATCTCCTTCTGCAGTGTTCACAACGTATTCGAATCTTAAATAATCATCAGGTCCATTTTTTCCCATTTTTAAATCTCCAAAATCGGTGTAACTCGCACTAGTAACAAAACCCCAATTTTTGTAACCTAAATTCAAATCGAAATGCCCTGTTTTTTCATTACTTGCAGAAGCATATCGTGCAACAACATTCGTTTTTACTAAAAGCGAATCTGTATAAGATAATTGTGGCTTTTGCGTATAGAAACTCATTACACCACCAACGGCATCACTACCATAAATTACCGAACCTGCACCAAGTGTTACCTCGGTATTTTGAATTGAAAAGGGGTCGATAGCTATCACATTTTGAAGATTTCCTCCTCTAAAAATGGCATTATTCATGCGCACGCCATCTACCGTGATAAGCAACCTATTGGTTGAAAACCCGCGTATCATTGGACTACCACCACCCATTTGACTTTTTTGCACATAAACTTGGCCTGTAGTTTCTAATAAATCGGCACTTGTTTGCGGATTAGTAAACTGTATGTTTTTACTGTTTAGACTTACTATCTTTTGAGGAATATCTCTTTTGTTTTGCTGAAATTTTGAAGCAGATATTACAATTTCCTGAAGGCCTTCGGTGTTAGATTCTAAATATATTTTGTTTCTAGAACCAATGATAAACTTAGTAGTTTGTTTTAAAACATGTGATAAGTGTTTAAAATAAATAACTTCACCTTCATCGAACTCACTTAAAGAAGCTTCGCCTCTAAAGTTTGTAATCTCAGATTTCGATTTATCAACATTATATATAGCGACACCAAAAATCGGTTCTTGTGTAGTTTTATTGAGCACTTTTACGTTTTGAGCAAAGCTTACACAGGTAAATAGGATGAAAAATATTATGTAAAAAGACTTCATGCTTAACTAAAAACTTGATTAAAAATTTTTAAAGATTTTGGTGTTTTAAAACTCCCCAAATGTAGTTCAAAATATAGCAAAATCATATTTAAAAACGATTGCCTTTGCCTTCCGTTAATTTTCACATTTTGCAAGTCGTTAAAGGTTGTTTCTAATAGTTTTTTGAGGAGATTTAAATCTTCACCTGCAATGGTATTTCGAATATCTTGTCTTACTTGAAATTTACCTTCAATTAAATTAAAATGATCTAATTCTCTATCCAAACTATCAGGATAAAAACCAAGATACTTTGTGAGGTTGAGTAGAAACAATAAATGGAAATTAGCATAGTCACTTTGCTCATCTAACCATAACAGTGTTGTTTCTAAATATCTAAAAAGCGTTTCGTTTTGCTCCTCTTCGCGCAAAGCACTGCTTAAAACCTCGGATAAAAACATCACGATAGCACTTTTTAAAACATTGGTATGCAAACTACTATACAAATGATTTAAACGCACCTCACTTAAGCTTTGTAACGAACGACTATCTTTATAATTTACTGTAATATGTAACTGAGATAATAATTGAAAGTATGCGATTTTAGCACCTCCTTTTTTACTTTTTAAAACACCACGAAGTAAAAAACTAACCACACCCAACTCTTCCGTGTAGCATTTAACTATTAAATCGTTGTCTCTATATTTTAGTTTAGAGAGCACAATGGCGTTGGTTTTAACTAACATTACCTAACCACCATTAATTTTACAACCTTAGTTTCGAAGGTGTCTAAATCGGAAATCATGATTAAATACACACCGGAGGACACAATATTATTCGCCATGTTTTTTCCATTCCAAAACACAGTTCCTCCATCTATTTCAAG
This sequence comes from Algibacter sp. TI.3.09, assembly GCF_038154905.1. Lineage (NCBI taxonomy): Bacteria > Pseudomonadati > Bacteroidota > Flavobacteriia > Flavobacteriales > Flavobacteriaceae > Algibacter > Algibacter sp. TI.3.09. The sequence goes on along the minus strand of NZ_JBAKAN010000002.1, from coordinate 725,543 downwards.
GTTGTAATTATTATATCTTAGGTTAATTCTCGATTGTGCCTCTGCTACCAAGTTTCCTTCAATATCGGTGATTTTAATATTTACGTTATCGGAAATGTTTTTAATTTTCACCTTTTTTTCGACGATATCAAAATTTGGTCGTACCGGATTTGGATAAGCATAAACAGTTTCTAAATCTCCTGAAGAGCTCGAACCTCCAGATTTAAAAGATACTAAACCTTTATCGGTTGCTAAATAAATAATACTATTTGTTTCTTCTATAGATATTTCACTTATAGCATTTGAGGGTAACGGTGAATTATCGGTTGTAAAGTGATAAATAGTTTCTTGACCATCGGATGACAGATAAAACACACCAGCATCAATAGTACCGATCCATTTATTATTTGCACCATCCACCTTTATATCTGTGATACTTTGTTCCGAAAGAAGCTCTCTAGCTACACCATCTTCAAGAATTATAACCTCTTCTGCAGTAGAGTTTTCATCTGTAAAAAAACTGGAAGTATTATATAAAACTCTTAAACCACTAACAGTACCTATCCACAACTGATTTCTATTATCTATAGCCAATGCTCTTACATCCTTACTTGGCAAATCCCCTTTATCTTCACTAATATTTCGAATTAACGGATTACCGTTATTCTCATTAAAACCAATAAGTCCTTTGGATGCACTTGCCACCCATTTTGTATTATTGTTATCTATAACCACATCCTGAAAACCTAAATTATCGTTTACAGCGTCTTCGAATATCGATTCGAAACTATAAGAAACCCATTGATTACTTGATGAATTAAACGACTTTAACGGCCTATCCACTAAACTGGTAATAGTCCAAAGTAATCCATTATCATCAAATATAGACCCACTAACTCGAATACTGACAGTATTTGGACTAGACACTAATTTAAGTGACTCCAAACCACTATTATTTTCATTATATAAAACAATAGGCTCACTATTATTGAGCTCAAGTAATCCTAGAGAAAAAGAACTCACAAATAATTGATTTTTATTTAAAGGATTTATAGATATCTGATTTAAATAATTCGTTCCAAAAAGATCAATGCTTTTAGTGTTAACCCAAACATCATTACTTAAGCGACTAATACCTGCATTAGCAACCCAACGAGGAACGTAAACAAAAGAATATCCACCATACGTAACCCAAACACCATTTACATCTGCCTGAATTGAAAATGGGGTATTCAATAAAGGTCCGTCTGGGTGAATTTCTTCATAGTTTAAAGGATTTAAAATTGAAGTCGATAACACACCAAAGTTATCTGTACCAATATAGATATTATCCGCATCTATGGTTGCCGCATTAAAGTTTGTATTAAAATCTGCGTTATCTGCAGCTTGTGCTAGTAAGTTAAAATCTACATCGTAGACAAAAACATTATTGTTTGTGGTTATTATTAGCTTCTCATTTAAACTAGTTGTTTTAAGCGGTGTATCGGCAAACACCAATAAACTGGTTAATACATCGTTATTAATCTCGTATAATCTTTTACCTGTATTTATAGCATATAATTTGTTTTCGTTTGTTTGTACAGACAAAAACTCACCATTACTTACCTGCTCCCAATTTTTATAATCGATTAAGTTAGGACTTGTAATAGGTGCTTTTTTTAATCCGCTACCATCAAGACATGCCGCATAAATATAATCGCCAAAAATAGTTGTTTGGCTCACTTCTATTTGAATTCCTTCGTCTCCAATAAAATAAGTGTCACCAAACTCTAAACGCTCTAAATCGAATACAGATATACCATACCCCGTAGCGAGATATACGTTGTTTTCGTTAGCATTAATATGATTAATTTTTTTATCACCATCTAGAATTGTAGATTTATTTACAATATCTACTACTGTTAAAATATCATCGTCTTCGTCGAAAACAATTTCAATTAATCCATTTTCATAACCAACAACCAATAACTCGTAAGCTTCGCTATAATATATAGTTGAAATGGTTTCTCCAGACAAACCTTGCACTGTTGTAATTTCTTCTAAAGTTTTTGTTTGATTATCAAAACTAAAAATAGCATTTTCTGAAGCCGCATAAATTTTATTGTTTCCGGTGACAACCTCATTTACCTGATTATATGAAAAATAACCATCCCAAAGATTTGAGAAATCTTGTGCAAACTGAACAAGAGGTAATATATAAATTAGAAAAATTATAAATTTCTTAAACATCTTTTTTTATATCATCAAGGATTAAGTATTTAGCCTAAAAACCTATATTTACTTTAAAACTAGCCTTTAAAAAACGACTTAGAATCCATTTCGATTCAAATATATTTATAACTAACGAATTAAGCTTCAAAAAAATATATTATAGCCGTGATTCTTTCATATTTATGAATAAAACAAAAAAAGCCTTCTGCAAAAACAGAAGGCTTTTATTAAAATTATCTCTTATGATTTAAACCACACCTTGTGCTAACATAGCATCAGCTACTTTTACAAAGCCAGCAATATTTGCTCCACGAACATAATCTACATAACCATCTTCATCTTGGCCAAACTCTAAACAAGATTTATGAATATCAGACATAATATCCTTTAGTTTAGTATCTACCTCTTCTCTGGTCCATTTAAAACGCAATGAGTTTTGCGTCATCTCTAAACCTGAAGTTGCAACACCACCAGCATTAGATGCTTTTCCTGGCGCAAACAATATTTTCGCTTCGTGAAATACAGTTATAGCTTCTTTAGTCGATGGCATATTAGCACCTTCACTAACACAAATACAACCATTTTTAACTAGAGCTTTTGCATCATCTTCATTTAATTCATTCTGTGTTGCACATGGTAATGCTATATCACATTTAACATCCCAAGGTGTTTTTCCTTTTACAAAAGTTGCATTCGGGTAGCTTTCTAAATATTCACTAATTCTACCACGTTTAACGTTTTTCAAATCCATAACGAAGGCTAACTTATCTTCATCGATACCTTCTTCATCATAAATATATCCAGAAGAATCAGAAAGCGTAAGTACTTTTCCACCTAATTGTAAAACTTTTTCTGCTGCATATTGTGCTACATTACCAGAACCTGATATTACAACGGCTTTACCATCAAAACTATCATTTTTAGTTTCAAGCATTTTTTCTGCAAAATATACATTGCCATATCCTGTTGCTTCAGGTCTAATTAAAGATCCACCCCAAGACATTCCTTTTCCAGTTAATACACCAGTAAACTCATTTCTAAGTTTTTTGTACATCCCGAATAAAAAGCCAATTTCTCTTGATCCAACACCAATATCTCCTGCAGGAACATCGGTATTTGGGCCAATATGTCTAAACAATTCACCCATAAAAGCATGACAGAAACGCATAATTTCATTATCACTTTTTCCTTTTGGATCAAAATCACTTCCACCTTTCCCACCACCCATTGGTAATGTGGTTAAACTATTTTTAAAGACTTGCTCGAAAGCTAAAAACTTTAAAATACTCATATTTACTGTTGGATGAAAACGTAACCCTCCTTTATAAGGTCCGATAGCAGAATTCATCTGAATTCTATATCCACGGTTTACTTGAATCTCACCATCATCATCTACCCAGCACACTCTAAACGTGATAACACGCTCAGGCTCAACCATCCTTAATAAAATATTCTTACCGTAATATATATCATGTTTAACAATGTACGGAATTACAGTTTCCGCAACTTCTTCTACTGCTTGTAAAAACTCAGGCTCATCACCGTTTCGTTCTTTTACCAGGTCTAAAAACGCTTTAATGTTATTTTTCATTTATTATAAAATGTATTAAAAATTATATAATATACAATTATAGAGTACAAATATACGTTATCTTTAAAAATATAGCTTAATTTTTTAAAAATTCGCAATAGAATATTCAATTACACTAGTCCACGTGCCATAAACATTTGCCAGTTCCATCAGATTTTCTATATTTGCTTTTATTAATGCCTCAAAAACAGTATCCTAATTATGCTTAACTTAAAGCGTTTAGCTTGTTTTATTTGCTTGTTTGCTACCTATCAAACAGCATTTTCCCAACTGGGATTTTCACATGAAATCGGCGTTATAGCGGGTCCTGTTCAATTTAGAGCAGATTACGGCCAAAGAGATAACTCTAGTACAAATTTTGAAAATTCAGGCTTTGGAATCGGTATTGTGCACTATTTAAATTTTGCATATAGCGCCGACTGTAATTGCTACACTACAGAATCTTATTTTAATGATCATTTTAAATTAAGAAACGAAATATCATACAATAAAAGTAATCTAGAACATGTTGGCAGATGGGTCGATGCTAATAAAAACTCAGACGATGCAAACAGACTTAGAGGCCACGAAGGTGTTGCCGAAAATTTTGATATTGGTACGCAAATTGAATTTTACCCACTAAGTATTCGCGATTTTCAATCTTTTAGTCCAAGAGTAGCGCCTTTTGTTAGTTTAGGAATTCATTATACAGCCTTTACGCCTAGCGTAACCACAACTTATGCTAATCCAGACCCAACAGCAATTGGCGACGTAACCGATGCAAGTAATTTTTACTCACTTTGGGATCCCGGATCTGTAGATGCAACACCAGGCAGTACTTTTTCTACTGTAATGAGTGTTGGTATGCGTTACAAATTAGATCGCGTTTCGGATTTAATGATCGATTTTAGAGGCCAATTTTACTTTAGTGATTGGGTTGATGGCCTTAATCACCAATTAGATTATAATAAAAACAACGATTGGCTTATGTGGTTTAACGTTGGTTATATTTATTACTTAGATTAATAAAATCTCAATTTTATAAAATATTAAAAAGGCCTATATTTCGAAAATATAGGCTTTTTTCATTTAAAACTTTTACCCATATTACAAAACATTTTCTATTATGATTTTCTAAATATTAATAGCTTTTAATATGGTCTATTCAAATGCAATAATTATCTTTAATGTTGCTAAATAATACAATCCATGCTTAAAATAAACACGCTACTTACAATTTGTTGTTTCACTCTATTTTTCAGTTGTAAAGATGATGTAAACACCACTTTTGAAGATATAAATATCACTACAGAAAATAATAATGTTGTTGAAGTTAACATACCTAAAGCGGTTGGTAACAAAACAGTTTCTAGCGTTATTAATTCTGAAATAGAAAAAGAGGTGATAACTAATTTACACCTTGGAGAACCCAACGCTATTAATGCTAAATCTATAGAAGAAGGTATTAATAACTTTAACAAGGAGTTTGAAACCTTCCAAATAGATTTCCCTGAAATTTCTCAACCTTGGGAAGCTCAAATTGATGGCGAAATTATGTTCACTTCTCCAGAAATCAACAGCTTAGCACTAACATCATATATGAATACAGGTGGTGCACATGGCATGCTTAAAGTTTCTTTCTTAAACTTTGATGCAACTACCGGAAAAACAATTCCGAATAAAAACCTAATAAAAGATACTGAAGCTTTTAAAGAAATCGCTTTGCCTTATTTTAAAGAAGCTACAAAAGATAAAGACATTTTTGAACCAGAATTAGACACTTTCAAATTACCCGAGAATATAGGTTATAACGACGAAGGTATTGTTCTACTTTATAACGCATACGAAATTGCCCCATATTCAACAGGTATTATAGAATTCGAAATTCCTTTTAATAAAATTGAGAGCTACCTAGCCTTTAACAGCGCGCGATAAGGCAAGAATATAACCATAATGCATCCCTTCGTGAACTAAATCGAACGGTAATACATCATCAATACTTCTTAATGTATTTCCTGTGGTAGACACCGTATATTCAGTATAATTTTTAAAAACACCTGCTTTATAATCTGCTTCTAATTGCTTTATGGTAGAAATTAATAAACCATTAATTTCATCAACTTCAGCTTGAGTAACATCACCTTCTGGTTTACTATCTTTTTTGTATTTACCAATCATCTCATCACTAACAACCATTGGTAAGCCAGATAGCTTATAAGCCAAAACCTGTGTAGTAACCACCATGTGAGCTATATTCCAAATAATATTATTATTGAATCCTTCTGGGATTTTATTTAAATCCTCTAAAGTATTATTTTCAATATGTTTTTGTGCCATGGCACGAATATTAGCTAAAACGTCGAATGTAAATTGCATGTTTTTAATTTTTGCATAAATATACTTCTAAAACCAAAAACAGTCTAAACAATTAAAGCATATTCTCTAATAAATTCTAAAATGAATTGGTTTAAAACTGAAAATTAACGTTATTTTGCTTCAAACAAAAAGTCATGAAAAAAGTATATTATTTAAAAACGTGTAGCACTTGTATTAGAATAATAAAAGAGCTTAATATTCCTGCCGATTATATACTTCAAGATATTAAAACAGAACCTATAACTGCAGCTCAAGTAGAAGAAATGCAAGCCCTTTCTGGAAGTTATGAGTCTCTTTTTAGCAAACGCGCCAAACTTTACAAAGAAATGGATTTAAAAAACCAAGACTTAACAGAGCGCGATTACAAGCAATACATTTTAGAGCATTATACGTTTTTAAGCAGACCTGTAATAATAAATGGTGACGCTATTTTTATTGGAAACTCTAAGAAAACAGTAGAATCTGCTAAAGGGAATCTTTAAGTTTTAATTTGAGACACCTTATTTTCTAATCACAGTTTTAATCATACTATGATCGGAATCTCTTGTGGCTATTTTTTCCGAATTTACCATAATTAAATCTTTAGACACCCAAATATGGTCTATAGACAACAACGGAAAATTCCATGGCCAAGTTTCTCTAAAGCCATTACCTTTTTTTGAAAAGAAGTGATTGTAATTTTGCTCTAAACGCTCTAAAAACACAGACTCGTAAGGCGCATTAAAATCCCCCAATACAATGGTGTTACTTGTATTTTGAATAATACTGTTCGCGAATTTAAACTCCCAAGCTTTAGGCACATCAAAACTACCTTGCATATCTACAGCATAAAATTGAATACCTGCAGAACTAAACTTTACTATTGTAGAACTATATTTAGAACGTTGCTCCTCTTCTATATGAAGTGGTGTTTTTGAAAAAATCTCAATTTCGCCGTTCGATTTATAGAAATAATACTGAGGATATTTTGCTTTAATTTTATCGAAACTGCGTTTTTTAGGCTCACTTAAAACCATAATATCCGGGATGGATTCGTTCTCTTTAAAAGCGGATTCAAAACCATCGTCTCTAGAGGCATTCCAAAACACAACTTCTACATCAGTATCTTTTACTTCTTCCGTAAAACTGATGCTAAAACTTCTAAAAAACCATACTAACAATAAAATACCAGCAAGAATAAGATTGTATTTTCTACGCTTTCCAAGAAAAACAGAAAACACCAAAACTATAGTAATTATAATAGGTAAAGGGAATAAATAAAACCAATAGGCAAATTTAAACGATGCATCTTTTACTAAAAAATGGAGTACTAATAAAGCAAGAACACATATTAGGTTTACTATAAATATGCCCGTACTTAAAACCTTAAGTATTATCTTAAACCAACGCCTTTTGCTGCCCACCATGGATGTATTTCTATTTCTAAACGTTCCGCCTCAACCATAGGGTCGGCTTTAGCTAAACTATCGGCCATTTTTAAAGTTGGCACATTATATATGGTTATACCACTAATATCTCCATCGTCACCAAAAGGTCCCGAAATATCTGCATAACCTAACTCGTACATTTTTGATAAATGCTCTAAATGTAATTTTTGTAAACGCTCACTCTCTTCTTCGTTTTGCATTTTAATAGCGCTCTTTTTTAAAAAGGCCATAAAATATTGCTGCATTAATACAGTGTCTTTTGTTGCTTCATTAACATGCACATAAGTTTTAAAACCCTTAGCGGTTAACTCGTCTTTTATTTCTTTCAATGTTTTTTTAACAGGCTCTGCTGGCACTTCAACTATAATAGTATCTGCAGTTTTTCCTGCTTCCTCATTGATAGAAGCTCCTTCCTTTGTCTCATTTTTACACGATACTAACAATAAAATGCATAAAAACGGTAGTATTAATTTTTTCATAACAAATAAATATTTAGTTATTTAATCCAAGATTTAAAAGGGTTTTTACTTAACTGCGAATTGTAATATTTCACATCTCCTGTAACTTCATTACCCAACCAATCGGGTTTTATATACGTTTCAGTTTCGGTATTTAGTTCGATTTCGGCAACAATTAACCCAAAATTATCACCATAAAACTCATCGACCTCATAAATATGCTGTCCTAGTTTTATTTCATAACGGGTTTTATCAATAATAGAAGGCTCGCATAATTCTAATAAAGCTTCGGCTTCTTGCTTAGGGATTTCCTTTTCCCATTCAAAACGAGATAACCCACTCTCAGAACTTGCGCCTTTAATAGTTATAAAGCCTTGCTCCCCCTTTAGCCTAACTCTAACCGTACGTGCTTTATCGGTATTTAAAAACCCTTGACTAATTCGGGTTTGCTTAAAAGCTTCATCTTTAAAAGCTTCAGATTTTACTAAAAATTTACGTTCTATTTCTATCATAGAAAATTCCGCGAAAGCGAAAATATTTTAAAAATATTGAGTTTAGGAATTGCCCTTAAATATGAATTGATAAATTTACGCTATGTTAACCGATTTACCAATAAGAAAAATTATTCATGTGGATATGGACGCCTTTTATGCGTCTGTTGCGCAATTGGATAATCCTGAATTAATTGGTAAAGCCATTGCTGTTGGCGGAAGCGGCAGGCGTGGCGTAATTAGTGCTGCCAGTTACGAAGCCAGAAAATTTGGTGTAAAAAGTGCCATGTCTGGAAACTTAGCTATTAAGCTTTGTCCGGAATTAATTTTTGTGAAAACCGATTTTGAACGCTATACCTCTATATCTAAAAAGATTAGAAAAATATTTCTAGACTATACAGATTTGGTAGAACCGCTTTCTTTAGATGAAGCTTACCTCGATGTTACCCAAAATAAAAAAGGTAACCCGAGCGCCTCCATGATTGCCGAAGAAATTAGAACACGTATTTTTAATGAAGTAGGTTTAACAGCTTCCGCAGGAATTTCCATTAATAAATTTATCGCCAAAATTGCCAGCGATTACAATAAACCTAACGGACAAAAAACAGTAAATCCAGAAGAGGTTATTCCGTTTTTAGAAACGCTAGATATTAGAAAATTTTATGGTGTTGGTAAGGTTACTGCCGAAAAAATGTATCAAAAAGGCATTTTTACAGGTATAGATTTAAAACAGAAATCTATAGAATTTCTAGAAGAGCACTTTGGAAAATCGGGCAGCTATTATTACAACGTAGTTCGCGGTATACATACCAGTGAAGTGAAGCCAAACCGGATTAGAAAAAGCTTAGCCGCCGAACGTACTTTTAGTGAAAATTTATCTTCGGAAGTTTTTATGATGGAGAAATTAGAACAGATTTCTGAAGAAGTTACCAAACGCTTATTAAAAAGCAAAGTTGCAGGCAAAACAGTAACTTTAAAAATAAAGTACAGCGATTTTAGTTTACAAACACGAAGCAAAACACTTCCCTATTTTATAAGTGATAAAAACATTATTCTAGAAACGGCAAAAGATTTACTTTATCAAGAAAAAATGAGTAATTCGGTCAGATTATTAGGCATCTCTCTTTCCAATTTGAATACAGAAACTAAAAAAGCACCAGAAACAAAAAGTGTTAGCGCGCAGCTAAAATTTGGATTTTAAAAGTTTAAGATATTTATTGAAATATCACTAAACTTAACTCTATTTAACAATTTTTAGCCATTTTTTGCTTTATTCACTTATCTAGATGTATAAATTCAAGATGCATCACTATTTAGAATAATTAAAAATAAACACAAAAAACGTAAATATTCTTAACAAGAGTATAGAATTTTTTGCAAATAAAAAGCAAATCTACCTTTGCATTAAATTATCATCAAATCCGCTATCTTTATTTGGACTGAATACAAATAAGAGTAATTTTGTAAAAAAATTACTCATGCCATCAGTAAAAACATTTTCAACTTTCTTATTGTTTTTCTCTAGCCTTTTTGCTTTTAGTCAAGAGGGAGATCTATATGGTACAGTTAAATTTGACACCAACGAGCCTGTTTCAGGAGCCTATATTATTTTAAAGGGTCCTAGTTTTCAAAAGGAAGCAAACTCTGATATTAACGGTGATTTTTACTTTGAAAATATTCCCTACGGAAATTATACACTTCAGTTTCATTCATTAGATGCTAAAGTTAAAACTATTGATATTACCATAAATACTTCAGAAAAAAACGTTGATGTTACATTAACTTTTGCCTCACATCAAGATTTAAAAGAAATACAAATTGCAGGTAAAACCCTTAAAAGACAGATTGAAGATAAAGGCTTTGCTGTAAATGTTATTAAAACAAAGGAAGCTAGTATTAGAAATATTCAAACAAACGATTTACTAAACACTACGGCTGGTGTAAAAATTCGTCAGAATGGTGGTTTAGGTTCCAATGTAGAATATAGTTTAAACGGCTTATCGGGTAGTTCTGTTAGAGTTTTTATTGATGGTGTTCCAATCACTATGTATGGTTCTTCTTATAGTTTAAACAGTATTCCGGCCTCAATGATAAAAAACATAGAGGTTTACAAAGGTGTTGTCCCTGGGCATTTAGCAGACGATGCTTTGGGTGGTGCCATTAATATAGTACTTCATAATTCAACTAAAAATTATTTAAATGCTTCAGCTTCATATGGATCGTTTAATACATTTCAAACCAATGTAAACGGATTATATAGATTCGAAAAATCTGGTTTTACGGTTAAGGCGTCGATGTTTCATAATTATTCTGATAATGATTATAAAGTTTCAGGGCGAAGCGTGGTTGTTACTGGTTTAGGTGGTGCACAAACCCCAATTACTGCAAGACGATTTAATGATGCCTACAGATCTACAGGAGGCATGGCACAAATTGGTTTTACAAACGTAAAATGGGCCGATCAATTTTTTGTTGGAGTTACAAGTTCCGATGACTATAAAGAAGTTCAACACGGCGCTTTTATGACCATTACTCCATACAAAGATCGTTTTTTAGAGTCCAATGCTTTGCTAGGTAATTTAATTTACAAAAAGGGAGACCTTTTTACAGAAGGTTTTGATGTCAATATAAATGCGTTGTACGGTAAACGAAACCGAACTGTAAATGATACCGTCGCTGCTGCATATAGTTGGAATGGAGAAAGAGCCGTAGATTTTAGAGGAGATGAATACGAATATACTTGGGGTTCTCAACAAGAAGGTGGACCGACTCTAGCAAAAATAGAAAGGAACGTTGCTGCTGTGAGAACCGGATTATCTTATACCATAAACGAGCATCACAAAGTACTATTCAACCATGCATACTCTAGTATTGAAAGAGAAGATAGCGATGCCTTAAGGACGGTTTTAGAAAACACCTTCATGGGTACTAGAGATTTATATAAAAATATTTTTGCTTTAACCTACGAGTTATCTGCCATTAACAACCAATTAAAAACAAGCATATTTGGTAAATATTATAGCCAAAATACTTTGAGTATCGATCCTGCCATTGCAACAGATAGTGAAGGAAATGATACCGTAGTTGATGAAACTGTAAAGGCCAACAACAAATACGAAGGTTTTGGTTTTGCCGCGTCTTATGCCATTACACCTACAGTTAGCTTATTAACATCGGCCGAAAAAGCGATTAGATTACCTAACGAAACGGAAGTTTTTGGTAACGATGGAGATAATGTTGTTGCAAACCCAAGCTTAAACCCGGAGGTTAGTAATAATTTCAACTTAGGCTTTAGATTTGGTAGATTCAAAATAAAAAAACATGCTTTTACCATTTCAACCAATGCTTTTATAAGAGACATAAAAGATAGAATTGGATTACCTATAGAAACATCTTTAAACGTAGATGACGAATTAATTCTATACGTTAACCAGGGTAATGCAAAATCTAAAGGTATAGATGCACAGCTTAACTATACGTACAATAAAAACTTAGGTTTTAATTTTAATGTATCTCGTTTCGATTTAACAAGCGAAACTACTAACGGAACAGAATTCGATATTCCGAACACGCCATTTTTCACAATGAATAGTAGTTTAAGGTATTCATTCAAAGAGCTTATTCAGAAAAAATCTTTATTAAACCTTTTCTACTCCGTGTATTTCACAGACGAGTTTTCATACTTAGTGTCTCAAGGTTCTAATACTGTTGGCGACGATTTCTTTAAAGTACCCGAACAATTAGTTCACGATTTAGGTCTTACCTACTCATTTCCTAATAAAAGATTAGCAATGAGCTTCGATATTAAAAATATTTTCGACGAGCCCGTTTACGATAACCTTTCGGTACAAAAACCAGGACGTGCTTTTTATTTTAAACTGAATTATACAATCAATAAATTTTAATTAACTCTAAAAACATGAAAAAACAAATTTTAAACCTTAAAACCTTAGCCTTGCTATTTAGTGTTTTATTACTAGCCTTTAGCTGTAGTGATGACGATGCTCCAAAAGAAGTTATAGATGAAGAAATTGAAGAAGGAAGTAGATGGATAACCGTTGCAGCCGCTAGAATGGGCGAAAACCCAGGTGACGGAAATGGTGGTACTCTAATTTACTCTGTTAGCAGTGAAGATGCTAAAGATCCAACAGTTTCTATTGAAGCTTTTGAAAATGGATTTATTGCACCATCAAACAGAACGGCTCGTTTACAATCATCTGAAGATGGTAGTACTATTTTCAATATTAGCTACGCCGGTGATACTGGTGGTAACTATACCAAATATCTTGTAGAAGGCGGACAAACCTTTACACAAACAGGAACAGAAATCAGTATTGCACCTTACGTAGGAACAGCTCCAAGGTGGATTAAATTATTCGATGGAGACCAAACAGGTTCTGCTGTTTATGTTTCTACGGAACATGAAGCTGATGCTGATGGAAATTACACAAGAACTAATGCTACTATTGGTGTAGTAACTTTAGATTTAGGAAACTCGCTAATAAACAACTTCCAAGAGCACGATGTGCCTTTAACAGCTGAAGAAGAAGCTCTAGGTTACTATATTTCTAGAATTGATATGCCTACTTTAAATGCTGCTGGCGATAAATTATATATTGGTGCACGTTTAAGTAAGGTTGACCCTGCTACTACAGAAAGTGATAGCGATTATGAAATTTTAGGATCGAAAACTATTGTATTAGATTATCCATCACTTTTAAATCCAACTGTAATTACATCTACAGCAGGACACGGAAACACAAATGGATACCGTAGCATTAATGCATTCCTTTACAACGGAAGCGTTTATCAAGCTAACCAAAGTGACCCAGAAGGTTCTCATATTTTAAAAATTAATGCAGATAACACTTATGACGATTCTTATGATTTTAATTTAGATGAAGCTTTAGGTGTTGAAGGTGCTTATATTCTTGCATGGAGACCAGCCTCTAACGGAAAAGCTGTGGTAGCTTATCGTCATGATGGTTCTGCCGAAGGTGTTGCTGGAGCCCAAGGATTTTTTGCTCTTGTTGATTTAAATGCTAAAACAGCTCAAAAAATTGAAGACATTCCATATCACGAAGATTTCTACTTATTCCAATACCAAGGTTTTGTAGTAGATGGAACAGAAATATACCTAACTCAAGCTCCTGTTGGACAAAATGGAAACATATATGTTGTAGATACCGAAACTGGTGTTGTAACAAAAGGTGCTGAATTAGTTAATGTAGAAGGAAGCCACTTTATTGGAACGTTCTAATAAACAAACCACATATTTACAAACAAAAAAGGCCAATAGATTTAAATCTATTGGCCTTTTTTAATATATAAAACTTAAGTTTTTAAAGACTACAAGTTGTAATTTCTGAAACTCTTAACGTATTAACCATTCCTTTATCTTGAATTGGCATAGCAGCTAAACTCACTAACATATCTCCAACTTCTAAATAACCTTGTTTACAAGCTATAGCATTAACATCTTCAATAGTTTCATCAGTGCTAACAAACTTATCGTAATAAAAAGCACGAACACCCCAAAGCAAACTTAAACGCGTTAAGATTCGCTTATTTGATGTAAATACTAAAATATGACATGATGGTCTCCAAGCCGAAATTTGAAACGCCGTATATCCACTATTTGTTAACGTAGAAATAGCACTTGCATCAATTTCGTTTGCCATAAGTGCAGCATGATAACAAATTGATTTAGTAATATATCTATTAGTTCTAATATGCGGAGGTAATTGTGGTACTTGAATTAACTCAGAATCTTCAACATTCTTTAAAATGTTACTCATCTGTCTAATTACTTCAACAGGATATTTACCAACCGAAGTTTCACCCGAAAGCATTACAGCATCAGCACCATCCATAACAGAATTGGCAACATCATTTACTTCAGCTCTTGTTGGTGTTAAACTATCAATCATAGTTTCCATCATTTGCGTCGCAATAATTACTGGAATTCTAGCTTTTTTAGCACGTAAAACCAATTGTTTTTGGATTAACGGAACTTCTTCAGCAGGAACTTCAACACCTAGATCACCACGAGCTACCATAATACCATCACAATGTGTAACAATTTTATCGATATTCTCTACAGCCTCTGGCTTTTCTATTTTAGCAATAATTGGAATTTTATGCGTTCCGTGTTTAGCAATTAAATCCCGTAACTGCATTAAATCTTCAGCATGACGCACAAAAGATAATGCCATCCAATCTACATCTTGCCCAATAGCAAAAATTGCATCTTCGATATCTTTTTCTGTAAGTGCAGGCTGAGATATATTTGTATTAGGAAGGTTTACACCTTTTTTAGATTTTAATGGTCCACCTTGTACAACTTTGGCTTTTACTTCAGATTTACCATCTGTAGAAATAACTGTAAAAAGTAATTTTCCATCATCTAAAAGAATACGTTCTCCTGGTTTTGCATCTTGTGGAAATCTATCATAAGTCATGTAAACACGTTCCTTATTTCCAACAAAACGTTCACCTGTAGCAAAAATAATTTCATCACCCGGATTTACAACAACATCTTCTTCCATAACTCCTACACGAAGTTTTGGACCTTGTAAATCTGCTAAAATAGCGGCAGTAAAACCAAACTCTTCATTTAACTCACGAATCATGGTGATACGTTCGGCCACATCTTTGTAATCGGCATGAGAAAAGTTAATTCTAAATACATTAACACCTTCCTCAAGCATGCCTTTTAATACTTCTTTTGTGCTTGTAGCTGGTCCTAGAGTTGCTACTATTTTGGTTTTTTTTCTTGTTGCCATTAGCTAAAAATTAAATTGTCTTTTGATTTTAATTGAAATGTATCAATACTATAAGCTGTTGCAATTTGAGGAATTTCTAATATAGTATCTAAAATATATTTTTCCTTACTCGAACTGAACTCGTTTTCTATTTTTAAAAAGTAGTTAACACGCTTATATTCTGGTATTAAATGAGTTGTTTTCGTTATTTTTTCTTGATTTTCAAATAAAGACCCAAAACTAATTTCTTGTAAACTCTCTGTTTTACAAGTATTAGAAACTAAACTCCAAGTAGTTAGTTGCTTTTCATCTTCCCATTCAAATATAGAATAGTTAGATTTCCCCTTGTTAAAATCTAAATCTTTAGATCTCCTAGCAAGCTTGATCTTTAAATGTTTATTAAGAAGAAAGGCCAATCTGTAGTCCTCAAGTGTACAATGCATTGCTACTAATGTGTACGTCACATCGTCAAAAACATCATCAAGTATCAGTTTATGAACAGCCATAACTTCCTATTATTATTTGTAAATATAGTATTTATAACAATTACTAAATACATGTTTTAACGAATCTTAATAAGAATCGATACTAAAACGTTATAGTTAATTGTTTTTTTCAGTTAAGCTGAAGTTTTGCTAAACTGATTTTGAAATTTTACTCTGAAACACAAAAAAAGCACGCTTAGAAGCTTTCTCTTCTGCTTTTTTCTTTGAAGTACCTCGTGCTTTCGCAACAACTTTATCGTCTATAGATAGTTTTACCGAAAAATGCCTAACATCATCATTTCCTGTATCTTCATAAACATTATACCCAAAAGTTTTCTTTTCTTTTTGGCACCACTCTATCAGTAAACTTTTATAGCTTATTACTTTCCCTTCTAAGGTTGCAATATCTACATAAGGTAGAATAACTCGAGTGTAGATAAACTTTTCACAATACTTATAGCCTCTATCTAAAAAAATAGCACCTACTAAAGCTTCAAATAAGTTACCATGAATATTATCGCCAAATTGGCCTTTAGGTATTTTACTTTCAACTAAAGTAATTAACCCTAAATCTTTACCCAGTTCATTTAAATGTTCTCTACTTACAATTTTAGAGCGCATTTTAGTTAAATATCCTTCATCTCCACTTGGAACTTCGAGATATAAATGAGATGCTATAACAGCACTTAGCATAGCGTCTCCCAGAAATTCTAATCGTTCATAATTAATAGCATTGCCTTCGCTATCCTTTATGTTCATAGAACGGTGGGTAAAAGCCTTTCTAAAATATTTTATATCCTTAGGTTTAAAACCAAGGATTTGGTTTATTTCCATAAAAAAATTCCCGCTGCGTTTAAAACGGGAATTTAATATGTTACGAATGTATTTCATTCGGGATTTAATCTAATTTTTTGAATACTACACAGGCGTTGTGACCGCCAAATCCAAATGTATTACTCATTCCTACTTTTATGTCCCGCTTTTGTGCCTTGTTTAAGGTTAAATTTAATTCAGGATCTATACTTTCGTCTACCGTAGTATGGTTAATGGTTGGAGGTATAACTCCGTTTTCCATTGCCAAAATAACCGAAATCGCTTCAATAGCACCTGCTGCACCTAATAAGTGCCCAGTCATAGATTTTGTTGAATTAATATTTATGTTTTTAGCGTGACTTCCAAAGATCTCTGAAATTGCTTTTAATTCTGCAACATCACCTAAAGGCGTAGATGTACCATGAGTATTAATATGGTCTATATCTTCCGGTTTAAGTCCTGCATTTTGCAAGCAATTTTTCATAACCGCTACAACACCAATACCATCAGGATGTGGCGCCGTCATGTGGTAAGCATCAGAAGATAAACCTCCTCCAACAAATTCCGCATAAATTTTTGCGCCTCTAGCTTTTGCATGCTCATATTCTTCTAGAATCAGTGCGCCAGCACCTTCTCCCAAAACAAAACCATCACGCGTTCCATCAAATGGACGTGAGGCTGTTTCTGGACTTTCATTTCTAGTCGATAGTGCGTGCATAGCATTAAACCCGCCCATACCTGCAATAGTTACTGCTGCTTCACTTCCGCCTGTAACAACCACATCACAATGCCCTAAACGAATAATGTTTAAAGCATCAAACATAGCGTTAGCCGAAGATGCACATGCCGAAACCGTTGTATAGTTTGGCCCCATAAAACCATGTTTTATAGAGATGTTTCCTGGTGCAATATCAGCAATCATTTTAGGAATAAAGAAAGGGTTAAAACGTGGCGTTCCATCTCCAGCAGCGAAGTTTAATACTTCGTTCTGGAAGGTTTCCAATCCACCGATGCCTGCTCCCCATATAACGCCTACTCTTAATTTGTCAACTTCATCTAGATTCAATTTAGCATCTTCAATGGCTTCATCTGCAGCTACCATAGCGTATTGTGCAAATCGGTCCATTTTCCGAGCTTCCTTTCTATCAAAAAAATCTGTTGCGTTAAAGTTTTTCAATTCGCAAGCGAACTTCGTTTTAAACTTTTCGGCGTCATAATATGTTATAGGCGCAGCACCACTTTTACCACTAATTAAACCTTCCCAAAATTCGTCTTTGGTATTGCCAATTGGTGTTAAAGCCCCTAATCCTGTGACTACAACTCGCTTTAATTCCATAAAATATTTTGCTTATTTTGCTGCTTCGATGTATGATATAGCTTGACCTACTGTTGCAATGTTTTCAGCTTGATCATCTGGAATTTGGATATCGAATTCTTTTTCGAATTCCATTATTAATTCCACAGTGTCTAAAGAGTCTGCTCCTAAATCGTTTGTGAAGCTAGCTTCAGTTACAACTTCATTCTCGTCTACTCCTAATTTATCAACGATAATAGCTTTTACTCTTGATGCAATGTCTGACATAATTTTTAATTTTAAGTTTTAATTAGTTGGCAAAAATAAAAAACTTTATTTTTAAAACACACCTTTACCTTAAAAATGTGTGTGTAATTTACTAAAAATAGTTTTAAGTATTTCTCTTTTACCTTCAAATTGTTAATATTTATTCTTTTTTTTGTTTGAATAATTATTAAACACATTGTCTGTAAATGAAACGAATTGTAATTTTTGCGTCCGGGAGTGGTACTAATGCTGAAAATCTAATTAAGTTTTTTCACAACAGAGAAAATGCTTCTGTTATTCAGGTATTAACTAACAATCCTCATGCCAAAGTTTTGGACCGTGCAAAAAAACTAAAGGTTAGCGCACTTTCTTTCAATAAAATAGCAATATCTGAGACCGAAGACGTTCTAAACTTATTAAAAGCCGCTAAACCCGACCTAATAGTACTAGCAGGTTATCTCTGGAAATTCCCAGATAACATACTAGCTGCTTTCCCTAATAAAGTAATTAACGTTCACCCAGCTTTACTACCAAATTACGGAGGAAAAGGCATGTACGGTATGCACGTGCACAATGCTGTTGTTAATAATAAAGAGAAGGAAACCGGTATTACTATACATTATGTAAATGAACATTATGATGAAGGCGCTGTTATTTTTCAGGCAACATGTAATGTAGCCGACACAGACACTGCCGATGATGTTGCTGCCAAAATACACCAATTAGAAATGGAGCACTTTCCGCAGGTTGTTAACGATATATTATCAAAATAATTAAAAAAACTCAATTTAAACAACTACCACTTTCGTGGGAAATGCCAAAGTATGTCGAAAAAAAAGAAATTTTACACCGTTTGGAAAGGTAAAAAGACCGGCGTTTTTAAAAAATGGAACGACTGCAAAGCTCAAATAACCAATTTTGATGGCGCTCAATACAAATCTTTCACAACCTTAGAAGCTGCGGAAGCTGCTTTGCAGGGTAATTATTTCGATTATATTGGAAAAAGCAAAGGCTTTAAAAGTGAATTAACAGCCGAACAACTCAGAAAAATAGGGCAACCAAATTACAATTCCATTTCGGTAGATGCTGCTTCTAGCGGAAACCCAGGTATTATGGAATACCGCGGCGTAGATACTAAAACAAAAAGACAACTCTTTATACAAGGCCCTTTTCCAGAAGGCACCAATAACTTGGGAGAATTTTTAGCTTTGGTTCACGGCTTAGCTATTCTTAAAAAAAATAACAGCGACCTTCTATTATATACAGACTCTCGAACAGCCATGAGTTGGGTTCGTAAAAAAATATGCAACACTAAATTAGAGCGCAACGAAAAAAACAAACCCGTTTTCGATTTAGTAGATCGAGCCCTAGACTGGCTTAAAAACAACAGTTACAAAACCGTAATTGTAAAATGGGAAACTAAGGCGTGGGGAGAAATTCCAGCCGATTTTGGGCGTAAGTAAAAGTAATTCTTCTTCTTTTAAAACATTAATCTTAGCAATTTTCATTCAAATTGAACATTAAAAATAATAAGGATTAAGCATATAAATAACCTATATTTGCAGAAAATTATCAAGAACTTTCATGGGTAAATTAGTAATAGTTGGTACAGTAGCTTATGATGCTATTGAAACACCATTCGGTAAAACCGATAAAATTTTAGGTGGAGCAGGTACTTATATAGGTCTTTCTGCATCTAATTTCGATGTAGATTCTGCCATTGTTTCTATTGTTGGCGGCGATTTTGAACAAAAATATTTAGACTTACTTTCTAGCAAAAATATCGACATTTCAGGTATTGAAATCGTTAAAGAAGGTAAAACGTTTTTTTGGAGCGGAAAATATCATAATGATATGAATTCTCGCGACACCTTAATAACAGAGCTAAATACTTTAGAAGATTTCAACCCAGTTGTACCAGAAAATTATAAAGATGCCGAAGTGGTTATGTTAGGAAACTTACATCCACTCGTCCAATCTAGTGTTTTAGATCAAATGACGGTTAAACCGAAATTAGTAGTTTTAGATACTATGAATTTCTGGATGGATATCGCTTTAGAAGATTTAAAAAACGTTATAAAACGTATTGATGTGATTACCATAAACGATGAAGAAGCAAGACAATTAACCGGCGAATATTCGCTAGTTGTTGCTGCGAAAAAAATTCATGAAATGGGACCAAAATACGTGGTTATCAAAAAAGGAGAGCATGGCGCACTATTGTTCCATAACGAACAAATGTTTTACGCACCAGCTTTACCTCTAGCAGAAGTTTTTGACCCAACTGGCGCAGGAGATACCTTTGCAGGTGGTTTTGCTGGCTATTTAGCAAAAACAGGCGACGTATCTTTCGAAAACATGAAGAACGCCGTAATTTACGGTTCTGCTCTAGCATCCTTTTGTGTTGAGAAGTTTGGCACCGAGCGCATGGAGAATTTGTCGCACAGCGAAGTGCAACAACGACTGATGCAGTTTAAACACTTAACTCAATTTGAAATAGAATTAACATAAACTAACGCGCCCATAATTTGGGCGCGTTTTTAATTGAACATATTTTCTTGAGACTAAATCTCGAGACCACCATTAAAATGTAATTCCTTTGGAGACCGAGGAATCTAAAAAAGAAACACCGCAAAGCATAAAATAATTTAGACTATGAGTGATGCCCTAAAACACGAATGTGGAATAGCAGTTATTAGACTATTAAAACCGTTAGAATTTTATAAAGAAAAATACGGTAGCGCATTTTATGGCGTAAACAAAATGTATTTAATGATGGAGAAGCAGCACAATCGTGGTCAAGACGGTGCTGGTCTTGCAAGTATTAAATTAGACACAAAACCTGGAGAACGTTACATTAGTAGAGTACGTTCTATAGCACAACAACCTATTCAAGATATTTTTGCACAAATTAACGACCGTGTTAATAAAGAGTTCAAAGAACATCCAGAATATATGGATGATGTGGCTGCACAAAAAAAGAACATTCCATACATTGGAGAAGTTTTACTTGGGCACGTACGTTATGGAACTTTTGGAAAAAACAGTGTAGAGAGTGTACACCCATTTTTAAGACAAAATAACTGGATGCACCGTAACCTTATTATGGCTGGAAACTTTAACATGACAAATGTTAAAGAATTATTTTCAAACTTAATAGAACTAGGGCAACATCCAAAAGAGTATACAGATACCATTACTATAATGGAAAAAATTGGTCATTTCCTTGATGATGCGGTTAGTAAAATATACCGTGATTTAAAGAAAGAAGGCTATAATAAACAACAAGCTTCTCCATTAATAGCCGAACGTTTAAAAGTTGGCAAAATTTTAAAACGTGCTGCAAAAAATTGGGATGGTGGTTATGCTATGGCCGGATTAATAGGTCATGGTGATGCTTTTGTTTTACGTGATCCTGCAGGAATTAGACCTGCTTACTACTATCAAGATGATGAAATTGTAGTTGTTGCTTCAGAACGTCCGGTAATTCAAACTGTTTTCAATGTAAATTTTGAAGATGTTAAGGAACTAGAACCAGGACAAGCTATTATTACTAAAAAATCTGGTGAAGTTAGATTGAAACAAATACTACCTCCATTAGAACGTAAATCTTGTTCTTTCGAGCGTATTTACTTTTCAAGAGGAAGTGATGCAGAAATTTATCAAGAGCGTAAAATGCTAGGTAGATTACTTATGCCAAAGGTTTTAAAAGCTATTGATAACGATACTAAAAATACAGTATTCTCTTTTATCCCAAATACAGCCGAAACTTCGTTTTTTGGTATGATTGAAACTGTAGAAGACTTTATTAATAAAAAGAAAACTGAAGCTATTTTAAACGGACAACGTTCAATATCTGCTGAAGAGGTTACCGAAATTTTATCGGAGCGCGCTCGTGTTGAAAAAATAGCTATTAAAGATGTTAAGCTAAGAACGTTTATCACAGAAGACAGTAGTCGTGATGATTTAGTTGCGCACGTTTACGATGTTACTTACGGCGTTATCAAGCCTACCGATAACTTAGTAATTATTGATGATAGTATTGTAAGGGGTACTACATTGAAGAAAAGTATTTTAAAAATGCTTGATCGTTTAAATCCTAAAAAGATTATTGTTGTATCATCTGCACCGCAAATTCGCTATCCAGATTGTTATGGAATCGATATGGCAAACTTAGAAAGCTTAGTTGCTTTCCAAGCAGCTTTAGCGTTATTGAAAGACAACAACCAGTATCATATTATTGATGATGTTTATAAAAAATGTATCGAGCAAACTGAATTAAAAGATAAACACGTACAAAACTTTGTGAAAGAAGTCTACGATCCGTTTACAGATGAGCAGATTTCAGATAAAATTTCAGAATTACTAAGTGATGAAACTATTAAAACTGAAGTTAAGGTTATTTTCCAATCGGTGGATTCCCTGCACAAAGCTTGCCCTGAACATTTAGGCGATTGGTACTTTACAGGAAACTACCCGACTAATGGTGGTAATCGTGTTGTAAATCGTGCCTTTATCAATTTTTATGAAGGTAATAATGAACGTGCATATTAATTTTGAAATTGCTATTTTTCAGGGATTTAATTAGTAAAAACGCATTTCAACTTAAAAAAATGTATTTCATCTAAAATATAACAGCTTTAAAGTAAATACACATAAATTAGTCTCACCATAACATAAGTAGGTTAAGTTCATGGTAGATTTGGGGCAAAAAAAGGTGAACTTCTGTTCGCCTTTTTTTATGCGCATTATTTTCGTTTTTCTTTATTAAACTTCAATTAAACCCTACATATAATTAATACTCCGCTTAAACCAAGATATAAGTCGTTTAACTAAAAAATTTTAACAAACTGACTTACAAACATATATTTGTCTCACCATAACATAAGTAGGTTAAGTTCATGGTAGATTTGGGGCAAAAAGGTGAACATCTGTTCACCTTTTTCATTTTATAAAATTTCGTATTTCCTTAAAAAGCTTTTCTTAATTAAGCTTTCCATAATTCTCTTTGGTTTATTAATATCCAATCACATGCTATCACCACAGATTTTAACGTAGCTAAATTCATTTACATAAAACTGTTTCAAATAAAAAAGCCGTTTCTGCTAAACAGAAACGACTTTTAAAATATTTAATGTTGGTTGCTTACTTTGCTTCAGCGTAACGTTTTTCAACTTCATTCCAGTTAATTACACTAAAAAATGCTTTAATGTAATCTGGACGACGGTTTTGGTAGTTTAAGTAGTATGCGTGTTCCCAAACATCTAAACCTAAAATTGGTGTTCCTCCACAAGTTACACCTGGCATTAATGGGTTATCTTGGTTTGGTGTAGAACAAATTTCTACTTTACCACCTTTATGTACACATAACCATGCCCATCCAGATCCAAAACGAGTTGCTGCTGCTTTAGCAAAAGCATCTTTAAAATCGTCTACAGATCCGTAAGCTGCCTCAATAGCATCTTTTAAATCTCCAGATAAATATCCTTTTCCTTCTGGGTTCATTACACTCCAAAATAAAGAGTGGTTAAAAAACCCACCTCCATTATTTCTAACAGCGCCATTATCCATATCTAAGTTTGCAAGAATATCCTCAATAGATTTTCCTTCTAAATCGGTTCCAGCAATAGCGTTATTCAAATTGTTTGTATATCCTTGGTGGTGCTTTGTATGGTGTATCTCCATAGTACGTGCATCCATATGTGGTTCTAAAGCATCGTAAGCGTACCCTAATTCTGGTAATTCAAAAGCCATAATTTTTATATTTATTTAATTAATATTTAATTTATTTCAAATTTACATATAAAACGGGGTAATTAAAAATAATAAATTGTTATCAACTCATTGATAGTTTTTACCTTGTATGCAAATTTAAATTCATGCAAAACAACCAACCTTTTACTATTTACAACGCCTCAGCGGGCAGCGGAAAAACCTTTACCCTAGTAAAAGCTTATTTAAAAATTTTATTTAGCTCGAATAAACCTTATTTATTTAAGAATATTTTAGCAATTACATTTACAAATAAAGCGGTTGCCGAGATGAAAGGCCGTATTATAGATACTTTAAAGCAATTCTCGGACAAAAACATTCTGAAGCTAGAAAACCCGATGTTTTTATCCATTTGTGATGAATTAAACTTAAGCCCAGAACAATTACACCAAAAAGCTATAACATTACTAGAGAGCATTATACACAATTACGCAGCCTTCGATATCTCTACTATTGATGGTTTTACGCATAAATTAATAAGAACCTTTGCTCACGATTTAAAATTACCTCTAAATTTTGAAGTAGAATTAGACCAAGAATCTCTTTTGCGCGAAGCCGTAGATAGTCTAATTTCTAAAGCAGGAACCGATGCTGTACTCACTAAAGTGCTAGTAGATTTTGCCATTGAAAAAGCCGATGATGATAAAAGTTACGATGTAGCCTTCGATTTTAATAAAATAGCAAAGCTTCTTGTTAATGAAAACGATATTCCATTTTTTGAAAAAATAAAAGATAAAACACTCGATGATTTTAAAGCACTAAAAAGCAAGCTTAAAAAAGATATTAATATAGAAGAGGAGCTAATTGCCGAAAAAGCCAAACAACTTTTAACTCAATTTAATACATCGGGATTAGAATTTAAAGATTTTTCCGGAGCCTATTTACCAAAACACTTTGAAAAACTAGCTGATAAAAATTTCAACGTAGCCTTTGGAAGTAAATGGCAAGACAATATAGAAAACGGCACCTTGTACCCAAAACGCGTTACCCCAGAAACAGCCGGAACCATTGACAGTTTGCAACCACACATATTTTTAGTTTTTAATGAAACGAAACAAGCTATATTTAATCATAAATTTCTGAACGCCTTTTATAAAAACATTACACCTCTATCGGTTTTAAACGCCATAAACACAGAACTTACTTTACTAAAAGAAGATCAAAACAAAATGTTGATTTCCGAATTTAATAGCATTATAAGCAAGGAAATAAAAAACCAACCCACTCCTTTTATTTATGAGCGTATTGGAGAAAAGTTTAATCATTATTTTATTGATGAATTTCAAGATACATCGGAGAGTCAATGGAGTAATTTAATTCCGTTATTAGAAAACTCAGTAGCATCAGAAAACGGAAGCACTATGCTTGTAGGCGATGCCAAACAGGCCATTTATCGCTGGCGTGGCGGCAAAGCAGAACAATTTATAGATTTATTCAATAAAAAAGAGCATCCGTTTCCAATAGAGCAGTTTGTTGATAATTTACCAGATAATTACCGAAGTTTTAAAGCCATTGTTGATTTTAATAATAGCTTTTTTAAATTTCTTTCTAATCAAATTTTTAAAAAGGAAGATTATAAAGATTTATATGAAAATGCTAGTCAAAACATCAAAAAAGACGAAACCGGCTATGTAGAACTTTCTTTTCTTGATTTCGACAAGGAAGACGATAAAGATGAAGTGTTTCCTGAAAAAGTTCTAGAAAACATAAACAACTGTCTAGATAACGGTTACAAGCTAGAGGATATTTGTGTTTTAGTTAGAAAGAAAAAAGAAGGTGTTGCGGTTGCCAACTATTTAAGCCAGCATAATATCCCTATTATTTCTTCGGAAACGTTACTTATTAATAATGCGCTAGAAGTAGTTTTTATTAATGCTGTTTTAGGTTATTTAATGCAACCTAAAAACGATGAGCTTAAAATTGAAGTTTTAGACTATTTAGCTAAGCTTTTTAAAGTTGATGATAAACACGGGTTTTTCTCTCAGCATATTAAATTAAGTGTTTCGGATTTCTTTAAAAGTTTTGAAACCTTTAATATCTTTATAAACGGTGATACTCTATTACAATTACCGCTTTATGATTTAGCAGAAACTATTGTGAGAAATTTCAATTTAGTAAAAACATCGAATGCTTATGTTCAGTTCTATTTAGATATCGTTCTCGACTTTTCGCATAAAAAAGGGTCGGACATCCCGGCTTTTTTAGAATATTTCGACAAGAAAAAAGAAAACCTCAGTATAATTTCCCCGAAAGGGCAAGATGCCGTGCAGATTATGACTATCCACAAATCTAAAGGTTTAGAATTTCCGGTGGTTATTTTCCCTTATGCAGATTTGGACATCTACAGAGAAATAGAACCTAAAGAATGGTTAGAAATTGATAAGGAAAAATATAACGGTTTCTCACATACACTTTTAAACTTCAATAAAGATTTTGAGTTTTTTGGAGAACAAGGCCAGCATATATTTGAAAATCATAAAGCTGAACAAGAATTAGATAATATTAACCTATTGTACGTTGCACTTACACGCCCTGTAGAACAGCTCTATATTATATCTAAAAATGATAGCGCCTTAAAAGAAGATGCGAAATCTAAAAAATATTCAGGATTGCTCATTAACTATTTAGAACACAATAATCTTTGGAGTGATAGTGAATTAACCTATAGTTTTGGAGACAGCAAAAAGACATCAAAAGAAACCATATCTTCAAAAGAAACCAATATTCAGCATGAGTTTATTTCAACTTCAAAAGAGCATCATAATATAAAAGTGGTAACAAAGTCTGGTTTTTTATGGGATACTACTCAGGAAGAAGCTATTGAAAAAGGAAATTTAATTCACGATATTATGTCGCACATTGAAACCAAAAATGATGTCGACGAGGTAATTCAGGATTTTATTTCATCATCAACTATAAACCCAAAACAAGCCACAGAACTAAAACAACTCGTTTTACAAATAGTAAACCACACGGCGCTAAAAACCTTTTTCACAAAGGAAAACACTATATACAACGAGCGCGATATTATAACCAAAGAAGGTGTAATTTTAAGACCAGATCGAGTTGTAATTACCCAAAATAACGATGCTGTGATTTTAGATTACAAAACTGGTTTGGAAGACAAAAAACACGCACAACAATTACAGGTTTATCAAGACGTATTAAAGAGTATGAATTTTACAGTAAAACAGAAATACCTAATATACATTAATGAAGGAATTGAAGTCCGATCCTTACCTTTTTAAAGCGCAAATGTTAAATTAGCTTTCAACTTATTTATGTTAATTTAACAAGACCTATTTATTTGATACAAAATAAATAAATCGAAACACTTTAATCCTTATTTTATTAATAAAGAGGAAAATAACAACGTGTTTTAATTCATGTTATACATCTTGAAAAAACCTCAAACTATCTCATTTTGCTATAAAAAAAAATAAAATTTATCACTTTTTGATGCTTTTTTTGAGATACCACAAAAAAAAGTATGCATTTATAAAAAATATGTAATTTCTTGTACTAAACCAAGGCGAGACAATGTTAATACAGCAATCGCAGAGGATATAAAATTGTTAAAATTTAACCAAAACATACCCATAGTACCGACGAATTACCCTTCTGTATGTATTTTTTATATATTTGTCTTTGTTAATAACATATAACAACTTACTTTTGTTCACAATTAACACTTAAAATTTAAAATTTTGAATATGAAAAATCTTAGCAGATTATTGTTCGCTATGTTGCTTGTACTTGGTTATAGCAACGCTAATGCGCAAGACAAAAACAATCCTTGGCAAATTACCATCGGTGTAAACGCAGTTGATGCTTATCCTTCTGGAGACGGTAGTCTTTTTGCTGGAGGCGGTTTCGCGAGTGACTCTTTTGGAGATGAATTCGGAAATGCTTCTGATCACTGGAACATTTTACCTTCTTTATCAACTATTTCTGTATCGAAATATTTAAGCGATGGTTTCTCTTTTGGAGTAACAGGTTCTTTAAATAAAATCGAAAAATGGGGAGATATTAGCTCTAACCCAGATGTAGAAAACAGCGTTGATGATTTATCATACTACGGTGTTGATGGTACAATTAAATACAACTTTTTAGATGGAACTACAATTGATCCTTTCGTAGGTCTTGGTGGTGGTTACACTTGGATTGATGAAATTGGTGCTGGTACTGTAAATGGTACTGTTGGTTTAAACGTTTGGTTTAACGAAAACATCGGTTTAACATTACAAACATCTTACAAACATGCGTTTGAAGATTACTTAGATACTCACTTCCAACATACTGCTGGTATTTCTATCAAATTTGGTGGAACTGATACTGACGGTGATGGTATATTTGATAAAGATGACGCTTGTCCAGATGTTGCTGGTTTAGCTGCTTTCAACGGTTGTCCTGATACTGATGGTGACGGAATCGAAGATAGCAAAGATACTTGTCCAAACGAAGCTGGTACTGCTGAATTTAACGGTTGTCCTGATTCTGATGGTGATGGTGTAGCTGATAAAGATGATAACTGCCCAACTGTTGCAGGTTTAAAATCTTTAGCTGGTTGTCCTGATGCTGACGGTGACGGTGTAACTGATGCTGATGATAAATGTCCAGATGTTGCAGGTCCTGCTGCTAACAAAGGTTGTCCTTACCCTGATACTGATGGTGACGGTGTTTTAGACAAAGATGACAAATGTCCTGAAGTAAAAGGTACTGTTGCAAACGCTGGTTGTCCAGAAGTTACTGCAGCTGTTCAAAAACAATTAAACGAGTATGCTAAAACTATCTTATTCGATACTGGTAAATCTTCTATCAAAGCACAATCTGCTACTGTATTAGGTGACATCATCAATATCTTAAAAGAATACCCAACTTCTAAATTTACAGTTGAAGGGCATACTGATAGTATTGGTAGCGAAAAACTTAACCAAAGATTATCTGATTCAAGAGCTAATTCTGTAAAAGAATACTTAATTGAAAACGGTATCAACGCATTTAGATTATCTGCACTTGGTTACGGTGAATCTAAACCAATCGACTCTAACAAAACTAGAACTGGTAGAGCAAACAACAGACGTGTTGAAATTAACTTAGCTAAGTAATTAGATAAAGTTAACTTTAAATAAAATAAGTTTACAAAAAACGCTTCGGATATCCGAAGCGTTTTTTATTTTTATAAAATGATAACAACTTTCATTTTAGATGTTTTAAACGATTTAAAAAAGAACAACTACAATCTTTCTAAAGTCACATTTGTACTACCCAGTAAAAGAGCAGGTCTCTTTTTAAAACATCAATTAGTTCATGTTATCCAAGAGACGATATTTGTTCCAGATATTATAAGTATCGAAGAATTTGTCGAAGATCTATCCGGTCTTAAAACCACATCGAACACAGAATTACTTTTCGAATTTTACAACAGCTATTTAGCACTCACAAAAAAGGAAGATCAAGATACTTTTGAATCCTTTTCTAAATGGGCACAAATATTACTTCAAGACTTTAACGAAATTGATCGCTACCTGATTCCTCAGGAAAATATATTTAACTATTTAAGCGACATTCAAGAATTAACACATTGGTCTGTTGAAGCAAACCAAACCGAGTTTGTTAAAAAATATTTACAATTTTGGAATAAGCTTTACACCTATTACAAACATTTCACAAAAGAACTTTTAAATAAAAACATTGGCTACCAAGGTTTAATTTATAGAAAGGCCGCAGAAAACTGCGACACATATATAAACAACCTTACCGATAAACAACACGTTTTCTTAGGCTTTAACGCTTTAAATACTGCTGAGGAGAACATTATTCAGCAATTTTTAAAACGTGGCTTAGCGAAGGTTTATTGGGATATTGATAGTGTTTTTATAAACAATCCAAAACATGATGCTGCACTCTTTACAAGACAGCACAAAAAAAATTGGAAACATTTCGATAACCATCCGTTTGAATGGATTACCGAAAATTATTCCAAAGAAAAAAATATAAACATTTATGGCGTTCCGAAAAACATCGGGCAAGCCAAATATATCGGCACACTATTAAAAAATATAGAAGCAGAAACTAAATCACTACAAAGCACCGCTGTTGTTTTAGGTGATGAAAACCTATTAATCCCTGTATTAAACTCCATACCATCATCGGTAGAAGCGCTAAATATCACCATGGGATTTCCATTAAAATCCATTCCATTAGCATCCCTTTTTAAAAGTCTATTTCATATCCATAAAACATCGGGTAACGCCTTTTATTTTAAAGACGTTGTTAAAGTGTTATCCCATCAATTTGTTCGTCCGTTATTTTACATAGACGATATCGATTACGCTGCTAAAATTATTGAAACCATAGATAGCAACAACCTGGTGTATCTTACTCTAGTCCGTTTAAAAGAAATAAGCAAACACTCTAATGAGATTTTAGATTTACTATTTTCAAACTGGAATACATCTATAGATTTAGCACTAAAGAATTGCGGTCTAATCATTTCAAAAATAAAAATCTATTTAGACGAAAACAAAGATGCTAATTTACTTTCTTTAGAATACCTGTATCGTTTTAATGAATTGTTCAATGCACTTTCCTTGTTAAACTCGAAATACAACCACATCAAAGATATTTCAACATTGTTTGGTGTTTATAAAGAATTACTGAGTTCGGAAACCTTAGATTTCCAAGGCGAACCTTTGCAAGGTTTACAAATTATGGGAATGCTAGAATCGCGTGTTTTAGATTTTGAAACCGTAATTATTTCTTCGGTAAATGAAGGTATTCTTCCTTCAGGAAAAAGCAATAATTCATTCATCCCTTTTGATGTTAAAATAGAAAATAAACTACCCACTTATAAAGAAAAAGATGCCGTTTACACCTATCACTTCTATAGACTTTTACAACGTGCAAAAAATGTTTACATACTTTATAACACAGAAGCAGATGTGCTAACAGGTGGTGAGAAAAGCCGTTTTATTACACAACTCGAATTAGAAAACATCCATAACATACACCACGAAATTATAGCGCCACATGTACCTGTAATTACTCCCGAATTAAAAGTGGTAGAAAAGACTGAAGATTCGCAAACCCGATTAAAAGAGATAGCCTCTAAAGGATTTTCGCCATCTTCGCTTACTAACTACGTTAGAAACCCAATAGATTTTTATTATCAGAAAATTTTAAAAATTAAGGAACATGATGAAGTTGAAGAAACCGTTGCAGCAAACACTCTAGGAACTGTTGTTCATAATACGTTAGAAGATTTTTACAAACCATTAGAAAACTCTTTTTTATCGGTTGATATTGTTAAAAAGCTTAAAACTCAAATTAACGAAAAAGTTACTTTTCATTTTAAAAATGAATTTAAAGAAGGTGATATTACAAAAGGCAAAAATCTTATTATTTATGAAATTGCAAAACGTTATGTTTCAAATTTTTTAGATTTAGAAATTGAAGATTTAAAAGCCGGAAATGAAATAAAAATAATTGCAATAGAATCAAACAACAATGTTTTGATCGAAATTCCAGAACTTGATTTCCCTGTAAAACTTACAGGAAAAGTAGATCGTGTGGACGAATATAACGGTGTAACTAGAATTGTAGATTACAAAACAGGCCGTGTTGATGCCAATAAAGTTGAAATTGTAAATTGGGAAGATATCACGACCGACTACACCAAATACAGCAAAAGCTTTCAGGTGTTAACCTATGCTTACATGATGTTATTATCTAATGAAATTACGCTTCCGGTAGAAGCTGGCATTATTTCATTCAAAAACTTAAAAGCAGGGTTTTTAAAGTTTTCTAAAAAAGATAAAGCTGGCAATGGCGCTAAAAAAGATGCTCTAATTACTCAAGAAACACTCGATGATTTCTATGTTGAATTAAAAACACTAATTTTAGAAATCTGTAATCCTAACATACCATTCACCGAAAAGGAAGTATAATATGATATCCAAAGAAAGCTATATTATAAACGGAAAGCACAAAAAATCGATTTTAATTGATGTTAGTTTTATTGCCGAAAAAACAAATATTCCTATTATTATTTTTTGTCATGGTTACAAAGGCTTTAAAGATTGGGGTGCTTGGAATTTAATGGCAAACGCTTTCGCGGAAGCGGGATTTTGTTTTATAAAATTCAATTTTTCGCATAATGGTGGCACCATGGAACAGCCTATTGATTTTCCTGATTTAGATGCCTTCGGAAACAATAATTACACAAAAGAATTAGATGACTTAGAATCAGTTATCGATTGGATTTCAGATAATAAAAAACTTAAACCTATAATAAATTTAAACAGTCTAAATTTAATAGGTCATAGCAGAGGTGGCGGTATTGTATTGATTAAAGCTGAAGAAGATAAACGAGTTACAACCGTAATAAGCTTAGCTGGTGTTTGCGACTTTGGTAAAAGAACAGCAACTGCAGGTGGTTTGGCCGAGTGGAAAAACACTGGTGTAAAATATGTTTTAAACGGACGAACAAAACAACAAATGCCACATTTTTATCAGTTTTATGAAGATTTCATTAAAAACGAAGAAAGATTAACCATAAAACGCGCGGTTTCTAACTTAAAAACGCCACACTTAATTATTCATGGTGATAGTGATACCAGCGTTCTTATTAATGAGGCTAATCAACTTCATGAATGGAATCCGAAAAGCCAAATTGAAATTATACCAGATGCAAATCATGTATTTAATGCCAAACACCCTTGGGATTCGAATACACTACCTAAAGAACTTCAAAAGGTTATAAATTGTTCTGTTTCATTTATAAAAAACAAATAGAACACATAAAGTAAACCCTACTCAACTAAAAACCTTTAAATACTTCATTTAGTCTAATTTAGTTAAAGGTATTTTTTAAATTTGTTTTTATGGATCATAATAACCTACCCTTAAATGATATTTATGCGCCTGAAAACCGCATTTATGTGGCTACAGATTGTATCATTTTTGGTTTTGATAAAGGCATTTTAAAATTATTAGTTTTTGAAAGACGCGTAGAACCTTTTAAAGGTACTTTATCTTTAATTGGAAGTTTTGTAAAACCTAACGAAGCTGCAAATGAGGCCGCTAGACGGGTTTTAAAAGAAATTACGGGTTTAGAGAACATATTTATGGAAGAGTTAAAAACCTACTCTAATATTGACCGAGATCCTGGTGCACGCTGTATTTCTGTAGCACACTACGCATTAATTCGTATTGATGATTATGATAAGGAATTGGTTGCAAAACACGATGCTATTTGGTACGAGGTAGATAAACTACCGAAATTAGTTTTAGATCACGATTTAATGATTGAAGATGCATTAAATAGATTACGCAGGAAGGCTAAATTTTATCCTATTGGTTTTGAGTTACTTCCTAAAAAATTTACGATTCCGCAGTTTCAAAATTTATATGAAGCCATTTTCCAGAAAACTCTAGATACTAGAAATTTCAGAAAAAAATTAATGTCTTTAAAATTACTTATACCATTAAATGAAAAGGATAAATCGGGTTCTAAAAAGGGTGCTTTCTTATATAAATTCGATTACAAAAAATATAAAAGATTAGAAGAAAAAGGTTTTAACTTTTCATTGTTTAAAAATTAATTTTTTCAAATAAAAAAAGAGTTAAGCGAAAACTTAACTCTTTTAAACAATCTAAACTAATAAACACAATTTTTAGTCTTCGCTATTATAGTTACTATTAATCTAATACCTCAATATCTATAATTCAAATTTAGCTTCTAGCTCAGTAACTGAACTCCCACCAACAAAGACTTTAAAATCGCCCGATTCTACAATAAAATCACCACTATTATTATAAAACCCAAGTTCTTTTTCTGTTAATTGAAATGTTATCGTTTTAGCCTCGTTTGGCTCCAACTCCACCAATTCAAAACCTTTTAATTCTTTTACTGGGCGTGTTACGCTAGCAAATAAATCGCGAATGTATAATTGCGCAACTTCTTTACCTTTATACTTTCCAGTGTTTTTTAATTCAACTGAAACCTCAACATGGGTATCTGAAATTTTGTTCACTTTTAAATCACTATATGAAAACGAGGTATAACTTAATCCGTGCCCAAAAGCATAAAGAGGCGTATTACTTTCGTCTATATAATGCGACCAAAACACGCTATTTGGCTCGTTTGCTGCTGGACGCCCTGTGTTTTTATAATTGTAATAAATAGGTACTTGTCCAACACTTCTAGGAAATGTCATTGGTAATTTACCACTCGGGTTATAATCACCATACAATACTTGCGCAATTGCATGACCACTTTGCGTACCCAATTGCCATCCTTCTACAATAGCAGGAATATGTGCGTCTGCCCAAGAAATAGTTAATGGTCTTCCGTTATTCAATACTAAAACAATATTTTTATTAACAGCGTAAACAGCTTCTAATAACTCTTGTTGAACGCCAGGTAAACCTATTTTAGATCGGCTTCGTGCTTCTCCACTCTGAAAACCGTGTTCACCTAAAACCATTATAACAACATCGGCTTTTTTAGCTATGTTTTCAGCTTCTTCAAAACCACTTTTATCCGTGGTATTAATTTCTAATTCAAAAGGAAAAGAAGCCTCTCCAAGTGCCACATCGGCACCTTTTGCATACGTAATCTTGTTACCAGGATATTTAGCTAAACCTTCTAAAACAGAAACCGCTGTATTATCGTCTGCAGCAATTCTCCAACTTCCGAGCGGACTTGTTTTATCGTTAGCCAAAACACCAATAACAGCAATATTTTGTCCCTTCTTTTTTAAAGGCAATACGTTATTTTCGTTTTTAAGAAGTACAATAGATTTTTTTGCAACATCTAAAACGGCATCATTTATTTTCTGACTTCCAATGATATCTTTCTCCCTTTTTTCATCACAATATTTATAAGGATCATCAAAAAGTCCTAATTCAAACTTCACTTTCAAAATACGAGAAGCTGCATCATTAATTAGATCTTCATTAACTTTTCCTTCTTTCACCAAATTAGCCAACTCATTGACGTACGCATAAGATTCCATATCCATATCCGAACCCGCTTTTACTGAAAGTTCGGCAGCATGTTTTACATTTTCGGCATAACCATGATTTATCATTTCAGACATAGAACCCCAATCGGATACTACAAATCCATCGAATTTCCATTTATCTTTTAAAACATCACGTTGTAAAAACGCATTTGCTGTAGCAGGAATTCCGTTTAACTCGTTAAAGGAATTCATAAAGGTTTTTACTCCAGCATCTACGGTCGCTTTGAATGGTGGAAAAATAATATTATTTAAGGTTGAAGTTCCAACGTCTACCGTATTATAATCTTTTCCAGATTCGGTAAACCCATAACCTGCCCAATGCTTTGCACAGGCTGCAATGGTATTTGGTTGAGTTAAATCTTCACCTTGAAAACCTTGTACTCTAGCTATCGCTATTTTAGAACCTAAATAAGTATCTTCCCCAGCACCTTCCATAACACGCCCCCAACGAGCATCTCTAGAAATATCTACCATAGGAGCGAACGTCCAGTTAATACCAGCTGCAGAAGCTTCTAAAGCTGCAATTTCTGCCGATTTTTTAATAGCTTCTAAATCCCAACTCGCCGCCTCAGCCAATGGAATTGGACTTAACGTTTTATAGCCGTGAATAACATCAAAACCAATAATTAAAGGAATACCCAAACGCGTTTCTTCAACCGCAATTTTTTGAACGGCACGTACCTCTTCTACTCCACGAACATTAAGCATAGAACCAACATAGCCTTTTCTTAAATGTTCATATTTATGGGCCGCATCGCCAGAAGACGGCGTTGGACCGGTAACATTCCAAAATCCGTTGTACTGATTCATTTGCCCAATTTTTTCTTCCAAAGTCATTTTTGAAAGTAATTCGGCAACTTTTTGGTCTACAGTGGTTTCTTTGCTTGTTAACTTTTGCGCCAAAGTTTTATTTTGACCAATGGCGCTACTCGACATAAAAACGACTGAAACTATCGTTAAAAAAACTAATTTATGTGCTCTCATATTATTATTCGTAAACTCTTACATAATCGATTTCCATTGTATCTTCAGTAAATACCGGATCAATATCGCCACCTAATGTACCGCCCATAGCAACATTTAAGATTAAGAAGAAATCTTTATCATAAAATGGTAAATCGGCATTGTTATCCATGGCAACAACCACAACGTTATCTAATAACACAGTGATTTTTGCCTCTGTCCACTCCAAAGTGTATAGATGAAATTCTGAAGACGCATTTTCTACAGAAATTGTTTCTCCGTAACTCGCATTAGCATTTGTGCCTGTATCGAACCAATGGTATGTACCTAAAGATGTATTTTTATCAGCACCAGTTTGTTCCATAATATCAATTTCTCCACACATTGGCCAACCAACTTCTGGAAAATTAGCACCCAACATCCAAATAGCAGGCCATGTACCTTGTGCTGCTGGAAGTTTAGCTTTTACCTCAACACGACCATATTTAAACTCGTATAAGTCGATAGATTTTAAACGTGCAGAGGTGTAATCTGCACCATCTTTTTTAGCAGTAATTTTTAACGTTCCTTCAGAAATACTTACATTACTAGCATCTTCAGTATATGTTTGTACTTCTTGGTTTCCCCAGCCTCCTGCACCTAAATCATAAGTCCAGTTAGCAGCATCTGGCGCTCCATCAGTATCAAACTCATCAGACCATGCTAGTGTATTAAATTCCGATTCGAAATCGGCTTGTCCTTCTACCGGTTTACTAGATGTAAATACATGATACCATGCTTCACCACCACCTACTTGAATAATTCTAACACGTAACTCATCTTCACTTATAGAAATAATATCGTAAGTACTAGCACCAACATACCATCCCATAAAACCACCATCCGAAATTTCGAAAGCTGATTGTCTATAAGGCTCATCATTATAACTACCTTCTAAAGCTGCTTTTGATGTTGACGGTAAAAATGATACATTTTTGACACCAAACATAGTTGTTGCAACCGTTTCATCGTGACAAGTATCGCCATCTACTCCTAAATCATCAGCATAAGTTCCTGGCACAAAAGCAGGACCAACAGTTTGTTCGAAGGTTAAGCCATTTTCACCACGAGTAAATACAAATTCATTAGCGTACATACAATATTTCTCTTCATCCCAAGGCTGAATTCCATTCCACCAAGCTTCATAAGCAAACTCACCATTTCCATAATCATCTTCAACTGGACCTAAACCAACATGAAGCGGAATATTTGCTGCCCAATACCAAGTTTTAGAATCACCCACTAATTCGCCTGCTAAAAAGTTTTCAGCTTCTACATCAGAGAATGAACTAAACACTTCAACTTCCATAGACGTACTAGACATTACACCTCCAGTACCAACAGCACTAGCTACAACGGTGTATGTATTTATACCTGTTTGTGTAAACCTGTGCACCGTTTCTCCAGATGGAGCAACGCCTGTTTTACCATCACCAAAATTAAATTGGTATGTAATTTCGTTATCTGCAGTAGATGTAAAATTCACAATTCCGCTACCATCTCCGTAAGGATTATCGGCATCTTGCCCAACAATTTCAGCAGATATTGTTACTCCAGTTGGAGCCACAATATTACCTATCGCTGCATCGTCATCTTGACAACTTGTAAAGAGAAATGTTAGCGACAGAATAAATCCTATATAATATTTTAAGTTTTTCATATATCTTAAGTTTTAAATTCTTTCCAGTTTAAATTGCCAAAATGTTCCTGATCCAGTACCTGTTTCAATACTTACACTTATTGTATTATTATCTATAAAAGATACATTGTATGTAACAAAATCTGGCGCATCTGCAGGATTAGAAAGTTCTCCTGTATTTGTTCCTTTAGGCAAACCAATATAAGCTCCTAAACCGTTTAAGGCTAAAACATTATTATCGTATGTAAATGTTGCAGGATTTGAACCATCGTGAGGCGCAACAGGTGTTGCACAGCCATCGGCTCCATTTTGCCAACTCTCAACCCAAGTTTCTGAACCTAATACATTTTTAAAAGAACCATCCGCCCCAAAAATATAAGCATCATCATAATAACAAGCTCTATCGGTAACACAAGCATCATCACAGTTCCACCAAGAAATATCGCCAACTGATGGACCAACACCTAAAGCACCAGCTTCTTGAGCCAATTGCCATGTTCCCGTTAATGGTGACGCTACAACGCCTTCTCTAACTAAAGTAAATTGCCAAAATGTTCCAGAACCTGTTCCTGTCTCTATAACAACTGATATTGTGTTCGGATCTATAAATGTTGCACTATAAACAATTGATTCTGGCGCATCCGCAGGATTTGAAATCTCACCAGTATTTGTACCTTTTGGAAGCCCAATAAAAGCTCCAATACCATTAAGGGTAATTGTATTTTCATCTGCGTTATAAACATAAGTAGCAGCATTAGAACCATCATGTGGTGCAACCGGAGCAGCACAACCATCGGATCCATTTTGCCAGCCTTCTACCCAAGTTTCTGAACCTAAAACGTTTTCAAATGAACCATCTTCATTAAACACATAAGTATCATCATAATAACATGCTCTTTCCGCAACGCAAGCGTCATCACAACTCCACCAAGAAATATCTCCTGCGGCTGGACCTACGCCTAAAGCGCCAGCTGTTGAAGCTACCTTCCATGTACCCACAATTCCTGTTTCAACATCCGAAGGTACTTTGTAGAAATATAGGTTATCTATAAAAATAGTGCCCTCTCCTGAATTTACACCTTCAAATTTAAATTGAATAATATTTGAAAAATCGACTAAAGGATTTTGATCTGTAAAGGTAGATAATGGAATATCAAAAGAAGTCCATTGATCCTGATTCAACTCTAAAGTCACAGCAGTTTCATTAGGCCCTGCGCTAATAGGTGACATTTTAGCATCAAAATCTGCATTTGCTGTCCAAACATCTACATGTATAAATTCCATTGCAGAAGCATCTAAAGGCACACTGCTAAAGTCAATTCCTTGGTAAGTAATATCTCCGTATTGAATAATGTTATCACCACCTACTTCAATTTGTGTGTAGGTTGTAGTTTGTCCCCAATTAGGATAATAATCTATTGGACTAGGATCTGTATAAGAATCACTAAAAACTGAAAGAACATCGGCTTCTGATCTAATTGGCGTTGGAGCACCTTCTAAAGGCTGTAATATTGCTGTAACCACAAACTCTTCGCTATATTCTGTAGTTTCAATAGCCGCACTTTTTGCAACAACTTTAATAGTATAAGTTCCTGCCTCTGCGTATTGATACGAAATGGTTTCTTCTAAATTTAAAGCCATTGGAGTTTCATCCGTAGACTCCCCAAAATAAACTTCGTACATGGTAGCAAAATCTGCTACAGCAGAAAGGTTTACTTGTTTAGAAATAGCTGCATCGTTTTCAATAGTTACCACTAAATTTTCTGGAGCCTTAAAAGACACCACAACACTTTGTGTAACGATTGTTGTTAATCCGTTTAGACTTACCGCTGTTATTGTAGCCTCGTAAGTTCCTTCTTCGTAAACGTGTTCGATACCATTTCCTAGTGTAATTTCAGTTACTTCTTCCGAACCATCGCCAAAATTAACGTTATAACTTACAGCACCTTCCGCCAATGGCGTAATAGTTACCATACCCGTGTTATCTTGTGTTACGCTTACTGCTGCTGTAACATTTGTTGGAGCGGTGATGTTTTTTACAAAATCTGTATCTCCAAATCCATCTTCCTCACAACTCCAAACCAGAGCTATAATTAAGATTGTACTAAAAATATATTTTAATGTTTTCATAATTTATTTTTAAA
Source organism: Algibacter sp. TI.3.09 (assembly GCF_038154905.1). NCBI lineage: Bacteria > Pseudomonadati > Bacteroidota > Flavobacteriia > Flavobacteriales > Flavobacteriaceae > Algibacter > Algibacter sp. TI.3.09. The sequence continues at coordinate 685,821 of NZ_JBAKAN010000002.1, read as the reverse complement.
GTTTTTAATAGCCCTCATTTTGTGATAAACCAGAGATATCTATTTCACGTTGAGGAATTGGAAACAATCCTTTTGTAGCTGTACTAAATCCACTACCTAATACTGCAGCTGCTCGTCCTGTTCTGACTAAATCAAAAAAACGATCGCCTTCCATGCCTAGTTCCAATCTTCTTTCGTTCCAAACAGTTTGAATTGTTGCATTAACTCTATGGTCTTCGTCACCAAAAGCTCTATCTCTTACCATATCTAAATACAATTGAGCTTTTGCCGCACTACCAGAAGTTGCTCTAAGGTTTGCCTCTGAAGCCATTAATAAAACATCTGCATAACGGATAATACGTTGATTATTTTCGTAGTTTAATTCTAGTTGCCCGCTTGTTTGTCCTTTTCTTGGCAAGTACTTTTTATTATATAAATCGGTATTTTTAAAAGGTGCTTCTTGAAAAACAACATTAAGAGTTGGGTTAGCTGCTGCATATGCTGCAACATCAAAACATGTAGCATCTTTTCTTTGATCTCCATCCTCAAAAGCAGCCGCTAAATCTTGTGTTGGTAAATTTGTACTCCAACCTGAGTTATACGGCATATCAGTAGTACCGCTTAAACCTCTAACACCACACTGTTGAACAGCATAGTTCCCTTGCCCTCTTGTTTGACCTTCCCAGTTATAATAAGGAGAACCATTTGAATATTGTACTTCATAAACTGATTCTGATCCATTTTCATTTTCTAATAAAAAGATACTATCATAATCTGCTATTAAACTAAAAGGTCCATTTACCACGTTTTCAAGCATAGGCATAGCTAAATCAAATTTTTCTTGATATAAATAAACTTTACCTAATAAAGCTTGAGCAGCATATTTAGTAATACGACCTTGTTGAGACGCTGTTGGCGATAAAACACTAATAGCATCCAATAAATCTGTTTCTATTTGCGCATACACATCTACTTGAGGTGCTCTTTGAAATGTTCCAAAATCATTAATAACCAATTTATCATCAATAAATAAAGGCACATCACCAAACATTCTGGTTAAGTTAAAATAGTAATACGCTCTTAAAAAACGAACTTCACCAAAAAGCGCTTCCTTTCCGTCAAAATTTACAGTGTTTCCTAAGAGATTAACATCTTTATATTTTAAAAGATAATTTGTTCTGTTAACACCTTCATAAGCCGATTTCCATAAATCTTCTAATGTTCCGTTGTTTGCTAAAAGTTGATAATCATAATCGTCTATATTTTGAAGTCTTAACACATCAGAAGCATTTTCGCCTCCTGCTACTGAATTATCTGATGCAATATCACCAAGAACAACCATTTGGTTTAACCATTGCGTAGGCGTGTAGCAGCTTACTGCCATGGTTTGATAGTCTGATTCCGTTTGTAAATAATCTACTTCCGTTACAGCGTACTCATCATGTGGTTCGAATTCCACAACATCTGAACAACCAATAAAGATTGAAAGTATCATGATTAACCCAATACTGTTTTTTATATTTTTCATACTAATATATTTTTTGGATTTTAAAATTTAAGGTCTAAACCAATTAAAAATGTTCTAGCCTGTGGATAAGCTCCTCTGTCTATACCCGTATCTAAAATACCACCTGATATTTCAGGATCGTAGCCAGTATATTCCGTAAGCGTTAATAAGTTTTTAGCTTGCGCATATATACGCACTTTACTAAATACATTATTTGAAGTTTCAGGTAAGGTATACCCTAAAACTAAACTCTTAATTTTTATAAAACTTCCATCTTCTACATATCTGTCAGACGGTCTAATATTACTATTTGAATCATTAAACGTATAACGAGGGTTACTAGCATCATTCGTGGTTCCTTCTCCTGTCCACCTATTTAAAATCCCTCTATCCTTGTTAGTATATAAAGCATTACGCTCATAAGCTCTAAAAATATCGTTTCCAACAGAAGCATAAGTAAACATGCTTAAATCGAAGTTTTTATAATTAAAACCTAAATTCCATCCTAAAGTAAAATCTGCAAATGGATCTCCAATATCAGTTTTGTCATCATCATTAATAATACCATCCTCATTAATATCTACAAAACGAATATCTCCCGGCTGAGCTCCAGTTTGTGTTGCGTGATCAGCAATTTCTGCTTGGTTTTGAAATAGTCCATTAGTTTGAAAACCATAAAAATAACCTGGTGAAAAGCCTTTTTCAAATCGTGTAGCATCATGCCCTTGACCATTAAAATAAGAACCACCACTTACAAATGCAGTACCATCAGAATTAGTTTCTGTTACTAAGTTCTTAGAAGTAGTAAATGTTAGAGAGGTATTGAAGTTAAAATCATCACCATTAGTATTATACCCTAAAGTAAAATCTACACCTTTACTTTCTGTACTACCAATATTAGATTGAACAGGCTCTGATGTACCAGCGTAAAGCGGCGGTGCATCTGTAAATAATAAACCTTCAACAGATTTGTTAAAGTAATCGGCTGTTATAGATAATTTGTTATTAAATAAATTAGCATCGAAACCTATATTATATTGTGTTTGCTCCTCCCAACTTAATGTCGGATTACTAAATGAATTTACTGTAGCTCCCGAAACAAACTCACTACCAAAAGTATATCCATTACTATTCGCTGTTGAATTATAACTTGGTCCGCCAACAGTAATACTTACATATTGCGGATCGACGTTCTCGTTACCTACTGTACCGTAACTTCCTCTTATTTTCAAGAAATTAATAGCTTCAGAATTAAAAAATTCTTCACTAGAAACAACCCAACCTAAAGATCCTGCATAGAAATTTGCAAATTTATTATCGTCACCAAAAGCTATAGAACCATCGCGTCTTGCAGAAAATGATGCTAAATACTTACCTTGATAATCGTAGTTTACTCTACTAAAGAAAGACACATTTCTACGTTCTAAATCTTGAGAGCTATAACCTGTATAAGCATTTGTGTTTAACTCTGTATTAACTCCTGTAGCAGCACTAATATCTGCCCAAGCCCAAGAGTTATCTCTAACATCTTGTCTAGTCGTTCCTATTTCGTCACCCGTAGATTTACTTCTCGAAAGACCTAAAACAATATCAAAATTATGATCCTCATTAATATTAAAACCATAAGTTAAAAAGGTTTCGAAAGTGTAACTAAAATTAGATTCTTCTTTTTCTGAAACACTATTATTAAATGAAGGTATTATACTTGTTGTACCATCGGCATTCTCGACAGTTTGCATTGGCACTGTACCATCTGGCAAATATTGACTAGATACATTGTTAGGTCCATAATATGCTAAAGGATTAAAGGTTTTAGAAACATTATCCCACTTAGTATAACCTAAACGAGATGTAATTTTCAAGTTATCTATTATATCATATTGTAATTCAAACTTACCATATAGTTTATCACCATTATTTTGATTATAAGTATCATCTAATCGTTGTACTGGATTAAATATTTCTGATAATAGTAAGTTACTGTAACCGTAAGTTGCATAATCATTAGGATTATTATTATAAACCGATACCGTAGGATCGAAGTTTACAGCATTACCTAATATGGAATTAAATGAATTCTCAGCTATGGTTTTGCTTTTTATATTAGCATAACTTGTATTTAGTAAAAATCTCAATTTTGATGTTAATTGAAAATCTAAGTTTGCTGTAAAGTTTACTCTATTAAAATTAGATTTATCATCTCCACCAACAACACCGCCTTGACTTAAATATCCAGCAGATAAAAAGTAACCTACACTTTCCGAACCTCCTCTTGCCGAAATAGAATGTGAAGTTAAACTAGCATTCTTAAAAACTTCCTCTTGCCAATCTGTGCCTTCTCCTAAACTAGAAATATCAGAAAAAATTAAATCTCCTCCAGCTACAACACTTCCTTCATTAGCCATTACAGCATATTCTGTAGCATTTAATAAGCCTAATTTTCTAATCACAGATTGTGTACCTGTGTAAGTATTGTAATTAAATTCTGTTTTTTGATTTTTTCTACCACCTTTAGTTGTTACTACAATAACACCGTTACCACCTTTTACACCATAAATAGCTGTAGACGCAGCATCTTTTAAAATATTAAGCGATTGAATATCTCCTGAATTAATCGCATTTAAATCATCTAAAGATTGCGGTACACCATCAATAATTACCACAGGATCTCCACCTGTAAAAGAAGGAATCCCACGAACTAATACCGTCGGCTTACTTCCCGGAGCTCCACTTTGAATTACAGAAACACCAGATGCACTTCCTTGTAATGCTTCCTCAACCCGAGTAGGTTTTAAATTTTCAATTGTTTCTGCCTTAACTGTAGAAATAGCACCAGAAACTTTAGTTACTTTCTGCGTACCATAACCCACAACAACTACCTCATCTAGTTGTGCTAAATCTTCTTTTAATTGAATGGTTAAATTTTTGTTGCTTGTAATTACTAATTCCTGAGTTATATATCCTATATAACTAACTGAAATTGTTGCTCCGTTTTTCACTCCCGATAATACGAAGTTACCATCAAAATCTGTTGTAGTTCCTTTAGAGGAATTGTTAACAATGATGTTCGCTCCAGGAATTGGAAATCCAGATCCGTCCTGTACATTTCCGCTTATATCTATATTCTGTGCACCTGAGTATGCCATGAAGAATAAAGCTAAAATTTTGAATAGCGTGTGTCTCATAAATTTGTTTAGTTTTTGTTTATCATAAATTTAAGTTAACAAATTAACGTATTAACAAAAATCACCTCAACAAAAAACATACATCGTAAAAAAAGGCAATTAATTTTACCAAATCACCAATAAACACAAGCTTTTAAAGTTCTAGCACTCTTTTAACAAGAAGTGTTAAAACCATCCTAAATTCAACGATGTTGTGGTAATGTATAGGTGATAAACTGAAATGTTGTACTGTTTTTAGACTAAAAAAATGGGATTCCCCCCCAATTTAACCTCCAAACATATTTTCTCCCAAAAGGATGTAGCATTTGATCTTGATATTGCACAAATAAAAAACCGCCACAAGTTGTATGAATTAAAGCTTGAAACCGTTAAAATGATCATGCCTAGCCATAATAACTCATAAGGATTTGACACATGATGCTTACACCACCTACCATGCACAAACTAATTCACTCTCTTATTACAGTACAAATTCTTGCAAATTAACCAACCAAATTATGCTTTACTATTTATTAAGCAAAGTAACACACTAAAAAAATTAAAGCATTACTCTAACCTAAAACAAAAAGGGCTGAGAAAATATTTTCTCAACCCTTTACTCTAAAAACTACTACTCTAAACTAACTATCCCTATTTAAATTTAATTAAATGTAATATTATCAAAATACACTACGTTATCTGCAGCTCTACCATCTACAAAATCCGGAAAAACAATAACTTGATCTACATTAGTTGTTCCATCTTGACCTATTACACCAAGAAGATGACTAAAATCGAATGTTAACTCTTCCCATTCATTAATTTTAGTGTTAGCTACTTTTATTTCGGGTTGAGCCCCTCCATTTGCACTAGCCAGTTTAATTCCAACATCGCTAATTACGGTTTTGTATACCATAATTTTAATAGTAGTATTAGAAGCGGAAACGGTCCAAGTAATTCCCATTTCACCATGAGCTATTTCAGTTCCAGCCCATGGAGCTCCTGCTTGTAATGCCGTAATCTTAGCTACCGTTGAAGATGTATTAATTCCTGACGCACTTGGATTGGGTACAAATTCTAATGGTGAATTCCCTACATTTTCAAAAACATTCCATGTCCAGCCTGCACCAAACCCAGATGATTCAAAATCGATAGGAAGTGTTAGATTATAGCCTCCACCACTACCGCCCGATGCTTGTAGTGTAAAAGCAACATTATAGGTAGATGTTGTTACCCCATCTTCTGCTGTAACAACTATCGTAGTTTCACCTGGAAGAGATCCCGCTGGAGTTATTACAGAACTAGCAGCTCCTTGAGTTTCGGTTACTGTTACCGCTGGAACTGTTGTTGTTCCTTCAGGTAAAATTACAGAATAGCTTAATGTATCCGGATTGAAACCTGAAACACTACTACCATCAACCTTCAAGTCTGATAGAGTTGCATCCTGTTCTGTTGAAACTTCGAATTTATTGAACGTAATATTATCAAAATAAGTTACTACATCTGAAGATCTTCCATCAGTAAATTCTGGAAATACAATAATTTGATCAATATTGGTAGAACCATCAAGTCCATTACCAATTCTACTACTAAAATCGAATGTTAATTCTTCCCATTCGTTAATTTTAGTATTAGCAACCTTTATCTCTCCTTGCGCACCTCCTGCAGCATTTGCCAACTTAATACCAACATCGCTAATTACCGTTTTATATACCATAATTTTGATTACTGCATTTGAAGCTGAAAGATCCCATGTAATTCCCATTTCTCCGTGTACTGTTTCAGCACCTACCCATGGAGCGCCTGCTTGTCTTGCTGTTATTTTAGCAACTTGAGCAGATGTGTTTATGCCTGACGCACTTGGATTTGCTACAAATTCTACTGGTGGATTATCTTCATTCTCAAAAACATTCCAAGACCAATTAGCTCCAAACCCTGTAGACTCAAAATCGATAGGTTTATCAAGGCTATATGCTCCAGTACTCCCACCGCCACTAGTTCTTTCATAAAGTTTTAGATCGTCAAAATAATACGTATTGGTATTTGCTTCTGATAAATCGAAGATTAAAACAATTCTATCATACTTAGCATCATGATTACTTGTAAAAGCAAATGATAACTCTTCCCATTCATTAGTTTTAGTAGTTGTTAAATCAATTTCAGTATTTACCGATGCATCAGCAATAGATTCAAGTTTTAATAACACAGTATAACCTGGTTGAGCAGAATACACTTTAACTTTTAACCCTGCATTTGCACTTAAATCTAATTTAGCATCTAAATCTATTTGGTTATTATCCCAAGGATTAGTTCCGCTTTTTGTGATTTGAGCTACTTTACAAGAACTATTTACACTATTATCAGAATCTGGATTATCCGCCCAAACAAACGTTGCATTGTCATTTGTAATTCTAGAAGTAAGATCAGACATAAACGTCATATTTAAACCTCCTGCTGTGTTATTTTCTGTAGATTCTGCAACACAAGCACTTCCTACTGAACCGATACCATAAAGCATTAAATCATCGAAGTAATAAGTATCTGTATTTCCTGCATTAAGATCAAAGAAAATAACAATCTTATCAAACTTTTCGCTTTCCGTACTTGCAAATGGAAATTCTATTTCTTCCCATTCATCAGTTTTGGTTGTTGCAACCTCTAATTCAGTGTTATTCTCTGGAGCACCATTTTCTTCAAGTTTCACTCTTACTTTAAAGCCTGGTACAGCAGAATATACTTTCATTTTTAAACCTGCGTTTGCAACAAAGTCTAATTTAGCATCTAAACTGATTTGAGTATTGTCCCAAGGGTTGCTTCCTAACTTTGTTATCTTAGCAACTTTACAAGACATATTTAAATCATTATCAAAATCAGGATTCGCTGCCCATTCGAAAGAAGTACCATCTGCAACAATACTTGCTGTAGGATCTGACATGAACGTCATGTTTAAATCCACTGCGCTATTAGACTCTTCTGTTTCCGCTGTACATGGTGCTGGAGGCGTTTCTACTTGCATAACATCATCAATATAGAATGTACCCGCAGTTTCCCCTGGACCATCCACAAACAATGTTAATCTTGAATATTTATCTGAAGGATTAAAACTAAATAATAATGTTTCCCATCCGGCACCTGTATGACTCACTGCAACTTCAGTATCTGCACCTGTACCTTCTTCCAGTTTCATTAAAACAGTTGTAGCCTCATCTGCCCAAAAACTCATACTTACAGTTTTTTCTGTCGCCAAATCTATATCAATTCCAAGATCGAAGTTAATACCCTCATACTCTGCTCCACTATTAGTAATAGCACCTACATTAGAAGCTACACTGTTTGTACCTGATACATCTGGATTTTCAACAATTTCAAAAGCAGCACCGTTAAAAACAGCCGCATTATAAATTACATCTGCATTATCAAAATTAATTGGCAAACCAAGTTTTTCTGGTATTGTAAATGTTATTTCACTCTCAAAAGTATCTGTTGCTCCTGCAACATTTTTGGATTCTAATACAACCGTATATGTTCCGCTTTTATCATATGTATTTATTGGGTTTTTTTCCGTAGATGTGTTTTCATCTCCAAAAGACCACTCATAACTACTCGCGTTTTCAGAAATATTTATAAAAACAACTGTTCCCGTTTCTAAATTAATGGTATAAGTAAATCCTGCGATAACTTGAGGATAATTATCATCGTCGTTGTTACACCCTACAAAGGATAACACTAAAAGCAAAATTGAAATTTGCTTCATTTTTTTAATTATTTGTTTCATAGTCTTTGATATTTTCAGTTTAGTCAATTAAATTATTTTTATACACTCTTACATAATCCACAAGCATGGTTTGAGGAAAAACAGTTTCTTCATTTGGTGCGCCTACATAATCTCCTCCAATGGCCATATTTATTATGATAAAGAAAGGATGATCGTAAACCCATTCTCCTGTAACATCTTCTGGTGTTATTTGGTTATACAAAACATCGTCCACGTAATAGTTAATATATTCTGGTCCCCATTCAATACCAAATATGTGAAATCCTGTATCGAATCTGTCATTTGTTAATTCATAACTTTTCGATATAGATTCTCCTGCTGAATATCCTGGACCATGTACAGTACCGCTAATTAAAGTTGGCTCTTGCCCACGGTTTTCCATAATATCGATTTCACCACATTGTGGCCAACCAACTTCATCAACATCTGCACCTAATAACCAGAATGCAGGCCAAAGACCCTGACCGTAAGGCAATCTGATACGTGCTTCAAAACGTCCATAAGTTTGCTCAAACTTTCCTTTTGTTAATATTCTAGCAGATGTATAATCAGAACCTTGAAAAGATTCTTTGTTAGCCGTCATTATCAATACTCCATTTTGAACAACAGCATTTTCTGCACGGTTTGTATAATATTGAAGCTCGTTATTTCCCCAGCCATTTTCACCATTTCCTATATTGAAATCCCAAATAGAACTATCCAAAGCACCATTTGTATCAAACTCATCTTGCATCACTAAATCTGTAAACTTTGCAACAGTTTGGGTATCATCTGTAGCACAACTCGTTATCACCAGCATTGGCAATACAAACAAGGAGGTTTTAAGCAGTGTCGCTTTAATTCGTTTTTTATATTTATTTATTTTATTCATCTTTTCGTGTTTTTGGTTTTAGAAGCAACTTTTTAGTTATGGAAATAAATATTATCTAAATAGAAACTCTCTATTGATGATGTTGTTGGGTTATTTATATTTTCATAAATAATAAGACCAATATTGTTCTTATTTGCTAAGGTTACAGGTATTTCTAATGTAGCCCAAGTATATGCAGTAAAATCAGATGCATAAAAAAACACTTGTTGTGTTGTATCATCATCACCACCATCAACAGCATCTGCACCAAAATCTTTTATTGTAATTAAAAAATCTAGATCTGATGGAATTTCAGCCGGTATATACATATTAAGATGTAAAGTAGATTTTTCAGTCACATCTACCGTTGGGTTAGCAAACTGGTTACCAACAAAATTAAAACTAGTGTAGTACAATATATTATCTCCATTTAGAAATAAATCGGCCGATTGAGTTGTTTGAAAAGGCTCCCAATATCCGTTATAAAAGTCTACAGGCACATTGGTGTAAGCATCGCTAAATATAGAAATAACTTGACTTGACGCCAATGTTGGAGTAGGTGCAAAATCAAACCCTCCAATAGTCTCTATGGTAAGTGAACCTTGTGCTTTTTCGCTACCTAACATTGCCGTTATAGTTGCAGTACCATCGCCTATTATAGAAACCACACCTAACTCGCTCACTCTTGCAACTTCAATATCCGATGAAATAAACGTGAAATAAGACGGTGCCGCAGTAACCGTTTGGTTTACACCTGATGATAAATTATACGTTTGAGTAAGCCCACGATCTACCAAGTTTATAGTACTTCCAGAAAACACTTGCTCTACAACATCTTCTCCATTTAATATAGCCGGTTTTGGTTGTGCTATAGTTCCTAATTTTTCGAATTGCAATTCATCTATCCAAAAAACATAACCACCTTCATCATCTGCATTTTCCGCGCCTTCAGCATAATAAAACATGCCTATTTCTTCAATTAATTTTGTAGGATCTGGAATAGCAATAACATACTTTGTCCACTTTGTTGATATCTCCAAATTACTTAAAGACACCTGAAACTTACTGTCTTCTCCATCAATACCAAAACCTATTTCGTTTATGTCGGCGCCTTGTGAAGCTTTAGCCCAAAACGTTAAAGCATCATAACTTGTTAAATCGCGCGGACTAGTACTAGGGAAAGTAGCTCCGCCATAACCTACACCAAATGCCGGAATATCAAAACGCATAGATGCATCTCCTTTATAAGTTTCATTTTGTTCTACTGAAAAGGCTTCTTCAAAAGATCCTCCAAAAGGAAAATAATCCAACCCACCAACAAACCCATCAATAAAAACTTCGCCTGTAGCAGCGTGTGTAGCAAATTCTACTGCATCAGAAGCTTCTCTTTCACAGCTTACTGCAATAACAAAAATTAAACCTAATAGGAAGGTGATTTTTGAAGATATAAATTTTATGTTTTTCATTTTTCTATCTTTTTTATTTTCCAATATTGATGTGTATGTAGGTTCTAATTTCCCACTCGTTTCCATTTCCAAAACCAACAGGACTTATTACTGGCGCTGTAGCAAACTCACCTGTTGTATTAGGGCTATACCTTGGAGAATACTGATCTAAAGAACGCCATGTTCCTCTAATTCCAATTTTAGTATCGGGTAAAATAAACCAATCGGATTTACCTAAGGTTGTAGATAAATCTAGCATTAATTGTACAGGATATGTTAAGTTAAAATCACGATGATAATCAAATGGTCCCCAATCATTAATTTTAAAAGAATGCACTAGCTTTAATTTATTATATATAAGTCTAATATCACCTCCAACACGTTGAATCATTCGCTCATCACTACCATTAGCTTGACCATTACCTGCGTAAAAATTAGCAATTACACCTAAATCTGGGTGCACTTTAGAAACAATTCTAGAGTGAGCCTCCCAAAGATCTTCTGCTGGTGCAGAATTTGGAAAAGCAAAAGATGTTCTATTACCTAAAAACCCTACAGCAGCATCTTGAGCCGTTGGAAGGTGGCGGTATACAAAACCAAAATTCATAGCAAATTTGGCATCTTCCGATCTATCGTTATCCCAATCGTACATCCATGTTCCTGGAGTTGGATCGAATGAAAACAAAAGCTCTCCTGCCGTAGTCTCTCTATTTGCTCGAACTGCAAATGGATCGTCTTGAATATTTCTAAGTCTTCCAGGTGCTTGCACATCGTTAGGCATAGCATCTACAATTGGCTTTTGCCATAAAAAATTTGGTGCAATTTGAAAATCACCAAAAGTGTAAGTAAATCCAGAAAGGAAATTAGTTTGATTGCCACTACCAGAGTCTTTTAATCTCCAACCTGTAAACGTTTTTGTTTGATCGGCACCACCATTAGCAACTAAGCCCATAGCTGCTCCTTGAGCGTACCAGTTAATAGCTCCTTTTTGATAAGTTATTTTGGCTTTTGCTCCCCAGTTATCTTCATTATTTATTTCATCGTTGTAAACAATATAACTTCCAGGCTCTCCTTCTACAAGTTGAAATTGTCTTCCATTTAATGGCTGACCACCCCAAATACCACCTATCTCAAAGCCCAGGTTTCCAAATTGCCTTTTAGCATGAAGCGTAACTCGACGCGTTTTAGGTAAAGGAATTGCTATAGAAGTTACTGCTTCACCTATATCATCAATATCTTCGTGATACACAGCAGTAACATCAAACTTTCCAATGTTACGTGTATATTTTAACAATACAGCCGGATTTGCACCCCACCATAGTTGAGGACCAAAGGCAGCCTTTAAACCTTTTAAACCACGCTTTCCATCAATTTCAAAACCTGAAGTTTCACCATTATAGATATCTAAATTTTCACCATAATTGGCTTCTGGATAAAGGTTAAAAAAATCACCTTCATAAGCCCAATGATAATGACCGGTACGATAAAAACCACGAACATCAAAGTCTTTAGCCGTCCAAGTATAACTTGCATTGTAAATTTGTACACGATTAGGATCCGTAATAGTAACATCTCCATCATCTGATTTTACAGTTACCGGTCTCCCTCTGTTTTCATAAAAAATTTCATCAATAGGGTTTGCTGCTACATTACCTAAAATGCTAACATTAACTTCTGCTTTCATATTTGGCGCGGGATTACCCTCTACACCAATATAGTAAGATTGCATATGATCGAAACCCAACTCGTTTGGATAAGTATTTGAGTCTGGATCGGCTGTATTAGGCGTTGTAATTAAACTTCCTCCGGTATTAAAAGTTGTAAACTCTGCTCTCATGTTACTAATTCTAATCTTATCAGAACCATTTCCTTTTAATGCTGCCTTGTCGCCTCTAGCGCGTAAAACAGCGTCCATTAGTGAAATGTTTTTAAAATGATTACTAACAAAAGCTACATCTACACCCGACATGTAAGGATTTAACTGATGCGCTTCTTTTAGAGCATAATAAGCTGCACGAGGATACAAATCATAAAGTCCTCTAGAGTTTGTTGGTCCTTTGGCACAAATACCAAACCACTCCTCATTCATATTATTATTACTTCCTTCTAAATCGAGCGCATAACCACCATTAGACCAAGACGCATTATTATCATGAACATCTAAGTTTGTAGTTTGACCATATTTCCACCATCCATCACTAAATTGAAAAGTAAAACCACCAATAGAATTATTTGCTTTTCCTAAACCTGCAGCATTTTGGTAAATATCTTTCCAGTTTTCTACCATATAATAAGCCTGAGACTTTTGATCTTCTTGGTTTTCAATAGCATTAAAAGCATCTGCTCCAAACTCGGTAAATAAAATAGGTTTATTAAGTTTTTCTTTTACAACTTCAAAAGCATCTCCAAAAGAAGGCCCACGATACATATTAGTTCCTAGAATATCTACATCTTTACATTCTTCAGCAATAATATCTATAAACAAAAGATCTCCATTGCAAATAGCGATTGGTAATGAAGCATTAATAGATTTCATTTTAATGGCCGCCTCATTCATTAGTTTGTACATTGCTCTACCGCGCGTATCACCAATAAATCTCTTTTTCTCATCATCGTCCGGGAAGTCCTCAGTTTCTGCTCCTGCCCAAAACAAACCATAATTATTTTCATTTCCTAAAAGGAATAACAACAAACCTGGTGTATTCTTATAGGTTTGCGCCATTTCTGAAACTTCGGTCAATAAAACTTCTTGAGCATCTTTATGACTGTAATCTGTTACAGCAACCCATGCTCCATTTAAATTTAACCCGTAACGCCCAAAAGAATGATTAAGCATAGTATAAATGCCGTAATTATCATAAATATATTTAATCCATTTTGGTTGTACACCTGTATATTGTCTAATAACATTTACACCCATGTTTTTAAGCAGTCCCATTTCTGAATCTAACGCAGCTTTAATAACATCGTCAGATTGTTTCCATAGGCTATAGGAATAATTGGTACCGATTGGAAAGTAATCCCAATTCATCCCATTAATCATCAATTTCTCTCCATTAACGGAAAGAAACAAGCCTTCATTATTACTCTCAATCAACACCTTATCTGCTTGTGCAAAGAGTGAAGTTGAAAATAAAATCAAGACTAATTTTAAAAAGTTTTTTTTCATAACATTAATACTTTAGTTGTCTTAGTTAATAGCTGTTGAGTAATATTTACCACACAAAATGTAGCGGTTATGTAAAATTAACCCATAAGTGTGTTAAATTAACCTCGTCTACCTCAACAAAAAACATACAACATAAAAACAAAAGGCAATATTACCTAAACCCTTAAACACACTAGGGTTTAGAGAGCTAATTTTTTCCTGATGAAATGTGTTAAAATTTATTTAAATTATTAATTGTAGTGGTGCTGTATGGGTATACCAGCGGCATGTTGTGGGTATTACAACTCTAAAATGTAATTTGTTAAGCTTGTTTCGTGAGCGAGTTCCATTTTTTTTCTTAATCGATATCGTTTCACCTCAACACTACGCGGTGAGATATTTAATAAAGGAGCAATTTCTTTAGAAGATAAGTTTAGCCTTAAATAAGCACATAAACGTAGGTCATTGGCTGTTAAACTCGGATGTAATTGCTTTATTTTTTTTAAGAAATCTTTATCTGCGTTATTAAAAGCTTCTTGGAACAGATTCCAATCGTCCGTATTATTAATGTTTTTATCAATAATCTTTATAACGTGTTTTAGTGCTTTTCCATCTTCAACACCAGTAAGTTCCTTTTTTAAGCTATTTAAAAACTCGTTCTTTTTTATTAAATTCATGGTAGACATGCCTAGCTCTCTATTTTTAGCCTCAATATCTTCACGAAGTTTATCATTTTTAAAACGCATAAGCTTCTGGTTATTTTCCAGTTCCTTTACTTCAAATTCTCTAGTTTTTTTTATTAAAAGTCGTTCACGCTGCTTTTTATAATAACGCTTATAAACCATATGCATAAAAAATGAGAACAACATGATGAGTAAAACATAGCCTAATAAAGCCTTGTTAGAAAGAAAGAATGGACGCTCTATCCGAAATGTGTACGATGCAGAATTTTGAGTTAAAGATTTTCCTACCCTGCCATTAACCACAAAGGTATAATCGCCATAAGGCAAGTTTTCAAACAACACCTCTCCACTACTACTCCAGTTACTCCATGTATCATAAAAACCTTCTAACTTATATTGATATTCGGGCTTTTGTATTTTTAAATACTGAGGAATACTATAGCTAAATTTTAAATTATTATCGTTGTTTAAAAAAGATTGTGAGCTATTTAAATCAACAAACCTAAAAGTGTTTTCATCTTTAGAAGAACTAACTTCAACTTGATTTATGCTTATTTTAGAAGGATAACTTTGAATTTTCTTTAAGTCAAAAATAAAATAACCGGTTGCAGACCCTATTAAAAACTGCTCATCGTCAATATGCGTAATATTTTCAAAACCAATAATATCTTTTCTAACTTCCGAAGGAAATATTATGGTTTCTATTTTCTGCTCTCCGGTTAATTTTGACGCTGTTAAATAATCTAACCCTGTGGTTGATAAACTCCATAATTTATTGGTTTCTAAGTCTGGAATTAACTTACCCGAAGAATAACTATCAAAATGAATTAACCGACTTAAAAGCGTATCTTTTTTAAACGCATTACTCGTATTATGATATTTAAAAACACCATTTTTTGTGGTGTACAACAATTCGTCATTAAACTTTACAAAACTAGAGGTTAACCCTTTTTCGACTAATTCATCCTTATTAAAATTTAAAGCCCTGCGTAGTTCACTATCTACTTCAACCTTAAAAACACCTTTATATTCATGACTAACTAAAATATGTTGTGAATCTACAAACTCAAAATAGCGACTAGAAATATCAAAACCTTCAATTTTATTCCGAAAAGTCCATTTTCCATCAACTTTCTCTAAAATATTGAAACCATTATAATTCCCCTGAATCAGTAAACCTTTCCGGCCTGGAACCGTTTTAATTTGCCAAGTTCCTTGCGCATTAGATATTTTTTCGGCTTGTTTACCTTCAACTAAATAAGTACCCGAATTGTGACCACAAAACAACCTATCATCAACAATATTTAAACACCAGACTTGTCCTTGCGTTTTAGGAACAAATTCAAATTTATCAGCACTATTAATAGGCTTACAAAACAAACCTTGGTTAGAACCGAGATACAACATACCCTTGTAAACTTTAGAAGCATAAACACTCCCTATCATCCCATCGTTATCAAAATATTGCAGGTAAGGCGATTTACTATTTATACAGTTAATGCCATTATCTAAACCTAGCCAAATATTTTGATCTTCATCTTCAAACAGTGACAACACCGTATTATTACTTAACCCGTTAGATTGAGTAATACTATATTTTACATGTCCTTCATTTGTTAAATGTATTAAACCGTTAGAAATAGTACCAATTACAAAACTTTGATCCTTAAGTTGGATACCACTAAAAACACTTACACCATTTAAAACATGTTCCGAAGGAATGGTCCATGGTTCTAATTCACCATTGCTATATTTGAAAAACCCGCGATCTTGAGTAAGAACAAGCAACTCATCGTTTTGCTTAAAAATATTTACAATTAAATTTTCTTGGAGAACAACATCACTAGAAACCAAAACATCAACCCCATTTTCAATTTGATACAAACCTTTATTTACATTCTGAAAATATAAACGCTTACCAACCTTGAATAACTTGGAAATTTTGGTTTTAGAATTGACTACACTATATGTTTTTTTAACTTGATCGTAAATATGAATACGATCTAAAGATTGAAATAAAATCCAGTCTTCTAATCTTAAAATATTCCAAACCTCTTCATCTTCTAAAAATTCAACCTTAAGCGCTTCGGAAAGCGAGGTGTATTTTAACAGTCCTAAACTGTCTCTTTTCCATGAACCAAAACCACGAAAGCTACCTGTATAAACAAGAGAGTCTATAACTTTTACCGACCGGATAATGGTTTCTTTTGGTGAGTGATACAAATTCCATTTAGCACCATTAAATTCCAACAACCCTTTATTATTGGCAACATAAACATATCGATCTAAAGATTGAGAAATAGACCAGTTTTGGTTTTCTCCACCATAATCTTCGGGTGTGTAGGTTTGTATTGGTGGGAATTCTTGTGAATTCGATATAAAAACGAAACTTAAGAAGATATAAAACAGGAAATAATAACCCTTTTTCATTTTTAAAACTAATGTTGGGTTAACAAGGTAATAAATATCTACTAAATAAAGGCTTTAAAATAATACTGTATAGGTATTTAAACTACTAAATGAAGGCAGAAAAACGGCTAAACACCTGATAAATTAAACAAAAAATGATTCAAATTTAAATGAATAAATCTTTTAACCAAAAAACCTTTTAGTATGGGTAAAACTACTAAATCTGCTCTAAAAGTAAGATAGTATCGTTAGATCTAATAGAAATCCTGCCATTAATTACTTCAGATAAAACTCCCGAATAAGCATCACGAATTTTAGCGCCATTTGGAAAAACACCCGATACATCAATAGTTTTTTCTCCTTCCGGATAGTTTAAACCTACCATAACGACCTCTTTAAAATCTCCTTTTTCAAAACTACGAGTAAACAAATAAGGCGCCTCTAATATCATGTTATGCACACCTGCACCAATAGCTGGATGATTAGCTCTAAAGCGACCCAATTTTTGCCAATGTTTTAAAACAGATTGCGTTTCTGCATTGTTTTCATAATCGTTCCAATTCATAAAAGAACGCAATGTAGCATCGCCTACTGTGTTTTCTATAACGAGTGGTCTTGCTAGTTCATCTCCATAATAAACCTGCGATGCACCAGGACACAATAATAATTTGGTTGCCGTTTCAAAACATTTTTCGCGTTTAGCATCAAATGGTTGTCCGTCGTCGTGAGAGCTTAAATAATTTAAAACTCCATAACCTTTTAAATCCCCGTTCAACACATCGGAATAACGCTTAAAAACCTGCTCCATTGGTCTTTGCCCCAAGTTCCATTTGGCTTCAAAATTAATTAAAGCCTCGAACGCATTATCAAAATAATTTACTTTTCTATCACCAAAATCAAATGCTTTTCCGTTAGATATACCATAATTATAAACCTCCCCAACTAAGTAAAATCGATTATCATCTAATACTTTTTCTGGGTTTTGTTTTTTATATTCCGCGAAAGCGTAATCGCACTCGGCCTTATATTCTTGCCAAACGTATTCCTCGGTATGTTTTACGGTATCTACGCGGTAACCATCAATACCATATTCGATAATGTAATCGGTTAGCCATTTCATAATATAAAATCTTGGCGCTCTTGGATGTCCTGTGCGTTCAAAAAATGCATCTAACTCGGCTATTTCTTCATCATAACGCCCTTCATCTTTCCATTTCTGAGTTAAAAGTGGAGGCAAGTTTACACTGTTATTATTTTCCGTTTTAAGATCTGGTAAGTTTTTAACAAGCGTACACGCCACAGTGTGTTCGTAATTATCGTAACTACATTGCGGGCCGGTACGCACCCAATCTTCTGGCCAAACCGGATCTTTATCGGTCACGGGACCCGTATGATTTATTACAGCATCCAACAAAATACGAATACCATTTTTATGAGCCGTTTCAACCAATTCATGTAAATCTGCTTTAGTTCCAAAATTAGGATCTATAACCGTCCAATCGCGCGTCCAATACCCATGGTATCCATAAGTTAAACCCGTACCTTCGTCTGTACCACCATGAATTTGCTCAACAATAGGCGTCATCCAAATAGCATTAATACCCAAATCGCTAAAATACCCATCCTTAATTTTTTGAGTAACACCCTTTATATCTCCACCTTCGAAACCACGCAGCTTACCCGCTTGCTCCGTCCTTTCAAAATTAACATCATTACTAGTATCTCCGTTATTAAAACGGTCGGTAAGTAAAAAATAAACGTTTGCACCTTCCCATACAAACGTTGCTTTTTCTTTGGGTTTAACAGCTTCCATTTTTACAGTTTTATTGCAACTTGTTAAAATAAACAGGACTATAATGCTAGCAAGAATATGTTTCATTTTAGTTGATGTTTTAATTTTAAACCTATTTATTTTATATGAATTACAAATTATTTTCTACTGATATTTATTCCATTTTTAATATGAAAGACTCTAGCGGTTTTAACTTAATTTCAATAGACCCCATTACGTTTCCAACTATTAATTGAGGTGAAAATTGATGATATAATTGATCTTTTAACGGATACATTCCGTCTTCTAAATCCAAACGCTTCAATATATTCTCTGGAATTTTTAATTGAAATTCAAAACTATTTTCAGCATCGAAGTTTGAAACCACAATAAGCTTTTCAGAAGTACTCCAACGTACAAAAGAAAAGACTTTGTCGGTATAGTTTTCGGTATGCTCACGGTTATATTGATGAATATCACCATAATTCCCCATTAACGCCGGACTATGTGTTGTAAAATTTAAAAGACGTTTATAAAAATCTCTTAATTCCCTTTCGGAATCTGTTAACTGTCCGCCATCAAATTGCTTGTTATTTACCCAACGTTGATGCGCAGGTACGCCAACATAATCAAAAATAGATGTTCGGGTAGGATCACCAAAGCCCGGGTGTTCAGAACCATCTTCACCTACTTCTTGTCCAAAGTAAATCATGGTTGGCGCTGTAGTTGATGTTGCAGAAATCACCATTGCAGGTCGTCCCTTTTCAGCATTACCAGCAAAATCCGGACTCGCCAAACGTTGCTCATCATGATTCTCTAAAAAGTGAAGCATATGATGCTCAATATCTTTTAAATTGTCTAAAATAGGTGGAATATGATCCGTTTTGCCATACCCTTGCACTACATGTTTTAAGGTATCATAGAACTGTACTTTATCATACAGATAATCCATTTTTCCTTTTTTAATATAATCGCGATATAAACTCGGGTTATAAACCTCAGCCAATAGAAATGCCTCAGGCTTTTTCATTTTTATAGACGAATTCATAAAACTCCAAAATTCCACAGGTACCATTTCGGCCATATCATAACGGAATCCATCGACTCCGAAACCTAACCAATATAAGGCAATATCTCTAAATTTCACCCACGAGTTTGGCACCGTTTTATCTTGCCAAAACTCAAAGTGTTTTCTGTATGTTTCATTCTCGAAACCATTAGGCAATTCATCAAAACCTTTTACGCCTTCTGGCGAAATACCATAATTAACTTTTACAGTCTCGTACCAATCATTCATATTTGGTCTGGATGCACTCGTTCCGTTCCCAGTCCATTTTGCAGGAAACTCTAAAAACGCACCATCGACCAATTCCGTACTGCGGCCACCTAAAGGCACATAATGATGTTCCCAATTAGGAACCTCAAAGTTTTCCTTTGGGTTATAATAAAAATTGTTATTTACATCGTAAATTACTGTTTTATTATCGGTTTCTCCAAAATCTTGCACACCTTCTGGCTTAGAAATACTCTTATAATTTCTAGCGACATGGTTAGGTACTATATCAATAATTACCTTTAAACCTGCAGCGTGCGTGCGCTTAATTAACGCCTCAAATTCCTCTAATCTATTTTCTACATTTACAGCTAAATCTGGATTAACATTATAATAATCCTTAACAGCGTATGGCGAACCGGCTCTCCCTTTTACAACATCGGGATCGTCGTTAGAAATACCATATTCAGTATAATCGGTAATTACATCATGATGTGGCACACCTGTATACCAAATGTGAGTAACACCCAACTTTTTAATTTCAGATAAAGCTTTATCCGTAAAATCGTTAAACTTACCAACTCCATTTTCTTCAATAGTTCCCCAAGGCTTATTATTTGTATTTGTATTACCAAACAAACGCGTAAACACTTGATAAACCACTTGTTTTCCACTCGTTACAATTTCTTGTCGCTCCATGGTCTCAACATCCATTTTCTCTTCATTTTTACAACTCATTACGAGTAATAAAAGTACAAATATGATATGTTTTATGGCTTTCATTTCAATGTTTTTTTTTGAATAAAACGAACTATTACACAAGATTTTCTAATGTTATTTTTTCAATAAAAAAGTTAAAGGAATATCTAAACGTTTATTCCATGAGTTTTCTGAATGATCTGCTCCTTTAAATTCTAAATTCGCCGAATTATCACTAGTATAACCACGGGCTTTTAAAATTCTATTTATTTCGGGTGTAAATTTAGGGTAATAGGCATCTAATGTTTCTGTTCCATAATCGAAATATATTCGGTGAGATTCCGGATTAGGCAAATTCACTTCCATGTAATCTAAAATAGCTTGGGCTATAGGGTTGTTTTCTTTTGGCTCAGCACCTTCCCAATGGGTAGACAAACAAGCTGCCCCACCAAAAATATCAGGATACTCACACAACGCATACATACTCATAAGACCTCCCATACTCGAGCCTGAAACCACTGTATTCTCTTGGTTTGTATATACTGAAAATTGAGAATCGATTAACGGCTTTAATTCTTCAACTAAAAATTTTAAATAATTATCACCTTTAAATTTTAAACTAAAATCTCGAGATTCAGCTTCGCTTATAATCGCTTTCTTATCTGCTTCTGATAAATAATTGATTGCTTTTTCAGGAAACAAATCTTGCCAACGAATTTCTGGAATATTATGAATCCCAACAACTATAAAATCTTTGATAATATCTTCCTCTACTAATTTTAACCCCCACTCATCTACTTTCCATTCTTGTTGGTTCCATGTGGTTGTAGAATCGAATAAATTTTGACCATCGTGCATGTAAAGCACAGCGTATTTTTTATCTTCTGAATAGTTTTCGGGCAACCAAACATCTACAGGTCGTGGTGTAATATATTTTGAAGCCAAGCTATCCATTCTAAGCAATGTGCCACCAGCCAACTGTGCATTTTCTAAGGTTCTAATCATAGGTTTAGTAATTAGTTCTTCTTTAACAAAACCATCGGGTTTTGCCATTTCTTTACAGGAAATAAATAGTAAAACCGAAATTATAATAATGCTAAACTTCATTTTAAATGTTTTTTAAATTATAATTTTGTAGTATAAACAAAACTTCCTGTTTCTTTTAAAATTATACGATCTCCCCAAACAAATGTTTCGTTAGTGATAATGTTTTTTAAGGTTTTTCCTTTTAAGTCCACTTCCGCATAGCGAGTTAAATCTAATGTTATTGGTGTGTTGTTTTTATTTATAATATGCACAACAACCTCATCATTAAGCGTTCTAAACAAAACATAAGTTCCTTTAAAAGGTGCAAAATGCAACGTTTCTCCGTTATGAATTGCTTCACTGCCTTTCCTGAAATTAAGCAACTTTTTTAAATACAATTGCATATCCTTTTGCTCGTTACTTAGGCCTATTCCTGTAAAGGCATTCACGGTATCGTTTTGCCAACCACCAGGAAAATCGGTACGGATTAAACCATGATCGCCAGGCTTTTGGAAATCATTCATTAAAATCTCGGTACCGTAATAAATTTGCGGAATTCTAGGCATGGTTAAAATATAACTCAGTGCTATTTTTGTGTTTGGAATATCGCCTTTAAGCTGTGTAAAAATGCGGCTCATATCATGATTATCTGGAAACACCATTAAATCTTTAGGTGACGCATAATAGAAATCGTTCGCCAAACCTTCATACATTTTTATTAAACCTTCATCCCAGGTTTCTTCTTCATTTAAAGCCTTCACAATAGAACTCTGCATAGCAAAATCCATTGGTGATTTTAAATTAGAATCGTATCCATCACGATTATTAGCACCATCTTGCCAATAACCAATAAGTAATGGGTTTGTACTCCACTCTTCGCCAACTATTGAAAAATTAGGATATTCCGTCATAATACTTCCAGTCCATTGACTCATAAACGCCTTGTCTGGATACGGATAAGTATCTTGACGAATCCCGCCCAAACCAACTGTTTCCACCCACCAAATACTATTTTGAATAATGTATTTTGCCATAAATAGATTACGCTGATTAAGATCTGGCATAGCCGACACAAACCAACCATTCGCCATTTCTTCTTTATCAATTTTAGAAGCGTATATATCTTGATTACTAGTACGTCTATGATTAGATGTTTTTAATTTGCCTCCATTTTCAAAATTTTCTTGATAGTTAAGCCAATCTTTAAAAGGTAAATCTTTCATCCACCAATGCGCGCTTCCGCAGTGATTAGCAACTTGGTCCATTATCAACTTTATACCACGCGCTCTACTTTTATCAGCCAATTCTCGATAATCGTCTAAGGTCCCAAATCGCGGATCTATTTGATAAAAATCGGTCATTGCATAACCGTGATACGACGAGTTTGCCATATTATTAGTAAGTAACGGACAAGGCCAAATGGCCGTAAAACCCATATCGGTTATGTAATCTAAACGCTGCGTTATGCCTTTTATATCGCCACCGTGGCGCGCATAATTATCTTCTCTATTAATTGTTTTCTCACTTAGCGTTTCATCAATATCATTGCTCGTATCGCCATTTACAAAACGATCTGGCGTTATTAAATAAACCGCATCGCTACTATCAAAACCAACAAAATCTTCCGCTGGAGTTTCACGAGTTTTTAATTGATAAGTTTGGGTTAATATATTCCCATCTTTAAACTTAAAAACAATATTAAATTGTCCTGCTTTGGTTTCTTTTGAAATCTCTAAATCGATAAAAAGATAGTTTGGACTATCGGCTTTATTTACTTTTTTTACTGAAACTCCTTTATATGAAATTTTTGGAGTAGCAGCCGAAATATTTGGATGTTTAACTAACAATTGCAATTCGGTATTTTTAAAACCTACCCACCAATGCATTGGTTCAATCCGTTCAATATCGTTTTTAATTTCAATACTAAACACCTCATCTACTTTTAAAACAGAAGCCTCACTATTTTGTTTACACGATGTATTTAAAACAAAAAAAGAAACCACTAAAAGTGCAAAACAGCATTTATTAATATTTAGACAATTCATAATAACATGTATTTTCAAATTATTTAATTTCCATAATACTAATAGCGTAACCACCACCAGGAACAGATAACTGCGATAATTTCGACTTACTTGTTACTGTTTTTGTAGTTATTTTATATGCCTGCGGATTGGTTTTGTAGTGCGCATCTTTAGCATCGGCATAAATAATAGCTTTATACTTTTTTCCTTTTTCTAAGAAATCGAATTTAATGGTTGAAACTCTAGATTCGTTACCATTTACATTACCAACAAACCAATTGTTTGTTCCTTTTTCTTTTCGAGCAATAGTAACATAATAACCTGGTTCGGCTTCTAAATACGCACTTTCATCCCAATCTAAAGCGACATCTTTTATAAACTGAAAAGCATCCATAAATTGCTCGTAATGTTCCGGTAAATCTGCCGCCATTTGCAACGGTGAATACATCGTAACATAAAGCGCTAATTGATTAGCAATAGTGCTATTTACATGCGACTTATTATCAGGGTTAAGCTTACTAATATCCATTTCAAAAATACCAGGCGTATAATCCATAGGACCACCAATTAAACGTGTAAACGGTAATACCGTAACATGGTTTGGTTTAGAGCCGCCAAAGGCCTGAAACTCGGTTCCACGTGCAGACTCGTTTCCTATTAAATTAGGATAAGTTCTACTAATTCCAGTTGGTCTTACAGCTTCATGAGCGTTAACCATAATTTCATAATCTGCCGCTTTTTCTACACAATATTGAAAATGATTTACCGTCCATTGTCCGTAATGGTGCTCTCCTCTTGGTAACATATCACCAACATAACCACTTTTAACGGCATCGTAACCATTATCTTTCATAAATTGATAAGCCTGATCAAGATGACGTTCGTAATTTCGTGCCGAGCCAGAAGTTTCATGATGCATTATCATTTTAACCCCTTTAGATTTCGCATAACTATGTATAGCCTCTACATCAAAATCTGGATATGGTGTTACAAAATCGAAGACATAATCTTTCGATTTCCCAAACCAATCTTCCCAACCTTCATTCCAACCTTCAACTAAAACACCATCAAAACCATGTTCCGAAGCAAAATCTATATATCGTTTTACTTTGGTGTTGTTTGCTCCATGCGTTTTATTTGGTTTAACCTGAGTATAATCTGTAATTCCGAGCTCTACACTTGGTAATTCATCGGTGTATTGCCAAGAACTTTTTCCGGTAATCATTTCCCACCAAACGCCAATATATTTTACTGGCTTAATCCAAGATGTATCTTCAATGGCGCAAGGTTCATTTAAATTTAAAGTGATATTAGATGCTAGTATATCGCGAGCATCATCACTAACCATAACGGTTCTCCAGGGTGAAGTGCATGGCGCCTGCATATAACCTTTATCACCATTAGCATCGGGTGTTAACCAAGACTCGAAAATAATGTTTTCATCATCTAGATTAAGATTCATACAAGAATAATTAACAAGCGCAGCTTCGTGTAAATTAATATACAAACCATCGGCTGTTTTCATCATTAAAGACGTTTGTACTCCTGTTTTAGAATACTGTTCTTGCGAGGCATTATCAGTTAAAGCCGTATCAAACAAACCTCTAATTTCTGATAATCTAGATTCCGTAAAATCATATTCTTGAGAATCGTAATCTCCAGGAATCCAAAAGGCTTTATGATCGCCAGCCATAGCAAATTGAGTTCGCTCTTCTTTTATTACAAAATAAACCAGATTTTCTTGCGAAGGAAACTCGTAACGAAAGCCTAAACCATCATTAAACAACCTAAAACGAATAATTATTTTACGCTCCGTTTCACTTTGAGTTAATTCTACCGCCAATTCGTTATAATGATTGCGAATATCTTTGGTTTCTCCCCAAACAGGCTGCCAAGTCTCATCGAAAGTTACTGTTTCTGTACTCGAAATTTCGAAGCTATTTAATAACGATTTTTCATCATTTTTTAACTCCAATCCTAAGTGGCTTGGCTTTATTACTGCTTTATTTTTGTATGCTAACTTATAAGTTGGTACACCATTTAATTCTAAAGAAAACTGCATCACTAAATCTCCATTAGGCGATTTAAGTTCTTGAGAATTCCCTTCTATTACTGAAAACAAAACAGCATATATCAATATAAATAACTTCATAATTTCTTTATTCAATTAAACTGTTAACAAACTATTTCGAGAAATGGTTACCGCTGAATTATTTACTAAAATTTGTAAATCTGAATCGCCTTCTAATTCGAATTTAGCACCCGATTGATTTACATTCACTTTTAAAATATGGTGTCTAAAATTCACTTTAAATGAATATTCATCCCATTCCTTAGGGATTTTTGGAGTGAAAGAAAGCATATCATCTTTAACACGCATACCGCCAAAACCTTCTACAATACTCATCCATGTACCAGCCATAGATGTAATATGTAAACCTTCGTGAACTTCATTATTATAATCATCTAAATCCAAGCGAGACGTTCTTAAATAAAACGTGTACGCCTGCTCCATACGATCTAACTTTGCGGCTTGAATACTGTGTACACAAGGTGATAATGAACTTTCGTGAACTGTAAAAGGTTCGTAAAAATCGAAATGACGCTCCAACTCGTCGTTAGAAAACTGATCTTCAAAAAAGTAAAAACCTTGTAAAGTATCAGCTTGCTTAATGTATGGTGAACGCAGAATACGATCCCAACTCCATTTTTGATTTATTGGTCGTTGTGCTTTCTCCAAGTGATCTACAGTAATTAATTCTTTATCTAGAAAACCATCTTGCTGTAAGTATATTTGTTTTTCTTCTGAAAAAGGAAAATACATATTTTCAGCAACCGCTTTCCATTTATTTAATTCCGCTTCTTCTAGTTTTACTTTATTCATTACTCTAGCAAAATCTAAAGGGTATTCACTTTCAATTTTTGAGATATTTTCTAAAGCATAATTAATACACCATTGTGCTAAATAATTGGTATAAAAGTTATTATTTACGTTGTTTTCGTACTCATTCGGACCTGTTACTCCTAAAATAACATATTTGTCTTTAGCTGAAGAAAACGTAGCGCGTTGCTGCCAAAAACGAGCAATTCCAATTAAAACTTCTAAACCTTTTTCTGGGATATAGCTATAATCGCCCGTGTAACGATGGTAATTAAAAATAGCAAATGCTATGGCACCATTTCTATGTATTTCTTCAAAAGTAATTTCCCATTCATTATGGCATTCTTCGCCATTCATGGTTACCATTGGGTATAAAGCTGCACCGTTTGTAAAACCTAATTTTTCGGCGTTTTCAATCGCTTTTTCCAAATGGTTATAACGGTATTCTAACAAGCTTCTCGCCACGTTTTGATCTTTGGTAGCCATATAAAACGGAATGCAATACGCTTCGGTATCCCAATACGTGCTTCCACCATATTTTTCGCCAGTAAAACCTTTTGGCCCAATATTTAATCTAGAATCTTTACCTAAGTAAGTTTGATTTAGTTGAAAAATATTAAAACGAATACCTTGCTGCGCTTTTACATCTCCAGAAATTGAAATATCAGACATGCTCCAAATACGCTCCCATGCTTGTTTTTGTTCGTCTAACAAAACATCAAACCCTTTTTCTGTTGCTAAATTCAATACGCTTTTTGCAGCAGAAATAAGTTCATTTTTATCGTGATTAGTATCTACAACATAACCTCCAAACTTATTGATAGTGTAAGTTTCGCCTTGTTTAACTTGATTAGAATAACTAAAAGAAATACTATTAGAATCACTTTCAATTATTGGTTTTACAGTTAAAGCAGTTCCATTGACAAAAACCTCCGATTCCATAAAAGTACAGGTATGAAATTCGGTTTTCATCGTTTTAGCCTCGATAAAAGCCTGATTGTTTTCATTACAAATCTTTAAAGTATCCCAAAATTTATCATCCCAGTTGGTATCTTCATTTGTAATTCCAGAATCTAAATAAGGTTGAAACACCACTTCTGCATCTGCACTTATTGGTTTTACACTATATTCAATAGCTCCAACTTCGTCTAATTCCAAACTTAAAAAACGTTTGGCTTCCACCTCAATCACCACATTATTTTGTAGTGTTGCTGTAAAACTACGCGATAACCAACCGGCTTTCATGTTAAGCTCTCTCCTGAAATTATCAACAGCTTTACAAGTATGTAAATCCAATTGTTCTCCATTTACAGAAACATTAATACCAATCCAGTTTGGTGCGTTTAATACTTTTGCGAAATATTCGGGGTATCCATTTTTCCACCAGCCCACACGGGTTTTATCTGGATAATACACGCCAGCAATATAACTTCCCTGAAACGTTGGTCCAGAATATTGCTCTTCAAAATTAGCACGTTGCCCCATAGCACCGTTGCCAATGCTGAATAAACTTTCTGAAGATTTTACGCGCTCGGCATTGAAACCTTCTTCTATAACGGACCAATTATCTGGTTTTATATAATCTTGATTCATCTGTTTTATATTTTGAGAGAAAGGCTTAACTGCTATGTATCACCTTTCTGTTTTGTCTTCTTTCTAAATTATATTTTACTACTTACTGCTTATACTTTCAATAAAATCCGCAGGGATTTCCGTAAGATCATTAAAGTTATAATCGGCCTCACTTAACGTGTCTTTATCACCAATACCAACAGACACCATGTGCGCTCTATTTGCTGCCTCTACTCCTGCAATGGCATCTTCAAAAACAATACATTGCTCTGGCTTTAGGTTTAGTTTTTCGGCTCCAATTAAAAATACTTCAGGATCTGGTTTGGCTTTAGAAACACTATTTCCATCAACAATACCTTTAAAGCGATCAAACAAGCCCACTTGTTTTAAAATTAATGGTGCATTTTTACTTGCAGAACCTAGCACGTATTTAACACCTAGTTCATCTAAACTATCCAATAATTTTTCGGCACCTGGTAAAATTTCATCAGCACCCATTTTATGGATATACTTGAGATAATGCTCATTCTTACTTAATAAAACTTCTTGTTTTTTTTCTTCGGAAAGCGTAACGTTTCCTAGTCCTAATAAAATTTCTAAAGAACGTACGCGGCTCACCCCTTTTAGCAGTTCATTATTTGCTTCTGTAAACTCAAAACCCAAACTATCGGCAAGGCTTTTCCATGCTAAATAGTGATATTTCGCGGTATCTACAATAACACCGTCTAAATCGAATATTACTCCTACTGTATTCATTTTTATATTTAAGATTGATATGAAATGGCCGATTTGTTTGTAATTAGAAAATTACATAAGCCTGCAATTATTAAACTTCCTCCTGCCACAAGCATGGCATTTATGGCTTGATCGCCAATTAAACTCGACACATAATTGATGCCTCCAAGAGCTGCAATTATTTGTGGGATAACAATAAACATATTGAAAATCCCCATGAACACTCCCATTTTTTTTGGATCTACCGAACTAGACAGCATAGCATAAGGCATGGAGAGAATACTACCCCAAGCAATACCTACTAAAGCGAAACAATACTTTAAATTTTCGGGACTCGAAATATAATACATACCAATAAAACCGAGACCTCCCAAGATAAGAGACCCCATGTGCACGTACTTTCGGTTAATATTTCTTTTTGATGTGTAAAACGTTAAAAGCAAAGCAAAAACCATAGAAGTTAATCCGTAAATCCCCATGGCGGAACCTACTAAATTCGATGCTTTTTGAAATGTTGTGTTTGCGACATTAAAAGCTTCTTCTTGAGCAAGAACACTCATATCATAACTCGCTTCAATAGGAGCAGGTGCATTAAAAATATGCTCGGTTAATGCCGGGTTTGCCATACTCCACATGGTAAAAAACGCAAACCAAGAAAAAAACTGGATAACACCCAACTTCTTCATAGTTAATGGCATGTTACCAATATTGTTTACAATGTCTGGAATAAACCGGTTTTTCTTTTGCTTCTCTTTTTCAAAGGCTTCCATGTCTTCAGGAGGATATTCTGAAGTTGTAAAAATGGTATACAAAACACTCAACAAAAAGATAATAGCACCAATAGCAAAAGCAACTTTCACCGACATAGGCACAACACCTTGTGGCGCAGCATCGGAAACTCCTAACTGAGAAACCATCCAAGGTAAATTACTAGCTACCCAAGTACCAATACCTATAACAAGCGTTTGTACTACAAAACCATAAGATCGTTGAGATTCCGGTAATTTATCGGCTACTAAAGCACGAAAGGGTTCCATTGAAATATTAATGGAAGCATCTAAAATCCATAAAAATCCGGCAGCCATCCATAGTGCAGAAGAATGTGGCACAAAAAACAAAGCAATAGAGCTTAACACAGCACCTACTAAAAAGTAAGGGCGTCGGCGGCCTAATTTCGAATGCCACGTTCTGTCACTCATATAACCAATAATTGGTTGTACAAGTAAACCTGTTAAAGGTGCAGCAATCCATAACAACGGAATGTCATCATGACTGGCGCCTAATGTTTGAAAAATTCGAGACATAAAGCCTCCCTGAAGTGCAAATCCAAATTGTATCCCTAGAAATCCGAAACTCATGTTCCAAATTTGCCAGAAACTTAATTTACGCTTTTCCATTAAATAGTATATTAAAGTTAATACTATTTGATAAGCGGTTTTATACCAATTTCAATAAAAAAAGGATATCGATATAACTTATCAAAACTTAAGTGAGAAGTGAAAATATAAGTTTTGATTTCGGTGTAAAGATATGAAAGATTTTAAATTTTCAAAGAAAAAAAATTATTTAGTAGATTCTCTTTCAATTATTTCGGTCTCAATTACTAGTTTTATAAAGTCCGATTTCGGGTTACTATTTACAATAAACGAGTCTGGTTCTACATCTTCAGATTCTAATCTATCTATCAGTAAATTAGCGGCTTGCTCCCCTATTCTTTGTCCATGTTGGCTCACTGTTG
Organism: Algibacter sp. TI.3.09; assembly: GCF_038154905.1. Taxonomy (NCBI): domain Bacteria; kingdom Pseudomonadati; phylum Bacteroidota; class Flavobacteriia; order Flavobacteriales; family Flavobacteriaceae; genus Algibacter; species Algibacter sp. TI.3.09. Next base: position 655,142 of record NZ_JBAKAN010000002.1, on the reverse strand, counting down.
TTAAGGTTGGTGTGGCGTGTTTAGAAAGTACTCCATCGGTAAAACCAATAACCTGAATATCTTCCGGGATTTTCAATCCTATTTTTTTTGCCACCTTCATGGCTGTAATAGCATACAGTTCGTTTACCGCAAAAACACCATCAATATTAGGGTTCAATTCGAAAAACTTATTAATTTCATTCTCTAAAAACTCCAGATGATCTGCAGAATTCAAACTATCGTTAATTTTTAAAATTAAATCGGAATTCGGCTCAATATTATTACGCTCCAAAGCCTCTAAATACCCTTGTGTTCTAAGTCGGCCAACACTTACATAATCCATGGTTGTTAAAAGCGCTATATTCTCGCAACCTTTATTAATAAGCATGTTTACCGCTTTTACTGCACCGTTAAAATCATCAACAATAACCTTATCGCAATCTACTTCACTCACCACCCTATCGAACATAACAATGGGCATGCCTTGGTTAATGGTTGCATGAAAATGATGATAATCTTGTTTAAGTAATGTTTCTTTAGAAATAGAAAGAATAAACCCATCAATACTACCATTGGCAAGCATTTCCATATTTATAATTTCTTTGGTAAACGACTCGTTAGATAGTCCTACAATTACATTATAGCCACGTTTATTAGCCACACGCTCAATACCAAAAATAACGGTTGAGAAAAAATGATGAACAATCTCAGGTATTAAAATTCCTATGGTTTTTGTTTTTCTATTTTTTAAACTCAGTGCAATATTGTTGGGCCGGTAGTTATAAAGTTTAGCAAATGCTTGTATTTTTTGAGTGGTATCTTCACTAATCTCTTTGCTTCCGCTTAAAGCTTTGGACACCGTAGATATGGAGACCTCTAATTCGCGGGCAATTTGCTTAAGGGTTATTTTTCTTTTCATTGAAGTAAATTAACAAAAAATATACTTAACACCATAAAGTTACGGCATAATTTAACACGACTCAATTATGTGAAATTGATAATTTAAGGCTTAAATAATGAAAACTTATCAACACGAAAACGTTTTCGTTAAGAATTTCGTAACTCACAATCACTGTTTAACAATTTCTTTTACATAATTTTAACACGAGAAGTGAAAGTATAAACAACTAATTTAGACATTATTTAAACTAATTTGTATGAAGACAACTATTAAAAGATTGTTGTTCTTTTTGCTATTTGCACCTACATTAATATTCGCGCAAAATAGAGTAAAAGGGACAGTAACAGAAAAAGCAACTTCTATTCCGCTTCCCGGAGTAAATGTCGTAATTAAAGGCACTGCAACAGGAACAGCAACAGATTTTGACGGTAATTTTCAACTTGAAGCCAAAAACGGCGACATTTTTGTTGTTACTTACGTAGGCTTCCAATCACAAGAAATAACCTATTCGGGACAAGCCCCATTAAATATTCAACTTAATGAAGATGCTGCACTACTTAACGAAATAGTCGTTATTGGGTACGGTTCTACAACCAAAAAAGATGCCACAGGCTCAGTAGAAGCAATAACTTCAGAAGACTTTACACGAGGAAACATTGTAACTCCAGAAAACTTATTAAGCGGCCGTGTATCGGGTGTAAGCGTTACTACAAGTGGCGCTCCAGGTTCTGGCTCTCAAATTAGAATTCGTGGAGGCTCGTCTATAAACGGATCTAACGATCCACTTATTATTATCGATGGTTTACCTATAGATAACAATAGTGTAAAAGGATCTCGTGGAGTTTTAGCTAGTATTAACCCAAATGATATTGACTCTTTCTCTGTATTGAAAGATGCTTCGGCAACCGCAATTTATGGCTCTAGAGCATCAAACGGGGTTATTATTATTGTAACTAAAAAAGGTAAATCTTCATTTAGCGCTACCTATGATACGCAATACAGTTTTGGTGAAATCGCTAACCGTATTGATGTGTTTTCTGGAGATGAATACAGAAACCTTATTGCATCGCAACCCCTTAACGGAACCACTTTAGACGAAAGTTTATTGGGAGCAACAAGCACAGATTGGCAAGATGAAATTTTTAGAAACACCGTATCATCTCAACACAACATCTCTATGCAAGGCTCTTTATTTCAAGCCATTCCAACACGTTTCTCTTTTGGATTAACCAACCAAGAAGGCGCTTTAATGACTTCGGAATTTGAACGTAGAAACTTAGGCTTAGCTTTAAACCCTTCACTGTTTAAAGATCATTTAAAAATTAATTTAAATGCAAACATGAGTTTTGAAGATAACCGTTTTGCAGATTCTGGTCAAATAGGCGCTGCATTATCTTACGACCCTACACAACCGGTTTACGACGCAACATCTCCTTTTGATGGTTATTACCAGCACCGCAACGGTACAACGGTTTTAAACGGAACTACAAACCCAGTAGCATCATTACTTCAAACTAATAACTTGGGAGATTCTAATAGAGTTTATGGTAATTTAAACTTTGATTATAAATTCCATTTTTTACCAGACTTAAGAGCGGTAATAAATATTGGTTACGATGAAACTAAGGCAAAAGAAATTCAATCTACATCGTACAATGTACCAACAAACGACCCTGTAAAAGGAAATACTTTACGTCGTTTTGAAAACAGAACCAACAAATTATTAGATGGTTACTTAAACTATAAGAAAGAATTTGAAAACTTCCGTACGGAATTAATGGCAGGTTACTCTTATCAAAAATTTACCTTTAACGGAAACGATACAGGTAACTTAAGAGACCCACAAACTTTTGCTAACACTTACGCAGATCCAGATGTGGTTTTAATTGGCTTTTTTGGTAGAGCAAACTTAACATTTTTGGAAAAATACTTAGTAACACTAACTTACAGACGCGATGGAACATCTCGTTTTAGCGAAGAAAATCGTTGGGGTAACTTCCCTGCTGCTGCTTTAGCTTGGAATATTAGTGATGAAGATTTTTTGAAAGATTCTAAAACCATTTCAAACTTAAAATTAAGAGCAGGATATGGTATTACGGGTCAACAATCTATTAGCGAAAAAGATATTTTCTTAAACAGGTATAGAGGCGGCGATGCTAACTCTCAATACCAGTTTGGGAACCAAGTGATCCAATCGCTTATTGCTTCAGAAATAAACCCAGATATTAAATGGGAAGAAACAGCAACTATAGAATTTGGTATTGATTATGGCGTTTTTGACAACCGTGTTTCTGGTTCGTTAAACTTCTTCCAGAAAAACTCTACCGATTTATTATTCTCTGCTGCTGTTGCCGATGGTACAAACTTTTCAAACAACATTATCCAAAATATTGGCGAATTACAAACTCGTGGTATAGAATTCTCGGTTAATGCCGATGTGGTTAAACAAGAAGACTTCACTATAGACTTCAATTTTAATGCAACATTTTTAGACAGAGAAATTAAAGAACTTGCCCAAGGTCAGGATGTAAAAACCGGTGGTATTTCTGGTGGTACAGGTAACAACATTCAAATATTAAGCGAAGGATTTTCGCCTAACTCATTTAATGTTTACAAACAACTTTACGACACATCTGGAAACCCAATTGAAGGTGCTTATGTAGATTTAAATGGTGATAACGTAATTAATGAAGATGACCGTTACTTAAAAGAAAACCCAGGTGCAGATGCTATTTTAGGTTTTCAATCTAACGTGAATTATAAAAATTTCGATTTCTCTTTCAATATGAGAGCTAATTTAGGAAACTACGTTTATAACAACGTAAACTCATCGCGATCACAATACCAATTACTTCAAGATAATGCGGTGTTAGGCAACCTACCAACATCGGTTTTAGATAATAACTTTCAACGTACTGCAGATGTTATCATTTCTGATATTTATGTAGAAGACGCTTCATTCTTAAAAATGGACAACATTACTTTAGGTTATACTTTTCCTAATGTTTCTAAAAAATTAAAAAGTATTCGTTTATGGGCCGGAATTCAAAACGTATTCACTATTACAAATTATAGCGGATTAGATCCAGAAGTATCGGTTGGTACAGACCAAGGCATAGACAATAATATATACCCAAGGCCAAGAACTATTTTGGCAGGAGCTAATTTTAAATTTTAAAAAATACAACTATGAAACCAAGATTTAAAATACAAAATACCATTGGGACCGCTCTACTTTTATTCGCTACACTAACCTCGTGTACCGATGATTTAGATATTGTACCTAATGACGATCAAACGGTATTAAGCGAAGAGCTTTTTACTAACGAAGCAGCTTACAAACAAGTGCTAGCAGGTATTTATGCCAACTTAGCACTTACAGGAACCGATGGCGCAGGGAATTCAAACCTTAAAAACATTGATGCTGGAACTAGCCAATTTGGACGTGTACTTTTATATGTACAAACATTATCGGCAGATCAAATGATTTGGTCTTACGAGAATGATCCTGGAGCTAGAGAAATTCAAAGAAATACATGGACAGCTCAAAACCCATTATTACTTGGTATGTTTAGTAGAGCACACCTTTCTATTGCTTTAGCAAACAATTTTTTAAGAGAAACTACAGATGATAAACTAGATGCAAGAAACGTATCGACAACTACAAGAACCGACATTGTAGCTTATAGAGCTGAAGCTCGCTTAATGCGTGCCATGGCTTATTACTACATGATGGATATTTTTGGAAAAGCAAATTTCGTTACAGAAAATGATGATCTTAACTCGTTTCCTCCTGTATATGAAAGAGGTCAATTATTCGATTTTATTGAATCGGAATTAATAGCAATCGATACCGATTTAATAGATTCTAGACAAAATGAATATGGCCGTGCCGATAAATCGGTTGCTTACATGGTTTTAGCTAAAATGTATTTAAATGCTGAAGTATATATTGGTGAAAACCATTATACTGAATGTTTAACCTATTGCGAAAAAATAATGGACGGTGGTTACACATTAGCACCTAATTATTTACACAATTTTATGGCAGATAACAACACAAACTCTGCGGTAAACGAAATTATTTTCCCAATAGTTTCAGATGGTACAACAACGCAAAACTACGGACCAACAACGGTTATGATTAATGGTCAAGTTGGAAGTTTAGAAGAAAACGGACTAGAACTTGGTGTTAGTAAACCAGGCTGGGGTGGCGCACTTAGAATTAGAAAACAATTAGCTAATCTATTTGATGCTTCTTTTGCTGACGATGATAGAAATACTATTATCTCTGCAGATAGACCAATTGATATTATTGAAATCTCTGATAAAGATACGGGATACATTATTGAAAAATACTCAAACGCAACCTCAACAGGAAGCGCTGGTGCCGATCAAACCTTTGTTGACACCGATTTCCCTTTATTTAGATTAGCCGATGTATACTTAATGTATGCCGAAGCACATTTAAGAGGCGGTGGCGGTACTATTACCGATGCTGTTGGTTATGTAAATGCTTTAAGAGCTAGAGCACACAACCCAAATACTATTTCTTCTGGAGGTTTAACTTTAGATTTTATTTTAGATGAACGCGCTCGTGAATTACACTGGGAAGCACACCGAAGACAAGATTTAATTCGTTACAATAAATTTACTGGAGGAAACTACAACTGGGCATGGAAAGGTAATGGAAGCAATGGCATCTCTTTACCATCGCACTTTAATGTCTATCCAATTCCAACCGGAAGTATTGCAGCAAACCCTAACCTTACTCAAAACACAGGGTACTAAAATTAAAAACAAATTAAGACCATGAAAAAATTTAAAAACATTTCAGTGTTTAGCATTATTGGTTTAGTTTTACTATGCCTGAGTTCTTGCGAAGACACCACTGATATATATTCTGTTTCAGAACCATCGTCACCAATTTTAGCCGACTTAAACTTCAGCCAAATTGAACTAGATGCAAACAATACAAACAACCCAGCTTTATCATTAAACTGGATAGAATCTGATTACGGACAGCAAACAGCTATTAATTATGCTGTGCAATTCGCAAACGACGATGCTTTTACAACTCCAGTTACAGCATCTACCGTTACAGGCCGTAACAACCTAACATTATCTACTAGTGAAATAAATGCCGCTGCAGGTAGCGCGGGTTTAGATCCTTTTACTTGGGGTACTTTATACACTAGAGTTGTAGCATCTTTAGGTTCACAAAGCAGTGAATCTATAGCATCAAATACAGTACAATTTGATGTATACCCATATTATAACTATGTATTTGATGATTACTATTTAGTAGGAAACGGTACATCTGCAGGATGGAATAACAACGCGAATAACCCACCATTATTTAGAGATGCTGCCAACCAGAACCTTTATTATTACACAGGATATTTTACAACACCTGGAGGATTTGACGAAGGTCGATTTAAAATATTAGAAAGTAGAGGTTTATGGCAACCACAATGGGGTGTTACTCCAAATGAAGGTGACGATGTACCAGCAACAGCTGGCGATATTGCTGGTAATCCAACAACACAATCTGGAGACCCAGGACGTTTTGGAGTAGAAACAGCTGGTTACTATCAATTCAGCATAGATTTTTCTACTAAAAAATACACTTTAACACCTTACAGCACTACAGGAGCAGCAAGTTTTTCTACTATTGAAGTTCAAGGCTCAAGTACCACAACAACTGCTTTAACAGCATTAGCTATAGACACACATATGTGGTATGCAGCAGCTTTACATTTAACACCTGGAGACCTTACGTTTGTAACAAACACAGGATCTGCTTGGGGTGGTGCAACAGGGTTTTCTGGAGTCGCTACAGATGGTGGCGAATCAATACCTGTAATTGTAGAAGACGATTACGATGTTTGGTTTAATGACCTTACTGGCCGTTACATTCTTGTGCCTTTAAACTTATAATATTAATCCTTTTAATAGAAAAAATATGAAATTTTATATAACCAAAATAAGCTTTCTGTTGCTTTTGTCAACAATGCTTTTCGCGTCTTGCGAAACAGAAGAAAGCCTAACAATTACAGCTCCAGAAGCTGAGTTTGTTCTAAACACACCAGGTATTAGCACTGTGTTTTTAAATTTTGCATTGCCAGATAATCCTGCATTTACATTGTCATGGGAAGACGAGGTAACCGGAAGCAGTTCTTACACCGTTGAAATGGCGGCCGACGCTGAATTCACATCGCAGTTCGCTCTAGGTACAACCGAAGCGAAAAATTTCTCAATGACTGTTGCAGAGTTCAACAATGCCATTGCAAATTCCGGTGCAACAACATTTAGAGATGTGCCTGTCTACATTAGAGTTTCCGCGGGAATCGAAATTTCTAATAGTATTTTATTACTAGCAACTAGATATCCAACCGATGCTCCTGTAATTTCTAGCCCTTTAGCTAGCGATGCTTTTGTTTTATCTATTGGATCCGTAGACGACACGGTTTTAACTGTAAATTGGACAGATGCTGTTTTAGAATCTTCTTTAGGCACCGACATCAATTACACTATTGAAGCCGCTACAGCAGGAACTGATTTTGCAAGCCCTGTTTCTATTGGAACAACAACTAACGCAAGTACAGTATCATCAACACATTCAGAATTAAACGCAGTTGCTATTGGCATTGGTTTAACTCCTGAAGTTGCTGGCGACATGGATATTAGAATTGTAGCAAAAAATACAAATTCTGGTGGTAGCGAATTAACTAGAATTTCCGATGCTTTAACCATTTCTGTTACACCTTACCTTTCTGCATTCCCTAACTTATATGTTGTTGGAGATGCAACATCACCAGGATGGAGTAACGATAACAATAACACACCATTATTTAGAAACCAAGATGTACCAAACAACTATGTTTATGTAGGGTATTTTGGAGCAGGAGCTTTTAAATTATTAGAAACTAAAGGCGCATGGCAACCACAATGGGGAACAAATGATGGCACTGCTCTAGCAGTAAATACTGGTAGCGGTTCAGACCCAGGAACATTTAATGTTGCTACTGCAGGATACTACTCGTATAATTTCACTACAGTTGGAGAATCTGGTAGCTTTACAGTAGAAGCTTATGATGCTTCTGCAGCACCAACATATACTTCTATGGCTATTATTGGAGATGCTACACCAAACGGTTGGGATGGTGATAATGACACCAATTTTACTCAGGACGCTAACAATCCACACTTATGGTACATTAATGGTGTAACATTAACAAATGGAGGTTTCATCTTAATTAGAGCAAATGATGATTGGGTAGACGTTTGGAGATATTCAGGATCTAGTGAACTTTATGGTAAAGCCAATTTATCTGGCGGCGGAGACAACATTCCGTTTAACGCAGAAACAGGCAATTACGATTTCTGGTTCAACGATTTAGATGGTAGTTACAACATTATACCAAACTAAAATATTAAATCTATAAAAGAGGCTGATTTATATCAGCCTTTTTTTTCTTAAAAAAGAAGTTATTATAAAAACGACACGTTCGTATATTTTCAACTAAAACCTTCTTTTACAACACTACAACTTAACTAAACACCAAAACAGATGAAAAAACTGTTACTATTTACGTTCTTGTTATTTAGCCTAACCGCTATCTCGCAAGTTACTATTTCACCTAGCGCTTTCGAAGTTACAAGCCAAATAACCATTACGGTAAACCTCAGCAGCACAGCAACAGATTGCAATAGTATATCTGCACCTAGCAAAGTCTACATGCACTCTGGCATAGGTAACAACACCGATGCTTGGGGCATTAAAACCGTAGGGAATTGGGGCGCTGATGATGGCATTGGCGAAATGTCAAACAATAATGATGGCACTTGGAGCATCACTATAACACCATCCGTTTATTATAGTTTAACAAACGAGCAACAAAGCGAATCTACCAAAATGGGTATGGTTTTTAGAAATGCATCTGGAAATCAAGAATTAAAAGCGTCAGGTTGTTCCGATTTCTTTTTCGATATTGGTTCTTTTCAACTATTTTTAAACATGCCTACGAAAACAACAACCATTTTGGATGCTGGCGAAACGCTTCCTATTAATGCGACTTCTAGCACTGTCGCCAACTTTACACTTCTGGCCAACAATAACCCAGTAGATACAGCTATTCAAACTACAACATACACCAACAATTACCAGGTAAACGAAACCACAACATTCGAATTACAAATTACGGATGGCACACAAACAGAATCTAAAACATTCGAAGCTATTGTAATTCCGGCTACTACAGAAGTCGCTTTACCAAATGGGTTATTAGATGGTATTAATTATAATGAAACCGATAATACTAAAGCAACTTTGGTGCTTTATGCGCCGCTAAAAGAATTCGTACATGTTATTGGCGACTTTAATAATTGGACGATAGATGATGCTTTTTTAATGAAGAAAGACAGCAGTAAAGATCGTTTTTGGATAGAACTAACAGGGTTAACACCACAAACCAACCACATGTATCAATATATGGTTGATGCTTCTATAAAAATAGCAGATCCCTATTCTCCGGTTATTTTAACAGAATCGAACGATCAATATATCAACGCGATAACTTATCCCGATTTACCAGCTTATCCAACAGGAAAAACAAACCACAACATTACTTTATTAAGAACAGGTGATGCAGACTATAATTGGCAAGTAACCAATTTTACAGCTCCCGAAAAAACCGATTTAGTAATTTACGAATTACTACTTCGCGACTTTGATGCTCTACACAGTTTTGATGCTTTAAAAAGCAGACTAGATTATATAGAAAACCTAGGTATAAACGCTATAGAACTAATGCCATTAAATGAATTTGATGGTAACGAAAGTTGGGGCTACAACCCATCATTTCACATGGCGCTCGATAAATATTACGGTACCCAAAATGCTTTTAAAGCTTTGGTAGACGAATGTCACCGTCGTGGTATAGCTATTATTGTCGATGTTGTTTTTAATCATGCTTCTGGACAGAACCCATATTACAGACTTTGGAACACCGATAACGGTAATTACGGAGGAACCGCCTCTGCAGATAATCCGTTTTTTAACCAAACAGCAAAACACGCCTATAGTGTTTTTAACGATTTTAACCATAGTAAAACAGCAACTCGTGATTATGTAAAGCGTGTTACTCAATTTTGGATTGACGAATATAAAATTGATGGTTTCCGATGGGATTTAACCAAAGGATTTACTCAAAATTGTACTGAAAACAACGAGAGTTGTACTGGAAGCTATCAGCAAGACCGTGTAGACGTTTTAAAAGAATATGCAGATTACCAATGGGATAAAAAAGATGATTTCTATATTATTTTTGAGCATCTTGGTGGTATTACTGAAGAAAGCGAATGGGGGAACTACCGCATAAATGAAGGGAAAGGTATCATGCTTTGGAACAATTTAAACGGAACTTATAGCGATGCCGCTATGGGGTTTTTCACTGATGGAAAATCTAACTTCGGAAACGTATCATATAAACAAAAAGGATTTGCACAAGCCACATCATCCGTAAGCTACATGGAAAGTCATGATGAAGAACGCATGATGTACAGAAACCTTAATTTTGGAGCAACCAACACTAATTACAATGTTAAAGATTTAAACACAGCCTTAAAACGTGTAGAAACCGCTGGCGCATTTTTCTTTACGGTACCCGGACCAAAAATGATTTGGCAATTTGGAGAATTGGGGTATGATATTTCTATAGACCAAAACGGCAGAGTTGGCAACAAACCTATCCTTTGGGAATACTTAAATGATGCTAACCGAAAATCTGTTCATGACACTTGGCGTAATTTAATTCGTTTAAAACTTGAAGAACCTATATTCAAAACCACTAATTTCGAGGTTGACACTAACAAATCTTCAGGATTAAAAACCATCCATTTAACACTGGATAGCGCTACAGAAAACGATATTAAATACATTACCATACTTGGTAACTTTGGTATTACAGCACAAAATATTACGCCTAATTTTCAGCAAACAGGTACTTGGTATAATTTGCTAGACAGAAACATGCCTATGGAAGTTACCAGCACCACGGCATCGATAACATTAAAGGCTGGCGAGTTTATTATTTTTGGAGACAAAACCTTTATTACTCCAGAAGATCTTGATAGCGATGGTGTTTTAAACACAAATGATACGTGTAGCAACACTCCAATTGGAGCTACAGTAGATGCTAACGGTTGTGAAATATTTAGTTTACCGGCCAACAACTTTAAACTACAAATTGGTAACGAAACTTGCAGAAATAGCAACAATGGTTTTATTGATATTTCCGCAGAAAAGAATCTAAACTATAGCGTTAAAATTACGGGCGACAACCTAAATAGTGACGATGCTTTTACAAGTAGTTTTATTAAAAACAATTTAGCTTCTGGTCATTATAATGTTTGTATTACTGTTGAAAACCAACCAGATTACGAGCAATGCTACAACATTACTATAACGGAGCCAGAAAATTTATCGGTACTATCAAAATCTGCAAATGGCAAGAAATTAGTTTCACTTAACATGAGTGGTGGTTCTCTTTATAAAATTACGCTTAACGGTATTACTACAGAAACTTCGAATTCTGAAATTGAACTTACTTTACAGAATGGAGAAAACAAGATTACTGTAGAAACCGATAAAATTTGCCAAGGTAAATTTGAAGAATCTATTTTTTATGGAGACGAATTAACGGTGTTTCCTAATCCAATTTCAAACAACGAATTAAACGTTTACTTGGGAGAATTAAACGACGATAAAGCCATAGTAGAACTCTATTCTATTTTAGGAAAACGTGTTTACAACACTGAGACAACTAGCAACACACTAAAAATAGATGCAACTCCATTAGAAAAAGGCGTTTACTTATTAAAAGTGGTTACAAAAACAGCAAACAAAAGTTTTAAAATAATTAAGAACTAATGAAAAATTCACTTAAATATATCTTCGGAAGTTTCGTTTTATGTCTTTTCATTTTTAACTGTGGAGGCAATAGCGATGACGATGTTGATCCGGATCCAGACAATGAAGTAAAAACACCAACTGCAGCAACTTTATCATTCCCTGAAGAAAATTCAGAATGCACCGAAGGTTCTAGCCTAACAAGTACTGAAAGCACTATTTTATTTAACTGGAATGATGCTCAAAATGTAACATCATATCAATTATTCGTTAAAAATTTAGACACGCAAACTACAACCAATTATACAAGTTCTGTTTCAGAAAAAAGTGTTACTATTTTAAGAGGCACGCCATATTCATGGTATGTGGTTTCTAAAAACTCGGGAACAGAAACAGCACAAAGTAATACTTGGAAATTTTATAATGCAGGCGAAGCAACATCATCTTACGCTCCATTTCCAGCGGAATTGGTTAGCCCTGCTCTATCGGCTTCCTTAGCGGCTTCAACAGTAAATATATCTTTAGTATGGTTAGGCGAAGATGTTGATAATGATATTACAGAATATGAAGTCCTTTTCGGAACCGTAAACCCGCCAACACAAGCACAAGCTACTACAAGCAGCAACAATGTTTCAGTAACCGTGGGTTCTGGCAATACTTATTTTTGGCGTGTTATTACTAAAGATACTAATAACAATACTTCGGAATCTCAAGTTTTTGAGTTTACCGTTCAATAAATTCACCTAAAAAAACACTTTGAAACTTGATGATAATTTATATCAAGATTCAAAGTGTTTCTTATTAAATTGACTATTCTGAAAACATGCTTCTTTTGGAAAGTTATTTAATGATTAATTCGGTTAAAACAGGAAAATGATCCGAAGGGTATTTCAAATCCACCAAACTCGATAAAACACCATATTTTTCAACTTCAATATTAGTTTTAGAAACAAAAATATAATCAATTCTACGAGTAACTAGTTTTTCAGTCTTAAAACCACTAAAAGTACCATTAGAGCCAAAAACTACTTTTGCTAAGCCTTTAGAATCGTCCATACTTTGGCTAAGTTTGGTAATTAACTCAGTGTTAGGTTCGGCATTAAAATCTCCCATTAAAACAACAGGCAAATTATTCGTGTTAAGCGCTTTTATCTTATCCTGAATTAGAGCAACACCCTGCAATTGCGCTTCGTGCCCTTTATGGTCTAAATGGGTATTAAACACCCAAAACTGTTTCTGAGTTTCACGATTTGTAAATAACCCGTAAGTGCAAATTCTTGGATGTGCTGCATCCCAACCTTTAGAAACCTGATCTGGAGTTTCAGAAAGCCAAAAAGTATTTTCATTTTCAACTTTTACTTTTTCTGAATTATAAAATATAGCCGAAAATTCGCCTATATTTAAGCCATAACGTCCAATTCCAATGGTTTTATAGTTTTTTAATGCCTGCTTTAAATCTAACATTTGATTTGGTTTCGCCTCCTGAATACCCATAATATCTGGTGCATTAAACAACACCTGCGAACACAAAAAAGTTTTTCGGTTTGGCCAAGCGTTCTCACCATCGGAAGCGACATCTAAACGGATGTTGTAAGTCATAACCTTAACAGTTTCACTCGTCGTTTTATCTTTAGTTGTATTATTACAACTTTGAAAAATTATAAATAAAAGACAAATTCCAATTGAATAAAGTTTCATGATTCGATATATTTATTAGTTCAAAACGCTAAGCTACAAGTTTTACTAACCAATTTAAAGATGTTTACAAAAACTTAAAACCCCTTTAATATATGGAGTAAAACAGTTTTAAAAAACAAAAAAGCTCCTCATTTCTGAGAAGCTTTTTAATGTGGAGAAGACCGGGCTCGAACCGACGACCTCTTGACTGCCAGTCAAGCACTCTAGCCAACTGAGCTACATCCCCAAAATATTATTTTAATCCGCGTAATACTAAAACAGGTAAGTTACTATGGAAATCTTTTTTAAGAATGGTATTTTTCTCCCATTTTTTAGCAAAGAAACCACGCTTACGGCGCACAACACAAAGCATATCTGGGTTGTGTGAACGGTAATGTTCTAACACCCCTTGAAACGTTGTAGCATTTCCACTTTTAGTAACACTACTCGATAAATCTTCTAGAACTTCGTTAACATCAAAATCACCCTCGTTGTAATGTGGTGTTTTTACTAATAGCAAATGTACATCTGCATTAAACGTGTCTTTTATAGATTTTAATGGATTTAAAGCCCTTTTCTTTTTAATAATAGCCGATTTCATAGCTAATAAAACATTGGTAACAGGTTTAAACACATAACCTTCCGGAACAATAAGTGCCGGTATATTGGTTTGTTTTATAATTTTACCCGATGTTTTTCCTAAATAAACTTCATCTTTAATAGAGTTAGTTCTAGGTTCAACTAAAATTAAATCTACCTCCGCCGTTTTACAGGCTAACTCTAAAGTATTAATTAATTTTCCTTTTAAAACCTTTACAAGAACTTCAACATTTTTAGTATCAATTTGCGATACCAAGTTATCTAAAAACGCTTTACTTTCACGTTGTATAACATCGTCTACCCTAATCATAGTTCCGGCTTTGGTATACACATTATAAACTTGTACTACAAAAAGTTTGGCGCCTACGGCTTCAGCAAAATCTACAGCATACTGTAAATGGCTTTGTGCATTTTTCGAGGATCCAACAGGAACTAAAATATTCTTCATAATAAACTGATATTATATATTAAATTTGCTGCTTTAAAGCAACAAAAGTAAACATTAAAAATGATTCGTGTAAGTGCAAAAACAAAATTGCATGGTAAATATACGAAAACCAACATACCTCTGTGAATACAAACATTAGTTTTAAGCACATCAACAAGTTAGCCGTACCAGCATTAATTGCAGGTATAGCCGAACCTATTTTATCAATTACCGACACGGCTATTATTGGTAATATTGATAGTAACGCCACAGAATCTTTGGCTGCCGTTGGTATTGTTGGCACATTTATTTCAATGCTTATTTGGGTTTTAGGACAAACTAGAAGTGCTATTTCCTCCATAGTATCGCAACATTTAGGCTCTAACAAATTAGATAAAATTAAAAATTTACCAGCCCAAGCCATTTTTATAATCACCTTACTAAGTGTACTTATTATATTTGGCACCTATCCTTTTGCTAGATCTATTTTTAAGCTATATAATGCCACAAACATTATTTTAGATTACAGCGTAGAGTATTACAGAATTCGTGTTTTTGGTTTTCCTTTTACACTATTCACCATGGCTGTTTTTGGTGTTTTCCGAGGTTTACAAAACACATTTTACCCCATGATTATAGCCACTATTGGTGCTTTTCTAAATATTGCACTCGATTACGCTTTTGTGTTTGGTATAGAAAATTACATACCAGCCATGAATATTAAAGGCGCGGCTTACGGTAGTTTAATCGCCCAAATTACCATGGCCGTTTTAGCAACTATTTACCTCATTAAAAAAACCGATATTCCGTTAATACCCACTTTCCCTTTAAATAAAGAAATCGATAAATTGGTTATCATGATCCTTAACCTATTTGTGCGCACCTTAGCATTAAATGTAACCCTATATTTTGCAACACGTTTTGCCACAGGTTACGGACCAGCGCACATAGCAGCCTATACTATTTGTATCAATTTATGGTTTTTTGCCGCCTTTTTTGTCGATGGTTATGCCAGTGCAGGCAATATACTATCAGGTAAATTATATGGAGAAACGGCTTATGCAACACTATTAAAACTAAGCAACAAACTTATTCGTTACGGTATAATTGTAGGTATTATGCTAGCCGTATTTGGAGCACTTTTTTACTATCCATTAGGTCGTCTATTTTCTAAAGATGCTGAGGTTTTATCTTTATTTTACAATAGCTTTTGGCTTGTATTAATTATGCAACCCTTTTGTGCTTTAGCTTTCATTTTTGATGGTATGTTTAAAGGTTTAGGTAAAATGAAATTTTTAAGAAACGTACTTTTATGCGCCACATCACTTGTTTTTCTTCCCGTTTTATTTTGGTTAGATGCGATAGGCTATAAACTTCATGCCATTTTTATTGCGTTAACCTTTTGGATTATAGCTCGAGGGATTCCTTTAATTATAAAATTTCGAAAAATATTTATTCCGCTGTCACAAAAATCTTAACTTTGGTCAAAATTTAAAACGAAGCAAACACCATGGATATTCTCTCATTTATAAGCGGAAACGGATTATTTCTGCTATTAGCCATAGTACTAATCGTTGTTTACGTAGTAAACCGTAGAAAAAGAAGATAATGGGCAATAACATTCGTATTACAAAAAAATTCGCTTTCGAAACTGGTCATGCCTTATATGGTTACGACGGAAAATGCAAAAACGTACACGGCCATAGTTACAAACTATCTGTAACCGTAATTGGACAACCTATTTCAGATAGCACCAACGTAAAATACGGTATGGTTATCGATTTTGGCGATCTTAAAAAAATTGTAAAAGAAGAAATTGTAGATGTTTTTGATCATGCTACCGTTTTTAATAAAAACACACCACACGTAGAGCTAGCAAAAGAACTTGAAGCTCGCGATCACAACGTTTTATTGGTAGATTACCAACCAACAAGTGAAATGATGGTTATGGATTTTGCAAAAAAAATCAAGAATCGCTTACCAAAACACATCAGTTTACATTCATTAAAATTACAAGAAACCGATAGCTCTTTTGCGCAATGGTTTGCTTCCGATAATATTTAGGGCGTTACCCAAAAGGGTCGGGCTTTCACTACTCGCTCCTCCTAAGGTCGGAAGCTCAAACACGCCGTTCAATCCCTAACGCGAGTATTTGCTGTACATGTAACTCAAGTTAATCGGGTGTTTTTAGAAATTTAATTTAAACTCATTTTTTTTTATAAAACCAAATTCATTTTAATAGATAAAAGGTTTAAATCCAAAAAGATGCTTATTTTTACCTCGCTATATAATAATAGCCTGAGTTTCTTGTTATTATTTTAGACTAAAAACACCAGCATTGAAAACATCTTTTAAAACTATATTATCACTATTAATAGCAACTATTCTCGTAGTAAGCTGCTCGCGAAAAAAAGATAAATTTATTAATCGAAATTTTCACGCAGTTACCGCAGAATTCAACTCGCTTTACAATGGTTATAATGCTTTAGAAGAAGGACGAATAAGTTTAAACGATGCTTATTTTGATAATTACTGGGATGTTTTACCCATAGAGCGTATGCAAATTTCGGAAGAAGTGATGCTACCTGGGCAATCTAAAAACGAAAATTTTTCGCGTGCCGAAGAAAAAGCTGTTAAAGCCATACAAAAGCATAGCATGAATATTAAAGGGAAAGAAATTAACCCACAAATGGACGAAGCGTACTTGCTACTTGGTAAAGCGCGTTATTTCGATCAACGTTTTGTACCAGCCATAGAAGCTTTTAACTACATACTTTACAAATACCCAGCTAGCGATAAAATAAACCAAGCCAAAGTATGGCGAGAGAAAACCAACATGCGTTTAGACAATAACGAGTTGGCTATAAAAAACCTAAAACGCCTTTTAAAACAAGAGCAACTTGAAGGTCAAGATTTAGCCGATGCTACATCTATGCTAGCCCAAGCTTATTTAAACACAAAATCTATAGACAGCGCAATTACCCAATTAGAAATTGCATCGACATCAACAAAAAACAATGACGAGCGCGGGCGTTACCGTTTTATTCAGGGTCAACTCTATAATCAATTAAACGAAAAAGATAGTGCAAACTTGGCCTTTGATAAGGTGATCGACCTGAATCGCAGAACGCCAAGAATCTACATGATTACCGCTTATCTTGAAAAATTTAAAAATTTCGATTTTGAAAATGGAAACAAATTAGAAGCTCAAGAATTGCTTACTAAACTCGAAGAAAATCGTGAGAATCGTCCGTTTTTAGATAAAATCTATCATCAAATTGGCGAATTTCATTTAAATAATGGTTCCGATTCTTCAGCAATGGCTTACTACAATAAGTCGTTACGCACCAATTCACCAGACAGATTACTAAAGGCAAAAAACTACGAAACCATTGGCGATATGTTTTTCGATAACTCGGAATACGCTACAGCCGGTGCTTATTTCGATAGCACCATGAGTAGTTTACCCTTAAACTCTAAACCGTTTAGAGTTATAAAACGTAAGCGCGACAACCTAGAAGATGTTATTTATTATGAAGCTATCGCGAAAACAAACGATAGTATTTTAAATTTAGTACACTTACCAGAAGCTGAAAGATTAGCCCTATTTGAAGGCTATGTAAGCAATTTAAAAGAAAAAGCCGAAGAAGAAAAAGAACAAGCCGAAGCTGCCGAACGTAATGCAAACACGGGTTTAGTTACCGCTAACAATATACCTGGCGCAACCAATGCTGTTGGAGCTAGAGGTGGTTTACCTGGGCAAGCTGCTTTATTTTATTTTTACAACCCTACCACGGTAGCTTATGGTAAAAATGAATTTGTAAAAGTTTGGGGCAACCGCGCTTTAGAAGATAATTGGAGATGGTCTAGCAAAGGCAGTATAGCAACAAGTACAAATACTACAGGATCCACTAACGACCTGTCTGCTTTAGCATCAGATGAAGAACGATTTGATCCACAATTTTATATTTCTAAAATTCCTTCGGAAGAAAAAGAAATAGACAGTATTTCAAAAGAAAGAAACTACGCTTATTATCAACTCGGATTAATTTACAAAGAGAAATTTAAAGAATATAAATTATCAAAAAGTAAGTTTCAAAATTTATTAGAAAGCAACCCAGAAGAGCGATTAATTCTTCCTTCTAAATATAATTTATATAAAATATATGAGCTTTTAGGAGAAAACGGAGAAGCTTCGATTGCAAAATCTGAAATTATTAAAAACTATCCAGAATCGCGTTATGCTAATATTTTAGAGCATCCAGAGTTGGTTTCAGACAAAGACGAAAATAGCCCAGAGAGTTTATATGAAGCGCTATACAACTTACACGAACAACAAAAATATGCCGAGGTTATTTCTAAAAGTGAAGATTATATTAAACGTTTTGATGGCGAACCTATTATTCCGAAGTTAGAACTTTTAAAAGCTACCGCAAACGGTCGTTTAAATGGCTTTGAGGCCTTTAAGGAAGGTGTTAATAATTTATCGGTTACCTATGCCAATACTAACGAAGGTAAACAAGCCCAAAAGATAATTAACGACGTGCTTCCAAAAATAGCAAGTACCGATTTTGTTGAAGCTATAGATAGTGTCACTACGCATTACAAAGTTGTTTTTCAGTTTAAAGATGCGGAACGAAACAACATTTCGGCTTTTCAAAAAGAGCTAGACAGTGTTTTAAAAGAGGTTAAATATTACCGATTGTCATCTTCGGTAGACTTGTATAACCCGCAAAAAACCTTTGTTTTAGTGCATGGCATAAAGAACGAAGCCGTTGCTAAAACATTCAAACAACTGTTAACCGATAAAAATAAAAAGAGGATTGTTAAACCATTCTTCGTAATTTCATCGGCGAATTATCAAACCGTTCAAATTCATAAAAATTTAGAGGCCTACTTAAACCCAAATAACCAATAACCAAACTCATTATGTTTTCAGATAATAAAAAAAACAAGAACATGGCAGAAGCAACGTCCAACCAGAATATAGTAGCAAAAGGAACCATTATTGTTGGTGATTTAAAAAGTGAAGGCGATTTTAGAATAGATGGCACCGTAGAAGGTAATATTTCAACTCCAGGTAAAGTTGTTGTTGGAAAATCGGGATCTATAAAAGGGTCTTTACAAGGTACAGATGCTCATTTTGAAGGCGCTTTTTTAGGCACACTTACTTTAACCGGCACGCTAACATTAAAATCTACCGCAAATATTGAAGGTGATGTTGTTGTTGGAAAACTAGCAGTAGAACCTGGGGCAACCTTTAATGTATCATGTGCTATGCAAGGGCATAAAAAGCAAGTGAAAGATGGCGGACAACCAAAAGCCATCGGATAAACGGCTTAATCCGTTTATCAGGTTTTCATCTATTGCGCTCCAAATGGGTTTAACAATCTATTTAGGTAGCAAATTGGGTGAATGGCTAGATGTAAAATTCAATAACACCAACCAACTCTATTACAAAATAGTGACCTTAATTGCTGTTTTTATTGCCATGTATGCGGTTATAAAACAAGTACTCAACTTAACAAACAGCGACCAAACCAAAAACAAACCTTAATGATTAAGCGTATTTTAATTGTAACGGCTATTCTTTTAGTATTATTCCTAATAGCCTTCAATCTTCAAAATTACTTAACCACCGAAACACTTTCGTTCTCGTTGCTTTCTGTATATCTATTCCATTTAATAGCGGCTGTTATAGTTTACGCAACCGTAGAATTTGTTGCAGAAAAATTGCCTAATCAAGCAGGTTACGCCTACTTAACTTTGATGTTTTTTAAAATTGGAGCCTTTGTTTTAATTTTTCAATCATCGGTTTTTGCTAATGATAATTTGACGCAAATGGAACGCATTGGATTAGTGATTCCATTATTTCTATTTTTAATCACCGAAGCCATAGCAGTTTCAAAGCTCTTAAACAGTAAGTAATTACTAACTTTTTAAGAATTCTTTAAGAATTTTCTATTCTTGAAAAATCTAATAAAAAAAAGGCTTTACTTTTTTAAATTATTACTTACATTTGCACAAAATTTACAGAGCATAAATTTATTAGTTAGAAAAAGTATGATGGTGGCAAAAAAATCTATCAATTTTATAGCAGTTTTAGTTTTAGCGTTGTTTTCTATATCTTCTTATGGAGATGATGCGCAGCATAAACCTGGAAACAAAGTAGATACAGCAGAAGAAATTAATGAATATATTGCACATCACTTAAAGGATTCGCACGATTTTCATTTCTACACGCACAATGAATCTGGAACACATTACAGTTTTCCTTTACCCGTAATTGTTTGGACCAGTAATGGTTTAAAAACATTTATGTCATCTGAGTTTCATCATGATGATGCTGGAAAGGTAATCGTTGATAAAGACGATACTAAACTTGTAAAACTACACAGCAAAA
The DNA here is from genome assembly GCF_038154905.1 of Algibacter sp. TI.3.09. Classification (NCBI taxonomy): domain Bacteria; kingdom Pseudomonadati; phylum Bacteroidota; class Flavobacteriia; order Flavobacteriales; family Flavobacteriaceae; genus Algibacter; species Algibacter sp. TI.3.09. Next base: position 634,243 of record NZ_JBAKAN010000002.1, on the reverse strand, counting down.
TATACGAATTAGAAAGCGGAGCTTCTACAATTAACTTTGATGAAGACCACCACGCTACTAACGCGCACAAAGTTTTAGACTTCTCGATAACAAAATCTGTTTTCGGAATGTTATTAACTGGTATCCTAATGTTATTAGGTTTTGGCGCATTAGCTAGAGGTTATAAAAAAGGAAAAACGATTCCAAAAGGATTTTCTAGAGTATTAGAACCTTTAGTAATCTACGTTCGTGATGAAATAGCAAAACCAAATATTGGAGAGAAAAAGTACCGTAAATTTATGGGCTTCTTGCTAACTGTATTCTTCTTTATCTGGATATTAAATTTATTAGGTTTAACTCCACTTGGTTTTAACGTAACAGGGCAAATAGCTGTAACAGCCTGTTTAGCATTATTTACAGTTGTTATCTATATGTTTAGTGGCACTAAAGATTTTTGGGCACACACATTATGGATGCCAGGAGTTCCTTATATATTACGCCCTATATTAGCAGTTATTGAGCTAGTTGGTTTTGTAATTATTAAGCCATTTTCATTATTAATACGTTTATTCGCAAACATTACTGCGGGTCACTTTGTTGTAATGAGCTTAATTGCATTAACAATAACATTAAAAGCATCTTTCGGACCTGTGGTTTCTACAGGAATGTCGTTAGCATTATCGTTATTTATAATGGTAATTGAGATATTAGTAGCGTTTTTACAAGCGTTTATTTTCACGATGTTATCATCGTTATTTATTGGTATGGCTGTCGAAGAACACGACGATCATCACTAATAACTAAAATGAAATGATTTCAATGAAAGTTGAAATCCAAAACAGAATTTGTTTAATTAATATTTATAAAAATCAAATTAGTATGTACAATTTAATTGGAGCAGGATTAATCGTTATCGGTGGTGGTATCGGATTAGGTCAAATTGGTGGAAAAGCAATGGAAGGTATTGCTCGTCAACCTGAAGCAGCTGGAAAAATCCAAACTGCAATGATCATCATTGGAGCCTTATTAGAAGGTTTAGCATTCGGTGCATTAATCTTAGGGAAATAAGAATTTCCTAAAAAACAAAAAAGAACAGATTCCTGTAACGGTTGGTTACAGGACCTGTTTTTTAAAATTAAACAAAAACAAATAACAACTAATTTATAGTTTTACATGGATCAGTTATTACATGATTTTTCGCCAGGCTTATTTTTTATGCAAGCCATTATCTTATTAATATTAATAGTATTAATGAGAAAATTTGCTTGGAAACCAATTTTAGACTCTTTACAGTCTAGAGAAGATGGTATCCAAAACGCATTAGATTCTGCCGAAAAAGCAAAATTAGAAATGCAAAACCTTCAAGCCGATAACCAAAAGTTATTGCAAGAAGCTAGAGCAGAACGCGAAGAGATGCTTAAAGAAGCACGCGAGATGAAAAATAAAATGATTGAGGACGCTAAGTCTGAAGCAGAAGGTCAAGCTAACAAAATGATAGCTCAAGCACAAGCTGCTATCGAAGGTGAAAAGAAAGCCGCTTTAGCCGAACTTAAAAATCACGTTGCTGGTATTTCTTTAGAAATTGCCGAAAAAGTAATGCGTACTGAATTATCTAACAAAGACAAGCAATTACAATTGGTTGAAACTATGTTAGCTGAAAAATCATTAAACTAAATTATAATGGCGGGAGCAAGAGCAGCAATACGTTACGCTAAAGCATTATTAAGTTTAGCATCAGATCAAAACACAACAGAAGTTGTTGGTAATGATATGAAGCTAATCGCTAATACTTTGGCAACAAGTAAAGATTTAAGCGAAGCACTTCAAAGCCCTGTAATTCCTTCTTCAATTAAAAAATCGACTTTATTAGAAGTTTTTAAAAACGCTGATAAATCAACAAATAACTTAATTGATACTTTAGTAACGAACAACCGAATTAATATTTTAGGCGATATCGCAGTAAAATATGGTGAGTTATTAGATAAATCTAAAGGTGTTGAAGTTGCTACCGTTACGACAGCAGTAGCGTTAACAGACGATTTAAAGAAGCGTGTTTTAGAAAAAGCTAAAACCCTTACAGGAAAAGATGTTGAAGTAGAAAACATTATAGATGAAGACATTTTAGGTGGTTTCATTTTACGTATTGGAGATTTGCAATACAACGCAAGTGTTGCCAATCAGCTTAACAAATTAAAAAGAGAATTTACATTAAACTAAGGTCTTTAGATCTAAATAAACAATAAGATGGCAGAAGTAAAACCAGCTGAAATATCAGCAATCTTAAAACAACAACTTTCGGGTTTTGAGGCAAGCGCTTCATTAGACGAAGTAGGAACTGTATTAACAGTAGGTGACGGTATTGTTCGTGCTTACGGATTAGCTAATGCACAATATGGTGAATTAGTAGAATTCGAAGGCGGATTAGAAGGTATCGTACTTAACCTTGAAGAGGATAATGTAGGTATTGTACTTTTAGGAACTTCAGTAGGAGTTAGAGAAGGTTCTACAGTAAAACGTACTAACCGTATTGCTTCTGTGAAAGTAGGAGAAGGTATTGTTGGTCGTGTTGTAGATACTTTAGGTAACCCAATTGATGGTAAAGGACCTATTGCTGGAACAACTTATGAGATGCCTTTAGAGCGTAAAGCTCCTGGTGTTATCTATAGAGAGCCAGTAACAGAACCATTACAAACAGGTATTAAAGCAATTGATGCTATGATCCCAGTTGGTAGAGGTCAACGTGAGTTGGTAATTGGTGACAGACAAACTGGTAAGACTGCAGTTTGTATCGATGCTATCTTAAATCAAAAAGAATTTTACGATGCAGGCGAGCCTGTATATTGTATATATGTTGCTGTAGGTCAAAAGGCTTCAACAGTAGCACTTATTGCTAAAACTTTAGAAGAAAAAGGCGCTTTAGCTTACACAACAATAGTAGCTGCAAATGCATCAGATCCTGCTGCAATGCAAGTATATGCACCATTTACTGGAGCATCTATTGGAGAGTACTTTAGAGATACTGGTAGACCAGCTTTAATTGTTTTTGATGATTTATCAAAACAAGCAGTTGCTTACCGTGAGGTATCTTTATTATTAAGACGTCCACCGGGACGTGAGGCATATCCTGGAGATGTATTTTATTTACACTCTCGTTTATTAGAGCGTTCTGCAAAAGTTATTAATAACGATGCAATTGCTAGAGAAATGAATGACTTACCAGAGTCGTTAAAACCAATTGTAAAAGGAGGTGGGTCTTTAACTGCATTGCCAATTATTGAAACTCAAGCAGGTGATGTTTCTGCTTATATCCCAACAAACGTAATTTCTATTACTGATGGGCAAATTTTCTTAGATGGAGATTTATTTAACTCTGGTGTTCGTCCAGCAATTAACGTAGGTATTTCTGTATCTCGTGTTGGTGGTAATGCACAGATTAAATCTATGAAAAAAGTATCTGGTACTTTAAAATTAGATCAAGCACAATACCGTGAGCTAGAAGCTTTCGCTAAGTTTGGTTCAGATTTAGATGCGGTTACTTTAAACGTAATTAACAAAGGTAAACGTAACGTAGAAATCTTAAAGCAAGGTCAAAACGATCCTTTTAAAGTAGAAGATCAAGTAGCAATTATCTACGCTGGTTCTAAAAACTTATTAAAAGACGTTCCTGTTGAAAAAGTAAAAGAATTTGAAAGAGATTTTATTGAATTCTTAAACGCTAAGCATAGTGATGTATTAGCTACTTTAAAAGCAGGTAAATTAACTGATACTGTTACAGACACATTAATTTCTGTTTGTAAAGAACTTTCAGCTAAATACAAAGCATAAAACAGTTTGAAGTTATGAGTTTATAGAAGCTCATAACTTCAAATTTAAATTATAAAATTAATGTCACTCTGAGGGCAATCGCAGAGTCTTTATAAAATAAAGAATGGCTAATCTTAAAGAAATACGTAACAGAATATCATCGGTATCTTCAACGATGCAAATTACCAGTGCCATGAAAATGGTATCGGCTGCAAAGTTAAAAAAGGCACAAGATGCTATTACAGCTATGCGTCCTTATTCAGATAAGTTAACCGAACTTTTACAAAGTTTGAGTGCCACTTTAGATGCTGATTCTGGAAGCGCATACGCCACACAACGTGAAGTAAAAAAAGTATTAATTGTAACTATAACCTCTAATAGAGGTTTAGCAGGTGCTTTTAACTCTAACATTATTAAAGAAGTTACGAAAATGACTTCTGGAACTTATGCAAACCAAGAAGTATCTTATCTTGCTATAGGTAAAAAGGGAAATGATGCCTTTAAGAAAACTAATAATGTTATAGATAACAAAAGTGATATTTACGATGACTTAACGTTTGATAACGTTGCTGAAATTGCTGAAATGTTAATGGATAAATTTATTACTGGTGAATTCGATAAAATCGATATCATTTATAATAAATTTAAAAATGCGGCAACTCAAATTGTAACTACCGAGCAATTTTTACCAATTGTACCTGTAGCAGGCGAAGCAGCTAACACTTCAGATTATGTTTTCGAACCATCGAAATTAGAAATCGTAGAGCAGTTAATTCCTAAGTCCTTAAAAACACAATTATACAAAGGTATTCGCGATTCTTTTGCAAGTGAACATGGCGCTCGTATGACGGCTATGCACAAAGCAACAGATAACGCAACCGAATTAAGAGATCAGCTTAAATTAACGTACAACAAAGCACGTCAAGCATCTATTACAAACGAAATCTTAGAAATTGTGGGTGGTGCAGAAGCATTGAACAATTAGACTGAAGCTTTAGCGAAGTCAAATCTCAATAGCGACAGTATTGAACAATTAGATAACGCATTTAATAAAATTCAAAATCCCCTTCAGGTTATAAACTTGAAGGGGATTTTTTTAGTTCTAATTCTTAAACTTAAAAAAGGCCTCGCCCCATTTCATGATTTTATTAATACATCATAACCTAATAAAGCGCCACTTACAGCTATTAACCGGCATAAAACAAGCAATAACTTATCTTTGCATGGCATTCTCTAAAAACGTACTTTTAACACCACAAAACAACTAGCATTGAGCGCACTAAAATCACTTTTCAAGCAAACATTCATTTATGGCCTAGCGACGGTTTTACCGAGAATGTTGAGTTTTATGCTTGTTCCTCTTTACACAAGCGATGGTGTACTTTCTTCCGTAAGTGAATATGGAGAAGTTTCGGTGATTTTCTCATACTTTGTTCTATTCAATGTTATTTTAGCTTATGGTATGGAAACCGCATTCTTTAGGTTTTTCAACAAGGAAGAAGATAAAAATAGCGTTACAGGGACCTCTGCTATATCCTTGGTTATATCATCCATCAGCTTCTTTACTATAGCGCTTATTTTTCAAAATCAAATCGCTTCATTTATAGATATAGATGTTAAGTATATTAACATCGTTATTTGGATATTACTATGCGACGCCCTTGTTATCATACCTTTCGCATGGTTACGTGCCACACAACAGCCCCTGCGTTACGCCATTATCAAAATATTAAACGTCGCCATAAACTTAGGTTTAAACCTCTTCTTTCTCCTAGCTTTAAAAGATTTATCAAATAACTTTTCTTTCTTCAACAGCATTTATATAGAAAATTTCGAAATCAGTTATATTTTCATAGCAAATCTTATATCAAGTGGTATCACACTACTTCTAATGTTTCCGTTTTACACAAAAATTAAATACGTCTTCAACAAAGAACTTTGGAAACGTATGATGTGTTATGCCTATCCGGTTTTAATTGCCGGCGTAGCATTTTCAATTAACGAAACATTTGATAGAATTCTTCTTAAAGAGCTTCTTCCTAAACATATTGCCGATGTAGATATCGGTATGTATTCGGCATGTTATAAACTCGCCCTGTTTATGACACTTTTTGCTACAGCTTATCGATTAGGTATCGAACCTTATTTTTTTAGCCATGCTAAAAGCGAAAATCCGCAAAAAAATTACGCAAGAATATTAGAATTCTATGTTGCATTAGGTTCTATAATTTTATTAGGCGTTGTCGTTTTTGCGGATATATTGAAACCTATAATTGTTAGAAGTGAAGATTATTGGGAAGCTATGTGGGTAGTTCCTATAATTTTAATGGCCAACTTCTTTTTAGGTATTTATCATAACCTATCTGTTTGGTATAAAGTCACCGATAAAACCAAATTTGGAGCATATATTTCTATTGTTGGTGCAATAATAACCTTAACTATTAATATTATATTCATCAAAGAATTCAGTTATAAGGCATCGGCAGTTGCAACGCTATCAGCCTATGCTGTTATGATGGTTTTATCTTATTACTTCGGAAGAAAATATTACCCTATACCCTACAATCTAAAAAAAATACTAATGTACCTAATACTCTCCATTGGTCTATCCATATTATCCTTTTATCAATTTAGAGGTGATTATGTTGTAGGCATATCAATGTTAATTGTATTTTTGGGAATCGTTTATTTTTCAGAGAAAGATGACATCAAAAAAATCTTAAAAACGAAGTAAAACGTAAGTAAAACAGATGGAGATAAAAATAATAAATAAATCTAACCACGAGTTACCGCACTATGAAACCATAGCATCGGCCGGTATGGATTTACGCGCAAATATAACAGAAGCTATTACCTTAAAACCATTAGCAAGAACAATTGTTAAAACAGGTCTATTTATTGAATTACCAATAGGTTTTGAAGCTCAAGTTCGTCCACGTAGTGGGTTGGCTGCAAAAAAAGGTGTAACCGTTTTAAACGCACCAGGAACCATTGATGCAGATTACCGTGGAGAAATTGGAGTTATATTAGTTAATATTTCTAATGAAGATTTCGTTATCGAAAACGGTGAACGCATTGCACAACTCGTTATTGCAAAACACGAACGTGCGGAGTGGATATCTGTTGAAGAATTATCTGAAACCTCAAGAGGCGAAGGCGGATTTGGAAGTACGGGTGTGAAATAAAAGTTAACCCTAGCTCTTTTACAGCGAAATATAATTGTAGCTGTCTCGTTTATTTTGAAACCATCGAGAATGGAGCTCTCACCGAAAAAAGAGAGAGAGACAATTTAAGAAATGGAAAAGAGATTGGAAAATTAAATTAATTGAAGACATGAAACCGAGTTGGGCAGATTTAAGCTTCAATTGGAATTTAAACTTTAATAAAATAAGAGAATAAAAAATTCCAACCGATAAACATCGGTGTTTTTGGAATTAAGTTTAACTAATAGATACCTGCTTTCGCAGGCATAAAATTATGAAAATAATAGTACCAATGGCCGGACGCGGATCGCGTTTACGCCCTCACAGTTTAACAGTACCAAAACCATTAATTCCTGTTGCCGGACAACCTATTGTACACCGTTTGGTAAAAGATATCGCCAAAGTTTTAAAACAACCCATAGAAGAAATTGCCTTTGTTTTAGGCGATCCTGCTTGGTTTGGAGACGATGTTGTAGAAAGCTTAAAAGCCCTTGCCGAAAACTTAGGCGCAAAAGCTTCTATTTACCGTCAAGATAAACCATTAGGTACTGGCCACGCTATTATGTGTGCAGAACCTTCGCTTTCTGGCCCTGCAGTTATTGCTTATGCCGATACTTTAATTCGTGCTGAATTCGATTTAGATCCGGCTGCCGATAGTGTTATTTGGACCAAGCAAGTAAAAAACCCAGAAGCTTATGGTGTGGTAAAATTAAACGATAACCAAGAAATTGTTGAACTTGTTGAAAAACCAGAATCTTTTGTTAGCGACCAAGCAGTAATTGGTATTTATTACTTTAAAGATGTTGCTGTTTTAAAAGGAAAACTTCAAGAAATTCTTGATGAAAATATTATGAATGGTGGCGAATACCAAATTAACGATGGTATAAAACGCATGATGGCAGACGGTAAAGTATTTAAAACCGGAACTGTTGATGAGTGGATGGATTGTGGAAACAAAGCCATTACTATAGAAACTAACCAACGTATGTTAGGCTTTTTAAAAGCTGATGGAGAAGAGCAATTAGTTGCAACATCGGCTAAACTAGAAAACTCTAACATTATAGAACCTTGTTTTATTGGTGAAAATGTTGTGCTAAAAGATGCGACTGTAGGCCCTTTTGTTTCTATCGGAAACAATACGGTTATAGAAAATTCGACTATTAAAAACAGTTTAATTCAAACAAACTCGACTATTAAAAATGCGAATTTGGATAATGCTATGATTGGAAATCACGTAAAATACGATGGGGATTTTACAAGCATTAGTATTGGTGATTATTCAGTATTAGAATAAATTTTAATTCCCTCGAAAAGGGGAATCTTATCAAATAGTGCTCATAGATATTATTTGACTGACGACCAAAGCGTAATTACCGCGGATTAGTTCGCGTTAGGGATTGCAGAGAAAAGCCCACAGCCCGACGTAAGGAGGTGCGAGGACTTGTAACGTAAAGCCCGACCTTTAGGTAACGCCCAAATTAAAAGTAATGAAAAGAAACATCTACATATTATTTTTTCTCTTCGGAATGTTTTTACTTCCGCAGATAAACTATGCGCAAGTGGATTTAAATAAACCTCCCGACGACGATTTAGGAAATAATGAAGATGCTTTTCAGGAGTTATTTTACGAAGCTTTAAAGCAAAAAAGTATTGAGAATTTCGATCGTGCTGCGGAAGGTTTTCAAAAATGTATTGCATTAAACCAATCTATTCCTGTTTTACATTTTGAATTAGGAAAAAGCTATTATAAACTTAAAAATTATAATTCTGCCGAAGAGTCTCTAAAAAAAGCAGTCGATTTAGAACCAGATAATGAATGGTTTCTAGATGAGCTTTATGGCTTTTATGCTGGACAAAACGATTTGGATAATGCTATTAAAACGGTTAAACAATTAGTTAGTTATCATCCAGATTATAAAGAGGATTTGGCATCGCTTTACGTAAAAACAAAGCGTTATGATGAAGCTCTACTACTTTTAGATGAGTTGGATACTGAGCTTGGTGTTTCTATAGATAGAGACCGTATGCGAAATATAGCATACGAAGCCACAGGCAGAAAAAAAGATCAAATAGAAAATTTAGAGTCTCGAGTTGAAAATAATCCCGATAAAGAATCGAACTATTTAGCTTTAATTTTCCGCTACAGCGAAAACAATAATAAAGAAAAAGCTTTTGAAACCGCAAAGGAACTTCTTGAAAACAACCCAAATTCGCAGCTTGTACATTTAGCTTTGTACAAATTCTATTTAGATGAAAACAATGCGGATAAAGCTATAGAATCGATGAAGGTTGTTGTGCAAAGCACACAAATAAAACCTGAGGCTAAGGTAAAAGTATTATCTGACTTTGTTAATTTCGTTAAGCAAAACCCACAATATGAAGCGGATTTACTAGAAGCTACAGCTTTGGTCACCGAAGAAGACAACGAGAAATCGCTGTTAGAAATGGGACAATATTATTTATCTAAAAACAACAAAACTAAAGCTTTAGAATATTTTGAAAAAGCACTAGAGCAAGACGGTAATAATTTTGCCGTTTTAAAAAATATTTTGTTGCTTAAAATTGATTTGCAGAACTTTAAAGCCGTGCAAGCAGAAAGCAGCGAAGCTTTAGAAAAATATCCATCGCAGCCTTTATTATATCTAGTAAATGGTGTGGCTTTAAATAACCTCAACCAACCTAAAGAAGCTATTGAAGCTTTAGAAATTGGATTAGATTATATTATTGATGATGTTAAAATGGAGGCTGATTTTTACAATCAATTAAGCAAAGCTTACACGCTTTTAAACAATACTGCCAAAGCGCAAACGTTTAGTGATAAGGCACAACAATTAAAAAATTAATGAACAAACCTATATATTACGTTTTAAGTATTATTCTGCTTTTAAGTTTTAGCTGTAAATCGGCACGAACGGTTACTGGTGGCGCTGATAATTTAAGCCTATCTACCAAAGCGGTTATAAAAGAAAACAGCAAGCAGAGTCCGGATTTTAAAACATTACAAGCTAAACTTAGAATTAACTTTAATAAAAACGGAAAATCGCAAACCAACAGTGTTAGCTTTAGAGCTAAAAAAGATGAAGTACTGTGGATGAACGCACCGTTTTCTGTTATTAGAGCGATGATAACTCCAGAAAAAGTTGGATTTTATAATAAACTAGACAACACTTATTTTGAAGGCGATTTTTCATATTTAAGTAAATTATTGGGTACGGAATTAGATTTTCAAAAGGTGCAAAACTTACTTTTAGGTGATGCTATTTTCGATTTAAAAAATGGAAGTTACACGGCTTCGGTTAACGATGACACTTATATTCTGCAACCTAAGAAACAACAGCTTTTGTTTGAGATTTTCTTTTTAATAGACCCTTCTCTTTTTAAAGTGAAATCGCAACAAATAAGTCAGCCTAAAGAATTTAGACATCTACAAATTGATTATTTATCGCATCAGGAAGTAGAGAAACAAATACTGCCAGAAAACATAAAAGTTATTGCTGTAGAAGGCAACGAAGAAACCATTATAAATCTAGAATTTAAAAGTGTAACATTAAACGAAGACTTACGTTTTCCGTTTAAGATACCTTCAGGTTTCAAAAAAATTGAATTGGAATGATTTTAGGAAAATCTTCATATAAAATAATTTTTCTACTAGGCTTTTTGCTTTGTAGCTCTCTTAGTTTTTCTCAAAACAATAAACAAAAAGAGCTAGAAACGCGTCGCCAAGAGCTGCGTCGCGAAATTCAGAAAATAAACGAATTACGTACCGAAAATAAAACGATAGCGAAATCGAAACTTTCTTTAATTGAAGATTTTAATCACAAAATAAATGTGTTGGATAATTTGATAAAAGTAACCAACCGCCAAGCCAACTTATTAACACGCGAAATAAACACGAATCAGAGCAAAATAACGAGTTTAAGAGACGAACTCAAGCAATTGAAGGCAGAATACGCTGCTATGATTGTTAAGTCGTATAAAAGCAAAAATCAACAAAGTAGGATTATGTTTTTATTATCGTCTAATAATTTTAAGCAAGCCTACAAGCGTGTGCAGTATATGCAGCAATATGCCGACCATCAAAAAAAACAAGGTGAGACTATAAAGGCAAAAACAAAGGAGTTACAAGACATAAACACCAACTTATTAAAGCAAAAGGAGGAGAAAAATAATTTAATTGCTGAAAATAAGGTTACTCAAAAATCTTTAGAAAGCGAGCGTAAACAGCAACAGGCTTTAATGAAAGAAATTCAGAGTAATATTTCGCGCTACGCTAATCAAATTAAAGATAAAGAAAAAGAAGCCCGACGCATTGATGCCGAAATAAATAAAATTATTAGAGCCGCTATTGCTAAATCTAATAAAAAAGCTGGAAAATCTTCGAGTTCAAAAACATTTGCATTAACACCAGAAGGTTTAGCCTTAGCCAAAAACTTTGAAGCCAACCGTGGTAAATTAGTTTGGCCAGTAAGCAAAGGTGTTGTACAAATGGGCTACGGTAAGCAACCACACCCCGTAATAAAATCGTTAACCATAAACAGTAACGGTGTACGTATTGCAACCGAAAAGGGCGCTAAAGCTAGAGCTGTTTTTAATGGCGAAGTTATTGGTGTAGTGGCCAACAAAAATGTAAATCCGTTTGTAATTATACAGCACGGAAATTATATTACGTACTATAAAAACTTATCTAAAATTTACGTAAAAGCAGGAGATAAAGTAACAACCAAACAAGATATTGGCGAGGTATTTACCAACCCTTCAACAGGCGAAACCATTTTGAGTTTTGTAATTTCCAAAGATACGGACACACAAAATCCATCGAGTTGGATTTATAAAATGTAAACTACACCTCTGCCCCACCCGAAAAATGTAGTTCTAACTCTTTTAAGGTAGCTTCACTGGTTTGTAAATCTTTTACTATCGTTCCTTTTTCTAAAACAACAATGCGCTCGCAAACATCGGTTACGTGCGATAAGTCGTGACTAGAGACTAAAACGGTAACGCCCTGTTTTTCGGCAAGGTTTTTAATAATGCCTTTTAGTCTAATTTGTGTAGTTGGATCTAGGTTTGCAAAAGGTTCATCTAAAATAATAACCTCAGGGTTGCCAATTAATGCGGCTACAATACCGGCTTTCTTTTGATTCCCTTTACTTAAATCGCGTAAAAACTTCTTTTTTCCTAAAATTTCATCGTGAAAAAAATCTGAAAATTGTGCAACCAAAGCATCCACATCGGCCTTATTTTGATTCCGAAGTTCTCCTATAAAATAGAAATACTCTTCGGGTGTTAGATACCCAATTAAAAAGGTTTCGTCTATAAAAGCTGATGTAAACGGTTTCCAATCTTCACTTTTATCCACCTGCACATCGTTACTTTTAATAAAACCTGTAGTCGGTTGAATTAAATCTAAAAGCAAGCTGAAATACGTGGTTTTACCAGCGCCATTATTACCCACTAAGCCAAAACTCTGCCCTTTTGGAATATCTAGAGATTCAATGTTTAAAACCTGATTTCCGCTGTATGTTTTCGATAAATTTGATGTTGTTATCATAATATATTTTTAATTATCCTGATCGAAAGCATCAATCATTTTATACTTGGAGTTTACGTATTTATTGGTAATAAATGTCATTATTTTTTGATGAAGCAAAATACCAATCACACCTAATAAGCCCAACACCAAACATGCTATTTCAAAACTACTAATAGCATACGTAATACCGAATATGGCCAAAGGCACAAACATAAGCGGTATACCAATTAACCATTGCACAGCCCCAGTCCCTTGGAAATTAAAAGCCGCTTTTTGATCGAGGTTAATTTTTTTTCTATTGTATGAGCCTCCAATTAAAATAACATGCGTATTTACACCAATGTTATAAATGGCCGCTACAAATTGTGCTAATAAAATTTTCCATCCAAAATATACATACGGAATACTTAGCACGAAAAGGATAATAACGCTTAACGTCATTAAGGTGAATTTGGACTTTAAATAATTTTCGTACTTAATATTTTGACTCATTAAGAGTTTGTAATATCCACTATCCCAGGCCGGAATAAATTGTCCGAAATTAATTAAAAAGATACCTGTTACAAAAATGCCAACAAAGGCATACATCCAAGGCATTTCCATATATTTCTGATCTGGATAAAACATCAAACCGTATAATAACCCCATGCCTAGCATCCATAATGAAGATCTGGTACGTTTATTTCGCCATAACAATTTTAAATCTAATTGCATAAAAGGCGCCACATCTCCAAAGCTTCTTGTCCAGTCTAAATTTGAAGTTTGTACTTCCTTAATTTTAGTTTTTAAACCACTATCCAAAAACAGTTTTTGTTTCAGTAATTTAAAATTGAAAAGATAAAGCCCAACTAAAATAGCAATAAGTATTCCAATAAAACCAGGCGTGTTATAAATAGCTTGAAACCCACTAGAAACTAAAGTGCTTAAAGAAATAATTTGAAAATAGTCTAAGGCATATAAAGCGACAACCAAAGCTATTATTGGTAAAAACGAAAGCTCGTATTCTGCAGAAAAGCTTTCAATAATGAAGTTTAAAAAATTAATTATTAAGGTTGTAATAACCAATGCAAGCATCCAAAACAAAACAGACGTTGTTGGATAGTCGTTAAATATTAAGGTAATCCCGAAAGGAATAATTGCGAAAAGCGGTAATGCATTAAAAAATGAAAACACCGATTTTCGCAATACATAATTTACAATTTGACTTCGTTTAACAGGTAGGGTAAGTAATGGCTTAACGCTCATTACTGGTAGTTTCTGCATAAAAAACCGTAACACCAAATCGCCCAATACCCAGTAAAACAAAAAACTATTTACGGTTAAAAATGGATTCTGATCTGGAAATTTATCATTCAAAAAAGGGTAAACAGCAATGCCTATTAACAAAAACATGCCCACTAAGTATAGTGCAAAAAAGCCCATTAAAACTTTTAAAGCAAGCCCTTTACCAAAATCGGCAGATCTAAAAAATGCTTTCCATTCTAAACTTAAAAATAGTTTAATCATGTTAGCGATTAATTATATTTTGCCGCTATACCTTGAACTTCTATTCCCCAAGATTGCCCCATGGCCATACCCCGTTGTGCTAGGTTTAACTGCTTAGATGCTAGTTTTTTTCCTAAATCTGTATTATAAAACTTAACTAATTCTTTTATTTCTGGTTGAGTAAATTCACCCATGTACAAATCTGCCATTTTATCGTACAAACCATCTAAAGTACCATTTGCTTCTTTAGTGTAAGCGTCTTTCTTTTCATCTGGAACCATCATGCCTAGTTGTGCAATGGCCGTTTCGAAAGCAGAACCTGCACCTGTAATTTTAATAAACTCGATAGTTTCTTTTTTAAAATCGCTTTGTTCTTGAGCTTGCGTTGCAAGTGTTAGCATAAATAAGCCAATGCATAGTAGTTTTTTCATTTTAATTGAAGTTTAATAGTTTGTATATATTGAATTATAATTGTTAGTAATAAATTTAGGGAAATTGTTACAAAGAATGCAGAAAAATAATCTTCTAAGTCGTTTGTAAGTGATATTCCGGATAAGTTTCTTCAAGCAATTCTTCAGATTTTTTAGGAATTAATTCTAGACTAATATAGGCCAATAAGCAGGTAACACTCAATAATACAGATATCACAATAACCAAATATTTTGTTTGATGTAATGGTGTTGTACTGTTTAATAAATTAATATTGTAATAAATTAAAACCATTCCAAACCCTCCAGCCTGTTTAAAAATTAAATCTTCTAGCAACCATTTTTGCTTAGTGGCTTTACTTTTCTTTTTAAAATTTCTATTCAACATAAAACTTTTATATGTACACCAAACTGCAAGAATTCCGTAAAAAATATAGATGAAGTATTCAGAAAACTGAGAAACAAGTAAGGTATAAAAGCAAATGCTTAAAGCCAATGTTATAATTATCTTAGGCAATGAAAACCATATTTTTAACTCGCGCCATAAGTATTTAAAATAGCGTTTAGTCATAGCACGTTCTCGATGGATAACCACATCACTAAACCCGTAAACACCAAATTTCTTAAAGGCTTTTTCACTAGCATTTACAAAAGATAGATTAGGTTCCTGCTCCCAAATAGCCTCAATATCATTAGCTAAATGATCTACAAGTTCTGTTTGCAAATCGTAATATTCTACAAAATGGTCTCTTGTAAACTGATACAAATTTTCTATATGCCTTTCGCTAAGTTCCATGATGTCTAAGGTTTTGTTATTAATCAAATCTAAATTCAGGATTTACCAATGCACGCATGGTTTTAATGTAGCGTTCTAGTTCCTCAAGTTTATTAACTGTTTCTTGAGTACCTTGTTCGGTTAATTTGTAATATTTCCGGAGTCTGTTATCGACTTTTAAAACCTCAACCTCTAGTAAACCTTCAGCTTCAAGCTTATGTAAAGATGGGTATAGAGCACCTTCGGTAATTTTAAGTTCTCCTTTTGTTATCTCTTTTACCTTTTGAGTAATTTCATAACCATACATTTTTTCATGCTCGTTTAAAAGCTTTAAAATAATAGTTGAAAGACTGCCTTTATATAATTTTGCGTTTCCCATGATTACATCAAATATACATAAATAAGTTATGCATGTAAAATTTGGTGTTAATTTGTGCAAAAATTTTCGGCAAAAACTTAAAGCTTCACTATTTTTGTTAAAAATTAATATCCATGTCATCATTTAATAAACTTTCAGTTAAAAGCATAAATAGAGAAACAGAAAAATCTATTAGCATTGCTTTCAACTTACCGGAAAATTTAAAAGAAACTTTTTCGTTTTCTGCAGGACAGTACATTACTTTAAAAACCGAAATTAACGGTAATGAAATACGTCGCGATTATTCGTTATGTGTTTCACCTAAAAGCGGAGAACTTAAAGTTGCTGTAAAGGAAGTGAAAGATGGCACTTTTTCGGCTTATGCTAATAACACTTTAAAAGTTGGTGATACTCTAGAAGTTGCACCTCCAAAAGGTCGTTTTACGTTTACGCCTAACGATAGTAAAACTAAAAACATAGCCGTTTTTGCTGCTGGTAGTGGTATAACCCCTATTTTAAGTATTATAAAATGTGCTTTAGAAGAAGAAAAACTAAGCAAAGTAATATTAGTTTACGGTAATAAAACTACCGCAGACACGATGTTTTTTGATGAAATATTAGAACTTCAACATGCTTACAAAGATCGTTTTTCAGTTCAATTTGTATTTAGCCAACAAGATGAAGAGGATGCTATTTTTGGAAGAATAGAAAAAAGCACTGTAAACTACGTTATTAAAAACAAGCATAAACACGTTGAAGTTGACGCTTTTTACCTTTGTGGACCAGAAGCTATGATCCATATGGTGAAAGATGTTTTAACTGAACATGATATTGATGAAAACCGAATTCATTTCGAACTTTTTAAAGCTTCGAAACCTGCCGAAATTGAATCAAACGCTGCAGTTTCTAACGGAAAAACAAAAATTACCGTTACTGTTGACGACGAAAGTACAACTTTTGAAATGTCGCAGAAACAAACTATTCTTGAAGCGGCTTTAGATGAAGATCTAGATGCACCTTACTCTTGCCAAGGCGGAATTTGCAGCAGTTGTTTAGCACGTATTACAGAAGGCGAAGCCACTATGCGCCAAAACAATATTTTAACTGAAAGTGAAGTTGCCGAAGGTTTAATTTTAACGTGCCAAGCCCACCCTACAACAGACTCTATTACGGTAGATTTTGATGACGTTTAAAAACAGAACACATTAATGGTTCACCTAATTGTTGGAAATACAGGATCGGGGAAAACAACCTATGCACAAAATTTAAAAGCAAAGACAAACGCTATTGTTTTTTCTATTGATAAGTGGAACAACACCTTATTTCTCCCTGATAAAAAAGCAACCGATGGATTAGATTGGTTTTTGGAACGTATTGAGCGTTCTGAAATTATGATTTTAGATTTAATACATCAATTAGAACAAGCAGGAATCGACTCCATTTTAGACCTAGGGCTTGCAAAATTTGAACACCGCGAAAAATTCAGAGTTTTTTGTACTGAACATAATTATCAAATAACCACTCATTTTCTAGACATTCCCAAAGCCATTAGACTTGAACGCGTTCTAAAACGCAATACCGAAAAAGGAAATACTTTTGAGTTTGAAGTAAGCAAAACTGATTTTGATTTTATGGAAACTTGGTTTGAAACTCCAACCACTATCGAACTGAAAGACAGCATTATAATTCACGAATAAAATCCCCTGTTTTGGTATTTAAACCATTATGAGTAAAACAAAACGCATTGGTCAAAAAATTAAACGTAATGCACGAATTTCGAAATATATAATCTACAAAGAAACTCTAGTAGATTATAGAGAGAAATTTTGGTCGTTTATTGGTGCTTTTACGGGTATTGGACTTATAGCCTTTATTCAATCGAAATACTTATTAGAAACTGAAAATATGTTTCTTATTGGCTCATTTGGTGCATCGAGCGTATTAGTGTTTGGAGCCATACAAAGCCCGTTAGCACAGCCAAGAAACGTTATTGGCGGACAAGTAATTTCGGCATTGATTGGTGTTACTATAGCTAAGTTTATACCCGATATTATTTGGCTTACCGCACCGCTAGCCGTAGCAACCTCTATAATTGCCATGCAGTTTACAAAAACCTTACATCCGCCAGGAGGAGCCACCGCTCTTATTGCCATTATAGGTACTGAAAACATTAAAAACTTAGGATATTTTTATGTTTTATCTCCTGTTTTATCAGGTTCGTTAATCCTATTAGTTGTTGCTCTAATATTTAATAACATGACTAAACATAGGTCTTACCCAACAAACGGTAGCTTAACAAAAGCATTTAAAAGTAAAGGGTTAAAAGGCTAATGGTAAAAACGGGTTAGATACTGTTCTTTATTTTTGTGATTATAGTTTCGGGGCTAATACTTCCCGCAGCTTCTTTGTAGTTTTCTGGATATTTATTACCAAAAATGGAAGTTGGTATTTTGGGAAATTCATCTTTATTAGCGACTAAAGCATAATCACTAGGTTGATTAAATGGTGCAAAACCAGCAAACGGATGTGTTACACCCCAAATAGTTATTGTTTTTACGCCCATCATGGCTGCCATATGCGCGTTTCCAGAATCCATGGCCAACATACCATCTAAATTAGAAATAAGGTCTAATTCTTCATTTAAATTAAGTTTTCCCGCAGCGTTTACAACATTGTCAAAACTGTTTTCAATAGCAGTAAGCGCTTCAATTTCTTGTTTACCTCCACCAAATAAAACAATTTGGTAGTCTTTAGAAAGTGCCTCAATAACTCGTTTCATTAAGTTTAGAGGATACATTTTACCTGCATGAGCAGCAAAAGGCGCAATACCTATTATTTTTTTAAAATTATGCCCCAAAAATGCTTGCAATTTTGTGCTTAAAACGGCGCGTTCAGGAAAGGTTGGATTAGACAAATCCAAATTATAACCTAGTTTATTAAAAACATCAGCGTAACGTTGATGCGTGGTTTTTAGTTGCTGAAACTTTGTGCCAGAAACCAAAGCTTTCTTCTCAGCTCTGCCTTTTTTAATCTGTATAGTCTGCTTTCCAAAGAAAAATAGTTTTAGAATTTGACTTCGTAAAACATTGTGCAAATCGGCAATGGCATCAATTTTAAAAACCTTTAATTCATTTGATAGTTTCCAAAGCCCCAAAATACCTTTATGTCTCTTTTTTACCTCAGCCGGAAAAACGGTAACATTAGGTAAATCTCGAAAAAATGGTGCAAAAAACTCTCGTGTTAAAACCGTGATTTTTACGTCTGGATATTTTTTAATTAAAGCACGTAAAACAGGCACCGTCATCGCCACATCTCCCATAGCAGACAAGCGAATAACTAATATGTGTTGTTTTGGTTTCACCATTTAATTTAAGCACTAAAAAAAACGGACTGAGCCAAAATAAAGCACCGTCCGTTTTTATAATTTCACTAATTATTTTTGCCCTCTTAATACAGGGTTTAATTCATCGTCGTTGTACATTTTCATTTGTTTGTACACCTTCATGTATTTATCACCTTTTTCAATATCGGCTAAAAGCGTATCAATTGCTGTAGACAAATCTACACGTTGCTCTAACAAAATATCTAGTTTTGTTTGGCAAGCAGCTCTATGACTATCGGTAGCATCTGTACGTGTTGCCTCTTCATTCATATGATATACTTTTAAAGCCAAAATCGATAAACGATCTACACCCCAAGCTGGACTTTCTGTATTGATAGTTGCACCTTCTTTAACCTCAACATCCTTGTATTTCTCAAGAAAATAACTGTCGATATATTCTACCATATCCGTTCTATCTTGGTTTGATGCATCAATTTTACGTTTTAAAGTTAACGCCGCTACAGGATCTATTTGTGGGTCACGAATAATATCTTCATAATGCCATTGCACTGTATCAATCCAACATTTTCTGTATAGCAAATGCTCTAGCAAATCACTTTCCGCGTAAGCGTTAGTAAAAGGTTGATCGACTGTATTAATAATGTGGTATTTTGCAATAACCTCTTGAAAAATTTTATTAGCTTTAGTTGTAAACATATTGTATAAATTTTAAAGTACAAATATACTTGATATTTACTTAACTTTACTGTTAGAAACTCGAACAACATCATGCATATTCATCATTTATCTGAACAAAACTCCGTACTCAACACGTTTCTTTCTGAAATGAGAAACATTGATATTCAAAAAGACAGTATGCGTTTCCGTAGAAATATTGAGCGTATAGGTGAAATTTTGGGTTATGAAATGAGTAAATCTTTCAATTTTAAAGCCTCTACAATACAAACACCTTTGGGAGATTGTGTTATTAATGAAATTGATAATAACATTGTGCTCTGTTCTATTTTAAGAGCCGGCGTACCTTTACACAACGGCTTGCTAAATTATTTTGACACTGCCGAAAACGCCTTTATTTCAGCTTACCGACACCATAAACATGAGCCGGAAAGTTTTGAAATTATAGTAGAATATTTAGCGTGCCCAAGTTTAGAAAACAAAACATTAATTCTCGCAGACCCCATGTTGGCAACAGGGCAATCTATGCTTGCTACTTTTGAGGCTTTACAGCCATTTGGGACACCAAAAGAAGTACATTTAGCTTGTATAATTGGTGCACAAGAAGGTGTCGATTTTATTGAAAACCATTTTGACAAAAACACTCATTTATGGATTGCTGCAATTGATAAAAAACTAAATGACAAAGGTTACATTATACCAGGACTTGGTGATGCTGGCGATTTAGCTTTTGGTGCAAAACTACAGCAATAGCAGTACAAAAGGTAAAATAAATAAGACCGCTAGGAATATTTCCCTAAACCATTTGTCTTCCATAATCTCGATGTAATTGGTAATAATTATAGCCAACGGAGCGAAAACAAACAAGAATTCGCTACCATCTTTTACCGGTGCCAATATTACAATTACACCAGCTATTATTGCAGAAACTAAAATAGATTTAAAGGAAACTCTAAATGCTTTTTTCTTCTCTTTAATACTATTTACATAATACAGAGACGACCAAATACCGAACGACAATAGAATGGTTATGGCAACAATATATGATGCTGAATTATAACTATTAAAGTTTAAACTTATTTCTGGCAAGCTCTTAAACGTGTCGAAAAAACTATCGTAAAGTACAATAGAAACACCTGAAGCGATAATAAAAACCGTTGCAACTCCTATAAACGGAATTACCCAATGATTTACTTTTATATCGTTATAAAATGCTAAGGACACTAAAATCAGCAAAAAAAACAAGATGGCCCAAAAGTAAAATAAAGCAGCAATAGCAAACCAAAATGAAGAATCGAATAATTTTTTATTCACCTCAATTTGAGAACGTAAGCTTATTACACGCCGTAAACCCAACAATACAAAAAAGTTAGAAAACAGAATATTAATATTACTTGTAGTTTGTGTTAATGTGAATAAAAACAAGCTAAATAACAAGATTTCGTAATTACTTTTTCTGCTTAAACTATTTTTACTAACTATAAAATTAACAAGTAAAATAGAGGCATAACATACACAAAACAGCCCCAATTCTTCTAAGATAAAAAGCGCTGTGAAGTGTTCGGTTGGCAAACCTAATCTCCCCACAACAAATGCCAATAACGTAATGAAAAATACGATAATGAAATTTATTGGTTGAGATTTACTAAAAATACTTGTAATCATTAACTCTTTTTGTATTTTTGCTACGTAAATATACTAACAATCTAACCAAGTTAGAAAATAATATACCACACATGAAAGATTTCTTTTACGCAATACAGGATTTATTTGTTAATGTTCTTTTAACTCCTATGGATGCTTTAAAAGCTTTAGAACTTGAAAACTGGTTCGCAGCAAGTACTATTTCTTGGATTTTTGTAATCATTGGCTTTGCAGCTATGGTTTACTGGATGTTACAATTAAAAAGCTTTAGCGATAATAATGAGGAAGATAAAAGTATCTCTGCTCATTCTTACCTATAAATCGAATCCAATATCTTTACGATAATTCATCTTATCAAAATGTAGTTTATCTATATTTTGGTAAGATTTTTTTATGGCCTCTTGGTACGTATCTCCATACGATGTAATAGCCATAACACGTCCACCAGAAGTTACAATTTTACCATCTTGAAGTTGTGCCCCTGCATGAAAAGCGATAGAATCTTCAATAGTATCAACACCAATAATTTCCTTACCCTTCTCATAAGCTTCTGGATACCCACCAGATACTAACATAATAGTTGTTGCAGCACGCTCGTCTATTTCAATGTTAATAGTATCTAAAGTACCGTTTGCCATAGCTTGTAGAATTTCAACAAAATCATTCTTTAATCTAGGTAAAACAACTTCCGTTTCCGGATCCCCCATACGCACGTTATATTCAATAACTTTTGGGTCGTCACCAACTTTTATTAAGCCAATAAATACAAAACCTACATATGGTAAGTTATCTTTTTTAAAGCCATCAATTGTTGGTTTTACAATACGTTCCTCTATTTTGCTTAAAAACTCATCGGTAGCAAACGGTACCGGAGACACTGCTCCCATACCACCAGTATTTAAACCAGTATCCCCTTCACCAATACGTTTATAATCTTTAGCCGTTGGTAAAATTTTATAGTTTTCACCATCAGTTAACACAAAACAGCTTAATTCTATACCGTCTAAAAATTCTTCGATAACCACTTTATTACTAGCTTGGCCAAATTTAGCATCAACCAACATACTTTTTAGCTCGGCTTTAGCTTCATTTAAATCATTAAGAATAACAACACCTTTTCCTGCAGCCAATCCGTCTGCTTTTAATACGTACGGCGCGTTTAACGTTTCTAGAAAATCATAACCTTTTTCAACAGTTTCTTTTGTGAAACTCTCGTAAGCTGCCGTTGGAATGTTGTGGCGGTATAAAAATTCTTTTGCAAATTCTTTACTTCCCTCTAATTCTGCTGCTACTTTTTGCGGCCCAATTACAGACACGTGCTTTATAGCATCATCATTCAAGAAAAAATCGTGAACACCTTGTACTAAAGGATCTTCAGGACCAACAACAACCATATCGATTTGTTTCTCTAACACTAATTCTTTAATCGCATCAAAATCGGTAACACCAATATTTACATTAGTTGCTACATTTGCCGTACCTGAATTTCCAGGAGCTACAAAAAGCTTATTACATAAAGGACTTTGAGCTATTTTCCAAGCAAATGTGTGTTCTCTTCCGCCTGAACCAAGAATTAATATGTTCATTATTTTTAATGTTTTTCTACTTCCGTTTACACGGAAATAACAAATTGTTGATTATTGTTTTTTCGTAATTTTCGAAAGACAAAAATAAAACTAATGCCACGAAAACACGAATATTTTTTATTTACTTTACAAAAACTATTTTACTTACTTTTATTTTGAAATTATTCAACTTGTCTTTAAAATTAAAAGGCTTCCCGATAAAGGAAGCTCAAGCCTTTTTGAAAACGATTAAAAAAAAGCAGGAATTAGATTTTGATGCATATCTTGAAACATCAAAACAAGTTATTGTTAACCATCATTTAAAACATAATCCTTTTTATAGAGACTTAGCAAAACATGCAGATGTGAATGACTGGGACACATTACCAGTTATGACCAAATATGACTTACAGCAACCTTTAGAACAAAGGCTTTCTAATGGTTTTTCAACTAAAAACATTTTTATCAATAAAACTTCAGGCTCCTCGGGCACACCCTTTGTTTTTGCTAAAGATAAATTTTGCCATGCTTTAATTTGGTCTAATTTTATGGATAGATATAGTTGGTTTAATTT
Source organism: Algibacter sp. TI.3.09 (assembly GCF_038154905.1). Classification (NCBI taxonomy): domain Bacteria; kingdom Pseudomonadati; phylum Bacteroidota; class Flavobacteriia; order Flavobacteriales; family Flavobacteriaceae; genus Algibacter; species Algibacter sp. TI.3.09. Next base: position 610,880 of record NZ_JBAKAN010000002.1, on the reverse strand, counting down.
AGATTTAAACCGCTCTAAACAGGCAAGGTTTTATGGTATTCCGTTAGATAAAAAGGGCTACTACAAAGAGCGTATTAAAGACGAATTAAGTAATCGATTTCGGTTTTCGGTTTTCGATTTAAGCGATGAGCAACTAGCAAAGAATGTAGAAAAATTCAGAAACACATCTTTCGATTATATTAATGGCTATACAAGTTCTATTGTTCAATTTGCTAAATATTTAGAACAAGAGCATATTGTATTGAAAACTATTTGTCCATCATTAAAAGCTTGCATTGTTACTTCTGAAATGCTTTTTGCTACAGACAAAACCCTTTTAGAAAAACAACTTGGCATTCCCGTTATTAACGAATATGGTGCTGCAGAACTTGGTTTAATTGCTTTCCAAAACCAAAAAGACGAATGGATTGTAAATACCGAAGATTTATTTATTGAAATTCTAGACGACAAGAACAATGCTCTGCCTTACGGCGAAGAAGGACGAGTCGTTATTACCTCGCTTTACAATAAAGCACATGCCTTTATTCGGTACGATTTAGGCGATATTGGTATGCTATCTAAAATAAGTACACCACAAAAACCCATACTAGAGAAATTAATAGGACGAACTAGCGATTTAGTTAAACTCCCTAGTGGAAAAAAAGCTGCGGGACTTACATTTTACTACGTCACAAAAACCATTATAGAAAACACCGGTAACGTAAAAGAGTTTATTATTGAGCAACTAAAATTGGATACTTTTAAAATTAGTTATGTTAGTAAAACTCCTTTAACAGAAAAACATATTACCGAAATCAAAAAGGCCATTTCGAAATATTTAGAACCAAACCTTATTGTAAATTTTGAAATAAAAGAAAAACTAACACGTTCTAAAAGCGGAAAACTAAAGCAATTCAGCTCTTATTTAACTTAACAATTTGCTTCGATTTCACAAAAAAATGTTCTCTCAAAAACACCAACATACACCAAGTTGATTTTAAAATAGAAAAGCCTAGCCCTTTTTTATAAACCCAATAATTATGTTTTACTAAGCTCAATTTATTAGCAGACATAGAATTTTGATGAACACGGTAATAAGCTAAGGGCTCTTGAACACCTCTAGCGTCTTTTCCGGACTTTTTAATTGCAGCCAACCATAAGAGCCAGTCTTGACGTTTTCTTAGATTAGGAGCTGTTATTTCTCCCAAAACTTTAGCGTTATACACACCAGTTAAATTTCCAACGTAATTACTTTTTAAAAGTTTGGGATAACTTAAGCGCTTTAGCGCTTTAACTTCTGTGTTTAGTAATTTTCCATCTTGATTAATTAATTGGTAACTCGTAAAAGAAACATGACAGTTTTCTTTTTGCATGAAAGCAATTTGAGTTTCAAGTTTTTTAGGGTACCATAAATCATCGGCATCTAAAAATGCAATGTAATCGCCCTTTGCAAGTTGAACCCCTTTATTCCGAGAAACAGCAGCACCAGAATTCACTTCATTTTTAAGAAGTTTTATATTGGTATGTATTTCTAAAAAGGGTTGAATTATTTTTAAAGTACTATCGCTAGAACAATCATCTATTAAAATAAGTTCCCAGTTTTTATAGGTTTGACTTATAACACTGTTTATAGTTTCTGAAATAAAATCTTCAGAATTAAACATGGGCGTTATAATAGTAACTGAAGTCGTCAAAATTTTTAGTGTTAATAAGCCTTCTCTTCGCCTTTTATTGCATTTACAAAGGTTTGTATCACAATTTTAATATCGAGCAGTAACGACCAGTTTTCAATATAAAAGATATCATATTTTACACGATTTATAATATCCTTATCTTCTTCTATTTCTCCACGCATACCACTTACCTGAGCTAAACCTGTAATCCCTGGTTTTACAAAATGGCGCACCATAAACTTATCAACTTTACGGGCATACAAGTTAGTATGACTTACCATGTGAGGCCTTGGACCAACAACAGACATATCTCCAAAGAGCACGTTAAAAAACTGAGGCAGCTCATCTATACTCGTTTTACGAATAAAAGCTCCCATTTTTGTTATACGCATATCGCCTTTGGTCGCTTGGTGCAAATGCGCATCTTCATTAGGCGTCATAGACCTAAATTTATAACAATCGAATTCCTTATAATTAAAACCATTTCTAGATTGCTTAAAGAACACAGGCCCTTTTGACTCAAGTTTTATTAAAATAGCTATTATTGGAGTTAACCAAGATAGAACAAATACAATTATAGAAGACGCAAATAATATATCAAAAACGCGTTTAACAAATTTGCTTACAGGCTCTTGTATTGGAATACTACGAAATGATAAAATTGGAATATAATCGTAATATTCATACTTCAATTTTCTAGAGTATATATCCTTATTATCAGGAATAAACTTAAGTTCTCGTAAATTATTATCTGCAAAATCGGCTAACCTGTTTATCTGCTTATTAGATAACTCGGCAACTGAGGAATATATTTCATTGATGTCATTCTCTATAACGTAGTTAAAGCATTTCTGAAGTGAGAAATCGTCATCTTTAATGGTAAATTGCTTTTGGAACTTATATCCAAAATCTTGTCGTTTGTTGAAAATATTAATTAACTGTCGTGTTTTTTCGTTATCTCCAATTACTATAACATTCCTAATATTCCCTCCTAAAGTTGCCCTATACTTATTCAACAAAAAGAAAACAAGGAATTTAAAAAAACTAATTAATAAAAATACACATATTAGATAATTACCTAATTCTAGTCTACTAATGTTTGGTTGTTTAAAAACCCCAATAAAAGCATAAAGAACTATAGCAAAAAACAACATTTGTCTAAAAAGCAAAGCAACTATTTGAACTATTCTAGTGTGCCTATGTACTTCATAAAAATGACTTGTAAATGCTATAATAATCCAGAAAACACCAACATAACTTAAGAAACCATATATATGCGTGATATTTATGGAGAACAAAAATACGCAACCAATAATAATACTTAAATCTAATAAGTAGGAAATAGGCGTTATAAAACCCGAATATCTGCTTTGTTTAAACATGCTTAATTAGACTAATTCCTTATATGGTTTTCAAAATTTTTATGCTCGCTTTTTAACAACTCTTCGGCTGATAAAGTTTTAAAATAATTAAAAGTGAGTTTCATCCCTTCTTCTCTATCGATTTTGGGAGACCAATTTAGTAATTTTTTTGCTAATGATATATCAGGCTGCCTTTGTAACGGATCGTCAACAGGTAATTCTTTATAAATAACCTTCTGATCGGTTCCTGTTAATTTTATTATTTCTTCAGCAAAATCTTTAATAGAAATTTCGTGAGGATTCCCAATATTAACAGGCTCTGTATAATCACTAAGTAGTAATCTGTAAATTCCTTCTACTTGATCGTCTACATAGCAAAAAGATCGAGTTTGAGAACCATCACCAAAAATAGTAAGATCTTCTCCCCTTAACGCTTGCCCCATAAAAGCAGGAATAACTCTACCATCGTTTAAACGCATTCGTGGTCCATAAGTGTTAAATATGCGTACAATTCTAGTTTCGAGTCCATGAAATCTATGGTAAGCCATAGTTATCGATTCCTGAAAACGCTTGGCCTCGTCGTAAACACCTCTTGGACCAATAGTATTTACGTTTCCGTAATATTCTTCTGTTTGTGGATGTACCAATGGATCACCATAAACTTCAGAGGTAGACGCAATTAATATACGTGCTTCTTTAGCCTTGGCTAACCCTAATAAATTATGAGTTCCTAAAGACCCTACTTTCAAGGTCTGAATTGGAATTTTCAAATAATCGATTGGACTTGCTGGAGAGGCAAAATGTAATATATAATCTAATTCACCTTCAATTTTAATAAACTCGGTAACATCGTGCTCTATAAAATCAAAGTTTGGATTTTCTTTTAAGTGAACAAGGTTTTTAGGATCTCCAGTAATATAGTTGTCCATTCCAATAACATGGAAGCCTTCTTTGATAAATCGATCGCAGAGGTGAGATCCTAAAAACCCAGCTGCTCCTGTTATTAAAATGCGTTTCAATAGGCTGTTTTTTTAATAATATTTTTTGTTAAACAAATTTAAAGGAATATCACCAATATAAACAGTTCTTTTTTGGGAATCTTCAATGCCAGAAATTATTTTTCTGTTAATACAATAAAACACCTCAAAATATAGATTCTTCGCTGCGCTCTAAATGACAATGTTAAACATAATAACCTTCTATCTTTCAAAAAAGGAGTACTATGACTAAAGAATCTCTTACTATGTGAACAAATACGCACTAATAAGGGCACCCCTTTATAGACGTTTTATAAAATTAAGCAGTTCCAATCAAAAGGGCTTACAATTGTAAATGAATCACAGGATGTGGTATTCGTTTCGTATATGAAATGAATAGCTTTGGGTCGACTTTACCATAGGTCTGATAGGGTGATTGTGCTACCACTTGTTTGTTTTGTGTAGTTTCAACCAAACTCATACCCAACCAAACGGTTAATGCTACATTACTATCTATATTCATATTTGTATGCACTCGAAGTTGAACGTCTTGGAATTTGTAGTTTAAATGTTCTACTTTTCATTCTATATTGACCCCTAAGTCATTTTGTTATGCACACATTGGTTGATAGGTTTCTAATGTTTTATTCCAATGTTGGCGTGATACCAAACATACTACTGCTGTATAAACAACACTCCTATCGTTTTCAACTTATCATGAGCATGTCTTTGAATCGTGATGGTTAACATATTACGTTCTGCATTGGTAGTAACGTCAAGTATTAATACCCTGATTTAATTAAACAGCTTTCTTTATGCAATTAAAATCCTACGAAAATTTCTGAATCATTTAAAAGATTGACTTCTCTTTGTCCTTGGGTACCTGATCTTTTTTTAATTATGTTGCGGTAAACATCTGTTAACCGACTATGCATATAGCTATCTTTAAAAGCTTTGACAACAGAACTTAAACCGATACTTATAGATTTAGTAAGATATACGACAGCTGCAAATTCTTGATTATGCCCTTTTACTTGAATGAATGCTGGATCGTTATTAATGCGCTCTTTAGAAGGTCCACTACTTTTAGAACGATGTCTTCTCCATTTAGTTTATAGTAACATAACCCGTTAAGCGTTCCCTTAAGTTTTATAATGCCTTTTTGTTTAGCCATTAACACTTTTAAATTTTATAAATATGTCTTTAAATTGGATACTTAAAGAGCCTTGCGAACTATTCCTAACGGATTAGACTTGAAACGTATTTCTTAAAGCCTTGATATCAAACATAGTTACTTTTTATATATAAATATTTTTGAGCAACAACTGCCATGGTTGGAACTCCTGCGTAGCCGCCTCCAATGCAGCAGCATAGTTTTAGTTTTCACAAGAATTTAATAAGATTAAAAACTTACAAAATGAACTACCTCAACCCAAGGGTACGCGGTGTCAAGAGGAAAAAAACTTATTTTTAGTTTGATGAAAACCTTAGGTTTTCAAACTTTCCTTTTGACCACCGAAGCAAGCGTCGGGGAATTCTAATGATTAAATCTTTTAAATTTCTCTTTAAGCACCAAGCCAATAAATTTACTGTTTCCGACTAAGTATCGTTTCCACATACGCTTAGGTTCTTGAGCAAAACGATAAAACCATTCCAATCCAGTATTTTGCATCCATAAAGGAGCACGTTTTACTTTACCTGCCACCACATCAAAACTTCCGCCAACTCCCATTACGAAATTTACATTACTCAGTAATTTCTTGTTTTCATATAAGAAGTTTTCTTTTGTTGGCGAACTTATTGCTACAAATAAAATATGAGCTCCACTTTGTGAAATTTGTTGAGCAATAGTGGCCTCGTCTTCTTTTTTAAAATAACCGTTTCTATAACCTGCTATTATATTTGATGAATACTGCTGTGAATACCTGTTAACAACCTCTTTCACCACTTCTTCTTTTGCACCGAAAAAGAAAATTTTATATTGTTTTTTATACGCTAAAGCAACAAGATTAATCATTAAATCAATACCGGCTACCCGTTCCTTCAATGGTTTCCCCAGCACTTTGGAAGCCCAAACAACGGCTTGCCCATCTGCATTGATTAAATCACTCCCGTTAACACTTTGCTGTAGTTGTAAATCAGTTTGCATGGCTACTATTTTACCTGCATTTACGACAACATGATGAAGTTGCCTTCCCTTAATTATTGTTTTATTAATAATATCAAGGGTTTCCATCATATTTAAGTTGTGTATCGTTGTATTAAGTATTTTGATCATCTAATTTCAGGTATTCACTTAAAATTACTAAATAAATTACAATAGAAGAATATGTAAAAAAATTTCCTGACAAAAATACAATAAACAATAATGCTCCAAGTAAAAAAACAATATTTAAATTGGATTTAAATTTAAAAAAAGCTTTTAAATAAAGATATAAATAATAGAGGCCTCCCAAAATTCCAAAATAGTAAAAAACATCTACAACTTCCATTTGAGACTTTGTTCTTAAATCATTTATTCCTCCAAACAAATAATTAGTAAAGCTCCAATTTTCCTTTATATATGGGATTGTTTTTTCCAATAATAATCTGTCTCTATAAGAAAAAACAGAAGAAATCAAACCGTCTTGTTCTCTAATTTCATTAAATATCCCAATTTGAAAGAAAAAAACATACAGTATTAAGAAAATTACAGTAACCAATAGAGCCAAAAGCATCTTCTTATCGATGTTAGAATACACCCAAAAATAAAAGCAGACAAAACATAAACTAAATAAATATAATGCCTTAGTTCCCACAAAAACTATTGCTAATAATATTATATAGTTAGTCCATTTTTTTAATATATTTTTCTTGTATTTAGTAATTAAAAATATCAAGAATAAAGCGTATATATATGAACTTGAAGAAGAAGATATAATCAATCCATTGTACCCAAATCTAGACGTAAAATAGGTGCGGAAAATTTGTATATCAAATACTACTGCCAATAGAATTAATATGCTATTAAAAATCATTAGATACTCAAAAACAGAAAACAATAATTTTTTATTTATTTGTTGAATATAATCAATCGAAAAAAACAAGAAAATGACAATGGGATAAACAAACTTTATAAAATAGATTAGTATTGGCTCTGAAAAACCTAAATTAGTAGAATACTGTCCAATTATAAATAAAACAGAAAACAAACTTAAACATAATAAACTTTTAATGTTTTTTTTTAATATCACAAAAAGACATATCAATAAAAGCATGCCTTTTGTACACTTAAGTATGTTCGAAATATTACCTGTGGTAAAATACAAAACCTTAAAGTAAGCTTCAGTACAGAAAAGAAACAACAACAAAGATGCAAGTAATAAACTTCCATAATCGCTCAGGTACTTTTTAAACATAAGAGATCTATTTAAATTTTTCCTCTAATAAATAGTAACTAAAGGCATAAAACATCCATGATTGTGCCCAACGAATATATGGTATTTTAGATGTTATAAATTTCTTTTTTTGGTAGTAAAAATATCCTTTATCAGATTGCATATTTTTAATAGTCCATTTCAATATATTATCAACTAACTCAATATTATCGATTAGCAAACCTAGTTTACTTAAAGTGACTATTAATTGTGCAGGAGCATGAATATCTATAGGATACATTTTATTATTATAATATTTGGAGATTCCTTCCTTTGTAAAAAAGGTGTTCAGATAATAATCTAGCCCTTTTTTAATATATTCTTGAAACGACGAATCTCCTGATATTTCTTGATATTTATAAATACATTCCAAATTATACCCCGTATGAAAATTATCAATCCATTGATGAAAAGGAAGCGTTCCATAAGCCCATGACCCATCTGGAGCCTGCCTCTTACAAACATATGCTACAACTTTTTTAGCTGTAGACAATAATTTATCGTCTTGATTATATTTGTATATCAAAACTAATAATTTAGCTCCTAAAAGACCTGCATTATACACCTGAGTATTATCTACAGGTGAGTATGAAAAAGTAAAGTCTTGATCTTCATCATATGATTTATTTAAATCCTCTAGAATAAATTTTGAACAACTTATGGCTGTTAGCAATAAATCCTCTCTTTTTGTAATTTCATATGCCTCTAGAAGGCCTTCACCAATGAATGATGTAGCAACTACTGTGGGTGTGTATTTTGGTTGAAAAAAAGCTCTGGCTTGCCAGTCAAAATTATACCCCCAACAGGCTCCCGAATACCCATTTGTTTGTAACTTCAAAATTTCGGATGCTAAAAAATTAATCTTATTCAGATAAATTTCTTTAGGCTCAACCTTATATAGGTTACAATAACCTATTAAAAACAATCCTAACCCTTTGGGATTATAGTCTTTTTTTACACCAAATAAAGGTCTTAGATTTATATGGCTTCGCTTAAAAAACTGAATCCAAGCCAACCGAAATAGTCTCGATTTACCTAAAGGTGTCTTTTGTATTACCCAACTGTTTAGCCCATCATAAGGATCCCAACCTTTAAACTCTTCTTTCTCACAAAACAGTTTTAAGTCTTCAAAACTTTTTTTAACGATTTTATTTTCTTCCATCATAATAACAGTTATTTAAGTATATTCCAAAAACCCATGAATTCAATTGGCTCAGAACTATTGTTTTTAACTGAGAGTACTAAAAATCGAGGCGAATCTAAACTAAAAGTAGAAGGTTCTTAGGAATATGTATTGCCTGGTAAACTCAAAACTGGTGTGATATTACCATTAATACTTGTACTTATATTAAATTCAACAGTATGTGTAAAATAATAATCACTTATTGAAATACTATTTTCCATTTTTCCTAAAACCATTATTTTCTTTAATTCGTTAGGATCAACAATTATATTAGGGATAATTATTTTTTCTTTTAAGATGATTTTATAATTTAAAATACTCAACCAATTAGTTTCATTGGCATATATTCTTGACAAATCAAATTCATCTTCAACATCAGAACTACCTACTGAATTGGTGATGAAAAGAGGATTAGCATTTATTAAAAAGCATTTTTTCTTTAATAATTGTATATTATTGTTGTAGTTATCAGGATTGAACTTTGAATAATAGTCATTTGTATCTGATAAAATAACAACTGCATCTGGTTTATTTAGGATTACGTCCTTTTCAAATCTTTGTATTAAATTTTCAGTTGTATTTCCTCCAATTCCACTATTAATAAATCTTGCTGAAGGAAATAACTCCTTTAATCTTTTTTTGATATAACCTCCATCATCTTGAAAAAACCAACTATCTCCGAATAATAAAACATTTTTATTATTAAAATTCAATTCACGCTTTTTCCTTCTGATTAATTTAATTTTTTTAAGAATATTAAACTTCTGATTTGAGTTTTTAGAATAAATTTTTAGCCTAATCTCATTATCTTCAATTTTTTTCAAATCAATTTTAAGATTAAATTCTTTTGGACTATTTGAATTGATAATCTTTTCAGTAGAAAATTTCCCATTATCTATTACTATAGATACATCTTCTCCATAAGTGTTAGCCACCACTCTTATAATATATTCTTCTTTAGCCCTTTTTATTAAAAAGTATTCTAGATATTGACTAGAACTATTACCAATTACATCTAGAGCAGAACAATTTAAAGAGCCACAATTACTATAATCATTAGAATAATTTTCAGTTATTCTAATATTGCCGCGGTATGATGGGTATTGAGTTTCATACTCTAATTCTCCTGTTATTAAGTTTTTGCCAACTAAATTATCTGCTATAGCGTAATACCCGTACTTATTGGGATGATAATTATTGTAATAAAAGTTAAAAAAATTCGCTCCCTTTTTTACATTACAGCCTAAGTTGTTTTTCAAAGTGACAATGTTACCAGATATGTTTAAAATAACGTTAATATTATATTTTAAATTATCTCCAAAATAAACAATTAACTGATTTGGTAACAAGTCTACTGTATTCCCAACGGTTATCTGATTTTCAGAGGCATTTACATCCTTTAAAATATCAAAAACTAAAGTTCCACCTTTTTCCTTTTGCAAATATCCATTTCCTTTTAAAATTGAATAATGCATATCAATATAACCACTCACTACTTCAGTTTGACTATAAACACTAAAGTTTAACAAGAAGAACAACCAAAACTGAGTAGGTTTTAAAAAAAAATTATTCATTATTGTATAATATCAAATCTTATTTGCAAAACAGTCTATTTTAAGACTAATTACTATATATCTAAGTTTTGAGGTAAACCTGTTCTCAAACTATCTTGAATTTTAAATGTTACTAATGTAGTATTATAGATAGACTGAAAAGAGATTGGACTCTCTTGGTTTAAAGTTAAAGCGTCTAAAAAGGCTTGAACCTCTTGTTTATGCCCTTTACCTGTCATTTTTAATTTCTCGGCCTTATTACCATTATGAAACACTCCACTTCTAAAGTCATTTATAATTCCAACTTTCCCTGCACCAAATACCTCGATTTGCTCTTTAGGAAGAGATTTATCTCCATTAGCTAGATAAGTTAGATTACCCATAGAACCATCACTAAATTTTACTATAACACAAATATTATCATCTGTTTTTAGTTGTGAATTGCTTGAATTTATACAATCTGCAAAAACAGATATAGGTTTGGCATCCGTAAAATATTGCATTAAATCTATAAAATGACACATTTCACCAACTATCCTTCCTCCTCCTACTTCCTCCAATTGAGTCCAATGATCTTTTGGTATAAAACCAGCATTTACTCTAATATTTACCACTAATGATTCCTCTGCTCCATCAAATCTTTTCTTAATTTCTTTTGCTAAAGGAGAAAACCGCCTGTTAAACCCAACCATTAACTTAGATTTACTTTGCTCATAGGCTATTTTAACCTTTTCTAGCTCTTCATAATCCATAGCTAAAGGTTTTTCTACAAAAACATGTTTATTAGATTCAAACCCTTTAATAGTATAATTAGCATGAGAATTATGAGGTGTGGCAATAAATATGGTGTTTATTTTTTCATTACTATAAATATCTTCCGAGTTTGAAGATGCCGAATTAAAACCAAACTTATCTCCTACATTTTTTGCTGTTATACCCTTAGTTGTTACTACTGTATCTAAGGACCCTTTATTTGATTTAACATTTGGGATTAAATAACTCTGCGCAAAACTTCCTGCCCCAATAAAGCCTACATTTAAATCTTTTATTTCATTAGTCCCTAATTCAAATTTAGTTAAGCCTTTACTAGTATTTTCTTTATATTTTAACAATATACCAAGGTGAGCTTCTTTTACCTTTCCTAGTACTATATCATAAGCTTTTTCTGCTTCTTGAATATCAAAAACATGTGTAATTAATGGCTCCAAATTAATGGCTTTTTTAGAAATCAAATCTAAGAATGCCCCCATATTACGTTGTTCCGTCCAACGCACATAACCAAAGGGATAATCTTGACCTAATTCTTCATAGTTTACATCATATCTTCCTGGTCCATAAGAACACGATAGCTTTAACTCCAATTCTTTTCTGTAGAAATGGGGATCTCTAGGAATATCCATTTTTACAGCCCCTACTACAATAACTTTTCCTTTCTTCTTAGTTATTTCAGCAGAAAGTTCTATTGGGTCATTTGTTGGAGCTGCTGCTGTTATTATAACACTATCAAATCCATAACCGTTAGTGAAATTATCAATAGCTGATATGAGATTATCATCATTACGTAACATTGCTTTCTCTGCTCCATTTTCAGCAGAAATTCTTACTAAATCTTTTGATAAGTCTATTCCAAAAACATTACAACCATTTGCTTTAAGTAACTGACATGTAATTTGACCTAAAAGACCCAATCCTATAACGCAAACATTCTCCCCAAGTTTCGGATTGGCTTGTCTTACCCCTTGTAATGCAATAGCTCCAAGAGTTGTAAAACTAGCTTCTTCAAAAGAAACATTATCTGGAATCTTAGCAACTAAATTTTGTGGTATCGATACAACCTCTGAATGTGAAGCATAATCTTGCCCTGCACAAGCCACTCTATCTCCTGGTTTAAATATTCCATTAGTATCCATAGATGCTGTAACAATTCCAGAAGTACTATACCCAAGCGCTTTTAAGGAGTCTAGCTTCGTTTTGACTTTATCAATAGTAGCTTTTAATCCCTCTTTTTTTATGTTTTGCAAAACTTGAGCAACCAAATCTGGTCGCTGTTTAGCTTTTCCTATTAAACTAGCTTTACCTACACTTACAGTACTACGCTCTGTTCCTGCACTTATTAAAGAAAATTTGTTTTCAACCAATACTGTTCCTTTTGAAATAGATGGGGCAGGGACTTCATCGACATATAAATCGCCGGTTTTAAAATTTTGTATAACTTGCTTCATTTTATATTACGTTTTTTTTAAATTTTGAATAAGAAAGATATGCTTCCCTCTCTTCGTTTTCTTAATATTCTCAACAATTTTAAGCTCAATTTCTAATTGTGCATTAACCGAATCTGTAAGCTTTTTTACAAAACCCTTATTATTTATTGTTTCCCCTCGAAGAACAATCCTAATTATTAATTTCCCATATTCATTCTGCTCCAATTGAATCTGATTAATTTTTGAAAACTCATCAAAATGTTGACCAAAAACAAAAGCTGTTAAAGAAACTTTAGTTCTATCTATTAAGTAAATATAATCTTGATTTCTACCGTGAATTTTTTTAAAACTATTTCCAATAAAACCACAATTACATTTATTCATCTCTGAATATTCTGCTTCATCTCCTGTATCATATCTAATAAATGGCATTACAGTATTATCAAAACCAGTTGCTACAATTTTACCCTTAATATTAGGCTCAGTTATAACATTATTCTCATCATCAAGAAGCTCAACATAGCCATAAAATGGAAATATGTGAAAATCATCTGAATACATACAATTCCCTGCATGAACCAAGCGTTCAGAATGCCCATACCAATGCGCAATTTTTGAATTAAAATATTTTTTTATCCTTTCTTTGTCCTTATAAAAAAGGCCTTCCGAACCTAAAAAAATCGCTTTTATTTCTAGTTCAAGAGACTTGCTGTTTTCTTCTACTAAATCAATAAAATTCTTCAATGCAGATGGATATCCATGAATAAACTTAGGGTTAAATTTATTAATGATATTTATCACACTTTCTATATTTATCTTATTAATATGATAACAGGAAATAGCTAATTTATTACCAATTGCCTGATACTCATAAAGTTTATCATTAGCCAGTGACTCTCCTCTAATCATCAAAATCTTATTGCCAGAATTATAACCGAATTGATTCCAATACCAATCAAAATGAGCTTTTTCCTTAGGTCTTGAAACTCCTTTCTCTAAATAAAATTCAAATGGAGTACCACTTGACCCTCCTGTATTTGTTTTTATTCCATTATTTTTTAAATTAAGGAATTGATTAAAGTTTTCTCTAATAATATTTTTATTTATAACAGGAAAATCTATAATAGATTTATATTCATTTCCTTTATAATAAGGTATATTCTCTATAACATAAGAAATTTGATTTTCAAGAAGAACGTTCTGTCTCTTGTTAAAATCATTAATTCTTTTAAGGTATAAATTATAAAACCTTCCATATTTTATATTAGTTGGCAGAGAATTATATATTTTCCCCACAATAAACTTTATTGGAAAAGGTAAATTTTTGTATAATGTAAGTAGGTGATATAACTTATCTTCCACGGAATCTGTTATTATATAAATGTAAAACCAAAATCAGTAAACAAATTAATATATTCTTTCTGGTAATCAATTCTTCTATGAATTACTTTTTTATTGGACGATAAAAGTACGTATTTTTCAAGTTCGATTGGGTTTATTATATCAAAAGTTTTTACTCCTTTTGGTCTTTCACATACGTTTGTTGCGATAGCTGATATCCCATAATCTAATGCTTCTATTAACGAAACGCCTAATCCATCCTCGTATGTCCATCTTATATAACCTTCAACATATCTAAAAAATGGAACTAATGGTGTGTTTCCATGATTTATAAAAACTTCAACATTACTGTTCTCCCTTTTAAATAATACAGATAATTTTTCCTCATATTCTTTAACATGCTCTTTTTTGTATAAAATCAATACCAATATTAAACAACATCCATTATCTCGTATTTTATTTTTATCAAAAAAATCAAAAAGGTCATTGATTCCATAATTATATTCTCCATTGTTAGCTTTATCCAATGTAGCATAGCTTAAGAAATATTTTTTTCTATTATCCAAGCCTTTAAAAAACCCATCTACATCAGGATTTAAAATCATTTTATGATCTGGTAAATATGCCGGAATATTACTTACTTCCAAAGAAGGGATATATACTTTTAATTCATTAATAATATCATTATTAACAGCAATTAACTTTCTTGCTCCTTTTAATGAAAAAGAACTAATCTTATTTGTTAGTTTATTCTTTTCATGAAATTGCACAACCGATTTTCCATGAAACTGAAATACAACTTCATAATTTAAAATTTTACTTAAAAAAACAAGTATAAATCGTGTAATTCCATGAACTCCATGATAAAAGACATATTTGTTAGTGTTTAAAAAAAACAAATAATATAATAATCTAAAAAAATATAATAATTTGGAACTTGAAGATAAATTATATACAGAACTATTTTCAGTATTATTTCCAAATTCATTTACAATGTTAACCTCTTCATTAAAGGTTGAACTTAAAAAGCTGTTTAATTTCTTAATAAAAAGAGAAATCCCTCCTATTGGAGGCGGGTATGGCCCAACCAACAAGACTCCCTCCCTTTTTATCTTTGGTTTTGATAATAAAAAACAATAAAAAAAAGTAAAAAAAATAATTCCTTGAGATCTAAAAATCGTTTCTGTTAATGCTGTTATCGATATGACACAAAAAAAAGAAAGCGTTACAAAATCTTTCTTTCTCCATCCTTTAAAAACAATAGATAATAACATCAAAAGAAATATACTTAAATGAAAAAAACCTCCAGATATTAATAACTCCAAATATGTATTATGCGCATTATAATTTTCATTTAAAAAATGTCTATGTCCTTTTTCTTCATACTTTTTATTTAAAACTATATTGTTAGAGCCCGTTCCGTAACCAAAAATTGGTTTTTCTTTTATTAACTCTATCACATCTCCCCACAATAATAACCTTCCGTGTTTTTCAGGAGCGCCATTTTTTACAAATTTCTTTTTATTAAACTTATAATCATAATCATATCCAATAGTAAAAAGTATTCTCTCTTTGATGACAGGGATATTCCAGACTATAAAAAGCATTAAAAAAGTAGAAACGAGTATGATTGAAATCCTTTTTGAATTTGTTTTTTGTAACTGTACAAACACTTTTCTATATACATAAAGTGATATAATCACAATTAAAATTAAAAGACCTATTCTACTGCCTGAAAACAATAAGCCCACAAATTGCACTAATAATAAAAAAAATGAATATTTTTTGGATAACAATTGTTTTAGTGAAGAAAATAAAAGAATACTTATTGACATTAAAGTAAACATGGCAACATAAGTTGGGTGTTGCTCAAATATCTCCAATAAATCATATCTAAAAAAAAAGTACCAATTAAAAACGCCTCCATTCCAAAAAAAAACAACTTGTCGATATATTGCATTTAGAAAGCAACTTAGGTGAAAAAAAGTTACAGCAAATACAAATATTTTTAATATTAAAGATCTTTCTTTATCACTAAAACCTTTAATTGTAAGAAATATAATTGGCAATAAAACAAAAGACAAATACCTTATAACAATCTTAACACCTTGACTATAATCCAGTGAATACAACAAACTCATTAACATTATTAAATAAAACCCCGCAGGAATCCAAAGGCTTTTATTATTTAAAAAATTACTAAAGTTTAAATTCTTAATATTTAATAGCCATATTAACAAAAAAGCCATTAACCCTAAGGATGCCGTTGCAATAGAAAAAACATATCCTATAGCAGCCAAACTACATCCCATAACCAACAAGTGCCTTCTACTACAAATAAATTTCATGCCTTTTATAAATATCTAGTAATTGTTCAAGTTTATATTTACTCTTTGTATTTTGTAATACTTCAATTAATTCTTTATCGTTGAACCTTCTATTAAAATGCTTAGCGGGCACGCCATAAGCAATACAATATGGCGGTATATAATGATTAACTAATGCGCCACTGGCCACAACAACACCTTCACAAATATAAGTACTAGTTAATATAGTAGTATTTGCTCCAACCCAAACTCCATCTTCAATAACTATTTTTTTTTCTTCAACCTTTGATTCTGGTGCATAATAAATGTGATTCTTTGTATACTTAATATTATGATTACCTCCAAAAATTTTACAAAAAGGACCAAACATTACATGGTTTCCAATTTTTACAGGAATAAACTCATTAGTAACAAAATATCCATAAGGCCCCGAAAAAAAATTATCTTCAAAAGTGAAATTCTTTGGGTTTTTTAACTCAGAACTATAGCCAATTCTGAAATTTTTCCCACATGCTTTTAACCTAAATTTCAATAATGGTCTATTAACAAACTTATTTAATAACTTGTATATAAAAACTTCTATCATAGCTCTAAATTTTACGTCCCAATAACCCTGTAATATTGCATTTAAACTTAGTAAACAGGAAGAAACTTATTCCTATATAAATAACCAAGGTCAAGGGGAAACCAATATTATTAAAAAAATTTCCATAAATACTTATCACATAATAAGTAATTAAGTAGGTATAGCCAAGGGCATACGCGAGTATATTAAAATTTGTTTTAAAAAAATGAAAAAGAAATAACATAAGCAAAGGACCTATAATACATCCCAATAGTCTAAAATCTATATAAAAACCACCTACTAAGGTTGGAGGTAGGGCTGAATCATAGGTTCTTCCAACGTACTTTCTAGCAACATGCTGTGCTGGTCCTAATTCTCCTTTATTGAATAATTGATTTATCGGCCTAATTAAAAAAGAGCCATATTCTGGACTAACATCTTTAGTTACTACTTTATTATAAATCTCTACCGAACCTCTAAAAGTTACTACAGCATCATAAAACACAATATACTCTTCTGGAAATCCTGTTTGTCGTACTATTTTTGCGAAGTCAAGCTTGGGTCTGTTCATTAATCTATAATATCCCCAAAAACTGGAAAGCGCAAGTAAGGTGATCCCAATAATTAAATACTTAAGTTTAAAGACTGTTTTTCCTTTTATTAGGAAAAACAATAAAAGAGATGGCCCAAACAAAAACACAAAAGATGATCTTGATGAATTCAAAAACACTTGTAACACAATCAATAAATTGAATATATAATAGTAAAACTTTGTTTTGGATTTTGAACGTAATATGAATAAAGTATTATAATGAAAAAGAATAATGACAAGTAAACTAAAAACAGTGAACTCACCTGGGATAACCCTGCCTAAAACACGCCTATACTCATCACCCCATGTGTATTTACCTAAAATAGAGATTACATAAGCAATTACAGCAATGTTAATAGCAATAGAAACTACATTTATAAAAAACAATAGATTATGATTAAAATTTCTGTTTTTTAAATCAGTTCTTAGTGCATTTATATTTATTGACACATCATAACTACTTGTCATAAGTGAATGATATACCATAAAAAATAAAACAACAGCTATCCGTGAAACATAAGAAATTTCACGCTGATTATATTCTAAAACGATTCCATAATCTATGCTCCCAATAAAATAGAACGTAGCGAGTGCTAGTAAGAAATAATAATTTAAATTGTTTTTTATATAACTACGTGATATTGAAATAAAAAAATATAGAAAACAGAAAAAACAGATTACTTTTAAAAAAGTAATCTCTAATAAAAATGCAGCTATAAGAAAAAAGTAGCTTAGCGTTCTATACAATATATCTTTTTTAATTCTCATAATTTCCAAACTTTAAAATCTGAAATTACCCGTTTGTCTTGAACAAACTTTCGCCATGATTTAATCCAAGTGAAATCGGCTTTTCTTAAAAAAGTTTTAAAAAATAAGCTGTTTGTTTCAAAAAAATTATAATTGTTTTGGTGCGAGTAAATATTGTATCGCGTTAAAATTCTAGCAAAAAAAATGGGAAGAACATAAATAAGATTTAATAATTGCAAATTGATGATCAAAACATAAAATGCATTTCTAAAACCATTAATGTACCATTTTCTTCTATCTACATTATTATCCTTTATTGAAGCCTGAAATTTATGATAAATTATAGAATCTGAATCCGCAATCCATTTATAACCCATAATTCTTGCTCTATAGGATACATCAAAATCTTCTCCATATGATCCAAATTCATCAATAAATCCGCCAATTTCCTTAAGTAAATTTACTTTAAAAATAGGTGAAATAAACAAACCTCCCATACACTCATAAGTGCTTATTGAAGCCTCATCAATTTTATCAGTATACTCTCCTTGCCATAAACTAAATGGACTAAAATTATTTCCAAAATTATTTATTCTAGCTTCATCATAGAAATACAATGCTTTAGGAATCAACCCAATAACTTCTGAATCACTTTTTTTAATATTAGATAATAAGCTTTCAAAATAATCACTTTCAAATTTCACATCACTATTTAGTAATATAAAATATTCACTATTTGTCTCTTCAATTAATTGATTGGCCCCTTGGCAAAACCCCCTGTTAACTGGGTTTTCTATAATACGAAGGTCAATATCTTTGTCTTTAAAAAAAGCTTTAGAATACGAAACTGAGCCATCTGAAGAGCCATTATCAATTATTAATAATTGGAAATCATTTATAACATCTTGACTAACAATAGAACCATATAAATCTTCTAAATGACTAATACTGTTCCATAGTAAAATACCTATAGTTAAATCTTTTTTCATATTTTAATAATTGTTCTAATTCCAAATTCCTTTTTTACTATAACTGAAAGCGTAATATTTAGCAATATCAAACTTAAATAAGTAGAAAAAATTGCGCCTAGTAAGCCATAAATTGGGATTAAAATAATATTTAATAAAACATTAGCAATCAACGCGAAAATTGACACATACATCTGAACGTTTTGCTTTCCTGTCATTTGTAAAATTAACCCAACAGCACCCGTCATAGCATAAACAAAAGACAAGCCTATAGCGGTAAGATATGATGTTATTATAACATTATAATCAATATTAAATAATGAAATCAATTGCGTTTTAAATAAAAGCAAAAAAATCAAAACACCCAACCCAATTAGAAAAATCAACTTTGTTGAATTGAGCGCTAACTTTTCTATTTCTTCAAAATTCTTCTCAACAAAATACTTTGAATACATGGGGCCTACCATTGCGTTTGTCGCCATGACCCCAATGGGTAGTAAATTAGAGAATTTTAAAATAATATTATAGCTACCTACAGCATCTAAATCTGCAAATCTATTTAGCATTAATATATCCATTCTATTCATTAGCATATATAATGCCCCACTGAATAGTAAAGGTGCAGACGTTTTTAAAAGTGAAAAATCAACACTAATTTTTTTTTGAAACAGAAACCATAAATTTCCTTTAAACAACGTATTTATAACTAAAATGAAACTTATTAGAAAAGCGATTAAAATAGATATTAGAAGAACGTAGATGATTAAATCTGAATTCAATTCGAAATGAGAAGAGTTGATGATCACTAAAATTATTAAAACATTTAATAATACTACCGCAGACGTATACATAAAGCTATATATCGTTATTTTTCCGCAGCCTCTGAGGGTTTCTATATTCAAATAAAAAAAACTGAAAGGCAAAATAACAAATGAAGACATTTTAGTAATATGAATAATTTTATCATTATCCAGTAATTTACCAACAATAAAAGCTGAACTAAAATAAAACAACACAGAAACTATAGTTGAAATAATAAAGACCTGAATAAACAACTTTCTATACAACGATTGTCTATCTTTTAAACCATCCTTCTCCGCTATCATTTTTACAGCTACAATATCCAGTCCAAATTTCCCAAACAGACCTGCAATGTTAATTAAAGTAAATACCGTTGCATAAATTCCTAGGGTATTTAAACCAAAATAATTAGTAATTAATAATGTCAAAATAAACCCACCTACTAGACCTATTACTTTAGTAAATAGGTTAAAAATGGTTGAAACACCAATATCAGAAGCTAGTAATTTTTTTATATATATCAATTTACTAATTACTTATGCCACAAAAATCTAAAACGACTTTATCTGAAGAAATTTCTAATGTCTTAAACTCTTTGTGCCCCACTAAAAACACAATTATATCAGCTTTTTCTGCGGCTTCTTTATATTCCGTAATTTTAAACACCTTATGTTCAATTATATTAGGCTCAACAATAAAATATTCTTCATTATTAGCGTTTTGTAATACTTTTTGAACAATGTATTTGGCTGGTGACTCCCTCAAATCATCAATATCTGGTTTAAAAGCCAAGCCCATTAAAGCTATACTTGGTTTACGGTGGTTTATTAGCTCAAACTCAAGTTTGGCTGTTTGCACTTTTTCAGCACACCAAAAGGATTTGTAGTTATTAACCTCTCGTGCCTTTCCAATAATTTTCGATTCCATTGGATAATCTGATACAATAAAATAGGGATCCACAGCGATACAATGTCCTCCTACTCCACAACCTGGCTGTAAGATATTTACTCTAGGGTGTTTATTTGCTAAAGCAACTAGTTCCCATACATTAATATCAGCTTTATCACAAATTAAAGATAGTTCGTTAGCAAACGCTATTTGAACATCTCTTGACGAATTTTCAACTAATTTACACATCTCTGCTGTTCGTGCATTGGTTTTATGTAAATCTCCTTTTACAAATTGTTTATAAAAAGCCACAGCTCTTTCTGTTGAGTTATCATCTATGCCACCAATAACTCGATCATTATGAACCAGCTCAAACATCACGTTACCGGGAAGTACACGCTCTGGACAATAAGCAATATGCAACTGACCTCTTAACTCCGGTCTTTCAGAATATATTAGATTCATCATTTTCTCTGTTGTTCCTACGGGAGATGTTGATTCAATTATATATAAATCCTCAGGCTTCAACAAAGGCAGTATGGATCGAGTCGCAGCTTCTACAAAAGAAATATCTGGCTCATTCTTTGCCTTAAAAGGTGTTGGAACCACAACTAAATAAGTGCTAGCGATAACAGGGGCTATTGCCGCTTTAAAATAGCCTTCTTTTACAGCATTAGCAACTGCAATATCCAATTCTGGCTCAACAATATGTATTTTTCCTGCGTTTATAGTTTCTACAACACTCGGATTAATATCTACCCCATAAACTTTAGTTTTCTTTTGAGCAATAAGTGCCGCTGTTGGGAGTCCAATATAACCCAATCCAATCATAACAACTTCTGGATGATTCATCTAGTTTATTTATTAGTTTTTATTAGTTTTTTTATTGAAGCTTTTTCGAATGCTCTAAAATATATTCCACAATTTGACTACAAGCTTTCCCATTTCCATAAGGGTTATGAAGTTTACTCATATTTGAGTAAGTGTCTGGCTGCAACAACAACTGTTTTGTCTTATTAATTATTTCAGTAGTATTTGTTCCAACTAATATCACAGTTCCTGCATCAACAGCTTCCGGTCTTTCGGTTGTATCTCTCATTACTAAAACTGGTTTTCCCAAACCAGGCGCTTCCTCTTGTACACCACCACTATCCGTTAAAATTAAATAAGATTTTTCCATTAGCCAAACAAAAGCAGGATATGATAAAGGCTGAATAAGTTTTATATTACTAATTCCACCAAGTAATTCGTATACTGGTTTTTGAACGTTTGGGTTTAAATGAACAGGGTAAATTATTTGGATTTCTGGTTGTTCTAATGCAATCTGCTTTAATGCTTGGCAAATATTTATAAAACCTTGTCCGTGGTTTTCCCTGCGATGCCCTGTAACTAAAATCAGTTTTTTATCAGCTTCTAAAATAGCTTTTAAATCATCAATCTCTTGGTCTTTAAACTTAGGGTTATTGACCTTATCAACACTGAACAACAAAGCGTCAATTACTGTATTTCCAGTAACCAGAATTGTATTGGGATTCTTGTTTTCATTAATTAAATTCTGTTTTGATGTTTCCGTAGGAGAAAAATGAACATTAGCAACCACACCAGTAACAGATCTATTCATTTCTTCAGGAAAAGGTGATGTCATATCAAAAGTTCGCAATCCGGCTTCTACATGACAAATTTTTGCTCCAGAATAAAATGAGGCGATACTGGCCGCCATAGTAGTGGTTGTATCTCCATGCACGAATACGTAATCAGGTTCAAAACTTTCTAAAACTGGTTTTAAATTATTAATAATTTCAGAAGTTAAGGAATATAAGTTCTGATTCGGCTTCATAAGATTAAGGTCAAAATCTGGAATAATTTCAAAAAACGAAAGTACTTGATCCAACATTTCCCTATGTTGAGCCGTAATACATACTTTCGTATCAAATTTATGGTTGTATTTTAGGAACTCCTTTACTAATGGAGCCATTTTAATCGCTTCCGGTCTTGTGCCGAAAATTATTAGATTTTTAATACGCATATGATTAATATATTTTTTTTATCCTTTTTGTTTAGCTAGCTAAACCTTATCCGTCAACTTCCATAATTTTAAAAGTAGTTTGTCCCTAATTGCCTTAAAACAAAAAAACTAACTACAATAATTATATTTTGCTACCATGAGACTATCTTTCCAATAAGGAATTTCTAATTCTATCTTGGTTTTTATTTTCGTTTTTTCAAACACACTATACATGGGTCTCTTTGCAGGAGTTGGATAAAATTCTGTTTTAATTGGAATAATTTTAATTGGAATGCTTTGTGAATCAAATATTTCTTTTGCAAAATCATACCAACTTGCTACCCCATCATTACTATAATGATAAACCCCATAAAAGCTATTTCTTTTCAATATTATCTTTAGTATGACCTCCGCCAAGTCTCTTGCATAAGTTGGTGTTCCTATTTGGTCACAAACTACGCTAATTTCATCTCTTGTTTCAGCTAATCTTAACATTGTTTTCATGAAATTATTACCATACTCTGAATACAACCAAGAAGTTCTTATTATAAAATGCTCATCTAAAATTTTTTGTATTTCAACTTCTCCTTGCAATTTAGACGCTCCATAAACACTAATCGGTTTAGCTACATCTGTTTCTATATACGGTTCTCTTTTTTCACCATCAAACACAAAATCGGTTGAAATATGAATTAAAATCACTCCATATTCGTTACAAGCTAATGCTAAGTTTTTTGCGCCTTTTGCATTAATATCAAAAACTTTTTCAACCTCTGTTTCTGCTTTATCAACAGCTGTATAGGCTGCGCAATTAATGCAATATTCTATTTTTTTATTTGTTTTAAAAAAAGCTTGTACTTGATTTAAATCACAAATATCAAGTTCTATATAATCTGTATAAATTACATCTAAATCATCATACTGTTTTTCAACATCCTTTATGCATCTTGCTAATTGTCCGTTACCTCCAGTAACTAAAATAGTTGTCATAAAATAGCCTCCTTAAAAGTTGGTAATTGTAAATCTTTTTCAGAAATCACAAAATCTTTTTCATCTAATTTCCAATCAATATTTAAGTCTTTATCATTATAAATAATACCTCCCTCAGCTTCCTTCTTATAAAAATTATCACATTTATAAGAAAAAATAGCGGTATCACTCAACACAATAAAGCCATGTGCAAATCCTCGTGGTACAAATAACTGCTTTTTATTTTCTTCTGTTAATTCTATAGATACATACTGTCCATAGGTTGAAGATTCTTTTCTAATATCTATAGCTATATCAAGTACTTTTCCTTTAATAACTCTCACTAATTTTGCTTGAGCAGATTCTCCTTCTTGATAATGTAAGCCTCTTAAAACTCCTTTTGACGAAAAGGATTCATTATCTTGAATAAAATTAATCTCTTGACCAATCAATTTATTAAATGTTTTTTGATTAAAACTTTCAAAAAAATAACCTCTACTATCTTCAAAAACTTTAGGTTCTAATATAAAACAACCTCTTAATTTGGTTTCTTTTGCAATCATTATTTATTTTTAAGTAAGCCTAATAAGTTTTTACCGTATCCACTTTTTAATAGTGGCTCCGCTAAATTTTTAAACTGTTCCTTGTTTATATACCCCATTTCGAAAGCAGCTCCTTCAATGGCTCCTATTTTTAATCCTTGCCTTTCTTCTATCACTTCAACAAACTGAGAGGCTTGCATTAACGATTGAAATGTGCCCGTATCTAACCAAGCTGTGCCTCTGTCTAAAATGCTAACGTTAAGTTTTCCTTGTTTAAGATATTCTCTATTTACATCAGTGATTTCCAGTTCTCCTCTATGGCTAGGTTTTATATTTTTTGCTATATCTACCACAGAGTTGTCATAAAAATAAATACCAGGGACAGCATAGTTTGATTTAGGGTGTTCTGGCTTCTCTTCTATCGATTTTGCATGCATATTATCATCAAACTCCACAACCCCATACCTCTCCGGATCGTGTACACGATAGGCATAAATAATGCCACCGTCAGGATTATTGTTGGCTTTTAAAAGTTTTGCTAAGCCTGTTCCGTAAAAGATATTATCCCCCAATATTAATGCGACTTTATCGTTTCCAATAAACTCTTCACCAATAATAAATGCTTCAGCTAGACCATTAGGAACATCCTGAACAGCATATTCAAATTTACAACCATATTTTTTACCATCTCCGAGTAAATCCTTAAATAAAGGTAAATCTTTAGGTGTTGAAATAATTAATATTTCATTTATTCCAGCATACATTAAAGTAGAAAGCGGATAATAAATCATTGGTTTGTCGTAAATAGGCATAAGTTGCTTACTTACTGATAATGTTAATGGGTGAAGTCTTGTTCCTGAGCCTCCTGCTAAAATTATCCCTTTCATAATGTTTATATTTTAACTGTACTGTTTTTGGTAATATGTTTGGTAAATCCCGCTTGTAACGTTATTTAACCAAGTTTCGTTATTTAAGTACCAGTCTATAGTTGTTTTTAAACCTTCTTCGAATGTAACCGATGGCGCCCAACCTAATTCTTTGTTTATTTTAGATGCATCAATAGCATACCTTAAATCATGCCCTGGACGATCTTTAACATAAGTTATTAATTTTTCGGAAGACCCTTTTTCTCTTCCTAATGCTTCATCCATTTGTTGGCAAAGCAATTTTACTAAATCGATATTTTTCCATTCATTAAAACCACCAATATTATAAGTACCTCCTTGTTTTCCTTTATGAAAAACTAAATCTATCGCAATAGCATGATCTACCACATACAACCAATCTCTTGTGTAATTACCATCGCCATAAACAGGCAATGCTTTATTCTTAATTATATTATTAATGAATAAAGGAATTAATTTTTCCGGGAATTGATTTTGGCCGTAATTATTAGAACAATTTGTTATAACATAAGGTAATCCGTAAGTTTCTCCGTAAGCTCTTACAAAATGATCGGAACTAGCTTTTGATGCTGAATATGGTGAATTCGGGTCATAGGACGTTGTTTCCTTGAATAATCCCGTTTGTCCTAAAGATCCATAAACCTCATCGGTACTTATATGATAAAATAATTTATTATTAAAATTATCTTTCCACGTATTTTTAAAGGCATTTAATAAAACCATAGTTCCAATAACATTGGTTTTAACAAATGCTAAAGGATCTGTAATAGAACGATCCACATGTGATTCTGCAGCTAAGTGAATGACTCTTTCAAATCTGTACTTTTTAAACAGGCCATCGATAAAAACTTCATCGGTGATATCTCCCTTTATAAACGTATAATTAGATTTAGATTCAATGTTTTTTAAATTTTCCAGATTACCAGCATAGGTAAGTTTATCTAAGTTAAAAATATTGTAATCGGGATAGTTTTTAACAAAAAGCCTTACTACGTGAGACCCTATAAAACCAGCTCCTCCTGTTATTAAAATAGTCATTTAATTAGTTTTACTTGTTACTTTCCTTATCTAAATACTTACCTAACCCAACAATCATAAAAATAGAAAAAGTTAATACAAACAAAATTATAGGAATTAGAAACTTGTTTTTCTCATACCAATTACTAATATCATAACCATTAGTAGGAAAATTAGCTATCACATTAATAACATTTTTTTGCTCAACCTTATCCTTATTAATCATTCTTCTTTGAGCCTCCAGATCAAGACGTTTTTCTATAATCACGGACTCATCCATAATTAAACTTCCAGATTCCGTATTACCCATATATAAATTTGTCCCAGAACCAGTTAAATTCTCTTTTTCAGATTCGTTTATTCTTATGCTTAAATATTCTTTTACTAACGAGTCTGTTTTTTGTATCTGCACTAAAAGAGCATCATCTTTTCTATTTAAGTTTTCAAGATTAACCTCAACAATTTCTTCTAAATAAGTATTACGAGATATTTCTTTAACAAAAGCTTCCTCTATACTCTTATAAATCTTTTTATTTGTTGTTGACACACCGATTAGATGGATTCTAAAATCATAAGATGATAAAGATTTTTTAAACCGTTCATAATTCATCTCCAATCGTGAAGTAGAATCTAATTTTTTATAAAAATCTGAATATTTCTCTACGATTAAACTTTCATCTTCATCAGGCTGAATATAAAACCCGTTTAATGTTTCCGCTTCCTCTACTGTAATATTTAATCGCTTAGAAAGCTCTACAAAATCTTTATCTTTATTGGCTAATTGATGAAACTCTTTAATGTTTTCGTAAACCTGCCTAGCAGAATTAAAATTAGTCTCGATAAACATATTTGCACCGTAAGTTTTATCTGCCGTTGAATCTATGAAATATCCAATTGCAATCCCAATTATAACAACCGAAATATACCAAATTTTTCTTTTAAAAAAATGAGATAGAACACCCATAAATAATCCAAATATCTTTGTAAAAATCCCTCCAATAAACTTAAAAAGTCTATCAAAAGCATTGCCTATAAGTTTAAATAACTGCCCTAAATCTAACTCTTCAGATTGTTGCGGTTGTGGTAACTCTTTACTCATAATTTTAATTTAATATTTGTTCTAATATGGTTCTTGTAATTAAATATGTTGGTCTTACTCCAGAGGCACCTAAACCTCCAGAGGCTAATGTTGCTCCTGTTTCTAACGGGTTATCACTAGCATAATATGCATAACGCACTTTTACATCAGGACTTATACTTCCACGTACTTTAGATGCAGCTTGTATCGCTTTTTGGTAATGTGCACCTTCCATTTCTAATCCAATCACATTCCATGTGGAATTATAAAAGAATTTCAAAATGTCTTTATTTTGAAGCGATGTTCCTAAAACGGTTATCATAGAACCATCATAAACATTTACACCTTTTCCTTCTAAATCTTCACGTTTTAATTCGTTATCAAAAGGATAGTTATCTGCTGTACCTTCAAAAATATGTGCCGATGGTATCATAATATCACCTTTACCACCTTCTAAAATACCTGCTTTACCCATTATGGATAGAGATTCTACATTCATATGTACTTTCTCTTTCCCTTTAGGTTTATATGGCTTTAAAAGTTCGTCTATCGTTTCGTAAGCTTGCTCTCCAAAAGCATAGTCCATTACTATAATTACGGGCTTCTTTTCTTTTAAAACGGTTTCAGAAGCTTTAATATCTAATTTAGAATTATCAATTTTACTGGTGTCAAATATTTGTACATCAATATTTGCACCCGATGTATCTTTAATATAGAACATCCCTTTCTGCAACGCTTCCTTAGAAATTTTATTGCGTAAGCTCTCGTTTTCTTTATGACTCAAAGACTCGTAAACTTCAAATATATCTTTTTTAGCAACGATAGGTTTTAAAGCATTTGGAGCAAAAAGCGTATTCATAACACTATGCATGTTTGCACTTATAATATGAATTGGTCTTTCTAATAAGTTATTTTTGTGTAATGTTTCCTTAATGGTATTCGACCATATTTCACCATGGATATGATGACCAATACGTTCTCTTAAAACCGGGCTAAACGTAATAGTTCGTTTATTATTACCAACCAATTCTTCTATTGCCAATTTACCTAACCAATACACAATATGCAACAAACGCTCTGGCTGCGAAGCCGTAGCAAATGCGCTATATACATCCGTAATTTCTTTAAAAGTTCTGCCTAAAATATTTGCAGTATGTGTAATAGCAACTTCACGTTCTTCTTGTGTAAATTTCTTTTTAGATAAAACAGCATTTTCTAATTTTATCCAATCGCGCGTTGTATCACCTTCATCATTAATTAATACACGCGTGCTAATTTTATGAGACTCTACAAATAGAAAAGTAAGGTGAGTTAAAATATCGTAAATTTCAGAGCGACCGCGTGTAATTTCGATATTCATTTGCTCATCATCAATACGATAGCAATTACGACGTCTTTTTGGTGGAATTATAGGTTCAAAATGCGAATCTCCATAACCTTCATCACTGGTTAAATTGATAAACATGCACTCTTCAATACCAATTGGTAATCTATCAATTACGTAAAGCAAACCTTCTAGCTCAGCTTTTTCGTCGCCAATAGAACCATAAATTTCTGGCCTTAGTAAAAGTAAAGAACTCCTTAGTGTTTCACCAGAAATCCCCATAGGTTTATAGAAACCGCGATTAAACAAGTGGCGCATAGTAATATACAAGCGCTCAATAGCATTCGAACTCTCCTGAGCTCTCGTTCTTTCGTGATGTTTTTTATTACTCATAATTTAATTTGGTGGGTCAAAGGTAATACTATTTTAATTAATTTTCTTACCGTAATAAATCAACTATTTTACGGTCGTTTGAAAGCCTTGGTATTTTGTTCTGTCCGCCCAATTTACCAATAGACTTCATATAATTTTGAAATCCATCTTTCTCAACTTTTGTAATTTTTAAAGGCTGTAAAACCTTGCCTTTTATTAGGTCGAAATAATAACTATTTTGGGTTTGTAAAGACTGGTCTATTTTTTTCGCTAAAGCGGAAAGATCTTCAGGGTTATTTTCAAATTCTACAAACCATTCATGATAGGGCAACCCTTCGGAAGGATTAATTTGTGGTGCTACAGTAAATTCTGAAACGCGAATATCTGTATTTGCCGTTGCTTCTTGCATGGCCTGCTCTACTTCTTTTCCAATTACGTGCTCTCCAAAGGCCGAGATAAAATGTTTTATACGTCCCGAAACAATAACACGATATGGTTTTACTGAAGTAAACTCAACAGTATCACCAATATTATAAGCCCAAAGCCCGGCGTTAGACGAAATAATCATCACATAATTTACACCAATCTCAACGGCACCAATAGTAATTCGTTTTGGGTGATCATCAAAAAACTCATCTGCTTTTATAAACTCGTAAAATATGCCAGAATTTAATTGAAGCAACATGCCTTTTTCATTCTGTTTATCTTGAAAAGCGAAAAAACCTTCACTTGCAGGATAGAGTTCAATGCTATCTACTTTTCTTCCGATAAGATTTTCAAATTTAGCACGGTAAGGCTCGTAATTAACACCTCCGAAAATAAACAAGTTGAAATTTTTAAAAATATCGCCAACTTTTTTACCCGTTTTTTCCTGAAGCTTCTCAAAATACATTTGTACCCAAGATGGAATTCCAGAAATAATAGTCATATCCTCCGGCAGTGTTTCTTCCACTATAGCATCTACTTTGGTTTCCCAATCGTCAATACAATTAGTTTCTAGGGATGGTAATCTATTTTTCTGAAGATATTTAGGAACATAATGCGCCACAATACCTGAAAGACGTCCTAATTGCACTCCGTTTTGTTCTTTTAAAATAGGACTTCCTTGTAAAAAAATCATTTTTCCGTCTACAAACTTAGCATTACCAGTTTCGTGAATATACATTAAAATCGCATTTCGAGCCGCTTCTACATGGCTTGGCATACTTTCTTTTGTAATAGGAATATATTTTGCACCAGAGGTTGTTCCTGAGGTTTTTGCAAAGTATAGCGGTTTTCCGGTCCAAAGAATATCCTTTTCACCAGCAACTACTCGTTCTACATAAGGTTTTAAGGCTTCGTAATCTCGAACAGGAACACGTTTTACAAAATCGGTATGCGTATTTATACTAATAAAATCATGATCCTTACCAAATTGGGTTGCCGTAGCTTTTGTAATTAACTCACGAAATACCTTTTCTTGAGTTTCCACAGGGTTATTGCTCCATTTTTGAATGGATTTAAAAACACGTTTTGCAAAGGGTTTTGCTAATGCAGCTTTTAATGAAAACATATTTATTTTGAATGCGTTTTGAACCAATTAATAATTAAACTATCACCTTCGTCAGCTAAATTTTTCGAACTATTTAAGCATCGTAATTTAGCAAAAATATTTTGGTTTCTTTTATAAAATTCAACCTTAATATCTAATGCTTCTACCATTATCTTATTTCCATAAACACCCCTTTTTTAAAAGGTAAAATTGAATATTTTAATTAGTTTAACTAAAAATTAAAAAACTTTTTAAAACGTTCTTTTTTTTAAAATTTCAATAAAAGAAAACAGCATACAAGCCAAAAGATTCAAAACCTAATTTGAACTGAACATATTATTTAAAATCTATAAAGTTTGTTGGGTTTATAGGGTATCCATCATTCCAAAGCTCAAAATGTAAATGTGGGCCAGTAGATAAATCGCCTGTATTTCCTGCAGTAGCAATAACCTCTCCTGCTTTTACCAAATCGCCTTGTGCTTTTGTTAAGCTCGCATTGTGCTTATATACCGATATTAAACCATAACTATGTTCTATTATCGCCACATAACCTGTGCTAGCCGTCCATTCGGCAAAAATAACAATACCATCGGCTGTAGCCTTAATTGGTGTATCTTTCGCCACTACAACGTCTACCGCATAATGCTTTTCTTTAATATTATAGGAAGCACTAATGGTTCCACTTGCCGGAGGAAATAATATAAAGTTAGTTGCCGATGTTGCCGACTCGAACAAATTATATTTATCTTCCTTATCCACCTTTTCACGAAGTAAAGAATCAGCTGAAGATGGATTTAAATCGACCTCACTAGCTTCTAATTGAACGGCTTGAATAATAGAATCTTTATTAAAATTTTCTGGACTTAAATCGCCTTTTAAAACCTTTTTAATCGATGCATAATAAAGCTCGTTTACCGAAATTGATTTCTGCAAAGAATCCGTTTTATAATTCAATTCGGTAGCTTTTCTTTTCAATGCTGTTGAAGAATAACCAGGAATATACTCCCTAAGTGGTGTAAATGCAATTAAAGCATAGGTTGCCGCCACTAAAAATATAGCAGACACCGATATTAAAACAAACACATTTAAACGCGTTAAATTAAGCGATAAACGCTCCTCAAACGTATTTTCGTTAAGTATAACAAGCTTATACCTATCAAGCAGTTTGCGTTTTATTTTCTTTGGCTTTTTCTTTTTTTCTTTCATGTTAAAACAAAAATAAATAGAATTTATTAAGTAATTACAAATTCAACTATTTAAATATGGGTTTGGCAATATGCTAAAGTTATGTTTAAAACGATGTTATTTAAGTTTAATTATTAACTTTGCAAAACAAAATTGAAAGTTATGATGTTATCAAACATATTTTTAGGAATGATTGGGGCTCCACAAATTATTTTAATTGTAGTGGTTGTTTTACTTTTATTTGGAGGTAAAAAAATACCTGAATTAATGCGCGGACTTGGTAGTGGAATTAAAGAATTTAAAGACGCTAGTAAAGAAGAAGATACAGCAAGCAACAAAAAAGAATAAAACTAATTTTAGTTTAAAAAAAAGACCAACATTTTATTTAAATGTTGGTCTTTTTTTATGCCGTTTTTTAGGCTTATTTTATTTTAACCGATCTAATAATAGCCTCGAGTTCTAGCATATAGTTACGCTTTTCTACCGATGGTGCGAAAGCAAAACCTTCAATAACTACCCAACGCTTATTAATTTTATCTTCAATAGCATAGTTAATAAATGGTCCGCCCATAAAATCGGCTTTTAAATCCCACAAACCCTTAGTCTCTAAGGTTGGTTTATTATCCACAATAGTTTCACCATGAAAGGGCGTATAAGCGTTCTCAGTGATCATATAAGACTCTATTTTATCACCGTTTGCCTTTAACTCTCCATCTTGTCTTCCACGTATGTATAACTCACCAACAGAATCTCTTACTTTTATAATTTGATTAACCACACTATCATTCCGCGTTATAGCATCGAACGGTAATGTATAAATCATTAAATTATTGGTTCCGGTTGTTATCTCTTTTCTTACCCAAAAGAAATTATCACTCTCCTTCGCTATTCTATAAATAGAAGGAAAATCAATAGTTAACCCTAGCTTTTCTTCTATAGATGTATGCGTGTGGTTCGATTTACTCATTTGGCGTAAACGCTCCTTAAGCTCCACATCTCTGAAGGTTTCAATAATTTTATCGGCATTTGCATTAAGCGTACTAATGATTTCTTCCCTTGTTTTTCCAGAAACCGTAATCACCTTTTGAGGCTTTGCATACACATCATCAACAAATTTAATTCCGGCTTCTTTATTCGGAACAATCTTTAAAATCGTTCTGTTTTTAGTTACAAAACCAGAGAAAACCGAAGCAGGAATCTGACTTACAGAAAACATAGGCTCATCTTGCGGAAGTCCATAAATAGGTGTTCCTAGTATATTTCTAATCGCTTCACCTACACTTCCATCCCATAAATCGTTGCCTAAAACCACCGAAACATGACTTATATTTCCAGAAGAATCTGGTAACATAGATTTATCTGAAGTTTTCTTATCGCCACAAGACACTAATAATATTAAAGCCACGGCAGAAAAAATAATTTTTCGCATAATGATATATTGTTTTTTTTTAAAGTTTAGCTATTTTAAGTTTCATACCTATTTTTAATTTACTACCACTAATACCGTTCCATTCTTTAATATCTTGAACAGAAACTTCAGGGAATTTTTGAGAAATACTCCATAACGAATCTCCATCGCTTACTGTATAGTAAATAACCTCGCCTGTAATAGGCTTTGTTTTAACCGCTGCCTTTGGAGCACTAGACGTTGAAGTATGAGGTTTTTTAGGGAAAATAGTTAATCGCTGCCCTATTTTTAAGCTATTACTCCTTAGCCCGTTCCAGCGTTTTAAATCGCTAACTCTAACGGCGTACATTCTAGAAATTTTACCTAAATAATCGCCAGATTTTACACGATAGGTAATTTTATCATCCGCCTCAAAAAACTGTGGCAATGGTTTTTCTCTTTTTTCAAATTCCGCTTTAGCGTAAGCATAAATAGAATCTTCATTATTTACAAAGGTTCCTATCACATCATTTGGTAACCTTAAGCTATAGTTTTCTTCTTCTACAAAAGGAACAACATCTAATTTATATGAAGGGTTTAGAAACTGTAATTTTTCTATAGGCACACTTGTAACTTCCGAAACTTGATCTAAAGTAATCATGCGTTTTACACGAATAGTATCGGTTTCAAAATATGCTATTTCGGGTTTATATTGCGTAAAGCCATGCTCTTTTGCATATTCAAAAATATACATATTTGCTAAAAAAGCTGGTAAATATCCTGCTGTTTCACGTGGTAAATTATGACGAATATTCCAGTAGTTTCTATAACCTCCAGAGCGCCTAATAGCTTTAGAAACGTTTCCTGGACCCGAATTATAAGCAGCTAAAGCCAAATCCCAATCACCAAAAATACGGTACAAATCTGATAAATATTTAGAAGCTGCTATTGTGGATTTTATAGGGTCGCTACGCTCGTCTACATAACTGCTAACATCTAAACCATATTGCTTTCCGGTAGCGAACATAAACTGCCACAAACCGGTAGCACCAACTCTAGACTTTGCACGTGGTTTTAATGCAGATTCCACAATGGCCAAATATTTAATTTCTAAAGGAATATTTTGATTATCTAACTCACGCTCAAACATTGGAAAATAAAACGCACTCGCCGTAATTAATGTTTGTAAATGACGCCTTCTATGCTTTAAATACGACTTTATAACACTTTCTAACGATGGATTATATTCCACATTAAATGGTGTACGCGCATCAAGCCTTTTTAAGCGCGCTTTTAAAGTATCTGTAGATAATTCAGGATAATCAACAGGATCATACTTTAACTCGCTTACAGACTTGTAAATAGTATCATAAAGGGCATTACTGTAAAGTTCTTCAAGCCACTTTTGGTCAATTTTAGCCGCATAAGCATCATCTTTTAATGTTTTGAAGGACGAACTATCTTTTAAAACCAAGATTTCTTTAACACCTCGCGTCGTTTTATCAATTAAAGAATCTTGCATCAAGCCTGTTTGCTGAACAAGGGAATCTTTAACTTTTACGCCTTGTACCGATGTAGAATCGGCTTCTTGAGCATAACAAAAGCTAATATTAAAGATAAATAAAACTATATAAAATCGAAAATTCATAAAATCTGTTCAGTTCGTTATTCAACGATGTTATGGCTAAAGTCGTGTTTTTTTATGAGAATTAGAAAACTAAATATTAATTACTTTCTAATTCAGAAAAAACAAAGCAGATTAAAACGTCCGTAAACACTACAAAACCATCTTTTTAATTCTAAAAAAAGCACTAAAACCTTACCACAAAATATATACCAAAATTTAGCTCACACGAAACTAAAACGCACAAAAAAAATCATCTTAGTTTCTTTAGATAAAAAAGAAAACCAAGATGATTTTTATATTATTAAAATATATACTACCTATTCTAAAATAGCAGCAATACCAGGAAGTGTTTTTCCTTCTAAGCTTTCTAACATAGCACCACCACCAGTACTTACGTAACTTACTTTATGCTCAAAACCAAATTGTTTAACAGCAGCAACAGAATCTCCACCACCAACTAAAGAAAACGCTCCTTTTTTGGTAGCTTCAGCAATAGAGTTTCCTAATTCTATTGTTCCGCCAGCGAAACTTTCCATTTCAAAAACACCTAATGGTCCGTTCCAAAGTATGGTTTTACATTGCATTACAACATCATGAAATTGTTTTCTAGATTTTGGTCCAGCATCTACACCTTCCCAACCATCAGGAATTTCGTTAATATCAACAATTTGTGTATTAGCATCGTTACTAAAATCATCTGCAGCAACAGTATCTACAGGAATATGAATTTGAACATTTTTCTCTTTTGCTAACTTTAAGATCTCTAAAGCTAAAGGCATTTTATCATCCTCACAAATAGAATTACCAATTTTACCACCTTGTGCTTTTACAAAAGTAAATGCCATACCACCACCAATAATAAGGTGATCTACTTTATCCAAAATGTTTTCGATAATAGTAATTTTAGACGATACTTTTGCACCACCTAGAATAGCTAAAACAGGCTTCTCTCCTGTTTCCATTACTTTATTAATACTTTCTATTTCTTGTGCTAATAAGCTACCAAAACATTTTTTACCTTCAAAAAATTGAGCAATAATAGTTGTAGATGCATGCGCACGGTGTGCTGTACCAAAAGCATCATTCACATAAATATCACCTAATCTAGATAGTTTTTCAGCAAAATCTTTATCTCCCGCAGTTTCCTCTTTATAAAAACGTAAGTTTTCTAATAACAAAACTTGTCCTGGCTCTAAGCTTGCAGCAGCTGCTTCAACATCTGCACCAATACAATCGGCAACAGTTTTAACTTCAACACCTAAAACATCTTCCACTTTATTAGCGATGTGCTTTAAAGAAAACTCATCTTGAAAACCTTTTGGACGACCTAAATGAGACATTAAAATACAGCTTCCACCATCTTCTAAAATTTTAATAATTGTTGGTTTTGCAGATACAATTCTCGTAGCATCAGCAACTTCAAACTTATCATTTAAAGGCACATTAAAATCTACACGAATTAATGCTTTTTTATTCTCGAAATTAAAATCGTTAAGCGTTTTCATTTTATTTATATGTTTTAATTTTTAACTATTTGATTCACAAATGTAACTAAATAAACAGCCATTTAAAACGTGTTTTTTCACGAAAACGATGTAGCGAAGCGATAATTTTTAAAAACTAGAAATGCACACTCTAGATACAACCCGTTTTAGCAGATATTCATAGATTAATTACAAAAAAATATCTAAATTTTATGTAGGTTTGTTTCATGCTTTTTAAAGATGTTTTAGGTCAAGACCACATAAAAAACCATTTAACCACGAGTGTTGATAATGGACGAATTGCTCACGCGCAATTATTTGTAGGTAACGAAGGGTCGGGTACATTACCCATGGCCATCGCTTATGCGCAATACTTGCTATGCTCAAATTCTGGAGGAGAAAACACCTCTGGAAACGAAGCTTGCAATTTAAAATTTAATAGTATTTCTCATCCCGATTTACACTTTGCTTTTCCGGTAACTACCAGCGATAAAGTAAAAAGCAAACCGGTGTCTAGTTTTTACTTAGAAGAATGGAGAAAACTTTTAAAAGAACAACCTTACGGAAACTTATTTGATTGGTACAAACTACTTGGCGTAGATAATAAACAAGGCCAAATTGGTGTGGACGAAGCGCTAAATATTGTAAAATCGCTTACACTGAAGTCTTACGAAGGCGG
Organism: Algibacter sp. TI.3.09; assembly: GCF_038154905.1. Lineage (NCBI taxonomy): Bacteria > Pseudomonadati > Bacteroidota > Flavobacteriia > Flavobacteriales > Flavobacteriaceae > Algibacter > Algibacter sp. TI.3.09. The sequence continues at coordinate 574,203 of NZ_JBAKAN010000002.1, read as the reverse complement.
CTATAAAGTGATGCTTATTTGGATGGCCGAAAAAATGAACGGCGCCTGTGCCAATAAGCTTTTAAAGCTAATAGAAGAACCACCAAATAAAACCGTTTTTATATTAATTGCTGAAGAAGAAGAGCAAATTATAAACACCATACGTTCGCGTTGTCAAATTTTACACTTTCCGCCACTAGCCGAAGATGTTATTGTAGATGCGTTAGTGAAGCAATTTAATATTGATAGAAATGTAGCTACTAAAATAGCACACCAAAGCAATGGGAATTACAATAAAGCATGCGATTTAGTATATCAAGATACCGAAGATAACCAGTTTGAAACTTGGTTTATTATGTGGATTCGAAGCGCTTTTAAAGCCAAAGGAAACAAAGCTGCCATTATAGATTTAATTTCTTGGAGCGAGGATATTGCTAAAACCGGTCGTGAAACTCAAAAGCAATTTTTAAACTTCTGTTTAGATTTTTTCAGACAAGCTTTATTGCTTAATTACAAAGCTGATGATTTGGTGTTTTTTGAACCTAAATCGGATAAATTTAAACTAGAAAACTTCGCCCCTTATGTACACGGTAATAATATTATGGATATTAGTAATGAGCTTCAAGAAGCCATTTACCATATTGAACGTAACGGAAATTCTAAAATTATACTTACCGATTTATCTATAAAATTAACGCGTTTACTACATAAAAAAGCAGATTAAAATAATTCTAAAAACAATAAGTTTATCGCATAAAAAAAGGCCTATTAAATAATTTAATAGGCCTTTTTTAGTTTTATAATTTAAAGCTTATTCTGCTTTCTTATAATCAGCATTGATAGCTTCAACAATAGTCTTAGTAAGGTCGCTTTTCTCTTCGCCGTACATTACTGTAGCAGCAGCTTCACTAGTTCCTAAAATGTAGTTATAACCGTTTGTTTTTCCGTAAGCGCCAACAAAATCTTTAACTTTTACAATTACAGAATCGATATCTGCTTGAAAAGCTTGTGTTAATTGTTGTTGTTCAACTTGCATTTGCTGTTGTAACTGTTGTTGCTTTTGTTGTAAGCCAGCCATTAACTCCTCTGCTTTTTGCCTGTTACTTCTAGCAATTTTTTGTGCTTCTGTTTGTGTTTTTTGTGCTTCTGTTTGAAAAGCTAATCCAATGCTATCTGCTCTTTTTCTAAAAGCTTCATCTTTTGCTTTGTATTTTGCTTCTAAATCAATTTTTTCTTGATAATCATTAATAACGACTCCGTTATCTACAAATCCAATTTTATTTGGTTTTTCACAAGATGCTAAAACAAGCATCGCGATGGCTACATAAAGTATGTTCTTCATTTTTATTTTTTTTGATTAGTTTTTGGTTAATTTTTTTAATCCGAACAAATGTAATAAAGTAAGCTTTAAAACGACACGTAATTATTCGGATTTTAACATATAACGAAAACTTATAGCAACTTAAATAATATATAAATAATTACTATCAAAAACAGCTTCGTATAAAGCGCTCTAAACGATTTTTAAAAAACCTGCTTATATTTAGACGTTATAGCATTAAATAATCTAAAATAGATAGCTAAAAATAATTTTTATCTGTTTTTAATGATATAAATTAGCGAAGAAGCCTCTTTTGAGCTTAAAGATTTCAAGTTAGAACGTAAACCGTACCAAAATCCTTTAACCGGATTCATCTTGCCCGTTTTATATTTTTCAGAAAGCATACTCACATAAAACGCATCAAACAGCATGGGTTTTGTTTTTACAACACTCATGTTTTGTTTAGAAACTAATTTAGAAATAGAATCTTGATTAAAATGCCAAAGATGTCTAGGCACATCAAACGCGGCCCAAAATTCTTTATAGTGTTTTGCATCAAAACTTTTGTAGTTAGGAACAGCAATAAGTAAAGTTCCGTTGTCTTTTAAAAGTGTTTTAACGGTTTTTATATGATCTTCTAAATTCGGTAAATGTTCCAAAACATGCCAAAGCGTAATAACATCAAATTGTTTCGATTCAAATTTCTGAAGTTGTTCTGTATCAAAAACAGACTTATTTGTTTTACTATTCGCTATACCCCTAGCCTCTTCGTTTGGTTCAATACCAGAGACCAACCAGCCATTTTGTTGTGCGGTTTGTAAAAAATCACCTGTACCACAACCTACATCTAAAAGCTGTTTTGTTTCCGAAGAAAAAGAATTAATAAGCTTAAGTTTCTTTTTTAGTGAAATACTTCTCACCAAATGATACACCTTTTCGAAGGCATTTCTCTTAGAATCGGTGTGTGAAATATAATCTTCACTTTGATAATACCCAGGTAATTTATCTAAAGTTGGTTGCGGTGTAGTTTCTAAAAAACCATATTCTGGGTTTTCTATTAACTCAAATTCTTCTCCAGAAACAGAATAATCTTTTACTTTTAAATACTTATTTGTTGATTGATTTTTTACCACGAACCACGTAATTTATTTAATTGACACTTTAAAAACGATTACTTCTATAAATACTTGAAGCACTTTTTCTTATTTATTTTAACAGATTGAAGTTGAAATTAAAACTGTTTTTAGATTTAAAAAACTAAAACACTCTTCTTTTGTTTAGTTTTTCACTTTAAAACCACGTCGATGTTTTAATAAATATTTTCTTAAAATCGAGTATTTTATATCTCTTTTAAAGTTTTAAAACAAACATCAAAACTAAATTTAATAAACTAATTCAATATAAAAGCTCAACATCGTTTTAAAAAATAGCACACTTTTTTAGATTGATTTTTGAAGTTTACCTTACCTGAAATTTAAAAACCATATATTTTATTCTCTATAAAAACCAATAAAATTTCATTCAAATTCTTCTAAGCTATTTACAAATTTTATAAAAACAGCTTTCTATTTTCAAAGAATTGGATTGAAAAACCGATAGCTTTTTAATCTTTTATATTCCGATTATCGTGTTTTAAATCTCAAGAAACATACAAAACATCAAATTCAAAACTCAACTTGTTCCACGTGGAACGTTAAAAAACCTGTTTCATTTCACTCAAAAAAGCATATTTCAAAATTATTTATCAAGGATTACCTTCCCATATAAACCAGTAAAACAGAAATATCATTTGGTGAAACACCACTAATTCTTGATGCCTGAGATACTGTTGCGGGTTGTACTTTTTTAAGTTTTTCACGAGCTTCTAAACTCATAGATTTAATCTGTGAGTAATCAAAATTAGCAGGTATTTTTACATACTCTAATCGCGATAACTTATCTGCATTCACTTTTTCCTTTGCTATATATCCAGAGTATTTTACCTGAATTTCGGTCTGCTCTATCACTTCTCTATCCAAATTATTATCTTGAATATACGCCTCTACACTTTCAACTTTACGCACATCTTCCATATCCACATTAGGTCTAGCGAACACTTTAAAAAGCTTTCCAGACTGATTAACAACAGCTGAATTCTTAGACTCTAATATCGGATTGATCTCCTCCGGCTTCACACTTTGTGTTTCAAAAAAGCTTACAAATTTAGCCGCAGCATCATGCTTTTCTTCCATACGTTTCAGACGTTTTTCAGAAGCTAAACCCAACTCAAATCCTTTTGGCGTTAACCTAATATCCGCATTATCCTGACGTAAAAGTGTTCTATATTCAGCACGAGATGTAAACATTCGATAAGGTTCCTCTGTACCTTTAGTAATCAAATCATCAACCAAAACACCTATATAAGCCTCGTCTCTTTTTAGAGTAAAAGGATCTTTCTCCTGGGTTTTTAAACTTGCATTTATCCCAGCCATTAAACCTTGAGAAGCGGCTTCTTCGTAACCTGTAGTTCCATTTATTTGACCTGCGAAATACAAGCCTTCTACCAACTTAGTTTCTAGTGTATGCTTTAATTGTGTAGGCGGAAAATAATCATATTCAATAGCGTATCCTGGTCTAAAGAACTTCACGTTTTCAAAACCAACTACTCCACGCAAAGCCTTAAACTGAACATCTTCGGGTAGAGATGTAGAAAAGCCGTTTACATAAACCTCACAGGTATTCCAACCTTCAGGTTCGATAAACAATTGATGACGATCCTTATCAGCAAAGCGATTAATTTTATCTTCAATAGAAGGGCAATAACGCGGCCCTAAACTTTTAATTCTACCGTTAAACATCGGAGACCTATCAAAGCCTTCACGAAGCAAATCATGTACTTCAAGACTTGTGTAAGTCATGTAACAAGAACGTTGTTTCTCCAAAGGTTTTGTAATATCTAAATAAGAGAATTTCTCTGGGTTTACATCTCCAGGTTGTTCAAGCATTTTAGAATAATCTAAACTACGACCATCAACTCTTGGAGGTGTTCCTGTTTTCATTCTACCAGATTCAAAACCTAATTCTACAAGCTGTTCTGTAATTCCAGTTGCCGCTCTTTCACCTGCTCTACCTCCACCAAAATTTTTATCTCCGATATGAATTAAGCCATTTAAAAAAGTACCATTTGTAAGCACAACAGATTTAGCCTTTATACTAATTCCTAAAGAGGTTTTTACACCAACCACTTTATGATTTTCTACAATTAAACTAGAAACCATATCTTGATAAAAATCAAGATTAAGAGTTCCTTCTAAAAGCATTCTCCAGTCTTCAGCAAAACGCATTCTATCACTTTGAACTCTCGGACTCCACATTGCAGGCCCTTTAGATTTGTTCAACATTTTAAATTGAATAGCCGATGTATCGGAAACAATTCCGCTATACCCACCAAGCGCATCTATCTCTCGAACTATTTGTCCTTTAGCAATACCACCCATCGCTGGATTACAAGACATCTGAGCGATGTTTTGTAAATTCATGGTAACCAACAGTGTTTTACTACCCATATTAGCAGCAGCGGCAGCGGCTTCGCTTCCTGCGTGCCCAGCACCAACTACTATAACATCATAAACATCATTAAACATGCTTTTCCTTTTTTTAACTTGTAGTGTTCCACGTGGAACATAAATATTTTTATTTTGAAATCAATAAACCTAAACCGAAGTTTCTACTTGATTAGATTTAAATAATACTCTTCTTTTTCTCGCATCAAACTAGCGTCCGATTCCGTTTTATCTTTATACCCACAGTAATGCAAAACACCATGAACCATAACGCGTTTTAACTCGCTATCAAACTTCACTTCAAAATCCTTTGCATTATCAATTACCCGTTCTACAGAAATAAATATATCGCCTTGAACAATTTTTCCAACGGAATAATCAAAGCTAATAACATCTGTTAAAGTATCGTGATCCAAAAATTCTACATTCAATTTATGCAGATATTCATCGTCACAAAACACATAGTTTATTTCTTCTAATTTAAAACCTTCATTAGAAATTGCATCTATTATCCATTTAGAAACCACCTCTTCTTCCTCTAAATTAAAATCTATTTCGTAATTAAAATTAATCATTGCTTTGCTTAAAATATTCTTGAACCTTCTGTTTGTAAATTTGCTGCAAAGGTAAGCTTTGTCTATTCAATATTTCAGTAGTATTAAAATATTGTTTAGCGGTAGGTATTTGGTTATTAGAACTGTTGTTAAACTCATTAGTATTCGATTCAGATTCCCGCTTATTATCTTCACCTTGCTGAAAACTAGCCTTATCTAATTTAAGTAATTGATGTTTTAACTGCATCATTTTCTGAAGCGTTCTATTATTAAAACCTTTATTTAACAAATCCAATTCTATATCTTCCATTTGCTTAACTAACTTATCCCCATTACCACCTTTACCAAACTTACCTTCCTTATTTAGTTGCTCTTCTAAAGCTTGACGTAATTCTTGCTGCTGCTGGTAAATTTTAAAAAGCTCACCATTTAGATCTTCACTAAATCCATCTTGACCTTCTCCAGGTTCTTTCCCGTTTTCACCTTTTCCTTTTTGATCGCCACCAGAGCCACCCTTACCATTCTCTCCTTCCTTCTTCCCTTCTACATCCTTTTCGCCTTCACCTTCTTTTTTACCCTCACCACTTTTTGGCTTTCCATTTTCGCCTTTTTTCATACCTTCCTGCATCATCTTATTCAACTGCTCTTGGCTCATAATAATATCGGGTAATTGCATATCGCCATCTTGACCTTTACCCATAGACATACTCATACTCTCTTGCATATTATCTAAAACATCACTTAAAATATTTGCTAAATTATTAGCAGCGGTTATAGCAAATTGCTGATTAGATACTCCTTGATACAATCTGTTTTCAGCTAGTAAGTCTAAAGCGCGATCTATATTATAATACACCTCAGTAATTTCTTTATTTACAGTCTCAGATATTTTAGGTTGACGCAATGATAGAGCAAACAGACTATCATCAACGTGCTCAAAATTCTCCTTTAAGTTATTTTGTTTTTTTAAGTATGAAGCAAACTTATTATTGTTAACTTCTATAGATTTAAAGTTATTCATTAAGGCTTCTTGATCGAAAGAAAACAAAACCAAGTTATCTAAAACCTGACGAAGTACTTCTACATCTTCTTGCATTTGATCGCCTTGCATTCCACTCATAGCGGCACCCATTTGCTCACTCATCTGCATCATTTTCTTGGATGCTTTTTTCTGACTATCCTTGGCCTCTTTTGAATTTTGATCTTTACTTTCCTTTGGTTCTCCATTTGGTTTTTGGCCAGCTTGCTCCTGTTCTTTTTTATCTAAAGCTTCCGATGCTTTTTGCTGCTCATTCTCAACTTCCTTCTCATCCAATTTATCTCTTGGAATATCAATAGGCTTTTTTAATCCTTTACTTTCCTCTTCTAAGTTTTTAATATCTTCCTTAAACTTTTCGAATTCTTTATTTAGTGCATCCTGCTTTTCTTTGGTGTTTTCCTCATCCCTTTTATTAGCCAACTTTTCTTGATCTAAAGCCAGTTTCATTAAATCTTCTTTTAGTTTTTCTAGTTTCTTTTCAACATAAAATCGCTTCGTTAATTCTAGTAACTGCTGTAAACTTTTCCTTTTATTTTTATTCTGCTTAGCAAGCTCATCCAACTTTTGAACTAAGTCGTCTTTTCTAATTTTTTCTTGAAGGTGCTTTAATTGCTCAAGCAACTTTTCATCTTCTTTTAATTTCTCTTCATTCTCCTCCAAACGCTTTTTTAAATCTTCTTTAAATTCGTCTTCCTTTGGATTATCCTTTTGAAATTCATCTAAATTATCTTTTAACTTCTTATTAAAATTTTTCATCATTTCGTCCTGTTCCTTCTGGCGCTTAAAGAATGACTCTAATTTCTTTTTATCGTTAAAGTTTAAGTTCGACTTCTCCTTCTGAGTTTTAGTAACCTCTTGCAGTTGCTTCTCTTGCTTTTCAAAATTTTCTAGAGATTTATTTAAATCCTGAATATTCTCTTTCTGCTCTTCCAGTTGTTTTTGCTCTTCTTCAGCTTTTGTGCGTTTTCTATAAGAAAAAACCTTGCTTTTTGTACTTTTAAACCTATTAACTAAATCATTATCAAATACTTGAAAATATAAATTATAAGGAATCCCCTCTTCAATCTTTAAATTATTAGGGAAAGCACTTATAAATTCCGAAATATTAGAATTTGAAATAGGAATATTTTCTATCTGTTTATTTTTTTCATCTTCCGATGGATAATAAACCAACTGTAATTTACTAAAACCATAATCGTCGCTTACTTGTCCATAAAAATATAAACTTTGCAAATCGACAGAATCTGTTTCAACTTTTAGTTTTAATTCTGGAAATTCATCTTTAACAACATTTATATTAAAGGCTAGGTTCTCATAATTTGTTAAATCTGCGTTGCTCGTGCTTAGCGTATATGAGAAATTTTTAAAAATTTTTCGTTTTACGCCAAATATGCCAGGAGCCGATTTTTGGAAACTTATAGTGTCCTTAGAAAATAAATTGACAGAAGTAGTCGATTTTGTTTTTAACTTCCAAATAATTTCCGTTCCCTCAGGCACCATAGCATTACCGGTACTTTTTAAAGTTTCAGTTTTTTTCCTGGTATGGCTCGGAAAATCTAACACCATTTCAAAATCTAAAAGAGAAGGCACCTCAACAACATTTATAGTATACGGTTTTGATGTAACCTTATTTGCAGATAGCTGAAAATTAATTTCTGTTTTAGGCTGCGGAAAAATATACTCAAACTCCCCTATTCCTTTTTGTTGTAAAAAATACGTTTCGTAATTATAAATAATTTGAGCACTCTCTGGCATAACCTCGCCAGCCGTTTTTACAATGAGTTTAAAATCTTTATTTTCTATGGCATTTAAATTTTCGTTCACCACAAAAAACTGAAACGGCGCAGGCGGCTCGTAAGCTGTTTTATAATTTACAACACGTGTATAACTATCGCTAAACCAATTAAAATTTCCTGTAAAAAAAGTAAGCAATAAAATTAAAACCGGAATAGCCGCATACTTTAAATACCCAAGATTCTTCCTAAAATTTATAGCTAGTTTAAATGGAATTGGATTTAACTCTAAAGATTTCTGATCGATACTCGCTAGTAATAATTCCGATTTAAAATCACTTTCATTAAGCTGTAATACATTCAATAACTTATCGCTAACCTCCGGAAAATGTTCACCAATTAATTTGGACGCTTCCTTATAATTAATCCCTTTTTGAAGTTTAAATAATTTAGCCAACGGCACCACAATAAACTTAATAAGTAAAGCCAATTCTACAGCAATAAATAACCAAAATAATACACTACGCGCCGTGGTATTTAACCATAACACATACTCAATAAAAACTGTAAATAGAAAATACAGCAAACCTATAGCAAAAAATAAAATGGCCCCTTTAAGCAATTCATTAGTATAAAATCGCTTAATAAATGCCTCTAATTTGTGCTGTATATTTTTAAAATTATCCATGTGTTTCTAAAAACTATTCGGTACTAACGTATTAACCCACTAAACTACAATTTTATTTTTTACAAGGTTTATAATTAGTTGTTAATTGTATCTTTGTCGCAAATCTTGAAACAAAACTTAGTTTTTAAAGATTAAAACCGTTTCTATTAACACTTAAATATAAAAATTTAAGCTTTATTATAAATTACAAAATGACCAAAAATGTTCGCGTGCGTTTTGCACCAAGCCCAACAGGACCGCTACATATTGGCGGTGTTCGTACTGCTTTATTCAATTATTTATTTGCAAAAAAACACAACGGAACTTTTATTTTAAGAATAGAAGATACCGACCAAAACCGTTATGTAGAAGGTGCAGAACAGTATATTATTGATGCTTTAAATTGGTGCGGAATGCCTTTCGATGAAGGCCCAGGAACCAACGAAAAATTTGGTCCATACCGCCAAAGCGAACGTAAACCTCTTTATAAAGCTTACGCTGAAGAATTAATTACTTCAGGAAATGCTTACTACGCTTTTGATACTGCCGAAACACTAGATGCCGAAAGAAAACAATGCGAAGCCAATAAAGAAACCTTTATTTACAACTGGCATAATCGCTTAAAATTAAGCAATTCTTTATCGCTTAGCGCGGAAGAAACTCAAGCTAAATTAGATGCTGGAGACGATTACGTAATCCGTTTTAAAAGTCCGCAAGATGAAACACTTCATCTAAAAGATATTATCCGTGGCGATATAAAAATTGATACCAACGTTTTAGATGATAAAGTTTTATTTAAAAGTGACGGTATGCCAACCTACCATTTAGCGAATATTGTAGACGACCATTTAATGGAAATCTCGCATGTAATTCGTGGTGAAGAGTGGTTACCATCTTTGGCATTACACTACCAGTTATACAAAGCTTTTGGATGGGATGCACCAGAATTTGCACATCTTCCTCTTATTTTAAAACCAACAGGTAAAGGAAAATTAAGCAAACGTGATGGCGATAAATTAGGTTTCCCTGTTTTTCCATTATTATGGGAAGATCCAAAAACTAACGAAGTTTCTAGAGGATATAAAGAAGATGGATATTTTGCCGATGCTATGGTAAATTTCCTTGCTTTTTTAGGTTGGAATCCAGGAACAGAACAAGAGATTTTTACACTAGAAGAATTGATTGCTGCTTTCGATTTGAAAAAAGTAAACAAATCTGGTGCACGTTTTGATCCAGATAAAATTAAATGGTTTAACCACCATTATATGCAAGAACAAAACAACGAAGAGTTAGCAGATATATTCAAAAATTCAACACCAGAATTAGCAGATATCGACACAAGCTACATTGCAATGGCCATAAATTTAATTAAAGAACGTGCTACGTTTGTGAGCGACTTTTGGGATTTAACCAGCTTCTTTTTCGTAGCTCCTACAGAATTTGATGCCAAAGCTTCTAAAAAAGCTCTAAAAGAAGGTACAGCAGAGCTCATGGAGCAACTTATAGCTGTTTTAAACGCTAATACCGACTTTACTGTAGAACAACTACAAACCGAAGTAAAAGGATGGATTACAAGTAACGAAATTGGCTTCGGAAAAGTAATGATGCCATTACGTTTAGCTTTAGTTGGTGCTTTACAAGGTCCAGATGTTTTCGATATTATTTACATGATTGGTAAAAATGAAACTATTAAGCGTATTGAGAATTTAGTAAAAATAATATAAGTTTATAGCTTAAATATTTTATAGAAATTGAAAAACCACTTTGTGAAAACAAGGTGGTTTTTTAGTTCTTGGGTAATTGATTACAAACCCGAATTCCTTTTTGATTTTTATAGATAATGTTTAAAACTATGTAGCTTTTATTCAGGACGGGGCAAAATTACGTACAATGTTTTTGTGCATGATTAGTAGCTTGTTTAAGCACCTAGTTTAGAAAAAGTGGACGAGTGAGAGGAATTTCCTATCGGAAATTCCGAGCAGACCTATACCAAGCAATTAATTATACACGTTATTGCAATAGTATTTTTATTCCTTAATAATCTTTTTAGTTTCTGAATTACCAAGGTCATCTTTGATTTTTATAAAATAAAGACCAGAGCTTAAAACAGAAATATTTATAGCTGTTTTATTAAATTCCGATAAAACAACTTGACCAATATTATTGTATACTACTAAATTGGTTACAGGCGATTTAGATATAATATTTAATATTCCTTTTGTTGGATTTGGAAATATTTTAAAATATGATAATTTACTTTCATTTATACTTAAATTGTTTACTTTTAAATTCTCATGCCATGCAACCCTATCATAACCTACAGATGTTGTTGCTAAATCCAAATCTCCATCACCATCGAAATCTCCACTTTTAATTGAATTGTTACTCATTGATGAAATTAATTGACCATTATCAAAACTCCCAAGGCTATTAATATTTTCAAACAAAGTCAAACCATTTTGGTTTGAAATAACATCTTGATCTCCATCTCCATCAATATCTAAACTTATAACATTGGTTACAATTGAAGAAGCAGAAATAATTTGTTGTGAACCAAATTTACCCAGGCCATCCGAATTTTCATACCAAGCTATATTTTGATCACTATGAGAAGCACTAACCACGTCTATATCTCCATCGCCATCAAGATCAGAAGAATAAAAAGAGCTTATTGAGCCAGTAAAGCCTTCTCCATCAATTAATTTCACATCTGAAAAAGTTTCTCCAATACCATCTAAATTTTCTATCCATACGGTGATGTTTCCAGAATCAATAGATCTTTTGAGTGTAAATAAAATATCCATATCATTATCTCCATCAACATCATTAGCCTGAATGGAAGAAATTTGAGCCGTCATATCACTATTCCCAATGGGATCATAAATCATTTGTTCTGTAGAGAAAATACCTGAATTTTCATTTCTAAACAAACTAATTCTACAATACTGACCACTATCAGCAGAAATAACATCAATATCTCCATCGTTATCTATATCTATTGGGTAAATATCCCTAAGTTGATTAATACCTTCAGATACAGGGAGTTCGTTTCCAAAATCACCCATACCATCTCGATTTTCGTACCAAACAATACTTATTTCAGAATTAGAAAATCCCGCAATAATATCCATGTCTCCGTCAGAATCTATGTCTACACTATATGCTGAAACTGGATTATAAGAAAAAGTTGAATTTGGAGGGTTTGTTTGGTTAACTACGACATGTTGAACGTCAAACTGAGAAGCATTATTTGGAAACCATGAAACTTCTCTATCAAAATCAGAGACTACTAAAATATCTATTTGTTCATCCGAATTAAAATCGGCCACTCCTAAACCAAAAGGTGCGTCTGTATTTTTTGAGATAATTATAGGTAAACTAAAGTTTCCTAAACCATCTAAACTTTTAAACCATTGTAATTTATGGTCAGCTTGAGATGCAGTTAAAATATCTATTTTACCATCATTATTAATATCTGCTGCATAAACAGCTTGAGGTAAACGAGTATTATCCGATAAAATATTTGGGGTTCCAAATGTTCCTAAACCATCTAAATTTTCATAATATTCAACAGTGCTATTTCCTTTTGATGCTGATATTATATCAAAGTCACCATCTCCATCAAGATCTTCAGTATAAGCACATTGAGCTTGTTTTGCATCTGAATTAATTATATTATTTGTTGCAAAATCACCTAATCCATCTACATTTTCTAACCAACCTATAATATGAAAGTGAGTATACAAAATATCATTATCTGAATCTCCATCAAAATCTTGTACATGAATTGAAGTAAAATCAGAACCAGAAATAGAATGGATAAGAATTCGATCACTAAAACTTCCTTGACCATCAAGATTCTCTATCCAATTAACTGTTCCGTGCTCTAAAAATACTATATCTAAGTCATTATCTGAATCTAAATCTTTAATCTCGAATTTTGAAAAATCTCTAAAACCATTAAGAGGAGTTTCCAATACCAGTTGACTTTCAAAATTACCTAATCCATCAATATTCTTGTATAAAGCAATTTTATTACTAGAAGCTGAAACAACATCCATATCACCATCATTGTCTATATCTGCTAAAGCAACATCTGCTCCAGATCTAATATCTCTAGTAACAATAATTTGTTCACTAAATGTTCCTAATCCATCAATGTTCTTATACAAAAAAACAATATGATTATAACTATTACCGCCGTCATTAACACCAACAATATCAACATCTCCATCTCCATCAATGTCTTTAATAAAAATTGCCTGAATATCTTCTATTTCAACATCAACTATTTTTTGAAACCCAAAGTTACCCTCTCCGTCAATGTTCTCATACCAAACTAATTTATCATCAACTAAAAATGATGATACAACATCTAAGTCCCCATCATTATCAATATCGGCTGTACGAATTGTTGATGGTTGAATTGTTGATTTTATTTCACTAGTTATTATATGATCATTAAACTCAATTTGAGCATTAATATTTATAAAAAATAATAAAGAAAAAAGTAGGGGTAATTTTGTGTTCATAATAAGTTATATTTTATTTAATATTATTGCCAACTAAGGTATAAGAATCATAATTCGTAAAAATTTAAACTCCCTAATGCCTCAAAGGAATCACCATATTCCAAGTATTCTCAAACTTCCAAGCTTCCGGACCACTTCCAACAGCAGCAAATAAATGCGTAGGCACGCCATCTTCAATTAAAACAAAAGGGCGTTCAAAATGGTTTTGGTGCGATGTTGTTCCATCATCCCACAACACATCTCGACTGTATGCTTTTACGTTTTCAAATAAATTCCATTTTACACCATCTTTAGACCATATATGGATACCTCCACCTTCTTCACCACAAATTTCACCAGAGCGATCTTTCATAACACCTTCGTACCTATCGCCTGCCCACCAAATGTATGGATCTTCAACATCTACATGGCTATTTCCTGGTGTTTCAAACCTAAAAACAGGTTCTTCACTTAAGCGTTTATATTCTCCTTTTGGACTATCTGCCATAGCAACACCAAGCAATAATGGCGGTTTTGGAGTTACAGAAGATTTATACATCAACAAAATTTTACCTGTTTCCGGATCTACTGCTGGCGACGGGTTAGACGTAATTGTTGCATCCCAATGTCCTGGCCTAGGTTCTATAACAGGTTTATCAACACGTTCCCAAGGACCAAAAATAGAATCACTAATTGCTAAACCTACACGCTTGTTTAACCAAGCCGCATTCCAATCATAACCATCTGGTTTTGGATTGTCTTTTGTGGGTTGATTAAAATCGTAGGTCGTACCAAAATGATATAATAAATACTTGTCTTTATACTTTACAATTCTTGGGTTGTGCGTACACATACCATCGAAAAATTCTGGTCCACGAACAGGAAGCACCACTTCTTGAAACTCGTAAGGTCCAACTGGCGTATCGGCTACTGCACGAACTACTTCAGAATTTGTAACCCAATTACCAAAACCAACATCTTTAGACCATCTTGAAGCAAACATATGGTATTTACCATCTTCGCCTTTTATAACAGACGATCCCCAAATCCAGTAATTATCATCACGAAAACCACCTCCAATTGGTGCAGGTAAAACACGATCTATAAATGCTTCCGGCGGTTTATTCTCGTTCATACAAGATAATAAACCAACCGATGATAATGCTAGAGATCCTTTTATAGAGGTTTCAATAAATGTTCTTCTTTTCATGTCTATTTTTTTTAATTTAAAACATAACTATCGCACCCAAAACTAACATATTTTGGTTGCCTTTAAAACGAGAATCTCCACCAGAAAAGTCTAAGCTTTGATTTTCAATTTTATTAAGAATGTTTGTAAATCCGTAAATATATTGAGCTTTAAGTTTAAAATTATTTATTCCAACTGATGCACCTACGGCTCCGTTGAAATTAAATTGAGAAATATTTGTAATATCCTTAGCCGATAAATTAGTATAATTCGCAATGTAATAATCATCTTGCCCTTTATCATCAAACTCCAACCTACTATTATATTGCAACATTGGCCCAATATCGATAGTAAAATGCTTTGGTATTACCTTTATATGCATTAATAAAGAAAACTGAGCAGCAAATATTTTATAATCAATATAAGCCTCTTCTGAGCTAATTAAACTTGGCCTACCTAGTATTTCAATATGGTTTTCAGAGAGCTGTAAACCAAAACTCATATTATAAAATTTATGCGGTAAATCTACAATTGCAGCTGTTCCGGCTAAAAAACCTTGAGCACTTTTAGTTTCAAAATTATCGGTATCAATATTAAATTGTGTAATACCACCACCAATACTAATACTGTTTGTAATACGTATATTTCCTTTTTGAGAAAAAGATTTTGTAACAAAACATAGGGTAATGGCTACTAACAGTAAAGGTCGAATAAATTTCATACTAGTTCGGGATATAAATCCCCAAATATAGTTTAATTTTCGTATCTTAATTTTTCTAATCATTTAATAAAAATTCTATGGATTTCGTTTACATTCCCCTAATTGTGTTTGGGCTATTTATTTTAATTTCTTCATTCTTTACGGTAAAACAACAAACTGCTGCTATTGTAGAACGCTTTGGACGCTTCCAAGGTATACGCCAATCTGGTTTAAATTGGAAAGTTCCATTAGTAGACAGAATTGCAGGCCGTTTAAGTTTAAAAATTCAGCAATTAGATGTTATTGTAGAAACTAAAACTAAAGATGATGTGTTTGTGCGTCTAAAAGTTTCTGTGCAATATAAAGTAATTAAAGAAAAAGTGGAAGATGCTTTTTACAAACTAGATTATCCGCACGATCAAATTACAAGTTATGTATTTGATGTGGTACGTGCCGAAGTTCCAAAAATGATTTTGGATGATGTATTTTTAAGAAAAGATGATATCGCGATTGCTGTAAAATCAGAATTAAACGATGCCATGCAAAACTATGGTTACGATATTATAAAAACTTTAGTAACAGATATTGATCCAGATGCGCAAGTAAAAGAAGCCATGAACCGTATTAATGCTGCCGATAGAGAAAAAACAGCTGCTCAATATGAAGGTGATGCTGCACGTATTTTAATTGTAGAACGTGCTAAAGCTGAAGCTGAAAGTAAACGTTTACAAGGGCAAGGTATTGCAGATCAACGTCGCGAAATTGCTCGTGGTTTAGAAGAATCTGTAGAGGTTTTAAACAAAGTAGGTATTAATAGCCAAGAAGCATCGGCGCTAATAGTGGTAACACAGCATTACGATACTTTACAAGCCATTGGTAGCGAAACTAATAGTAACCTAATTTTACTACCAAATTCGCCACAAGCAGGAAGTAATATGCTAAACGATATGGTAGCTAGTTTTGCAGCGAGTAACCAAATTGGTGAAGCGATGAAAAACAATAAAAAGAAAGAAATTAAAGAATAGTATAACTCTATTTTTTTAATTAAAATGAAATCCTTAAGGTATAAACTTTAAGGATTTTTTTTGTTCTATTAAGAAGTTTTAAAAGGATGGCGTTCTTCCCAATCTTGCGACGGATTCATCAATTTAAATATTTGTTTTAATAAGGCATTCATAATGGCATTGGTATGCTTTAAATATACCAACATAGGTTTAGCCTCTGCTCCTACCGAACTTTTAATTTCCATAGCTGTACGTGCATAAACAATGGTTCTAAATTGGTTTTCTATACCAAATTTAAGCATATCGTAAAGCATGTTTAAATACAATTGATTTGAATACTGATGTTCACTATCATACCCAAGAAAATAAGTTTCTAACGTTTTTTTATTCTGAATTAAAGTATAAAAACCAACTAGTTTATCTTCTAAATAATAACCAAAGACTTTAAAATTATCTTTTAGTTGAAGTTTTAAACTATAAAAATGGTTTTCGGGTAAAATGAAGGTATTAAACTTCGCATTGCTCGATACATTTAAATATAATTGATGTAAAGTTTCATTATTATTCTTAACATCCGCTGTAGATAATTCTATCGCCTTTATACCGTTTAATTTCTTTCTAGCCCGCTTATAACGATCTCTATATTTTTTCTGTAAGGCTGCAGTATAATCTTCAATAGTAAGCCAATCTCTTTTTATAGAAAACATCATGTTAGGTTGCATAACAACTTGGTGTAGCTTGGCAGCATCTAAGCTTTCTTTCTCTTTATGAATCGGATCATTTTCAAAATAATCCTTCAACACAAACATTCTAATAGTTTTATTCTGCTTGGCTTTTATAATAGACTTTATTTCATGTAAAGCCGTTTGTGTAATTTTAAAAAAAGCTTCCTGAGAGATCTCGTTTCTTTTAAAAAACAAACCATGTTGCCCAGTGTGCGTTAAATTCCCGATAACAAGAATATTTCCTTTCAAAATTTTAGAAATTAAATCGCGCACATAGTTTTTAAAACACGACGTATCGGTTTTTCTAAACATATCATGCAGATACAATTGTACACGTTGTGTAACAGCCGCACCAACCAAAACATCGTTTTCAAACACAGCAATATAAAACAACTCCAAATTATTTGGCGCTGCATTTTCTAAAGCCTGCAAATAGGCTGTTTGCAAGAAAATATCGTGTTTTACAAGAACATCCCAGTTTTCTGGAAGTTCGTTACATGCGTTATAAATTTTATAGTGTATCAATAGAAATAGAAAAGACCGAAAATTTTAATTATCAGTCTCTAAATAAGTTAATAGTTTACAAAAATACTATTTCCAACCACAAATAATAGCACCCATAACACCTAAAGTTACAATCCAATATCCGGAGTTTATAAAGATGTATTTAGCACTTTTACGTTCAAACAATGCATTGGTGCCTAAAATAGGTAAAGCGACAAATACGCCTGCTAAAACACCGTGTAGCGCGCCGTGTTTATAAGTTCTAAAATGATTACCGTAATCGGCCATAAAAGCAGCGTAAGATGGTAAAGCTTTTGAAGGATCTCCACCAACCAAACTCAAGGCTCCGGTTTGATGAATACTCATTTGCATCATAGTCATCGCTAATAAAAAGGCAAAAATAAAAGCCAAAACAAAAATTTTAGCCATGTTTGCACCTTTCATACTTTCTTCGGTTAAACCAGCTTCTTTCATCCAAATGGTTCCAAATACTTTTGGATTATACCAAACAAAACCAACAACCAATGCAGAAACAGCCGCTAATAAAAGCGCAATAGGGTTAAAAAAATCCATAATATTTAAAGTTTAGTTAGTTTTTAAAGGTAATTAAATTTAGATTATAACCTGTTTATTATCAATTAATTGCTATTACCAACTTCCGCTAGCACCACCACCTCCAGAACTTCCTCCACCTCCAGAAAAACTACTACTTGAGGATGAACTGCTATAACCTGAACCTGACCGGCTATAACTTGAGCTAGAACCACTAGAAGAGAAATTCTTGCTCATAAAACTTTTATCACTTTTTAAAAATGAAAATTTAACAGACTCATAGTCTTTATTAGATCTCGTGTAAATAGCAATAATTAAGGGTAGAATAATAAATATTACAACTAACGAAACCATAGTAATTGGTATTGCTGTTAATGGTAAACTTTCTAAATATTCAAAAGGATCAATATCTATATTATTTTCTGATGCGATACCAATAATAAAAATACCAAAAAGGAGAGGCATAATAATAAAAGGTAAACTAAAACCAATTGTTAATAATGAAGACACTAATAAAAACGGAAATAATACAACACTTACTTTACCAGTAATTAAACCGCGAAAAACGTTTATTAATTGCTTAAAACCTTTATAAAATACAGTAGATCCAACCCCAATAAAAAGACTCAAAAATATAAGTAGAATAAACCCTATAATTATTTTTCCCCATAAAGGCATTTTACCTTCTTGTTCTATTAAATTGGTAAATTCATCTCGATATTTGGGATCGTCAATAAGCTTAATAATTTCTGAAGTTGCTAAATCTACACCCTTATAAAAATCGCCTTTTTTAAACTCAGGCGTCATGGTTTCTTGAATAATTCGAGAAGAAAAAGCATCGGTAATTATGGGTTCTAGACCATAACCTACTTCAATTCTAAACTTTCTATCGTTTTTTGCTATTAAAATTAAGAGTCCATTATCGGCTTCTTCTTGTCCGAGTTTATTCTTTTCAAAAATCTGTAAGGCATAGTTTTCAACTGTATTATTACCTAAGGAATTAACAGTTAAAACTACTATTTGATGCGTAGTTCCAGTTTCGTAAGCTTTTAGTTTTTCTCGAAGTTCTAAGGTTTCGCTTTCGCTGAAAAGAGCTGCATTATCGGTTACTATTTCGGTTAAAATAGGAAAATCCTCTTGCCCGTTGGTATGTTGAAACCAAACAAAAAACAAGAGGATTATTAATTTTATTTTACTCAAATGCTGTAAGTAACCAAGTATTTAATTGAACGTTTTAGCTTCTTCTACTAATAACTCATTTTTATCTTCCAACGCTTTTTCAATAAAGCTATTGACATCATCATTTTTGGCTTGTCCGTTTTCTAATAAAACTTTCAAAATAAGGGCTACAGCAATACGAGTTCCTACTTTTTTAACAGCGGTGTTAAAAAGGGGTTCTACCTCATCGTAAGTAACATCTTTAGCTAATTCTAAAATTTCAGATCTAACTTTTAGTCGTTTCTCATCAGGTAAATTTGTATACTTTTTTCCTAATTTTTGAATCACATCAATTGCTTGTCTTTGCGATTGTTGTTGCGGTTTTTGCTGATTATTATTAGTGTTTGTATTAGCTGCTGGTTGTGGTTTAACCTTAGCCCAAGAATCACGTAATCCAACGGTTTTATTAAATACTAATTTATCTGAAGACGAATCGTTATCCACATTAAAATAACCTAAACGTTGAAATTGAAACCTTTGCCCTACCTCAGCGTCTTGTAAACTTGGCTCAACAAAAGCTTTAATAAGTTTTAAAGAATCTGGATTTACAAATTCCATAAAGTCTTTGTCTTGATGGCTATCTGGAGCTTCATCTAAAAATAAACGATCGTATTCTCTAACTTCTGCTTTAACGGCATGTTTTATAGAAACCCAATGCAAGGTCCCTTTTACACGACGTTCCGTATCATCAGAATATGTACAATGTACTTCTGTAATATTACCGTTAGCATCTTTTACAACCGATTCTGCTTTAATAATATAAGCGTTTTTCAATCGTACTTCTCCGCCTAATTTCAAACGGAAAAACTTATTACTTGCTTCTTCTTTAAAATCTTCTTTTTCTATATAAATTTCACGAGAAAATGGCACTTTTCTAAAACCAGCGGCATCATCTTCTTGATTATTCTCAGCCTCAAACCATTCCTCTTTATCTTCTGGATAGTTTGTAATTACCACTTTAATAGGGTCTAAAACCGCCATAACACGTGGTGCTGTTTTGTTTAAATCTTCACGAATACAAAATTCTAAAAGTGATACATCAATCATGTTTTCACGTTTGGCAACACCAACCGCTTCCACAAATTTTCGAATAGAATTTGGTGTATATCCTCTACGACGCAAACCAGAAATAGTTGGCATTCTAGGATCGTCCCAACCATTTACCACACCATCTTCAACCAATTTAAGCAACTTACGTTTGCTCATAATGGTGTAACTCAGGTTTAAACGGGCAAATTCACGTTGTTTAGGGCGTAATTTATCTTCTGTGACCACTTGGTCTAAAAACCAATCGTAAAGCTCTCTGTGAGGTTTAAATTCAAGCGAACATAAGGAATGTGATACTTGCTCTAAATAATCACTTTCACCATGCGTCCAATCGTACATTGGGTAAATACACCAATCGTTTGCCGTTCTATGATGATGCTTCTTTAGAATACGATACATAATCGGGTCACGCATTAACATATTTACATGTTGCATATCGATTTTAGCGCGTAAAATATGTTCACCTTCATTAAATTCTCCCGCTTTCATACGTTCGAATAAATCGAGGTTTTCTTCAACGCTTCTATTTCTAAAAGGTCCATCTACACCTGGTTGTGTAGGCGTTCCTTTTTGTTCGGCCATAGCTTCGCTAGACTGCGAATCGATATAAGCTTTTCCTTCTTTTATAAAATATACAGCCCAATCGTAAAGTTGCTGAAAGTAATCAGACGAGAATAATTCCTTATCCCATTTATACCCCAACCACGATACATCTTCCTTAATGGCATCTACATATTCCTGCTCTTCTTTAGCCGGGTTTGTATCATCAAAACGTAAGTTTACGGGTGCATTATATTTTTCACCTAAACCAAAACTTATACCTATAGCTTTAGTGTGGCCAATGTGTAAATACCCATTTGGCTCTGGTGGAAATCTAAAACGAAGATTTTCTTTTGGCATTCCATTTGCCAAATCTTCTTCTATAATTTGCTCTAAAAAATTGAGTGATTTTCTTTCTTCAGACATATTTAAATCAATAAGCTTCAAAATTACGTAAATTCAAGTTATTTTTGACCTAATTCTACTTAAGAAGCGTAACAAATTTGGATTATTTGTAACTAATATTTTAAAAGCTATGCTATGAAAAATAATAATTACAGTTGTCCTAAATGCGCAAATAGAGAATTTGAAACCGGTGAAATGCGCGCCACTGGTGGCCGATGGTCTAAAATATTTGATATACAGAACAAGAAATTTACTTCGGTAACGTGCAAACGTTGTACATATACCGAATTTTACAAAGCCAAAACGAGCGCCTTGAGTAACATTTTTGATTTATTTACAAACTAATGGGAATAATAAAAGTTGAAAACATACGGGTATTTGCATACCACGGTTGTTTAAAAGAAGAAACAAAAATTGGTAGCGATTACCGCGTAGATTTAAAGGTTAAAGCTAATTTACAAGAATCTGCTAAAACAGATAAACTTAGTGATACTGTAGATTACGTGTTTTTAAATCGCGTTATAAAAGAAGAAATGGACATTCCGTCTTATCTTTTAGAAACGGTAGCCAAGCGTATTTTAAATCGTATTTTTGAAGAAGATACCATGGTGAGCAAAGCAACAGTTTGGGTAAGTAAATTAAACCCTCCCATTGGTGGCGACGTGGCTCGAGTAACTATAAAAATGACCGAAAAGCATAAAAAGTAATTTAAAGTGTTGGAAATTGTAAAAATTTTTTAAATTTGCACCTCCAATAAGGTGTCGTGGCCGAGTGGCTAGGCTCAGCTCTGCAAAAGCTGCTACAGCGGTTCGAATCCGCTCGACACCTCAACAAAAAAGCTTCCTAAATTTTAGGAAGCTTTTTTTATATGTCAATATTTATAATTCTTAAGGCTATTAGTATTCTTGAATATTAATTTATCGGGCTAATTTGCTCAAACTTTTCTTTAAGTAATTCCTTTTCTTTTGGAAAGAAGGCCTGTGCCAAAAGCAACACTCCAAAACCTAAAATAACCAATGCAATAACTTTTTTAGTTTTGTAGATTAAGCGCGGTGTTAACTTGTTTTTAAGCTTTTTAGCCACTACTATTTTTGCTAAATCGGTTATGAAATAAACAATTAAAATAGTGCCTAAAAATACAACTACACCATTTTTTGATGTGGTAAGCGAGTTTGCTAAAACAATAAAAGCAACCCAACCTAGTAGCACACCAATATTAATAAAATTAAGTAAAAAACCTTTTAAAAATAGCTTTCCGTAGCCCTTTTTTATTTCAACCTTGTGGTATTCGCGAACAATTTCTCTAAAAGATTTTGATGTTTTTATAAATGAAATTAAACCGTAAACTAATAAAAGTACACCACCAAAGATTAGAAAATTAGGATCGTCTTTTATTTTTTCAAGAAGTTTATTAGTACTAAAAAAGGCTACCAATATAAAAAGTATATCGGCCAACATAACGCCACTATCAAATATTAAAGCGCTCCTAAATCCTTTTGTAGCGCTAGTTTCTAGCAGTACAAAAAATACTGGACCAATGGTGAATGCTAAAATAATTCCGAAAGGAATAGCTCTTAAAATATCGTCGAACATAAATTTAATAGAGGTTTACACAAAGTAATGAAATATTTTATAAACCATTTTTTATTTACGCATCAAATTTAGAGATTGTTTTACCTAGTTAATTTTATACGCTAGCATAATACCACCGCGGTAAGGTAACCACTCCCCGCTTTTATTGTACTTAGTTGCAGGTTCTAGACGTTCGCCAGTATCTACATGATAGCCTTTGTAATACCCTTGATGCCAACCACCACCTATAAAAACATCGAGCATCCATTTGCCTTTTAATTTCTTTTGAAAACCAATAGTAGATCCAACCATATAGCCCAAACCTTGCTGATATTCGAAATCGCGAACTCTAAAGTTTTTAGCTATTTTAAAGGTTGTGCCTGCTACATGTACACCAGCATAAATTCCGTGAAAACGTTTTTTGAAATGATATCTTAATTCTGAAGTGGCAATGCCAAATTTATAAGGTAAACCGTCTATAGAATTCCAAAACGAAGCCATAACATCAAATTGATAACTAAACTTTTTACCAACTGTAGTTTCTATACCTATATGTGGAACAGCCAATAAAATGGTTGCTCCATTACCTTTTATGTATGTTTCTTTCTGTACTGCAATGGAATCTTCTTGGGCATGTATTTGAAAACTTCCTATACATAGAATAATACTGAATACGTGAAACTTAAAATTCATTTGGTTGGTTTTTAGTTGGTTAAACTTAATAATCTCTATATCAGATATGTTACAAATTTAAGGTTTTTAACGGTATCTATTTTTAAAAATAGATTCTAAGCTATAAACTGAAGCCTCGAAAATTTTTCATCTATAAATTTATTTTTCACGCATTCCTTCTTCCGAAGAAAATAAACACATCAGTTGGGTAATATTTACCCATGAATCTTCTTTTTTATACACTTATTACACAACAAAAACTATTCTATTTTTTTTACAAAAATATTAATTATCTATATATCAGTTTATTACGTTTTTTAATTCATTTAATTTCAGTTACGGCATATTTATTTCAATTAACTCATCGTAAAACAATTTACAATAATCATAAAACGAAAAAATCATGAAAAAATTAATTTTAGCAGTAGCAGTCGTGGCAAGTGGATTATCAACTTACGCATTAACAATAAACCCTATACAATCTGAAATAACAACTATTTCTATCACAGAAGAATTTAAAGAAGTTGCTTTAGAAAATGTACCAACTGCAGTTACTGAAGCTGTAACTAAAAATTTCTCTACAGCTACCATAAACAAGGCGTATGTAAACAGCAGTGAGCAATACAAAATTGAACTTACTATCGACGGTACAGACAACGTGGTTTATGTTGATAAAGATGGTAACTGGTTAAAATTAACAGATATCGAAGTAGCACCATCAACTGAGCAATAATATTTATAAATAATTAGTAAACATTTAAAAACAAAAAAATCATGAAAAAATTAATTTTAGCAGTAGCAATCGTAGCAAGTGGATTATCAACTTTCGCTTTAACAGTAAACCCTATTCAATCTGAAATCGCAACGGTTTCTATCTCTGAAGAATTTAAAGAAGTTGCTTTAGAAAGCTTACCAGCAGAAGTTACTGCAGCCGTAGCAAAAGATTTTTCTACAGCTACCATCAGCAAAGCTTATGTAAACAGCAGTGAGCAATACAAACTTGAAATTACTATGGACGGTACAGACAATGTTGTATATGCTGATAAAGATGGTAACTGGTTAAAAGCATCAGACGTTGAAGCTCCAGCTCAAGATACTGAAGAAACTATTGAAGAGTAATATTTTATAAATAATTAAGTAAACATTTAAAACATAAAAAATCATGAAAAAATTAATTTTAGCAGTAGCAATCGTAGCAAGTGGATTATCAACTTTCGCTTTAACAGTAAACCCTATTCAATCTGAAATCGCAACGGTTTCTATCTCTGAAGAATTTAAAGAAGTTGCTTTAGAAAATGTACCAACTGCAGTAACTGATGCCTTAGTTAAAGATTTATCTACAGCAACTTTAAACAAAGCTTATGTAAACAGCAGCGAGCAATACAAACTTGAAATTACTATGGACGGTACAGACAATGTTGTGTATGCTGATAAAGATGGTAACTGGTTACAAGCAAAAGATGTTGAGGCAACTCAAGAAACCATGGAATAGTGTTATATAACGCCATTCTTAAAAAAAGACGTTTTGAAATAAAACGTCTTTTTTTGTGTTTATAAAATTTACCTATCCATTAAACTTAATACATTTGTAGAACAATACTTTTTTATGAAGCAAATATTATTAATTGAAGATGATGTCTCTTTTTCTAAAATGCTAAAACATTTTTTAGAACGCCATCAATATGCAGTAACTTTAAGCTATAATATTAATAGCGCTTCTACCCTTTTAAAAAATCAAAAATACGATTTAGTCTTTACAGATTTAAGACTACCAGATGGTAGTGGTATTGATTTATTAAAGCAAATAAAAAAGGATAAAAACACTGTTCCTGTTGTTTTAATGACGGGTTATGCTGAAGTTTCTACCGCTGTACAAGCCATGAAACAAGGTGCTTTCGACTATATTTCTAAACCTTTTAATCCAGATGAAGTTTTAGAAGTTATTAATAATGCTTTAGAACAAAAAGCAACTACTAATAGTACACCAGAAAAAATAAATAAAGAACAAAAAAATAATACAAATACAGAGTTTGTTAAAGGTATTAGTGCCGCTTCTAAAACCTTAAATGAATATATTAAATTGGTTGCTCCAACCGATTTATCGGTTTTAATTACTGGTGAAAGTGGTACAGGTAAAGAGGTTGTTGCAAAAACAATTCATTTAGAAAGTTTAAGAAAAGATAAACCATTTATACCTGTAGATTGTGGTGCCATTCCAAAAGAGATCGCTTCGAGTGAATTTTTTGGACATAAAAAAGGTTCTTTCACCGGTGCAACAGACGATAAAATAGGACATTTTGAAGCCGCAAATGGTGGTACTTTATTTTTAGATGAAGTTGGAAATTTAACCTACGAAAATCAAATACAACTACTTCGTGCTTTACAAGAAAGAAAAGTAAAACCTGTAGGTAGCAATACTGAAATTAATGTTGATATCAGGTTGATAACTGCAACAAATGAAGATCTACTTCTTGCTGTTGAAAAAGGGACTTTTCGTGAAGATTTATACCATAGACTGAATGAATTCTCTATTAAAATACCTAACCTAAAAGAGAGAAACAACGACTTAATTCTTTATGCCGATTTCTTTTTAGAAAAAGCTAATAAACAATTAAACAAATCGGTTATTGGTTTTTCTAAAAGCGTGCTTAATATATTTTTAGATTATGCTTGGCCTGGTAATTTAAGAGAATTATCTAATGTTATTAAACGTGCTACTTTGTTAACACAAACAGAACTTATTGATACCAATGTTTTACCAAGCGAGTTAACACAACCTAAAGAAACGGTGCAGAGTAACGCTAGTTTCTCAACAAAAGAAAACGAAAAAACACTTATTATAAATGCTTTAAAAGAAGTAAATAATAATAAAACGAACGCTGCCAAACTATTGAATATTACCAGAAAAACACTTTATAATAAAATAAAGGAATACGATATTAATTAATGTAATCTTCTAAGGCTTTAATAAACTTTTCTAACTCTTTTTTAAAAGCTATAAAATCGTTATTTTCTATAATTTTACTCAATTCGAAGGTTTCTAAAAAAGGAATTACTGCTTCAACATTTAACTGTTTAAACATAGTAAGCATTTTATGGCTTAAGCTATTAATGGTGTTAATATCATTAGTGTTTTTAGCAACAGTTAATAACTCATCATTCTTCTTAGTATCTTCTAAAAAAGTCTTTAATATTCCTTTAACTGCATCGGTATCATTATTAAAAAAAGTACTTAAGGACACAATACTAAATCCTTCTGGTTCTATAACTTCTTCATTAATAATTTTTTCTTTTATGTAAGTGCCTTCACTACTAAAAAACGATTCTAAAACATGTTGAATTTTACTAGAATTAAATGGTTTTATGATCACTTCGGAAAAACCATTGTTTAAATAATCTTTGGTAGACATTTTTGCACGACCCGTCATCGCAATTATAGGTTGATTTTTATAAGAAGTATCTGTTTTAATAATTTCCATAAATTGAATACCATTCATTTTTGGCAGCTGGATATCGGTTAAAACAAAATCAAAATCAATCTGTTTTATTTCATCTAAAGCATTTTTTGCATTTCCAAATACATAAGCTTGTATACCGTATTGTTTTAAAACATCGTGAATAAATTGCTGCATAGAGGCATCATCTTCCACAACTATGGCTTTTAAATTAAAAATAGGTTTTACTAATACCTCTGTAGATGTGCTATTCGTATTTAAAGGCTTATTAGAACGCTTTACAGGTATTTTTAAAGTAAATATACTGCCTTTGTTTAATTCGCTCTCTAAAGTTAAATCTCCGCCTAAAATTTCAACTAATTTTTTAGAGATGGTTAAACCTAATCCAAACCCTTTATCGTTACTATTTTGATTATTATCAGCCTGAGCAAATTCTTTAAAAATATGCTCTTTTTGATTATCATTAATCCCCACTCCAGTATCGCTCACTTTAATTTCTAATACATCTTGTTTTAATAAACTCGATATGGTAATACTACCTTCATTGGTGAATTTATACGCATTGATAACCAAATTAAACAATACTTGCTTTAATCGAAATGGATCGGTAATTATAAGATTTTCTATAGATTGATCATGTTCTAAAATAAATTCAATAGGCTTATTTTTAATGCTATTTTTTACATGTTGAACAATTTCTTCTATATGATTTTCTAAATTGAATGGTATAGATTCTATGGTGATATTTCCGTTTTCTAATTTCGAAAATTCTAAAAGATCGTCCACTAGTTTTCCCATATAATTAGAAGCACTAGAAATATGTTCTATATAATTTTTATCTTTTTTTTCTAGAACCGATTGTTGTAGTAATTCGCTAAACCCAGTAATAGTACTTAAAGGCGTTCGTAAATCGTGACTTACCATAGAAATTAATTGCTCTCTACTTTTTAAAAGTGACGATGTAGTTTCATTAGCTTCTTCGAGTTGTTTTCGGTAACGCTGTGTTTTTCTAAACTCGTTTAAAATGATAATCGAAAAAATAATAATTACAATAAAACTTATAGCTGCAGATGCTAAAATTATATTTTTACTACGATTAATTGTTAACTCTCTTTGTTGATTAATAACACTACTATAGTCTACAATATCGCGCTCTAAGGCACTTAATAATTGTTGTAGTTTTCTAAAAATTATTAAATCGTTTTGAATAAGTTCACTTTCTTTTTTCTGTAAAAATACCCGCTGATTATTCGATTTAACCTGCACATCTTTCAGCATACTTTTAGAAATGGACAGCAACGAATCGATCTCTACTTGGTCGGTTTGTTTTATAGAATCTCTAGGATTATATTTATTAAGTATTTTAACATACTCTTCAAAATTCGAACGCGTTTTTTTATCTAAAGCATCAGGATTTTTAACTAAATCATTTATGGAAACCTTGCCTAAATGAGAGTCTATAGAGGTAAGTTTATTAATAGCTTTATTTATAGATTCATCTGCATTATCGCGGGTTTTCAATTCTTTTAACTCCTTGATATTTTCAAACTTCTGGTTTACATAAACTTTAATACTATCTAAAATATGTTGTTGACTATCACTGTTAATAAGTGATCTAAGCGAATCTATTTTTAAAAGAAGTTGTTCGTTTTCTAAAACATACTCATCAAATTTTTCTGAAGATTTTAACTGAATTGCAGCTCTGGCTAAACTTTCATTTTCATAAATATCTGCAATTAAACTTCCTGCTCTAATAATTTTACTTCGATCGGTAATATCTTCTTTCTGTAAACTTGTAAATGTTTTTATTTCATGAAAAATTAAAAAACCCGAAACGGTAGCTAAACTAGCAAGTATTATATAGCCAATTATAACTTTAAAAGTAATAGCGCGTCTAGCATATTTCATAAAAATACATGTTGTGTTAACTCTAAAAATAAATGATAATATACAACTAAGCAACTACCATAAAAAAATAAAATTCATGCAGTTAGAATTTTAACCACATGAATTTTATACTATTTTTAAAAAAGAAATTATCTTAATCTACATATTTCACACGTCCGCCAAATGCTTTATTTTCGGTAACATTCTTTGGTTTTCCGTGTATATACACATCACCACCAGCTCTAATATTTACATCAACTTCGTCGGTAGCTGTTACGTGAGCTTCTCCTGCAGCTTTAATAGCTACATCGGTTTTGGTTGTATTTAAATTTTCACCATTGTAAATACCACCTGTGTACAATGATATTTTTTGACTTGTAGATGTACCAGTCGCTTCTACTATACCGCCAGAATTAGCTTTAATATTCGCGTAACTCACTTTTAAAGGTATCTTGATAGATGCACCCTCTTGCGCTCTTAAATCGATCTCGAATTGCTCGATGGTATCGTTAGAAAACACTTTAGATCCTTCGTTAACATCAATAACATCTAAAGCTGTATAATGCAGTTTAATTTTAATGTTGTTGCCATCAAAAATTTCGTTTAAACTCATTTTAATTTTAAGTAACCCGTTTTTATTAACAATTACAACATCTTCAGCATTTCTACCGGTAATTTCAACCTTGTTAACATTATCTTTTACAAGCTCTACCTCTATTAAATCGTAAACTTTTAAGGTTTTAAATTCTCCAATTTCCTTATCTATTTCGTTATTTGCGAATAAGGTTGTCGTGATACATAGTACTAAAATTTTAACTAATGTTTTCATCTGTAT
The DNA here is from genome assembly GCF_038154905.1 of Algibacter sp. TI.3.09. NCBI lineage: Bacteria > Pseudomonadati > Bacteroidota > Flavobacteriia > Flavobacteriales > Flavobacteriaceae > Algibacter > Algibacter sp. TI.3.09. The sequence continues at coordinate 544,552 of NZ_JBAKAN010000002.1, read as the reverse complement.
ATTTTATTTTTTTAATTTCAATGATATAATGAAATGTAAAATTATCAATAATTATTCCGAAGTGTAAAACTTTAGCAAAACATTATCATTAGGCAAGTTAAGCAATAACTAAACCACCATAACTGCTGTACCGGTAATAGAGACTATAATAATACCCGAAGTTGGCATCGTTTCTATATCTAAGGCAATACCAACAACGGCATTTGCGCCTAATTTGTTAGCATTAGCATGCAGTTTTTGAAAAGCTGCTTCCTTTACTTCATTGATTTTATTCTCGTAATTTTCATAATATTTTTCCATATTAAATGAAATTGTAGTTTTTGGCATATTAACATCTACGCCACTTACAACACCTAAATAGTTTTTAATGCTGTGTCCTTCAATAGTATTTGTTGTTGTTAAAATCATCTCTTTATCGTTTTGTTTATAAGTATAAAAAACCGCAATAAAGTTACAGTTATTTACTATTTTTTGAAAATATGACTTAAAAATAAAGCTCCAAAAAATACTATATACATTTGAATAAAATGTTAAAAAATATTTAAACCGAATAAAAAATGTATCTTTTTTAACCTTCGCCAGTCTACTTAGTGAATAATAAAATTTAAAAGCTATGAATAATTGTAAATGCACAAACTGTAGTTGTACTAATTGCAACTGTACAAATTGTTTAGAAAGTAAATGCCTTTGCGAAAAATGCGAATGCGATACATGTAACTGCTGTTAAACCTAATATAAGGTTAGTTTTAAAACTAACCTTTTTTTATTTTTGAATATGGAAACCCAAAACATATGGAATACTTTCAACGACGAACTTTATTTTTTTATACTTAAACGTGTAAAAAATAAGAACGATACCAATGATATTTTCCAAAATACCTTTTTAAAAATTCATAAAAATCTAGATAAACTTAAAAATGAAGAAAAAGTAAAAGCTTGGATTTTTCAGATTGCTAGAAATGAAATTACAAATCACTTTAATAAAGAGGCTCTTTATGCAGGTGAAGAGGTAAATACGAATAAAGAAATTTCTCAAGATATTAATGAAAACGTATGTTGTTTTGATCGTTTTATAACCGATTTACCAAAAATTTATCAGGATGTTATTGAACTGGTTTACATTAAAGGCTTAAAACAAAAAGAAGCTGCGAGTACTCTAGATATAAGCCTAGAAAATGTAAAAGCTAGAATAAAAAGATCTAAAGAAATTTTGAAAACAAATTTTAAAGCCTGTTGTAAATACGACTTGGATAAAAAAGGAAACTTAATTGGTGAGCCCGATTGTACCATTTGTAATCCTTGTTAATAACTTCACGAGACCTTTAAAAATAAGACAAATTATTATTATTTTACAAGAAATGAGCTTGATTATGAGATTTCTCCTAGCGTCGAAATGACAAAAAAAAAGTGATAAAAAATTTAGCCATACATCATTAAAAATATATCAAAATACTCATAAAATATTGATAGTCATGTCGATGCATGGAGAAATCACATAACGAAAAGTTTTCTTTTACAGGAAATGAGATTGATTATGAGATTTCTCCTAGCGTCGAAATGACAAAAAAAAATGGTAAAATATTTAGTTATACCTCTTTAAAATTCTATCCAAATACTCATAAAATGTTAATAGTCATGTCGACGTATGGAGAAATCACATAACGAAAAGTTTTCTTTTACAGGAAATGAGATTGATTATGAGATTTCTCCTAGCGTCGAAATGACAAAAAAAAAGTGGTGAAATATTTAGCTATTCATCTTTAAAATTCCATCCAAATACTTATAAAATGTTGATAGTCATGTCGACGCATGGAGACATCGCATAACGAAAAGTTTTTTTGAAGCAATGATAAAAAAGGACAAAAAAAACCATTCAATTAACCAAAAACGCAGCAAATATGAGCGTTAGGGATTGAACGGTTTGTTTGAAATCCTTTTTGTTTTTCTTTCAAAAACAAAAAGATTGAGTAGTGAAAGCCCGACTCTAACTGCGCCTTAAAAGCGCGGTTAGAGTAACGCCCAACTTATTTTATTCTTGATTTTCTGGCTTGCCTATTAAATGAAAATCTAAGTGTTTTTTAACTAAATCTGCATTTTTAACGCTCACAATAATCTCTTCTCCAAGCTGGTAAGAAATTTTATTTTTGCTACCAACCATACTGTAAGTATCTTGATCGAAGGCGTAATGATCGTCTTTCATGTCGCGAACACTTACCATACCTTCACATTTATTCGAAATAATTTCAACGTAAATTCCCCAATCGGTTACTCCAGAAATAACACCAACAAATTCTTCATCTTGATGATCTTGCATGAATTTAATTTGCATGTATTTTATAGAATCGCGCTCGGCTCTAGTTGCCAAACCTTCCATGTTGCTGGAATGCTGACATTTTTCTTCGTAAACATCTTGGTTTGCCGATTTTCCTCCGTCTAAATACAACTGCAATAATCTATGCGCCATAACATCTGGGTAACGACGAATTGGCGATGTAAAGTGACTGTAATAATCGAAAGCCAAACCGTAATGCCCAATATTTTTGGTAGTATATTCGGCTTTACTCATGGTTCTAATCGTTAAAGTATCGACCAGGTTTTGTTCTTTTTTACCGTTAACATCTTTAAGTAAATTATTAAGCGATGCTGATACAGATTTACGATCTTTAAAATCTAATTTGTAACCAAATTTAGAGACAACGTTTTGTAAATTATTTAATTTACTATCGTCTGGCTCGTCGTGAACACGGTAAACAAACGTCTTTTTCGGATCTTTTTTACCAACAAATTCCGATACTTTTCGGTTTGCTAATAACATAAATTCTTCAATTAATTTATTAGCGTCTTTACTGGTTTTAAAGAATACTCCTACTGGATTTGCATTTTCGTCTAAGTCAAATTTCACTTCTACTTTATCGAAAGAAATAGCTCCAGACGTCATACGTTTACCACGCATTAATTTTGCTAAATCGTCCATTTTTAAAATGGCATCGGCAACTTTTTGATCGGCTTTGTAAGCTTCTCCTGTTAACGAAACTTCTTTAGGAATGTTATTTGTGTTGCTTTCTATAATGGCTTGCGCCTCTTCGTAAGCAAATCGTGCATCACTATACGTTACCGTACGGCCATACCATTCGTTTTTAATTTCGCATTTATCATTCATTTGAAACACTGCAGAGAAGGTTAATTTCTCTTCGTGTGGACGCAGCGAGCAAGCGTTATTCGATAAAACCTCTGGAAGCATAGGAACTACTCGATCTACTAAATAAACCGATGTAGCACGCTCGTAAGCCTCATCATCTAAAACGGTACCTTCTTGTAAATAATGCGAAACATCGGCAATATGAATTCCAATTTCGTATAAACCGTTGTCTAACACCTCAAAAGATAAGGCATCATCAAAATCTTTAGCATCTTTTGGATCTATGGTAAAGGTTAAATCTTTACGCATATCTCGACGTTTTCCAATTTCTTCTTCTGTAATTGTAGTATCTAAATTATTAGCATACTCTTCTACTTCGTGAGGAAATTCCATTGGTAACCCATATTCTGCTAAAATCGCATGAATTTCGGTGTTATGTTCGCCTGGTTTACCAAGTACTTTTAAAACTCTTCCGTTAGGAGAATCGGATTTTTCTGGCCAATCTTCTAATGAAACAAGTACTTTATCGCCATCTTCGGCTTTATTAATTTTGTTAATAGGTACAAAAATATCTCTGCTCATTTTATTGCTATCGCAAACTACAAAAGCAAAATTCTTTTTTTCATGAATTTGAATTACACCAACATATTCGCTTTTGGCACGTTTAATAATGTTAGTAATTTCACCTTCCATTTTACCACGAACTCTACGTTTGTAAGCGTAAAATTCTACTTCGTCACCATTTAAAGCTTTATTAATATTGTTTGAGGCAATAAATACATCGTCTTCAAAATCGTCGCAAATAATATAGCCATTTCCTTTGGCTGCTAAATCTAAAATTCCGGTGTGGTATTCCGCATTTATAACGGCTTTAAACTTACCACGCTCTACTTCTTCAATTTCTTTTTTACCTTGTAAATCGCGAAGTTTCTTTATAATTTGATTTCGGCTACTCGCATCGTTAACACCAATTTTTGCTGCTATTTGCTTGTAGTTAAAAGTTTGGTTTCTTTCTTTTTTTAATATACTTAAGATTGTATTTGATAGGTTGGAAATCCCTTTACTTTTGGATTTTCCTTTTTTCTTTCTTGTCATTTAATTTGTAATCATTTTGATTTCCTAAGATAATGGAAATTCTGTTATTTAATAGCGTAATTTTAGGAGAAGATGCGCTATTTATTTTATACAAAGCTACAATTTATATATTAAATGATATTTTCTAAAGGTTAAATTAATGAAAACTAAGTGGTTTAGAACGTTTTTTAGCTTATCAACAAATAGTTTAATTATAACTATATTTTTTAAAGTAAATAGAATTAATAATTTAAAAAGATATTTATAAAAAGTAAAAAATCAATTTTCCTTAAATTTTAGAGTTATCCACATATATATATATATAATCAGTTTTTCTTTTAAATTTAAAAAAAATAATGATGCTTATTATAGCATGTGAATAGCGGTATAACTTTTACAAGCTTTATTTTGATTTGTATTTTATTGAATGTTGTTGATAACAAATGAACAGCTTTAAACACTCTAACTCATTTAATTTAAAGGTTTTTAAAAATGCTATTAACAATTGTTAATAACCCATATTAACAACAATTTTTAATAACTCTCGCTATTAACAATTCTAAAAACTACCCTTTTTGATGCTAATAACTTAACCAAAAATTTACGTTAACTTATTTGCATGTTACCTAAATGTTATGGATTGTAAAAATTATTGGATATTCAATGATTTTCTTTTACAAACTAATCAACACTTATTAACAAGTAATGAATACAGTAATACACATTAGTATTACAATTGTTAATAACCCTAGCACTTTTTAAGCTTAGTGTTTACAAGGTATTGATTTGTAAAGCATTAATAGCTTTTAACGTAAATTTAGCACGTATACCTATAGTTAGCACATTGCAAATATATAATAGCAGTACATTATTTAGTACCTTTGTTTAAGTTTACTTTAATATATATATAATGACAATCTCCATAGGAAACGATCACGCAGGAACTGAGTATAAATTTGCTATTATTAAGCATTTAGAAGCAAAAGGAATCACTATTATTAACCACGGTACAGATGTTAACGATAGTGTGGATTATGCAGATTTTGTACATCCAGTTGCAGACGATGTTGAAAACGAGAAATCTACTTTTGGTATTTTAATTTGTGGTAGTGCTAATGGTGTAGCTATGACGGCTAATAAACATCAAAAAATTAGAGCAGGATTATGCTGGAATAAAGAAATTGTACATTTAATACGTAGCCATAATAATGCTAATATTTTATGTATTCCGGCGCGTTTTACTGCTGTACAACAAGTTATAGAAATGGTAGATGTATTTTTAAATACAGAATTTGAAGGCGGACGTCACCAAAACCGTATCGATAAAATACCTTTATCTTGTTAATAAGAATTTTTCTTTTTAATAAACTACAGTTGAAATAAAATAAATGAGCCACAACCACGGGCATAATCATTCGCAGCATCACCATCATGATATGAAGGATAAAAATCTATTGATTTCTATTCTCTTAAATATCGTTATTACGGTAGCTCAAGTTATTGGTGGTTTAATTTCGGGTAGTTTATCTTTATTGAGTGATGCTTTGCATAATTTTAGCGATGTTATTTCGCTAGTAGTAAGTTATCTAGCTTCTAAATTATCTAAAAGGAAAGCCTCCGAACACCGTACGTTTGGTTATAAACGAGCAGAAATTTTAGCAGCTTTTATCAATGCATCTACATTAGTAATTGTTGCTTTTATTTTAATTAAAGAAGCAGTAGTGCGGTTTCAAAATCCGCAGGTTATCGAGTCTAACTTAGTTATTGTTTTAGCCCTGTTAGCTATTGCTGGTAACGGTTTTAGCGTGTTGTTGTTAAAAAAAGATGCCGGTAATAATATTAATATCAAATCGGCTTATATTCACCTATTAACCGATATGTTGGCTAGTGTAGCCGTATTTATTGGTGGTATGTTAATGAAATATTACCAGCTTTTTTGGGTTGATAGTTTATTAACATTCCTGATAGCTTTGTACTTAATTTGGGTGGGTTTCGATCTTTTAAAGACTTCTACCAAAATGTTGATGCTATTTACACCCGAACATATTGATATTAATAGCCTAGTTAGTGATGTTAATAAGTTCGAAAAGGTGAAATTATTGCACCATGTGCATATCTGGAATTTAAGTGATAATGAGCTACATTTAGAGGCACATTTAGATTTAGAAGAAAATGTGTTAATAACTGATTTCGATGCTATTTTGAGTAAGATAGAAACTTATTTACATGAAAATCATGATATTAACCATGTTACTATCCAACCAGAATTTGATAAAAACGACTCTAAAGACATAATAGTACAAGATTAAACCCAAAATTGTTAATAACTCCATTTACCCTTATTTATGATTAATATTGAAGTAAAAACCTTCGAAGCTTTGACAAAGCAAGAATTATATAGTTTGTTACAATTACGTAGCGAGGTTTTTGGTGTAGAACAAGATTGTGTTTATCAAGATATTGATGGTAAAGATCAAAAAGCGTTGCATGTTTTAGGAATCAAAAATGATAAAATTGTTGCTTATACGCGTATCTTTAAACCAGGCGATTATTTTGAAGAATCTAGCATTGGTAGGGTAGTAGTGGCAAAAAATGAAAGACAGCATAAATATGGTTACGATATTATGCACGCTTCCGCGGAAGCGATACAAATACACTTTAGCCAAACGATTATAAAAATTTCAGCACAAGTATATCTTAAAAAATTCTATAATAATTTAGGTTTTTCTGAAATTGGAGCATCTTATTTAGAAGATGGTATTCCGCATATTGCTATGATGAAACAGTAAAACAACTACCGTTTTAGTGTAAAATGCCCTTTTAGCGTTTCTTTTGTTTTTAATGTCACTAAATACCAATAATCGGTAGGAGGTAATAATTGACCATTGTAAACACCATTCCAACCTATATAATTGGTATCGAAGCTTTTTAGTAGCTTGCCATGTCTGTTAAACACATAAATACGGTCTACTAAATTTAAAGTATCGTAAATCTGCCAAAAATCGTGATTACCATCATTATTGGGTGTAAAATATTTAGGGATATAAAAAGCATCGTTTATAATGGTAACTGTAAAAAATGACTGATTACTATCGCATATCGTTTCATTAAAAATAAATATGGTTTGTGTATTGTTAATAACTTCGCCAGGTCTTAATTCTAGACCGTTTCCATTAGCTTGAGTAAAATATTTTCCGTTAGTAATTTGTGGTAATGTATAGCTAATGCCAATATAATTTTCGAGGCTATCAACAGGTATAGTAACGCTGCATGCTTCTGTAGAATTTACGTAATTTGTAAACGTTGTTGGTTCCCAATGTGTATAGCTATTTTCCGGATTATCTACTACAACACAGTTTAGATTAGTATTTAAACTAAAATCTAAGCTGTTTAAACTGCTATTGTTTCCGTTTTTAATATTTAGTATGCATAAGTTGTTATTACTGCAGTTTAAAGCCACTAAATCACCGTTATTAGAAGTTTCTAATGTAGAGAGCGCATTATCATTGCAAGTCACTGTTCTAATATTTCTATTAAATGAAAGATCTAAGGTTGTTAATAAGTTGAAACTACAGTCTAAAATTGTTAAAATAGAATTCTCCGTAAGGTCTATGTTTGCTAACCTATTGCCGTTTATTAACAAAGAATTTAAATTCTTGTTTTCGGTTACATTTAAATCTAATAATGTATTATTTGCAGAAGATAATACAGTGAGTTTTCCGTTTTCGGTAGTATCTAAATAATTTAAAAAATTAGCATCGCAAACCAAAGAAATTAAATTTAGGTTTTGAGTAACATCGAGATTAGAAAGTTGATTATTAGCACACCAAAATATTTTCAAAGCACTAAGTGATGTTACATCTAAGCTGGTAATACCATTGTTACTACAGTATAACTCGGTTAAGTTTACATTGTTAATAACTGATAAAGACGATAAGTTATTATCGGAGCAATTAAGTATGGATAATGCTGTAAAATCTTCAATTCCGGTAAGGTCCGTTATATTTTGAGATTCTAGATCTAAATTGGTTATAATGCTAATATTCGCAGTTGGAACCAAATTATCTAAAGGTCCAGAATCTGCACCAGCATCTATTAAAAACTGTTCGAAATTATCATCTGGAACAAAAGTATTTTGAGATTGAATATAATTACAAACTATGCACAGGTAAACAAATAAAAAATAGGTTTTCCTGTTCATAATATATTAGTTTGTATCACCAACGTGCGTTATTAAAACCTCTACACGTCTATCTAGTTTTGGATCGCCACCAAGCGGAAATTTACGGCGCATACCCATGTAACGCATGCGTCTTTTATTTACACCTTTTTTTACAAAATAGTCGTAAACAAATTTAGCTCGTGTTTCCGATAAATTACGTTCTTTTGTTTTTCTATCTACAGCATCTCTAGTAAGTTGCGTGCAACACACGTGGCCTTGTATAGTAAAATAAAGATTTTTACGCGCTACCAATATTTTAGCAAGTGTATCTAATGTTTTTTTAGATGAAGGTAAAATGGTGCTATAACCCGTTTTAAAAAGAATATTATCTAGTATAATTTTATCACCAATATTTAGTTTACCCTGCAGTTTTTCTGGTGCATTTTTAGGTAATTTAGGTTTTAGTGGTTCTTCAACTTCTACAATGTCTTCTATTACAACCTCTTCTACAACAGGTGGTTTTGGATTAACATTAATTTCTACTTTTCTATTTAAGCCTCTAATGTTTAAAATATTATTGTCTTCAATAATTTTGAGTAAAATTTCACCTTTACCATCAACATTGGTAATTAAATCTTCACTAATTTCATTATCCGAAAAAATAGATTTTATGGCATCAGCTCGGTTTTGAGATAGTTTTAAATTATAAGTATCTGCACCAACATCATCACAAAAACCATAGATTGAAATGGATTCAATTTCTAGATCTTGTAAGGTTGAAATAAAAAGGAGTAACCTGTTTTTTTCGGTAGAAGGCACAGTAAATTTATCGGTATCAAAATAAACATCATGGCTTAGTTCACTTTGTGAAAAAGTACTACCAGTTGTTAAAATGAAAAGGAACGATAAAATAAATTTATACATAGTTTTAAAGGCTATTGGGGCTGTAAATATACTGTTTTTGAGATTTTAACCTCTATGAATGTAAACTTAGCCAACTTTGAAACCAAATAAACTAACGTAAAATCCACTTGATATTTACTTTAAATACTCAGAATATTTTGAAGGATTACTAAGAATTTCTGTTGCTTTTTTAATTCTAGCATCGTGAGTTTTGTAGTAATCAAATAGGCCTTCGCGGTAGGCGTATTGTTTCACGATATCTTCCGTTAAGGATTCCATTAAAAAAGCTTTATTTTCATCTATAACATCAGATTTCGATTGTTTTAAATTCGCCATTAAGGTGTTATAGTCTTTTTCAATATTATCGTTAAGTTCTTCATTTGTTGCAGTTTCAAAAGCTTTACTAAGTGCTTTTTCAGTTTCGGTTTCAAAAGAAAAATTGTTTGTTTTTAAATACTTTTTAAAGTCTGTAAAATCCGTATCCGATAATTCAAAGGTGTTAATATCTTCAATTTGATGTGAGTAATGATAGTTGGTCGCGTAGTTAAAAATTAAATCGTTATTAACAATTGCAGTAGCTACAGGCGATTTTTTATTTTGACCCACTAAAACATCTGGATAAACACCTCCACCATCAAAGACTTGACGACCGTTTTTAGTTTTAAAGGCATTGTATTGTTCTTGTTTTACACGTACAGCTTCTCCTTTTTCATCACGATGCCAATAATCTAAAGCCTGTATACATCGCCCAGAAGGTGTATAATATCTAGAAATGGTAATTTTAACCTGTGTACCGTATGTTAATAACTTTGGGCGTTGTACTAATCCTTTTCCAAAACTACGAGATCCAACCACAACGGCACGATCTAAATCTTGCAAAGCACCCGAAACAATTTCACTTGCCGATGCACTTCTGCCGTTAATTAAAACGACTAACGGAATTTCTGTATCAATAGGTTCGCTTTGTGTGTAATAGGTTTTATTGTATTGTTTTACCTTAGATTTTGTAGTTACTACCAGTTGGCCTTTTGGTACAAAAAGATTAACAATTTTAATGGCTTCGTTTAATAAACCACCCGGATTACCACGTAAATCTAAAATTATTTTTTCGGCACCTTGGGCTTTTAAATCGCGTAATGCATAATTGGTTTCTTTGTGTGCTTTTTTATTAAACTTACTTAAAACAATGTAACCTGTTTTTTCGTTTATCATTGAAAAATAAGGCACGGCTTTTATTTCTACTTCGGCACGTTTTATGGTTGCTGTTTGGGTTTTTCCTTGGCGATTGTAAGTAACCTCAACTTCAGAATTTGGAGCTCCTTTTAATAAATCTCCGGAGTAATCTTTATACGTTTCAATTAAAACATTACCGACTTTTATAATCTCGTCTCCAGCTTTTAATCCGGCTTTATCGGCAGGATAATCTTTGTATGGTTCAACAACAACAAGTTTATCTTTAAAAGTTTTTATTCTAGCACCAATACCTGTGTAATCGCCAGTATTGTTAATTCTAGCGGCTTCCACATCTTGCTCGTTCATAAAATTTGTGTACGGATCCAAACTAGCTAGCATGCTTTTTATAGCAATATCCATTAAGTCGCCAGGGTTGGTTTCGTCAACATAATTCATGTTGAGTTCTTTAAATAATGTGGTAAAAATTTCTAGCTGTTTTGCAATTTCAAAAAAATCGTTTTTAAAAGCTGTGGTTGTAAAAAATAGCGAACAAGCTAAAATTGGAATTATTATTTTCTTTTTGAAGAATTGTTTCATGTAAAGTAATTTTATTCTGAAATTTTATTTGAAAACTTTTCGAAAACTTGTTTCATTTTAGTTTCAACCTGCACAAATGTGGGCTTTTCTTTGCCAATGTACAAAATCATAAACGCATGTTGGGCGGTTAAATTGTTAAAATACTCGGCTTTATTTAATCTGTAAGCTTCGCGTAACAAGCGCTTTATACGGTTTCTGTCTGGGGCTTTTTTAAAGTTTCGTTTACTTACCGATACGCCAGTTTTTGCCAAAATATCTTCATTAAAACGCGTTGATAAATAAACCATACGTAACGGATATGCCGAAACCGATTTTCCTTCGGTAAACAGCTTTTCAATTAGCTTTTTGCTTTTTAATTTTTCTTGTTGTGGGTATGTAAAACTCAATGTCTTTTTATTATTGCTCAAAGGTAATGAAATAAAAAAACCGGAGTGAAGTGGTTTGTAGTAAATATTTTAGAGGATGTTGATGGTTACTGTTTTGATAGTAATAGCTTCGATTATTTCAGACGCTTCATAATCAGAATAATTATTTCCTATAAGTTAAAGAACTTTAGTGAATAAAAATTCTGCTTGGGAGTGAATTCTTGCCATATATTATCGTGTGTTGATAACCGATGGAATAAAGTTCCTTAATATTTTATAACTCTTTTAATTCAGATTCTGTCATTTCTAAATTTAAATTAAGCCTTTATAGATGCTTTTAAGTTATCTAAGCTATCAATAATAGCCAATGTATTAAAAGTGAAAATAGAAGCACCTAGCGTAACAACATGTGTAGATATGTCGATGGCTTTTTGAACATCTTGTAAACCTTTGTACGATTTATTAATTTTTTTGGTAATCGCATCCAAGGTTTCGAGAGAAGCCGTTACATCGTCTAAAACAAAGGTGGCCGACATGGTGAATAAATCATCGGAATATTCTAATGTTTTTCTATGCGTTTCTCTTAGTTTTTTATTCTCAAGTTTAGTTAAATTATCGAAGTTTAAAATTCTATAATCACCCATAGATTGTGCTAATGCTAAAAAATAATTAGCCAGCTCATTCACCTGTTTTGATGTTAATTTTGCCATGGTTTTTATAATTTTTTTAATTCTGAAATAATCGATTTAATTTCACTAGCCGACTGTAAAAGTTCTTGTTTTACAGCCTTTGACGATATATGCTCAATATCATCATAAAGCTTTTGGTGTCCAGCAGATATAGCCGATAAGGTTTTTGAGTATGCCGTAAATTTAGCTTGTTGTTGTTCAATTTCTAAAATACTATTGTAGTATTCTTTTATGGTATTTCGCTTTTCAAAATTAGAGAGTGAGGTATCTTTTACTAAATCGAAATAATCGGCTTTCAGTCTGTTTTTTTTCACTTCTAATTTTCCATTTAAATTGGATGAAATATTAAAATCTAGAAATGAAATTAAAGATTTTACAGAGGCATTAGCATCTTTAACGTATGTTTTAATTTTCTTTTTTCTGTATGAATCGGTAAAGGCATGAATTAAAAGTTGCGATACTTTGGTATAAGATTCTACATGTTCCTTTTTAATAGTAATGGAGCCAAAATCACCTTCGGATAAAGCGTTTGATAAAGCCTCGGTTTTGTAAGATGTTAAATCGTTATCCGATAAATTTGTTAAACCATCAAAATACCCAAAAACAGAAGCGTAAATTTTTAGGGTAATGCTATCAGCCACTTTTTCTTGTTTACAATTGCAATTTTGATCTAGAAATTCTAAAGCATTAATTTTTTCTTCAAAACATTTATCTAAACAACTTTGTTGAAAACTATAGTTTAAGGTTTCAAAATATTGAACACCTGTTAACGATTCTGAAGAATAAGTATTCACATGTTTTAAATTTACGCAACTAGAAACACAGAGTATGGCCATGAATAATAGGCCGTAAATTTTAAGAGGTTTCATCATTTTTTAAGGGAACTTTATTGGTTTACGTAAATAGCTTGTGGTAACTTAAAATTAGTACGAATTGTGTATGAAGTATTTACCCTACTAATTTATATCTTTTTTCTGGTGAAATCAATATTTTATAACTTGTATTATTTTAAGTGATTGATAATCAGTTAAAATTTATTTTTCTTCGGAAAGTTTAGAAAACAAAAAAGCCTTTCTGTTTTCACAAAAAGGCTTTTAAAAAGGTATTAAAACGTATTATTTTTTATTGTTCGAGCTATCTACATCGGCCATTAATCCCGAAGGATCAATTTCAACTGTTTTTACAGCTTTTTTTGCATCGAAGCTATAAGTTGGGTAGGCCCAAGCCCAATCGCTAATTATAGTAGCTGTGGTTGGTTTTTCACCACGCATCATTTGTAAAGGAATGTAGAAATCTTCCGAAGTACCATCTACATACGTTACTTTTAAATCTATAGGCATTGGCATTAAACCAATACGCTCTAAAGTAATGTTATTACCTTCTATAGCTTTTACGCTATAATCAATGGTGTTTGTTGTTTGTCCGAAATCTATTAAATACCAATCTAACTCTAAACCAGATACGCGTTCTGCGGTTCGCACGATATCTAATGGTTTTGGATGTTTAAAAGAGAAATCGGTATAATATTTTTTTATAGTTTTCTTTAAGTTTTCGGCTCCAATAACGTAACCTAACTGACTTAAAAATACAGCGCCTTTACTGTATGCAGCAATGCTGTATGAGCGATTGTAAGCATAACGATCGGAATGTGTGGTAAGTGGTTGTTCTTTACCAGAATTTGCTAAATAAATATAGCCTTTATAAGCGTTTGCTAAAGGGTTTTCTTTGCCTTCGTCCATAATATCGTTCATGGCCATATTACTGATATAGGTTGTAAAACCTTCATCCATCCATTCGTGTTTAGATTCATTTGAAGCTAATAAAAACTGAAACCAAGTGTGTGCTAATTCGTGAGCTGTTACACCAACTAAACTACCGTAACTTCTATTACCTGTAATTAAAGTACTCATGGCATACTCCATACCACCATCGCCACCTTGAATGACTGAGTATTGCTTGTATGGGTATTTACCAATATTTTCGCTGTAGTATTCCATAAGCTCCACAGTTTTTGGTTGCATTTTTTTCCAGTAATCTTTATGCTCAGCATCTAAATTATTTTTATAGAAAAAATGTAAAAGCGGTCCGTTTGGTACTTGCTTAGTATCGTGGATATAATCTTTATCTGCAGCCCAAGTAAAATCGTGCACGTTTGGTGCAACAAAATGCCAAGTTAATTTGTCTGAATTCGATTTTGTAACCGCTCCAGTTTCATAACCATGACCAATTTGGTTTGGGTTTTGTAAGTAACCAGAACCTGCAACTGTGTAATCTTTATCGATAGTTAATTTTACATCAAAATCTCCCCATACACCGTGAAACTCACGACCAATATATGGATCGGCATGCCAACCTTCAAAATCGTATTCGGCTAATTTTGGATACCATTGTGCCATAGATAAAGCAACACCTTCGGCATTGTTTCTACCCGTTCTACGAATTTGTGCAGGAACTTGTGCATCAAAATCCATAGTGAACGTTACTTTTTCTCCTGGTTTAATAGGGTTTGCAAGTTTAACTTCTAAAACTGTACCTACGGTTTCGTGTGCTAAAGTTGTTCCGTTTTGTTTTAAACTGTTTACTTTAATGTAACCAATTTCGTTTGGTTTTAATTGCCCAATTCTGCTACCAACACGAGCGTCTGGATCGGCAATAGTTTGCGAGCGCACATCCATTTCGCTACCTGGTTGAAAGGCATTGAAAAATAAGTGATAATACACACGATCTAAAACATCGGGAGAATTGTTGGTGTAAACCAATGTTTGTTTCCCTTGGTATTGATAGTTGTTTACATCCATATCAATATCCATTTTATAATCTACATGCTGTTGCCAATATGTGGCTGTTGCAGGAGAATTTAAAACCATAGATGTGCTAGAACTTGTTGTATTTGTTACCGTTTTGGTACTTGTACAAGAGGCTAGTAAAGCGATACTTAAAATTGAAATATATATTTGCTTCATATAAATATTGAATAAAAAAAGAGGCTGTTTAAGGCCTCTTTTTTAAGTTATAATTAATGTGTTTTTGAGGCTAAAATTAGTGCGTTGTAAGCATTAACCATTTTAGAAGATTTGGATAAATCTGCAAATGGTTTAATATCATTAGTGTCGCCACCAACAATAACTTTACTTTTTACAGCTAAACCAGATTCCATAATAATTTGTTTTACCTGTGCAGCACTTAATTTAGGATAGTAAGAGCGTATTAAAGCAGCAACACCTGCAACAGCAGGAGCAGCCATAGACGTACCTCCTTTAGTATCATATTCGTTTTCTGGGACTGTAGAATATACTTTAGCTCCTGGTGCAAATACATCTACATTTACTTTTCCGTAGTTAGAAAAACCTGCAACAATACCAGAACCATATTTAGGCTCTAAAGCTCCAACAGTTATAAAGGTATCTGAAACTTCTGGACCAATACCAATAGCATCATTTGGAAATACATCTTTTTCGTCTAAGTTAATACCTTCGTTACCTGCAGCATTTACAAAAAGCACATCGTTTTTAGCAGCGTAAGCAATAGCATCGCGTACCCAATCACTATGTGGTGAGTAGTATTTACCAAAACTTCCGTTAATAATAGATGCGCCATTATCTACAGCATAGCGAATACCTAATGCAATATCTTTATCGTACTCATCACCGTTTGGTACGGCACGAACACTCATAATTTCTACGTTGTTAGCAACACCATTTGCGCCTTTACCATTATTACGTTTTGCTGCAATAATTCCGGCAACGTGTGTACCATGACTTTCAGATTTTATAGTTGGTTTTACATTACCGTTACCATAAAATTTAGTCGACATATCATCTGCATTATCACCATTAATACGTCCGCTAAACTCTTTGTTTAAGTTGTAGTTTAAACGATCGTTAATTTGTGTTGTGCTATTGTCAATTTGTTTTTTAGCAGCCGTTAAAGATTCCATACCGTTACTGTAAAAGTATTTTGCAATTTGTACAGCACGAGATAAAGTTTCGTCGTCTGTTTTAATAGCGTTTACCTCGGCTTTAGTGTAATCTGTTTTGTTTAAGTGTTTAGATAAGGTTTCATCTGCACTTGCAATTTGCATAGACATTTGGTCATAATTTGTTTTATAACCCATGTATTTTTGATATTCTTCATCGTATTCAGTTTTAGCTCTCGCGTAATCTGGATCGCTAGTATCACCTTTAGCTAAAACTCTAACAAATTCTAATTGCTCATTGTAAGTATCACCTAGAAAATTCCATCCATGGATATCATCAATATAGCCGTTTTTATCGTCGTCTATACCGTTGTTTGGAATCTCTTTGGTGTTGGTCCAAATAACATCTTTTAAATCTTCATGATCTATATCAATACCAGCATCTATAACTGCTACAATAACTTTTTCTCCTTTTTTGTTTTTAATAATTTCAGCGTAAGCTTTATCAACACTCATACCAGGGATGGTATCTTTTATTAAATCTAAATGTCCCCAATTGTGTTTTTCAATTTCAGTTAAATCTGAAACTTTTAAAGGTGTATTATCTATATTCTCTACAGGTGTAGAAAGTATTGCTGCTGCGCCTCCGCAACCTGTAATTAGTAGCGCTGCAAAAGCAGATACGGTAATTGATTTGAATGTGTTCATTTTTGTTATTTGAGTTAGTCTTTAATTTTATTTAAAAATATCTTGAGTTGTGTATGTTTGATCTAATCGCACGCCTTTTTCCGTGTGCTTTACGGTAATAATTTCGTTGTGTGCATCGTGTTCTAAAAACAGATAGAAATTGTTATCTGCTGCTAAATTTAAGAAGCTTTCTTTTTCGTTTAACGTTAACAATGGTCGGGTATCGTAACCCATAACAAATGGTAATGGCAAATGCCCAACGGTTGGTAATAAATCGGCCATAAAGGCGATAGTATTTCCTTTGTAATGTATTAACGGTATCATTTGTTTATCGGTATGTCCGTCGGCAAAGAAGATATCAAATCCTAGGGGTGAATTTTTTAATGTATTCGAATTAGGAATTCCTGTAAACTTAAGCTGTCCGCTTTCTTCAATAGGAATAATATTTTCTTTTAAAAAGGATGCTTTTTCACGATTATTTGGCTGGGTTGCCCATTGCCAATGGTCTTCGTTACTCCAAAAATGAGCATTTTTAAAAACGGGTTGATAACCTGTTTTATCTTTATTCCATTCTATACATCCACCAGAATGATCGAAGTGTAAATGCGTTAAAAATACATCAGTAATATCATCACGATGAAAACCATGTGCTTTTAGTGAGCCATCTAAAGTATCGTTACCCCAAAGCGAATAGTAACCAAAGAATTTATCAGATTGTTTGTCGCCCATGCCCGTGTCAATCAAAATGAGCCTGTCGCCATCTTCAATAAGTAAGCAACGTGCTGCAATATCGATTAGATTATTAGCATCTGCCGGGTTTGTGCGTTGCCATAATGTTTTAGGTACAACACCAAACATAGCGCCGCCATCTAGTTTAAAATTACCGGAATTTATTGGATAAAGCTTCATACGGATGTAAAATTAAAAAAAACGCAACGATATTAGCTAATCGTTAAGGATTTATTAAGAATAAAAACGGGAATTATTTCTGTTTTTTTAGAGATACCTCTAGTTTTTTAATTTGTAGGAATTATTTTTAGTTTTATGATTACAACAAAAAGATTAATTATATTTTTACGGCTTAAAACTAAATGTGTTTATTTCACTTAAACGTCATTCTATTATTAAAACAGTAAATTGAAGGTATTTTTATCATATATTTTATTTTTTGCTTTAGCAATTAGGCCTATATATAATATGGGGTATATTGCTTATTTTGAGCTTAACATAGATTATATCATAGAAACCTATTGTGTTAATACAGAGAAGCCAGAACTAAAATGTAATGGTAAATGCCATTTAGCAACGCAATTATCTACAAGTACTACAGATACATCAAACGAAGTTCCTTACTTAAATACCTTGTTTGAAACCTTTGTACCTGTTTATTTTCAAGCCTATCAATTTGATTTCAAAATTTTTATTCAGAATAAAACCATTAAAAATAATTGGAATTACTCCAAATTGTTAACATCTGTCTATCTTGCTGGCACAGATAGACCTCCACAAGCCTAATTTTCATTTTACTTTTTTACATAAGCATGTTTAGATTTAATATCTGAACCACATTGCTTACACCTTAAATTTTATTAAAAGATTGATATCTGTAATATACTTATGGATGTTTTTCTATGATCTCAAAAGATAAATTTCAAAAATGAAAAAATTATTAATGCTTACTATTTGTTTAGTAGGTTTATGCACATACGCACAAAATTCGTTTACGGGTAATATTGTAGATGAAAATAACCAACCCTTAACAGGCGCCACAATTCAATCTAAAACTAATCCAAAAAATGCAGTTATTGCCGATGCCGATGGCCAATTTAAAATTACTCTAGTAAATAATACCGTTGTAATTGTAAAGTACATGGGTTTTGTAACTGTAGAGCAAGCACTTTTTAAAACTAAAAACACCATTAAACTTATAGAAAACGACGAATTACTAGAAGAAGTTGTTGTATCGGCAAGTAGAGAGAAACAGAAACGTAAAGAGGTTCCCGCATCTATTTCTGTAATTTCTTCTAAAGATATAGACGAAACTAAAGCCTTTGGAATCGACCAACTGGTAAATAATGTTCCCGGTGTTGTAATGACACTGTCTCGCGCAGCTGGTAACGAGCAACATTTAATGTCCGTGAGATCGCCAATAAGTACGCGGTCTTTATTTTTATACGTAGAAGATGGTTTGCCTATTAGGCCAACTGCTGTTTTTAACCACAATGCTTTACTGGAAATGAACGACGTCTCTTTCGATAGAGTTGAGGTTTTAAAAGGTCCTGCATCTAGTATTTATGGAAGTGAGGCTATTGGTGGTAGTTTTAATTTTATAACTAAAAACCCAACCAGAGATTTATCTGGAGGTGTTGGTTTTCAAATTAACGATATGGGATTAACCCGATACGATTTAGAACTTTCTAAATACGCTGGAGAAAACGTTGGTTTCTATGTAGGTACACAATATGTACAACGTAAAGATGGCCCTGTTTCTCATAGTGATTACGAAAAATTTGCATTAACATTTAAGAATGTAAATCACTTATCGGAATCTACAAATTGGACTAATGTTTTCGATATTGTGGATTACCGATCGGATACTTCTGGATCTTTAAGCGAAACAGATTATAGCGCAGGAAATTACGAAAGCGATCAAACATTTACCGATCGTGTTGCACTATCTTTTCGTTTTAGAAGTACACTAGACAAGCAATGGAATGCTAATAATAAAACGGCTTTTAATTTTATTTTCAGAAGAAATCTTTTAGATCAAATTCCGTCGTATCGTATTAGTCAAAGTAGCGGACTTGGTGAAATTAACAGTAACCAATTTAAAAGTTACGTTGGTTTATTACAACATAAAATAGATTTCGATTTTGCTAAATCATCTTTAATTGTAGGAGGAAATTTAGATTATTCTCCTCAAGATTATGTTGCTGAAACTATTTCGGTAACTATAGAACCAGAAACCGATATAAACACCGATTATTCAATTAATACTGGTGATTATCTTTTAAATTATCAAGCCAGTATTTTTAATTACGCCGCTTATCTACAATATGAAATTAACCCTACCGATGCTTTAAAATTAACCGCAGCTTTACGTTTTGATAAGTTCGATTACGATTATGATAACTTAGCTGAAGGCATTGCAGGACCAAGCGATTCTAAAAACAGTTATGATAACTTTTCACCAAAAATAGGAGCTAACTACAACTTCAGTAGAAATTTAGGGATTTATGCAAATTATTCTAACGGGTTTACGCCACCACAATCTTCAAGTTTATACAGAAATAGTTATTTAGATGAAGGTGATGTTGTTTTCGATTTAAAACCGAGTAGTTATGATAATTATGAAATAGGAACCTACTTTAATATCTCTAATACATTTAAAGCAGATATCGCTGTATATATTTTAGAAGGAAAGAATACGTTGGTTAGTTTACGTGATGAAAATGATGATTATTATAACGCCAATGCTGGTAAAACAAGATCTTATGGTGTTGAATATGGTTTAAAATATACACCAATACAAGGTTTAACAATTAGCCATAACGGAAGTTTTTCTAAACATAGATACGTTGATTTTTTTGATAGCGATGTAGATTATTCTGATACAGATAGAGAAACGGCACCATCTATAATTGGAACGTCTAAAATTAGTTTTATACCTCAAGGTTTATCAGATTTAAAATTAAGCGTAACCCATGAAATGATTGGTAAATATAACACCAGTTACGAAAACCAGGTAGATAATGGTGATGGTACATTTAGTACAGCAACGTATAAAGGGCATCATATTTTTAACGCTTTGGTAGCTTACAAATTTAAAAGTTTCGAAGTTTGGGTACATGCTTTAAATCTTTTCGACGATTTGTATTCACCTAGAGCAACCTACAGCAAGTGGAGTAGAGAAAACACGTATATGGTAGGTAATCCGAGAGCATTTCATTTAGGTTTAAAATATCATTTCTAATTTAATTACAACATAAAGAAGCTGCCTAGAATTAAGCTGAGGGAGATATTGCACTTATCAAATCTTTTTTATGCTATTATCAATTTTATTTTTGAAATGGGCAATATTATTAAAAGCTTAATAGGCGGTTTCTTTTAATTTAAATATATATGAAAAACAGAAAATTAAATCAATGGCTTTGGAAGTGGCATTTTATCGCAGGGGTTATCGCTATGCCTTTTATTGTATTATTAGCTGTTACTGGAGGTATTTATTTGTTTAAAGATAAATATGAAGCGCCTAGGCAAGCACATATAAAAACAGTTGTTGTTGATGGCGAAGCCATGCTGTTTCAAGACCAATGGCAATTAGCTAAAAAAACTTTGGATAAAGCGCCAAATGTTATGATAGTTCCACAAGAAGCAAACCAAGCTACGGCCTTTTCTTCAGGAATGTTTAGTAATAAAATGAATGCTTATATCAATCCTTACAAGGCTGAGGTTACTGGTAGAATTAGTCCTAAAGATTCTAACATGTATACCGTTAGAAAACTACATGGTGAATTACTTTTAGGTAAGTTTGGGACCAAAATTATAGAGCTTATTGCAAGCTGGATGTTTGTTCTAATTATTACCGGCATTTATGTATTCTGGCCTAGTAAAAAAGAAGGGTTAAAAGCTTTTTTTAAAATTAGATTTAAGCAGGGTAAGCGCACATTATTTAGAGATTTACATACGGTTTTTGGATTTTGGATTTCTGTTTTATTATTAATGACTTTAGCAGGAGGTATGCCTTGGACCGATGTTTTTGGTAGTAGTTTTAAATGGGTTCATGAGGTTACAAATACCGGTTTTCCAAAAAAATGGGATGCGAGATCTGTAAAATCTAAAGCCGATGGTAAAACTATTACATTAGATAAAATGGTAGTTTTAACAAAGTCTATGAATTTAAAAGGTGAAGTGAGTATTGGTTTACCTACTAATCCGGAAGGTGTTTATAGCATTTACAATACAACCTTTGATTTAGGTGAACAAAAACGAATGCATTTTGATCAGTATTCTGGGGAAGAGTTAGTTAATTATAATTGGGAAGATGTTGGTGTTTTAATGCGTGGCCGTAGATGGTTTATGGCATTTCATCAAGGACAATTCGGACTCTGGAATTGGGTTTTAATGCTTGGCGTAGCGTCGTTATTAGCTATTGTAGCTATTGCAGGATTAGTATCTTATGTAACGCGTAAAGAATCCGGCAAATGGGGAACACCCAAAGTACCTGCAGCTTTTAATGTGGGGTATGGTATTGTTGCCCTAATTGTTGTTTTGGGTATTATTTTCCCTTTATTTGGAGTTAGTGTGTTAATAATTACACTCATTGAATACATTAGAAAAAAATAAAAAACAATCTGCTTTTGCTTGTATTAAGCTTGTTTATTGATTTCCAGTTTTAAACGTTTTCCAAAATCGAATAGGGCTTTTATTTCTTTCATACCAGCTAGACGTTGTCTGCCAAAAATAAGTAGGGCAGAGCCGTTAGATTCTACGTGATAGTAAGGATTGCTTTCAAAAAAGTGCGTGATATCATCATCAAAAAAGGCACTAATTTCGTTTACATTTTCTCCTAAAAGGTAGAAACGATCTGAGAAATCGTCATGATTTTCAATATCAATATCTTTAATACCAGCAAGAGCAGATACTTTTTCTAAAAAACCTTCTTTATCTAGAGTAAATTCAGGAATATTATGGTTTAGGTTAATGTAAAGCATGGTTTTTCTAATCACTTCTTTAGCGATAAATTCACCTTCAGAAAATTCAATATCAAAGAGTTTCATCTTTTTATCTTCATGAGATAATTTGTTATAAACATGATTGATGTTTTTGGTGTTAAAAAACTGAAAATTGTTTAAAAACGAAACTTCTTTTTCTTTTTTAGAACTGTAATTATAGTTGTAATCTTTAGCTAAACTTTTCATGCTAGTTTGGCGTCTTGTTAAGCTGTTTTTTATAATTTTTGGAACAGGTAACATACGGCGTAGCGCGAATGGGTGTTTAGAATCTGTATCGTGCATATCTAAACCAATAACATCAAAATGGCCACCACGTTTTTGGAATAACTCTTGGTAATTATTCATGTTTTCCATAACGGTATGGTCTACAAACTCGCAAAGCGAAAAGTCTACAATAATATCTTGATTTTCGGGAACAGCATCGAGTTGTTCTTTAAGTCTGTAGTAATTTAAAAAGCTACAAAAGTGCTTTACACTTACATAAAAGTTGTGTTGCCCATCTGTTTCTTGATACATTAAAACATTCGGCTTTAATACGTTTCTTAGAAATAAGCCAGCACTTTTATTAATGATGATATGAATAATTAATGTGGCAATAACACCCGATATAATTCCAGAAATTAATCCGATTTTTAAGGTGATAATAAGTGTTACAAAAAAGATAACGAGCTGCTCTTTTCCTATGGAAAATATTTTTGTAATTACATTTGGAGAGGCTAATTTATAACCTGTATAAACCAAAATAGCCATTAAAGCAGGCAGCGGAATTCTGGTCAGCTGCGTGCTAAAAAGCACAATAAATAGTACTAAGAAAAAGGCATGGAAAAAATTGGCCGATCTATTTGTTGCGCCATTATTTACATTTACCGAGCTACGTGCAATTACGGTAACAACATTTAATCCGCCTAAAAAACCACTACCAATAGTCGCTAAACCTAAGGCTTTTAAATCGCGATTTACGTTGGAACGTCTTTTTTCTGGATCTAATTTATCTACGGCTTTTATACTTAAAAGCGATTCTATACTTGCAATAAGCGTAAGTGCTAGAACACTTGCCCAAAACGGAAAGCTCCAAATACCGCTAAAATTTGGCGTAGGTATATCTGCAATAATATCTTGAAAACTTGGTATGCCAGAAATCATGTATTCTTTAGCAATTGGGTTGGGTTCGTGCAAGCCAATTTCAAAGTAATAACTAAACCCAATGGATAAAATAACAATCCACATAGGTGCAGGAATAAGTTGCAAATATTTGTTTCTAATTTTGGAATAAAACAACATAATTGCTAAACTAATTACACCTGCCAAAGCTGCAAAAACAAGTCCTTTACTTTCGTAATGCAAGGCATCGTTAATAGTAAAAGGTATTTCTAATAAATAATCTATGGTGTCTTCACGCTTTATTTTGTGCGCGAACATAATATGAAATTGTTTACCTAAAATAATTAAACCAATGGCAGCCAACATCCCTTGTATGGCCGATGACGGGAAAAAATTGGCTAAAGCACCCATACGTAAAAAACCAAGTCCCATTAAAAGCACACCCGAAAAAACAATAGCGATGTAAGCATCTTGTAAACCCAATGTAGTTATGGCTACTAAAATTACACCTACTAAGCCGTTTCCTGGGCCTACTATGGTAACATGACTTCCACCTAAAATGGAGACTACAATACCGCCAATAACGGCTGAAATTATACCTGCAATTGGTGGAGCATCACTAGCCATGGCTAAACCTAAACCTAAGGGTAAGGCTATAAGGCTAACTACAAAACCAGAAAATATGTTTTTGGGTAAGGTTTGAAAAAATGTGGCTATGTTATTTTTTTTTGAACTCATTGAAGGATTAGTACGTCGGTTGGTAATTCGGTTAAAATATGTTCAATATCGTGCGGAAATAAACGATCCCAAAACGTCATTTTTGTTGGTGCGTTCATCACTAATAAATCGGCACGCATAATTTGAGCATAATGCCCAATAGAATAGCCTTTTTTACCAAATATGGGTTGTAGTTTTATGGTTTTTTCTGTGGTGCATTCTACCGGAATATGACTTATTATTTCCTTTATTCTCGAGTTTTCTCTTAATTTTATACGCTCTTTTATTATCGTTGCACGACGTAAAGATTTATCATCGTCCACCTTTACAGTTACTTGGTCTTCGTTAATTTCTTCAACAATAGTAACCTTTTTAGCTTTTAATTGGTTGGCAACATAAAAGGCTGCTGTAATAGTGCTTTCGGTTTTTGGATCTTTTAAACCGTTAACTACAATATGTTGGCAAGGTGCTCTAACAACCGATGGTTTAACTAATAATAAAATAGAACATTTGGCTTGGCGTGTAATTTTCCGAGCAATCGAACCTACATAGTATTTTACAAAACGCTCGCGTTGCACGGCTCCAAGAATAAGTAAATCTATCTTTTTTTCTTCGGAAGTCGATAAAATAACATCTACAGGATCGCCAGTTTTAAAAACAACTTCAAAATTCAAATTATCTTTTTCAAAACTTTTAAGAATCTCGTTTAAGCTATTGGTTTTTTCTTCGGAAGGTTCACCAACGTGTATTAAAAATAATTTGGCATCAAAAAATACCGATAGCCTCGCGGCCTCGAATAGATTCGCTTTTAGGTTTGGCGAAAAGGCCACACCAATTCCAATACTTTTAAAAGGCTTTAAACTCACGTGTTTTGCTATTTTTTGCTCAAAGTTGAAAGATAACATTTTTTAAAAACTTCAAGTCGTCTGTTTTACTTAAATTAGTCTTTTTTTAGAGAATCTTATAGATGATAGAACTAGCAGGCATTATAATTTTAGGCATATTAGCACAATGGGTAGCATGGAAATTTAAAATTCCGGCAATATTACCGCTAATTTTAATTGGTTTATTAGTTGGCCCTATTGCGGCCGAGTTTTTAAGCGGAGATGGTACAAAATGGATAGAACCGATTTGGAATGGAAGCGAAGGCTTATTCCCTGGGGAAAGCCTATTCTACTTTGTTTCTTTAGCAATTAGTGTTATTCTTTTCGAAGGTGGATTAACCTTAAAATTAAGTGAGATTAAAAATGTAGGACCCGTAATTACTAAACTTATTACCATAGGTTCTATGGTTACTTTTTTCGGTGCTGCTTTGGCTGCTCATTATATTTTTGATCTAAGCTGGCAAATTGCTTGTTTATTTTCAGCTTTAATAATTGTTACTGGCCCAACGGTAATTACGCCTATTTTACGAAACATACCGTTAAGAAAAGATATTTCGACTGTTTTAAAGTGGGAAGGTATTTTAATAGACCCGATTGGGGCTTTAGTAGCCGTATTAGTTTTTGAGTTTATTAGTGTAGATGCTGGTGGCGAGTTTACCAAAACAGCATTAATAGAATTTGGTAAAATTGTATTATTTGGTTCTACTTTTGGTTTTGCTTTTGCACATGCCATGAATTTTATATTAAACAGAAAGTTTGTGCCTCATTATTTATTAAATGTGTTTGCATTAGCGGCTGTTTTAGGTGTTTTTGTACTATCTGATAGTTTTGCTCACGAATCGGGCTTACTAGCTGTAGTTGTTATGGGGATGGTTTTAGGAAACTCAAAATCGCCTTATCTAAAAGAGTTACTTTATTTTAAAGAATCGCTGAGTGTATTACTTATTTCTATTCTGTTTATTCTTTTGGCGGCCAACATAAATGTATCTGACTTAATGTTAATTTACGATTGGAAAACCGTAATCCTTTTTTCTGTTATTGTTTTTGTAATTCGCCCAATAGGTGTGTTTTTAAGTACCTATGGCTCTTTACTAAAATTAAATGAAAAAGTGTTTATTAGTTGGGTTGGTCCACGTGGTATTGTGGCTGCCGGTATTGCATCTTTATTTGGTTTAAAATTAGCTAAAGAAGGAGTTCCAGGAGCAGAATATATTACGCCTTTGGTTTTTATGATTGTTTTAGGAACCGTACTATTAAACGCAACTACGGCACGTATGTTTGCAAAAATGGTGGGTGTTTTCTTGAAGAAATCTGAAGGAATTTTAATTATTGGTGCTTCTAAAGTATCGAGGTTATTAGGACATTATTTAGAAGCTAATGGTAGAAATGTGGTGCTAATTGATAGCAACGAACGCAATATCCAAAAAGCAAAAGAACTAGGTTTAAGTGCAATGAATATGAATATTTACTCGGATAGCTTAATGGATGATATTGAGTTGAACGATATGGGATATTTAATGGCATTAACTGCAAATTCTGATATTAATAAATATGCTATCAATAAGTTTAGCAAGCAATTTGGTGAAAACGGTGCTTTTAGGTTAGTTACTAAAGAAGAAATGCTAGATGAAAATAGTAGTCCAAATGAAGGTTTGTTTAGTAAAACGGATGACTACAATACTTTGAGCGATGTAACTAGAAACCACCCATCGATACAAGAAATTGATTTAGAAAGTAAAGAACACTACGAAGGTTTAATAGAAATCACTAATAAGGACAAAGAGATTATCCCGCTTTTTATAAAAGATAATGAAGGAGAATTGCATATTATTTCTTCTAATAACTTAAATGTAGATACTATAGAAGAAGGTTTTCAGTTGGTGTATTTAGGTAAACCTATTGATGTTGAGAAAGTTTAATTACATGCTTTTTAAGTTAAATCTGTTTTTACACGATGTTCCGTAGGGTGTATTAACGCTAGGTATAGTATTATTAAAATACCGAAGAGCACAAAATCTTTATTTAGAAATAATATTAGAAAGGCAGCACCTTCTAGTATGGCCCATCTTACTATAGACGCAGTTTGGTATACAGCCATATTAGCTTCTGGCTTTAGTGTTTTATCGGCAGCTTTTAGTTGCGTTTTAAACATGAAATTACTGAATATATAAGCAATTATAGGTATAAGCACATAAATGATGTTAGATTGGCTTAAAGCTGGCATATTAAAGCTTACATCGCCTATAAAAATATAAGCCATAACTAAACCTGAGCATAAAGCGATATGTATCATTTTTGTTACTTTTAATTTCTCTTCCATAATTAAAGTTGTGTTGCTGTTTTGGTTAACGAATTTAGATATTTTTTTTGTTATTTAAAATGTACAGTGCAAATTGGCTTTTAGTTGAGGTGTTGACTGTATTTGGCAGATAATGCAAAAGCGATAGTAGTGGTTAGCTTTTGGCGAGGCGTGCATCGAGCCAAAACTAGTAACGGATAGCGCGGTGGCTCGCCATTTGCCCAAAAAAAGAAAAACCTCTTCGTTTTCACAAAGAGGTTTTAGTACTATTGGTATTTTGATATTAACCTTTAATTTGAAGGTTTGTAAACTCTTTACTTATTACAAGGCTGTTGTTTTCGAACTGTACGTCTTTTAAATCGACATATTCGTTATCTACTTTTATAGATTTTACTTCGAAAGGTAAACCGTATAAGTTAATTTTAAACGTGTTATAAGTGGTTACGTATTGACCTCTTTTATGGATACGGATAATTAATTTATCTTCAGATCCGGCTAAGTTAAATTTCTTTAAACTGTAGCGCCCTTTAGTGTAATCGTAACCATCGTCTGCATCTTCATAAAGTTCAGAATCTTCTTTACCATTTTTGTAGTAAACATCTAAGCCTAGCTCTTCAATTACTTTTTCGCCTACGTATTGTTGTATAGGGTATTTAGGTATAACGGCACCTGCTTTTACAAAAATTGGCATGCTGTCTAAATCGGCATCTACCCACATTTCTTTTCCACCAGATACTTGCTCTTTATTCCAGTAATTAAACCATTCGCCTTTTGGAATATACATGCGTCTTCCTTTGGCATTAGGCTCGTTTATTGGGCAAACTAATATTTGGTTACCAAAGATAA
Organism: Algibacter sp. TI.3.09; assembly: GCF_038154905.1. Classification (NCBI taxonomy): domain Bacteria; kingdom Pseudomonadati; phylum Bacteroidota; class Flavobacteriia; order Flavobacteriales; family Flavobacteriaceae; genus Algibacter; species Algibacter sp. TI.3.09. The sequence continues at coordinate 516,265 of NZ_JBAKAN010000002.1, read as the reverse complement.
ACTCGTCTATTCTGTAGTGTGTTTGTACATCGTCTTGGTCAAATAAAACCAAAGATTTCAGCATAGGCACATTGTCTTGTGAGTATTGGTAGAATGCTGTGTATAGGTATGGTAATAATTGATATCTAATTTCGATAAATTTACGAACAACATCTACAATTTCTTCATCGAACGCCCATGGTTCTTGTTCTCCATGATCTCCAGAAGAGTGTGTTCTACAGAATGGGTGGAATACACCTAATTGAATCCAACGTGCGTAAAGTTCGCCGTTTGGTTGTTCTGCAAAGCCACCAATATCCGATCCTGCAAAAGAGAATCCTGATAATGCTAAACGTTGCGCTTGTATGTTTGCTATTTGTAAATGCTCCCAAGTGGCTACATTATCTCCCATCCAGGTTGAGGTATAACGTTGCGTTCCTGAATATGCCGAACGTGTAATTACAAACGGACGTTTTGGATAGTTGTAGCGTTTTAAACCATGGTAAGTGGCTCTGGCCATTTGCATACCGTAAATATTGTGTGCTTTATTGTGGCTACATGGGTTACCATCGTAATCGTGACGTACATCTGGCGGAAATGTTTTTCCTGGTACATCCATTACTGCTGGCTCGTTCATGTCGTTCCACACACCTTTTACGCCTATATCTTCTATTAATTCTTTAAATAAACCGGCCCACCATTCTCGAACTTCTGGTCTGGTGAAATCTGGAAAATAACACTCACCTGGCCAAACTTTTCCTTTCATGTAAGGGCCATCGGCACGTTTACAGAAATAATCTTTTTCTAGACCTTCTCTAAACACACTGTATTCGCTATCTATTTTAATACCTGGATCTATAATAACTACGGTTTTAAAACCATCGTCTGCTAGTTCCTTAACCATACGTTTTGGGTCTGGAAAATAGTCTTTGCTCCAAGTAAAGCAACGGAAACCTTCCATGTAATCGATATCTAAATAAATAGCATCACAAGGGATTTGAAGTTCTCTAAATTTTGCTGTTATTTCTTTTACATTAGATTCTGGGTAGTAACTCCATTTACATTGGTGGTACCCTAAGGCCCATAATGGTGGTAATTCTGGGGTTCCTGTTAAATCGGTATAGTTCTTTACTACATCTTGCATTTTAGGGCCGTAAATGAAGTAATAATTCATTTCACCACCTTGTGCCCAGAAACTTGTTACGTTTCTACGTTCGCTACAAAAATCGAAGTAAGTTCTAAAAGTATTATCGAAGAAAATCCCGTAAGATTTTCCGTTGTGTAAACCTGTGTAAAACGGAATAGCTTTATAAATAGGGTCGGTATGTTTACCGAAAGCATAAGAATCCGTTGCCCAGTTCTCAAAACGACGTCCTTTTAAATTTAAATGTTCTGGCTTATCACCTAATCCATAATAACTTTCTCCGTTTTGAGCGGCTTTACTCATTTTTACAATATCGCCACCAAGCTCGTAACTTTCTTCCCAGTGAAAACCAAGTTCGTCTTCACAAATAATTTTATTATCGGCAGCATCGTAAAGTGAAACTCTTAAATCCGATTTATGAATATGGCAAATTAATTTTGAAGTAGTAACAACATATTTTTCTTCGTCGTCTGTAATTTCTAAATGGTTATAACCTCTACTAGCATCTTCGTCTATAGCATAAGAAAAGTCTCTTTCAAATTTACCAACAGTAGTGTAGGTAAAACGAAGTACACTATCGCGTAAAACGGTAAGTTTAAGTATTACATTATTTGAAGTAGAAAAATGTAGTACATCTACATCTTTACTGTATTTTGTTATGTTAGAAGGGAATAGGTTCCCTTTATATTCTAGTTCTGTATTTAATATCATATGGACTAAGTATTAAAATTATTTTTCGAAATTACTAATTTTTAATGCGCAAACAGGCTTCTTTTTACTAAAAATTGAATTGATATTATGTGTAAAACTCAAATTTTTAGGGGTTTATTGAAAAATACTTAAAGAACGGTAAAAGTTCTGTTTTTTGAATTTCAGATTATTATTAATTACTAAATAAGTTGATTTTTTTATGAATTCGATTTGTTAGAATATTAGAAAACACCAATTAGTAGTTTTTCAATTTGAAAAGGGATACTAATTGATGTTAACTTTTTTAAGTACAATAACTTGTTTTATATGAGACAATTAATCTAATTTTTCTATTTAAACTGAAAAATAGTTACTGATAGAGGAGACAGTGTAACCTCAGCTGAATAATCTTTACCATTCCAAGGGTCTTTTTTAATGGTAATTTGTTTTTTGTTTGAAACACCACTACCACCAAATGCTTTAGCATCACTGTTAAACAGTTCTTTTAGTTTACCATTTACAGGAATACCAATTTTATAATTTTCGCGAACCGTTGGTGTTAAATTACAAATAACCACAACATCATCTTTAGATTCATAACCTTTTCTCATGTAAGACATCACACAGTTTTCATGGTCGTCGTAACTAATCCATTCAAAACCTTCACCTGTAAAGGCTTTTTCATATAAAGCTGGTGTTGTTCTGTATACTTTGTTTAACTCTTTAAAGTAATTTTGAAAGTTTTTATGTGGTTCGAATTCTAATAAATTCCAGTTTACACTGCCTTGAAAATCCCATTCGTCATACTGAGCAATTTCGCCACCCATGAAGTTTAATTTGGTGCCAGGGTGTGTAAACATATAACCGTAAAGTAAACGCAAGTTTGCAAAACGTTGCCACTCGTCTCCAGGCATACGGCCTAGAATAGAGTTTTTACCATATACCACCTCATCGTGAGAAAGGGGTAACATAAAATTCTCTGAGAAGGCATAAGCTAAACTAAAGGTAATATCATTTTGGTGATATTTTCTGTATACAGGATCTTTAGAAAAGTAATCTAAAGTATCGTGCATCCAACCCATCATCCATTTCATTCCAAAACCTAAACCACCTAAAAACACGGGTTTTGACACGCCTGGGAATGCTGTAGATTCCTCGGCAATGGTTTGTACATCTGGAAACGATGCGTATATTTCTTGATTTAATTCTTTTAAGAAATCTATAGCTGCTAGGTTTTCGCGACCACCATAAATGTTTGGTTCCCATTCGCCATCTTCACGAGAGTAATCTAAAAATAACATCGATGCTACAGCATCTACACGCAAGCCATCGGCATGGTATTGATCCATCCAAAAGGCAGCGTTACTTATTAAAAACGATTTTACTTCGTTACGTTCATAATTAAAGATTAAACTTTTCCAGTCTTGATGATAACCTTTTCTTGGGTCCGGATGTTCGTATAAGTTCGAGCCATCAAAAAAGCCTAAACCGTGAGCATCTTCTGGAAAATGTGATGGTACCCAATCTAAAATTATTCCAATATCATTTTGGTGAAGTTTATCTACCAGGTATTTAAATTCTTCAGGATAACCAAATCGAGACGATGGTGCAAAATACCCAGTAAGTTGGTAACCCCACGATGGATCGTAAGGATATTCCATAATAGGCATAAGCTCTACGTGTGTAAAATTCATGTCTTTTACATACTTCACTAAATCGTCTGCTAATTCAAAATAAGATAAAAAACGGTCTTCTTCAACTTGTCTTTTCCAAGAACCTAAATGAACTTCGTAAACCGAGTAAGGTGCATCTAAAGCGTTTTTTTCTTTACGCTTTTTCATCCAATCTTTATCTTTCCATTTATAAGAATCGTCCCAAACAATAGAAGCTGTTTTTGGAGGATGCTCACAACGGCGTGCATATGGATCGGCCTTTTCGGTTTTTATATCGTTATTATTACTCTGTATTTTATATTTGTAGGCGTTACCTTTAGTAACAAGCGGAATAAAACCTTCCCAAATACCACTAGAATCCCAACGTACATTTAATTGATGCTCGCCTTCCATCCAGAAGTTAAAATCGCCTATTACAGACACTTGTTTTGCTGTGGGTGCCCAAACGGCAAAATACGTACCTTCAATACCATCTACGGTTACTAAATGCGACCCCATTTTTTCGTAAAGTCTGTAATGTTTTCCGGCTTTAAAAAGGTTTATGTCGAATTCTGTAAATAAACTATACGGTTTTACTTGTGCCATAAAATTATGTTGTTAATTCCTGTTTAAAGGAAAATTATGTCGTTTTTTAATATGGGATTTAAACCCTTAAGTTTTACTTGTTAATCTTGAAAATGTGAAAAGGCATAGTAGGGTGTAACTCTACGTAATTCCATTCATTATGCCAATTATAACGGCTATCGGTAATTAAATCGTGCATTTCTAGATTGTGTCCGGCATGCACCGCTAAATCTTGCAAAGGCATTTGTATGTTAGCTTGTTGCGAGTTGTGCGGATCTAAACTAATAACTACTAAAACCTCATTAGTTCTATCATCGTTCCATTTATAGAAAGCTATTAAATTATCATTCTGTATGTTACAGAATTTAATATTATTAGTTTGCTGTAAGGCTTCGTTATGGTTTCTAATAAAGTTGATTTTCGAAATTATAGTGGTTAGCTTGTTTTTAAGTTCCCAATCGTAATGTGTTATTTGGAATTTTTCAGAATTTAAATACTCTTCTTTTCCTAATAAAGAATCGGAAAGCATGTATTCGAAAACCGGCCCATAAATACCAATACTAGAACTTAAAGTAGCAGCAAGTGCGTAACGCTGAATATGTTTAGATTCGTTAGCGCCTTGTAAATGATATGGATTAATATCTGGCGTGTTTGGCCAAAAATTAGGTTGCATATATTCTTTTAGTTCGCTTTGCGTAAGCTCTTCTACATATTCTGTGATTTCATGTTTGCTTTCGCGCCATGTAAAATAGGTGTACGATTGTGTGTAACCTTGTTTAGCAAGCTGTTTCATTACTTTTGGAGCTGTAAAAGCTTCGGCTAAAAAAATAACATCGGGATGTTTTGCTTTTACTTCAGAAATAATCCAATTCCAGAAATAGAAAGGTTTTGTGTGTGGGTTATCAACTCTAAAAATGTTAATACCACAATCTACCCAATATAGCATAACATCTAAACACTCGTTCCAAAGGGCTTTATAGTCTTCACTTTCCCAATAAATAGGAAGAATGTCTTGATATTTTTTTGGCGGATTTTCAGCATATTGAACGGTACCATCTGGTCGCCATTTAAACCATTTTGGATGATCTTTTACCCAAGGATGATCTGGTGCGGCTTGTAAGGCGTAATCCATAGCAATTTCAAGGTTGTTATCTTTTGCTGTTTGTATAAGCGCTTTAAAATCGTCGATATTCCCTAGCTGTGGATGGATGTCTTTATGCCCGCCATATTGCGAACCAACACCCCATGTAGAACCAACATCACCTTCTTTAGCTTCTGTAGTATTGTTTTTTCCTTTACGGTTAACTTCTCCAATTGGGTGGATAGGTGGTAGGTAAACCACATCAAACCCCATGTTTTTTACTCTTGGTAATAAGCGTGCGCAATCGTTAAAAGTGCCGTGAACACCTTTGTGCTCCGACGCTGAACGCGGAAAAAACTCGTACCATGTACTAAATCTTGCTTTTTTTCTATCTACATAAGCTTTGTATGTTGTAGAGGTATTGGCAAGTGTTTTAATTGGGTTTTGGAAGAAAATATTATAAAGTCTTTCTTTTACTGCTTCAGAAATGGCTTCGCCATAACTATTTTCATCTTTAAAAATTTGCTGTAAATGCTCTAAATACTGTTTGTCTTCAGCGTTTACTTTATTTAAAAGGGGCTCGATATATTCTGCACCTTCTAATAATTCTGAAACCACGTGTTGGCCATCGTTTATTTTGCGAATTAAACCGTATCTCCAGTTTAAAGCATAATCTACCCAGGCTTCTACTTTATAGCTATAAAACCCTTGTTTTTGTACACTAAAGGATGCTTTCCACTCATCATTAGAAGTAAGCATCATTCGGGTTTCTTGCCATGTTTTATCATTTTCGTGTTTGTAAAGTATGGCAGCTCCTAAAACATCATGACCATCGGCCATAATATGTGCATCTACACTTACAATTTCATTTACTACACGTTTAATATAAAAGTCGCCACCGTTTACAGTTGGTGAAACATAATCAATTACAACTCTTTTTTGATTTTGCATTGTTTGCTTAGTTATGTATGGTAATCAATATTTTTTTAGTCAGATTCCTTTACCAGTTAAAGTTGTTTTAATTGGTAAAGGAACTTGATTTTTGGTTGCTATTTTGGTTAAATAACGTATCCTGAAGGTATGGTTGCAGCGTTTTTAACAACAACAATACCATCTTTAATAAAGTACATGTCTGTTTCTTTATCTTCTAAATGTTTTCCGCCGTTAATACGAACATCATCACCAATACGACAGTTTTTATCTAAAATACAGTTTTTAATAAAGCAGCGTTCTCCTATTCCGGTAAGGACTTTAATACGGTTGTTTTCTATTTCATCTAAGGTTTCGTAGAAATCGCTGCCCATCATGTAGGTGTTAATTACGGTAGATTCTTTACCAATTCTAGATCGAATACCAATTACAGATTTTTCAATTTTTGCAGCACCAATAATACAACCTTCAGAAACTACAGCTCTGTCTAAAACAGTGCCTGCTATTTTTGTGGTAGGTAACATTCTAGCATGCGTATAAATACGTTTTTTTTCATCGTATAAATCAAACTGAGGAATGTCGTCGGTTAAGCCTAAGTTCGCTTCGAAGAATGAGTCTATATTTCCAATATCGGTCCAGTACCCTTCATATTGGTAACTTAAAGTTTTATGATCGTGTATAGATTGCGGAATAATCTCTTTACCAAAATCTATAGTATCTGGGTTTTGCATAAGTTTAATTAGCAAATCTTTGTTGAAAACATAAATACCCATTGAAGCTAGATAGTTACGGTTTTGTCCTTTCATTTCTTCGCTTACTTCCGAAGTCCATTCTGGTAATAATTCGGCATCGGGTTTCTCTATAAATGATGTAATCACGTTTTCATCATTCGCTTTTAAAATACCGAAAGATGTGGCGTCTTTTGCATTTACAGGAATGGTTGCAATAGATATTTCGGCATTAGAGGCTTCATGAGCTTCAATCATTTTATCGTAATCCATTTGATATAATTGATCTCCCGAAAGGATTAAAGCATATTCAAAATCGTGACTTAAAAAATGATGCATGCTCTGTCTAACCGCATCGGCAGTACCTTGAAACCAAGTTTTACTTTCTGGAGTTTGTTCGGCAGCCAGTACATCTACAAAAGCACTACTAAAAAAACTGAAGTGATATGTGTTTTTAATGTGTTTGTTAAGTGATGCTGAGTTAAATTGAGTTAACACAAAAATACGCTTAATATCTGCGTTAATACAGTTAGAGATTGGTATATCTACAAGTCTATATTTTCCGGCAATAGGAACTGCAGGTTTAGATCTTTTATCGGTTAATGGGTAAAGTCTGGATCCTTGGCCGCCTCCTAAAACAATGGCTAAAACTTTGTTGTTTATCATATTTTTAGTTTTTTAGTGCTTAGTTGTTAGTTATATTATTGATTCGTATAGTGTTTCTACTTGTTTTGCAATGGCTACCCAGTCAAAATAATCTTCAACACGTTTTCTGCCATTTTTTGCCATGGTTTCTCTTAAGTTTTTATCATTGATAACTTGGTTAACTCCTTGAGCTAAATCTCTCGAGAATTTATCGGGATCAATAGGTTCAAAAGGCGCTTCGGTTTGTTGTTCTAACGGAATTAAAAGTCCGGTTTCACCATGTACAACCACTTCTTTAATACCACCAACAGCGCTTGCTACAACGGCAGTGTTACAAGCCATAGCTTCAATGTTTATAATACCAAAAGGCTCGTAAATAGAAGGGCAACAGAATACAGCAGCATGAGAATATAGCTGTATAATTTCTTCCTTAGTTACCATTTTATCAATCCAAATTACGTTTTCACGTGTTTTTTTAACTGCGTTTACAGCGTTTTTCATTTCTTCACCAATTTCTGGTGTATCTGGTGCGCCTGCACATAGTACAATTTGAGTATCTGGATCTATATATTTTATAGCGTTTACTAAATGGATAATTCCTTTTTGGCGTGTAATTCTACCAACAAAAAGTACATAGGGTTTAGTTTTATCAACACCGTAAGTATCTAGGGTTGCTGTTTCACTTGTTTCTATGTATTGTTCTAGGTTAATACCATTGTAGATAACGTGTACTTTACTTTCGTCTACATCAAAATGTTTAAGAACATCTTCTTTGGTTTCTTTTGAAACTGCTATAAGTGCATCGGCCATTTCAATAGCTGTTTTTTCTACCCAAGAAGAGGCATCGTAACCGCGACCTAATTGTTCGCGTTTCCATGGGCGTAAAGGCTCTAAGGAGTGTGTGGTGATCACTAATGGTGTGCCGTAACAAAGTTTAGCTATAATACCAGCAAAATGAGCATACCAAGTATGGCAATGCACAACATCGGCATCAATAGGCTCTGTGTTCATTTGTATACCGGTGCTTAATGTTTTAAATACCGATTTTAATTTATCGTCTGCACCATCAAAAATTGGGTTATCAAACGGGTAACCTTTTACACTTAAACTATCCGATTTCGAGTCTTGGTCTCCAAAACATCGAACATCGATTTTCATTAATTTGGACAGCTCATCGGCCAAATATTCAACATGTACGCCGGCTCCTCCGTAAACATACGGTGGAAATTCTCTTGTGTAAAAAAGTGCTTTCATTTAGTTGTTTTTGTTTTATAGGGTCGTTAGAGACATTTATTTCAAAACGGTTTGGAGCAGTTGTATTTTGAATATTTAAATGTATCATGAATAGGAATATCAATATAACCTGTTTAGTATCACAATAAAAGTAAAAACAATTTGTTTAATTGATTCTTTTTTTTCCTACAATTTTAAAAAAATATAAACATCATTTTTATATGCTATGTTTTGTTGTAAAAGCAACAAATCGATGCCTGAATTTTGAAAAATTGTTAGTAACTCTTAATGTGAAAAAATATTAATTAATTGGAAAATATTTTTAGAAAAACACCGTGTTGTTAAGTGTTTTTGCAAGTTTAATTATTAATAATAATTCCTATGTTATAAACATACAAAATTATTGTTAACAAATTTGGTCGAATTTTATTTTTGAAGAAAAATAGGTGTTAAGGAGTTTAATCGAAATATTCAATAATTAATTTTACTTAATCACCAAAAGGCTTGAAGAATAGTGATTGTTTTTCTTTAGTATTGAAGGAAAAAAAGGACAGCCGTATATTAGGCCATAAAATTTATGGAATTAGTGGTGTGTGTGATTGTAAATAACAAGGAGTTATGCGTTGAAGGCAAAAACAATTCAACTTTAAATAATACCAATTCAACCTTTTTTTATCCCATTTGATATTATTGTATTTTTTATCCCATCCATTTTTATTCAAATTTGTTATATCAAAAAATCGAACAGTTATGAATACAATCATTAAAACGCTTATTATTTTTTTTATAAGTATGGTTTCGGCTTATGCTCAAAACGATATTTCTGGCTATATCTTAGATGATAGTAAAAAGCCTTTAGAGTTTGCCAATGTTATACTACATAATGCAATTTCAAAAGAAACTGTTACGGGCGTTATTTCTTCCGAAGAAGGATTCTATAAATTTGAAAATATTGAAAACGGCAATTACTATCTCGAAATTTCGGTATTGGGTTTTAAAATGAAACGGTCTAATACTTTTCTGTTAGAAAATAATTCTGAAACTATGGATTTTACCTTAGCTGAAGATGTTTTAGATGAAATTGTAATTACCCATAAACGCCCTGTAATTAGGCAAACGGCCGAGAAATTGATTATAGATTTGGAACAATCAGAAATGATAAATTCTAATTTACAAGATATTATGCGTGGCGTGCCAGGAATTATTGTAACCAATAATGGTATTAGTTATGCTGGGCAAAGTAATATTAGAATTTTGATAAACGGAAAAACTACCGATTATATGGACATGGATACGCTGTTGCGTGATATGCCTGCCGATAATATAGCTAAAGTAGAGCTGGTAGAGCAGCCAGGTGCAGAGTTTGATGCTACAGGCTCTGGGCCAATTATTAATATTATTTTAAAGAAAAACGTAAAATTAGGTACACATGGTAGTGTGTCTACTTGGGTTGGTGAAGATGAAGGCTTTGAGCATGGTACAAGTGCATCTATTGCTAGTTATAAAAACAAGTTAAATTGGCAAGCTAGTACAGGTTATTCGAGCCCGACATGGCGAGAAGATTTGTTTCTTAATAGAAGCGTTGGAAACGAAAACTACAACCAAGCAACTATTGAACCTTATAATCCAAAAACGTTTAGAATTAGTGGTAGTATTGATTATTACATTAATGATAAACATTCTATTGGTTTTGGAGTTAAAAACAGTAACACAAATTCTGATAGAGTTGCAAACAGTGCAAATATTATAACCACAGCGAGCACTATAGATTTTTTGTATTCTGAAAATAGTTTTAATCGTGACCAAAAAGTATTTAATATCAATCCGTATTATGAGTTTAAAACAGAAGGACATAAACTTACCGCCGATTTTAATTATGTAGATTATAAAAACGATAATAGAAACACATTGGCATCTGTAAACGGTAGTACTATTGCTTACACAAACCAAAGGTATTTACAAGACGGAAATTACCAAATTAAAACCTATAAGAGTGATTATGTTCGTACGCTTTCCGAAGATTTTAAACTAAGTGTTGGTGCAAAATATTCTCAGGTAAATACAGATAGCGATTTGCAATCTTTTAGTGAAAATGAAGATGGTGATTTTGAGTTTAATAACGCAGCAAGCAATATTTTTTTGGTAGACGAAAACATTTTTGCACTATACTCTAAAATTAACATCACAGAAGGTAAATGGTCTTTTTCTGGTGGTTTACGCTTTGAGGATAGCAATACAAAAGGGACATCTAGCAGTGATAATGAAACACGAGAACGGAAAATTTCTAAGCTTTTCCCAAGTGCGGCATTAAGCAGAAAAATAAATAAAAATTTAGCAGCAAGTCTAGCTTATAGCTACCGTATTAGCAGGCCTAGTTATAATACTTTAAACTCCTTTGTTACGTATTACGATCCATTATCGTCAGATGTTGGTAACGAAAATTTAAAACCATCATTCACCAATAAATATCAATTTAATTTAACTTTCGATGGGCAACCATTTTTTGCAATAGCTTACAGCGAAACTAAAGATGATATGTTTCAGTTTGTTTCTCAAGATAATGAAACTGCACAAATAGAGCGTACAACTATTAATTTAAGCGATAGTAAAAACTGGAATTTTAGACTATTTGGTCCTTTAAGTTTTATAAATAATGTAGAAGGATATACGGGAATAATTGTGAGTCAGAATAAATTTGGATCTGCCACTAATAATTTAAATTTAGAAAAATTGAGCTTAATTTGGTTTACTCAAGCTAGTTACGAGCTACCATGGAAAATTAATGCAGAAGTTAGTGGAAACTACGGAACAGGGGCCTTAGAAGGAGGTCTTGATACCGATTGGTTTGCCGATTTAAATTTTTCTTTAGGTAAAAAGTTTTTAGACGATAAACTAAAAGTAAATTTAGCGCTTAGTAAAATTTTAAATAGAGGGTTTGTTGGGGTTATAGATTATAATGGATTGTATGCAGAAGTAGAGAGTAATCAATCTAGGCAGAATATTCAATTAAGATTATCGTATAGTTTTGGGTCTAAATTTGGAAAAAAGACAAGTAGAAGAAACGCTTCTGAAGATGAAGAAAACAGAATTAATGATAATAATTAATATGTTTGTATAATTATGAATAAAAAAATAAATAGAACCGATTTTCTAATTTTAGGCGTTTATTTTTTGGTGTCGTTTATTATTCAAGGCAAGTATTATATTGAGCGTGATGCGTTGCTGAGAGAATATTTAATCGATTTTCCTGTCGAGATTATAAGTGTTACAAGTGTTATTTTTTTATTTACATTTTGGTTAATACCAAAAGTAGTTGTTCAAAAAAAATACGTTTTGTTTATAATTTACGGCGTTTTAATTTTACTTATTATTTCTGGAATCGATTATACTATAGGCTTTTGGACAGGGGCTAACGATTGGGCAAAATTCCCTAAGGGTATCGATTTTGTTTTACAAATGATTAGTTTGGGAACTCAGCAATCGGCCTTTCCATTTGCTTTATTTTTAACTAAAAAGTTTTATGAAGGGCAAACCGAATATTTAAAAATTGAAAAACAACAAAAAGAAAACGAGCTTAAATTACTCCGTTCACAAATAGATCCGCATTTTTTGTTCAATAATTTAAATACCCTAGATGCTCTTATTGATCGTGATACGTTAAAAGCTAAAGAGTATATTAATAGGTTGTCGCTTATTTACAGGTACTTAATAAAAACTAAAGATGCTGAGGTAATGGAATTAGCCGAAGAAATTGAGCTAGCTGAAAATTATATGTTTTTAATTAAAACACGTTTTGCAACAGATTACGATTTTAAAATAGAAAAGAAAATTGATATTGAAGATAAGTTTATACCAACAGGAGCAATACAAACATTACTAGAAAATGTGGTGAAACATAATAAACCCGTTGACGGTAGTGCTATAAAAACGGTAATTTATATTGATGAAAATGAATTAACGGTTGTTAACACGAAGTCTAATATTATATCTAAAAACGAATCGTTTGGAACGGGTTTAGAGAACTTGAAAACACGTTATAAATTCTTATCAGATAAAGAGGTTGTTATTATTGATACAGAAGAGGAATTTAAAATAGCAATTCCGATTATTAATTTAGTTGAAGAAAATTGAAAACAGTATGAAGATTTTAATTTTAGAAGATGAAATACCAGCATACCAAAAGTTGCTATCCTTTGTAAACGATTATTTTGAAGATGAAATTCCTCACGATTGGGCGCGCTCTGTAAGTGAGGGAAAACTGATGTTGACGAATAATACTTACGATTTTATTCTATCGGATATTCAGCTGTTAGACGGGCTTTCTTTCGATTTGTTTAATGATGTTTCCATAAATACGCCTATTATCTTCTGTTCTGCTCACGATGATTATTTATTTCAAGCTTTTAATACCAATGGTATTGCTTATATCTTAAAACCATACACGCAGTTGGATTTTAAAAGAGCTATCGAGAAATACCAATCATTATTTAAACAAGGGCATTACACGGCATTAAATCAAGAAACAATAAGCGAGCTAAAATCAGCTTTAAAAGAAGAGCACACCAGTTATAAAAAACGATTTGTAATAAAGAAGTCGAAAGGCATTCAGTTATTAAGTGTTTCAGAAATAGTAAAAATAGAAGCCTCTGGCGATTTCTGCATGGCAACCGATTTAAAAGGGAAACGCCATACTATTTCTCAAAATTTAGGAGCTATTCACAGTCAATTACACCCAAGTAAATTTTTTAAAATAAATAGAAGTGAAATTATCAGTATCGATGGTATCGAAAATATAGAAAGTCATTTTAAAAATCGTTTATTAATTACAGTAACAGGAATTAAAGACAAAGTGATGACGAGTTCGTCAACAACTTCCGATTTTAGAAGGTGGTTGGAGCAGTAAAAAAATCTCTTTGTAAAAAGGGAGCTTGCATGTTTTAATAATGAATAATATCAAAACTTAAAACTCCTACAGAAGCAGGAGTTTTAATATAAATTAAGATCTTATAAAAGATTGTTTTTCTTAATTATAAGATGTCTTTATTTTTAATCATTCAACTTTAAAACAGCCATAAACGCTTGTTGAGGTATTTCTACATTACCAACTTGACGCATACGTTTTTTACCTTTTTTCTGTTTTTCAAGTAGTTTTCTTTTACGAGAAATATCACCACCATAACATTTTGCTGTTACATCTTTCCTGAGGGCTTTAATTGTTTCTCTCGAAATAATTTTTGCACCAATAGCCGCCTGAATTGGAATATCGAATTGTTGACGTGGAATTAATTCTTTTAATTTCTCACACATTTTCTTACCAATATTCTGTGCGTTATCGGCGTGAATTAAGGCAGAAAGCGCATCAACAGTAAGTGCATTTAATAAAATATCTAAACGTACTAATTTTGATTCTTTCATTCCGATAGGATGGTAATCGAAAGAAGCATAACCTTTAGAAACTGTTTTTAAACGATCGTAAAAATCGAATACAATTTCTGCAAGAGGCATTTCAAAAGTTAACTCAACACGTTCTGGTGTTAAATACGTTTGATTAAGAACGATACCACGTTTTTCAATACAAAGAGACATCACATTACCAACAAAATCAGATTTTGTAATAATAGTAGCCTTAATATAAGGTTCCTCAACACGATTTACTGTGGTAGGTTCCGGTAAATCCGACGGGTTATTTACAATAAAAGCTTCGTTCGGGTTTTTGTTTGTGTAAGCATGGTAAGATACATTGGGAACAGTAGTAATTACCGTCATATCGAACTCACGTTCTAAACGTTCTTGTATAATTTCCATGTGTAACATTCCTAAGAATCCACAACGGAAACCAAAACCTAAAGCTGCAGAACTTTCTGGAGCAAACACTAACGAGGCATCGTTAAGTTGTAGCTTTTCCATAGAGTTTCTAAGCTCTTCGTAATCTTCAGTATCTACAGGGTAAATACCAGCAAATACCATTGGTTTTACGTCTTCAAAACCTTCTACAATATTTGTAGTAGGGTTAGCAAAATCGGTAATAGTATCACCAACTTTTACTTCCTTAGCGGTTTTAATACCTGTAATTAAGTAACCTACATCTCCAGTTTTTACGCTTTTTTTAGCAACTTGAGTTAGTTTTAAAGTTCCAACTTCGTCTGCATAATATTCTTTATCTGTAGCAACAAATTTAATTTTTTGTCCCTTTTTTATTTCACCATTAAAAACTCTAAAATACGTTTCAATACCTCTAAAAGTATTGTAAACCGAGTCGAAAATTAAGGCTTGTAAAGGTGCGTCAGGATCTCCTTTTGGAGCAGGAACACGATCGATAATAGCTTTTAAAATATTCTCGACACCAAAGCCTGTTTTTCCACTAGCGTGAATAACTTCTTCTGGATCGCAACCTAATAAATCTACAATATCATCGGTAACCTCCTCTGGGTTTGCACTTGGTAAATCTACTTTATTTAACACCGGAATAATCTCTAAATCATTCTCTAAAGCTAAGTATAAGTTAGAAATAGTTTGTGCTTGTATACTTTGTGCGGCATCTACAATTAGAAGCGCACCCTCGCAGGCAGCAATAGATCTAGAAACCTCATAAGAGAAATCTACGTGGCCAGGAGTATCAATTAAATTTAATATATATTTTTCACCATCTAACTCATAATCCATTTGGATGGCGTGCGATTTTATGGTAATGCCACGTTCGCGCTCCAAATCCATACTATCAAGTAGTTGGGCTTGTTGCTCTCTAGCTGTTACAGAGCCTGTAAAATCTAACAAACGGTCGGCAAGTGTGCTTTTTCCGTGGTCAATATGTGCAATAATGCAAAAGTTTCTAATGTTCTTCATAATCAACAGTCTTCAAAAAATCGAAGATTTGCCAAAGATAGCTGTTTTCATTGAGTTTTACGATTAGACTTTTTAGGTTTCTTACATTGTTTCGATTTCAATTTAATATGAAGTAAAAATTAATCGTCACTTTCGTGTGCTTTTAAATCTTCAGTTAAATCTAATTTCCTAAAAGAAGGAGAAGCTAAACCTGTGGCAACCACAGTAATTAATGTCATGGTGCCTCCAAAAACCACAGCAGTAACGGCGCCGAAAAATTTCGCGGTAACGCCGCTTTCAAAAGCGCCCAACTCGTTTGAAGATCCTACAAACATAGAGTTTACTGAGGATACACGACCACGCATATGGTCGGGTGTTTTTATCTGAAAAATGGTTTGTCTAATCACCATAGACACACCATCTGTCATGCCGCTAAAGAATAAGGCTATTGCTGAAACCCAAAATATATTAGATAACCCGAATACAATAATACAGACTCCAAAACCGAAAATAGCCACTAATAATTTCATGCCTGCATTTTTACTTATCGGAATATATGCTGTAATCAGCATAGTTATAAAAGCGCCAACGGCTGGTGCGGCACGTAATACACCAAAACCTTCGCTGCCTACTTTTAAAATATCTTGAGCAAAAACAGGAAGTAGTGCAATGGCTCCACCAAAAAGTACGGCAACCATATCTAAAGTCATGGCACCTAAAATGGCTTTGGTTTTGAACACAAAACGCACACCTTCTTTTAAGCTGTCTATTACAGGTTCGCCTATTTTAGGGTTTAAAATAGGTTTACGTTTTATTTGTAATAAGATAAAAAAGGACATAAGGATGAGTCCGAATATGATGCATAGCGACCAATGTACTCCAATCCAACCGATGGTAAAACCTCCTAAAGCGGGGCCTAAAACACCTGCCATTTGCCAGGTTGAACTGTTCCATGTGGCGGCGTTTGGATATACTTTTTTAGGAACAATTAAAGCTACAAGAGAAAAGATTGTAGGTCCAAAAAAGGAACGTAAAAAACCTCCAAAAAAGACTAAGGCGTAAATGGAATATAAAATGCTTTTAGAACCCCAATCACCAACAATTTTATCCCAAGTAAGCATGAATAGCCCAAAACTAATTAGAGAAAAAGCAGCAATACAAGTAGCTAAGAGATTTCGTTTTTCTTTTTGATCTACAATATGTCCTGCAAAAAGAGCCATGGTAAAGGCCGGTATAATTTCCATTAAACCAATAATGCCAAGAGATAAAGGGTCTTTTGTAAGGCTGTAAACTTGCCACTCAATAACAATAAACTGCATAGACCAACCAAAAACTAGTAGAAAGCGGACTAATAAAAATATATTGAATTCTTTAATACGCAATGCTGCGTAGGGATCAGTTTTTGCCATGATTACCTTCCTGCGAAGACAGGAATTTTAGTTTTAACTTGCAATAGTAACTACTAAGGTTTTAAGCCTTAATATCACGTATTTTCATTTGTAAGCTTATATTACCTTGCCATTCGTTTTCGTCTATAGAATAAACAGCTTTAAATGGCTTGCCGTTTGAAATAATTTCAAATTTATCTGCCATACTAAAACCAATACCAACAACATTTTTAGATGTGCCGGCTTGCGTAGCTGTTAATCTTAAATGAGTTTGATCTGCACCAACTGGTTTTCCGTAGCCTGTATCAATTAGGTTTTCGGTTAAAAAAACAGGTGTCATATTACTGGGGCCGTAAGGAGCAAATTGTTTTAAAATTCTATTAAATTTAGGTGTAATGTTGTCTAAATCTATTTCTAAATCTATTTTTATTTCGGGTGTAAGTAAGTTTCTATCTATAGTTTTAGAAACCTCGTCTTCAAAAGCTTGTTTAAAGGCTTCGTAGTTTTCTTCTTTTAATGTTAATCCTGCCGCGTATTTGTGTCCACCAAATTGTTCAATATGTTCGGCGCAAGCTTCCAAGGCATTGTAAACATCAAAACCTTTTACCGAACGTGCCGAAGCTGCTAAAAACTCACCGCTTTTAGTGAAAACCAAAGTTGGTCTATGGTAGGTTTCGGTTAATCTAGAAGCTACAATACCAATAACGCCTTTATGCCAATCTTTATCGTAAACAACTGTGGTTAGGCGGTCTTGTTCTTTATTTTTTTCAATTTGAACAAGTGCTTCTTCTGTTATTCTTTTATCTGTTTCGCGACGCTCAAGATTGTAATCGTTAATTTCTGCGGCATATTTAGTCGCTAACTCATCATCTTCCTCGGTTAATAAGGTTACCGCATAATTACCATGTTTCATACGGCCGGCAGCATTAATACGTGGTGCTACAATAAATACAACATCGGTTATGGTTAGTTCTGTTTTTTCTACTTGCGCTAAAATGGCTTTAATTCCTGGTCGAGGATTGGTGTTAATAACTTGTAAACCAAAATAAGCAAGAACACGGTTTTCACCATCTATAGGAACAATATCTGCTCCAATAGCCGTGGCTACTAAATCTAAATATTCGGTTAAATCTTCGGCTGTTTTCCCTTCTTTAGAAGCTAAGGCTTCAATAAGTTTAAAGCCTACACCGCAGCCACAAAGTTCTTTATATGGGTAGTTGCAATCTTCTCGCTTTGGATCTAAAACGGCTGCCGCATCTGGAATTTTAGCACCTGGTCGGTGGTGGTCGCAGATAATAAAATCTATACCCAATTCTTTGGCGTGTGCCACTTTATCTATGGCTTTAATACCGCAATCTAGAGCAACTATTAAAGTGAAATTATTTTCTAGTGCAAAGTTTATTCCTTTGTTAGATACACCGTAACCTTCATCATACCTGTTTGGGATATATGTGTAAACCAAATTATGTATCGATTTAAGGTAGGTAGACATAAGCGCCACAGAGCTCGTGCCATCTACATCGTAATCGCCGTAAACCAAAATGTTTTCGTTGTTTGCTATTGCTTTTTCTATACGTGCCACAGCTTTGTCCATATCTTTCATTAAGAATGGATCGTGTAAATCTGTTAAACTGGGGCGGAAAAAAGTTTTTGCTTCTTCAAAAGTTTTAATGCCACGTTGCAAAAGTAATATTGCGGTGGTAGCGTCTACATTTAGTGCTTTTTGCAAAGCTTCAGTTTCTTCTGCCTGTGGTTTTTCTTTTAATGTCCAACGCATTTTGTGTTTCTTTAAGAGGTTTCAAATGTAATTAAAACTTTATACTTTAAAGGGCTTCGTATAAAATACTAACAATTATAGAACCGTATTACTTATGTGATTTAACTTAGTACTAGCGATTTTTATTGCGTTTATTATACTTAAAAATATTATTTTGAATGAAAGTGTGTTTCGATGGTTAGTTCTGAAAATTGACGGAACATTTCCATAACACCACAATACTTTTCAATAGATAAATCGACTGCTTTTTGAAGCTTTTTTTCATTTAAGTCATTGCCGTAAAAATGAAAGCGCATAGCAACTTTATCGTAATATTTTGGGTGCTCTTCGGTTAGGTTGGCTTCGGTTTCTATTTTAAAATCGTCGACCTCTAATTTCATTTTTTTAATTAATGATGCTACATCTAACCCAGAGCAACCTGCTAAGCCAGATAACATCAATGCTTTTGGACGGTAACCTTCGCTTTTTCCGCCGTTTTCTTCACCTGCATCTATAAAAAGATTGTGTCCTGATGGGTTTGTGCTTTCAAATCTCATTTCGCCTAACCAGGTTGTAGTAACTAAATTTTTCATTTTTCTTAATTTGTTTGCTCAAAAATAGTATAAAATAATGTAAAAATGCTTTTCTTAAAATAGAGCAGTAAGGTTTCAATACCCATTCAATACCGTACAAAATCTGCTAATATCTTCTTCTGTATGGGCTGCACTAATTACAATTCTACTCATTATAGGAGATGTTTCATCGGGATACCTAAAACTAGTTATTATAATGTTATTATTTTCGAGATGTTTATTTAATTGTTCATTAGAAAAGCTAAAAGCAGGATGTGTTTTCATCCATTTAAACCTTTCAAGGTTTTCTATATTGTTTATGAAATAATCGATGTTATGTTTTAGCGTTTTTCGTTTCGCATTATAGATGTTTTCTGCGCTAGCTATGGTTGCTAGATTAGCAGGAGCGGCAGGGCTAGAACCTCCAAAAAACGGCGTGCTTTCTAATTTATTAATTCTATACTTAGACCCGAAAATAGCACCAGCTTGAATTCCGAAACCTTTCCCTAAGGAGCAGCAAACTATAAGTTCTTTTGGGTTTAATGCCTCAATAGTTTTAAATACGCCACCACCATTTTTACCAGTAATACCGATGCCATGAGAATCGTCTACCACCAAAATAGTATTAGAAAGTGGTAACGATTTTAAACCTTCAAAATCAGGGAAATTTGTACCATGAAAATCTACAGCATCTAAAAAAACAACAGGGATTTCTTCTGTTTGGTTTGCTAAATGAAAACTTAAAATGGCTTTTAGCTCTCTATAAGACTGGGTTGATTTATTTTCTGTAATTGATAAATTTAATGCAGCATGTGTATTTGGAGCATAAAAAAAACTGTACTTTTCAGTGTTTAAACTTTGAGCAATAAGTTGTCCGGCTAAATACCCGGAAGACATGCTAACACAAGCTTCGCTGCCAACTAATTTAGATAAATAGCGTTCCGTTTCATCATATACATTTAGACGTACATTAGATTTTCGAGACGCACCATAATTTGTTCCATGTTTTCTAATGTTTTCAATAAATATATTTTGAAAATCCACATCGGTTTGTAGCCCCAAATAAGAGGTGCCACCAAAATAAAGGTAGTTTTTACCTTCAATTAAAATGTGGTTAGACGGAAAGGAATCTAAATTATAAGTCATTATTTTAAAGTTATGCCACTGCCTCCTAAAGTTGGGAAAATAACACTAGCATCTTCTTTAATAATTACACCATTTGCAATATCTTCTTTCAGTAAAAGAGCTCCATCCATATCAACATAATCTAGTTGAGGTATAAGTTGAGCAATGGCCGAAATACCAACGGTAGATTCCGTCATGCAGCCAACCATAACTTTTACGCCCATGGCTTTACCTTTTTTAATCATGCGCAAAGCAGGTGTTAATCCGCCACATTTGGTAAGCTTAATATTTATACCGCTAAAGTGATTTCCACAAGCTTCCACATCATTTTCTACAATGCAGCTTTCGTCTGCAATTACTGGTAAAACGCAATGCTTCATTACTTTTTTCATGCCTTCCCAGTCATCAGCTTTTAATGGTTGTTCTAGAAACTCAACACCTAACTCTTTTAAAAGCGGTGCGTTTTTAATAGTTTCATCTGCCGTCCAAGCACAATTAGCATCAATTCTAAAAACAGCATCACTTTCTTTTCTTAATGCTTTTACAATGTTAACATCATCGTTGGTGCCAAGTTTTATTTTGTAAATCGGCCATGGCATTTCTTTCATTTTAGCAACCATTTTATCGATACTCGCAATACCAATAGTGTAATTGGTTGTTGGGTATGTTTCTAAAGTTGTTTCCCAAATATCATAAAGTGGTTTACCTTCTAGTTTGCCGTATAAATCGTGAGCAGCTAAATCTAAAGCACAAATAGCAAAATTGGTTAAGCCTTTTTCAACTAAAAATGTATGAAAAACTTCTGGCGTTGTAAAGTTGAAGTTTTCAATTTCAGTTGAAATTGCGTTAATTTCTGCCGTCATGCTTTCAACAGTAATGTTGTAATATGGGTTGGATGTTGCTTCACCATAACCTGTTTTTCCGTTTAGGGTAAGACAAGCAATTAAGCTAGGTTGAATGTCGTGAGACTCTCTAGAAATGGTGAATGTATGTTTGAGTTTTAGGTTGTAAGCCTTTAATTGTATTTGCATTTATGAGTTTTTATAGAGAGTTGTGATATGTTGTAAAGGTTTATTGTTTTTCAGTAAGCGCTTTACCTTCAAAAGCTAATCCATCAAAACCTGTTTTCATAAAGTTTCTAATGTTTTGGTGGCCGTCTCCGTTTGGATCCTTTAGCACATCGTTAAAATAATATTGACCAAAACAAGCTAGTGTTTCCTCTTTTGTAAAACCTTCGTTTTTAGCAAAGGCAAATAATTTGCAAGAGCCAGAGTTTTCGCCTGCAGCATTTGTTAATTCCCCATTTGTAAAAGCGGTTGGTGTAAAATTGTATTTCGCTTCAAGAGTAGTTATAGTATCCGAAAAAGCAATGGTTTCCGGTGCGTTTTTTAATGTGCTTTTAAATAATTCTAATGTCATTTTTTTATTTCTTTTTTCCTCCAACAATAATTACAATTTCACCTTTTGGTGGTTTGTTGGTGTAATGTTCTAATACTTCTTTTGCGGTGCCGCGAATAGTTTCTTCGTATAGTTTTGTAAGTTCTCGAGATACAGAAACCTCTCGGTCTTCTCCAAAATACTCACAAAAATGGCCTAACGTCTTTATTAATTTATGCGGACTTTCGTAAAATATAATGGTTCTAGTTTCTTCAGCTAAAAGTAATAAACGTGTTTGGCGTCCTTTTTTTACTGGTAAAAAACCTTCGAATATAAATTTATCATTGGGTAGTCCAGAATTTACTAATGCCGGCACAAATGCTGTAGCACCTGGTAGGCAATCTACTTCAATACCATTTTCAATGCAGGCACGAGATAATAAAAATCCAGGATCGGAAATAGCAGGCGTTCCGGCATCGCTAATTAAAGCTACGGTTGTTCCACTTTTTAATTTCTGAATAATATTTTCAACCGTTTTATGCTCGTTATGCATATGGTGGCTTTGCATGTGAGTCGAAATTTCAAAATGCTTTAAGAGTTTTCCCGATGTTCGGGTATCTTCAGCTAAAATTAAATCGACATCTTTTAAAACTTCAACGGCTCTAAAAGTGATATCTTTTAAGTTGCCAATAGGTGTTGGTACTATATATAGTTTACTCATTATTCAAATTTGGCTTCAATAATTTCCAAAAAGCGGGTTTCAAATTCTTCTTTATCGTTCCAATTATTATAATCGGGTTTTACCATGGTATCGATAAATTCTTTGGCGTTTTTATAAGAAAGAAAGGTGTTTAGTTGCGAGATAACACGATCGTAATCTCCGACCTGACCGTCAAACAAATGTTTAATGAAGGCTATTTTATCATTCAAGCCAATTTTTAATCCGCCAGATTTAAGCTTATCGTTTAGCGATTTTTTATCGGTTAAAACATCGCCATCACTTTTATTCACAGGTTCAAAAACAGGTGTTTCTTCAAAGCCTAAAGTCAAATCTTCCAAATTATGTTTAACAACAGGTGTTTTTGGCTCTATTTTTTCAAATAAATCATCTACTTGCTGAGTTTCGTGTGGCATTTGCGCAACCATATCTTTAATGGTTTCCATTAATGGTTCGGTAATCTCTTCGTTTTGGTGATCTTCTAAGTTGGTGTAAATTTTATCGTCCTCCTCAATATTATCACTAATTTTATTGTTAAAAGCCGTGTCGAGCATGCTAAAAAACGACGAGTCGTTACCTATACTCGGGATACTATCTTCAAAATTTTCCTGAGCAAACTTTAAAACCGATAGCTTTTCAAACAACTCTTTTGCTTCGGTATGCATTTTAATTACATCTTCTTTACCTTTCAGTTTCAGAATTCTATGAGCTATACTTACAAGTTCAGATTCTAATTTCTTCTTCATTGTTTATAAATTTAAAATTTAAAGGTATTAAGGCGTTTGATTTTTAATAAATTTGCGTCACCTTTATACAAACCAATTTTAGTGTTAAAATTACGAAATGTTTCTTGAAAATACGGTAAATCATAAAGAACAATTTGGATGGATTGAAGTCATATGCGGCTCTATGTTTTCGGGAAAAACCGAAGAACTCATCCGTAGACTTAAACGTGCACAGTTCGCAAGGCAACGCGTTGAGATTTTTAAACCAGCCTTAGATACGCGTTACGACGAGGAAATGGTAGTGTCTCACGACTCTAACGAAATTCGTTCTACACCTGTTCCAGCAGCAGCAAACATCCCTATTTTGGCCGATGGTTGTGATGTGGTTGGTATAGATGAAGCTCAGTTTTTCGATGACGAAATTGTTCGTGTTTGTAACGATTTGGCCAACAAAGGCGTTCGCGTAATTGTTGCCGGATTGGATATGGATTTTAAAGGAAATCCCTTTGGGCCTATGCCAAACTTAATGGCAACAGCCGATTATGTTACTAAAGTTCACGCTGTTTGTACCCGCACGGGGAATTTAGCACAATACAGTTACCGTAAAGCTAAAAGCGATAGTTTGGTGCTTTTAGGTGAAGTGGAAGAGTACGAACCTTTAAGCAGAGCAGCTTATTACAAAGCTATGGAGCGCGATAAAGTGCGCAATATGCAAGTGAAAGATGAAGAGGAGGTTGAATCTAAAACAAAAGATTCCGATGCCTAAAGCAAGAGAAACTGTGCTTGAAATCGATTTAAAAAAACTAAAACATAATTTTGAGTATTTAAAATCGAGACTTAATAACGATACGCTATTTTTAGCCGTTGTTAAAGCGTTTGCTTATGGTAATGAAGCTTCTAAAATTGCAAATTATTTAGAAACTATTGGGGCCGATTATTTTGCTGTAGCTTATATAGATGAAGGTGTGGCATTACGAAAAGCAGGGATAACAAAGCCTATTTTGGTACTGCATCCGCAAACGGTAAATTTCAAAGTTTTACTAGAAAATAATTTAGAACCTAGTATTTACAATTTAAAAATACTTAAAGAATTTATTGAAATCGCTTCCGCGGAAAAAAAACAAAACTATCCTATTCACGTCAAGTTTAATACGGGTTTAAATAGATTAGGGTTTTGGCAAGGCAATGTAGAAACTATTCATAATACTATAGGTGAAACCAAAGTTATTCATGTAAAATCGATCTTTTCGCATTTAGCGGCTAGTGAAGATTTGGAAGAGAAAGCGTTCACCCTAAATCAAATAGAAACTTTTAAAGGTATTGCAACTAATTTTGAAGACATGTTTGGCTACAAGCCTATGCTTCATATTTGTAATACTTCAGGAATTTTAAATTATCCTGAAGGACAGTTTAATATGGTGCGTAGCGGTATAGGATTGTACGGTTTTGGAAATTCCGAAGAAGAAAATATACATTTTAAACCTATTGCAACATTAAAAACTGCTATTTCACAAATTCATCATTTAAAAAAAGGAGAAACAGTTGGTTATAATCGAGCGTTTAAAAGCGAATCGGTTTTAAAAACTGCAACCTTACCTATTGGTCATGCCGATGGTATTGGTAGAATTTATGGAAACGGAAAGGGTTTTGTAACAATTAACAATCAAAAAGCACCCATAATTGGTAATGTTTGTATGGACATGATTATGGTAAATATTACCGATATAGATTGTAATGAGGGTGATGAGGTTATTGTTTTTGATGCTAATTCTACGGCAGAAACCTTAGCGCAAACCGCAAACACAATTTCTTATGAGTTGATTACGAGTATTTCACAGCGCGTAAAGCGAGAAATTATCTCAGGTTAAATATTTTGTTTCAATTTAATTTGTGACTTTTTAACTATATTGTGGTCTAAATAATTATTAACCAAGAATTATAAAATTTAAAATTATGCTTAAAGAATTTAAAGAGTTTATTACAGGTGGCAACGTTATAGAGTTTGCTGTAGCAGTTATCATGGCAGGAGCTATTGGTGGTGTTGTAAAAGGTTTTGTTGACAATATTGTTATGCCAGTAGTTGGTCACTTTACAGGTGGAACCGATTTTGCGAACATGAAAATTGTATTAACAGAAGCTGCAGTTAATGCTGAAGGTGCTGTAACTACTGCAGAAAATGCAATTATGTATGGTGCTTGGATTAACACTATTGTTAATTTAGTTATTGTTGGTCTTGTAATGTTTTTAATTGTTAAAGCTTATAATAAAACTAAAAAGCCAGTAGAGGTTAAAGAAGAAGCTCCAGCTGGACCATCTCAAGAAGATTTACTTGCTGAAATTAGAGATTTACTTAAAAAATAACAAAGTGTTAATTATATAACACACTGTTATTTGTTGTTAAAAAGCCCTCATTTTTCGTAAATGAGGGCTTTTTTTAGATTTTAGAATAGAATTAATACTTAGTTTTGCTAACAGAAATTTAATAAACAAAAAATTATGAAAATAGCAGTTGTAGGCGCTACTGGAATGGTAGGCGAGGTGATGCTAAAGGTTTTAGAAGAACGTAACTTTCCTGTTACCGAATTATTATTGGTAGCTTCAGAGCGTTCTGTTGGAAAAAAATTAACTTTCAAGAATAAAGAATATACCGTTATTGGTTTAGCCGATGCTGTTGCCGCAAAGCCACATATCGCAATTTTTTCTGCAGGTGGAGATACATCGGTAGAATGGGCACCAAAATTTGCTGCAGCTGGTACAACGGTAGTCGATAATTCTTCTGCATGGAGAATGGATCCAACTAAAAAATTAGTGGTTCCGGAAATTAATGCAAGCGAATTAACAAAAGAAGATAAAATTATAGCAAACCCAAACTGTTCTACCATACAAATGGTAATGGCTTTGGCGCCGCTACATGCAAAATATAAAATGAAACGTGTTGTTGTTTCAACTTACCAATCGGTTTCTGGTACAGGTGTAAAAGCTGTAAAACAACTAGAAAATGAAATTGCTGGTATTGAAGGCGAAATGGCTTATCCTTACCCAATAGGTAGAAATGCATTGCCACATTGTGATGTGTTTTTAGAAAACGGATACACTAAAGAAGAAATGAAATTGGCTCGTGAGCCACAAAAAATATTTAATGATCGTACATTTTCTGTAACGGCTACGGCTGTTCGTATTCCTACTGCTGGTGGGCATTCAGAATCTGTTAACGTTGAGTTTGAAAATGATTTCGATTTAGCTGACGTTCGTAAAATGTTAAGCGAAACATCGGGTATTGTACTTCAAGATGATCCTTCTACAAACAGTTATCCAATGCCAATTTTCGCACACGATAAAGATGAGGTTTTTGTTGGAAGACTTAGAAGAGACGAAACACAACCTAACACTTTAAATATGTGGATTGTTGCCGATAACTTACGTAAAGGTGCTGCAACAAACACCGTGCAAATTGCTGAATATTTAGTAGCAAATAAATTAGTGTAATTTACACTTTTTTAAATATTTTAAGCTCCTGTAAATTTTACAGGAGCTTTTTTTTTTGGTGTTAATCTTGGTTTATAAACTCAATGTTATCGGGTGTTGATGCTTTGTTTAAAATAGTTTGAAAAACATATTCGCAAACCAGCTTTTCGCCTTCTAGATTTATAAGCTCCAAAGTGTCTTCGGGTGTGTGGTATTGTGGATGTCCGCCAGTATGTACACCTAAAACCGATATGCTTTTTTTGTAGAATGAAACATGATCGGAACCACCAACAGATCCTGCGTGAACTATAGGGTTTAAACCTAGAGATTTCCCGAGGTTCTTCATGAAATCTACGCCATTAGTAAATGTGCCTGCGCCACCTGCATACACATGTTTTTTATCGTTTAAGCGGCCAACCATATCCATGTTAATCATTAATTTTATTTGAGAAAGTGGAATTAACGGGTTTTCTACAAAGTATTTACTACCTAATAAACCTTGTTCTTCGGCTCCAAAGGCAATAAATAGTACACTTCTTTTTAATTGGTCTTGTTTTGAAATTAACTTTTCTGCAATTTCTAATAGAGCGGCTGTTCCGCTAGCATTATCATCAGCACCATGATATATTACGCCTCTTTTATCCGATTTGGAAGATGGTCCGCCAAGTCCTAAATGATCGTAATGTGCTCCTAAAACAATGTATTCGTTTTTTAATTCCGGATCGTTTCCTTCAATAAAACCAATAACATTACAAGTGCTTACTTCTGGTTTTTCGTCTATACCTTTATCAACTCGTAATATGGCTTTAAAATGTTGCTCGTAATTTTTGCTTAACGGTTTTAAGCCTATAGTTTTAAATTCTTTTTTAATATATTTTACAACGCGTTTAGCGCCTTTTTCTCCTGGAAATCTTCCTCCGTTTTTATCTAATATTAAAAATTCAATATGATCTTTTATTTCATTTTCGGTTATTTCAGCTTGAGAAAACATACTGAAATATGATGCGATGGATAATACGAGTAGTGCTGTTTTTTTCATTATTAGGGTTTTGAGTAACATTGTCAAATATATAATTATACGGCATTTTAATTCCGTTATTATTGAATAAATCTAGAACTTTAGCTTATGTTTTTTGTTTATTTTTGAATGATTAATTTAATGAATCATGAAAAAAATAGCGTTAACGTTTTTCTCATTAAGCTTGCTCGTTGCTTGTGGAAATGATAAAACAGAAAAAAAAGATATTGTTGTGAGTTACCCAAAAACAAAAACTGTAGATACTATTGATACTTATTTTGGTGTTGAAGTAAAAGATCCATACCGTTGGTTAGAAGATGATAGAAGTGCAGAAACCGAAGCTTGGGTAAAAGCCGAAAACGTAGCTACAAATACCTATTTAGATCAAATACCGTTTAGAGAGGCGTTAAAAAATCGTTTGTCTAAATTATGGAATTACGAGAAAGTAAGCGCTCCGTTTAATGAGGGCGATTACACGTATTTTTATAAAAATGATGGTTTACAAAACCAAAGTGTACTTTATCGTTTTAAAAAAGGGGGCGATTCTAAAACGGCAACCGTATTTTTAGACCCAAATACGTTTAAGGAAGACGGAACGGTATCTTTAGGTGCAATAAGTTTTTCTAAAAATGGAAAAATTTTGGCTTATACTATTTCTGAAGGCGGCAGCGATTGGCGAAAAATTCTAATCATGGATGTTGAGTCTAAAGAGATTATGGAAGATGCGTTAATTGATGTGAAATTCACGCAGCTATCATGGTACAAAAACGAAGGTTTTTACTACTCTAGTTACGATAAACCAAAAGGAAGTGAGCTTTCGGCTAAAACAGATCAGCATAAAGTATACTATCATAAATTAGGAACAGTACAAAGCGCAGACGAATTAATCTATGGTGGAACACCCGAAGAAAAACACCGTTATATCTACGCCAACGTTTCCGAAGATAATAAATACTTGTTTATATCTCCTCGTGTTTCAACCTCCGGAAACAAGCTTTTAATAAAAGATTTATCTGTGCCAAATAGTGAATTTATTTCCATTTTAGATCACACAGATAGCGATACAGGTGTTCTAGAAAACGAGGGAAGTAAACTTTATTTAATTACTAATTTAAATGCGCCAAACAAAAAAATAGTAACGGTAGATGCTACAAATCCAACACCAGAGCATTGGGTAGATTTTATTCCAGAAACGGAGCATGTGCTGTCTATTTCCAAAGGCGGTGGTTACTTTTACGCAACTTATATGGTCGATGCGATTTCTAAAGTAAAACAATACGATTATAGCGGTAAATTTATTAGAGATATAGAATTACCAGGTTTAGGAACAGCAAGTGGTTTTGGTGGTAAAAAAGAAGAAAAAACAAATTACTTCTCGTTTACAAATTATAACACACCGGTTACAACTTATACTTTAAATGCCGACTCTGGCGTTGTGGAATTGTATAGGAAATCTGCTATTGCTTTTAATAGTGATGATTTTGAAAGTCATCAAGTATTTTACAGCTCTAAAGATGGAACTAAAATACCAATGATAATAACACATAAAAAAGGGCTAGAATTAAACGGCGAAAACCCAACTATTTTATATGGTTATGGTGGATTTAATGTAAGCTTAACACCGTCGTTTAGCACGCCTAATGCAGTTTGGATGGAGCAAGGTGGTATTTATGCCGTAGCTAACCTTCGTGGCGGTGGTGAGTATGGAAAGGCTTGGCACGATGCCGGAACGCAGCAAAAGAAACAAAATGTATTTGATGATTTTATCGCTGCAGCGGAATATTTAAAGGCACAAAATTACACGAGCACAAAGTATTTAGCAATTCGAGGCGGATCTAACGGTGGTTTATTGGTTGGTGCAACCATGACGCAGCGTCCGGATTTAGCACAGGTAGCTTTACCTGCTGTTGGTGTTTTAGATATGTTACGCTACCATACGTTTACTGCAGGAGCTGGTTGGGCTTACGATTATGGAACAGCTGAAGATAATAAAGCGATGTTTGAATACTTAAAAGGATATTCACCAGTTCATAATGTAAAACCTGGAGTAGAATATCCAGCGACTTTAGTAACTACCGGAGATCATGACGATCGGGTTGTGCCTGCGCATAGTTTTAAATTTGCAGCCGAATTACAAAGTAAGCAAACAGGAAGCAACCCAACGTTAATACGTATTGAAACGGATGCCGGCCATGGTGCAGGAACGCCAATAAGTAAAACTATTGAGCAATATGCCGATATTTATGGGTTTACCCTTTTTAATATGGGCTTTAATAAATTGCCTGTTGCCATTGAAGAATAAAGAAGTTTTAAATTTATGCCTAGTAGACTTTAAACTCTGCTAGGCTTTAAAAATAATGTGATTACCACCAAACTAGAAAACATTTGTTTAATATACCGTTTGGTTGTTTTAACCAGAAAATTGGTGAAAATTGACGTTCTAAAATAGTGTTAGAAACGGTTGTGAAATCTTGATGATTAAGCCAATCTACTTGGGTGTGTGGCGCTATAATCCAATCTATTTTCTTCGGAATATAAAATTTACATTCTGAAAACTGAGCGAGCTGTTTTTTTTTGATGTAAAAACCTGAAATACAGTCTTGATTTAAGGTTTTTAAAATAATTTTTTCACCTAAAGGAATAAATAATTGTGCTTTAAAATAAACTTGTTGATCAATTTCTGAAGCTTTTAAACCTAGGTTTTCTAAGTAAGGTTCGCAACTTTTAGAATAAAGTAAAGGCAATTGCTTTTCGCTAAGTTTCTTTAGTTTTTCTATTAGCGCATCTTTTCTATTAGGGCCAATAAAATGATCAATTTCCGAAGCGCCTTCCGAGGCATCGTAAACATAAAACTTGTAAATAACTTCAAGATGAATCGGTTTCTCTTCCTTTAGTAATAAGCAGTCAATTTCGCCTAAAGTGATTTTGTTCTCTTGAATTTGAAGATTTTCTGAGAGTATTTTAATGGCTGGATTTTGGCTTAATTCGAAAGAAACTAAGCGTTCTATATATTTTCCGACTCTAAGTTTGTCGTCAATATCTAAATCTATTTTATCAAATTTAGAGGATGTTTCAAATTGAGTCATGTTGAAAACCACATCCTTTTTCCATAAACTAGGTGTTTTTAGGAAGCCGTCGTATCTATTCTGTACGTCTTTGGTGTGTTTTGTCACAAACTCAAAATATTATAGACTTGCCGAAATGTTTAGCCTTCAGCAAGTCTTTATGTGATTCTGGTATTTTAGTAACCAACCTTTTCTCTAACTCTGCTCAATACATCGTTAGCAACTAATTGCGCTTTTTTTGCACCAATGGCCAAAGCAGCATCAATTTCGTTTAGGTTGTTCATGTAGTAGTTGTAGCGTTCACGTTCTGTTGCAAATTTTTCAACTATCAATTCAAACAAAGCTTGTTTTGCGTGTCCGTAGCCATAATTACCATTTTCATAATTAGCTTTCATGGTTTCAATTTGAGCTTCTGTTGCTAGCAAACTGTATATAGCAAAGCAGTTACAAGTACTCCAATCTTTAGGGTCTTCAAGCGCTGTGCTATCAGTTTCGATAGACATTATTTGCTTGCGTAATTTTTTATCGGTTAAAAATAGATTGATAGTGTTATTAGCACTCTTACTCATTTTACCACCGTTGGTACCAGGAATAAGTTTAGTGTTTTCTTGTATTTTTCCTTCTGGTAACACAAAAGTTTCACCCATTTTAGCATGAAAACGTGATGCAACATCACGTGTCATTTCTATATGTTGTAATTGGTCTTTTCCAACCGGAATAATGTTAGCGTCGTACAATAAAATGTCGGCAGCCATAAGCATTGGGTAAGTAAAAAGCCCTGCGTTAACATCGTCTAAACGGTCTGCTTTATCCTTAAAACTGTGAGCTAAAGTTAAGCGTTGGTACGGAAAAAAACAGCTCAAATACCAAGATAGCTCTGTAGTTTGTGGAATATCGCTTTGGCGGTAAAATACCGTTTTCTCAATATCTAAACCAAAAGCAAGCCAGGTTGCAGCAGTAGAATACGTGTTTTCGCGCAATGTTTTTGCATCTTTAATTTGCGTTAAAGTATGTAGGTTTGCGATAAATAAAAACGAATTGTTTTCAGGGTTTTTAGCCATTTCAATTGCTGGAATAATAGCGCCTAAAATGTTACCTAAATGTGGTGTTCCTGTGCTTTGTATGCCTGTAAGTATTCTTGCCATGTGTGCGTTCCCTAAATTGTGGGAATCTTGTTAAAATTAAACTCAATTTTTGATATGCTAGCAAAGGTAATTTTTTTAATAGAATTGCTCAATACAATTATGTATTTTTGAGACGATGAAAGTTTTTAAATACATTTTTTGGGTATTGTACCGTGTTTGGTTTTATATACTGGTAGGGTTACCTATAATTATCTTATTTCCAATTTTATTAGTGTCTATCGCTAAAGAGGCTTGGTATCCACTGTTTTTTAGAATAGCTCGGGTTTGGGCTAAAATAATTTTGGTTGGTATGGGCTTTGCTTATAAAATAGACCGTGAGGAAACTCCAGATCGTTCTAAAAGCTACATGTTTGTTGCTAACCATACTTCAATGGTTGATATTATGCTAATGCTAGTTTCGGTTAAAAACCCATTTGTTTTTGTTGGGAAAGCGGAGTTATCTAAAATTCCGTTATTTGGATTTTTCTATAAGCGCACCTGTATTTTGGTAGATAGAAGTTCTGCTAAAAGTAGACAAGCGGTGTTTTTAAGAGCGCAACGCCGATTAAAAACAGGCGTGAGTATTTGTATTTTTCCAGAAGGCGGTGTACCGGAAGAGCATATTGATTTAGATGCCTTTAAAGATGGCGCTTTTAGGTTGGCAATAAACCACCAAATACCAGTTGTGCCAATAACTTTTGCTGATAATAAAAAACGATTTTCGTATACTTTTTTTAGCGGTGGTCCGGGAAGAATGCGTGTTAAGATGCATAAATTTATTTCAACCGAAGGTTTAACTATTAAAGAAACCCGAGAATTGAATGATGCGTCTCGCGAAATTATATATAATCAACTACAAGCGTTTAAGAAATAAAAAAACGACCCTAAGTAGAGTCGTTTTTATTTAGTATTGATTTCCGAGCTTAAAGGAAATCAATAACTAGATTTAACCAAAAACCTAAAATTTAATAGCAAGTCCGGTGTATACACCAACAAAGAATGGCTGGAAATCACCAGATGTATTATTGAATGTATTTATTTGATATTTAAGCATAGGCTCTAAATTCAAATCAATTTTTTTAGTGACCTGGTAATTTAAACCTAAACCAAAGTTAGCACTGTAACTTACCTTATTAATATTATTTGCTTCACCTAAAAAGGTGCGGTTGCCATCTTGAGCTTCCGAAAACACTTCGTTATTATTTAAAAATAAAGAGCTAAAACCACCTATAACATTAACGCCAAATTTATTGCTTAAAACAGCGTATTGTAATTCTAGTGGCACTTCTATGTAGCCTAAACTTTGATTAATAGATGTGTTTGATGTTTTTAATAAACCACTCGCGTTTTTAGAGCTTAAATTATCGGCACTAATTAGCGATAATTGTTCGGTTGGTGCATTGCTAACACTATTATTAATGGTGCTATTGTTACTTACATTTTGTAAAGTGCTAGTCGGAGAACTTACGCCAATAGATTGGTAGCTTACCACGTTATTTGTATTATAGCCAAGGTTTACACGGTTAATTCCCGAACGAACACGTAATCTTTTATTTACTGCATAACTAGCCGTAACACCATAACTCATGTTTACTTCACCTGTTTTAGAATTGCTATTAAATTGAGGGTCTATGGACGAGCCCTTTCCGGTGGTATTGAAATAAACAGGAGCAGCGTTGGCAGCTAAACTCCAACGGTCTGTTGGGGTGTCTGTATCAATTAGGTCCTCTGTTTTATCTAGAGCGTCTTCAATGCTTAAGTTGTTATCTTTTGTATCATTAGAGGCAATAGCTTCGCTAGTTTCTACTGTTTTAATTTTCTCTGCTTTAGTCTTTTCTAGATTTGTGTTCTCTGTATTTGTTTTAGCAATAATTTTTTCTTCGGAAATTGAAATATTATTGTTTTTGGTTTCCGCGGAAGCGTTGCTTTCTTTTGAGTTTTGTAGAGCTACAGTATTATTGTTCTTTTCATAAAACACATTTTCTTTTTTGTTTTTTACTGAAGAAGATGGCTTGCTTTTATTTGATTTTTTCGCTGATTGGGCGGAATTACTATTGGTTTGATTTGTATGGTCGGCGCTTGCAATTGTTGTTGCTGTTGCAGAGTTTTGATTATTACTGTTCGTGTTTTGATTGTTGTTTTTATTGCTAATAGTGTGTTTTTCCGAATCTAGATTTACACTGTTTTCTTGACTGTTTTGTTCTGAAATAGCTGAATTTATAGTTGTTTCTGAATAGATTGCATCAGTAATAGATGTGTCTTCAATCTCAGGGGCTTGTTCGGCTTCTGTATTAACAACTTCGTGTGTTTGGTTGCCTTTAATTTCGTTGTAAAACATATTAATACCTAGCGTTAGAAAAACTAATAAAAGTGCAGCAACACCTGCATAGCGCCACCAAATTGGTATTACTCGTCGTTTTTTCTTGTCTTGATTAAGTTCGGCTTCTATGTTTTTCCATACAGCATTGCTGGGAGTGGCTTCAAAATCTTTTAAGCCTTCCTGGAAAAGTCTGTCTATGTGTTTTTTATCACGCATTATAATGATTGCAAACTTGTTGCGGATTTATGTGTTTCGATAGTTTGTTTCAAAATTTGTCTAGCTCGGGCTAAATTAGATTTTGAAGTTCCTATTTTAATTTTTAGCATCTCGGCTATTTCTTTATGC
This sequence comes from Algibacter sp. TI.3.09, assembly GCF_038154905.1. Lineage (NCBI taxonomy): Bacteria > Pseudomonadati > Bacteroidota > Flavobacteriia > Flavobacteriales > Flavobacteriaceae > Algibacter > Algibacter sp. TI.3.09. The sequence goes on along the minus strand of NZ_JBAKAN010000002.1, from coordinate 481,778 downwards.
GAATAATCGTCTAGTACATACAGGTTAAAAACGAGTCGGTATCTGTCTGGTAATTCTTGTATTATTTGAAGTAAATAATCTATAGAAAGTTGGTCGTCATCTATATCAACTTCAACATCTTCAATGGCATCTTCGTTAATAATATCAAAAACTTTTTCGTTGCGGTAGCGTTGCATTACGGTGTTAATGGTAATGCGTTTTAGCCAACCTTCAAAAGAGCCTTTGTTTTTAAATTGTTCAATTTTTTTAAATATGGTTAAAAATGCGTCTTGCAGATTATCTTCTGCTTCAGCATAGTTTCTAGAATACTTTAAGCACACAGCGAAAAGTTTACTCGAAAAGAGTTTGTACAGTTCGCCCTGTGCCTTAGTATCGTTAGTTTTACAATTTTCTATGAGTTGATTTAAACTCAAAATTACACACGTATTAATTAGTTATTTTTACTCTACAACAGGCACTTCAATAGTTAAATATTGGTTTTCGCCGTCGGCATCTTCGCCTTGCCAAAATTTAAAAATATACGATCCGTTACTTGTTACAATAAAGTTAAAAGTGTTTTCAACCAGTTCGTTTTCTAATGTTTCGCAATCGTTATTTTCAAATACATAATTGATTGGGGCAACGGTACGTTCGTTATTGTTTTTATTATAGTAAAATTCTCTAAAAGAGTGGCAATTAGATGGTCTTAGGTATGATACCGTAATTGGGTAAGTTTCACCTAATGTAAATTCCTCTGGAATATCGACACTTTCTACGGGTAAAATCTCAAAACTATAATCTAAGCCGTCATCATCTACGCTACACGAGGCCAAAATTAGAGTTAAACAAATTACAAGCAATTTTTTCATTTCAATATTTTTTTTAGTTAAAATTTGCGTTTTGTTTTATAGATGCCACTTTTGCTAAATGGTTGCGTAGATAATTGATTTTAGTTTAGTAAGCCTAAAGTTTGGAGCAAAAAAAATCCCGAAAGTATCGGGATTTTATATATTTAAAAGAAAACGATGTTTAGTTCAGGCTTTCTTTAATAGCTGCTTTTATTTTTTGTTCTAACTCATCAAAAAGCTCTGGGTTGTCTTTAATGATTGCTTTTACAGCATCACGACCTTGCCCAAGTTTAGTATCTTCGTAACTAAACCAAGAACCACTTTTCTTTACAATTTCGTACTCTACAGCAACATCAAGAATTTCACCAACTTTACTTACACCTTCTCCGTACATAATATCGAATTCGGCCATTTTAAATGGTGGAGCTACTTTGTTTTTTACAACTTTTACTCTGGTTTTGTTACCTAAAACATCACCATTACTGTTTTTAATTTGGGTAGAACGACGAATATCTAAACGTACAGATGCGTAGAATTTTAATGCGTTACCACCAGTTGTTGTTTCTGGGTTACCGAACATTACACCAATTTTTTCACGTAATTGGTTAATAAATATTACAGTACAGTTTGTTTTGCTAATAGACCCTGTAAGTTTACGTAAAGCCTGAGACATTAAACGTGCGTGTAAGCCCATTTTAGAATCTCCCATTTCGCCTTCAATTTCACTTTTTGGTGTTAATGCAGCAACGGAATCGACAACAACAATATCGATAGCGCCAGAACGAATTAAATTATCGGCAATTTCTAATGCTTGCTCACCATTATCTGGTTGAGAAATAATTAGGTTATCTATATCTACACCAAGGTTTGCAGCGTAAAAACGGTCGAAAGCATGCTCTGCATCAATAAAAGCTGCAATTCCACCAGCTTTTTGAGCTTCGGCAATAGCGTGTAACGTTAATGTGGTTTTACCCGACGATTCTGGTCCGTATATTTCAATAACACGTCCACGTGGATATCCACCAACGCCTAATGCGATATCTAAACCTAACGAACCTGAAGGAATAGCTTCAACATCTTGAATAGCGGCATCGCTCATTTTCATTACCGTACCTTTTCCGTAGGCTTTATCTAGTTTATCTAAAGTAAGTTTTAGGGCTTTTAATTTCGCTTCTTTTTCGCTGCTCATTATATATTTTTTTTCTGAAGATTTGTCTGCTAAAATACTACATCTTTTGGGAGAACACAATAATAGTTTTCAACATAATTTAGATTGTAATAGGGTTGATTTATTGGTTTTTGGAAGAAAATGAAACTATTTACGCAACCTTTTAGTTTGTTTTGCATCTATTAAATGAAAAAGGGAAAATTGTTTGCTGTGAAATTTAACAAATGAGCACTTGATAACGACTAGCTCAAACTATTTTAATAGCACTTAGATATTTATTATTTAGGTGCTTTTTTTATGCTATTTATTGGTTGTAGGAAAATTTGATGTTGTAAGTGAGTTAGGGGTTTTAAAAAAAGCATATATTTATAAAGTTAAATAAGTATATGGATGGGATTTATCTAGAAAAAGTAAGCTTATCCCTCCTTTTTAATTTATTATAGACGAATTATTAATCCATATAATTAAGTTGTAGGCAATATGCCTTCACATTGAACATTTTAACAAACCATAAACAACGGTATAAATGAAAGACAAATTAATGAAAACACTCAAACTCGGAATTCTAATCCTTGGAATCTCTCTATTTTTTACAAACTGTCAAAAAGACGAAATCATTTCAGAAAAAGAAAGCAATGCAATAATTCAAACTAATTCCCAATCTGATTTTACAATCCAAACACTAGAGTTAAAAGATATTGAATCCAATACTTACGCTTTTAATAAAATCAAAAGCATTAAAAACAAATCAAACAAAACCAACAAGAATAGTAAGAATCCAAAAGTAGTTTATAGTTCTGACCAAGATTTTTCTATAGACACAGGTATTGTTAAATATATACAGAATCAAGACAGCACTTATCATTCTTATACATTTCCTATTTACAGAGCAAACAATAATTTTGGACTTGAAAATTTAATGTTATCAAGCCAAAATGACGGAGCTTATAAAACTTTTATTGTTACCTATGACCTGACCGAGCAAGAGGTTTTAGACTTGAACAATAACCTTCCTGTAGATTTGAACAATAAGGTAAGTTTTGCTGAATTTAAAGATGACCAATTAGTAAACAATATTTTTGCAAAACAAAACAATCAAGCTACTACCATTGTTATAATTACAGAAGAACCTTGCTCTCATCCTGAACATCAAGATGACCATTTAACAGCTAGTTGCACACACCCAACCACAAGCACTTCCTCCTTGCACATAAGCAATACTTCTAATGTAAATCAAGGTGTTCCTGACCCTGCAGGGGAAACAAACCCAACAACCAATAATTATGGTGGAGGGGTAACATCCCCAACGGCTAGTTCTTCTCAAATTAAAGCCCTTTTGTTAAATAATATAAAAGATTGCATAACAAATTTAACAACTCAACAAAACTCTTATTTAAACTCTCTAAATAACATTAAACTACGACCATTTAGCGACTTTTTAAATACTAATAACTGTGATGATAAAGCTAAAGAGTTTCTTAAAAGTGCCATTGAGTCTTTAATAAATGGTGGCGAAGTGGATTTTGAAGAAGAATTAATTTTAGATAGTGATTTAAAAGATAACGATTGTCTTTATTCAGTATATACAGGGATGGGCAAATCTACAACTTTTGCAAATTATTTAAATAATTTTGATGGAGATATGTCTGTTGCTAATTTAAAACTAACATCAAGTACTACTCTTGATGCCAATACAAATGCAGAAACAAGTGCACCACAAAATTATTTAATTACAATTACCTTTAATGAAAATAACTTAGATAGACCTATCTTATCTATTGCAAGAACTTTTATTCATGAAATGATTCATGCTGAAACTTTCAGAAAACTTTTATCTGTAGCACAACATCCAAGTATTCAGTTAGACCACAATCAATTGATACAATTAAGGAATGATTATCCAGGTTTATATGATTACTATATGAGGTGGAAATGGAATGTACCTCAAGGTCAGAGCCCTTCAAGTGCACAACATGAAGCTATGGCTCAACACTATAGAGGCATTATTAAACAAGCGCTCAAAGAATTTGATAATTCGCAGACCAATGAAATTTACGAAGCTCTTGCTTGGACTGGACTTCAAAATACAGTCGCTTGGAATAATTTAACACAAACTAAAAGAGATAGCATTAGCCAAACTATTGCTGACTTTAATATTAATAATCCTAATTGTCAATAATTATGAGAAAATTAATTTATATTTTTTTATTAATATCAATAAACCTTTTTTCACAAGAAAAAGAAAAAATAATATTTCTTTTTAATGAAAGTAAAGATACCATGATTATTAAAGAGAACTCAGAAATTTATTCCATTGATAAAAAACATACTTTTAAGTATGATAACGAAAAAAATAAAAAAATTGATGTAAAATATAATTCACTAAAAAGTAGTATTTTAACTTCTTACTCTGAATTTATTGAATTAAATAAAAAGAAAAAATATCCAGAGTATTTTACTGAATATATATTTTATGTTTTTATTAAAGAAAAAGATGATAAAGGTTGTCTTATAGAAGTTGAAAAAATATGGATGATTGAGGATAAAATAATTGATTAAATACTGCCTACAACACGTTATATAAAAAATAGCAGTTAAGAGCTAAACCAAAGTTTGGTTCTTTTCTGCTTTCTTTATTTCTTATCCGAAAAATGCACATACAAATCTGCTACTTTTCATATAACCAACCGTTGTGTGTAAGTTAAAAAAAACTCAAAATCCGATAAATGAAAAAACATATTTTTAACTTATTCAATTCTAAAATTAATTTATTTATTCTACTAGGAATTTTAGGTGTTTTGCTAATTATAATATTAGATTTAATTGATAAAAAGTTTAATTTTCACGATATACTTGTTGAACTTCACGGCCTTATTTATGATCTTTTTGTTTTTGGAATTGTTTTGACTATATATGAAACTAACAAAGAAAGAAAACAAGAAAAAGAAAGAATAACAAAGGCGAAAAGTGAAAAAATTGAAAGATATAAGGAAGAAATAAATGATTTTAGATTCTGGAAAAGTGAAGAAGCCAAATTTCGAATAAGTGGTTTAGTAAAAAGGTTAATAAAACTTAATGAAAAAGAATTAAATTTAAAACATTGTTTTTTACAAAATGCAAATGGAATAACTGAGAACGAAGAAATGCAAAAATGGAATTTCTCTGCGGCAAACTTGAATGACACTTCTTGGTTAATGAATAATTGCTCTAACTCTATATTTTATTTAACTGAACTATATCAAAGTTCATTTAGAAATGTAAACCTTACTAATTGTAAATTTGATTCAGCAATTTTATTTAAAACTCAATTTACAGAATGTAATTTAACAGATGTATCATTAGTTGGTACAATTGTGCATACTGAAAACTGGTTTAAAGAAATGAAAGAAAATGGAAACATTGGAATTAAAGAATTAGAAGATAAATATAAGATTTTTGAAATCCCAAAGATGAAAGAAGAAAGAACTGGTTATAAAATAATTAAGAAATAAAACCTACACACAACAAAGTATAAAAATAATTGCGGTTTTAGTGCTTAATCAAAGGTCGTTGCGTGTTTGTAACGTCTGATTTTCCTTCGGAAAATCCTCGCATACAAACCCGCAACTATTCTTATACATAAACGTTGGCAACAAGCTGAAAATCGTAACAAACCATCAACTTTTTATTTCCTAAAGAATATCAAACCACTAGTTTTATATACTCACAGTAATATTTTATTCAATTTTGTTTGGTGAATCCAAAATAACTTCTATCTTTGCATCATAAGTTCTTTGAAAGAGTATTGAAAATTGTAGTAATTAAAATTCAAACTACTAAAGTGTATTAAGTTACACAACCAATTATGGTTCTATTGGCGACGACACGTAGCGCTCTGAAAAGAAAGCAACGATGAAACTCGGTTCAGGCAAACGCCGAAAACACGAAGTCATTCAATAAGGAAAGCAGTAAAGATGCATTTAGGAAAACCCCTAGAAACGCGCTCGAAGTTAACCTGAATTGAATAAAACTAATAACTTGTAAAAGAGTCTATTTTAAAAGAGACCTTAGTAGCAAGGAATAATTTTGGGGTGATAATGTGAACAACGCATATTGGATTTAATTACAAGCATATTGTAAATGTAGCAAGGCGATATTGCCTTTTAATTAAATACACAATAGATATGCGTAAAAAGCACAATTATCAACACGTCGATGGTCTTATACTAGGTATAAGTACTATCCTTTCTGAGAACCGTTGTTCATTCTCAGACGAAGAAAAAGTTCACTTATCTAATGCAATTAGATATTTAGAAAACTCTAAAAAAGAAAGCGATAAAAAGCCTATAGATTGGAGTTTAGTTTTCAGAGGAATTGATTTACTCAACAGAGTAATGACCAATTTTGATGATTTTCCGAACATTTTCTAACCTGACACCCCATTAATTTTTTCAAATAAATAACACATGGATTTAGGACTAGCAATAAAATCAATTAGAAAACAAAAAGGTTTAAAACAAAACCAATTTGCGGAACTTTGTGAAATTACTCAAGCCTACTTATCACAGATTGAGAATAATAACAAAGAACCAAATCTTTCGACTTTAAAAACAATTTCTAAGAAACTAGAAACACCATTACCTATTCTATTTTTTCTTTCAATAGATAGTGATGACATCAGTCCAGAAAAAGAAGATGCTTTCAAGATAATTGCACCATCGGTAAAATCATTGATAAATCAATTTTTCACAACTCAATGATTAAAACACCAAAACATCTAGCCTTTACTTTAAAAGTAGATATTAAAGAAATACATTCAATTTTAAATAATATCGACAATTTCTACAGAGAGAAAATTGAAATTAAAAAGGATAAATTTGGTAAACCAAAACTAGATGCAAAGGGTGAACCTAAAAAAAGAATAATAAATCCAAGTACAAAAAGATTAAAAGTAATTCAAACTAGAATACATAGAAATATTCTAAACCAAATTGCAATGCCAAGTTATGCATTTGGTGCTGTAAAAGGGAAAGACAATGTTGACAATGCTAAACAACATCAAGGAAAAAGATACAAATTTACAACAGATTTAAAAGATTTCTTTCCATCAATAACTAACAAAGCTGTTTTTAAGATGTTTGTTAGTCAAGGTTTTTCGCCCGAAGTTTCAAGTCTTCTTACTAAACTAACCACTTATAAAGGTAAAATTCCACAAGGAGCACCAACTTCCTCTACTTTGGCTAATTTAGTCTTTATCAAAACTGGAGATATTTTACAAGAATTCGCCAAAGAAAATAATGCGACTTTCACTTCATTTGTGGACGATATGACTTTTTCTTCAGCACAAGATTTTAAAAGTAAAATTCCTCAGATTTTAGAGATTATTACAAACGACTATAAAATAAGTCACAAGAAAACGAATTACTCTCGAAATCCAAATATTACTGGACTTCACGCAATGAATAACCATTTAAAATTACCTCAATCATTTATAGCAAAATTAGAATCGACTGAAAACAAAACAGCGGAACAAATTGCTGGTCTTAAAATGTATAAAGAAAAGGTAGATAAAGCGAATTACGGAAAAAAGCCAGTTGCCAACAAAGTACTGTGCTAAAAAATAGGTGAAACTCACTAAATTACTCTAACAGTTATTATCGTAAATCAGCCTTGACTTGTAATAACAATCGCTGGTTTTCCATTCTTTTTTCAGTAAAGGCTTTTCTTTTTTGGATAGGTAACGTTTATGGTAAGTTAATTTGTTTATAACTATCAAACCTCGGCAAACACTCGCGCTAGGGATTGAACGGTATGTTTGAAATCCTTTTTGTTTTTCCTTTAAAAACAAAAAGATTGAGTAGTGAAAGCCCGACCCTTTTCGGGTAGCGCTCAAAATGTTTTTATTCTAAGTGTGAGTTCTTTTGAAAATATTATCTTTGTGGCTTAAAATATTTCTTAACCTTAAAAACTTAGTATAGCATGCAACTGTACAACAAATTAAGCGCCGAAGAAAGAGCTGAATTAATTGACAACGCAGGAAAAAGTCGATTAACACTTTCTTTTTATCAGTATGCCAAAATTGGCAATCCGCAAATTTTTAGAGATCATTTGTTTTTAACTTGGGACCCGATGGAGGTTTTAGGTAGAATTTACGTGGCCCACGAGGGTATTAACGGGCAATTATCTTTGCCAGCCGATCGATTTAACGAGTTTAAATCGCATTTAGATACCATAGATTTTTTAAAAGATATTCGATTAAATGTTGCTGTAGAGCAGGATAATAAGTCGTTTTTGAAGTTGAAAGTAAAAGTGCGAAACAAAATTGTTGCCGATGGTTTAAACGATGATACCTTTGATGTGCGTAACAAAGGTGTGCATGTAGATGCTGGGAAATTTAATGAATTAATTGAAGATGAAAACACCGTTTTGGTGGATATGCGAAACCATTATGAGAGTGAAATTGGGCATTTTAAAAATGCTGTAACTCCAGATGTGGATACTTTTAGAGAGTCTTTAGATATTATTGAAGACGATTTAAAAGCGCATAAAGAAGATAAAAATTTAGTGATGTATTGCACCGGTGGCATACGTTGCGAAAAAGCGAGTGCCTATTTTAAGCATAAAGGATTCAAAAATGTTTTTCAGTTGGAAGGTGGTATTATTGAATATACGCGCCAGGTGAAAGAGGATCAACTTGAGAATAAATTTTTAGGACAAAATTTTGTTTTTGATGAGCGTCGTGCTGAACGTATTAGTGACGATGTGATTGCTAATTGTCACCAATGTGGAGCACCGTTTGATGTACACACCAACTGTGCTAACGAGGCTTGCCACTTATTATTTATACAGTGCGATAATTGTAAAACAGAAATGGACAGTTGTTGTTCTACAGCTTGTAAAGAAATACACGCTTTACCTTTCGAGGAACAAAAAGAACTCCGTAAAGGACAAGGTAATAGCAACGATATTTTTAAGAAAGGTCGTGCGGATCACTTACCTTATAAAAAGGATTTACGCAACATTTTTGATGTTTTGAAAACACAAAAAGAAGCTTAATTTTTTACTACAAATTAATATTGAAATGCCACGGGGACACCTGGTGGCATTTTTAGTTTATAATAAGCGTGTAGTTAATGTCTTGTAGCGATAAAAGGCTGATGTCTTTTCGGTTTTCGAGATTAAATAGCGATTGTAATTCTTTTATTTCTTCGCGATTAAACATAAGTACTAAATTGGGCTGCATAGATGGTATTGGTATTTTACGCTGCACTTTGGCGCAGGCATATTTATGCTCCCAATAATCTATTTCTATATTGATTACATAGTCTTTAAATTGTTTAAACTCGCTTTGTTGAAACTCTAAGTATATATTGTTGAATTCCAAATGAAATACATGGCATTCACTACAAAAGGAGAGTTCGCCACTGGGGACTTTGGATAAAACTTTTACACTATCTCTACACATAATTTATAATTTTTAGTAGCAGTCTGTTTTTATTTGATTGTTGTCTTGAAAGGCACTTAACGGTAGGTTTAACTCGGCTGAGGTAATATCGTTAAGAGTTATTAAAACACCGTTTTGCATGGCAACCGAGCCGCAGATCATGATAACACCACCAGATTTTAAAACCCGAGTTATGATTTCTGTTTTTTCCATAATTAAGTTTTGCACATACTTCTTTTGGCTTTCTTCTCTAGAAAAACTCACGAAGAAACCAGAAAGACTTTTGCTATAAAACGCACGATCTATTAAATCGGAATACATTTTTAACGATTCTTTTGAGCGACCACCCCAAAACAAGTATTTTCTGGCTTGCTTGGTAGTATCGTTAATCATGCCTAGAAAAGGTGCAATGCCGGTACCGTTGGCAATCATGACTACTTCTTTAGCTTTTTTAGGGAAATGAAAATCGGTATTCGTTTTTATCGTGGCTGTCGTCATGTCGTTAATATTTAGGTGGTTAAAATAATTGGAGCATAAACCAAACTCATGTTTTTTAATACTTAAAAGTATATTGTTGTCTAGCTTAGCAATAGAGTACAAGCGCTCTACCGGATCATTCTCTGGGTAAACAGAAAGTAAATCTCCTGATTGAAATGTTACTTTTTTACTTGGTTTTAAATGAAGTAAGAAGGTTTGGTCTTGGTTGAGATTTGTGCGGTTAACTAGTTGAAATGTTTTTTGATTTTTGGTGTTTATTCTGTTTTTTGGAGCTTCTAGATTTAGGGTTAAACCGTTATGTTCACTCCATTTTTTTGCCCACAGAGAAAAATCGGAAAACGATTGATTGTTTATTTTATGAAGGGCCGTATTAGGAATAAAGTTTTTATGAAACTGTAGTGTGGCATCTACCACTACAGCGTATTTGCAATAATCTGGATAAGCCATTGACCCAAAGCCAACCACAGAATATTGTAGACTGTTTTTTTGCTGAATATTGCTAATTAGTTTCTCGAAATTTTTGGAGTTTGTTGGTGCTTCGCCTTCGCCATAAGTCGATGTAAAAATAATAAGCTGTTTGGCTTTTTTGTAAGTTGTGTATTTGTTTAATTCAGTAATAAAAACCGCTTTTCCTGCTGCTAAAAGCGCATTGTAAAAGGCGTTTGAGAGCGCAAATGTGTTTCCGGTTTCTGAGCCGACTAGAATAATGAATTCCGATTGGTCTTTTTTGTGCTTATTTTTTGGCACGGTACTCTTTTTTGTACGTCGAATAGACATAGCGAAACCAGAATAAATAAAGAATAAAATAGCTGCAGAAGTAAATAATAAAACAAGAGGCCAAATTATGCTACCTTGCCCAGTATGCAAGACAAAACTTAGGTTTGAGGCTTGTGTTACTAAAGGTTTTTGTTGCGTGCTAATGGCAACTCCTGAGAATTGATTTACAAGTATTTCTTCATCTTTTAATTTTAAGGTGAAATAGTCTTCAATGTCATCAGAAAAAGGGAATTCTAGATGTTCAACATCTTCTAATGGAATATTTTTAAAAAGCTGAAAGTCTGCAACATTAATTTTTGAGGTTTCGGTAAAAGATTCATCTAAAAATTGATGCGAAATTTTATCGGAAGGTAATAATGAAAACTTTTCTAAAGACAAGTAAACACCAGTAATAGTTACAATAACTATTGGGATAAGCGTGTAACGACCAATGATAATATGATAATATTGATCGAATTCTTCTTTTACAACTTTAGAGAAAAATTTTGATAAACCACCTTGACGCTTTCCTATTAAAATAACGCCTGTTATAGCCATTAAAAGGAGTAAAAACGAGACTATACCAATAATAGCACGGCCTGTCGATTTTAAAAATAAGGACCGGTGTAGATTGGTTGCAAACTTAAAAACGGGCGCTTTTTCAATAAGTTCTCCTATTTTTTTTCCTGTAAAAGGATTTATATAAAAGGTTTCATTGTTTCCTTCTTTTGTTATTACAGAAGCGCTTACAAAATCGTTTTTATCAATATCTATATTTATAACTTCTGAGTATTCGCTTTGTAAAACCTCAATGGTTTTAGCTAAAGATAAGGTCTCTGCTTCGTGCACAGCATAAGGCTCTAGCTTATTCGAAATAGGTTCGAATGCTAAAATAATGCCAGTTATAGAGGCTAGTAGAATAAATAGAGAAGAAGATATAGCCAAAATAAGATGGCTATATCTCCAAATAGAAATGGTCATTTAATGCAATATTTGTTAAATATTAAGGCGTAGTGCCCCGAGAGATTTATTGCGGTATCATACGTACATAGCGTATGTAACCATTTCCCTCATGTTTTAATTTTACGTTTTCTGAAGTTAAAGGAAACTCAACATCTTTAGTGTGGTATTCTTTATCTTCTACGGCGGTTTCAAAACGGATGCTGTATCCAGCGTTTATTTTATCGTTTTCAATTTCAACTACACTTATAGCGCGTTCTCCTCCGCCAATAGTGGCGCCTGTAATGGCATCGATAGATGGTCTTGTTTTACCGTAAAAACGCCACCATTCCGAAATATCATGGTACCATTCATCATCGTCACCTTGTACGTAAAGTGTTTTTTCATATTCACCTTCTGGATTAATTAAGGAAATTACGACATAAGCGCCTTCTCCAGAATAATTAATCATTTGCACCATACATTTAAAGCTGTTTGGTTTTGGTGTAAAAGCAAAAGATGCTATTAAGGTTAGGGCAAGTATAGTAAGGAATGCGTATGGTTTTATTTTTGTTTTCATTGGGTATTATTTTAAGAAGTTAATATCGATTGCATTTGCTTTTAGTATCTCGTTTTCTTGTGCTAAATCGAAAACAGATTCCTCGAATTCTGTTACAGCATTTTTATCGGCACCTTGTTCAATAAGGTATTTTAAAATTGAAGCATCTTTCGCTTTCATGGCTGCAATATGAAGTACTGAAAGGCCATCTTTATTGGTAGTGTTGATGTCGAGTTTTATTGGTTCTAAAAATTTTAGTAAATCTAAATCTAGTTTCTCTATTGCGATTTGGTATAAGGTGTTATTACCAGCTTGCGTAGCGGTAAAATCTACTTGGTGCGCTTTTAATAGTTTTGCCTTTTCGTTAAAACCAGTTTTTTGCCTTTTGCTGTAAGTGTTTACTAAATAGTAAGCTAAATTGTTACCTTCTTTATCTACAATTTTAGCATCGGCCTTGTTAGCTAATAAATAAGATACAACTTCTGGCTTGTTACGTTCTACTGCAAGCGTTAAAGCCGATTGTCCTTTTTTGTTTAATACATTAATATTTTTATTAAGTGGCTCTAAATATTTTACAATGTCTAAACTATTAGATTGCGCTGCTTTTATAAATGGCGTATTTCCGTTTTCATCTTGCTTATTAACATCGACTCCTTTTTTTATAAAATAATCTAAAATCTTGATGTCTTTAGTGTTTGCAGCAACGTTATGCAATGGGTTTGTCCCGTTTTTAGTAGTAATATTGGCTTCAATACCTAAGCTTTCTAGATAGTTGTAAACCTCAATACCATTAGAATGTCCACGACCGCCTTGGCTAGCAAAAATAAAAGCATTTCCACCGTTTTTATTGATGGTATTGTATTCAATACCTTTTGCTACAAGCTTTTTAAGCATATCGATATTACCTGATTTTGCCGTGTAATTAAACACGCCATTTCCGTAATTATCTTTACTTTTTAAATCGATGCCTTTAGCTTCAAAATAGTTGACAAGTTCAAAATCTGACAGTTTAGGAACTAGAAGTAAAAGCGCATTGGCTCCATCTTTACTTGTTTCAGTAAGTACGTTAGCTCCATGAGCTATTAGAGCATCATATATTTTGGTGTTTGTTTGTCCTGCGGCAGCTGCGAAAATTAATGGAGAACTTCCTTTATCATCAATAATATCTGTTTTTGCACCGTTTTTTAATAGGTAATTTACGAGTTCTAAATTTCCGGAGTAAGCGGCCCAAAATAAGTAGGTTCTGCCATCGTGTGTTAATTTGTTAACACCGTTTTCTTCAAAACTTAATAAGTATTTTGTGATGTTAAAATCGGCTTTGGCAAAGATAGAACTTGTTACAGCATCAAAACCAAAGGCGGTTAATTCCGAAGGACTATTGCCTTCCTTAATAGTTTGCTTTATTTTTTCTAAACTGGGTTTATTTGCCCAGAATTTTTTGTTGCGTAATGAGTTTGTGTCCTGTGCAAAGGCGCTGATAGTACAAACTAAGATTAATGCAATTTTTATTAATTGTTTCATATTTATTATTTTACAAAAGATTCTATTACTGGATTAATTTTTTCTGAAGTATTGTAGTTTTCATTATCAAACAAAAACTTATAAAGTGGCTTATTGTCTACTTTTTCTTCCAAAATAAGGTTGGTGTTTCTGTTATAAACAGCATCCCATTTGTTACGAACAAGTGCCCATTTATCTTGGTTTTCTGTCCACCAATCGGCAGCAGCTTTACATTTGCTATCGGCTACTTTCACGTAAGTGTTATACCCTTTTTCTTTAGCTAAAATCACATCAGCTTTGCCAGCTTCACGAATTACTTTACTGTTATCTTGATCGTGTACCCAGCCAGTGCTTGTAATTTCGTGACGGTTGCCACGTGTGGTTACATTGTAATCGCTACGTTTTGTGTATTCTCGTCTTGGTAGTGGCGCATCAGTGGTGTTTTCCCAGTAATTTTTACCGTCTACATGTACCCAAGTTCCTGAACCTTCGTAACGCGGACTATCATCTACTTGATATACTTTTTGCGTCCATTGCCCTTTCACTTCAGCTTTTGGTTTTGTGATAAAATTCCAAGTATTATCGCCATTAAACATGTAGAACTCTGTGTTTTCAAAAAGCCAATCTTGTCTCCAGTGCTTTACAATGTATGGGCTGTTTGCTGGTCCAACTTGTAATAAATGCTGAATAGAAATTTTGTTTTTATCATCTTCAACAAGTTGCGCCCACTCTAAACCCTTATCAACTTTGGTTTGCGATGGTTTGTATAGTGAGTCTTCGCTGTAGTTAAAAGTCTCGGCAAAATTAAAGGTAACTTCAAAACAACCGCACATGTTTTTAATGGCAGCGGCATCTTGTTTTTTCTTGTTTTGGGCCTTTACTGTTGTTGTAATTGTAAAGCATATTAAAATTAATAGCGCTAATGGTCTCATTTTTAAGCTGTTTTTTTTCTTGGGTTAGTGATTGATGTAAAATAAATTAAAATTTATTGTTCTTATTTAGACTGAATTAAAATAACGTTTATATTTGCAGCAAATTTATATAGAATGAATCTAAATAAAAACATTATTTTAATCTTTTTTTCAATAACTTTTTCAAGCATTGCATTTTCTCAAGCAGAAAAAGAAGCGGAACAAGAAGTGAATGGTTTAGAGGAAGTTGTGGTTACGGGCCAATACAATCCGCAGTCTATCCGAAAATCGGTTAATAGTGTTATCGTTATAAATCGCGAACAAATTGAAAATCAGGCTGCGAATAATTTGGCCGATTTACTTAATTATAATCTAAACTTAACGGTTATTCCTAATGCGCAAAGCGGAAAATCTACTATTTCATTTTTTGGTTTAGATGCGCAGTATTTCAATGTTTTGATTGATAATATTCCGTTAGTAAGCGATAATGGTTTAGGGAATAATATCGATTTAACTCAAATAAATTTAGATGATATTGCACGTATTGAAATTGTTGAAGGCGCCATGGGTGTAGAGTACGGAGCCAATGCTGTTTCGGGTGTTATTAACATTATCACAAAAACATCCATAGATAATGCATGGCGTATTCAGGCCATTTTACAAGAAGAAACAGTAAGCGATGAGTATGCTTGGTTTGATGAAGGTAGGCATATACAAGGTTTAAATGTTTCGCATAATATTAATGAAAATTGGTTTGGCCGTGTTGGTGTAAACCGAAATCAGTTTGCGGGATTTTATAATGCACAATTAGGTGAAAACCATTATCAAAATGATGGTTTACGCGGGTATGATTGGCTTCCAAAAACACAAATAAACTCTAATGTATTTTTAAATTATAAGAAGAAATCCTTCAGCTTATCTTATAAATCGGAGTATTTTAATGAAGTGATTCATTATTACGATGCCGCTGTTCGTGCCAATATTGATACCGAAACACAAACTAGTAATCCGTCGGCAACCGATAAAATTTTCACTACCAATAGATTTTTAAATAATTTAAACCTTAACGGACATTTTACATCCGGAGCAAATTATGGACTGTCGCTTTCTTACCAGCAGCAAACACGCGATTTAAACGAGTTTAATTATTACATACTTACCCAAGACAGAACAAACGAAACCGATGAAACTTATCAGTCTAGTCATGTGTTTTTTGCAAAAGGATTGGTTAGTAATTTGGTAAAAAGTGATGTATTTAACTTTCAATTGGGGTTTGAAAGTCGCTTGATGAAGGGCTTTGATACCGAAGCTTCGGGAGATGTTACTCAGTTAGATAAGGAACAAAAGCAAAATAATACGGCTGTTTTTGGGTCTTCGGAATTTAGCTTAAGTGAAAAATTCTCAATTCGACCAGGAATTCGATATGAGTACAATTCGCTATTTCATTCCAAATTAATAAGTTCTTTTAGCACGCGCTATTTAATGAAACATGGTTTTGAATTGCGAGGAAATATTGGCACGTCGTACCGAACGCCAAGCTTTAGCGAGTTGTACTACTATTTTGTAGATTCTAATCACGATGTGCAAGGGAATGAAAATTTAAATCCTGAGAATGGGTTTTCAGCAACCATAAATCTTAAAAAACGAAGTTGGATAGATGATGTTTCGCTTATAAATACATTTAAAATTACCTATCTCGATGTTAATGATAAAATAGATTTAGCCGTTGTAAATACTTCGCCTTTGCAGTATCAGTATATCAATATTGATGCTTATAAATTATGGGGAATAACTTCGGAAAATAAAATAAAAACCAATAATTGGTCTTTCAATTTAGGCGCTACGCTTCAGGGGATTTCCCGAATTGCTAATAATGAGGTAAATGCGAATAATGATTTTCTGTATTCGTATCAAATAAATACAAGCGCAAATTACTTCATTAAAAAATGGAATACAGGTGTAACGCTGCTTTTAAAACACAACGGAGAACAGAAAGACTATGTGGGATCGGGAACCGATGACGATGGAAATTCTGTATTCGAAAAAGCAACAACCAATGCTTACTCGTGGTTAGATGCATCTATTAAAAAATCTTTTTTTAATAATAAAATTCGAGCTACTCTGGGAGGTAGAAACTTGCTCGATGTCACTGATGTTAGAGTTAGCGGTTCTTCTAGTGGCGCTGTTCATGCTGGTACTAACAGTTCGTTATTACTGGGGTATGGACGATCTTATTATTTAAAACTTTTATACAATCTTAATTTTTAACCAATAAATACTTTTAATATGAATAACAAATTTTCAACTTTAATTTTATGCATTTCTGCACTTGTTTTTTCGAGTTGTAGTAGTGACGATACACCAACTGAACCTATACAAATAGTAATTGAAGGAGCTGCGGTATCTCCAGAAGTTGGTGGGCCAAACGAGCAAAACCAAGTTTATATCGATTTAAGTTCTAATACAACAACGGCTATCCAAAGAGATTCTTGGGATTTAGGTTTCTATGGAGGGGCGGAGTTTCGAGTTGCTATAAATGGGGCAATTTATATGGCTGTAGCCGAATTAACCGAAACCGACATTGATGCTGTAAGTTCAACGTCTACCGAAGTACAAGATTTACAACCTTTAGTGGCTGTTGGTACATACCAAGCTGAAAACATTATATATGTAGATTCTCCAGAAGGTGCAATTACAAATACTGCCATTTCAGAAACATCTGCTACCGATGCAGATAACAAAGTGTATCTAGTAAACTTAGGAAACGCCGTAGGTACAGAAACTCCTGCTACAGGTAGTGTTTCTATTTCTGGAGATTCTAGAGGGTGGAAAAAAATACGTGTTTTAAAAAGTGGAGACGATTATGTTTTACAATATGCAGATTTAGACGCTACCACTCATGAAGAAGTAACTATTTCTAAAAATTCTAATTACAACTTTACATTCTTTAGTTTTAATACAGAAGCTATAGTAAGTGTAGAGCCAGAAAAAACAAATTGGGATTTAAATTTTACCGTTTTCACTAATGAAATAGAAGGTTATGGATCTTACGGATATTCCGATTTTGTTGTAAATAATGTAAAAGCAAATGCGCAAGTTTATATGGTGGATACTGAGGTAGATGCTCTTACTTATGCCGATTTTACTTTAGCAAACGTTAATAGCGCAAATTTTAATAGCGATCAACGCGGTATTGGTAGTAGCTGGAGAAATGGTGGTGGCCCAGGATCTCTACCTTCTTTAAAAGATAATGTGTTTTATGTGGTAAACGATACCGATGGAAACCTATATAAATTACAATTTTTAGCATTAACCAACGCTGATGGCGAGCGTGGTTACCCTGAGTTTGTTTATAGCCTGTTGCAATAGCAACTGTATTAGTACCAGTTATTTTAAGTTAGTTAAAAAAAGCCACTCGTAAATGAGTGGCTTTTTAGTTTTTTATAAATGGTAGTTTATGTTTTAATTAAGCCATCATACTCCCGCAAATCCCCAAACTAACAATAGAATAAACGGCAGCTAAAATGAAAAGAATTTTAGCTGCTTTTTTATGTTTTTTAAACACGATAAAGCCAATAATAGCCAGGAAAATTGCTGGCCCAAACATAATGGCTAGAATAAGGTATATTAAACTATCTAAATTTCCTACTTCTAAAAACATCATAATATTTCTTTTCTAAGTTCTTCTAATCTGGCCTTTTTATCATCACGATAAAATAAGTTCATGGTTTCAAAAGGTATAATTTTATTGTCTTTATCCACAATATGCACGCACGATTTTTTTATGGCACGCACATCAAAATTATAAGCATCAATAAATTGCATTATAATAACTCTAAACAAATTATCGTAACCCAAATTTGGCGCATCAATATTAGGTAAACAGCACATAATAGATTTTAAGTTTTCTTCGGCAACTTCAACAGAGTTTCCTGTGCTAAAGAGCTCAACCATTTTATCTTGTAGTTGTGCATCTTGCTCGTAAATAATAGTGTTTTTGCTATTATCTAGCAAGTCGTTAGGATTTATATATCGCGTTAACGGAAAAACTTCTTCACCCAATTTTAAAGCATAACCCATCACCAAAGCATCCGGATTACAAGGTACAGGTAACAAATCGTCAGGATTAAAAATATCGGTTTGTTCCATTATTTTCCGTCTCACTTCCGTTAAAGTCATTCTGTCCGTTTCCGGATTAAAATTCTCCAATCGACCAGCAATTTGTGTTGGTTGCAACGTTACACCGCGAATACATTTTTGCTTTAAAGCATACTCTATAATTTTTCCAATTTCATGGTCGTTCAATCCTTTTTGTAACGTAACAACCAATGTGGTCGATAGGTTTACAACGTTTAAATTAGCAATAGCCTGCGCTCTAATATGGTTTAAATCTGCTCCACGTAATTCCTGTAAAACGCTATTCTCAAAAGAGTCGAATTGTAAATAAATCTCAAAATCGGGTGAATACGTTTTTAATCGTTCCGCGAAAGCGATATCCTTAGCAATTTTTATACCATTAGTATTCAGCATTAAATGCCTAATTGGTAACGATTTTGCATAATCCATAATCTCCCAAAACTGCGGATGTATAGTGGGTTCACCCCCCGAAATTTGAACCACATCAGGCTCTTTTTCATTCCTAACAATAGTGTCTAACATCGCCTTAACCTCGTCTAAAGTACGATGTCTGCCGTAAGTAGGCGACGATCCTGCATAACAAGTCGGGCACGTTAAATTACAGCGGTCCGTAACCTCCACAACCGTTAAGCAACTGTGTTGCTCATGGTCTGGGCACAACCCACAATCGTAAGGGCAGCCATAATCGGTTTTGGTGTTAAAAATATAAGGCGTTTCACTAGGTTTATTGTAATTCCGTATGTTTTTGTAATACTCAATATCGTCGGCAATTAACACTTTAGAATTCCCGTGTTCCTTGCATCGTTTTAGCATGTAAACGTTACCGTTTTCGAACACAATTTTAGCATCCACACGCTTTAAACATTCCGGGCATAAGCTTAAAGTAAAATCGTAATAAGTATATTTTCTAACAGGCATTTTTTTGTTTTTAAATAAATATTTTGGGCGTTACCCGAAAAGGGTCGGGCTTTTCTCTGCAAGTCCTCGCACTTCCTTCGTCAGGCTGTGGGCTTTACGTTGCAATCCCTAACGCACTTTTTTGCCAATTTTTAGGCTAAAAATAGTGGTTCTGTAATACAGCAAACAAATTAAACATAATATTTGAATTGAGCTTAAACCAAAAACATAAAACACATTAGGTTTTAAGAATTCAATAAAAAACCTAAAGGCGAAATACAAAATCATGAACCATTTAAAAAGCATTCCGTTTTCTAGAGTTGCAGATGTTTTAAGCTTTTGTAAGCCTATAAAAAGTAATATTAAAAACACCAATTCGTAAAGCGATGTTGGGTGTCTTAAAAGGCCATCGCCTAAATCCATTCCAAATATAGAAGAGGTTTTATAACCATACGTAAACTCGTTAATTCCAGAAAGAAAACAACCAATTCGGCCAATAAAAACACCTAAAATTATAGGAAACACAAACAAATCGCCAGAGCGTTGCGTTTCGCCAACTATTTTTTTAGCAAGTTCTACACCAAGTAAACCTCCAAATAAACCGCCCATTATGGTTTTGGCGTTTAGCAATTCTACCAGGTTTTCTTTTGAGAATTCTACCAAGGGGTTTTCTAAAAAACCAACCAAGCGGGAGCCAATAAGTGCACCCAAAGCAGCACCAAGAATTATTGATAAGCGGTTTGTTGTAGAAATTACATCTTTACTATTACGCCGTAAAAACAAGTAATACCGAAAACCAATAAAGAATGCTAAATATTCTAAAACCAAGTGAATATTAATAGTATAACCGAAAATTTCGGGTGTAAATGGAATTTGCAAAGAGTGATTTTTTTATAAATATAGCCGATTTTTTCAATCTAGGTTTTCATAATTCAGTTTCTAACTGTTTATGTTGGTTCAGTAATTAAACCTTTACGGCCTTTTTAAGTCTTATTTATTTAATGGTTAAAGAGTTAATTAGAGGAAAAGCCTTATATTAATTTTTTTAAACTAAACTAAGCCACACCAACTAACATGAAAAAAATATTAATCTGTTTTTTCACAGTAATCCTAACAACATCAACGCTGTTTTCTCAAGAAGAAAAAACTATTCCAGACATTGAAAAAACATATATTCACACCGATAGATCTAAATATGTTGCCGGCGAATCGCTTTGGTATAAGGTATACACTGTTTATGCTTACAATAACTTTTTGTTTAGCCATAGTGGTATTCTTTATGTAGAATTAATTTCGTCCGATTCTAAAATAATTCTTCGAAACACCACCAAATTGATAGGCGGTTTAGGGCATGGCGATTTTAAGTTAACCGATGCTGCAGGTGTAAAGCCTGGTAAATATCAAATACGAGCGTATACCAATTGGACTCGAAATTTTGGAAAAGATTTTATTTTCAAAAAAGATATAGAAGTTCTAGATGTTTTTAATGAGGTTACAGAAACTAGTAGTGAGGCAACAGTTACAAATTCAGAAACAAATAATATCGATTCTACAGCAAGCGAAAAAGAAACTTTAAAAGTTCAGTTTTTCCCAGAAGGCGGATCGCTTATTCAAGATGTACCAAGTGTTGTCGCTTTTAAAGCAGTAGATGTTTACGGAAAGCCTATAAAAGTACAAGGTAAAGTGTATGATTCTAACAACGAACTTGTAACTTTTTTTATGAGTATTCACGACGGCATGGGCGTGTTTCAATTACAACCAGAGTCGGGTAAAACCTATTATGCTAAAATTACAGCTACCAACCATCCTGATATAGAAGTGCCGCTTCCTGCAGCAGATTCAAAAGGGGTTTTGTTAAGTTATAGTGACATCAAGGGCAGAAGTATTATCACCATAAAAACAAACGAAGCTACGCGTTTAGCGCATGCCGAGAAGCCAATTATGTTGCGTTATAAATCTAGAGGACTTTTATATTTTGAAGAAAAACTAGAATTATCGAGCACTAAATTATTGTTAGAATTGCCTCAAGCCGAACTTCCGGAAGGCATAAGTCAAATTACGTTATTCGATGGCGATTTAAAACCACAAAGTGAACGTTTGGTTTATGTAGAAAAAAGTAAAAATGTAAAAGTTGGTTTAACTACGGATAAAACATCTTATAAAACACAGGAGAAAGTTACGCTTAATATAACATCTACAGATAATTCTGGCGTGGCAGTTCCTGCAAGTTACTCACTAGCGGTAACCGATTTAAATGGCTCAAAAAATTTAAATAATAACGAAAGTAATATCAGTTCTTATTTTTTAATGGAATCTGATATTAAAGGTAAAGTGCATAACGCGGGTTATTATTTCGATACTAATAATCCTGCTAGACTACAGCATTTAGATGTGTTACTATTAACCCAAGGTTGGCGCGATTTTTTATGGAAACAAGACCGGAAAGTTGTTGAGAATCCAGATTTTAAAGTAGAAAAAGGAATTAATATTTCAGGGCACGTTAAACATCTTTTCTTACCAAAACCAATTGTTGGGAATACCATTTCTTTAACGTTGTTTAATAAAAGTATAGGGACTTTAAATGAGATTACAGATTCATTAGGTATGTTTAATTTTGATAATTTAGATATTACAGGGAAAGCGCGAATTATATTAACCACTAAAAATAAAAGAGGAAAGAAAAACGGCATGTTTGTTTTAGACTCTATCTTTAAATCTCCAATGTATGTTGGTGCTATACCTAAAGTTCCTAGCGTTAAATTTTCTCCAGAAATAAAGAGTGTAAAACAAAATATTTATAAAAAATATATTGAATTTAACGTGATGCCAGAGAATGTTTTAAATGAAATTGAAGTTACTGGAAAAAAACAAGTAGCGGGAGAAGACATTAATATACACAGCAAAATGGCTAATGGATATGTTGTAGACGACAGTACTCCAAAATTTGCAAGTGTTTTTGAATTGTTAGAATACGCCATTCCAACGCTCGAAGTTGGTAATCGCGAAAGCATAAAGTTTACTAGAAACCCAGGAGCCGCATTAATACTAATAGATCAAAACCGCTTACTAGATCCACAACAAGAGGGATCGGATATGATTATTGCAATGTTAACGGATATTCAACCCGAAGATGTCCTTAAAATAGAATATGATAATAGCGCCGTGTCCACAATGATGTATGGAAACCAAGGAGCAAATGGTTCTATTAAGATTTATACAACAAACAATTCGAATTCTAATTTTGGTAACGGTAACCCTAAAGAAGCCTTACAAACCATAAATAAACAGATAAAGGGGTATGATGAAGGTCGTGTTTTTTATTCGCCAAATTTGGAGATTATAGCCGATAGTAAAGATAAGAACGCGTCTATTCGTAACACCTTGTATTGGAATCCGTATGTTCATCCAAATAAAACTGGCGTTTTAGAACTTCATTATTACAATACTCAAGTTGAAACCGAAGTGAAATTAAGTTTAGAAGGTATTACGGCAAGTGGTATTCCTGTTGTGGTAAAAACAACGTATTCTATTGAAAAATAGGTTGTTTTATGGAGATGGTCGATTTTTTAATTATACCATCCGTTTTCTTATTACCTTGATAACATGAAGTTTATTGCTCTCGTAACTGTTTTTGTTTTTAGTGTAAGCACTGTTTTTGCACAAATTAGTGATGCTATAGAAGAGTTTGCACTGCCGGATGAGTTAAACGAATCTTCAGGGATAATATTTTTCAATAATAAACTACTCACGCATAACGATTCTGGTGGCGAAAACAAGCTTTACGAATTAGATGTTAATTCTGGTTTGGTTACAAGAACAGTTACTGTTTTAAATACTACAAATGTAGATTGGGAAGATCTTACTCAAGACGACTCTTATATTTATATTGGAGATTTTGGAAATTATGCAGGAGATAGAACAGATTTAAAAATTTATAAAATTAGTAAAACGGATTATTTAAACTCCACAAATGTTACAGCAGAAATTATCTCTTTTAATTATGCTGCTCAAACGAGTTTTACTAACAGTGAAAATAATACCGAGTGGGATGCCGAATCTTTAATTTCCTTCAATACAGAAAATTTAATGCTCTTTAGCAGAAACTGGATTAATGGCAATACCAAAGCCTATTTAATTCCAAAAACGGCGGGTAATTATGCGCTGAATCCGTTGCCATCAACACTAAATAGTGGCGGATTAACCTCGGGGGCAACGTACAATAGTGAAAGCAAAAAGTTGTTTTTAATTGGCTACACTCAGTTTTTGCAACCCTTTGTTTGGGAAAGTGAAAACTTTACAGGCACCGATGTTTTTTCGGGAACTAACACGCAAACATCACTATCTACTAATTTTGGTTTCGAGCAAATAGAAGGTATTACGGGTAATGGTAACGGTAAGTATTTTATAACATCAGAGACTTTCAATAATTCCGGAATTTCCGATTACGGCAAGCTTATTTCCTTTTCAGAAGAAAATACACTATCAATAAATAATACTGTTGTTACGGAATTTCAATTATTCCCAAACCCAGTAAACACGACTTTATCTATTAAAACAAACAACTTTCAAAAGGTAGAAATATTCAATACTAAAGGAGCTTTACTTCACTCGGGTAATAGTAAAACACTAAATATGCAAACTTTTAATTCTGGTATTTATTTTGTGAAAATCACACAAAACAACAACACATCTAGCATCAAAAAGATAATTAAGAAATAAACATTAATTTTGCCCAAATTATCAATACATAAATCAATGTTTAAAAAATCTATTGCTGTTCTTTCTTTGTTCTTTATTTTAACTTCTTGTTGGAAGGATAAAAGCCCAGAAGATTTAATTCGATTAAAAGATAAATTCAAATCTCAAGTTGCTACGTTCGAAAGTAAAAAAGAAGTTGCAAACAAAAACGTAAACAAAGGTTTAGAGTCTTTGGGCGCTTTAAAATTAGCTTTAGAAGATGCTAAAAATGAAGATAAAGAATTTGCTAAAGTTTATGGCGACTGGGAAAAAGTGGATAAACGCGTAAAAAACCTGAATAAAGAATACGAAGATTTAAAAACTAAAGCGGCTAATTTATTCACGGCCATGGAAACTCAAACCAATAGTTTAAGCGATCAAAAGAGTAAAAACACATTGTTATCGGCTATTAATAAAGCCAAAACAAAATATAATGGCACACTAGCGAATACCTCTAAAGCCATAGATAAATTAAAACTTTTACACAACGATGCCGTTGAGGTTGTTAAAGCTTTGGAAGTTGCTGCCGCATTAAATTCTTTCGATTCTATTAACGGACAAATGAAAAGTATTGAAGACCGTGTAGACGGCATTATGCAAGAACTAAACGTTGCCGTAGTAGAAAGTAAAAAACTGTACGAAAAGAAAATAACCGAACTAGGCGAGAATTAATTTAGGTATAAAAACTTTAAAAGTTATCCGGTTTTATAAAACCCAATACATTTAAGTAAAAAACCTTAATTTTGCCCAAAAACAGAACCCATTGGTAAAAATAGATCACATAGAATTGCCCGATTTCCCATTGCTTTTAGCACCAATGGAAGATGTTAGCGACCCGCCATTTCGCGCACTTTGCAAAGAACAAGGCGCCGATGTGGTTTACACCGAGTTTGTATCGAGCGAAGGTTTAATTCGTAACGCTGCAAAAAGCGTTATGAAACTCGATATTTACGAAAAAGAACGCCCCGTAGGCATTCAAATTTTTGGAGCAAACTTAGATAGCATGCTACAAACTATAGATATTGTAGCCGAATCTAAACCCGATATTATCGATATTAATTTTGGTTGCCCAGTAAAAAAAGTGGTAAGTAAAGGCGCAGGAGCAGGCATTCTAAAAGATGTATGTTTAATGGAGCAACTTACCGCCGAAATGGTAAAACGCACCAATATTCCAATAACCGTAAAAACCCGTTTAGGCTGGGATCATGATTCTATTAGAATTGTGGAAGTAGCCGAGCGCTTGCAAGATGTCGGCTGTAAAGCCATTGCAATACACGGCCGTACGCGAGCTCAAATGTATAAAGGCGATGCCGATTGGAAACCCATTGCGCAAGTAAAAAACAATCCACGTATGCATATTCCTGTGTTTGGAAACGGCGATGTTACCACACCAGAACGCGCTATGGAAATGCGAGACGATTACGGCTTAGATGGCTGCATGATTGGTCGTGCTACTATCGGGAACCCTTGGTTTTTTAAACAGGTAAAGCACTTTTTTAACACCGGCGAACATTTGGCGCCAATAAGTTTAGAAGAGCGTGTGGAGGCCGCTCGTCGTCATTTACAGATGTCTATAGACTGGAAAGGAGAAACGTTAGGTGTTTTCGAAACTCGCCGTCATTATACCAACTATTTTAAAGGTATTCCTCACTTTAAGGAGCACCGCATGAAAATGGTAACATCCGATCATTCCGAAGATGTTTTTGCAGCTTTCGATGAGGTTTTGCAGAAATTTGCAGGATATCAGTTTACAGAATAAACCTTAAAACGTTTCAAATATAAAAATTTGGGCAAATGGCAAGTCACCGCGCTATCCATTACTAGTTTTGGCTCGATGCGCGCCTCGCCAAAAGCTAACCATTACTATCGCTTTTGCAGTAACCTGCTAAGGTTGTTGCGTGCTAAATGGTTTTTGTATACTTTCTAAAGTCATTTCGACGCTAGGAGAAGTTACATAATCTTTGTGCGTTAAGCGAGTGCGATGTCTCCTGCCGTCGACATGACGTGTTTTTTATACATCAGTATTTCCAAATCATTTGTAGTCATTTGACGCTAGGAGAAATCACATAATCTTTGCGCACCAAGCGAGTGCGATGTCTTCTGCTGTCGACATAACGTAGCGCGTTTTTTGCATATCAGTATTTCTACATTATCCATAGTCATTTCGGCGTTAGGAGAAATCACATAATCTTTGTGTACCAAGGGAGTGCGATGTCTCCTGCTGTCGACATGACGTAGCGCGTTTTTTGCATATCAGTATTTCTACATTATCCATAGTCATTTCGACGTTAGGAGAAATCACATAATCTTTGCGAGTCAAACATTTGCTACGTTGACATGACGTAGGATGTATTATTTAAATCAACGCACCGTTAGCACCAATAACTTGCCCTGAAATCCATTTAGATTCATCGCTCGCTAAAAACACAACAACGTTAGCAATGTCAATAGGTTGTGCTAATCTATTAAAGGCATTCATACCGCTAAGTTTATCAATAAACTCCTGCGATTTTCCTTTTAAAAATAACTCTGTTTCTGTAGCACCAGGCGCAAGCGCGTTAACCGAAATACCACGTCCGATTTCTTTAGAAAACACACGAGTCATTTGCTCAACAGCCGCTTTTGTAGATGAATATATACCGTAAGTAGGAAACATTAATTTTGCTGTACTCGAAGAAATGTTAATAATATTTCCGTTATCAGCCAGTTTGCTATCGGCCTCTTGTAGTGTATTAAAAACACCTTTTACGTTTACATCAAATTGATTATTAAAATCATCTTCAGTGCAATCTTTTAGTAATTTAGAAGTCATAATACCTGCATTGTTTACTAAAACATCAATTTTGCCATAAGCCTCAATAGCTTTATCAAAGAGATTTACAACATCCGTTTTTTTGCTAACATCCGCTTTCACAGAAATAGCTGCGCCACCATTTTTAACAATCGTGTCTACAGTTTCTTGAGCTTCTGCTGCACTATTAGAATGGTTAACAATTACTTTTGCGCCATTTTTAGCTAACTGTATAGCAATTTCTTTTCCTATACCTTTAGACGATCCGGTTACTAGTATAACTTTGTTTTCTAGATTCATAATGTATATTATTTTAGTGCAATGAGTTTATCTGCTATGTTTTTTAAATTAGATTCCGATAGTTCTGGTAATGCTGCTAACGGATATAATTGAGCTCCCGGACGACTAATAAAAGCGCCTCTCCAATTAGCCCAAAGTGCTCCGGCAATATCCCAGCCATGTGCGGCTACTAGCATGCATTCGTTTGGTTGTACGCCCATTTTTCTTGCGGCCCAATCGTAAGCATCGGCATGTGGTTTAAATTTACCCATATCTTCAATACTTAAGCGTTGTTCAAAATACTCGGTTAATCCTGCGTTTTTAAATTGAGTTTCCACACCTTTATTAGATGAGTTTGTGAAAGATACTAATTTGTAGCCAGCATCTTTTAAACTTTGTAATGCTTGTTTTACTTCTGGGTGTGCAGGAATAGAACGTAACGGTCCTAAAATAGCTTCTCTTCCTTCCTCTTCGGTTATCGAAATATTATGGTTAGCAGCAACCATTTGAAGTGCTGCAGAGCCTATAATTCCAAAATCATTATACTGTCTACCAACGGTAGTTACCAAAGAATATTGTAACATGGTAGTAAACCAAAGTGGTAATAAATCTGGGCGATTGCCTAATACTTTACCAACACTTTCCTTCATGGCTGTTAAATCGAGTAGTGTTTCGTTTACATCAAAAAATAAAACTTTTGGTCGTTTGCTAGATGTTGTGTTTGCAGTTTCTGTATTTGTTGAGGCAAATGCTAAATGCGGTGCAGCCAAACCAACCATGGCCGATTTTTTTAGAAAGTCTCTTCTTTTGTTTGTTTCGTTTTTCATTGCAATTGTTGTTTTATAAAACATACCAATAGGTATGTTTTTAGTGTAAAAAAATATTAGTTTTTAATTTGCTGTAAATAAATAGTTAAGCCGCTCATGTACTCATCTAAAATAACATCGGTATCATAGAGTTTTCGAATACCACGCACGCCTTCAAAAGCACTTATTAAATATACAGCAACCGATGCGCTCGAGATATTTTGTTTAATGCTACCTTCTGTTTTACCACGCTCTAATAACAAGATTAAGGCATCACGCCAATTATCTATTATTTGTTTTAGCGCCATTTGGTACGCGGTTTCAAAATCGCCAATTTCATTTATAAAATTGTTTGTTGGGCAACCGTGTTTTTTATCGTGTAGTGAGAAAGATTTTAACCTTTCAGAAAATGTACTTTCTAATATGTCTACAACATTTCCGGGTTGCTGTAAAGGTTCTATCATACCTTTAAAAACACGTTCTTGTAGTTTTAAGCTTATTACGGCAAGACCCAATTCTTTTTTGTTTTTATAATGATGATAGAACGCCCCTTTTGTGAGTTTGGTGGTTTTCATTATAGTATCTACACTTGTGGTTTTAAATCCGTTTTTATAAAACAGTTTAAACGACTCGTTAAGAATGGTTTGTTTTGTGAATTCCGATTTTTGCTCCTGTAACATATTACAAATGTATATAAAAAATACTAGTAGGTATGTTTTTTAACTTTTTCTGTTAATTTGTATGCTGTGCGGATAAAAATTATTTGTGGGTTCCGCTATTTGTTGGAAGATAAACCCGCGAGAAGGATTGATGCGGCATCCTTTTTTGAAAGCTTAAAATAGCTTATACTTTAGGCTATGCTGAGTTTGTGTTAAAATAACTGTTGTAGAACGTTAACCAAAAGTGCTTACAAAAAAGATATAGCGGAAAGCCTGTTTGCCATTTTTCTTGGCAACTCGCCAAAATTATTTATACGGTTTTTACCATGTTTTTTGTAATACGTGCCGATGCAATTTTTGATGCAATAATGCCTAAAACCGAGATGGTAATAAAAACGATAAATATGTTTTCTATACGTATGGCAACAGGGTATGGTAGCGATGGCGTGATCATGACGAGGCTGAATTGTTGTTGTAAAAAGGTAATAATAAGTGCGGTAACGAGCCCGATAAGGCCACCAATAATACTCATTAAGCTACCTTGATAGAAAAATATTTTACGAATATCTTTTACCGTGGCTCCTATATTAAAAAGGGTGCTTAAACTTTTCTTTTTATCGAGCATCATCATAATTAATGAGCCGATAACGTTGAAAAATGCAATGATGAGTACTAGGGTAAAAATGAGGTAAACGGCCAAGTTTTCGGTGTTTAACATTTTGTAAAGTGCATCGTTTAATTGTGCGCGATTTTTTACGGTAACGTTATCACCTAAAATGGCTTGTATGCTTTGTTTAGCTTGGGTTTCGTCTGCGTTTGGGTTAAGCTTAAACTCTATAGACGATATTTGGTTGTCTTGGTAATTAAGTAACCTTTTTGCTAAATCTATGGGTGCATAAATATAACCATCGTTTAAGGTTTCGTTTATGTAAAATATACCAACATTTACTGCGCGAACGGTATTAAAGGCATCTTTTGTAGATGTTATTTGTCCTTTTCCAGGCTTGGGAACATAAATGTTTATAGATTTTGTAAAATCTAAAATACCTAAAGATAAGTTTTTAGAAATGCCCCAACCCACAACAATTTCGTTTGTGTTTTGGTCTAACCAACTGCCTGTATCCATGGCAGAATCTATGTTTACAATGTTTTGAAAATTGCCATCTACACCTTTTATTTTAGCAATAGTAGTTTTGTTATTGCTAGTTATAAAAATGCGCTCTTCAATAATTTTAGAATACTCGGCAACGGCTTCTAAATTATCGAGTTGTTCTGCGATATCTTTAGTAAGCATAAAGGTTTTGCCAACGGTGGTTTCGGCCTTTAAATCTGGATCTATTTCTGTAGAAAACTGTAGTGTAAAATCTTTTAATCCGGCAAAACCAGAGAGCACAATAAATAAAGATGCAGCCCCGAGAATAACACCAATAATAGCAATGTTGGTTATAAAATTAATAGCGTTATTGCTGCTTTTGGAGCGCAAATAACGTTTTGCTATATATAGTGGAAAACTCAATCTACGATTTTTTTCTTTTGTCTAAAATATTAGGATCTTTGATAGGGTTTTCTTCGCCTTTTAAAGATTTTTCAATCTGGTCGATGTACTCTAAAGAATCGTCTATAAAAAACTCTAAATTAGGCATACGGCGCAACTGGTGTTTGGTACGTTGTGCTAATTCGTGGCGAATTAATGGTGTATTCGATTTTATGCCCTCCATAAGTGCAGGCGCTTTATCGTTAGGGAAAATGCTTAAATAGACCTTCGCAACCGATAAATCTACAGTAACCTTTACTTTAGATACCGATATTAAAACACCGCGCATTCCGCCCTGTGTGGCAGCTCCTTGTAGAACTTCTACTAAATCTTGCTGTAAAACCCCACCTATTTTTTTTTGTCTTTGACTTTCTGCTTCTTCCACTTTATAAAATGCTTTTAGATTGCAAAAATAAAGCATATTTAAAGATTATCTTGTTTTTCGAGGTGTAT
Organism: Algibacter sp. TI.3.09; assembly: GCF_038154905.1. Lineage (NCBI taxonomy): Bacteria > Pseudomonadati > Bacteroidota > Flavobacteriia > Flavobacteriales > Flavobacteriaceae > Algibacter > Algibacter sp. TI.3.09. The sequence continues at coordinate 450,904 of NZ_JBAKAN010000002.1, read as the reverse complement.
TTTAATATTTTCAGATTAATTTAGATAATAATTAACAAATTAACGCTTTCGCGGAAGGAATACAGGCTCGTTTATTCTTTTCGTCTGGGAGGGATTATTTAGTGATATTCTTGCCAAGAGGATGTAAAAGAACTGCGTAGAAACAGATTTGATATTTTCTTTTGCATGTATTGTTAGAATAAAATTAAGCTTTTCGCATTTACAGAAATGAAAAAACAGGTTTTTAGATGAAAAAAATAGAACATATTGGCATTGCAGTAAAAAATTTAGAAGCTTCTAGTAATTTATATTCAAAACTTTTTGGAGAGCTACCTTATAAAACCGAAGCAGTAGAAAGTGAACATGTAAATACATCGTTTTTTAAGGTTGGTGATAATAAAATTGAATTGTTAGAAGCAACCTCGGAAGATAGCGCAATAGCCCGTTTTATTGATAAAAATGGAGAAGGTATCCATCACATTGCCTTTGATGTTGAAGATATTGAAGCTGAAATTATCCGTTTAAAAAATGAAGGTTTTAGAATTATAAACGAGGTTCCAAAGCGTGGAGCCGACAATAAATTAGTGGTTTTTTTACATCCGAAATCTACAAATGGTGTACTAATTGAACTTTGCCAAGAGATAAAGTGATATTTTTTTTGGTTACATCTAAAATAAATAGTAATATTGCACTCCAATTTCGGTCCCATAGCTCAGTTGGTTAGAGCACCTGACTCATAATCAGGTGGTCCTTGGTTCGAGCCCAAGTGGGACCACATAGAGATTGTAAAGCTTCACAGCAATGTGAGGCTTTTTTTGTGCTTTAAAGTTAAATAAAGAGATGTTTTGGCGCTTTATTGATTAGATATTGATAGAGTAAGCGTGTTGTTATTCTGATTACTTTTAGAAATAAAAGAGGTTTTCTTGGAAGATCTTAATTTGTTCCTTGTGAAAAAAATGAATAAACAGTTTCGATTTGAAGTAGAGTATGGTTTTGGCTAAGCGTTTTTATAAGCTTTCTTTGGTTTTATTTGCTTTGTTTGCTGAATAAGTTTCGGTATTCTTTTAAATGGGCTTAAAAGCGCTCTATGTATTCTAATTATACATCAAGAATTTGTATTCGTGCTCCGTTTAAAAGTATGGGGTGTTGGTTCGCGTTTTCTATTTGTAGAGTTGTAATATCATTAGGAAGTATTAAAATCTCAGAAAAACCAAAACCTATTAAAAACAAAAAAGTCTAACATTTCTGTTAGACTTAATTTTGCTCCTTCTCTTGGGCTCGAACCAAGGACCCTCTGATTAACAGTCAGATGCTCTAACCAACTGAGCTAAGAAGGACTGTGCTATTTTGCTTAGCGGTTGCAAAGATAGAACTTTATTTAAATGCCGCAAACATTTTTTAAATTTTTTTTAAAAAATTTAATCAAATATCGCTTTGTAGATATCATTCCCATTTGCAAACAGCACTAATGCTATTAAAAGAAAGAATCCAACCATTTGTGCATACTCCATAAATTTGTCTCCAGGCTTTCTTCCAGAGATCATTTCATATAGTAAAAACATAACGTGTCCACCATCTAGTGCAGGAATAGGTAATAAGTTTAAAACACCTAGCATAATAGATAAAAATGCTGTAATGCCCCAGAATACTTGCCAGCTCCAAAAGCTAGGAAATATATCATAAATAGCTTTAAAGCCACCTACACCTTTGTATGCGCCCGTGCTTGGTGTAAAAATAGCTTTAAATTGTGTAATGTAAGAGGATATTTTATCTCCAGTTTTTTCTAAACCAACAGGAATCGCTTCTAAAAAGCTATATTCTTTAGTTTGAAATTTATAATAATCTAATGCCTCTAATGTTGCATAGGTAGATTGTGGCGCGTAAACTAAGCCTAGTTTACCATCGCTACTAATATTTAATGGTAAGGTTGTTTCTTTATTATCTCTAAGTATAGTTGCCGAAACTTGTTGTCCTTTAAATTTATCTAAACCAGTAGTAACTTGATCAACATATTTGGTTTTGTAATCATTTAAACCAACAATAATATCTCCTTTTTTAAGTCCGCTACTTTTATTAGCCGATGTGTCTGGCACTTCAACAACAACAAAAGGCATTCTTAAATTAATGAATCCTTTTTCTTTAGAATCTATAAGTTGTGCTAAAAAATCTTCTGGAAAAGTTATCGTTTTTTCTTGTCCGTTACGCTCAATAGTAATTTCTTTTCCAAAAAGTACTTTTTCAGAAATTTGAGAATAATCGTCGATCTTGGTACCATCTACGGCAATAACATTATCTCCTGTTAAAAGTCCAGCATTGTTAGCAACACTACTTTGTACTAATAAACCATCTTGAATATTTTGAACTGGTAAAATTTTATCACCATAAAAATAACTCATACCAATGTAGATTACTACAGCTAAAACAAAGTTTACTGTAACACCACCTAGCATAATAATTAAACGTTGCCAAGCCGGTTTAGAGCGAAATTCCCATGGTTGTGGTTCTTTAGCCATTTGTTCGGTATCCATACTTTCGTCTATCATACCCGAAATTTTAACATAGCCACCAAGTGGTAACCAGCCAATTCCGTAAACAGTATCGCCAATTTTCTTCTTGAATAAAGAAAACTTTACATCAAAAAATAAGTAAAATTTTTCTACTCGCGTTTTAAAAAGTTTTGCAGGGATAAAATGCCCTAATTCGTGTAAAACAATTAACAGCGAAAGACTTAGCAAAAACTGCGATATTTTAATAACAAACTCCATATATTTTTCAGTCAAATTTTTATAACCGCACAAAAGTAAGCTTTTAAACCAACTTTAAAAAAGACAATCAAACAAAGGCATTGGTTTTAACAGGAATTTAGGGTTCAATCACAAGGGGCTTATCTAAATTATCTCGTATTTTTGTCTAAAATTTATAGATAATGGGTTCTATTTTTAAAGAATACAAGATTTTCTTCATCGTTTTTGGTGTTATTTCCGTGGTTATTGTATCGTTAATTTACAATACTTTAAATGTATATCAGCCATTACCAATTTATCAGCCCGCATCGGTAAGTGCCGAATTGGTGGATAGCACACTTCAATATCAAAAAAAATATCATAAAATAGGCGATTTTGCTTTGTTGAATCAAAATGGTAAAACCATCACGCAAAACGATTACAAAAATAAAATATACGTTGCCGATTTTTTCTTTACTACCTGCCAAACTATTTGCCCGATTATGACGGATCATATGGTGAAAATTCAAAAGGAAATTATAAATGATGATGAGGTGATGTTACTATCTCACTCCGTAACGCCAGAAATTGATACCGTAGCACAATTAAAACGTTATGCTGAAAAAAAAGGTGTAAACGATAAAAAGTGGAATTTAGTAACAGGTGATAAAAAAGAAATTTACACGTTGGCCAGAAAAAGTTATCTCGCTGTAAAAGATGCTGAATATGGCGGGCCTTATGATATGGTGCATACAGAGAACTTTATGCTTATTGATAAAAAGCGACAAATTAGAGGTTTTTATGATGGTACCAACGAGGAAGAGATTGATAGACTGTTAAAAGATATTTCAATTTTAAAAGAAGAAAAATAAGAGTTGCCGGCAAACTAAATGGTTGCTAAACTGAAAGCTGGGCGTTGTAACTACGACTTAAAATCCTCAAACTATTTTCGATAAACTTTTTAACTTCTAAACATTTACATTACTTTTGCTTCTTTAAAATCAATCTAAATAAGCTTGCAATATACTATAGCACATCTAAAACGAGGCGAACGCGGTGTTATTACCGATGTTTCATCTAAAAATATTCCACTAAAATTATTAGAAATGGGATGTTTGCCAGGGAATTTTGTCGAGTTAATTCAGCTTGCTCCTTTTCAAGATCCTATGTATTTAAATATAAATGGGTCGCATGTTGCGATTAGAAAAGAAACGGCTTCGCATATTTTAATTGAAAAAATAACGCATGAGTAAGCAAATAAACGTCGCCTTAATAGGAAATCCAAATACGGGTAAAACTTCGGTTTTTAATGCTTTAACAGGATTAAACCAAAAAGTTGGAAACTACCCAGGTATTACGGTTGAGAAGAAAGAGGGGGTTTGTAAGTTGCCACGTGGTGTAAAGGCGCATATTATTGATTTGCCCGGAACTTATAGTTTAAATGCGTCGTCGCTAGATGAAAGTGTGGTTATCGAATTGCTTTTAAATAAAAATGATAAAGATTATCCAGATGTTGCCGTTGTTGTTAGTGATGTAGAGAATTTAAAACGAAATCTTTTAATTTTTACTCAAATTAAAGATTTAGAAATTCCAACTATTCTAGTGATAAACATGTCCGACAGGATGAAATATAAAGGTATTTCGTTGGATATTGATTATTTAGAAAAACAACTTCAAACTAAAATTGCATTAATAAGTACACGTAAAAATATAGGGATAGATAGGTTAAAAGAACTTATTACTAATTATCGTGATCTTTCGGTAACACCTTGTTTAGATCCTTCGGAAATTGATAAACCTTATTTCGATGCGTTAAAAAAGGCGTTTCCTAATCAATTAATATATAAGCTTTGGTTAGTAATTACGCAAGATGTTAATTTCGGGAAAACCGATAGAAATGAAATTGATGCCATAGCAAGTTTTAAAACTAAAACCAGTGGAGATTTAAAGCGTTTACAACAGCGTGAAACCATAAAAAGGTATCAGTTTATAAACAATGTTCTTAAAAAAGGAAAAACTATAGATGTTACTCAAGCTAAAGATTTACGGTCTAAGCTCGATAGAATTCTAACTCACAAAGTTTGGGGGTATGTTATTTTCTTTTTTATTCTTCTTACTATTTTTCAAGCAATTTACGATTGGTCTAGTGTGCCAATGGACTTAATAGACGGGGCTTTTGCATCGTTAAGCGAGTGGGTAAAAACCACATTGCCATCTGGTGCTTTTACTAATTTATTAGCCGAAGGTATTATTTCTGGTCTGGGCGGAATTGTAATTTTTATACCGCAAATTGCGTTTTTGTTCCTCTTTATTTCGGTTTTGGAAGAAAGTGGGTATATGAGCCGTGTGGTATTCTTGATGGATAACATTATGAAGCGTTTTGGTCTTAGCGGAAAAAGTGTTGTGCCACTTATTTCTGGTACAGCCTGTGCTATTCCAGCTATTATGGCCACCCGAAATATAGAAAGTTGGAAAGAACGATTGATTACCATTTTGGTTACGCCGTTTACAACCTGTTCGGCTCGATTACCAGTGTATTTAATTATTATTTCGTTGGTTATTCCAGAAGGTCGGTTTTTAGGTTTAGGCTATCAAGCATTAACGTTAATGTTGTTGTATTTACTCGGTTTTGTTTCTGCAGTAGTTTCAGCATATATTTTAAATAAGATTCTTAAAATAAAAAGTAAAACCTTTTTTGTGGTAGAAATGCCTAACTATAAGTTGCCGCTTTTTAAAAATGTTGCGCTTACGGTTATCGAAAAAACGAAGTCGTTTGTGTTTGGAGCTGGTAAAATTATTTTAGCTATTTCTATTGTGCTTTGGTTCTTGGCATCTTACGGGCCAGGCGATAATTTTAATAATGCTGAAGAAATTGTTAAAACTAATAATGTTGCTAATAATTTATCTGACGATGAATTGCAGCAAAAAATAGCATCGCATAAGTTAGAGCATTCCTTTATTGGTATTGCCGGGCATGCTATTGAACCTGCTATTAGACCTTTGGGATACGATTGGAAAATTGGAATTGCTATTGTGAGTAGTTTTGCTGCTCGTGAAGTTTTTGTTGGAACATTGGCTACTATTTATAGTGTTGGAAATGATGATGTAGATACTATTAAAAACCGAATGGCTAAAGAAACCAACCCTATTTTAGGTGGTCCGTTATTTACTTTGGCATCAGGGATTTCATTATTGCTGTTCTACGCGTTCGCTATGCAATGTATGAGTACGTTGGCTGTAGTGAAAAGAGAAACCAATAGCTGGAAATGGCCGGTTTGGCAATTAGTAATTATGACGGCAATTGCTTATATTACAGCTTTAATTGCTTTTCAATTATTGAAATAAAACTAAAAAAAATGAACACTATAATTCAAAATATACTCGTTTTTGCAGCCGTAGCTTTTGCAGTTTGGTCTTTGGTTAAAAAATACTTCGTAAAGAAACCAAGTGCTAAAAAGGCCTGCGGTGGAGATGATGGTTGCGGCTGTCATTAAAACATATTCATAGAGCAAATATTACTTACTTTTTAAGAATATATCTATATTTGGCTAAACTAAATAAGCCAACCATGCATTCTAAATTCAAGTACATTTCCCTGTTTTTCATTTTAACAAGTTTAACTGTAGCAGCTCAAAAAAGCTCTAAAACCATTCATTTACTGGATAAGGATTTAAGTCAGTTTGAAAAATGGATAGGAGTTCCACATGCCACTGTTACCGATTTGCCAGAAGGTACATATCAATCTGATAATGTGCATAACGGTACCGCTTTAGGTTTAAACAACGATATTAAAGATGTTTTTACTGTGAATGAAGAAAACGGTGAATTGATATTACATATTAGTGGTGAAATTTTAGGTGGAATAAACACTAAAAAAGACTACGAAAATTATCATTTAAGTACCTTGTTTAAATGGGGTGATAAAAAATGGGAACCAAGATTAGATGCAAAACGCGATAGTGGTATTCTTTACCATTGTTATGGCGAACAAGGGGCTTTTTGGAAGACCTGGAAAACATCTCTAGAATATCAAGTACAAGAAACAGATTTAGGGGATTTTATTCCTTTAGGTGGCGGAACAGCGAGTCCTAAAAGGGGTAAGCCTACAGCTGTAGTTAGAGGTGAGTCTAAAAAATACAACCCAAATTCCGATGCGTATTTTGAGGCAAACGGATATATTAATGCAGGATCAGAGCACGATGCGCCTCATGGCAAGTGGAATCTTTTAGAGATTTATGTGTTAGGGAATAATGCAGTGCACGTAGTAAATGGCCATGTGGTTATGGTTGTTGAAAATGCAAAGAATGATAAAGGTGAAATTTTAAACAAAGGGCAAATCCAAATCCAATCGGAAGCTGCTGAGTGTTATTATAAAGATTTAACATTAACTTCAATAAAGAAGTTTCCGAAGAAAATAAGAAAGCAAGTACGTTTTAAAAAGAGTTAATTTATCGTCTTAGTAAGGCTTCTAGATAATTGCTCGTATTTAAGTATTCTAATCGCATCTGTTTTAAATATTTTAAAACGGATGCTTTATATACGCTATTAGGTTTTAAGCAATCATTCATAGCTTCATCGTTTACGGTAATGGCAATATACCAATTGCCTTGTCTTGATGTGTAACTATCTTCGAATAGAGGGCTGCTACCACCGTTGTCTAATTTAGCGTCAATTATAATAGGGATAAGATTGATAGTTTTGTCTGGGATCTCTACTTCGTGAAACGAAAAATAAAACAGTGTACCATCAACTTCAAAAGGGACATTAAATTCTACGTCTTGAAACTGTAATTCATGCTTCGTATTCACATAATTATAAAACTCGTTGGCGTTTTTTGGGTCTTCAAAAATAAAAGCTTGACGCTTGGGTAGCTTGCGTTTAAATTTTTTCGCAACCATAACTTTGTCGGTTTTAATGGTTGGGGCAATGCGTACCGGAATGCAAGAAAAACAGAATGCAACTACAAAAACGAGTAAAAACGACTTCATATTTTGAATTTAAAATATGTAAATTGAATCAAAATTCGTGCCTTACGCTAATTTTGTAATACTTTTTTTATAAAACAGGAGTTAGGCTAATTTCACAAATAAATTATTAGCTATAATATTAGAAATTATAAATTCTGAATGATTTATGGTAATCGTTATCGAGTTGTCAAAAGGCTCTTTGTTGGTTACTTTTAGCTCTGTGCCTAAAGCTATGCCGTGCTTGTCTAGGTATTTTAAAAATTCGGAAGAAGAGTCTTTAACCCCAACACAAATACAAATATTGCTAACTTGAGCTTGAGATAATAATATTTTATCGATGCTTTGTATTCTTCCATTCTCATCCGGAATCGGGTCACCATGCGGATCGTGAGATGGGTAATCTAAGAATGCATCTAATTGCTTAATAAGTTTCTCTGATTTTATATGCTCTAGTTGTTCTGCAACATCATGTATTTCATCCCAGGAGAAGTTTAATTTTTCAGATAAAAAGACCTCCCATAGCCTGTGTTTCCTAACAATGTTAACGGCGATAAGTTTTCCTTCTTTCGTTAAAGTAACACCTTGGTATTTTTTATAATCAGCATAGCCTTTTTCAGAAAGTTTTTTCACCATATCAGAGACGGAAGAGGCTTTAGTCTCCATTTCTTTAGCAATGGCATTTGTGCTAACGTTGTTTTCGCCTTGCTTGCCTAAATGGTAAATAGCTTTGATGTAATTTTCTTCCGTAAGGGTAACCATGATGCTTTTTTTAGAGATGTCACAAATATATAATAATTAAAACTTTAAAAATATTTTTAGACTTATCTAAAAATATTTTTATATTTGTCAAAAATTAAAAACATGAGGAATCTAATATTTGTAATTTTATGTCTGTTAAGTTATGTGGTAAGCGCACAAACCGTAACAGGCAAAACATCTACAAATGGAGATGCGTTACCGTATGTAAATGTGTATTTAAAAGGAACTCAGAAAGGTGCGGTTTCTAATGATAACGGTGTGTTTAGCTTTAAAAATGTTTCACCAGGAAAATATACTATCATCGCCTCGTTTACAGGTTATCAAACACAAAGAAGAAGCATAACGGTGTCCGAATCAAAAGATGTAACTATCAATTTTAACTTGCCGGAATCTGAATTATTAGATGAGATCGTAGTAACAGGAACTCTAAAAGCTGTTTCTAGATTAGATAGCCCAGTGCCTGTAGAAGTGTATTCTACTACTTTTTTAAAGAAGAATCCGACGCCAAATATTTTCGAAGCGCTACAGAACGTAAATGGTGTACGCCCTCAAATAAATTGCAATGTTTGTAATACGGGAGATATTCATATTAATGGTTTAGAAGGTCCGTATACTTTAGTTTTAATAGATGGTATGCCAATTGTAAGTGGGCTTTCTACGGTTTATGGTTTATCTGGAATTCCAAATTCTTTAATAGAACAAATTGAAATTGTTAAAGGTCCTGCATCATCTCTTTATGGAAGTGAGGCTGTTGGAGGTTTAATTAATATTATTACTAAGTTACCCGAAAATGCACCGCGTTTCTTTGCGGATAGCTACGCAACAGGTTGGGGAGAGGTTAATTTAGATTTAGGTTTTAATACTAGAGTTGGAAAAAAAGCCAACTTACTTTTTGGTGTTAACTACTTTAACTACAATAATCCTATAGATAATAATGGTGATAATTTTACAGATTTAACGCTTCAGAATAGAATATCAGTTTTCCAAAAATGGAATTTTAAACGTAAAGAAAACAGAGTTTTATCTTTAGCTGGTCGTGTTTTTTACGAAGATCGATGGGGTGGGGAAATGCAATGGAATTCCGATTATAGAGGCGGAAATGAAATCTACGGAGAAAGTATTTATACCAAGCGCGGGGAGCTTTTAGGTAAATATCAATTACCAATTAAAGAAAAGGTGATGTTTCAATTTTCATATACAGATCACGACCAAAATTCAGTTTATGGTGATACAGCGTTTCTAGCGCAACAAAAAATAGGTTTCGGTCAATTTACTTGGGATAAATCTCTTAAAAATCACGATTTGCTTTTTGGAGCTGCGGCTAGATATAATTATTATAACGATAGTACACCCGCTACATTAGGTGCCGACGAGGTGGTTATACCTTCTATTTTTGCGCAAGATGAAATAAAAATAAGCGAAAAAAACACCTTACTATTAGGTGCGCGTTACGATTACGATAAAAGACACGGCAATATATTCACGCCACGAATTGCGTATAAATTTAAGCCAACACCAGATGATGTTTTTAGGGTAAATGCCGGAACAGGTTTTAGAGTTGTTAATATTTTTACTGAAGAGCATGCGGCACTTACCGGAGCCAGAGATGTTGTAATTGCCGAAGCATTAAAACCAGAACGCTCTGTTAATATAAACCTGAATTATCTTAAAAAATTCTACACAAAATCTGGGTCTATCATAGGTTTAGATGTATCGACATGGTATACGCATTTTTCAAACTTAATTTTACCAGATTATGATACTAACCCAAATCAAATTATATACGATAATTTAGATGGTAAAGCAGTAACAAAAGGAGTAAGCATTAACTTAGACGCTATAATAACAAGCGGTGTTAAACTTCTTGTTGGTGGTACATTTCAAGATGTGTCGCAAACAGAAAATGGTATAAAAGAACGCCAAATACTTACTGAGCGTTTTACCGGAACCTGGGCGGCAACCTATAAAAATTATAAATATAATCTGTCGGTAGATTATACCGGTAATATTTATGGCCCTATGCGCTTGCCTTTATTGAGCGATTTAGATCCTAGAAGCCAAAACTCACCCGTTTGGAGTATTCAAAATATACAATTAACTTTCGATGGTCTCGAAAATTTAGAAATTTATGGCGGTGTTAAAAACCTATTAAACTGGACGCCAAATAAAGGTAATCCATTTATTATTGCTCGCTCAAATGATCCGTTTGATAAAGACGTCACTTTCGATAACAATGGCAACGCACAAGTTACTCCAGATAACCCTTACGGACTAACTTTCGATCCAACTTATGTTTACGCACCAAACCAAGGAATTAGAGCCTTTTTAGGTTTAAGATATTCATTGAAATAATTAATTGCTTTTTAGTAATTTCACAAAAATTAAAATTCATGAAAAAATACATCTACATACTTTTTGTTAGCTTAATTGTTTTTAGCTGCAAAACAGATAAAAAAGCCAACCAAAAACTAAATATTGTTACCACCACATCCATGATAACCGATTTGGTTAAAAACGTAGCTGGCGATGAGGTAAATGTACAAGGGTTAATGGGGAGCGGTGTAGATCCGCACCTTTATAAAGCCAGTGAAGGCGATGTAAGTAAGTTGTCTGGTGCCGATATTATTTTTTACAATGGTCTGCACTTAGAAGGTAAGCTCGTAGAGATTTTCGAAAAAATGCGAAACATTAAAACGGTAGCGCTTTCCGATGCTATCGACGAAAAAACACTAATTGGTTCAGAGTATTTTGCATCAAATTACGATCCACACATTTGGTTTAATACCGAATATTGGATTCAAATCACCCAATTTGTAGCCGATAAATTATCCGAAGCACTTCCTGAGAAAAAAGATATATTTCAAGCCAATAGCGCCAAGTATATCGTGGAGTTAAAAGCGTTACAAACTACTTTAAAAAGTACTATCGAAACGCTTCCAAAAAACAAACGTATTTTAGTAACCGCACACGATGCCTTTAATTATTTTGGTAAAGCCTATGGTTTTCAAGTACGCGGACTGCAAGGTATTTCAACAGCAACCGAAGCCGGTGTGCAAGATGTTCAAAACCTGTCTGCCTTCATTATAGAAAACAAAATTAAAGCCATTTTTATAGAAAGTTCGGTGCCTAAACGCACCATTGAGGCGCTGCAAGCTGCTGTAAATTCTAAAGATCACAACGTCGATATTGGTGGGTCTCTTTATTCCGATGCGCTTGGTACTCCAGGAACTCCCGAAGGCACGTATATCGGTATGTTTAAGTATAATGTAAACACTATAGTTAACGCTTTGAAATAAGTTTTTTATTAGAAGCCAATCCTGCTATTCGCTATATCTTTTTTTTAGTGAAAGCTAGTTTTTACAGCTTTGATAAAGTTATTAAATTAGAGTTGGTGCATACAGTAAAGTGAGTTTTCAAAAAAAAGGATACCGCTGCTATCAGGGCTAAATCATCCGCAAAAGCAAGTGTAAAACGTAATTCAAAAAAGGAATCAGTAAAGTTTAGGCATAGGCTCAAAACCGTAAAAAAAAACATGAATACATTTCCTGTTACAACATCAACCCTATCTGCGGAAGCTCTTGGGGAATTTACAAAAGAACAATACGGGCTAGATATGAGCTACGTGTGCACGTTGTTTAGAACAGGAATGAATCACACCTATTTTATTTCCAACGGAAAAACAAAATATGTGCTTCGGGTTTACTGTTACAATTGGCGTTCTAAAACCGAAATAACCGAAGAGCTAACACTTTTAAACAAACTAAAAAGTAACGGTTTAGGTATTTCTGTGCCGGTTTTAGATAAAAACAAAACGTATATACAAACAGTAAAGGCACCCGAAGGTATTCGGTATGCTGTACTGTTTTCGTTTGCAGAAGGCGATAAAATTCGGTTTTTAAATACAGATATGTGTTACGCTATTGGCGAATTAATGAGTAAAATACACCATGCCAGCCAAGACCAAATTATCGAGCGGATTACTTATAACAAAAAATCACTTTTAGAATTACCATATCAAAAATTAAAATCATACTTTTCAGAGGCTTTACCAGAGATGGAATTTGTGAAATCTATAGAAGGGTTTTTCGAAGATTCCGAGTTTGAAAACACTCGAAAAGGTGTGGTGCATTTAGATATTTGGTATGATAATATGAGTATTGCAAACCAAACAGAGATAACCATTTTCGATTTTGATTTTTGTGGCAACGGATCACAAATTTTGGATATTGGTTATTTTTGTAAGCAACTGTTTCATATAGAAATAGATAAAAAAGAATACGAAATAAAAAAGGAAAGCTTTTTAAAAGGCTATCAGAGCGTAAATACAATACCAGAAAAAGAATTACAACTATTGCCAAAAGCTGGACTTGCGGTTTTTGTGTTCTATCTTGGCGTTCAGGCTCAACGATTCGATTGGTCTAATATTTTCCTCACAGAAAATTACCTAAAAATGTTTGTAGGTAGATTTAGATCATGGAGTGATTATTATAAAATTGAAAACACATGAAAAAAAATATAGCAGTTCAGGTTGACGATTTAACGGTAGCGTATAACTACAAACCCGTACTTTGGGATATTGATTTAGAAATCCCCGAAGGTGTGCTTATGGCTATTGTTGGTCCAAATGGTGCAGGGAAATCCACGCTTATAAAATCTATTTTAGGGATTTTGAAACCTATTGCAGGTAGTGTGTCTATTTTTGGCAAGAGCTACGAAAAACAACGTCATTTAGTAGCCTATGTGCCACAAAAAGGAAGTGTAGATTGGGATTTTCCGACTACGGCTTTAGATGTTGTAACCATGGGGACTTATGGGAGTTTAGGTTGGATTAAACGTCCTGGTCTAAAAGAAAAAAAAGAATCTTTAGAAGCATTGGAAAAAGTTGGTATGCTTGCTTTTAAAAACAGGCAAATTAGTCAACTTTCCGGCGGGCAGCAACAACGTATATTTTTAGCACGGGCTTTGGTACAAAATGCATCCATCTATTTTATGGACGAGCCGTTTCAAGGTGTAGATGCTACTACCGAAATTGCGATAATCAATATTTTGAAAGAACTTCGAAAAGCTGGTAAAACGGTGGTTGTAGTGCACCACGATTTACAAACTGTTCCTGAGTATTTCGATTGGGTTACCTTTTTAAACGTGAAAAAAATTGCCACAGGTCCCGTTAAGGATATTTTTAACGACGATAATTTAACGAAAACCTATGGTATAAATTATAAAGTGAGTATTCAGGAATAATTATAGTTTATAAGGCTTGTTGCAACAAAAAACAACGCGTTCAATATAATAGAAATGGACATAACAGAATATTTTAATCTAGTCTTTACAGATTATACACTTAGAACCATAACTCTTGGTACGGCTATTCTTGGCGCTGTTACCGGTATGCTTGGTAGCTTTGCAGTTTTAAGAAAACAGAGTCTTTTGGGCGATGCTATTTCGCATGCAGCCTTGCCAGGTATTGCGATTGCTTTTTTAATTACAGGCGCAAAAGATAGCAATGTATTACTTTTAGGAGCTTTGGTTAGTGGACTTTTAGGAACTTTTTGGATTAGAAGTATTATCAAGAAAACACATTTAAAATCCGATACGGCTTTAGGCTTAATTTTATCTTTGTTTTTTGGTTTCGGTATGTTGCTTTTAACTTTTATTCAAAAACAACCTAATGCTAATCAGGCTGGTTTAGATAAGTATCTATTTGGTCAGGCAGCAACTTTAGTGGAGAGCGATGTTTGGTTAATGGCTATTGTAACCGGTGTGTGTTTATTTGTTTTATTACTTTTTTGGAAAGAGTTTAAAATACTGCTTTTCGATGCCGATTACACTAAAACACTTGGTTTTAACACTAAGTTTATCGATATATTAATTACAACTTTTATTGTTTTAGCAATTGTTTTAGGCTTGCAAACGGTTGGTGTTGTACTTATGAGTGCTATGCTTTTAGCACCTGCTGCTGCTGCACGCCAATGGACAAATAGCTTAGGGCTTATGGTGTTTTTAGCCGCTATTTTTGGTGCTTTTTCAGGAGTTTTTGGAACAGCTATTAGTTCTAGTCAAAACAATTTATCTACAGGCCCAGTCATTGTTATTGTTGCTGGTGTTTTTGTTTTGGTGTCGTTTATATTTTCGCCAAGTCGTGGATTACTTTTTAAACAAATTCGATTTATTAAAAACCGTCGAGATTTAGAGCTGCATAAAACTTTAGCTTTCATGTTTCATATTGCGGAAACACATGATAATATCTCTCATCCGCATACCATTAAAATTTTAAATAATTTTCAAGGTTATACAAAAGGAACGCTCCAGAAATTAGTCGATAAACATTACGTTACCCTTAAAGGAAAAAAATGGAGCTTAACGGAAGAAGGATATAAAACAGCATCTAATTTGTATAATCAACAAAACGATAATGATGAGTAACGCACAAATTGAAATACAGCTTATTGCTAGTTTGGTAGCCATTGCATGTGCCATTCCTGGAACGTTTTTGGTACTTAGAAAAATGGCCATGATTAGTGATGCTATTAGTCATTCTATTTTACCAGGAATTGTTGTTGGCTTCTTTATTACGCAAGATTTAAATTCACCATTACTTATATTATTGGCTGCTTTAACAGGAATTATTACAGTTGTTTTGGTAGAGTATATTCAAAAAACTGGGTTAGTAAAAGAAGATACCGCTATTGGTTTAGTGTTCCCTATTTTATTTAGTATTGGTGTTATCATGATTGCTAAAAACGCTAACGATGTCCATTTAGATATCGATGCCGTTTTACTTGGCGAACTTGCCTTTACGCCTTTTGATAGATTTATAGTTTCGGGTGTTGATGTTGGACCAAAATCTTTATGGGTTATTGGTGTTATTTTATTAATAACCATTGCTTTGTTAGTTGCTTTTTTTAAAGAATTAAAAGTAAGCACCTTTGATGCTGGTTTAGCGGCTTCGTTAGGGTTTTCTCCGGCAGTTATACATTATGGATTAATGACGGTATCGTCTATAACTACCGTTGGTGCTTTCGATGCTGTTGGAGCTATTTTGGTGGTTGCTCTCATGATTTCTCCTGCGGCTACGGCTTATTTACTGACTAATAATTTAAAACGCATGCTTGTTTTAGCCATTTGCTTTGGTGTATTTAGTGCGATTTCTGGATATTGGTTAGCGCATTTTCTTGATGCTTCCATTGCAGGATCTATAACAACCATGCTCGGTTTGTTGTTTTTGGCTGTTTATTTGTTTGCGCCAAGTAAAGGTGTTATTGCTGTAATTTATAGAGAAAAGCAACAGCGTACAGAAGTATCGTTATTAACGTTTCTTCTTCATTTAAAAAACCATACAGAAGAGCGCGAACGCCATGTAAATCACCTTAACGAACATATTAATTGGCAAAAAGTGCGTTCTAAAACGGTATTAGATTTGGCACTTAAAAACAATATGATTCAGTTTGAAAAAAACATTGTGTCCTTAACGGAAAAAGGCGATGCTTTTACATCTAAAGCAATTGATTATATTATCACTAATGAAGATGCTCAAATTGAAGATATGAAAGATGATTTCTTCTTGTTTAGAGGATAAATAAACTTTGATGCCATGGCAAAACACAATGAACTCGGTAAAAAAGGAGAGCAGTTAGCTGTCGATTTTCTGTTGAAAAACGGATATGCTATTGTGGCGCGTAATTACCGATACCAAAAGGCGGAAGTTGATATTATTGCGAAAAAAGAAGATGTTCTGGCGGTTGTAGAAGTTAAAACAAGGTCTACTAATAACTTCGGAAATCCTCAAGATTTTGTAAAACCAAAACAGATTCAACGTTTAGTAAAAGCTATTGATGCATACGTGATTGCAAACGATCTCGATGTAGAAGTTCGTTTTGATGTTGTTGCTATTGTAAAGCAAGGAAAAGATTTCAGTATTGAGCACTTAGAAGGTGCTTTTTACCACTTTTAAAAGCTGATTTATTCTTCCTCAGCTTCTTCTCCAAAAAAGGCTTTTAAAGCTTTAAAATCTTCTGGTTTTGAAATGAATTTTTTGTCTTTATCTAAAATGAAATATGTTGGTGTTGATGTTACGCCGTAGTCGTTTCCAATTTTATTTTCCCAACGGCCTTCACCATAAACATGAATAAAGCTAGTGTAAGTATAGGTTAGGTCTTTCCATTTGTATGGATCGTCTTCTAAGCCTACAGCAATTACTTTTACGTCACCTTTTTCTAAAGTATTCACGAAACTGTGTAATTGAGGAATTTCATCTAAACAATGTGAGCATGTGCTACTCCAGAAAACTACAATGTATTTTTGTGCTACGTTTAGTGCGCTTAATTGTGTTTTAACTAAGGCTTTATCTTTCTTTATTTCTAATGTGAAATCTGGTGCTTTTCTACCTATTGATGTGTTTTTAAATAGAGTTAATCCATCGATTAAATCTTTATCATTTAGCGATTTTGCAACCGGCATTAAATATTTATCTGAAATATAGTTAGCAACCGACTCAAAACCCAAGTCTGCCATTTGTTGCCATAAATCGACTAATAAAATACGTTTTACACCTTGTGGTGTTGTTTTTAAAACGTCATGAAAAACATCAATGTTATTTTTGTAAACTGTAGCTTCATCTTCAATTTCAGAAGACATTCCGAAAACATAATTTAGCATTTTTTCTTCTAAAAAATTAGAGCTCTGTAGTGCTTTACTGTTGAAGTTTATATGGTCGAAATAATGTACTCTTAAGTTGTTTATATAGGTTTTTAAGTCTTCAAATTCGGTTGGAACATAAGGTTGGTTGGCTTTTATAAAATCTAAAGCCATCATGCCTTCTGCTGCTTTCTCAAAGTTTTCTTGTGTTTCTTGTTGTGTTTTAAATATCGACTTTAAAGCTTTGGTGTTTTTGCTTTCTTCTCTAAAATAATTCCCAATACTTTGCGTAACCATAGACATGCTATTGGTGTAAGATGCCAGTAATTTGTTCTCGGAAGATTTTTTGAAAGTAACGCCAGTTTCAGAATTAAAGGTTAATTCAATATCTTCTTTTCCGTTGTAAATAATATCGAAATTATAATCTTCTTGAGGTATAGCGTAAACTACACGATACATACCTTTTGTTCTTGTAGAATCGAGTTGAAACTCAAAACCACCAGTTTCTTTATCTATTTCGGTGTTCGAAATATATTCCGATAATGTTGGAGTTACCTTGTAAAGTAGAGCAAAATTGTATTCTTTGGCAGGTGAGAACGTGCCTTTAATGCTGTGTTGTGCTAATAAAATACTTGGTATGAGGGTAATAAGAAATAATAAGCGTTTCACGGTTTTGGATGTATTTGTTTTCTTCTTATTGAAGATATGATATATTTTAATTTAAATGAAACAAGAATTAAGCCACAATAGGTTGTAAAGCGCTTAGTGCTTGTTTTACGGTTTTTATTTTTTCGAAAGTTAGCATTAACCTTAATCCGTTTCGAGTTTGTTTTTCTTTTATTTTACCTGCTCCTGGATTTTTTTGAACAAATTGTAAAACTTTAGTAAAACCAGAGCTTTGATAAAAGTTACTTTGTTGGTCGTTAATAAAATAACCAATAAGTTTACCTTGTTTCATAACTACTTTTTCGAAACCAATTTTGGTTGCTAACCACTTTATTTGGACACTATTTAATAAATCGGTCACTTGTATTGGTAATTCTCCAAAACGATCGACTAATTCTGTTTCAAAAGTATGCAATTCAGCTTCGGTTTTCAAATTATTTAGCTGTGTATATAAGCTTAATCTTTCTGCGATGTTATTTACATAATCGTCTGGGAAAAGTAGTTCGAAATCGGTGTCGATAGTAACATCTTTAACGTAAACGCGATCTTCCTCAGGTTCATCATATAAATCCTTAAATTCGTTTTCTTTAAGTTCTTCTATGGCTTCGCTTAATATTTTTTGATAGGTATCAAACCCTATTTCATTTATAAAACCACTTTGTTCGCCGCCTAATAAATCTCCAGCACCACGAATTTCTAAATCTTTCATGGCTATATTAAATCCGCTACCAAGCTCTGTAAATTGCTCTAATGCGGTAATACGTTTTCTGGCATCGTCCGTCATTGCAGAATATTCTGGTGTAATAAAATAGCAAAAAGCTTTTTTATTGCTTCGACCTACACGACCACGCATTTGGTGTAAATCACTTAAACCAAAATTATTGGCATTGTTTATAAAAATGGTGTTGGCATTTGGAACATCTAAACCACTTTCAATAATGGTTGTGCTTACCAGAACATCAAACTCGCCATCCATAAAAGAAAGCATAAGTTGTTCCAGCTTTTTGCCGTCTAATTGCCCATGACCAATACCGATTTTAGCATCGGGAACTAAACGCTGAATAAGGCCAGCAACTTCTTTTATGTTTTCTATTCTATTATGAATGAAGAAAATTTGTCCGCCGCGTTCAATTTCATAACTCACCGCATCACGAATATCTTCTTCATTAAAACGAATAACATTACTTTCAATAGGATATCGGTTTGGTGGTGGTGTTGTAATAACCGATAAATCTCGGGCAGCCATTAAGCTAAATTGTAAAGTACGCGGTATAGGTGTAGCGGTTAATGTTAATACATCAACATTGTCTTTTAATGTTTTTAGTTTTTCTTTTACAGCAACGCCAAATTTTTGTTCTTCATCTACAATTAATAAACCAAGGTCTTTAAATTTCACGTTTTTATTTACAAGTTGGTGTGTGCCGATAATAATATCTACACTACCTTTTTCTAAACCTTCTAGAGTGGTGCGTTTTTCTTTAGCTGTTCTAAAACGGTTAACATAATCTACTGTTACAGGGAAGTCTTTTAAACGCTCGCGGAATGTTTTTGCATGCTGATAAGCTAAAATGGTTGTTGGTACTAAAACAGCGACTTGTTTGCCGTTGTCTACGGCTTTAAAAGCGGCACGAATAGCTACTTCCGTTTTACCAAAACCAACATCGCCACATACTAAACGATCCATTGGGCGTTCGCTTTCCATATCGACTTTTATATCTGCGGTGGCACTACTTTGGTCTGGGGTATCTTCATAAATAAAAGAAGCTTCCAGTTCGTGTTGCATGTAGCTATCAGGATTGTATTGATAGCCTTTTTCTGTTTTCCGCTTAGCGTAAAGTTTTATTAAGTTGAAAGCAACGTGCTTAACACGTGCTTTAGTTTTTTGTTTTAAGGTTTTCCAGGCTGTGCTGCCTAGCTTGTAAATTTTAGGCGGTTTTCCGTCTTTACCATTAAATTTGGTGATTTTATGTAGGGAATGGATGCTTAAATAAAGGACATCGCGTTCTCCATAAACCAATTTAATGGCTTCTTGTTTTTTGCCTTCAACATCAATTTTTTGAAGTCCACCAAAACGTCCAATACCATGGTCTATATGTGTTACATAATCGCCAATATCTAGATTTGTAAGCTCTTTTAAAGTAATGGCTTGCTTTTTTGCGTAACCGTTTTTAACATTAAACTTATGGTAACGTTCAAAAATTTGATGGTCTGTATAGCAAACTATTTTGGTGTCATGGTCTATAAAACCTTGGTGTAGTGAAAGCACAATAGTTTGGTAAGATACCTCGCCTTCAACATCGTCAAAAATATCATGAAAACGTTTGGCCTGCTGTTCGCTTACACATGCAATATAATTGGTGTAACCCTTGTTGTGGTTGCTGTTTAAGTCTTCAATTAATAAATCGAATTTCTTATTAAAAGATGGTTGCGGTGTGGTTTTGAATTCTACTTTTTGTACAACGCTACCAATTTTCGTCATTATAGACGTGCTACCAAATTCAATAATTGAAAAATCGAGTAATTGCTTTTTTAATAAGGTTGAATTACAAAAAAGCTCGTTTGGTTTGGCTTGTTTTATTTCTGAAGATAAATTTCTATAAGCGATTTCTGCTTTGTTGTAAAAATCATCGATTCTAGAAAAAAGTAAGTCCGCATTTTTTAAGCAAACTACTGTTTTCTGTGCAACGTATTTTAGAAAACTTTGTCTTTTTTCTTCTAAAAGTTTATTGGCAACGTTTGGAATAACGTTTATCTTTTTTATTTGATTTATGGAAAGCTGTGTTTCTACATCAAAAGTTCTAATGCTATCAACTTCATCTCCAAAAAACTCAATACGATAAGGCTCGTCATTAGAAAATGAAAACACATCAATAATACCACCACGTACAGAGAATTCACCAGGTTCGGTAACAAAGTCTACTCGTTTAAATTGATATTCAAAAAGAACTTCGTTTACAAAAGTAATTGATAAATTATCGTTTACTGCTACTTTTAAAGTGTTGCGTTCCAGTTCTTTTCTGGTAACTACCTGCTCAAAAAGGGCATCAGGATAAGTAACAATTATAGCCGGTTTTTTTTGTGAGTTTATACGGTTTAAAACTTCGGCGCGTAAAAGTACGTTAGCGTTATCGGTTTCTTCTATTTCGTAGGGTCTGCGATAACTTCCTGGATAGAACAGCACATCTTTATCATTGCAAAGCTGCTCTAAATCGTTTAGGTAAAAGGCGGCTTCTTCTTTATCATCAAAAACAATAAGAAAAGGTTTATCCGATTCCTTGAAAATACTTGATATTATAAAGGATAACGAAGAGCCTACTAAGCCTGTAAGATGTATTTTGTTTTCACTTTTGGCAACAGCATTTTGCAGATTCTGCTTTTGCAAAGTCTGTAAATATGTTTGCGAGAGGATAGATTTACTCACGTAATTAGGGTTTTACGAGAGCAAAGATAGGTTTTAATATGTTTTTAAAATTAGACTCTTTTGTATTTTTTAATGAAATCTTTAGAAAGTTAAGGACATATTGAGTAATTTGCATTTTTTATCTGAATAAGATGAGAATTTTCAAAAAAAAATAGCAAAAAACTCTCAATGGTCCCTTACCAATCTACGCTGCTTATCGATGATGATAAGTTTACTAATTTTTATAACGAAAAAATAGTAAAAAAACATAACACATTTAATTCTATAAAGTCTGTTAATAGTGGAGCTGATGCGTTGGCTTATCTACAAAAAGCGATGGATGGTTTAGTTGAAAAACCAGAGGTTATTTTTCTTGATATTAATATGCCTGCAATGAATGGTTGGGAGTTTATAGAAGAATATAGTAAATTAGATAAAGAATTTACTTCTAGCATTAAGATTATTATGTTAACCACATCATCCAACCCAAATGATCAAGAAAAAGCAAAGGCTTCTTGCTTTATAAATGGTTATATTAACAAACCATTGTCTGTAACTCTTTTAGATGAAGCTTTGAATTTTGAGAAGTAGTCCACATGGAAAAAAGAATAATTCTATTAATATGCTTATTTGCTAGCATTACTATTTGTGCGCAAAATAGAGCGTCTGTACAAGGAAATGTTTCAGATGCTTTTGGTGCTTTGCCAGGAGCTTTAATTAGTGTTGAAGGTTACGAGGTACAAACAACCACCAACATAAATGGTAATTTTAAACTAGAACTTGAAGAAGGAGATTATGTTATAACAGCATCTTTCATCATGTATAATAGTAACAGTAAGTCCGTTTCGTTAAAGGTTGGAGATAGTTTTACTACTGATTTTCGTTTAGAAACGGGGTTTTCTGCAGATGAACCGGTGTCTTTAGGAACGCGTTCTAAACCACAATCTGCTTTAGAAACTACAGTGCCTATTGAGATTATAACACCCGAAGAAATAAGTAATTCATCTCATTTTGAGTTAGGTGAATTGCTGCAGTTTTTAGTGCCATCATTTCATTCTACGCAACAAACGGTTTCTGATGGAACAGACCATATCGATCCGGCAACTTTACGAGGTTTAGGACCAGATCAACTTTTGGTTTTAATAAACGGAAAGCGTCGCCATACATCGTCTATGTTAAATGTAAATAATACTATTGGTAGAGGTAGTGTGGGTACGGATTTTAATGCGATACCGGTATCTTCTATCGATCATATTGAAATTTTGAGAGATGGCGCGACTTCTCAGTACGGATCTGATGCTATTGCAGGAGTTATTAATATTGTTTTAAAGAAACAAACCGATGTTATCGATATTGATACAGGAACTAAAATCAATACAGAAAAAGATGGTGTGAACCATTATTTTAGTGGGAATTTTGGTTTAAAAATAGGTAATACAGGTTTTATAAATATTACGGGAGAGTTTAGAGATAGAGGAGCTACAAATAGAGCAGGCAACTATACCGGAAATGTTTATGTTGATAATGATGATGTTTTGGATAGACAATTGATAGAAGACAACGATTTTTTCTCTCAAACAGGTTATAAAAATCAACAAGTGATGGAAGTTGGTAGTGCTGCAACTAGAAACTCGGCTTTGGCTTTTAATGGCGAATTATCACTTTTTGATAAAGCTAATCTTTACTTTTTTGGTGGTCGTAATTCTAGAGAAGGAACTTCAAAAGGGTTTTATCGTTTTCCTGGAGAAATCGATCGTGTTGTAGAAGAACTTCATCCAAATGGATTTTCACCAGAAATATTAACAAACATTCAAGATGACGCTGTTACCTTTGGGATTCGAGGTGAAAAAAATGGTTGGGATATAGATTTTAGTCATTCCATGGGGTCTAATAGTGTCGACTTTACGGTTAATAATTCTAACAATGCATCGCTTGGTGTTATTTCGCCTAGAACGTTTAAATCTGGTGGTTATCAATACGAACTTAACACCACTAATTTAGATTTTAGCAGACCTTTTGATGTTATGTATGGCCTTAACTTGGCCTTTGGGGGAGAACTACGTGTGGAGCGTTACGAGATTATTTCTGGCGAAGAAGATTCGTATATTAATGGAGATGTAATGTATGAAGATGAAAATGGAGAGTTAAGACCTAAAATTATTGGGGCTCAAGTATTTCCTGGTATACAACCACAAGATGAGCTTATTCGTTACCGCTCTAATGCTTCTGGGTATGTAGATGTTGAATTGAAGCCTATTGAGCCGATGCTTATAAAAGGAGCATTTCGATATGAGTCTAACAACGATTTTGGAGAAAACTCGCTTTGGAAACTTTCTGCTCGATATAAGTTTGGTAAAAAGACTTCGTTGAGGTCTAGTTATTCTACAGGTTTTAGAGCACCATCTATGCATCAAGTGTTTTTTCAAAAAATTAGCACACAGTTTTTTGATGGGGATATTAGTCAGGTTGGTACGTTTAACCATGAAAGTACTTTGGTAACCGATGCTTTTGAGGTAAGCAAGCTTAAACCAGAATTATCAAAACATTTTAGCCTTGGTTTAAGTACTAAAATAGAAAATAAATACACGCTTTCTTTTGATTATTATAATATCAATATTGAAGATCGAATTGTGCTATCAGGACAGTTTGATGAGGGTTACGAAGATTTATTGGCGCCGTTTAATGTTACGGCTGCTCAGTTTTTTGCCAATGCAATAGATTCAAGAACTAATGGTGTAGAAATGTCTTTCCATTACAAAAATCAAATAGGAGCAGGTAAATTAAGCGGAAAGGTTTCGGCTAATTTTACTGAAACCAAAGTGACTAAAGTAAATAGAAGTAATATTGTAGATAGTGATATTGAATCTTTATTTAACAGAGAAGAGCGTTCTAGAATAGAGTCTGCTCAACCAAAAGTGAAGATAAACTCGTATTTGAATTATGAAATTAATGATTTTAAATTCAATTTAGTGGGTACTTATTTTGGAAGCGTAATGTATATTCACCCAGATGATGGTGATTCAAGTAATTGGGAGTTTAATGAGTTTACGGGTAATGTTGAAACTCGCGATCAAAAATTCGATCCAAAGTTTGTAACCGATTTGTATGTAACTTATAATTACGAGAATTGGCTACAAGCAACAGTTGGGTGTAATAATATTTTTGATGTATACCCAAACAAGCATACACACTCGGCTAATATGGTGAATGGAAGTTTGGTTTACAGTAGGCGTGTGCAGCAATTTGGTGTAAACGGCGCCAACGTATTTGCCAAAATATTGTTACGTTTATAATGTTATGAAATCTAATGTTTTAATAAAATATGCTTTAATGCTGTTGTGCCTAATGGCTATGCAAGCATATGCTCAAAACACAGATAACGAGCAGGTAAAACGAGTTAAGCGCGCTATTGTTATATTTAATGTTGCAGAACAAACACTTTATGGTGATACGCATGCAGACCCAAATTTTGTTATTGGGGTTTTGGGTAAAGACCGCACTATTATAGATTTAAAAAGCTTAGCGCAAAAAAGACAAATTAAAAATAAGCCAGTTAAAGTGGTTAGTTTTGGTAGTGTAAAAGATATTGAAAACGTAGATGTTGTTTACACTAATTATGATAAGAATTTTGATATTTTGTATGTTTTAAATAAAATAGCGAGCAGTAATACTTTGCTTATTACAGAGAATTATCCGTTTAATTCTTCTATGATTAATATCGTTAATGTAGGTAATGATTTTCAATATGAAATTAACGAGAAACTTATGCGACGCAGTAATATTGCTGCACACTATAATCTTCGTGAAAATGCTATTTCGTCTATAGAAAAATGGAAACAGTTGTTCCAAAATGCTGAAAATACTCTGGCTGAAACCAAAGATAAACTATCTGAAGTAGAGGGGAGTGTTAAACTTAAGGATGAGGAAATTAAAGGTCAAAAACAAACCATAGGTGATAAAGAAAATCTGCTAAAAAATAAAAACAAATCTTTAGCTAATCAAAAAAATGAAATTAAGGAGCTCATCTCTCTTTCTGAACTTCAAAATAAAAAATACTCCGATAAATTAATTATTGAAAGCGAGCTAGAACAACGCATTTTAAAGCAAGTAGATTCACTAAAAACTAAGCAGGAACAAATAGCGCTAAGTAATAGCGAAATAGAAAAACAACACGTTATTCTTGTTAAACAAAGAGAAGATATACTTGATAAGGAAGTGATAGCTAAAGAAATTAATGAAAAGCTGAGTACACAGCGCACAATTAATTATCTATTATTAGCATTGGTGCTTTTTGCTGTAATATTGGTTTGGGTGATATTGAGAAATTACCATGCTACAAAGCGATTAAATACTGTTTTAAAGGAGAAGAACAACACAATATATAGCCAGTCTTTTACTTTAGCTTCTAAGAATAAAGAATTAGAAGAGTTCGCGTATATTACAAGTCATGATTTAAAAGAGCCTTTGGCAACAATTTCTGGACTTATTGCTTTACTAAAAGATGATTATAAAGAAAAACTCGATGATGATGCGATGATGAGCATGGAGTTTATAGATAAATCTAGCGAGCGTATGAGAACCCAAATAGACGATTTGCTGGAGTATTCTAAATTGGGGAAATCTAAAGAGAAAACCGAGATTGATTGTAATGATCTGTTAGGTGAAATAACGTTGGATATTGCGAATGCTATTGCGCGCTTTAATGCCAAAGTAACCTACGGAAATTTACCGACTGTTTTGGGTAGTAAGGTTGAGCTTAGAGGAGTTTTTCAGAATTTAATAAATAATGCTATTAAATTTAAAAAAGCAGATGTAGATCCTGAGGTGGTTATTAGTTTTAAAACCGTAATATACGGTCCACAGAATAAAAATTTTTGGCAATTTGAGGTAGCAGATAATGGTATTGGTATTTCTCAAAAGCATAAAAGTAAAGTTTTCTCTATTTTCCAGAGGCTACATTCTCGTGAAGAATATGAGGGCACAGGTATTGGTTTGTCTTTTTGTAAAAAAATAGTTGAGTCTTTAGGCGGTCAAATTTGGTTTGAATCTGAAGTGCATAAAGGCACCACGTTTTTCTTTACAATACCTAAGTAGGTCGAAGGTTTTATAAAAAGTAAGCCTGTTGTTTACAGTAAATTCACATTGTTTTTTAAGTAGCGATTGCTGCGTTAGGGATTGAGGCATTTGTTGAAGCTCCTCGAAGAGAGCGACTGCCGAAATCCCGACCCTTGTGGTAACGCCCAAATATTTAAAATTTCGGTTTATAATATTAAAAAAAATATGTAGGTTTGCATCACTAAAAAAAGAAAAAAGATATGTCGTTTTCAGATTTATTTGATAGTGGTTTTAAAAAGCGTAATGAGGATCATTTTGCTGCAATTGTAAGAATTGCAATGGATGACGGCGTGATTACAGTTGAGGAACAAGCGTTTTTAGAGCGATTAGCTCGTAATTTGGATATTGGTGAAGGTGACTTTAACTTGATATTAGAGGATTATAAATCGCACCCAATTAACCCTCCAACATCTTACGATCGTCGTTTAGAGCGTTTGTATGATTTAGCACGTATGGTTTATGTGGATCATATTAAAGGTGATCACGAAGAGATTTTACTTAGAAAAATAGCTTTAGGGCTTGGTTTTCATGCTGATAATGTAAAGTATATTGTGGATAAAGCATTAACTTTAGTTAGTAGCGGTACGGATTTAGATGATTTTATTGATGCCATGAAAAAGATGAATCAATAATTATTTTATCTATGTTATATAATGTAAGCACCCTTTTTTAGGGTGCTTTTTTTGTGTTATAGGGTTTGGTGTTCTGCATATTTTAAACCATTAGGTAAGTCGATTGAAGAAAACTCCAAATGTAATACTCGACGACGTTTTTGAACAGTTGTTGGAGAAGAAGCATGCAATAATAACGGTTTTATTAATTGAACACCGCCTGCAGCAATTTCGCTTATAAAAGGGATGGAATTATTAGGAATAAGCTTTATTTCTTCATCATTTAAACGTTTATTGTGTGATCCCGGAATCACTTTTAAAGCCCCGTTTTTATTTGTAGTATCATCCAAATGAATACGCATCGCAAAAGTGTTTTTAGAAATATTTTCAGGAGGACAAACACTTATGACTCCTTTTTTATTAGTCCATGATTTAAAACCGTCAACCTCTATTTTTTCCAAGACATTTATGGGGACATCTTGATGCCAGGTTACATACCAATTGTCTTTTGGAGATTTATCAAAATAAATAGCTTTAGTTAAAAACACATCTTTATCAATCGATTTAATTAGCTTTTTAAAATTTTTGTTAAATAAAACATCTTTTAATTTTGGGATTTTTTTTAATACTTCACGCATGCCAAAAGCTTGCTCGTTATGTTCTTTTATATAACTATCAAGATTGGTTTTTAGTTTTCTAATGTCTCTTTTGGTGTAGATATGGTTTAGAATTCCAAAACCTTTATGTTCTAATCGTTTTGCAATTGTTTGTAGGTTTTTGTCATTAATTTCAGTTTCGTAAGCA
Source organism: Algibacter sp. TI.3.09 (assembly GCF_038154905.1). NCBI lineage: Bacteria > Pseudomonadati > Bacteroidota > Flavobacteriia > Flavobacteriales > Flavobacteriaceae > Algibacter > Algibacter sp. TI.3.09. Next base: position 423,246 of record NZ_JBAKAN010000002.1, on the reverse strand, counting down.
TTTACAGCATCATACAAGCGCTCTTTTATATTTCGCTTTAAGCGTTCGGGAGCAATTACTTTTACGCCTTCCCCTAGACCTAAAATTTCTTTTTCAAGTTCAAAATTAAGCTGTACGTCTAAAGCGATTGTTACACCATAATTATCGCGACTTACTTCTCTTTGCGAATGATGGAATGGCTTAGTTAAAGCGTAAGGTGCATGTTTGTGATTCACGTAAAGCAATACAGGGTCTGGTTCTAAATGCGGACTTACAGAAACCCCAATAACATCTTTATAATAGGTTTCTGAGTCAAATGTTACGTCAGGTAAAAAACTATTTTCACTTTTATTTAAAGCAATAATTCTATCTAAAGCTAAATTCATTAAGCCTTCATTCTTGTTTCTTTTTCCAATAATAAACCAGCGGTTTCTGAACTCTTTTAGTAAATATGGATGAAATGTAAATGTGCTTTCTTGTCTAGCTTTAAAGGATTGGTAAGTAATGTCTATCGCTGCTTTCTTTAAAATATACTGATAGAGTTTATCTAAATGTTTTAAGCCTTTTAAGTTTTCATTTTTCTCAAAATCTATCAGTGATTTTTCATGCGTTTTCTGTGTATAAACGTGATTTTCTAGTTTTTGAACCATACTGCCTAATTCATCAAAATGAGAGAAACCCTGAAACTGTTTTAAGAAAGAAACCGCCTCAGATAGTTTGGTTAAATCTTGATTAGAAATTGGGCTGTTAGTAATACTATAATCGTCGGCATCGTACTTATAAAACTTTCTATTATAAACTACAATTGGTGCATTGTAGCCTAGTTTGTCACTACGCATCATTTGTAGATCTAGTTGTACTGTACGTTTGCTGACATCAATATTTTTACCTTCATAGTCGTACAAAGCATCAGAAACAGCTTCAATTAAATCATTAAGCGTCCATTGCTTAAAGTTGTTTTGAAGGCATTTATCTATTGTTTTGTATCGAATTAATGCATTTTTGTTTACAGCCATTTTCTAAAAAAATTTCTTCTAATTTATGAGAAAATATCTAGTGCGCAAAAAGATTGCGTATACATGTGAGTAATTTGTATCAAATATTAAAATTATGGAAGCTTTAAAACTAAAAATATTTGATGTGTTAACTGAGAAAATATCTGTTTCTGAATTTGAAAATTGGTTGTATTCTTCTGAATATATAAATCAAAAAATAAAAGCAGATTCTTTATTTTTTAACATAATCAATATCAATTATAGAGAAGCGAAATCGATAAAGGAGCTAAAAGAAATAACGGCTAGTATTTTCACAGATGAAGAGCTGTTAGTTGTTAAGTTACTACAAAATTGTATAAAAATAAAAAACGCTGAAGCTTCTAAGAATATTAAAAAATCTGTTGTAGGTATTATTTCCGATTTTGATTATTGCACTGACTTAAATCCTTTTTGGGAATTTTATGATGTCTATTGTTCTTATAACTCATATGAATATTTTGAAGATGAATATACTAGCAGAAAAGATATTGATATTAAGCTAAAAGGGATTGCTATTTCTGTGATTACTACGTTTGAATCTGCAAAAAGCATAGAAGAAAGCATAGAGCTGTTGAAACAAATTGAAGAGAACAGTACGGAACAAAAAAATATAATACTTCGTATTATGAAGCTAAATTTTAGCTGCTTAGAAAAATAAATTTGGAGAAGTCGAAAATAAATTTAGATATTTGCAACGCATTTCAACCAAAATCAAGTTGAATTAAAAATTAGAAACTATGAGTTTATTTATAACATATCAAATCGATCCTAAAGGCATTATGCTTTTTGTGATGCTTCGTGATTATCGTTAGATAAACTTTTCAATTTTATAAATGAAAGATCCGAAGCAAGTTAAAAACTGTTTCGGATTTTTTATTTCCAATCATTAGCAAGCCTGCTAAACATATTTCCAAAAACAGTTATAAGTAGATATTATTTGTTGCTCAAGACACAATCTTGAGTGGCTCTAATAATTGTCTAAAATCAAAAAACAAAAATAAAACAATGGACACGAATTTGTTAAACAACTACGTGCTTAAAGCTATAGATGCGTATCCGTATGAGTTAGAAGAAACTGTAGAAAATCTAAATTACGCCTTGTCTTACCAAAGTGATAATGCTTATGCTTTATACTTAATGGCACGTTTACAGGCAGAGCAATTAGGCGACTACGACAAAGCAAAGCAATATTATGCCGAAGCTTTAGCTAACAATATGGATTTTCAAAAAGTATATCCAAGGTACATTCAAGTGTTACTAGATAATGAAGATTTAGAAGAAGCCCAAAAACTAATCGATTTTGCCTTAACCATAAAAGGTGTTGATAAAGGTTGTATTTGGGAGAAACAAGGTCGGCTTTTTGAAATAAAGCAAGAGAACAAAAAGGCAATTAAAGCGCTTAAAACAGCGAAGCAATTTGGATTTAATAACGATTTTATAAGCTATATAGATTTAGAAATATCTAGAAACAAAAGCAAAATAAAGCCTAAAAAAAAACCGTCTAAAAGCAAAGCGAAGAAGAAAAAGTGTAAAAAGAAGAAAAATAAATGAAATTAATTATTACTACGCAAAAAGATTGCGCAACAACCTGTAATATTTGCAGGGTAATTAAAAGGAAGTCTTTTGGAATCAGACTTTAAAAAGAAGTTGCTCCACCAGACAAGGACGCTGGTGGAGTTTATTAAAAGTTCTTTAAAATATTAAAATTGGAAGTATTGAGCAATTGGTTGGCTCGCGAGACTGTAACTCTCGTTTCTTAAATGAACATGTAGGTTCGAGTCCTACTACTTCCACATCAAGCAAGTCTTGTTCTGTGTTTCAGTATAGCACTATTGTATAAATCCTTGCGGTTTCGCATCAGGTTTTTATATTCAACTTGACTTGAAGGCTTTCGGTTATTTAGCCAAATAAATAATCTCCTCTATGTACGCAGGTTCGAATCCTGCCTTCATTAATTTGAAGTAGCTAAGTCCGGTTAAGCAATAGAAACAATCGCAGGTTCGAATCCTGCCAAGATCGAAATGATCTTGTGGTCGAGCGGTCAAAGACAATGGACTCAAAATCCATTATTTCACGAAGAAGGTCACTTATAAAAATCGACCACCAAGTGTGTCTCACTTAAAAAGGCAAAAAACAAAGTAAAGGTAAACTCGCTAAAACAACTTGTTGTTGCAGCAGTCCGGAAAATACCTTGAAATACAAATGTATTTTTAGATGCCTTAGGTATTCTTTTAAAGAATTATTAGTTAAAATTCAGTTTGAAAATTATTCAAATTGCAATTAATTAATCTTCAATAAAACGCTACCTAAATCGCTTCAAATCAATTGTCTTTCCGTATTTAAAAAGATGGTTTGCTTTTGCTTTGTTTTAATAAAGAATAGTCATTTCAGCTTGACTGAAATTCTATTATAAATAATTAATAGTTCTGAACAAAAAACAAAAATAACAGAACATTAAAAACAAAATAAGATGAAAAGAGTAAGAATTCATGCAGGAAAAGTAGGGTTAGTATTTAAAAATGGTAATTACAAATGTGTTATTACCCAAGGGTCGCATTGGTTAAAGTTTAATGAACATGTAATAGTTTATAGCTTAGACCTAGCCTTTAATACACCAACAGCATTGGAGATTTTACTTAAAGATCAAACGTTGGCAGATATGTTGCACGTTATTAATGTAGAAGACAATCAAATGGTATTAGTGTATAGCAATAATAACTTTAAAAACGTATTAACAGCAGGACGACACACTTTTTGGAGAGACCTAGTAAGCTATAGATTTATCACCGTAGATTTAAGCGATATTACTATTCCAGAAACAATAAATAAAGCTTTGTATACCAACAATGCTTTGCGTCTACATATTCGCACGTTTGAAGTTGCAGCACATGAAAAAGCAGTTCTAATTATTGATGATACGTTTGATAAAATTTTAGATCATGGTACATACCACTACTGGAGAAATAATCAAACTATTAAAATTGCGAAAGCAGATTTACGTCAATTACAATTAGAAGTTGGAGGTCAAGAATTGTTAACCAAAGACAAAGCCACTGTGCGCATTAATTTTTACGCACAGTACAAAGTTACAGATATCGAAACTGCTTTATTGCGCAACAAAGATTACGAAAAACAATTGTACACCAACTTGCAATTAGCATTAAGGTCTTTTATTGGAGCTTACACTTTAGACGAGTTGTTAGATCAAAAAGACAACATTGCAAAAGCAGTAGTAGAGGATGTGCAAACACAAGCACAAAAGTTAGGTGTAACCGTTTTACATGCAGGCTTAAGAGATGTGATTTTGCCAGGAGACATGAAAGAAATCATGAATCAAGTATTAATTGCTCAGAAAAAAGCGCAAGCCAATGTAGTAACAAGACGGGAAGAAACCGCATCTACACGCAGCTTGTTGAACACTGCAAAATTAATGGAAGACAACAGCATGTTGTTTAAATTAAAAGAGATGGAATATGTAGAGAAAATTGCTGATAAAATTGGCGAAATTACAGTGGCTGGAAACGGTAACGTAATCGAACAATTAAAAGATATTTTCTCTGTAAATAAGTAAAATTATGGCGTAACCCAAACCAGAAAAAAGTTTGGGTCGCGCTTTCCGCTAAATCTTTTGCAGAAAAAGCAAAAGGATATCGCATCAATCGCTTACGCGGGTGTACTTGCTAAGTATTTATTTAATTCTAAACTGGTTTTAGAATCATAAAATTAAAGAAACAATGAAAACACAAATAACAGGAAACGATTTAATAGCCTTAGGATTCAGACAAGGAAAATGGATGAAAGACGCTATTCAATATATTAACACCAATACATTATCTGAGGTTGAACTATCTAATTATTTAGAGCAATTCAAATCTCCCGATCCAATCGGGTTACATGCAAAACCAGTTGATTTTGCAATCAATATTAAAGCCGAAAACGAATTAGAAAAAGAGAACGTTTTTAAAGTGGTTAACTCTATGCAAACCTTAATGAAAACACCTACTTTAGTTGGAGGCGCTATTATGCCAGATGCTTGCCCGACGGGACCAGATGGAATAATTCCAGTTGGCGGTGTTGCAGTTGCTAAAAATGCAATTCACCCCGGAATGCATAGTGCAGATATTTGCTGTTCTGTAATGCTAACCGATTTTGGTAAAGCAGATCCAAAAGTTATTTTGGATGCAGCTCATGCAAACACACACTTTGGTCCTGGAGGACGTGATAGAGATTCTCAATTTAGATTTCCAAAGGAATTATTGGATGCTTTTGAGTCTAACGTGTTCTTAAAAGATAAGCAAATGATTCAAATAGCAAGAACTCATTTAGGTACGCAAGGTGATGGTAACCATTTTTTGTTTGTAGGGAAATCTAAAAAAACAGGAAATACAATGATGATTACGCACCACGGATCAAGAGGTCTAGGAGCGAGATTATATGATAAAGGCATGAAGGTTGCCGAACGTTTTAGAAAAGAATTATCGCCAGAAACAATGAAACAAAATGCGTGGATTCCGTTTAAAACAGAAGAAGGTCAAGATTATTGGAATGCCTTACAAACCATAAGAGATTGGACAAAATTAAACCATGAGGTGTTACATAATGCTGTAGCAGAAACACTAGAGATAACTATTGAGAACAGATACTGGAACGAGCATAACTTCGTTTTTAAAGATGGTGATTTGTTTTACCATGCTAAAGGTGCAACACCTCTAGATGCTAAGTTTATGCCAGATATTACAGGCCCAAGGTTAATCCCTTTAAACATGAGCGAACCGGTTTTAATTGTTGAAGGAGATACAACAGCAAACAATTTAGGATTTGCACCTCATGGTGCTGGTCGAAACGTAAGTAGAACGCAACATAGAAAAAGCAAAACAGGAACCACTATGCAAATTTTTAAAGAAGAAACTAGAGGTTTAGATGTTCGATTTTTTTCAAAGGAAATCGATATTACCGAGTTACCTTCTGCTTACAAAAATGCAAATACGGTAAGAGCACAAATGGACGAATATGGCTTAGGTAAAGTCATTGATGAGGTTTTACCTTATGGTTGTATTATGGCTGGAGATTGGCAGAAAAATGCACCTTGGAAAATTAAAAGAAATAAGCGCAATAAAAACAAACGTTAGGTTTATCATTTAATAAATTTTAAACCTAACATAAAAAACACCCAGGATAACAATAACACAAAAGCACATTTGTTATATTTACAACATGAGAATTTTTTTAATATTTTGTTTGTTTATAAGCACGAATATTTTTTCGCAATCTGATATTTTAGCGAGGGAGTATTTTAAAAACGGTGACTTTAAAAAGGCTTTAGCTGAGTATAAAAAAATCTACGAAGGGCCGTCAACAAGCTTAACAAATATAAATGCTATTGTAGAAACGCATCAGCAATTAGAGCAATATGCAGAAGCAGAAGCTTTTTTGTTAGAGGTGATGAAAGATATTGCGTATTCTGGGTTTTTAGTCGATTTAGGCTATAATTTTCAGTTGCAAAAAGATACCGTAAATGCAAGGCTTCAGTATAATAAAGCTTTAGAAAGTATCGATTTACGGGCTAGTAATGTGTTTTCTGTAGCAAAGGTATTTCAAAATCATAGTTTGCTGGATGAAGCTATTTTGGCTTATGAAAAAGGTACGGCTTCAAACCCTAAATATAATTTCGATTTACAATTGGCTCAGTTGTATGGAGAGCAAGGTAAAGTTGAAAAAATGTTTACCAGTTATATAGATTATGTTGAGGCTAATCCGTTTACTGTAAATAATATCAAACGGTCTATCAGCGATTTTATAAGTGAAAATAGTGATAATGAGAACAATATATTATTCCGAAAAATTTTATTAAAAAAAGCACAGCAAACTCCAGATTTGCTATGGAACGAGCTATTAAGTTGGTTGTTTGTGCAGCAAAAAGATATTAAAAAAGCATTTGTTCAAGAAAAGGCCATTTTTAATCGTCAGCCAGAAAGTTTAAACAGAATAGCCGATTTGGCGGTAATTGCAACCAATGAAAAAGCATACGAAACGGCTAAAGAAATTTACACATACCTTATAGAAAAAGCTCAAGATGCTGGCACACAGGTGCTGGCAAATTACCATTTATTACAACTAGAAGAGAAAGTAAGTTCTAAAGAAAATTACGAAGCTATTGAGGCTAAGTATTTAGAGTTGTTTGAAGAGTTTGGTTCGGTTTCTCAAACCTTAAAACTTCAAATTGCTTACGCACATTTTTTAGCGTTTTATAAGAATGAAACAGCTAAGGCGACTTCCTTTTTAGAAAAGTCTTTAAAACTATCTTTAACAGAATTTCAGAAGGCTGAGGTGAAGTTGGAACTGGGTGATATATTGGTGCTTCAAGAAAAATTTAATCAAGCTTTAATTTATTATACGCAAATTCAGCGAAGCTTAAAAAACAGTGAAATATCTCAAGAAGCCAGGTACAAAGTTGCAAAAACAAGTTATTATAAAGGTGATTTTAAGTGGGCCGAATCTCAATTAAAAATTTTAAAAGCATCAACATCGCAATTAATCGCTAATGATGCATTATACTTGAAGTTGTTAATAACAGACAATAAATATGAAGATTCTCTACAAACCGCTTTAAAACTATATGCTAAAGCCGATTTATTGGCTTTTCAGAATAGAAATGATGAAGCCATTAGTTTGTTAAGTGAGGTTTTGGCTGCGCATAAAACGGAGCCTATTATTGCTCAGGCTTTGTACAAGCAAGCAGAATTATTTGAAGGAAAACAACAATTTGAAAAAGCTGAGAGTAACTATAAATCTATAATTGAAAATTATGGAGAAGGTATTTTAATTGATAATGCCTTATTTAAATTGGCTGAATTGTACATGAATTACTTAGAGCAGCCAGATAAAGCCAAACCGCTTTACGAAGAGATTATTTTTAGCCATCCTGATAGTATTTATTTTGTTGAAGCACGAAAGAAATTTAGAGCTTTACGTGGCGATGCTATAAACTAATCTCAAAGCTAAATCTACGCGATTTTAACAATAAACCGAGAGTAATTTGGGTATTGTAATTAGGAGCTTTAATTTTGCGGCTTTAAATAGAAACTATGATAATATATAACGTAACTTCAAACATCGACGAGTCTATAGAAGCTGAATGGTTAATTTGGATAAAAGAGCATATTCCGCAAGTTTTAGGAACAGGTAAGTTTGAAAAGGCAACGCTTAGTAAGGTTTTGGTAGAAGAAGATATTGAGGGTGTGACTTACTCTGTGCAATACCGATCGTATTCTCGTGAAGCTTTAGATGCTTATTACCGAGACGATGCCGATAAATTTAGAATGGAAGGGCTTAAGAAATTTGCCGATAAAGTGCTTTCATTTCGTACTGAACTAGAAATAGTAGATGAGTATACGGTTAATTTTAAGTAATAAAAACCGAACATAAAAAAAGCCTATAAATTTAAATTTATAGGCTTTTTTATGTTTTAAAATATCTTATTTATTATAATGCGCTCTTAAATTGCTCTAAGAAACGTACATCATTTTCACTTAATAAACGAATATCGCCAATTTGGTGCAGTAGCATTGCAATTCGGTCTATTCCAACACCAAAAGCAAAACCAGAATATTCAGTAGAATCAATTTTACAGTTTTCTAAAACGTTTGGATCTACCATACCGCAACCTCCAATTTCTAACCAACCTGTTCCTTTTGTTATTTTATAATCTGTTTCTGTTTCTAAACCCCAGTACACGTCAATTTCTGCACTTGGTTCTGTAAACGGAAAGTATGATGGACGTAAACGAATTTCGCTTTTCCCAAACATTTCACTTGTAAAATGTTGTAGTGTTTGTTTTAAATCGGCAAAGCTTACATCTTTATCAATATATAAACCTTCTAATTGGTGGAAAAAACAGTGAGAACGCGCAGAAATAGCTTCGTTTCTGTATACACGACCAGGAGAAATAGTTCTAATTGGTGGTGTATTGTTTTCCATATAACGTACTTGTACCGAACTGGTGTGCGTGCGTAATAAAATATCCGGATCGGTTTGGATAAAAAATGTATCCTGCATATCGCGAGCCGGATGGTATTCTGGCAAGTTTAATGCTGTAAAGTTGTGCCAATCGTCTTCTATTTCTGGACCTTCACTTACATTAAATCCAATACGAGAAAAGATATCTATAATTTGATTTTTTACGATAGGAATAGGGTGTCGTGCACCTATTTGAACTGGTTCTCCCGGTCTAGATAAATCGCCGTAAATACCTTTTACTTCTTCGGTACTTTCAAGTTCTGCTTTTAGAGCGTTTACTTTATCCTCAGCTGTTTTTTTAAGTTTATTTATGGTTTGACCAAATTCTTTTTTTTGGTCGTTTGCCACATTTTTAAACTCTGCAAAAAAGTCGTTTAATAACCCTTTTTTACCTAAATATTTTATTCTAAATGCTTCTACCTCGTCTTTCGATTGTGCTTTAAAAGATTCGGCTTCGCTAATAAGTTCTTTAATTTTATCTATCATGACCTGTTCAAAATGTGCGCAAATTTAATGATTTTATAAATAAAAAACGCCTTCAATTGAAGGCGTTTGTATTATTTAACGATAAGAAAATTAATTTTTGATATATACATCTTTGTATGTGTCCTCTCCATCTTCATCAATAAAGTAAAATGTATTACCAGAGAAAATAATGGTTGCTGTACTAGTGTAGTCATCTTCATCATCTGTAAACTCGTAAATATTGTCGCCTAGGTTTACCCAGGTTCCAGTCGATTCGTAGTCAAGAGAACAAACGCCATCTTCATTTTCGTAATAACCTTTTGTAGAGAAGGTTCCGTCAGCATTAAAGATTATTTCATCTTGTTTCTCACAAGTATCAAGTTCATATTCTTCATCATTTTCAAAACTTTGGTAATAATTCCATATTCCAATAATTGAATCTTGAGAATCGTCGTCACTACTGCATGAGCTAAAGGTTAATGTAATAACGCTTAAAAGTAAAATTAATTTTTTCATTTTTGATTTGGGTTTTTAAATTTAAGAAGCGAATATATAAAAAAGACCGATAATCTGTCTGTTTTTTCTGTTTAAATGTGTTTTTTAATAATTTTCATCAAAAAGCAAGTTTATCTTGATAGGTGTTTTTTAGTGCAAATAATAAAGTAGAGCCAATGCTTTATAAGTGGTTGTATTTTAAAAATAATACTTTATTTAGAATGTTGTTGTAACAAAACATCAATATGAGCTACTTATATGGAGAAGTTTGGTCTTGCTTTTTGAATGTGTGAGATTCTAAATGTCGAATAGGCTCTTTAAAGATCAATAGTTTGTTTTTTGAAATAAAAAACCTCGAAACGGATGGAAAAACAGACTTATTATCGTTGTAGTGTTTAGAGGGAATGCAGTTTTTATTATACTTTCAAAATAAATTGTTCGATCGTAAAAAAGGTATTACATTTAATTATTAATTTTTTTAAATCTAAAATTATGGAGTGGTTTTACAGCTTGGCGCTTTTTACACAAATTTATTGGGGCATTGCATTAATTGGCTCTTTTATTTTTGTAATCACCATTGTAACCACTTTTATTGGTGGCGATTCGGGAGATTTAGATACCGATGCCGAAATTGAAGCTGATACTGGTATTGGGTTTCAGTTTATAACCTTTAAAAACCTTGTTGGCTTTTTTACCCTTTTTGGTTGGAGTGGTATTGCGTGTATTGATGCAGGCTTCTCTAAACCAATAACCGTAATGGTGTCTATTCTTTGTGGTTTAGCCATGATGGCGGTAATGGCTGCCATGTTTTATTTTATGCAAAAACTAAACCATAGCGGGACTTTAAAAATGAAAAATGCTATTGGTAGTGTTGGCGAAGTGTATTTAACCATTGGTGCTAAACGCTCAACTATAGGTAAGGCTCATGTAAGAGTGCAAGGTGCTTTAAGAGAACTAGAAGCTTTAACAGATTCTGAAACAGACCTTAAATCTGGATCAGTAATATCGGTAAGAGAAGTTACCACAAACGGAATATTAATTGTAGAACAACTAAATAAATAACACATGCTATCACTTTTTGTACAGGAGAACCTTCAATTGGGTTTTCCAATCGCTGTAATTGCAGCTATTTTATTCGTATTTTTATTTTTTATCGTATTAGTTAGGCGCTATAAACGCTGTCCTTCAGATAGAATTTTAGTAGTTTATGGTAAAGTTGGCGGTGGGCAATCGGCAAAATGTATCCATGGTGGTGCAGCCTTTATTGTACCTGTAATTCAAGATTACGAGTTTCTAGATTTAACACCTATTTCTATTGAGGTGAATTTAGTAAACGCCCTTTCTAAACAAAATATTCGTGTAAACGTGCCATCACGTTTTACAATTGGTGTTTCTACCGAGCCTGGAGTTATGCAAAATGCTGCGGAACGTCTTTTAGGTTTAGGTCAAAATGAAATTCAAGATTTAGCACAAGAAATTATATTCGGTCAGTTACGTTTAGTAGTGGCTTCTATGGATATTGAAGAAATTAATAATGACCGTGATAAGTTTTTAACCAACATTTCTCAATCTGTAGAAACAGAATTAAAGAAAGTGGGTTTAAAACTAATTAACGTAAATATCACCGATATCGTTGATGAGTCTGGTTATATTGAAGCTTTAGGTAAGGAAGCTGCAGCACACGCAATAAATGCAGCACGTAAATCGGTTGCCGAAAAAACTAGAGATGGTTCTATTGGTGAAGCGAATGCGGTACAAGATGAAAGAACTCAGGTTGCTGCTGCAAATGCACAAGCGGTTGAGGGGGAAAATAAGGCGAAAATTGCTGTTGCAAATTCCGATTCTTTACGTCGTCAACGTGAAGCAGAAGCAGAACGTGTAGCAAATGCTTCAGAAAAAGTACAAAGTGCAAAAGCTTTAGAGGAATCTTATGCTGCGGAACAATTAGCGGAAACTGCGAGAGCTGAACGTGAGCGTTCTTCTCAAATGGCAGATATTATTGTACCTGCGGAAATTGATAAAAAGAAAGTTGAAATTGACGCTGAAGCGGAAGCTGAAAGAACAAGACGTCGCGCCAAAGGTGAGGCTGATGGTATTCTTTTTAAAGCACAAGCAGAAGCACAAGGTTTATATGAAGTATTAACGAAACAAGCAGCTGGTTTAGATCAAATTGTGAAGGCTGCCGGAAATAACTCTAAAGACGCTGTATTACTTTTAGTTGCTGATAAGTTACCAGAACTAGTAAGAATGCAATCGGAAGCCATTAAAAATATTAAAATTGATAAGGTTACTGTTTGGGAAAATGGTGGCGGAAAAGACGGGAAATCGTCAACAGCTAATTTCCTTTCTGGTATGTACAAATCTGTACCACCTTTACAAGAAATGTTCGATATGGCTGGTATGCAATTGCCAGAGTATTTAAAGGGGAAAGATGTTGAAGCTGCTGAGGTAGTTTCTGAAAAAAATAATACCTCAGAGAAGTAATTAACGATTAATCTTTATAAAACTAAAAAGCCCAATAATCTATTTTGATTTTTGGGCTTTTTTTTTAAGACTATTTATAGTTTTAGCTGTTTTTAAAAGAGAAACTATCCTCTAAAACTTATTATGGAAGCGATGTTTTAGATGAAATTATTCAAGGTGTAAAAGTTGACTTTTTTAGTTGTATCTTACATGTTGTTAGTGTTTAAGCTTTTTTTAACTTGAATGAATTATTAATGTGAACGATACTTTTAAAACCATAGCGAGATTTCAATATTCTACCGAAGCACAAATTATAAAAGGTCGTTTGGAAGCCGATGGCATTCGGGTGTTTTTATTCGATAACCTTACTATAGATACCGATCCTTTAGTTAGTAATGCTATTGGTGGTGTAAAACTGAAAGTATTATCGTATCAAGCTGAAGAAGCCGAACATATTTTAAAATCGATAAACAAATTCTCTTTAGATAACCAAGGTAATGCTATAAAATGTCCGAATTGTAAAAGTGATAAAATTGAACTTTACTCCACAATAAAGGATATTAAAGCGCTTTTTGCTTTTATTTTTGCTTTCATAACTAATATTATCATATCTGCTTTACCAATTTATACAAAACATAAATACAGATGTGAAGCTTGTAAAACGGAATTTGATATAGAGAAAGTATCCCCTATTTATGTTGTGCCAGATGCAGGACCCACAATATCATAAGCAGTTTTTAAAGTTTTAATTGCAGTCTCTAATTCTTCTTCATTGAGCTGTCCAAAACCAAAACGGATAGCACAAGTATCTTTGTCTTGATAAAGTATTGTTTTTGGAAGAAATAAGTTGAGTTTTTCTGATTCTTCAGCCAATTTTACCAAAGAGATTTTATTATTAAATCGTAACCATATCGCTAAGCCTCCCGATGGTTTTTCCCATGTAATAATATTTTTAAAATAGAAGGCTAAGTGTTCGCATAAACAATCGCGCCTTTCTTTGTAAATTATAATATTCTTTTTGAGGAGTCGGTATATTTCACCTTCATGAATTAACTCGGCGAGTATTTGCTCCTGTATCATGTCGCCTTGCTTATCTAATAATTGCAAATAGTTTTTTGCTTCAGAAATTAAACTTTCAGGAGCCACTACAAATCCCGTTTGAAAACTAGGGAATAGTGATTGGCCAAGCTTTCCTAAATAAACCACCACACCATTACCATCGGCACTTGCCATAGGTAACATGGCAGAACCGTTGTATTGAAAATCATAATCATAATCGTCTTCAATAATAGCAAATTTGTAGGTTTTTGCTAGTTCTAATAGTTTTAATCGGCGCTCGGCACTAAGCGTTACTGTAGTTGGGTAATGCCTATGTGCACAGATGTATATAAAGCGAATGCTCCCTTTTATAAAATGAGTTCTTATGTAATCAACATCTAACCCATGTTCATCTACCGGAATTGTTTTTATGTCTGCTCCAGCTTGCTGAAAAATCATATTTGAAGCATAGTTACTTAAGTGGCCCACCAAAACAACATCGTTAGTTTTAATTAAAAGTTGAGAAACAATATACAAGCTCATTTCTGTACTTCGCGTACTTATAAGGTTGTTTGGTTTTATATGAAACCCTCGAGTTGCGTTTAAATAATTACAGAGTTGGGTTTCAAATTTTGAATAGGATACTGCTGTGGTTTGGTTCCATTTTGAAATTAAAGATTTCCGTTTCATGGCGGCACTATACCATCTAGAAAATTCGTGAACCGGATGTAGCGTTAAATCTGGGTTGCCATCGTTTATGCTATATTCTGCCTTTGTAGTTTGTAATGTAGATGCTAAATTAAATGATGTTTGAAAAGGAAAACCTGTAGTTTTTGGGTATTGATATACTTGGTCTATTTGGTGTGCTGTAGCTTTTATAGGTGCTGTTGTTTGCTCCGGAACCAAAATAAATGTGCCTTTGTTGGGTATTATTTCTACCCAACCTTGCGAGGCTAACTCATCATAAACAGCAACAGCGGTGTTTCTGTGTATTTTTAATTTCTGACTTAAAACACGAGTTCCCGGTAATGCTGTTCCTATGGATAAATAACCGCGTTGAATAGCATTTATAATTTGCTGAGCTATTTGAATGTATACGGGTTGAGACGTGTTTTTTTCAAATTGTATTAATTGCTGTAAGAGATTACTAACCGGACTATTCATTGTTTTAAAACTGGACTACTTAACTCGTCCGGAAAGTTACGACTTTTGCAGCGTTATAAACAAAACTTTTATGAAAACTACATTCGCTTTAACTGCTTTTATTATGTGCACATTTATGTCGCATGCACAAAAAGAGCAACAAAAACAAGACTTAGATACTATAGTTGTAGCGTCGACAAGAATAAATCTTCCTTTTAAGGAAAACTCAAGAACTATAAATATTATTTCTGCGGAAGCTATTAAAAATAGTGCTGCCAATAATATAGCCGATTTATTACAACAAGTTGCAGGTGTAGATATTAGAAGACGAGGAACTGCTGGAAGTCAGGCCGATTTATACATTAGAGGCGGAAGTTTTGATCAAACGCTTTTACTTATAGATGGTGTTAAAATGAATGATGTACAAACAGGGCATCACACCATGAATGCGGCTTTACCAATAGAGGTTATTGAGCGTATTGAAATTATTAAAGGTCCTGCTGCTCGTATATTTGGGCAAAATGCTTTTAACGGTGCTATTAATATTGTTACTAAAAAAGAATTAAACAATACGGTTTCTGTTAAAGCGGAAACAGGTTCGTTTGGCCAGTTAAACGCTGGTGTTACTATTGCTACAGATTTAGAGAATTCATCGCATATTGTGCATGTCGACAAAATGTCTTCGGCTGGTTATCGATATAATACTGATTACGATAATAGTAACTTTTTTGTAAAAAGTGTATTCAACAAAGACAAAAAAGCTATTGAAATGATCGCTACTTTTCAAGAGAGAAAGTTTGGTGCCAATGGTTTTTATGCAAGAGAAAGCGGAACTGATCAATATGAAGAAACTCAAAACAGCTTAATTGCATTTTCTACACAGTTTAAAACTGAAAGTTTAACAATTAAACCACGTATTTACTGGAAACGAAACCAGGATGAATATGTGTATTTACGTAATGATCCAACGGTTTATAGAAATTTACATATTTCCAATAAAATAGGAGCTGAGGTTAACGGATCTTATAGATCAAAAGCAGGTATTACAGGTTTTGGAATCGATATGTCTGAAGATTTTATTACAAGTAATAATTTAGGAGATCGCGATAGATTTATGACGACCTTGTTTTTGGAACACAAATTCAAAGTTCTTGATGATAAATTAGATATTACGCCTGGTGTTGCTGTTACTTATTTTTCTGATTTCGATTTTTATGCCTTCCCTGGTTTAGATGTTGGCTACAAAATAAGTGATGCTGTAAAAGCTTATGGTAACATTGGTTATACTTATAGAATACCAACGTATACCGATTTGTTTTACAATGACCCAAGTACAGCTGGAAATCCAGATTTGGAGGTTGAAGAAGCTTTTGCGCAAGAAATTGGAATTAAATATTTTTCACCAAGGTTTTCTGGTTCTGTGGCAATTTATAATAGAGACGCACAAAATCTAATTGATTTTATTCGTCCAAACACTACAGAAGCTGTTTATACAGCAACCAATATTACAGATGTAAACACTAAAGGTTTTGAGGTTGATGCCGCTTATAATTTTAAACTAAATACGTTTAATCAAACATTGGCTGTGGGTTATAATTTTTTAGAAGATGACATTTTAAATCAGAATAAAGAATTATCGCGTTATTCTTTAAATACCTTAAAGCATCATTTTACAACACGTTTAAGCACGCAATTATTTAAAAATGTAAGTCATAATATTATTTACAAACATGCACAACGTACCACTGGTGATAGCTATAATGTATGGGATGCATCTTTAGTTGTTAATGTAAAGCAATTAGAGTTTGCCGTTACAGCGAGTAATATATTTAATGCCGATTATATTGAAGCTGGTTTTGTACCTATGCCACCAAAAAACATCTTATTTGGTATGCGATATAGTTTAAATTAATTAAACGTTTTCTGTGATAGAGTAAAAAAAATGGAATCTATGAGCGATACAAAACACAATTGGACCAAAGAAGAAATTCTAGATATTTACAACAAGCCATTAATGGAGTTGCTTTACGAAGCAGCAACAGTACATCGAGTAAATCATGATCCTAATGTGGTGCAAGTATCAACTTTACTTTCTATAAAAACCGGTGGTTGTAGTGAAGATTGTGGGTATTGTCCGCAAGCAGCACGATATCATACCAATGTTGAAGGAAACGATTTAATGTCTGTGCCACAAGTTAAAGCGCAAGCTCTACGGGCTAAGGCAAGCGGAAGTTCTCGGGTTTGTATGGGAGCGGCATGGCGAAATGTAAAAGATGGTGAAGAGTTTGATGCTGTTTTAGAAATGGTGCGTACCATTAATAAACTCGACATGGAGGTTTGTTGTACTTTAGGTATGATTACCGAAAACCAAGCGCAACGTTTGGCAGAAGCAGGTTTGTATGCGTATAACCATAATTTAGATTCTTCGGAAGAATATTATAAAGAAGTCATTTCTACGCGTGGTTATCAAGATCGATTGGATACTATTGATAATGTGCGCAAAACTAATGTTACCGTTTGTAGTGGTGGTATTATTGGTATGGGCGAAAATATTGAAGATCGAGCAGGTATGCTTGTTGCGCTTTCTACATTAAATCCGCAACCAGAATCTACACCAATTAATGCACTTGTTGCTGTGGAAGGCACACCGCTTGAGGATGAGAAACCAGTTTCTATTTGGGAAATGATTAGAATGGTAGCAACTACTAGGATTGTTATGCCAGAAACTCAAGTGCGTTTAAGTGCGGGTAGAACGCAAATGAGTAGAGAAGGACAAGCCATGTGCTTTTTTGCTGGTGCAAACTCTATTTTTGCTGGCGATAAATTATTAACTACGCCAAACCCTGATGTTAATGAAGACATAAAAATGTTTGAACTTTTAGGATTGAATCCGCAAAAACCTTTTACAAAAAAGGTACAACCACAAACTGTCGAAGCAACCGATTCTGAATTTCAATCTTTAGGTGAAAAACCAAAATGGACACGCCCAGAGCATAAAATTGAACGTAACGAATTGGCTAAAGAAAAAGGAAAATTGATTAAGTAGTGTTCTTTTTTAAAGGATAAATTTTGTAAATAAAGTCTGTTGATAGCATGTTGAAGGTGTTGTTAGCGGGCTTTTTTCGCGTTAGGGATTGCAGCGGTAGCTTTTGGCGAGGCGCGCATCGAGCCAAAACTTTTAGCGGAAAGCCCGACCCTTTTTGGGTAACGCCCAAAGATTGATAATTTATTTTTTAATAAAAATATTATTGTTAATCGATAATTTTTATATATTTGTTATCGAATAACAATAATTTTATCATGACTAAAAATAGACTTTTAAACATTTCGATTGTGCTTTGTAAATTTATAAAACTTGGTTACATTGTATTTTTTATAGGTTTAACTTTTGTTTTTGTTCATGTACAGATGGATAGAGATTATTATAAAGACAAGGAGGTGACGATTAATTCTGATAGTAAGGATTTTTTTATATCATCCCGTTCTATATTGAAATCTGAAATTACGAATACTAATATTTATACTTTAGATAACATAAAGACCTTTTCTTTATATTTAGGCTATTTTCAGCTATCAGGAATATTATTGGTTTTATTTTTAAGTATAAAAGAGTTTCAAAAGATTTTGAAATCAGTAAAAAAAGTGAAGTCTTTTGAAGAGGATAATATAAAATCTTTTAGACGCATTGGTAAATTTATTTTTATTTATACTTTGCTAACCAGTTTCCAAGTAATGAATTTTAATAAAGGGTATTTTCATGGCTTTGGAATTTCATTAACGCCTTTGTTTTTAATTTTATTTGCATTTATTATGGGTGAGATTTTTAAAGAAGGATATGCCTTAAAACAAGAAAACGACTTAACTATATAACGGATGCCAATTATTGTAAACTTAGATGTCGTACTTGTCAAACGTAATATTAAGAGTAAAGACTTAGCCGAAATTATTGGGATCACTACAGCTAATTTATCGATACTAAAATCTGGAAAAGCCAAAGCTGTTCGTTTCTCTACTTTGGAGGCCATTTGTAAAGCTCTAGATTGCCAACCAGCAGATATTTTGGAATATGTTGAAGATTAATATTGTTTACCAATTGATGTTACTAGTTTAAAAATGTATTTTTGATAAATATTGCAACATAAAGATTCTATTATGAAAACCTTTACTCTCCTCTTATTTTTACTTGTATCATCTTTTAGTTTCTCGCAAACTGGTCAAATTGTAAAAACCGAAGACGGACGCCGTGTGTTTCTTAAAAACGATTATACTTGGGAGTATCTTGATGCTGTAGATTCAGAATCGCAAACCGCTTTAATCGAATCGCTTAAACCGGCAGATGAAAACGCATGTAATCTTGATACAGGTTACTTAGAGCCTAGGTTAGATGGTAAAATTCAATCGCAATTAAAACGCGGTCGTTCCTCTATGGGATATGTAAAAAAGAAAGTTGCTAAAGATCAAAACTGCTCGGTAGACGATGTTTTTTTATTGTCTTTTTCTGAGCAAAAAAAGAAAGCGGTTTATCATTTTTGTGCAAATGGAGCTGAGGTAACTTATAAACGCTTAGGGAATTCTATTATAAAGGCGTCTAAACTTTTTTAATTTTAGGTAATTGAAATTTTTCTTGTTTTTTCGGCAAAATATCGACATAAAAAAACCGTAAAAAACTAAAATTAAGTTGTTTACGGTCTTAAAAAGTACTCAAGGCGGGAGTACCTTATTTTTTAAACGTATTTAATCTCTTTTAAACCCTTTAAATAATATATAGTAGAGCTTAATTAATTTATATGAAATCAATTTTCATCAAATTTTATTTAAATAGGTAGCCCTTTTAATTGCCCTCTTTTATATATTTGTATCAAATTGTATATTTATGAGAGTTTCATTTCATTTAAGAAAGGATAAGGTTAATAAAGAAGGGTTAATGCCAGTTAGAATGTTAATTACAGCGAAAGACTGTAAAATATTTAAAGTGATTAAAGGTGTTAATTGTAAAGAATCCTTTTGGGATAAAAGAAGTGAACGTCTTAATTCCCCAAGAAAAAATAACCCTTACAATTATCATATTGAATACAATAAGGTAATTGACGAAAGGGAAGATGAAATAAAAAAATTGTTTAGATATATTTTGCTAAACAATATCAATCCTACTAAAGATTATATTTTAGAGAAGCTTGAAAATGGATTAGATAAAGTAAACCTTACGCATGATTTTTTTCCAACTTTTGAAGAATTTAAAGATTCAAGTAAATCTACAAAGACACCGAGAACTATTAAGTCTTATGTTACAACTATAAATTTTCTTAAAGATTTTGAATCTTATTCTGGAATAAAGTTATTATTTGATTCTATTGATAGTACCTTTTTTGAGAAATTACAGGATTATACTTTTACAGAAAGAAAAAACAAAAATAGCTACTTCGCTTTCATTATAAAGGTTTTAAAAACTTTTATGAATTGGTCTTTAGATAAAGAATATCACAATAATCTAAAGTATAAGAAATTTAAAGCTAGAGAAGATGAAACCGAAATCATCTATTTAACAATGGATGAATTAATGACGCTTTATAACCACGATTTTGAATCTGACAGATTAAATCAAGTAAGGGATATGTATGTGTTTAATTCTGTAACAGGTTTGAGAATTTCCGATTACAAGGCTCTAAAACCATCAAATGTAAAAAAGGATTACTTGTTAATTACTGTTCAAAAAACAAAAGCAATCAACACTAAAATACCTTTAAATAAGTTTTCTAGAGAAATTTTAGAAAGATATAAAGATACAATTCACGAGCCTTTACCTGTTATTTCTGACCAGAAATTTAATAAGTATATTAAAGAATGCTGTAAAATAGTTGAGATTGATACTTTGGTTACAAAAACCAGATACGTAGGTCAAAAAAGAATAGAAAAAACGGTGCCAAAATATAAATTAATTACTTCTCATACAGCTCGTAAAACTTTTGTAACTAATTCCTTAATTTTAGGAATGAAAGAAATGGTTGTAAGAAATATTACAGGACATAAAAAAGAGGAAAGTTTTAGACGTTATGTGAAAATTGCAGAGGATTTTAAGAGACAAGAAATGGATAATACTTGGAATAAAATATAAATTACAATGTTAGACCAAGAACTAAAAGATGAGTTTTATTCAAAATATAATACGTTTTTAGAAGAAATTCCGAGTAAGAATGTTTTATCCGATTTTTATATTTCAAGTGAGAAATTTTATAAAGAATCTTATTATTATCCGAATAGAGAGGAATTTAATGAAATCTTGTCAACTTTAATTAATTACAATTTCAAAAAAAAGACTTTTAAAAAAGCTGCTTTTTTTACTTTTCTTGAAAACGAACATTTTGGATTAGTAAGCATAAATAGCCTAGAGAAAAATTTGATTCATTTTATACAAATGGAGGTTGATGTGTTTATGGGTTCAAATTACAATTGCTCTTTTAAGAAGGTGGATTTTTACGAGAAAAACAACCCTTTCAAATCAAAAAAAGAGTTTCATTTTTTCATTATTTCAAAAACACTTGAAAATATAGAGTTTAATCCTTTCGATGGAAGTTTTTCTGCTAAAAATGAATTTTACCTTTTGGAAGAGTATTTTGATTTAGTATTACTTAAATTAAAAGAAAAATTTGATTCCCTTAATATTGAAGTTCTGCATCACGAAGTAATTAGGCTCGAAGTATTAAAAGAAAAATATCATTTTCATTTTTTAAATTCTTCTATTAAAAAAATTGAAAAGCTAATAGAAAGGTTAAGTTCACGTTCTGTTAAGATTAAAGAGAAAAAGGATCAATTCAAACTAAATATTAGTCCTCAAAAATTAAGTAAGTTGTATGTTCTTTTTTTTGAAAACAACAATACACAAATCAATGAAGAAAAAATAAAAAGAATTAATCAATTTATTTCTAATTGTTTTGAGTCTGATAGTAAATATTCTGCAATTACAAATACATATAAAACGAAATCAAAGTCTATAGATTTCTTAAATAAGAAAAAGTTTAAACCATTTATTGCTGTATTGATTCTTTTTATAAAACTAGAATATGTCGAAGAAAAAAACGCTTCCAGTATTAATGATATTTTAGTTTCAGATTTAAAAGAAATAAATACAGGGTATATTGGTTTAAGTGGTAATTTAAGAAACGTTATATCTCAAGACCTTTATCCGTTGTCAATAAAAGAACTTATAGAGTTGGCAAACTTCAAATCTTTTACAGAAATAACATCAGTTTTAAAAGATTGATATGCAGTTATTTACTAGTTTTAAAAGTTAACAAAGTAATTTGTTAACTTTTTTTTTATTCAACCTAAAGCCAACTTGCACCCATCGAAAGTTAATTTAAACACAAACAAATTAAGATGGCAAACGTATTATTCTACACACACAGTAAAGACGATTTAGTAAGAGCAGTTCGTCTAGTAATAAATGAAATAAGACAAACAGAATTAATAGACTCTTCAATTCCTATTGATGATGAAAAACTTTCTCAAAAAGCAGCTTCGTTACTTTTAGGTATTAGTGTTACTACAATTATTGATTGGAGAAAATCGGGTAAAATACCAAGAGATGCTTATATGCGTATCGGAAGACCTATTTTTTATTCTAAAAAGAAACTTCTTGAGTATGCTAGAAATAATAGAGGTGTTAATAAGGCTTCTAAGTAGTTCAATTTGGAAAACTCAAAAAAAATAAAGCAACCTAATCACGTTTCAACTGCAAGGTTTAATTATAGCTTAACTGTATTAGAAAAAAATATAATCTATACGATTATTGAAGAGCTACAAAAAATTATGAGTAGAGATTTGAACCAAAAATATATTAATCAACGAATTACAGTTGAATTAAAAACCTTGGAACAAAACAGAAACTATAGTCGAATTAAAAATGCTATAAAAAAATTAGGTTCTAAACATGTAGAGTTTGATGTTGTTATTCCTAAGACGGGTAAAATGACAGGTTTTTCTACATCGTTGATTAGCGGGCTACGGCATGAATATAACTCAGGGCTAATAATATTAAATATTCCAGAAGATGCCTGTAGGTTTTTCTGTTATATAGGCGGTGGTTTTACATCATTTCAAAAAACTATTGCGATAAGTTTAAATTCGGTTTATTCAAAATATCTGTATGAATTATGTTGTCGTTGGGAAGATAGAGGGGGTTACTCGTGTTCTATTGAAGAATTGAAAATCTATTTGTCGATAACCGATAAATATAACCAAATAGTACATTTACGAGCTAAAGTGTTAGAACAGGCTAAGGAGGAATTAAAGAAAAAGGCAGACTTGTTTTTCACATATAGTTTAAAGAAAGTAGGAAGAAAATATTCTAAAATATCTTTTAAAATTCATAGAAATACGCAGGGAAATGAAGAGTATTATGGAGTTAGAGAGGAACATTTTATTTATGTTTATAATTTTCTTATTCGTTTTTTTCCAAATTACGACGATAATAAGGCTGCAAACTATGCTGACATCATTGCTAATGGAGGTTATGTAGAAAAAGCATATTACCGCTTCGTAAAACTAGAAGATCAGTTAGAAGCGAGATATAAAACAAAAAAAGATATAAAAAACATATTACTAAAGTCAATATTACCAGAATATGGAATTTCTACAGTTAATAAAACTAAATCACACTCAACTTGAGTTAAGTGTGATTGCAAGTGGCTACTTCGTCAATTAGTGTGATTAAGCTCGTCAATTAGTGTGAATTCAAAATAAAACCGTCGTCAATTAGTGTGATTTAGGTGTTATCATCCCTTTATTCATAAGGTGTACAAAGCATGTACAATAAGGTAACTTATAATAAACAATACAAGTAGTGAAAAATTTGATAATGAAAGAAAAAAAAACAAACTTTAAAAACAATAAAAAAACCAGAAAATTGAATGCAATTTGCAATCTGTCTTCTAATTTTTAAATATATAAATCTGGAGACATCAATTATAAAAAAATGGGTATTCGAAAAATAATAAAGCAAGATCACAAAAAAACCACTTGCTTCATTATTTCTCGAATAATTTTATACTCTTATACATTTATAATTTCACCCCCTTATATCTAAATACTATTATAACATTATATCGAAATACTTTTATACCAATGTATTTTTATAACATTATATTTTAAAATTTAAAGCGGAAGCTGTGCTTTTCTAATCTTGCTTTATTATTTCTCGTTAATTCCAAGTGACAATAGATAATGGGGAAAGACTTCAAAATATGAAGTGCAAGATGTGTCTTTATGCACACGATTTTAAAAAAAATCGAATACATAAATACAAATTTGCTTACTCCGTAAGAGAGGTTTTTTCGGAACTCAAAAATCTAAAAAAATGAAAGATTTATATAAAAAAACAAGATGCTTTCTTACGAAGAAGTGTTAGCGAGTATACAAAATATAATAAACCAACTAAACTAAAACAACAGTTTTACAAAATGGGTACAGATATAAATAGTAAAGAAGAAATAGTATTAGAAGATAACGAGCTAGTATGTATTCTCTCAGGAGAAGTCAAGAAGATTAAAGCTCAGGAATCTAATCTACAGTCCGTCATATTAATGCTTAACGAAGAATAAGGCTTTGTAGATGATATGGAGCGTGGCTTTACCGTGGAGTATGAAGATCTAGAAACTGGCAAGACTAAAAAGCAAAAAGTAAATTTGGTCATCTTTAAAAAAGGAAAACCACACGAGCAAGATTTTATTATTAGAATCGCTATTGTACAAGATGATAAAGTTAAAGTAACCGATAAAAAGAAAGGACTTACAGCAACGCTTGAAAATGCTATGGCAGCTGTGAATTTGGGCTATGGGTAAATGGTTCTAGCTACAACTTCTTACAAAAGGAAGACGACACTATTGGTTTTGATCATGATTTTACAGATTTATCAGATTTTCGTGGAGAAGGAGAAACACTAGAAGATTTAGAACGTGCAAATCGGTCCCACACACGAACTCTAGCAAGTGATTCTTTAATAAAGGTTTTTAAGCGCTTGCACAATTATATCTATGGTAATGAAGGACGTAAAAAAGATGCGTTCTGGCAACTACTAAATTTAATACTCTGCAAGCTGTATGATGAGAAACGTCGTTTTATGGAATCTCTTGATGGTGAAAGTTACCAGCGTAAATTTTGGGTTGGAGTTAAAGATATATAAAATATTGCTTTACATTATAACTTAAGCCTGAATTCTCCAATGATCATTTAAATCTACTTCTATTTTATAGTTTCCTTTTGTACTTGCTATTTATAGCGATGCCCTCTAATCTGTACATTTTATAAAAAATAATTTAATATTTCATTATGGGGATATTAATTTTTTTTATAAAGGCGTAAAATACTCTCCATACCTCAATTTCTTTGACCAAATACTATCTAGACAACAAAAGGCGAATTCATTTGAAATACAAGCATAATATTAATATAACTCTTATCCCGCTTATGGTGTTTTTCAACAACGTTAGAAGAGTGAACTGTATCCAAATAATCGCCATTCCGATCTATAAATGCCTAACTTATTTTGATGCAACTAGTGATTGTAAAGCTTCTGAATTAAAATCATATTTAATATCGCGTGGAGTTGGTGATAATATTTTTTTTAGTAGTGGAAATAAGAAAATGCCATTGTTCTTTAAATTTGATTCTACTTGTTAACAGCTTATTTTTTTCTTTATGAAGGGTTGAAGTGCCTCGAGCTATTATATTTAATTTATACTGTAAGGTTTAAAAATAGTCTTACCTGAATATATTAAAATGTTAACTTTATGTTAAAATTAACATTATGGTAAAGTGTAACACGTTGTTAATTAGTTTTTTGTAATTTTGTAAGTTTTACTTACGGGTTTTCCTCAGTTTGTTTTGACACAAAAAAACTACTTTTCCTACGGGATTTGTTTTTTTAATATTAAAAACCATTTTATGAAATACTTTTACGTTATTTTTATTTTCTCACTTCCATTTATCTCCTTTTCTCAAAATCTATTAAATACATCTACATGGACAGTTGGTTCAGGAAGTGTTTCTGGGTTTAGTCAAAATGGATCTACAACAGAAAATATTAGAGAATATGGCACCAATCATATTGGAGAAAATGTTATTCTTTGGGAAGCAGTGCCTGATGTTACTAGTAGTGCCGATGGAGGTTGGAATGGTGACTACCTATCCGTCGATAACACAAAAAAATATAGATTTAGTGTTTGGATTAAGAAAACTAATTCAAATGATGGTCACACCTATTTTGGGTGTCAACAGTCGCAATCTGACACAGCTATTCATTCATTTTCAGTCTTAAACTTAAATAATACGATAAATACTAATCCATATTTTTGGGCTGGCGACCTACCTAAATTAGACAGGTGGTATTTATTAGTAGGTTTTATTCATGGAAAAAATTCAACAATTTCCGTTAATGAAGGCGCAATTTATGATGGTATTACAGGTGAGTTTGTTCAAAATACTCAAAGAGATTTTAAATTCCATACAAACACAAATATTTTAAAACATCGTGCATATTTATATTGGGATACCAACACTTCCGATAGACAATATTTTTATAACCCTAGAATGGAACAAGTTAATAGTAATACGCCTTCAATTAGCCAGCTGTTAGGTTTAAATCCAGATTCAAAACTGTTATTTGCATACGATGGTGCGGGAAATCAAAAACAGCGTTTCTATTGTGAATTTGATGGTTGTACAGTTGAAACACCTCCCGCAGGTAGGGCAAGTAATGCAAAAACAATTGTTTCAAATGAAGAAGAAAGCAAAGAACAAAATGATGATGTCATTCTTTTAGAAAAGGCTATATCAATTTATCCAAACCCAACCAAAGGGGTTATGCTTTTAAAACTAGATTCTAAATCTAACATTACTTTGTCACATTCTGTAAATATATTTAACAGCGCGGGTATACTAGTTTATGAAAAACCTAGTAATTCTAAAATGCAAATAGAACTAAATATAAGTGATTTTTCTGCAGGAGCATATCTCGTACATGCACATTTAAGCAATGGTAAAAGTGTAACTAAAAAAATCATAAAAAACTAAATACTTCAGAAAATGAAAATAAAAAACTACTTTATAATTATTCTATTATTTCTAGTAAGTTTCATTGGATATGCTCAAACTCCTAATAGTTTATTAGAAGATCCATCTAATATAATTAAGTTAGATTTTGAAAAAATAACCACAAAAAAAAATAGTAAAGCAAAATCGTCCACACCGTTATCTCAAAGCTTACAATTAAAGTCATCAGGTAAATTGGTTACAAAATCACCAATAGAAAGAGAAGAACCCTGTTTGATTGATCCTGAAAGCGGTAATTGTGTAAATGAGTTACCTCCTTTAGAGCCGTTTCCTCCTTGTTTGGACTGCGATGGTATATGCGATCCAAGAACAGGTGAATGTATAGAGCCATCTGACCCTTGTCCAGATTGTGATGGTATATGCGATCCAAGGACAGGGGAGTGTATTGAAAGCGTTGATCCTCCTGGTGGTGGAACAGATTCCTCTGGAACTGCAGGAACTACTCCAGGTGTGTTTAACGTTTCTTTAAGTGGAGCTGCAACTTACAATATTCCAATTAATTTACCTCCGGGGATTAAAGATATTGCACCTAACATTAGTCTAGAGTTTAGTAGTCAAGCCGCTAATGGCTTGGCAGGATGGGGTTGGAATATTTCAGGCTTATCTACAATCACAAGAATTCCATCAACTCAATACCACGATGGTATTATAGATGGTGTTGATTTTGATTCTTACGATAGATTTACATTAGATGGTCAACGGTTGTTAAGTAAAAGTGGAACTTATGGCGCAGCAAATTCAGAATATCAGACAGAAAATTATTCAAACTTAAAAGTTAAAGCTTATGGGACAAACCCTTATGGGGCTTCTTATGGACCATCGTATTTTATAGTTTTTTATCCAGATGGAACAAGGGCATATTATGGGAATGCTGGCTCTTCTCGAGGACGGTTAGAATGGGCTTTATATAAGAGAGAAGATCCACAGGGTAATTATATTCAATACGATTATTCTCAGAGTAATGGCTTATTACGTATTAATACAATTAAATATGGAGCTAGAGCAAGTGGTTCTTCTCCAAATGAATTGAAATTCTATTACAAGACACGAACACGACCAGAACTTTCATATATTAATGGTTATACATTCAAAAAAGCTAATATATTAGATCGAATTGAAGTAAAAGGAGGAGGACAATTATATCGTAAATATCAATTAAGCCATAATACCACATCATTAGGTTATCAACGAATTTCTTCCATAAAAGAATACAATTCAGCTAACCAATCTTTTCCTGGGATTTCGTTTTCATATGATTCTTCTTCTAGTGGGGTTTCAAGAGACGGAAATACACTTTCGATATATCCAGGTATTGATTATAAAAATGATGCTATGGTCTCTGGAGAATTTGATGGTGATGGGAAAATGGACATCATTACATATAATAAAGACTCAAGAGATAAGCTGAATGTATTTATGGATATGTTTGGCAATCAAAGTTCTAGTATAGGGTATTCTGTTAATACTGATAAATTTGATGGTGTATTTGCAAGTACAATATTATCATGGAACGGTAAAGTTTTACAGCAACAAGGTGTTACTATAGCTAGTGAAACTATTAACAGCTCAAATTCTACGGTACGTTTTAGGACTTTTGCTATGGCTTCTTATGGTGCTGTTTTTCAATATGACAAGAGTGTTAACTTTTCAATTGGCCCTGCCTCTATTGGTGTTGGGGCATCAAATTGCTCAAGTCTGGAAGATAGGAAAATAGATAAAACTTATATTAATGGAGATTTTAATGGAGATGGATTAACAGATGTAATTGCCATACCTAAGAAGTATTACAAAAAATATTATTCAAGCAGATGGAATTGTAATTCATTTGATGCTAATGTTTCTCAGGAAAATTCAGAAGTATACTTTATAGATTTAAAACGTACAGCAAGCACAACTGCGGTAGATATTGGAACTTTAACGTCCCGTATTGAAGATGATACAGATAAGCTTTATGGTGTGGATTTTGATGGCGATGGAAAAACTGATTTAATACATGTAAGAGATGGTTCAGTAAGAGTGTATTCAATGAATTCATCAAACCAATTAGTACAAATAGCCTATTTATCAAACAGTAATATAGATATAGATAAGCCAATTGTTCTAGGAGATTATAATGGAGATGGAAAAATAGATTTTACTATTCCGTCTGGAAACAATAGTTCTACTTGGTATTTTTATTTATCTAAAGGAAATAGTATTTATTATTACTCTAAAAATATAGGAGTTACTTATACAAAAACCTATGTTCATGACGGAGGGCGAAACGTAAATGGCGTTTATATGAGTAACCCCTATTATGAATACCATTATATATCACAAGATTACAATGCCGATGGAAAGAGTGATATTTTGAAGCATGAGGTCGTCTCACCTTACTCCTCTTATAATGTTGTTAGTGATAGACTTATGCTTTATGCAAATAAGCAGAACAGTACAGAAAGTACACCTTCTTTTTCTTTAGTAACAAATTCTCTGGCAACTAACAACGGGATTACTAAATTTGGAATACCTGTGTTTTTAGAAGCAAAAGGGATAAATAGAAATTTAGAGTATGCATATATTGACGGGAATAATGTACATACATACGAGTTTAATCAAGATCATAAAAGAGATGTGTCTCTTAAACAAATCACCAATGATGGTTTAGAAACAGATATTTTTTATGAAACCTTGAATTCCAAATATGGTTCCGATATTTATTCATTCGACTATAATGAAAATTATCCTTACGTAAACGTTAACATAGCACCTGCTTTAAGGGTCGTAAAAGAAGCTCAAAATAATGGTTCAGGCCATACGCAAAGACAACTATATCATTATAATGGGGCGGTTACGCATGCACAAGGTTTAGGTTTTTTAGGATTTAAAACAGTCAAAAAAACTAATTGGTTTGGAGATGGTGTTGGAGGTTTATGGAGTATTTCTAAACATAATATGCAAAAAAGAGGGGCTATTACCCAACAATGGATCTCCACATCTGAATCTAACACACCATCTAGTTTTATAAATAAGACAGATTACACTTATTTTACTCAATTATTATCAAATAAAGTTTTTATAAATATACCTACAAAAACCATTACAGTAGATGGTTTGCATGGGGTTACTTCAACCGAAAATTATACTTACGATAGTTATAAAAATCCTTTAACCATAAGTAAGATTTATCCTGGAGGGTCAAAAATAACAACGTATCAATATATTAATAACCCTTCTTCAACTAGCCATACATATCATATTGGTCGCCCTACTAAAAAAACTGAAGTAAGTGTTTTAAGCGGTAACTCGTTTAGTACCGAAAAACAAATTACATATATCAATAATTTAGTATCCCAAACTAAAAGCAAGGGAAATGGTACATCTTGGCTTACTGAGAAATTTTCCTATAATGCTTATGGAAACGTAATTAGTAAGACTATTAGCGGAGAAGATGTAAATCGTAAAGAAGAGTATGAATATGATACGAGCAATCGGTTTATGCTAAAAAGCATAGATATTTTAGGACTGGAAACTAACTATACTTATGATGCAGAAACAGGAATGCTGTTAACTAGTACATCTCCTTACGGTCAAACAACTACATTCACTTATGATGCATGGCAAAGATTACTTAAAGAAACCAACTATTTAGGTAAAGAAATTAATTATGCTTACAACAAAGAAAACGTTTCAGGTATTGGCTGGTGTTTAACTAAAAACATCGATTATGCTGAAGGTCAGGACACTAAATCATATACAAATGTATTTGGTTGGGTAGTTCAAAATAAAGTATTAAGCCTTAATAATAAATGGATTCAAAAAAAATATGAGTATGACGCTGCCGGACGAAAAGTGAGAGAAAGTGAGCCATATTTTAGTACTGAAAGCCCTTCGCAATGGAATCATATGTATTTTGACCAATATGGGCGGCCGATATCCAACACATTGTATACTGGTAAAATCATTAATGTCACCTATAATGGTCTTTCTTCAGCAATTGATGATGGTACAAAAATAGTTACAACTACTAAAGATGCATTGGGTAATACAGTAACATTACAAGACCCTGGTGGTGCTGTCAATTATGAATATTATGTAAATGGAGTCATGAAATCTGCGAATTATGGTAGCCATAAAGTTTCTATAACTATTGATGGTTGGGGAAGAAAAGCGTCGCTAACTGACCCGTCTGCAGGAATATACACTTATGAATACAATATTTTAGGTGAAATACTTAAAGAATCAACCCCAAAAGGCTTTACTCAAAACATCTACGATGATTATGGTAGGATAACAGATAAAAAAATATTTGGAGACAATACAGATACAACTAGTAAATACGAATATAGTCCAACAAGTAAATTGTTAGAGAAAATAAGTAGTACTGCACAGGGCAGGCCATATATATACAATTATGGATATGATAACTATAAAAGACTTAATAATGTTAAAGAGTCTAACGGTGGTAGTGCTAATTTTGAAAAATCTATAATTTACGATGATTTTGGTAGAGTCTTTTCTGACACTTATACAAGTTCAAGAAATGGAGTGTCCAGCTCTGTTAAGGTTAAAAATATATATGATAATGCAGGTATTCATGAAGAAGTGAGAGACTTTAATTCTAATGAACTTTTATGGAAGATAAATGATGAAAATGCGCGAGGACAAGCTCTAAACATTCAATTAGGAAACGGGCTTACTAAATTTAAACAATACAACCAATATGGTTTTCTAACAAATATAACAGATAAAGATAATTCTACAGCAGGTACTCAAGCCTTAAAAATAGACTATGATTTTGATGTTAAACGTAATATTTTAAACAGCCGTATAAACCATGCTTTTGGTGGCTGGGAAGAAAACTTTACCCATGATAATTTAAATAGACTAACCAATATTAGTGGCGCAGTAAATCATGTACAAGATTATGACGATAAAGGACGGATTACTAATAACTCTTTTGTGGGTGATTATAATTATAATAATACTACAACTTACCGCGTAGATGATATAGATTTAAACAGTCAGGGCGATTTATATTACCAACAACACAGTCTGCAGCAAATTACATACAACGCTTATAAAAAGCCTGTAGAAATTCATGAAAAAGACAAAGGGCGAATAACTTTTGAGTATGGCCCTATGCAAAATAGAACAGTTGCTATATACGGAGGTGACCATGCAGATAAATACGAAAGAAGATACCGTAAAATATACTCAAGTATTATGCCTGTTGAAATTGTTGATGATACAGAAACTAATGCCGTTAAAATCATAACTTATATTGGTGGCGATGCCTACACTGCACCCATAACCTATATAAAGCAATCTGGAAGTGAATCTATTGATGGATACCACTATTTACATCGTGATTATTTAGGTAGTATTTTGGCTATTACCGATGCAGGTGGATTAGTTAAAGAACAACGCCAATTTGGGGCTTGGGGTTTGTCAGATAAATTTGCAGATTCTAAAGGAAATACTATCTTTACACATGGTTCTTTATTAGGTCGAGGTTTTACAGGGCATGAGCATTTCTTTGAAGTCTCATTAATACATATGAATGGGCGTATGTACGATGCGCAATTGGGGCGTTTCTTATCTCCAGATAATAATATACAAGAGCCTTTTAATACTCAGAATTTCAACCGCTATGGTTATGTATTAAATAACCCTCTTAGCTTTAATGATCCTACAGGAGAAAGTTTTAATAAGTGGTGGAAAAAGAACTGGAAACAAGTTGTTACAGTTGCAGCCGTAGTAGTTGTAACAGTTGCAGTTACTGTTTTAACAGCAGGTACAGCTACTCCCTTATTGGTTGGTGTTATGGCTGGTGCTGCTGGCGGTTTTACTGGGGGCGCGTTAGGTACAGCATTAAATGGGGGTAGTTTTGGAGAATCATTACTTAATGGGGGTATAGGTGCATTTACAGGTGCTTTAATGGGAGGTGCTGGTGCTTATGCAGCTTCCTTTGCGCCCGCAGGAATTTTAAATGGCGCATTGTATGGTTCTACAAGTAATGCTATTTTAGGCGGTATAGGTGATTTGTTAATGGGCGGAGACGGTATACAAGGCGCATTATGGGGAGGTGCTTTAGGGCTTATAACTGGTGGGTATACTGGTTATGTTAAAGCTAACGCAATTGGTGGTAATATTTGGAATGGTAAAGTTTCAAATCCTGTTACTACACCAATGTCTGACGCTCAGCTTATAGCAAGAGCAGCAGAGAAATCTCAAGCTGCAATTGAAGGAACTGATAGATTTGCAGGTACAGCTAAACACACCTATGCTAATAAACTTTTAGACCGTTATCAAGGCCTTTATGGAGATAGAGGATTTGAGTTTAATAGTTATTTTAATAATGGAGTCGGCAATAGAGGTTTTTTGGATGTTATAAATCACAGCACTAATACAATATATGACTTTAAGTTTGGGGTTAGCGGTTGGAGTCCTGGTCAGTTTTTGAAATATCAACGAAATTTCCCAGGATATACAATAGAAATGGTAAGACCGTAAAATAAATAAAAAGATGAAAAAAATAAATGAAGATTGGCAAGGTGCTTTCCCTGAACTGGTTAAATATGCACAATATAAATATTATAAAATATTAGATTCTGTTTTAGTAGGAATAGAATTGGTAAAACTTCCTAGGGCAGAAGGGTATCGTCCTTACTTTGTTATTTACTCACTATTTGGAAATAGATCAGGTAAAGATTTAAAGGCTTGTTTGTCATCACCATTAGTTCTTAAAGAGTTTTTTGATAATAAAGGGAGACAATTGTCAATTTCGGATTTAAAACACACTTCTGAGTTTTCTATTATTTTAGATTATGTAAAAAAGCAACTTCCGTTTGATATGGAGGGAAACGTATCTTTAAAAAGGGTGTTTTTGGCTCTAGATGAATACTCTAGTTCACCACCACTAAGCGCGTCTCCAAACTCTTATTTGCAGGCCTCGCTTTTGGAATCTAAGCTTGAAATAGCAATATGCTCAGGTAGTGAGAAACAGGTTCAAGATATTTTTAGACAGATAAGCAAGAAAGATTGGGATTTAGAGCATTTTGCTATGTGGGATGTGAATTATATCGAATGGATTAAAGGTTTAGAAAATAAAATAGCTAATAAAAAAGAGCTCTTAGAAATATTAAATACAAATAGGGGAGATAGGAAACTCAAGATGATGTACCAATCAGAAGTGAATTAAATAAGGTATTGTGATATAATTTTTTAGACCTTAAAATATTTATAATATCTGCTTGTAATCCTTCTGATGATTCAAAGGAACCTATTAAGGGCTCAGTATTCTCAATAGAATTATCTATAGCGGATAGAGCTTTAATAGATGAAGTAGTCCAAGCGACTATTTCATCAAACGAAATCATTAAGAGTCTAGAAGTTTCTTTTGATAATTTCGGAACAAGTAGTATTAGTTTTTCCGATTTAGGAAAAACTACAAAATGTTATTTTAGTTTTGATAACCAGGGAGTAAACACTATTTATTTTAAAGCAAAAAATATGGAGGATGAAGAAGTTATTAAAACCATGACTGTTTCTATAACAAGAGGTAATACTATACGAATCACTTCGGTAAAAATTATTTCTTTTTCAAATATTAATAACACTTGGGATTCAGAATTTTCAGATTCCGATACAAATCGTTTAGCCGATGTGTTTTTTAATTTAAGAAAACAAAAACCAGACAGCAAACAAGGTGGTTTAAGTTTTCAAAATTGGTTTAAATCTGAAGTAAAAGAAAATCAAGGTGATTTAACATGGGATTTGTCTTCTAAAAATTTATATTTAAACCCAGAATTCGCTTTACAATTTAGTATGGCAGATGATGATGGAGGCGTAGCTCAAGACATTATGTTGGGACCTCTCTTTTGAGAGAGAAATTACATTTCAAGAACATATTTCGACTAAACCGAGTGCTATTACTTTAAAAGTACCTGAAATAGATTTAGAAGTAGAGTTTACTATAGAATGGCTTAATTAAAAAAATCTATTGATACAAAAGTTACTTAAAATATTATCTATCACAATATTATTTTCAAATGTTAGTTTCGCGCAAAAAGAAGCTAACATTTGGTATTTTGGACAAAATGCTGGGTTAGATTTTAATAGTGGCAGTCCTGTTGCGCTTACAAATGGACAACTTGTAACTCTAGAGGGGTGCGCCTCAATAGCAGATAGTAATGGTAATTTACAATTTTATACAGATGGTACAACCATTTGGACAAAAGACCATTCTATAATGAGTAATGGTACAGGTTTAAATGGTAATTTTTCAAGTACGCAATCGGCTATTATAATTCCTAAACCAGATGCTCTTAATATCTATTATGTGTTTACTGTAGATTTCCAAGGAGAACCAAATGGTTTGCAGTATTCAGAAGTAGATATGACTTTAAATAGTGGCTTAGGTGCGGTTACAACTACAAAAAACACATTATTGCTTACTCCTGTTTTAGAAAAATTAACAGCTGTAAATCATGCTAACGGTAAGGATATTTGGGTTATTTGTCATAAAAATGGTAGTGCAGAATTTTATGCTTACTTAGTAACGCCTACTGGTGTTCAGAATACTCCTGTAATTACAGATATAGGTTTTAGTTATAGCGGTTCTTCTTTTGACGATAATGCTGGGTATATGAAAGTGTCTCCAGACGGCACAAAAATAGCTATGGCATTTTATAAATTCAGTAATGGCATCCAGCTTTTTGATTTTAACAACAGTACAGGAGAACTAAGTAGCCATATAAACTTTTATGAGGTTACAGGTGTGGTTCAGCCTTATGGTTTAGAGTTTTCTCCATCGGGAGATATTTTATATGTTTCAGGGTCAAGTGGCATTTCGCAATTTGATATTACGCTTCCTACGGTTTTTGAAACCTTATTAAATACAACCTTTTTAAATAATGAAATAATAGATAATAATTGGGGAGCACTGCAATTAGCACCTGACGGTAAAATATATGTTACCAGAGCAGCAACTAATGGTGCACCAGAAATTAATGCCTTAAGTGTTATTAATAACCCAGATGTATTGGGTTTGGGGTGTGGTTTTCAGTTAGATGTCATCTCTTTAGGAACGGGTATTGCAAAATCTGGCTTACCACCTTTCATACAATCATTTTTTATTGTAGGTTTTGAATTTGAAAATGTATGTTTTGGAGGTACTACACAATTTAATGCCAACATCTCACAAGCCTATGATTCACTATCTTGGGATTTTGGAGATGGTAATTCTTCTAATATTGAAACCCCAACACACACTTATTTA
Organism: Algibacter sp. TI.3.09; assembly: GCF_038154905.1. Lineage (NCBI taxonomy): Bacteria > Pseudomonadati > Bacteroidota > Flavobacteriia > Flavobacteriales > Flavobacteriaceae > Algibacter > Algibacter sp. TI.3.09. The sequence continues at coordinate 387,246 of NZ_JBAKAN010000002.1, read as the reverse complement.
AGTACGGGAGATTATGATGTTACTTTGAGTGTTACATCAGGAGGACAAACATCTACCGAGACACAAACAATAACCATATATGAACAACCAACGGCAACACAACCACAAGATATTTTAGTTTGTGATGTTGATAATGATGGCTTTTACAGTTTTGACTTAACAACTCAAAATACCGCTATTTTAAATGGGCAAAGTAGTTCAGATTTCGACATAACTTATTATGCTTCGATGTTAGATTATACAAATGGAAATACTATTGTATCTCCAAGTAATTACACAAATAGTAATGCTTATAGTTCTCAAGCTATTATAGCTAGTGTTTTTAATGTAAATAATAATTCTTGTGAAGCAATAACCTCTTTTAATATAGAAGTGTTTGAGTCTCCAACACCAAACCAAAATGTACCCAAACTATCGTTTTGTGATGATACAAGTTTTGGAACGGATGATGATGGTAGGATTATATTTGATCTAACACAAAATGAAACCTCAATTTTAAATGGGCAATCCCCATTAGATTTTACGGTAAATTATTACAGAGATTCAGGGCTAACCAATGTAATTAGTACAGCTTCAGCATATCAAAATTTAAATGTACAAGAAATAATATATGTCGACGTAGTAAATAACAGCAATACCAACTGTAGAGCGCAAACATCTTTTGATATTGAGGTTTTCGAATTACCTACAGTCTCTTCTTTGGTAGAACTCAAACAATGTGATGATGATTTGGATGGTTCTAGTGTATTTAATTTAACAGAAGTTAACATTAAATTATCAACAAACTATCAGAATGAAACCATTACGTTTTATGAATCACAAGCTGATGCTGAAAACAGCAATGACCCCATAACCAATAATACAACTTATGTTAATGAAACAGTAAGTACAGATTCCGTTTGGGCAAGGGTTGAAAATAGCAATAATTGTTACAGAACAGCTCAAGTAAACTTAATTATATCCACAACACAAATTCCAAATACTTATACAAGAAATTTTTATCAGTGTGACGATGGCATTGATATAACTGATGGTATTGCAACTTTTGATTTAAGTATCGTAGATAACGAAATTCAAGCATTATTTCCAATAGGTCAGCAATTAATTATTAAGTATTATCGTAATCAGGTAGATGCTTTGTCAGAAATTAATTCAATTGATAATATTACTAGTTATCAAAATATAGGATACCCAAATATTCAAAACGTATTTATTCGGGTTGATAGTGCTGTGGATAACGATTGTTTAGGTTTAGGACATCATATTACACTCCATGTTGAAACCGTGCCTGTTGCAAATCCAGTAATCGTTACTGAACAATGCGATGATGATGGTGACGGCATGTATGCTTTTAACACCTCTAATATTGAGGCTACTTTGCTTAATGGGCAAACTAATTTAACCGTAGCGTATTTTGACGGTATGGGTAACTCTATTTCAAGTCCATTACCAAATCCTTTTCTAACAGCAACACAAACCATTACTGCAAGAGTAATCAATTCGTCATCACAAGACATTGTCGGTGCTTGTTATCATGAAACACAAATAGTCTTTGCCGTTGATGCCGCAGCAGTAGCTTATCCTATTTCGGATTTTGTTGAATGTGATGATGATGGTGACGGAGAGTTTGAGTTTGATACATCCAATATTGAGACAACTGTTTTAAACGGACAAACAGGAATGCTAGTGAGTTATTTTGATGAGAAAGGTAATTTACTTCCAAGTCCATTACCTAATCCATTTACTACAAATACACAAACTATAACTACAAGAGTTGAGAATAAATTGAGTTCCATTTGCTATGATGAAACATCTATTAATTTTGTGGTTAGTGAGCAACCAATTGCTAATACTATTGCGAATGACTTTGCTTGCGACGATGCTACAAATGATGGCGAATATATTTTTATTTTATCTAATTATGACTCGCAGATCCTCAGCGGACAGTCTTCATCGATATTTGAGGTAGCATATTTTAAAAATGAAGCAGATGCTCAAAATAATCTAGACGCACTACCAAACTTATATGCAGTAAATACTGTGTCACAAAAGGTTTATGGAAGGGTTCAAAATATTAGAAATGCTAGTTGTTATGAAATCATATCTTTTGAACTAGGTGTTCATTATTTACCTATTGCTAACTCCCCTGAAAATATTTTAGTATGTGATGATGACACTAATGACGGTGTTGAAACCTTTGATTTTAGTGCACTAGATGAAGTAATTTTAAACGGGCAATCTCCAACAAAAAATATTATATCTTATCATCTATCTTTAACCGATGCTGAAACAGGGAATGATAAACAAAATATAAGTTTTACAAATACAGAAAGTCCACAGACCATTTATGTGAGATTGGAAAACGCCAATTTTCCTGATTGTTATACAACAACATCTTTTCAAATTATTGTAAACGAGCAACCCGTATTATTAATGAAAGGTCAATGGCCTATTTGCGAAGGAGATACTGTAGAAATAGTTGCCGATGTTGGTTATGATGAATATCTATGGTCAACTGGAGAAACAAGTCGTAATATTACAGTAGACACACCAGGAACTTATGAAGTAACGACAATAAATGTCTATGGAGGTTTGCGTTGTCAAACTTCAAAAACAATAACTGTTACTGAGTCAAATATTGCTACAATCACAAGTATTGATACTGAAGATTGGACCTCAAAAAACAATAATATTACAGTTTATGTTGAAGGCAATGGCAATTATGAATACTCATTAGACGGTATAAATTATCAAGATTCTAATGAATTCAATAATCTAATTATTGATGAATACATAGTTTATGTAAGAGATAAAAATGGCTGTGGAGTTGTTTCAGATTCTGTTTATCTATTGAATTACCCTAAATTCTTTACACCGAATAATGATGGCTATAATGATACTTGGCAAATATTAAATTCAAGACATGAACCTAATAATAAAGTTTATATTTATAACAGATATGGAAAACTACTAAAGCAATTAACTCCAACCGATTTAGGTTGGGATGGAACAATTAACGGAAGTAGATTAATTTCTGATGATTATTGGTTTGTTTTAGAACGCCAAAATGGAAAAACTTATAAAGGGCATTTTACATTAAAACGATAAAACTGGTATTAAAGTTTGTTTTTTAAGTCAATCTTAAATAATTTAAGAAATACTATGTTATTCGAAGTTTTTATCACTTTTTAGAAATCAAATAATCTATTATTTCTAAGTTAATTTTAGACCAATTATTGTAAGGATAGAATAAGTTATACAAATTAGTTTTTTTACATTTAAAATTAGAAGATATTAAAAATTATATGGGAATTTTTTCCTATAAAAAACTTCTAGTTCTTAGTTCAACAATATAAACATGAAAAGGTTATTGAATTGTTTGATGCTAGTTTTAAAGCATTGGAGTATGCAAACCGACTTGAAGATGTTTTTGCTTTAAAATAAATTAAGAAATTTGGTTGTAAAAAATGTAAGAGGAGGTAGGTGTTTAGAACGTAAAATTAAAATAAAAGGAGTTTCGAGAATCCATATTGGAAGAGGATATTTATGAGCACGAAGAAGCCAAGATGTTAAATCTAAATTATTTTCCCATTCTGTTTTTTTGTTTTGGGGTTAAATTTATATATACTTTTTCTAAAGTTTCTCTTTTAAATTTAGAGTCCATTATTACATATATTTCTGTAGTTTTTATAGATACATGTCCTAACAAATCTCTAATCTAAACTAGATTTACACCTGCTTCTAATAAATACATTGCTTTTGAATGCCTCAATGGATGGCATGAAGCTTTATTAAGGAATATTATTTTTGCCTTTTCTATATCTTTATTTAGAATATATTTTATTCCAGACCTTGTGAGTTTGTCTTTTCTATCATTAAAAAATAATGGTCTTAGTCTGTTTTCTGGATTGCTTAAGTTTTATGCTTTCATATAGTTTTTAAAATGGGATATTTGTGCATCAATCATTGGAATTAATCTAGCCTTATTTCCTTTACCAATTATCTTAATGGTATTGGGTTTTTCTAATCTAAGCATCGAGGGTGTTAAATTAATTATTTCTGAAACTCTAGCACCTGTGTCGTATATTAATGATAACAGAGTTAGATTTCGAATCCCTTTTAATGTTGTTCTATCTGGTTGACTTAACAAATTTGCTATACCATACATGCTTAGATAGCTTGTGTTTTATTTTGTAGTTTTTTCTTTCTTGTTGTTAGGTTTTTTGACTTTCGTAAATGAAATTGGGTATTTGCTAACGGGAGAAACTATTGAAGAAATTGAAAGCATAATGCTAATTAAGAAATTAGCTGACTTAAAAAGAGATTCTTCATGGATTTTATTGACAAAATCGGACATTCTACACTAAATATATTAACAACGGATGGAGTTGTTAAAGGAGATTAACATAGGCAGATTTTGTAGAAAATGAAGCGGGATGTAGAGATGGTTATAAAAACTGATAAAGATTTAATTTTGATAGCGATATTTATCGTGATACTATAGTAAAAAAAACATTAGAAACTATTCAGAGTTTTAAGTGCTGCTTTTGTGAATCAAAATATAAAAACATAACTTCAAGTGATGTTGAATACTTTGGGTCATAAGGTTTTTATAATCAAGGAGGAAGAGGGGGATGTTCCCTTTTGTAAGGCCAGGTTGTTTTTGGTTGGCATATGAATGGGGTAATTTATTAGTGTCTTGCGAAGTTTTTAACCGAAGAAAAAAGAAAGTTGTTTTCCGATAAAAAATATAGTTAGGCGTTGCCAAAATGAAACCTATGGCTATAATCAATTAAACGTGGTTTATTAATCCAAGTTTAATTGATCCTAAATGCTAAATACCATAATTCATTTCACAAGGAAGTATCTACACATATAACACATGAAGGAGCTAAAACTATAAAATTTTTAGGAGGAAATCGGCAGGAAAAATTTAAATGACTTAAAGGTACTAGAAGATAGCTATATGATATCAATCGGTTTCCTTATAGATGATCGAATTAGAGAAAACTTTTTCAAAAGATAGAGAGCTGTTTTAAATGAAAATGGTTAGTACTATTTAATGATTAAAGTTAATTTTAGTAGCTATATTCCTCAATTATAGAAAATGTCGTTATTTCATTTTTTTACTAATTAAGCGAATAGGTTTAATGAATATGTTTAGATAAAGAAGTGAGTAAATATTGAGAATTTATTTTTTTGACTTAAAACACAAACAAATAATTATGTAAAGTGTCTTTAAGACAAAAGTAGATTTATAGGGCTATTGTTGTAAAAGCTATACATAATGTTTTTCTTTGCTACCTTATAAATAACTCTCACAACCATCCAAGCAGAAATTTATATCTATCAGAAGCAGGTATTGAAATCACTCAAAAACTAAAAGAAGCTAATATTGAACATTTAGACTTCACAAAATCCTCATTAAGTCGCGAAAAGCGCCTTACCTCAAATCTTTGTTTGTTTCACTTCATTAATTTGATTACAACGACAAATCAGCGTTTCAGACATAAATAAGTTGCCCTTTTCGTAGCCCTTTAAATTAAAAAACCCTTTAAAACATGTGTTTTAAAGGGTTTTAAGTACTCAAGGCGGGAATCGAACCCGCACTCCGAAGAATCGGATTTTGAATCCGACGTGTCTACCAATTCCACCACTTGAGCATTTGGAGCAGCAAAAATATAGATTTTTTCGATATATAACTCAAAAAATACGCATCAATATACATTTTAGGTAAAAATAAATCCATAAATTTGCAGCTTGTTTAAAACAAGAGATGTTTTTATCCCTATAAAACAACACATTAACCATGCCCATAGTAGTAACAGAAGCTAAAATTTTTGCGTGTACTCAAAGTAAAGTCCTTGGCGAGAAAATCGCTAAAGCATACGGAGCTAAACTAGGTAAAGTAATTACCTCAACTTATAGTGATGGAGAATTCCAACCGTCTTACGAGGAGTCTATACGTGGAGCACGTATTTTCATCATAGGTTCAACAAACCCTGGTCCAGAAAACTTAATGGAAATGTTGTTAATGATTGATGCTGCAAAACGAGCATCAGCAAGACATATTACAGCAGTTTTACCATACTTTGGTTGGGCAAGACAAGACAGAAAAGACAAGCCAAGAGTGCCAATTGCGGCAAAATTGGTAGCGAAAATGTTAGAAGCAGCAGGTGCAACACGTATAATCACTATGGATTTGCATGCTGATCAAATACAAGGGTTTTTCGAAAAACCAGTAGATCACCTTTTTGCATCCACTATATTTTTACCATACTTACGCAGTTTAAACTTACCAAATTTAACCATTGCATCGCCAGATATGGGAGGTTCTAAAAGAGCTTATGCCTATTCTAAAGCGTTAAAAAGTGATGTAGTAATTTGTTATAAACAACGTGCAAAAGCCAATGTGATTTCACATATGGAACTTATTGGTGACGTAACAGGTAAAAACGTTGTATTGGTAGATGATATGGTTGATACAGCCGGAACACTAGCAAAAGCAGCCGATTTAATGATGGAGCGTGGCGCATTAAGCGTTAGAGCTATTTGTACACACCCAATTTTATCTGGTGATGCTTACAAGAAATTAGAAAACTCAAAATTAGAAGAACTTATTGTAACCGATTCTATTCCGGTAAAACCATTAAGCGACAAAATTCGTGTATTAAGTTGCGCAGATTTATTTGCTCAAGTTATGGATAAGGTACACAATAATACGTCTATCAGTTCAAGTTTTGTAATGTAATTTTCCTGAAAAGGAAAACACAAATTAGAGTATTAATTAAATATATATATTAAAAATGAAATCAATTACAATCAACGGATCTCAAAGAGAAAGCGTAGGCAAAAAAGCAGCAAAAGCCTTACGTAATGCTGGTCAGGTTCCTTGCGTATTATACGGAGGAGACAAACCAGTACATTTTGCAGCAGCAGAATTAGCCTTCTCAAAACTAGTATACACGCCTAATGCGCATACAGTTGTGATTAATTTAGAAGGTGGTGAAACTTTTAGTGCAGTACTACAAGATATTCAATTTCACCCAGTAACAGACAATATCTTACACGTAGATTTCTACCAGTTATTCGAAGACAAAGAAATCGCTTTAGATATTCCTGTAAACTTAGTAGGAAACTCAAAAGGTGTTAAAAATGGTGGTATCTTACGTAGAAACAACCGTAAATTACGTGTTAAAGCACTTCCAGCAAACCTTCCTGATTTTATTGAAGTAGATATTACTCCATTAAAAATTGGTGATAAAGTTGCCGTTAGCGAATTAGCAAACGAAAAATATACTTTCTTACATACTGATAACACAGTTGTATGTCAAATTAAAACTTCTAGAACAGCAGTTGTTGAAGATGACGAAGAAGAAGAAGGTGCAGAAGCTCCAGCAGCAGAAGCAACTCAAGAATAGAACATATTCACTTCAAAATACAAAAAGCATTCTGTTAATTCAGGATGCTTTTTTATTTTTACACAAAATAATAATTTGGGCGTTACCCGAAAAGGGTCGGGCTTTACGCTGCAAGTCCTCGCTCCACCAATTACCATTGGTAAAGCTGTGGGCTTTTCACTGCAATCCCTAACGCAAAGTCAAACTTATCAACAATAGTTAGGCACGATAAGTTAGGTGTGTATTGGTTATGTTTGTTTAAAAGAAAACAATAAAATGTGGCAATTTTTATTAAAAATATTCAGAAAAGAAAATAACATAGAAGCGCAAAATCCTATGAAAAAATATTTAATAGTTGGTTTAGGAAACATTGGAGCAGAGTATGCAAATACCCGCCATAATATTGGTTTTAAAGTATTAGATCACTTAGCAGCTCAAGAAGATTTAACCTTTACTACACAGAAATTAGGCGACCTTACAACCTATAAATTAAAAGGGCGCACCTTTATTTTACTAAAGCCAAGTACTTACATGAATTTAAGTGGTAAAGCGGTACAATATTGGCTTACCAAAGAAAAAATTCCTTTAGAAAATCTATTAGTAATTACCGATGATCTTAATTTACCCTTTGGTAGTATTCGTGTAAAAGCAAAAGGCAGCGATGGTGGGCACAACGGATTAAAAGATATCCAAAGCACATTAAACACCACAAAATATAACAGATTCCGTTTCGGAATTAGTGATGCCTTTAGTAAAGGTAAACAAATCGATTATGTTCTTGGCGAGTGGAGCGAAGAGGAAAACAAGACTATGAAAGAGCGTTTAACCAAATCGGTAGAGCTTATTAAATCTTTCGGTTTAGCAGGAATGAGCAATACCATGAATAGTTTTAACGGTAAGTAAATAAGTTATTTATTCAACAATAATTTTTCTGGTGGCTTGTTTAAATCCATCGGTAACATTTAAAATATACATACCCGATTGCGCATGGTTTAAGTTAATATTCTCATTAACGCTACCGTTGCCTTCAAAGGTTTGTTTGTAAATTCTACGGCCACGAATATCATATACTTCAACATTAACCTCTTGTGATGCTGCGGATAGTTTAAGCGTGAATTCGCCATTGTTTGGGTTAGGGAATACTTTTAATTCTTCAAGCGTGAAAGAAGTAACGCTTAGCGGTACTAAAGTGGTTTCGCAAATTTCAATAAACCAAGAGTTTAAAACTCCGGTATCACCATTGGCTAAATCGGCATAAGCAAGTGTCCAATTTCCAGAAGAGTCTTCACCGTTAAAATCAGAAAGGCTTCCTAAAGGTTGATAGCTTTCGTTACTTACTGTATTATTACAGTCCATAGCAGTTGCGTTATCATCAAACTGAATAATTAAACTTCCTGTAGCACAAAACAGTGGTTTCATTAAATCAATAAATTGATTTGTAGGGCTAATTAAACCAAGTTGCAGATCTCCTTTATAAGTGTGCGTAATGTTGACACCTACATTAATATCTGTTATAGTTGTAGATGGACTTATATTAATAGTGCTATATTCAAAAGCTGTTGCATTATCAGGAATGCTCGCGTTTGGCGATGCGCTATACTGCGTACAAGTTTTAGTTACTGTGTAGCCAATAGCAAAATCTTCGGTGTTTATCGCAAAAAAGATGTTGCCGTCTGCCTCAATCATTATTCTACAGTTTTGTGCTGTTACGTTTGGTACCGTTATATCTTCCGATCCATCGTTATCCACGCTAGATGCTAATGTAGTTGGGTATGTTAATCCTCCATCGGTAGATAAAAGGATGTTTACTTTTGCGGTGTTTACGCCATTACTATCTGTTCCTGCTACATCCCAAGTAATGTTTTGTGTAGCATTTTGTGTCCAGCTTTCGTTTTCTGTGTTTTGAGAAGTTATAACAAATGGTCCGGCAGCTGCGGTGGTTGTTACAGTCATATCTGCCGATGCTGTTCTGCCATAGGTCTCATTATCTCTTACAGTGAGTTTAAAGTTTATATCGCGTGCAACGGATGATAGTTTTTCCCAAGTTGTAGAACCGTTAAAATAAGATAAATCTTTTAAGTTAGGAATATATCGCGTAGAGTTTGTTGTGCCTTGGTAAGAGCGTACTAATGGCCCCGTGCTTTTAGTTTCAGAAGGTAAGCCTGCGCTGCCTAAATCGAATTGTTCCCATGTGTAGGTATGTGAAGCTATGCCATCGGCATCTGTTGAAGAGCCAGAAAGTTTATAAGGTGTAGATTGTGGTATAGTGTAACTTGTTCCATCCACAATAGCTTCTGGTTCGGCGTTTCCACTTGTGGTTTCTGTTGCACACGAACCATTAGTACTGTTTATATGATTCCAAATAAGTTGTAAGCTATTAATGTGAAAATAGTCATCACTATTTGCTTGAATGTTGTCTGGAGAACAAATTCCAGCATAGGCCATTATAGTTGTTCCGCCTCCTGGTTCGTATGCGCTAGTAGTGCTACGAGTGAGATTAGAACAATTGCTGTCAGCAGGAAGAACACTATTAAATGTGTGAGGCGCCCCGAACTGGTGCCCCAACTCATGTGCTACATAATCAATATCGTAGGCATCTCCTACAGGAGATGGCGAACCTGTAACTCCTTTTGCTTTTCCACTAGATATACATACAGAACCTAGTTCTGCTAAACCACCACCTCCAGTGCTAAATGTATGTCCTATATCATAATTTCCGTTTCCAATAATATTATCGATTTGAGTTTGACTTTCATCTATTAAGTTATCAGCATTATCATTAGTAAACGAATCTGAATCAATAAAAATAAGATTCTCATTGTCTGCTACAAATTGCATGCTGACAGATAATTCTCTTTCATAAACACCATTAACTCTAGTCATGGTTACAATCATGGCGTTCATAACGGCGTTCTTTTTATCAGCCTCTGTATCGCTAGATGTTAAACCTGCTGCCGTCCAATGAAATTCAGAATATTCAATAGTGCTCGCAATTGCTATACGGTAAGTTCTAATAAATCCATCATTTAAAGCCACTGCGGTTGCTTTGGTTCCTGCGGATTTTCCGGCAATCTCTTTGCTAATAACTTCACAAGAAAAGTGATTTTCTAATTGTGGTAAATCACTTTTACTATATACTAAATAGTTATTTTCACCATAACTTATAGGGTCTATATATTGCGTGCTTCGACCGGCAGACATAAGCATTGTGTGTAAGCCTTGTGGAGTTATACTAAAACGAATAGTGTTTTCTGGATTTTCAATACTTTTTCCAATATAACTTCTAGACTCTGGCATTTTTGCCTGAAGATCTGGGTGTAAAACAGAAGCTTCTTCTATTTTAAACTCCTCAAAATTTCCGTTGGAAACAGGGAAACTTAAAATAACATCCGATGTGGTTTGAGTTTCACGTTGTGGCGCATTTTTTAAATAAGATTTTAACCCCTCAATATTTAAACTGTATTCTAACGCTTTTTTAGGAGTAGATTTTCGTGCTAGTTTTTTGGAGTTAGCCGATTTGCTCTGAGCTGTTTTCCCCCATAAATCTTGCCCATTTTGGCTATTTCCAAAATTAGAAAAGAAAAAAATTACTAATAAAAATAATATCGATTTAGGGTATAAATGTTTCATTCTTATAAATTTAAAAAGGCATAGACAATAAAAATAGGTTGTTAAGTTAGGAATAACAAAAAAATCTTTGAATGAAACTTAAATATTTCTGTTTATTACGATAAACCTTACCTTTTAACCTGTTTTTTAAATGAACAACTTTGGTTTCTAATTTAAAATAGTCGCTTTCTTTAATGGTTTAATACAGACTTAATAAGTAAATTTGTGCAAAATTGATACGTTGAAGTTAAGTAATTCTGCAAATGCCATAGAAAACCACGATACCATTGTAACCATTGGTACCTTTGATGGTGTGCATATTGGGCATCAAAAAATAGTAAAGCGGTTAATTAATGCTGGAAATTTACAAGGGTTAAAATCTGTGGTTCTTACCTTTTTTCCACATCCGCGTATGGTGTTGCAAAAAGATTCTAACATTAAACTTATAAATACAATCGATGAGCGCCATGATATTTTGGAGGCTTTAGGTTTAGATTATTTATTGGTGAAAAAATTCACAATCGATTTTTCTCGCCTTTCGGCAGAAGATTTTGTAAAACAAATACTGGTCGATAAGTTGCATGCTAAAAAAGTAATTATTGGTTACGATCATCGATTTGGCAGAAATAGAAATGCGGATATTAACGATTTAAAAGCTTTTGGAGAACGCTTTGGTTTTGAGGTTGAAGAAATTTCGGCTCAAGATATAGACGATGTTTCCGTGAGTTCTACAAAAATTAGAACTGCTTTAATAGATGGAGATATTGCCAAAGCCAATAGTTATTTAGGCTATCCATTTATGCTAAATGGAAGTGTAGTAAAAGGCAAAGGTTTGGGGAAGCAAATCGATTACCCAACAGCAAATATTAAAATTGAAGAAGATTATAAGTTGATACCAAAACAAGGTGCATATATAGTAAATGCTACAATTAATAACCAGTTGGTCTATGGTATGATGAATATAGGTGTGAACCCAACAGTTAATGGGAGCAAGCAAACTATTGAAGTTCATTTTTTAGATTTTGATGCCGATCTTTATGATAAAACTCTTCAAATTAATTTATTAGAGCGTATTCGAGATGAAGAAAAATTCGAATCGGTTGAGGCTTTAAAAACACAACTTTCAAAAGATAAAATTTTTACACGCGACTATATCCAAAAGCTACATGGTTAATAATTGGTTGTTTAAGCATATAGATAATTCGGCACTTGTTGTATTTCGTATTGTTTTTGGATTATTATGTTTTTTAGAATCGGTTGGCGCTATATTTACAGGTTGGATTACTAAAACTTTAGTAGAGCCAAAATTCACATTTTCATTTATTGGTTTCGAGTGGTTGCAACCACTTCCCGGAAACGGCATGTATTTTTATTACGGCATCATGGGGGTTTTTGCCTTGGGCGTTATGCTAGGTTATAAATACCGTTTTAGTATTATAGCCTTTGCGTTTATGTGGTCGGCTACATATTTAATGCAAAAATCATCATACAATAACCATTATTATTTGTTAATGTTGCTTAGTAGTATTATGGTTTTTATGCCCGCAAATGCCTATGCTTCCATAGATGCTAACCAAAATAGCAGTATTAAGAGTTTTTCAATGCCACAGTGGTGTAAGTTGGTTTTTATACTGCAATTACTTATTGTTTACACTTATGCATCGGTTGCTAAATTTTATCCCGATTGGTTAGATACTACGGCTGTTGAGCTTTTAATGCGTGGTAAAAAGAATTTTGTTTTAGTTGGTGAATTGCTTCAACAAAAAACGGTGCATTATTTTCTAGCTTACGGAGGTATTTTGTTTGATGGATTAATAATTCCGTTATTACTTTTCAAGCCTACAAGAAAGTATATGTTTTTTGCATCTATATTTTTTCATTTGTTTAATGCGGTTGTTTTTCAAATCGGAATCTTCCCTTTTTTATCTTTAGCGTTTTCCCTTTTCTTTTTTGAAGCTGAAACGGTTAGGAACATATTTTTAAAAAAGAAGCCTTTATATGTTGAAGGTGAAGTATTTCTTCCGAAGAAAAAAACGTTTTTAATAGGTTTGTTTTCAGTATATTTTTTAATTCAAATGGCATTACCGTTACGTCATCATTTTATTGAAGACAATGTGCTTTGGACGGAAGAAGGCCATCGTTTATCTTGGCGTATGATGCTAAGAGTTAAGCACGGCAGTACATCTTACGTTGTTGAAAATAAAAAAACAGGAAAACGATTTGTTGTTAAGTTGAACGATTATTTAACAGCAAAACAAAAACGCTCGGCAAGCACCAAACCAGATGTTATGTGGCAGTTTGCTCAACGGCTAAAAAAAGAATATAGTGAAAAAGGCGAGGACATTGCGGTTTATGTAAATTCTGAAGTGAGTGTAAACGGCAGAAAGTATCAACTTTTTATAGATCCTAAAGTTGATTTGGCAAGTTTAGAATGGCGTGCCTTTAAGCATAACGATTGGGTTTTAAGCTCGGATTTACAAGCTAAGTAAGTGGCACTGTTTACTTTTAATTGTTACTAACAGGGCATTAGAACTTATTAGTGAAATTCGTTGCTACTAACGGCTCAAAATAATTCCCAATTCCCTAAATTTGTTTCTTAAATTTTCAGCACATGTTACAAGTACCTTTTATTAAAGAAAACAAAGATTTGGTTATTAGTCGTTTGGAAAAAAGAAACATCGACGCCACCAGCATGATTAACGACGTTATTGCGCTAGATGAAGATCGTAAACGCATCCAGACGGAATTAGACAACACGCTAGCCGAATCGAATTCCCTTTCTAAAGAAATTGGAAACTTGTATAAATCCGGACAGGCTCAAAAGGCAAATGTTTTAAAAGAAAAAACGAGCCAACTAAAAGAGGCTTCAAAAGAATTTAGTGATACGTTGAATACTACGGTAGAAGCTTTAGCTCAATTATTGTATAAAATCCCTAATGTACCTAATGAAACGGTGCCTAAAGGAAGTACTGAAGATGATAACGAAGAGATTTTTAAAGAAGGCGAAATTCCTGTATTGCACGATGGTGCATTGCCACACTGGGAGCTTGCTAAGAAATATGATATTATAGATTTTGAACTTGGAAATAAAATTACAGGTGCAGGATTTCCAGTATATAAAGGTAAAGGTGCGCGTTTACAACGTGCTTTAATTGCTTACTTTTTAGACAAAAATACGGCAGCTGGATATACAGAATATCAATTACCACTTTTAGTGAACGAAGCCTCTGGTTTTGGAACTGGCCAATTGCCAGATAAAGAAGGGCAAATGTACCACGTTGGAGAAGATAACTTATACTTAATTCCAACAGCTGAGGTGCCAGGAACTAATATTTTTAGAGATACCATTCTTGATGAAAGTGAATTGCCAATTGGTATTACGGGTTATACACCATGTTTTAGACGTGAAGCTGGTAGTTATGGCGCTCATGTTCGTGGTTTAAATAGACTACACCAGTTTGATAAAGTTGAAATTTTACGTGTAGAACATCCATCAAACTCGTATAAGGCGTTAGATGGCATGGTAGAGCATGTTAAAGGTATTCTTCAAGAGTTAAAATTACCTTATAGAATTTTAAGACTTTGTGGTGGCGATTTAGGTTTTACTTCAGCGTTAACTTTCGATTTCGAATTATTTTCTACAGCACAAGACCGTTGGTTAGAAATTTCGTCTGTATCTAATTTTGAAACGTTTCAAGCAAACCGATTAAAACTTCGATTTAAAAATGCTGAAGGTAAAAATGAACTTGCCCATACTTTAAACGGAAGCTCATTGGCTTTACCTAGAGTTCTTGCTGGTATTTTGGAAAATTACCAAACAGAAGAAGGTATTGTAATTCCTGAAGTACTTCAATCTTACACAGGTTTCAAAATAATTGATTAGTAGGGAGTTATATTTTAAATAATAAGTTAATTCTTACTTTTTTAATTCGTTTTATCGACGAAATACATGAAAAGTTAGTTTTTGTGTAGATATTCTATGGTTTTCTTTGCTTTTTCGAAATTATTTTTGAATTTAGCATAACCAATCTACCAAAACCTACTCAACCATGAAAAATTTTAAGCGTATTTTATTACTTGCGGCACTTGCTTTTGTAGCGAGTCAGGTTTTATTTTCTGATTTTGAAATAGTAAAAACTGAAAATAAAATTGCAGCAATAGTAAACGAGTAGATTTTATACTATTTAAAATCGTAAAATTAATCAACCCAAACAACATGTAGATCATGTTGAACTTGTCCCCAATTAAATATGATCTAGTTTTTGACTTGACAAAACGTTAATATAGAACTTTATTTTTGGTTGGTTATGCCCGAATTTTATTCGGGCATTTTTATGCGGTATACTTAAATTCGGGTTAACGGGTATTTCGTTTTTATAAATTATAAAAATCCATACCGTAGCATACCAAAAGTAAGGGGAGTAACTTTTTTCATGTTAGACTTGGTCAGATAATGTTAGTTAGGCGTATTTTACTTAATTATCATTTTTTTTGTAATTGTAGAATGGTCTGTTTCAATAGTAAAAATATAAACACCTAAAGTTAAATTAGCAGGTAAGGTTATATTTTTATCAGAAGAATTAAGTAGTTCGTTCAATACATTTTGTCCTAAAATATTAGTACCTGTGATGTTTTCAATTGAAAAATTATCAGGATTGGTAATATGTATAGCGGCATCTGAAGCATCGTAATACATACTAACAATGTCTTGAGTAATCTCATTATCTGAAATACCTAAAGTATTTGTAGGTTTAGCGAATACAATTTCAAATCTATTAGCAGTAATACCTTCTTCAACAGAAGTAGTATAGCTTGAGTTTTCTAATAAATCGTGATACGTTTGTGTTAAATTATCTTTTAAGTATAACTCAAAACCTTCCGTAGGGTATTTTAATTCTGCTAAACTAATTACAACTTCACCTGCTGTTTGTGTTTTTACAGAAAGTGGTAATGCGGTTGTTTCAGTAGGCAGGTCTATACCTTGAATAACAAAATTACTTTCGCCAATATTCCAAAACATATCTTCTCCATTGTCTTCAATTAGAGGCGCATCATAACCTCTGTCGTTTTGTATAGTTGCGTTTTCGTCTATTGTTGTTAATAATTGACGTATATAGCCGTTAGGTGAGTTGTAGTTTAAACGTAATTTGGTACGTAAATCTTCTAAGCTCGAGTCTGTTGTAGCTGTTGTAGTTTTTTTGGCTGTTCTTCTTAGAAATATAGAGGTGCTACTATTTGTTTCTGTAGCAAATGTACGTTGGTTGTTGTTAAATTTAATATCTGTACTTGATGTTGCTGTTACAAAGAACCCTTGCCCAACAGGAATGTTTTTTGTTGGTGTTTTAGTTCCTGTTCCTAAACCGCTAACAGCGGGATCGGAAGCTGTATGAGACCCCGCAATTGCCGGTGCTCCTCCTGAAAGATTATAAGTTCCATAGCCACCTTGATATTCTCTATATATATGCGAACCACCTCCAAAATGTTCCCAAAAATAAAGAGTGCCATTTAAAGCTCCACCAGATGAATCTAAGTTGTCATTTATGAATATATCAGCATCAATAGCAGAAGGGTATGGATTTCCTATTAGGTAATCGTTACCTGCTGTAATAGGTAGAAGTATTTCTCCATTATTTGGAGTGCCTTGAAATACGTAGTTTTTATCTGTACTAACAGATCCGGTTCCAGGGCCTTTCATGGTGTAACCTTCACCAACTTTTATAGAGTTAGTGCTGCCTACATGTTCCCATAAGCTATAGTTGTCACTTTGGTTATTTGAGTATTTCCAAATCCAGTAGTCTGCTATTTGTATTGGAGAGGTTGTGTTATTACCATCGTAACCACCTACAAAACTAATAGAGCTAGGATTATCCGCATCTTCACCATCTCTTAAAATACTTGCAACAGTGTAAGTTTCATCTCCATCAATATCAGCATTTGGGTTTGAGGTATGTACTGGGGAAGACCAATAGTTATAAGTGTATAGGTTTTCTGTACCTTGTTGGTCTCTTTCTATAGAACCTGCAGCTTCTAAAACACTTTCTTCTGTTTGAATTAATTGAGATTCACCTTCTAAATCGATAAGTCCAGCTAGGTTTAAGTACCAAGAGTTGTTAAGTTCAACATCACTTTGTATTGATAATTCAACACCAGCATCAACTATTAAACCAGCTGTTGCATGTCTAGTTGCGGTTGTTAGACTGTGTTTAACATGTACTATAGACCAATCTTGATTGGTTGTTTCAGCGTCAATATCCCAAACATAACCGTGTAGCCATGTGTTTGTTGAGTTCCAAGGCCCTGCAGCTTTAGTCTCATAAGGTAATGGTGCGGTTTGGAAGTAAATGTTTTTGATGTTATATAGCCTTGCTCCTGTGCCAACATCGATAGTTAATGTTGTGGCGTCATCTACAATATCTCCTTTAAAAGTATCCATTTTAAAATACCTAACTAGAGATGTGTTAAATGTGTTTGCAGCATCAATATCTAAAGGAACTATGGCGCCTTGATTAAAATTAGTATCGCTCAATTCTTGATAAACCATTCTTTGGAATGAAGTTTCACTTAAAGCTTCGTTGAATAAACGCACTTCATCTATTTCTCCTTCAAAATAGCGGGTGTCTGTATTTGGTGTTCTTCCTATGGTAAAGTTAGTTGTACCTGTAGTAAAAGAACCTGTTGCTGTTCCGTTTGCTACATTGTGGCCATTAACATAAAGTATAAATTCGTTTGATCCACTGTTATAAGTTGCTCCAACATGTACCCAAATATCTTCTGGTAAAATAACAGTATCTTCTAGAGTGTTGCCGTTCGCTTCAACTTTTACAACACCAGTGTTAGTAATTATTATATTAAAGTTTTTTTGCCCAACAACAACACGATCGTTGCTTGCTCCTGGTTCAATTTTAATCCATGCCATAATGGTTGCATTTGCCCAGGCATCTATTATTATAGTATCTTCTACATAATCATTTCGACCATCGAATAAAAGTGTATAGCTATTATCTAAGCCTCTTGGTGAACCGTAATAGCTAGTGTCTGTGTCAAAAGCGTCAAGAATACCATCTTTATCTACATCTGTAGTGCCATCAATAACACCGTCGTTATCGGCATCTAAATGGGCGTAAATTTCAGTAGTATCTATATCACTTCCGTTGGTTGTATCGTTACTAGCATCATTACTGTCTACATCTAAATAATCAGGAATTCCATCTCCATCAGAATCCAAAGGTCCAGCATATGCTTGAGAACCAAAATCATCACCATCACCGTCATCATCATTACCATCAATAGGGCCTAAAAGTCCGTCACTATCAAACTCATCATTAGCAATACCAGTTTCAACGTCTGTTCCTTCAGAAACACCATCTCCACTTACGTCCAAATCACCTTTACCATCATATTCAACAACATCAAAAATTGCATCGTTATCAGAGTCTAAATCTAAATAGTCAGGAGTGCCATCACCATCAGAATCACGAGGCGTTGCTGTTTCATAAAAATCGTGCATACCGTTATTGTTAGCATCTACCCATGTTGAGCCTGCAACAGTGGCATCAAAATCCGGATCTGGATCTGCAACAGCGCCATATTCTATAATGTTTGGTATGCCATCGTTATCATTATCTAAATCTAATACATCTGGCACACCGTCATGGTCTAAATCACATAATGTTTGTGTAATTAAAATATCATCTATAGCTAAATCATTTCCTAGGCCACCTGGTGAGTTATTAATAAATTGAATTACAAATTCGGATTCACTAATACTAATTGATGTTCCAAATTCTATCCAAACAGAATCTACACAGTTATTTCCTGTTGTACATCTTGTGATATCACCAGTTTCAAAACTACCAAATTCGGTACTGTAATCTGAAGATAAAAATTTAACTGTAACATTCGGATTTACCCTTGGTAATTCACTTGAATTGAATGTATTATCAGCATTATCAATATTTATCGCCCAAAATGTATAATTAACAGATACATTAGGTAAAATACCGGATACTATAGTTTCGTAAAAAACCCCTGGATCATCGGCTGCATTAAAAATAGCCATTCTACCGTTAGTATCTCCAGGTGTATGATCTTCTCCTTTATACCAAACACGGTCGGCCCAGTTAGATACATCTGGTTCAGTTGAACCAATATTTACAGAGCCATTAGCATCGGTAATAGAATAATGAACTGCATATTCTCCATCATTAATATTAATTTCACTATCGCATTCGTCAGAATCTTGCCCCGCAAGTCCATTTTCATAGCAATATGATGTTGTGGCTCCAGGTGAATTACCATTTATAACTTGCCTAAGTGTACCCGCCCCAAAACTTTCATATAGAAACTCTGTTTCTACAACCGAGGCATTTGTGTATGTTAGACATGTGTTTTCCTCAACACCATCGGCAATACCATCATTATCATCATCAATATCGATATTGTTAGAAATACCATCACCATCGGTATCTGGATATAATTCTTGACCTTCTCCCTCTATTAAAAAAGAGTATGTTCCATCGATAACATCGTTACTATTAATAAGGACAGTAGCAGATATGCCACTAGTTAATGTGCTAGGGTCAAAGCTAATAGAAAATGTAGTAGACTCACCAGTGTTAAGAACCGTAAGAGCACTAGGCTGCGATATAATTGTAAAATCTGGGCTAGATCCAGATTGAAACGTAATAGGATTAACACCTAAAGACCCTAGAACAAGTGCTTGACCTCCATTATTCGTTATCGTATATACCCTTGTTTTAGCTCCTCCATTTAAATCGTAAATACCAAAATCTGTAAAATTACCAAAAAGAGGTGTTGTAGATCCAGCAGGTATTTCAACGGTATTACCTTTAACAACAATGTCTTGTGCTGATGATGGGTCTATAGATATATTTAATTCATAATCTTCAAATTCTTCTGGATTTCCAGATGTTGTTCCACAAACTTCACCTGAGGAATGATAATTTCTAGCACCTACACGTATAATGGTAGAGCCTGTTAAAGCAGAGTTGGGTACTGTAAAGTTTAAAGGCGCAAAAGTAGGTGTGTAGGATTCTGTGCCATTAGTTTCATATATTTTTTCGCCAGGATCGTCAAAATTTCCATTTTGATTATAATCGATATAAGCTGCCCAACCAGCCGATTGATTACCTCCACCTATTGAAACCGTTAAACTATAACTACCTCCTAGAAACAAATCGGCAGGATTAAGATTAGTATAATTACCATAACCACCATCGTCTCCAGAGCCATTATTGATAGTCGTAGATTCTCCTGGTAAAAATACATTAGAAATATATCTAATGCCTTGTGAGTTGCTTGTTGGTACGCAACCTCCGTGATTGACAGTTACATTTACAGTAGCAGTATCGCAATCTGGTGTAACGTCGCAAATTTGATAAGTAAAACTATCTGTACCAATAAAACCAGTTGCAGGTATATATTCGAAAACACCATCTGAAACTTCTGTAATTACACCACCTTGCGCTGTTGTAATAGGAGATGTTAAAGTGTAGTTTTCTGTATCTCCACCATCTGATCCTAAATTATCATTTAAACTCACGTCTATTTGGTTTGCTGTGCCCGTGCTACTGTTGGTAATTACATTTAATTCATCATCTGCTGCTGTAGGTGTGTCTCGTTCAATAATTTCTATTAAGTAGTCTTCATATTCTGCGGCTATCGAAGTATTGTTATCACAAGCTTCTGGTTGACTTTGAAACCTAATTCCAACACGCATAACTGTTAAACCAACAGCTGCTACTGAAGGTATGCTTATATTTATTGATGGATAAGGAGTTACTTCCCAAGCTGTAGACATATACATTATTTCTCCTGCATCTTCAAAATCGCCATCTTGGTTTAGATCTAAAAACACGGCTAAATTAACTTGATTTTTTGGCCAGTTCATTACAGATTCGCCTGTAAGGGTTACGGTGTAAGATGTTCCCTTATAAAAATCGACCGCAGGAACAGTACCTGTAAAATCACTATAGCCTCCACTATCTCCCGAACCATTATCTAAAGTATAACTTTCACCAGGTACATTTACATTTGAAAAGAACACAGTTCTAGAAGAAGCCGTAGAACTACTTGTTGGTGTACACGTATCAAAGCCTACAGTGATATTTACTGTTGCTGTATCAAAATCACCATTACTATCGGCAAGTGTATAAACAAAACTATCGGCACCTACATAACCTGGTGCAGGTACATATTGAAACACACCATCTGTAACTTCTGTAACCATCCCACCATTAGCTGTTGTAAAAGGATCTGTTACAATAGAATAGTCATCACCATCTGTTCCGTGAGATGTCCCTATATTATCATTCGTACTAACATCAATTTGGTTATCTAAACCTACGCCACTATTTACTAAAACATTTAAATCATCATCTTCAGCAATAGGGTCTAAAATAACTAGTGCACTAATGTTTAAAGTATAATCTTCAACATCACCACGATAGGTATTTGTGAAATCGCAACCATCGCTTGATAAAAGTCCTCCAACATTGTTGGCATTTCCACAACTTGAACAAAAAGCTGATTGAATCCTTAATGTAGATGTCGATGTAATTGCCGTGGGTGAAACAGTAAAACTTCCTGAAATAGTACGGGTAAGGTTACCATCATCTGTGTAGCTATTATCAAATATTTCTGTAAAACTGCCTGTATTGTTGTAATCTATCCAAATTCTAACCTGGAGGTCTCCCCATGTTTGTCCTTGATTGTTAGATTCTTGTATAGAAAAATTATACGTATTACCTGCTGTAACATCAGCCGAAATAGACGTGTAGTCTGTATACCTTGTATTAGTATTTGGGTTGTTAATTTCGGTAACAGAGTTGTCTCCATCAATAGTAACCTTAGAGATGTAATGTCCGTTCCAGTCAACTAGATCGTTGCCTCCTAGATTGTTAATGTCATAAGAGCACTGCGCATCAACAGCATTAAAAACAAATAAACACAATAAGGAGGCTAATGTATTTTTAAATACACCTGGTAGGTAAGAGTATATTTTTTCCATAAATAAGTTCTTGTGGGGAGGGACGCCAATTAATTCTTTTAGGGTTTGTCGTTTTTTAAGTGATAACAAAACACTTTTTTTAAAATATTTTATGATTTATCTATTTAATTTACAGCAATTTATTACGCTATTAATAAATTATCGATGAGCTGTAATTTTTATAAATTGAAAATCAAAGCAAGAATAGGTGATACGCACTTAACTAGGTAATTAATTGGGTGTAGTGATTAAAAAACGGGGTAAACTGTTATAGACCAACGGTTATGCTGCGCTTTAGTTCGTTTCCATAGGCGTCTACTACGGTGATAATATGGGTGCCAATTTCAGGAATTATGGCCATTTCATGGATATCTTTGGTTGTGCCTATAAAAAGCTCGTCTATAGACCAATGGATATTTAGTTCTGGGCGAGAATGCGCTATTTTTAAGATTAATTCGTTGGTTTTACCATCAAAATCTTTAGGTAGAAAAATAGTATTATTTTCTTTAGGGTAAATAAATTCTATAGAAACGGCATTTTCGCCAAAACAATCAGGCTTAAATTTAGGTAATGGTTTGTAAAATGGGTTTTTAGTTTTATAGTAATAGTTCATTAACGCCGGTAAAACAAACCAAGATTTATGAGTAATATTACCAATGTCTTCGCACGAGGAATTTACCTGATAAGTTTCATCTTTATTTAAATGAATTAAAACATGATATGGACAAGGTTTGGTTTTTAAACCTGCTAACTGAATGTATTTCTCTTCCGCAGTATCACAATATTGCGATGCACGGTGCCCACTTTGTTTACAGATTGCTACTTTTTTCATTTCATCAAAAGGTTCTGGAAACCAATCGCTGTTAGGTAAGCTTTCAAAAACATCAAACATTATTGGGGCAGCTGCTTGCACACCAACCAAACCAGGGCGACCTTCACCATCGGCATTACCAACCCAAACGCCTACAACGTAATCTTTTGTAGAGCCAATAGCCCAAGCATCTCGAAAACCAAAACTAGTACCTGTTTTCCATGCAATTTGTTTCGATCCATCAAAAAACTCCCAACTTTCGTCACTTTCTGGTCGGTTAACTTCTTTCAAGCTTTGGTAAGTTAGGTAGGTAGAAGCGGCATCAAATAGCGTTTTGTCTGTGGTTTGCTTTCCGAAGTTAATTTTAGTTGAAGCTAAAAAAGTGGGTTCGCAAAATTCGTTTGAAAAATAAGTGCTCGAGTTTTCAGAAAAATGATTTAACGTAGAAGATAGTGCGGCGTAACTTTTACATAAATCCCATAGGTTACTTTCTGCACCACCAAGTATAAGCGATAAACCATAGTGGTTAGCATCGTATTTTAAATCTTTTAATTTTAGACATTTTAAATATTGATAAAATCTATCTAAACCAAAATCTTGCAACATTCTTACAGCTGGTACATTTAATGACCTTGATAAAGCTCGACTTGCTGGCACGGCACCATCATAAGTTTTATTGTAGTTTTCGGGATTATAACTACCATATTGTGTAGGCACATCGGCCACTAAGGTATTGGGCAGTAAATCGCCAGAATCCAACATGGCAGCGTATAGAAAGGGTTTTAAAATACTACCAGTACTTCTTGGTTTATCAATGATGTCGACATCTTTTTGGTGCGCTCTATCGGTAGGTGTATTGCCAATATAGGCTAGAACTTGCCTTGTTTTTACATCTAAAACTAAAACGGCTGCATTGTAAATTTCGTTTTGACTTAATTTATTATAGTGGTTCTTTACAATGTAGTTTATACGGTTTTGTAATTTAATATCAATAGTGGTTTGTACGCGGGCTCCACTTTGTGTTTGTGCTACTTTTTGTAATAAGTGTGGTGCGGTTTGTGGCAACGGGTAGGGTTTTTGTGGTAAACCTTCGGCAACAGAAAGCTCGTAAGTAAGTGTGTCTATTTTCGAGTTTTCTAGAAGTTTTTTTAATAATCTATTTCGCTTTTTTAATAAACGTTCTTGGTTTTTTCCTGGGTAAATTAAACTTGGCGCATTGGGTAAAACGGCTAATGTTGCACTTTCTGCCCAAGAGAGGTTGTTGGCATTTCGATTAAAATACCGCCATGATGCCGCATCTAGACCAACCACATTTCCCCCGAAAGGGGCATTACTTGCGTAATGCGTTAAAATGGTGTTTTTAGATACAGATAACTCTAGGCGTGTCGCCAATATAATTTCAATAACTTTTTCGAAATAGGTTCTGCTTTTCCCTTTCCGCGCTAAGCGAATTACTTGCTGCGTAATAGTACTTCCGCCACGTTTTATACCACCAGATTTTAAATTTTCTTTTAAAGCTTTAAAAATTGATATAGGATTAAAACCAGGGTGTTTATAGAAATATTCGTCTTCAAACTGAACAATGCAGGTTTTAAATTTATTAGGAATAGAATCGTTATGCGGAAATCGCCATTGTCCGTCTTTTGCAATTTGCGCGCCAAGCAATTGGTTGTTAGAACTCGTAATTACCGTAGCTGTAGGGTCTTTAAATAGTGGGTTGGGTAAACAAAAATAGTAGGCTACTAGAATTAGCGCCACTATTGCCGATTTTACTTTATGTTGTTTTATGTAGTTTAACATGATCATCACTTAAATTATATACTCTAAGCATGTTTGTTTAGATGTAAATTTGCATAATTTTATGATGAATTTTAGTCTAAATTAGCGAAAGCTGTATTCTCGTTCTACCTTACAAATTTTTACATTGTACCAGCTATACCAATTGTTTTTTCCTTTTTGTTGAGCCTCTAAATGATCGGTTTGGGCTTTCCAATTTTTTATGGCTTCTAAACTTTTCCAGTAACTTACGGTAATACCAATTTGGTTTCTAGCACTTTCTATACCTAAAAAACCATCTTGTTCTTTAGCTAAGGCCTCCATTTTTTCGGCCATAGCATTGTAGCCTTCGGTATCTTCGTTTAAAGTTGATGTAAAAATAACCGAATAATAGGGTAAATGGTTCATTATAGGAAGATTTAGTTAATTGTAGCGCTTTTTTTTACTAATATAGCTATTCGTATTATTTAAAATACGAAGCATAAAGAAAAATAGTAAAGTCATTAAAAAAGAAATTCTAATATTATTTATTTTTTTACTCGCTGTAAAAGCCCAAGCGCAATTGGGATTTTGTAGCGGTAATTCTGGCGACCCTATTTTTACCGAAACCTTTGGAGTCGGCACAGCTAATGCATCTTTACCAGCCGGAACAACAAGCTATACTTTTGCTAGCGGGCAACCAAACGATGGATCTTATACTTTATCTAGCAGTACAAATTGGTTTGGTTGGCACAATATTAGCGACCATACAGCTAGCGATACTAATGGCCGAAATCTAGTAATTAATGCCGATTTCACTTCTGGTGAATTTTACAGAACTGCTATTAGTGGTTTATGTGAAAACACAACGTATGAGTTTTCGTCTTGGATGATAAATTTACTACCCGCCAACCATAGTTGTGGCGCAGGAATACCTATAAATGTAAAGTTTGAAATTTGGGATAGCACCGACACCCAATTATTGGCAAGTGGAGATACTGGAGATATTTTTGGAACATCTAGTCCCGATTGGAGACAATATGCTTTAGTATTTCAATCTAAACCTGGGCAAACTGCTGTTATTTTAAAAATGTTGAACAATGGTATTGGTGGTTGCGGAAACGATTTAGCCATAGACGATATTGTTTTTAAAACATGTGGAGACACTGTTATTATAGAAGATGCTTTAAATGAAACACATGTTGCCGTTTGTGAAAATAGTACACCATTCTCGACCGAGTTAAAAGTAACGCCCGATTTTTCTATTTTTTCTTCACATTTTTATCAATGGCAAGAAAGTAACGACGGCACAAATTGGGTAGATATTGTTGGTGAAAATACAGATAGATACACCACGTCACCACTTTTTAATACTACGTTTTACAGGGTTAAAGTAGCCGAGGATGCTGTTAATTTAGCTAACGACTCATGTAATTCTACCTCCGATATTTTTGAAGTTCAAATTATTCCGCAACCTAATGCGCCAACTAGTAATGGCGACGTTATGATTTGCGAAAATGATACAACGCCGCTAAGTGTTACCGTGCCTTCTAGTGTAATTGTAAATTGGTATTCTGCGGCTACTGGCGGAACTTTATTACAGGCAGATAGCAGAACTTTTAATGCTACAACCAGCGGAACATATTACGCTGAGGCGGAAACCGAAATAGGAAATTGTATCTCTAATACACGAACAGCAGTACAAATCACTTTTTCTGAAATTCCTGATTTTGAAGATGAAACCTTGATGTTTTGCGAAACCGAAACTATAGAATTACATGCCGATACGAATATTTCTACAGCTACGTTTTTATGGAATACGGGCGTTACAAGTGAATTTATAACGGTAGATCAGGCCGGAATTTATACCGTAGATATTACTAATGAAACCTGTACAGTAACAAAAACAATAACGCTTGCGCGGATAGATTTACCTCGTATTGAATCTGTAGAGTCTGTTGGAAAAAGTATTGTGATAACCACTGAAAATATGGGTGATTTTCTGTATTCTATTAACGGAAATATATTTCAACCAAATCCCATTTTTACTAATATTGAAGGAGGTAGTTATACTATTTATGTGAAACACCAAAACTGTGATACGTTAGTTTCTATAGACTTTATTCACTTTTTTATCCCGAAGTTTTTCACGCCAAACGGTGATGGCGTAAATGATAATTTTGATTTAAAAGGCATTGAGTTTTACCAAACCTCGCAAGTTTCTATTTTCGATAGATATGGAAAGCTTTTAAAATTTTCTAAAAATGCTGCATTTTCATGGGATGGATTGTTTGCAGGGAAGCTTCTTGAAACAGACGACTATTGGTACGTTGTTGAAATTAATTCGCAACAATTTAGAGGGCATTTTACTTTAAAGCGATAAAAAACAAGAGTTGTTTATTTATCGGTGTTAAGTTCGTATGTTTTTAGCTCAAGCTGTTCACCATCAAAAACACCATAGGTAAAATATTGAATCCAATCTCCAATATTTAGATAATTAGAGTTGTTACCTAAATCAATATTCATTGGTAAGTGTCGGTGACCAAAAATAAAGTAATCACGATATTTATCTTCTAGTTTTCGTTTGGCATATTGTACAAGCCATTCGTTTTCTTCCCCTAAAAATGTAGCATCGTCGTCGCCAGAAATTAGTTTGTTTTTAACCGATAAATATTGTGCAATTCCTACGCCAATATCTGGGTGTAACCAACGGAATAACCATTTAAAAACCGGATTAGTAAATACTTTTTTCATGCGTTTATAACCCTTGTCATATGGGCCTAAACCGTCGCCATGACCAATAAAAAATGTTTTATTATTGAAAACAAATTCTTTAGGTTTATGGTAAACTGGTATGTTAAGTTCTTCTTGAAAATAGCCATCCATCCAAAGGTCGTGGTTGCCCACAAAATAATGGATTGGTATTCCAGAGTCTGATATTTCGGCAAGTTTCCCTAAGGTTCTTGTAAAACCTTTTGGGACTACTGTTTTGTATTCAAACCAAAAATCAAATAAATCTCCCATTAAAAATATTACAGCCGCATCATGCTTAATTTCATCTAGCCAAGCCACGAATCTTTTTTCACGTGGATAAGAGGCTTCCTTTGTTGGAGCTCCTAAATGATTGTCTGAGGCGAAATATATTTTTTTTCCTTTTGGAATTTGCATACTGTAAATATAACTTTTTTAGGAAGAATGTGTGTTGTTGCAGTCATCCTCTGCAAACGGATTCTTTAAGCTTTAAGTGTTCTGTATGCGCATCTTAATTATGAAAAGTTACGCACACAGATATTTTTTGATCTTAGTCAAAAAGAGCTTTAAGTTCTGAGGCTTGGCTTGGTTTTATTTTTCCAGCTAATAATAAACTTAATTGTTTACGACGCAAAGCTGCATCAAAACGTTCTTTTTCAAGTTCGGTTTCTGGTTGTACTTCTGGTACAGGGATTGGACGTCCAGTTTCATCTACGGCAACAAAAGTGTAAATAGCTTCGTTAGCTTTGGCGCGGTCGCCAGATTCGCGATCTTCGATCCAAACATCTAGAAAAACTTCCATTGAGGTTTTAAAGGCTCGAGATACTTTAGCTTCTACTGTTACTACGCTACCAAGTGGTACGGCACGGTTAAAAGCAACGTGGTTTACCGAGGCGGTAACCACAATACGGCGCGAGTGTCTACGTGCTGCAATACTGGCTGCGCGATCCATTCTGGCCAATAATTCGCCACCAAATAAGTTGTTTAACGGGTTGGTTTCACTAGGTAAAACCAAATCTGTCATTATAGTTCTAGATTGTTCAGGTGTTTTTACTTGCATCAAAAATAATTAGGTTTATGATGTGGCAAAGTTAACAATTATGCGAGTAAAAGAACCGCGGTTTTGTAAAAACTACTAGTCTAGTTTTTTTACAAGTAACCAAGCGTCTTTATTATGCGAAGTTTTAATGTTTTGCAAAGCTTTTCTAGCTTCTGCACGTGTTTCAAAACTAGCATAAACAACTTGGTGTAAACCGTATTTATTTGTGCCAATTTTACGAGCGCTAAAACCATCTGCTTTAAGTTGTGCTACCGTAGTATCACAATTTTCTTCTACTCTAAAAGCACCTGCTACAATATGGAAGTTACCCGTTTGTTTAGAAACGTTTAACGTTATTGCTGGCAATGGATTTAAATTAAAAGTAGCTTGTTGTATTTTAGTGTCTAACTGCTTTTCTGCTTCTTGCTGTGCTAATTGGTTATGTGTTTCAATTTGATTTACATAAAAATTAGAAGCCACTAAACCTCCAAACGTTAAAGCAACTACAGCTATGGCAGCATATTTTAAATATGGTCTGCTTTTGCGTTTTTCTGAAGTAACAGTAATTGGTATTACTTTTTCAATGCGTTCGGCTTGTTCTTTGTAAAGCTCACGTGTTACCGCTGGCGATTCAAATTGAGATAATCCAAAAGCATCTGTTAAATAATTTAATTGGTACGATGGCTCGAATGTAATTTTACCTTCAGCATTAAAAACAAGGCCTCCAATGTTTTTAAAATTTACGGTTTCGCCTTCGCTTAAATTATCTTTTAAAACTGCAACAAGTTTTGCAATCTTTTTATTTGCAACCTCGAAAGGTATTTTATCTACATCGGCAATATAATGTGCTAATAAACCGTCGTTTTTCTGAATTTGCTCATTAAAAGATAAAACTTTTTTTGGCGGGAAAAACGCGTTTGTAGTTTCGTTTATCGTTGCAGATACAGTTTGTGTCAAAAATGAACCCAACTCAGGGATGGTAACACATTCATATCTATATAGTAAGTCGCTTATGTAGGTATCTAATTGCATAAAGACAAAGTTAGAAAATTATAGTTTTCGATAAAATTTATCGTGATGTTTTTATTAACAGATTAAAAATTCTTTTATTGTAGATTGAAATTAAGCCTTTTACGATGACAGAAAATGACTTGCTTTACGCCTTAGCCTTACAACATGTGCCAAATATTGGAGATATTACAGCCAAAAGACTCATTTCTCAATGTGGTTCTGCGGAAGCTGTTCTAAAAGAAAAGAGAGAAAACTTGCTTAAAATTGACGGTGTTGGTCGAGTTATTTTAGAAGGTTTGTCTAAACCACACCATTTAAAAGAGGCTGAAAAGGAAATGCGTTTTATTGAAGCGAATAATATTAAAGTCTCGTATTTTGAGAATAGCGATTATCCCGAAAAGTTAAAGCATTGTATCGATGGGCCTATTTTATTATTTCAATCTGGTAATATTGACCTAAAAAAGCAACGCTTAATTAGTATTGTTGGTGCTCGAAAAATTACCACGAATGGTATTGCTTTTTGCGAAAAACTTGTTGAAACACTTAAACCTTACAATCCGGTTATTATTTCGGGTTTTGCATACGGAACCGATATTACTGCGCATAAGGCGGCCATTAAACATGGTTTGCAAACCGTGGCGTGTTTGGCGCATGGTCTAGATCAAATTTATCCTAAAGTTCATAAAAAGTATATGGTAGACATGGAGAAAAATGGTGGGTTTTTTACCGATTTTTGGAGTACTGATAATTTTGATAGAAATAATTTTTTAAAGAGAAACCGTGTTATCGCTGGTTCAAGTGAAGCTACCATTGTTATAGAATCTGCAGAAAAGGGCGGGAGTTTAGTAACTGCGGATATCGCGAACTCTTATAATCGAGATGTGTTTGCAGTGCCAGGCCGTACCACCGATAGCCAAAGCGTGGGCTGTAACAATTTAATTAAACAGCAACGTGCGCACATGCTTACTACGCCTTTAGATGTGCCCTATATTTTAAATTGGCAACTGCAAGATGCTCAAAAACCTGCGATACAAAAACAATTTTTTGTAGAGTTAGATGCTACCGAAAAAGTGATTTATAATTATTTAAAAGAAAACGAAAAACAGCAGTTAGATATTATAGCTATTAATTGTAATTTGCCTATTTTTAAAGTAGCCGGCATTTTGTTAAACATGGAGTTGAAAGGTGTGGTACGACCATTGCCTGGTAAATTGTTTGAGATTCTTTAAAACATAAACGCTGTTACTGTTGAGTGATTTAATCGTTAAAAACGAGTATTATAATTAAGGCCTTTATGGTCTCATTTCATTAAAAAACTAAAATGCTGCAAGTCAATAATATTTCTTTTTCTTATCAAAAAATAGAGATTTTAAAAAATATTTCTTTTTCTGTAAAAGCAGGAGAACAGCTTTCTATTATTGGAGAAAGTGGTTCTGGTAAAAGCACGCTTTTAAAATTGCTTTATGGTGAATTCGATTTAAATTCAGGACGCCTTTTTTGGCGAGACACTGAAATTCTTGGTCCTAAATATAACTTGGTAGTTGGTTACGATTTTATGAAGTATGTAGCGCAAGAGTTCGATTTAATGCCTTTTACCTCGGTTGCCGAAAATATAGGTGCTTTTTTATCTAACTTTTATCCTGAAGAAAAACAAGAACGCATTAAAGAATTGCTTGAAGTTGTAGAACTTACTGCTTTTGCGAAAGTGAAAGTGAAAACCTTAAGTGGCGGACAAAAACAACGTGTTGCTTTGGCTAGAGCTTTGGCTAAAGAACCTGAAATTATGTTGCTAGACGAACCGTTTAGTCATATTGATAACTTCAAAAAACAGTCTTTACGCCGTAATGTTTTTAAATATTTAAAACTGAAAAATATTGCTTGTGTTGTTGCCACCCACGACAAAGAAGATGTATTAGGTTTTGCTGATAGAATGTTAATTTTAAATAACCATGAAGTAGAAGAGGAAGGCGCTCCCGAAGATCTTTTTGAAAACCCTAAAACACCTTTAATAGCATCATTTTTTGGAGAGTTTAATGTTATAGATAATAAAATTATTTATGCTCATCAGCTTGAGGTGATTGAAGATTCTAGTTTAAAAGTTAGAGTGAAACAAACTTATTTTAAAGGCCATTATTATTTAATAGAAGCTGATTTAAATGGAGAGCTAGTGTTCTTTGAGCATAAAAAACCTTTTGATGTAGATACTGAGGTTTGCCTTGTGATTAACTAGATTAAAACAAAAAAAAGAATGAAGATTATGGGGGCAATCGTC
The DNA here is from genome assembly GCF_038154905.1 of Algibacter sp. TI.3.09. Classification (NCBI taxonomy): domain Bacteria; kingdom Pseudomonadati; phylum Bacteroidota; class Flavobacteriia; order Flavobacteriales; family Flavobacteriaceae; genus Algibacter; species Algibacter sp. TI.3.09. The sequence goes on along the minus strand of NZ_JBAKAN010000002.1, from coordinate 355,590 downwards.
ACTCTTTTTTTGTTGATAATAGGTTGAAATTAATATAGGTTTAGTAAGGTAGATTTGTGTTTTCTTCTTCTTAATGTTTTTTCTTTTATTCTGTATTACTATTCGTGTAATCGATTAATGATGCCGTAAAAGTAAATAAACAGCACATTTATTCGGTTAGGGCATTGCCCTATATTAAAAGGGTGATTTTCCTGTTTTTTGTAAAAATTTTAATATTAAAGTAATGGAGTGCCTGTTATTTGTTTCATTCTATTTCTTTATTTTTGGTTACGTATTGAGCTTAGCGCTATTATTCACAAAGAAGAAACTTATAAATGAAAACTATAAAAAATGTTATTTTCGATTTAGGCGGTGTTATTTTGAATTTAGATGTTCCGAAAACCATTAGCGAATTACAGACTATTGGAATTGATAATATTGTGAATAAAACAGGACACCATTACGAGTATTCGTTTTTTTATGATTTTGAAATAGGTAAGATTTCTGAAGAAGAGTTTCTAGAGGCTTTATCTAAATTATCGAGTAAAGCACCAAATCATGAAGTTATTAAAGCCGCTTGGAATGCTATGATTTTAGATATGCCAAAAGCGCGCATTGCATTTATAGAAAGTTTAAAAGGAAAGTACAATCTTTACCTTTTGAGTAATACAAATGCTATTCATCAGAAATATTTTTTAGATGAATTTGAAGTGGTTAATGGTTACAAATTCAACGATTTGTTTACAAAAGCATATTATTCTCACGAAGTAAAAATTAGAAAACCAGATGAAGGTATTTTTAATTTTCTTTTGAAGGATGGTAATTTAAAGCCGGAAGAATCTATTTTTATTGATGACTCGATTGATAATATCAAGGCTGCGGAAAATTTAGGTATACAAACCTTCCATGTAAAAGATTATAATTTACTGTCTGATTTTGCTAGCCAAGTATTATAATACTGATTCTATTTTAAAATTTTGCGATCTAAATGTAATAGCATCGTTAACTGTTTTGCCTATTAATAACAAACCAATTGGTGTGTTTGGAGATATGGCATAGAATTTTTGATTGTTATACGTTAACTCGCCTGCGCTAATTGCAATATAATAGTTAGCCTGATTGGTATAAATTACACTGCCCAAACCTACGGTTTGTGATGTTTTTGAGATATCAATTTTCGAAAGTGCTACTTTAGTTTTGTTAATTTCTGCTAACTGGTTTCCTGCTTTTTCACGTTCTAATTGCAACATGGCACGGCCTGTTTCGTGCTTGTCGCCTGCGCTACTTTTGGTTTCGGAAGTTAAAGATTCTTGGATTTCGTTAATGGTATTTTGTATGGTTTGGAATCTAGAATCTATAGACTCTAAACAGAGATTAAATAAGTGTTGCTTAATTTCTAATGGTTGTTTCATTGGTTTCTGCGTATTCCGGGCGACTAAAATAGCATATTTTTTATTGGAATATTATAGATGCTTATAAGGTTTTGTAAATGCCGTAGTTATTATGGTAAATGAGTTGATTTTTTATGCTAAACGACAGTTATATCTTATTAATTTACTGTTTTTTGATGTAGCCTAAATTTGCGTTAGGGATTGATGCGGCATCCTTTTTTGTGCTAAAAGACCTAAAATTTGGTATTGAGACTTTTAGGAGATGTGAAAAATGTTGCTAGTTTCTAATACGGATTTGCACAAATAAAGATATAGCTGAAAGCCCGACCCTTGCGGTAACGCCCAAATGATACTTTAGGTTTTAAGCAAAAAAAAACTCCGAAAATGATTTCCGGAGTTTTAATTATTTATTCTTCAATTTGTTTTTGCATCACAAAATCTTCCATGAAGGCCGTGGTATAGTTACCTGCCAAATAATCTGGATGATCCATTAATTGTCTATGGAACGGGATGGTTGTTTTGATGCCTTCGATTACGAATTCATCTAACGCACGTTTCATTTTATTAATGGCTTCTTCTCTAGTTTGCGCTGTTGTAATTAACTTTGCAATCATAGAATCGTAGTTTGGTGGAATAGAATAACCTGCGTAAACGTGGGTGTCTAAGCGCACACCATGGCCTCCAGGGGCATGTAGTGTGGTTATTAATCCTGGTGAAGGTCTAAAGTTGTTAAACGGGTCTTCAGCATTAATACGGCATTCTATAGAGTGTAATTTTGGTGTGTAGTTTTTACCTGAAATTGGCACGCCTGCAGCTACTAAAATTTGCTCACGAATTAAATCGAAATCGATTACTTGCTCTGTAATTGGGTGTTCTACTTGGATACGAGTGTTCATTTCCATGAAGTAGAAGTTACGGTGCTTATCTACTAAAAACTCTATAGTTCCGGCGCCTTCGTATTTAATATATTCGGCTGCTTTTACGGCAGCTTCTCCCATTTTTTTACGTAAAGCTGTCGTCATAAATGGCGATGGAACTTCTTCGGTTAATTTTTGGTGACGACGTTGAATAGAGCAGTCTCTTTCTGATAAGTGACAGGCTTTACCATTAGAATCGCCTACAATTTGGATTTCGATATGGCGAGGCTCCTCAATAAGTTTCTCCATGTACATATCATCATTTCCAAAGGCTGCTTTAGATTCTTGTCTAGCAGAATCCCAGGCATCTTTAAGATCTTCTGGTTTAAAAACGCCACGCATACCTTTACCACCACCACCGGCAGAGGCTTTTAACATTACAGGGTAACCAGTTTCTTCGGCTACACGTATGCAATCTTCAAAGGTTTCAATAATACCTTCACTTCCTGGTACACAAGGTACACCGGCAGCTTTCATGGTTTCTTTAGCGTTTGCTTTATCGCCCATTCTATCGATCATCTCTGGAGATGCACCAATGAATTTGATACCGTGTTCTTCGCATATTTTAGAAAACTTAGCGTTTTCTGATAAAAAACCGTATCCTGGGTGAATGGCATCTGCGTTTGTAATTTCTGCCGCAGATATAATATTTGACATTTTTAAGTAAGACTCGCTACTTGCTGCTGGGCCAATACATACGGCTTCGTCTGCAAATTTTACGTGTAAACTTTCGGCATCTGCAGTAGAATATACTGCAACCGTTTTTATGCCCATTTCTTTACAGGTTCTAATAACACGTAGTGCTATTTCGCCTCTATTGGCAATCAATATTTTTTTAAACATATCTTTTTATGAGTTTAAGAGTTTATGGTTTATGAGAATATAAGTTTAACACGTGGTGCTAGACTTTAGACTTTAAACTTTAAACTTCAAATTAAGATGGATCTACTAAGAATAAAGGTTGGTCGAATTCTACTGGTGAAGAATCGTCCACTAATATTTTTACTATTTTACCAGAAACTTCAGATTCAATTTCATTGAAAAGTTTCATAGCTTCAATAATACAAAGTACGTCACCTTCTGCAATAGTTTGACCTACTTCAACAAATAAAGGTTTATCTGGTGATGGTTTTCTATAGAATGTACCAATAATTGGTGACTTAATAGTTATATATTTTGAATCTTCGTCTGCCGGCGCTGCAACAGGAGCTGCTGCTTCTGCTTGTGCAGGTGCTGCTAATGGTTGTGCTATTTGTGGCATTTGATGAGTTGCAGGAACTTGGTGCACGATAGTTGTATCGGACTCTGAACCTGTTCTAATGGTGATTTTAATATCATCCATTTCTAGTTTAACCTCGCTTGCTCCAGATTTTGCAACAAATTTGATTAAGTTTTGAATCTCTTTTATATCCATAATTTTGGTGTTTAAAGGTTGGTTATTACTTTGTGTTATATGCCCATTTTAAATAAATAGAACCCCAGTTAAATCCGCCTCCAAAAGCGGCAAAGATAACATTATCTCCTTTTTTAAGTTGCGATTCGTAATCATTTATTAACAATGGAAGCGTTGCAGATGTAGTGTTCCCGTATTTTTCTATGTTAATCATTACCTTTTCAGGTGCTAGATCCATACGGTTTGCTGTAGCATCAATAATACGTTTGTTTGCTTGATGTGCGGCTAACCAATCTACAGTGTCTTTATTTAAGTTGTTACGCTTTAATATTTTTTCGGCAGCATCGGCCATATTAAAAACAGCGTTTTTAAATACGGTTCTACCTTCTTGAAAGGCGTAATGTCCGCCTTCGTCTAATATTTCATGAGTTAAGGCGTGTGATGATCCTCCGTAAGTAGCTTGTAAAAACTCACGACCGGTTCCGTCACTTCTTAAATACTCATCTTGTAAACCTAGGTTTTCTTCGTTTGGTTCAAAAAGAACGGCTCCAGCGCCATCGCCAAAAATAATGCAAGTAGCTCTGTCTTTATAATTAATAATTGAAGACATTTTATCGGCTCCAATTAATAATACATTTTTGTAACGGCCAGTTTCAATATAACTTGCAGCAACAGACATACCAAATAAGAAACTAGAACATGCAGCATCCATATCGAAAGAAAAAGCATTTATAGCACCAATTTCTGAGGCTGTAAATGATGCCGTAGAGGCAGCTTTCATATCTGGAGTTGCTGTAGCAACTATAACAAGTTCTATATCTTTTGGATCAATACCTTTTTTGTTAATAAGGTCTTGGGCAGCTTTTATAGCTAGGTACGAGGTACCCTTACCGTCGTCTTTTAGAATACGACGTTCTTTAATTCCTGTTCTAGAAGTAATCCATTCATCATTTGTATCAACCATCGTTTCAAGGATCTGATTGGTTAATACGTATTCGGGCACATAAGCGCCAACAGCTGTAATGGCTGCAGAGATTTTACTCATAACTTTTTAGTTGGTTTGACTGAAAAATCATTAAAATTGAACAAAAACGCTCAAAATTGTTTTAAAAACCACGCAAATTGAGTGGAATTTTACGCAATTTACGTTTTTTTGCTATTCGAAAAGTCATTTCATAAAAAAAACACTCATAAATGAGTGTTTTATTATATGCGTGCATAGTTATTATGCTACGTTTTCTACTTCTGAGTTGTCAATTAATACTTGACCTCTATAGTATAATTTACCTTCATGCCAATGTGCTCTGTGGTATAAATGAGGCTCACCTGTTGTAGGGCAAGTAGCAATCTGTGGCGCAGTTGCTTTGTAATGTGTTCTTCTTTTATCTCTTCTTGTTTTCGAGATTTTTCTTTTAGGATGTGCCATTTTATATGTTTATTTATCCGTTAATAATTTCTTTAATGTATTCCAGCGAGGATCTATATCATCCTCGTTTTGTTCGTTTTTTTCTTTAAGCCCAGGGCTTAATTCTTCTAATTTTTCAAGTATGTCGGAATCTAATGTTCCATCTTCTACTCCAGGGTGAACACGTTTAATTGGTACTGCTAATACAATTAGTTCATAAATGTATTGCTGTAAGCTAATTTCGTAGGTACCGTGAGGTAATATTAGAATATCGATGTTTTCATCGTTATATTCATCTCCAAAATTAACTACCAAATTGAAATCGTTTTCAATAATCTGGTCGTAAGGTTCGTTTGTTAAATCGCAATTTACGTTAACGGAACCAGAGATTTTAAAGTTCAATTCAAGCAATGTCGATTTTTTTTCTAAAATAACATCAGCTTTAACGTTTACACTGTTAAAATCTTCATACTCAAAATGTTCAAAGAACGTTTCTTTAATATCAAAATTAAATTGATGTTTGCCGATCTTTAACCCTACAAATGGAATTGTAAACTCTTTTAATGGCTTCATTATCACTTCTAATTTGAGCCTGCAAATATATAAATTTTTATTTACGTGGCGTTACTTATAAACATTTTTTTGTTTATATCTTTCTTTTATGTTGCAATACAGCGTATTTGCTGTGGAAAACAGCTACTTACTATCTGTCTTTATAGTTTTTACTGCGTTCGTTTCTTGGTGCTTTTTTTAATGGGTTTGAAGTTAGCTCTTCAAATTCACTTCGGTTCTTGTATATTCTTAATGCGCTAAACAAAGCTTCTTTAAATGAGTTTTCATCTGCATCACCTTTTCCTGCAATTTCATAAGCTGTGCCATGGTCTGGTGAAGTGCGGATTTTATTTAATCCAGCTGTAAAGTTAACACCTTGGCCAAATGATAATGTTTTAAAAGGTATTAAGCCTTGATCGTGGTATGATGCAATTATGGCATCGAAATTTTTATAGTTATCGGATCCGAAAAAGCTGTCAGCGGCATAAGGACCATAAACTAGTTTGCCCGATTCTTTGATTTTTTTCAATGTTGGTCTTAGTACATCATCATCTTCACTACCAATAACGCCATTATCTCCTGTATGCGGGTTAATGCCTAAAACAGCAATTTTTGGTTTTTGTATATTGAAATCTGTTACTAAGGATTTATATACCGTTGCTATTTTTTGCTGAATTAACTCGGCTGTAATATGTGTTGAAACATCTTTTACAGGAACATGATCTGTAAGTAGGCCAACTCTAAGCGTATCCGTTACCATAAACATTAAGCTTTCGCCTTCCAATTCTTGTGCTAAATAATCGGTGTGTCCTGGAAAATTAAATTCTTCAGACTGTATATTGTGCTTGTTGATTGGTGCTGTAACTAATACATCAACATCACCATTTTTTAAGGCTTGAGTTGCCGATGCTAAAGATTTTACTGCAAATTCGCCGATTTTTAAATCTTCTTGACCAAAATTAATTTTTACAGGCTCTTTCCATGTGTTAAACACGTTTACCTTTCCTATAGTAATTTGATTGACGCTATTTATGCTATGAAAGTTTATGTTTGAGTTAAAATGGGTTTTTAAAAAACTCATTACTTTAATAGATGCAAAAATAACTGGTGTACAGAAATCTAAAATTCTTTCGTCTTCAAAAGTTTTTAAAACAATTTCTCCACCAATACCATTTAGGTCTCCTATAGATATTCCTACTATTATATTTTCTGCTTGCTTCATTAAAAAAGACAACTTTTGTTTGTAATTTTGAAATTCAATTGCTGTTGCAAATTTAACTAAATAAACAGATAATACTATGTTTACCGGAATAATTGAAAATATAGGGGAAGTTTCAAACCTTAAAAAAGAATTAGATAATCTGCATATTACCGTTAAAAGCGGAATAACTTCGGAATTAAAAATAGATCAAAGTGTGGCTCATAATGGAGTTTGCTTAACAGTTGTGGCTATAGATAACGATGAATATACCGTTACAGCAATTAAAGAAACACTTGATAAAACAAATTTAAATACTTTAAAAGTTAATGATAAGGTGAATTTAGAGCGTGCCATGAAATTGGGTGATCGTCTGGATGGACATATTGTTCAAGGACACGTAGATCAAACTGCTGTTTGTACAAATGTTGAAGAAGCAAACGGAAGTTGGGTATTTACTTTTAGTTATAATTTTGATGAAAATAAAAACTTAACTATAGAAAAAGGATCGGTAACTGTAAATGGTACAAGTTTAACTGTTGTTAATTCTAAAAAAGATAGTTTTAGTGTTGCTATTATTCCTTACACTTATGAGCATACCAATTTTAACACCTTTAAAAACGGTACTGTGGTCAATCTTGAATTTGATGTATTAGGGAAGTATGTTGCTAAACTAGCTTCGTTTTAATAGTTTTTTTGCACCATAAAATATGGCGAAACATGCTCCTGCTATTACTCCTCCGTCAATAGGTAGTCCTGGAGGTCCAGGTGCTAACGGCGGCGGCGGTATCGATTGAGCCGTGCATGCAAAACTTATTAATACAAATAAGATTGAGGCAAATATTCTTTTGTTTTGTATTGTCATTATGCTGTAAAAATATTAAAAAAAGCCAAGTTACAAAGTATAAAATCTATAAATTAAAAAAATATATCCATAAAACAACTTGAAACATCGGTGAAATACATGTTTTAGAGTGCGTAAATCGTATTAGATTAACGCTTTTATTTGTTGAAAAGTATGTTTGTTGTTAAAAAACAGGAGGTTATATTTCTTTTTTTTTTTTTTTGCAAAAAAAAACCTTGAACTGTGTTTAATAAATTAAAAACAGAATCAAGGTTTATATCTTAAAAAGATTAATAGCATCACAAAAGTAATATTATTTTTTGAAGTAAATGAGTTTCTAGGTTAATATATGGTTAAGAATTATAATTTAACTGTATTTAATTTTTCTTAAAACCCTTATTGTTTCTTTATATAAGGTATAGATTTCTCCATTATATATTTTTAAATAAGGCTTGGCTTCGTTGAGTTTTTCTATTGCTTCATGAAATAGATTTAAATAGCAGATTAAGTAAGTTACAGGTAAGTTTTTTAAATCGGTTTCTTCTGCTTTTGTTAATAAGTGTCCTTTTTTTAATTTTTCTAAAATGGCATTGTTGGTGTTGTAAATATGGTGTAAAATCTTTTTATCGTACTGAGGAGGTTCAAAAAGGAGTTTTGTTTCAATGCTATAACTGGCGTTATTTTCAAATTTAATAATGGTTTCTTCTAAAGGATAGTATTTGTTAGAGTTTTGAAACCCAAGATTAACGTATTCTATAATCTCGAAGGCATCTTCGGTTATGTTTATAGAGACTTCATCTAATGCTGAAAAAAACAAGAGTACTTGTTCGTTTATAAGCTTAATATCAACTCGGGAGTAGTAAATTTGATCTTTTGTTGTTTTCTTTTGTCCGGCCCAACACATTACAAAATACTCTTTAAATACTTTATATTGTGGATTGTAATCTATACGTTTTTTCATGAAGTCGAAAACGCCGTCGAGTGTGTGTTCTATATTGTTTTGAGCGTTTTTTTCGATAGCCTCAACAATTTTAGAATTCACATCTTGAATATCCGTATCGAAAACTTTAGGCATGCTTATGCTTCCATCTCTAAAAAATACAGAGCCTCCGTAATATTTCCATACGTTTTTTCGTAAAGAGGTTAATTTCCCTGTTGGCCTAATAGTTACTAAGCCAACAACTTTATGGTCTGGTAAGTGTGGAAAAGGAATGTTTTCGTATTGTACTATTGGAGGGTTTGTTAAATAGGCATTTATTAAATTCTGAATTTTACTATCATCAAAAAAGTCAACCCCTATAATTTGATTGTCTTCATCTTCAACCCCTATAACTATGTACGAGTTGTTTTTTGGGTTACTGTTTGATAAAGCACAAACGTGTTTTAAGAATTTTGCTTTTCCTTCTTTGTGTCCAATATCAATTTTTCGCTTTTTATCATAAAAACTGTTCTCGTCATTGTGAGCTAGTAGATGTTTTATGAGAAGGCGTTTATTGATCATTTTATAGTAGTTCTATTTCTTTCAAAATATTTTTTCTGGCCTGAGTTTCAAATTTAGATTGATAGGGGTGTGTGAAAAATAACGTTTCGCGCTCTAAGAAGTTTTGTAGCACTTGTTTTCTTCCTTTATTGTAAATAAAGCTAGGATAGACGCGGTACTCTTTCCTGATGTTCTCAGTGTATTTTTGATAGGTTTTCCAGTCGCTTCCTAAAATTGATAAATCGATATCTAATAAGAATGCGTTATCAGAATTTTCACCTAATAAAATTTTATGTTTTTTAGTTGAAATAATTAGCTGTTCAATTTTTTCTAATGTGTTTTGCTCTAAATGTAGCTTTTTAAGTCTTTTTTTAGCTAGAACAGCGCTTTGAACTTCATTGTCTTGTTTGGTTGGTTTGTAAATAATATCATGATACCAAATTGCAAATAAAAAAGCGTCGTGATTTTCTATTGCTTCTTTATGTATTTCAGCTTGCTTTAGCATGGCATCTATATGTGAAAAATTGTGATAATACCTCGCGTTAAGCTCATATTGTGTTTTAATTTCTATCCATAGAGATTCTGCTAAAATATTATCTTTAGTATATTTTGTTGCTAACTGAAACCATTGATGTTTTAGGGAATCGATCATGACTCTTTATTAACAATAGTGCTACTTGCTTGTGCGGTACAAAACATTAAAATGTCGGCAAGGTTTACGTGTGCAGGTCTAGAAATTGCAAAGTAAATTACATCAGCCACATCTTTGGCTTGTAAAGCTTTAAATCCTTTGTAAACATTATTAGCCGCAGGATCTCCTTTAAACCGTACTTGCGAAAATTCGGTTTCTACCATGCCTGGGTTTACGGCACCAACTTTAATTCCGAACGGATTTAAATCTATGCGCATGCCTTCGGTAATTGCTAAAACGGCATGTTTAGTTGCGCAGTAAACATTTCCGTTGGGGTAAACTTCTTTGCCTGCGGAAGATCCTATGTTTATAATATGTCCAGATTTTCGAGCCGTCATTTGTGGAATAATAGCTTTGCTTACGTAAAGCAGACCTTTTACGTTTATATCCATCATGGCGTCCCAGTCGTCAAGGTTTCCTTCGTTTATAGGGTCTAATCCGTGGGCGTTACCAGCATTATTAATTAGTATGTCTATGTTTTTAAAATCTTTGGGTAAGTTTTCAATAGCGACAATAACACTTTGTTTATTGCGAATGTCGAAATTTAAAATATGTACATCAGTTAAGCGTTCTAGTGCTTTTTGTATAGTGTTTAGGCGTTCTAACCGTCTGCCACAAATTATTAATTTTATGCCATGTTTAGCGAATTCGTAAGCTGTTGCTTCGCCTATACCACTTGTTGCGCCTGTAATTAGGGCTGTTTTAGTCATGCTTATTAATTTATCGTCATTTAATTCTTGTATAAAAATACTTAAAACAATTTTATGATAATAACTTTGATGAAAAATTATAGATATATGTCTATTTCTAAAACGAATTGAAAAATAATTAAGAATTTCTTATCATAATAATAGGTTAAAGTGCGAAAACATTGAATTTACTTTAATTTTTAACCAATTTTTAACAGCATCTCACGAAAAAAATTAACAATTTGCACGACTCAAATAAGGGCTGTATATTAGGCTTTTTAATTAATAAAAATAATGGAAGATACAGGTACAATTGATATTAAGAGCATAAACGAGAAAATCGAAAAAGAAAGTGCTTTTGTTGATTTACTGATGCTAGAAATGAATAAAGTAATTGTAGGCCAAAAACATATGGTCGAGCGTTTACTTATTGGTTTATTAGGGCAAGGACATATTTTATTAGAAGGTGTTCCAGGATTAGCAAAAACATTAGCTATTAATACCTTGGCACAAGCGGTTGATGGTAGTTTTAGTCGTATTCAGTTTACACCAGATTTATTACCAGCCGATGTTACGGGTACATTAATTTACAACATGAAAATTAATGATTTCTCGATAAAAAAGGGACCTATTTTTGCAAACTTTGTATTGGCAGATGAGATTAACAGAGCGCCAGCAAAAGTACAATCGGCATTATTAGAAGCTATGCAAGAAAAGCAGGTTACTATTGGTGATGAAACCTTTAAATTAGATAAACCATTTTTAGTTATGGCAACTATGAATCCGGTTGAGCAAGAAGGAACATATCCGTTACCAGAAGCTCAAGTCGATCGTTTTATGCTAAAAACAGTTATAGATTACCCAAAATTAGATGAGGAGCAACTTATTATGCGTTCTAATCTAAAAGGGTCTTGGGAAAAAGTAAACCCTGTAGTTTCTGTAGAGCAAATATTAAGAGCGCAAGCAGCTTCTCGTGAGGTTTACATGGATGAGAAAATTGAAAAATATATATTAGACATTATTTTTGCTACACGTTATCCAGAAAAATATAAGCTTAACGATTTAAAACCACTAATCTCCTTTGGAGCATCGCCACGTGGTAGTATTAACTTAGCAACTGCAGCTAAATGTTACGCTTTTATTAAACGTCGTGGTTATGTAATTCCAGAAGATGTTCGCGCCGTAGTTTACGATGTGTTACGTCACAGAATTGGTATTACTTACGAGGCTGAAGCAGAGAATGTAACCTCGGTAGATATTATTACAAAAATTGTAAACGAAATTGAAGTACCATAAAGAAGTTACCAGTAAATCAATGTTCAGTAGGCAGCTGCTTACTCGAATTCTGATATGTTCTGACTGCTAACTGAAGACTGCACACTGCAAACTGAAAACATGGATACTAAAGAATTACTAAAAAAAGTACGAAAAATTGAGATTAAGACGCGTAGGCTGTCTGATCATATTTTTGGAGGCGAATATCATTCGACTTTCAAGGGGCGTGGTATGACTTTTAGTGAAGTTCGCCAGTATAATTTTGGAGACGATGTTAGAAATATAGATTGGAATGTAACCGCTCGATACAACGAACCTTATGTAAAGGTTTTTGAAGAAGAGCGCGAACTTACCATGATGCTTATGGTTGATGTTTCGGGATCAGAACTTTTTGGAACCGAGAATCAATTTAAAAATGAAGTTGTAACAGAAATTGCAGCAACTTTAGCTTTTTCGGCAACACAGAACAATGATAAAATTGGCCTTATTTTATTTTCCGATAAGGTAGAATTATATATTCCGCCTAAAAAAGGGCGTTCGCATGTACTTCGCATTATTCGCGAATTAATAGAGTTTAAGCCAGAAAGTAAACAAACCAATTTAGTAGAAGCTTTAAAGTTCATGCAAAATGTTATGAAGAAGAAAGTAATTGCTTTTGTGCTTTCTGATTTTATTGCAGACGATTACCATCAAACCATGAAAATTGTTGCTAAAAAGCACGATGTTACTGGCATTCGTGTTTACGATAAACGCGAAGAGGATATTCCTAATTTAGGTATTGTACAAATGCAGGATGAAGAAACGGGCGAGCTTATGCTAGTCAATACATCATCTAAAACCGTACGTAAGAATTATAATAAGTTCTATCACGAAAAGGCAAAATATTATAAAGAAAGTTTCACCAAATCGGGAGCAGGCGCTATAGATTGCCGTGTTGACGAAAGTTATGTAAAAAAATTATTGGGCTATTTTAAACATAGAGCATAATTAATATTAGCAGTTAAAAAAAATAAACGTGAGACAAATTACTATACATAATATAGAATTAAATAAACAGGAGTTGGCCATAGGTTGCTCAAAAATTATCGGAAGGCGTGCTGTAATCGCCTTTAGTTTCTTTTTTCTATGTTCTCTATTGTCTTTTTCTCAAGTTACATCGGCAATAGATTCTACATCTATAAAAATTGGCGAACAAATTACGTATCATATTCAAGTTGAAACCGATACTACAAGTTTAGTTGTTTTTCCGGAAGGACAATCGTTTTCTCCTTTAGAAATGATTGAATCTTATGGGGTAGATACTTTAAAAAATAAAGACAAATACAATCTTGTTAAAAAATACGGCTTAACTCAATTCGATTCGGGTTCTTATACTATTCCTAGACAAAAAATAATTATTGGTACAAAAACTTTTTTTACCGATTCGCTTAAGGTTGAAGTTAATAATGTTGTTATAGATACAACAAAACAAGGCCTTTACGATATAAAGCCCATTATTGAAGTTGAAAAATCGGCTAGTAATTGGTGGAAGTATTTATTAATTACACTTTTAATTATTAGTGTAGTAGGCTTTCTGTTGTATTGGTTTATTTGGCGTAAAAAGCCGCTTTCCGAAGAAGAAAAAATAGCCTTATTACCACCGTACGATCGTGCAAAATTAGCTCTAAAGAATTTAGATGAAAGTCCATATTTAGAACAAGAGAATTTAAAAGATTACTATTCTGAGTTAACCTTTATTATTAGAAAATATTTAGATGAAAAGGTTTACGATCGCGCTTTAGAAAGCACAACCGATGAACTTATTAAACGATTAAACATCCTAAAGGAAGGAAATCAAGTCGATTTAAGTAAAGAAGATATTAAAAACTTAGAAAGCATATTAAAACGTGCCGATTTAGTGAAATTTGCTAAATCTGCGCCGGATATTGAATTGGCAAAAATTGATAGAACTACAATTGATATAGAAATAGATCACGTAAAAGAAGCCTTGCCAGAACCTACAGAAGAAGAAAAGCTTTTAGACGAAAAATATAGAGAAGAACAAGCGCGTAAAAAGAAGCGTAATAAAATTATTTTAACCGTAGTTATTGCTGTGTTTTTAATGATTGCAACCTTTGTTGGGTTTTCTTTAAAATATGGTTTTAGTTATGTTAAAGATACTATTATTGGTCACGATAGTATCGAGCTTTTAGAGGGTGATTGGGTAACTAGTGCATACGGTGTGCCTCCAATTAATATTACAACTCCAAAAGTTTTAAAACGTAATACGGTAGAGCTTCCAGAAGAAGCTCAAGCTCAAATGAGTGTTACGAGTTTTAGTTATGGTAGTTTGTTAAACTTCTTTAGTGTAGATGTATCTACAATAATTTTAAAACAAGCCAACCCAGAAGAAGATATTGATTTAGAACAGGCTCAAAATGGAGCAATAAAACAATTAGAGCAAGCTGGTGTTACCGATATTTCTGTGTTAAACGATAAGTTTACAACACCAAATGGAGCCGAAGGTTTAAAAACTCATGGCACGGCGAGTTTCCCTATTTTAAATTCCGATGAATTTTACGAAGGACAATATGTTATTTTGCAATTTTCATCTAAAAATATTTTACAACGTATTTCCATTGTATGGAATAAAACTGATGAGTATGCCGACAAAATTGTGGAGCGTATTTTAAATTCAGTTGAACTTAAAAAAGCAGAAGAATAATGTTTGAAGGGATCGAGTTTGTAAATAAAGAATTTTTCTGGTTGTTTTTGCTTTTGCCTCTGGCAATTGTATGGTATGCGTTTAAGCGCAACAAGCAAACGGCAGAGTTAAAAATGTCTAGTTTAAAAGGTTTTAAAGTAACTAGTTCTTGGTTAACTAAACTTAAGCCTATTATGTTTGTGTTACGTCTATTGGCTTTAGCGTTGTTAATTATGGCGTTGGCTAGACCGCAAACCGTAGATGTTTCGTCTAAAACAAAAACAACACGTGGTATCGATATTGTAATGGCTATAGATGTTTCGGCTAGTATGTTGGCTAAAGATTTACGTCCAAATAGATTAGATGCCTTAAAAGAAGTTGCTGCAGAATTTATTAAAGGCCGTCCCAACGATAGAATTGGTTTGGTGGAATATGCAGGAGAAAGTTATACCAAAACACCAATAACTAGTGATAAAGCTATTGTATTGCGCTCTTTAAAAAGTATTGAGTATAATAATATTATTGAAGGCGGAACCGCTATCGGTATGGGGTTAGCTACATCGGTAAATAGATTAAAAGATAGTAAAGCGAAAAGTAAAGTTATTATTTTGCTAACCGATGGTGTTAATAATTCAGGATTTATAGATCCAAAAATTGCTAGCGAATTAGCTATAGAATACGGTATTAAAACTTACACTATTGGTTTAGGTACAAATGGTATGGCATTATCGCCTGTGGCTATCGACCCTAGAACTGGGCAGTTTCAATACGGCAGAATTAAAGTAGAAATAGACGAAACGCTATTAAAAGAAATTGCTACCGCAACTGGTGGAAAATATTTTAGAGCGACAAATAATAAAAAATTAGAAGAAATTTATAGCGAAATCAATAAGCTTGAAAAAACAGATGTTGAAGAGTTTAAATTTTATAATTACGAAGAAAAATATAGGCCATTAGTACTCTTAGCAGGGTTCTTGTTGTTGTTAGAATTACTTTTACGTAATACACTATTTAAGAGTTTTGTTTAAAAAGAAGTTAGACAGCAGCAAACTCGATAAACAAATTTAGGCATCGAGCTTAACTGCGAAATGAATATTGAAAAACTGAAAACTGATACATGTTTCAATTAGAAGAAAAAATATGGTTTTGGACGCTAGCAATTATTCCTGTAATAATTGTGCTGTTTTTGTTACTTCAATTTTGGAGATACCGTACACAGAAAAAGTTTGCCGATAAAGAACTCTTAAAGCGTTTAAGCCCGAATAAATCGTTGTTTAAATCCATTTTAAAAGTGGTGGTTTTAAGTTTAGCCTTTTTGTGTTTAACTATTGCTTTGGTAAACCCAAAAGTGGGTACAAAACTAGAAACGGTAAAGCGTGAAGGAGTCGATATTGTTTTTGCGGTCGATGTTTCTAAAAGTATGTTAGCCGAAGATATTGCACCAAATAGGTTAGAGAAATCTAAACAATTGGTAACGCAAATTATCAATAATTTAGCCAGTGATCGTGTTGGTATTATTGCATACGCAGGTAAAGCATTTCCGCAGTTACCTATAACTACAGATTATGGATCGGCTAAAATGTTTTTAAACAACATGAATACCGATATGCTGTCTTCGCAAGGAACAGCGATAAACGAAGCCATAAAATTAGCAACCACTTATTTTGATAATGAAGAGCAAACCAATCGTGTTTTAATCATTATTTCAGATGGGGAAGATCATAGTGAAGATGCTTTAGCTTACGCTGAACAAGCTAGTGAGCAAGGTATCAAGATATTTACCATTGGTGTGGGAGATTTAAAAGGAGGCCCAATTCCTATCAAAAGAAACGGTATTGTTTTAAATTATAAAAAAGATAATCAAGGTGAAACGGTAATTACGCGTTTAAATGAAGACACCTTAAAGAAAATTGCCGAAGAAGCTAATGGTGCTTACATTAACGGGAAAAATACAAATGATGTTGTTGAACATATTCGTGAAATATTAAACGGTATGGATAAAACGGAGTTTGAAGCCAAACAATTCGCCGATTTTAAAGATCAATTTCAATGGTTTTTAGGCCTAGGGATTTTCTTATTACTAATAGATGTTTTCTTGTTAGAGAGAAAAACAGGTTGGTTGAAAAAATTGAATTTATTTAATGAGAATTTATAGTTTCATTAACAAACAAAAAAATCTGAGTTTTTTATCTTAGATAGAAGAATTTAAAAATGAAATACTTAGCAACACTTATAGTTTTATTGGTAAGTCTTTCTTCTTTTTCTCAAGAAGAAGAAAAGGCACAGTTATTAGCGCTTAAAAAGGCGAACGATTTTGTTTACGAAGGGAATAACTTGGTGAATGAAGACGATTATGTTTTAGCCGAAATGGAATATAGAAAAGCAATTTCCGAAAATCCAAAAAGTATAGCAGGCGCTTATAATTTAGGTAATGCCTATTATACTAAAGGAAGTTTTGATGAGGCTGTATTTCGTTTAGAACAAGCTGCTACTACAGCAACATCAAAATCTGAAAAACATAAAGCCTTCCATAATATAGGAACTATTTTAATGAAAGGTAAAAAATGTAAAGAAGCTGTTGAGGCTTTTAAAAGTGCCTTAAGAAATAATCCTGCAGATGATGAAACACGTTACAACTTAGGCTTGGCTAAAGAATGCGCTAAGGAGCAGCAAGATCAGGAAGACCAAAATAAGGACGATAAAGAAGATAAAAACGAAGATCAAAAGGACGAGAAGGATAATAAAGACAATAAAGACAATAAAGAAGATAAGGAAAATAAAGATAAAGGCGACGACGAGAACAAAGACGATAAGAAGGACGAAGGCGATAAAGACAAGAAAGAAGGCGACGATAAAAAAGACGATGAGGGCAAGCCTAAAGATGAAAAGGAAGATAAGGGAAAAGATGGCGATCAAGATAGAAAAGAGCAACAACAGCCAAAACCTCAGCCAGGGCAAATGTCTCCACAGCAAATAAAAAACTTGCTGGAAGCCATGAATAATCAAGAGCAAGCTGTTCAAGAAAAAATGAATGCCGAAAAAGTAAAGGGTGTTAAGGTTAAAACCGATAAGGATTGGTAGTTTAGCAGTCCGTTTTCAGTAGTCTAAAGTATTTTAAAATTCGGAAAGATTTTTAAATTTAAAACATGAAATTAGTAAAACACATATCCATAATATTTTTCATACTAATTACAAGTATGGCTTCTGCTCAGGTTAAATTTGAAGCTAAAGTCAGTAAGAAATCATTGGGGTTAAACGAGCGTTTACGTATCGATTTTGAAATGAATAAGGATGGCGATAATTTTACACCGCCCGATTTTTCAAACTTTAATGTTAGTGGGCCCAACCAATCCGTAAGTAACTCCTGGATTAATGGTGTGCGTACTTATAAAAAAACATACACATACTTTTTAACACCAAAAAGCCGAGGTAATTTTACGGTTTCTCAAGCTACTATTGTTATAGATGGTACGGTGTACAAAACGGTTCCGGTAAAAGTTACAGTTACCGCAGCTGTAGATAAACCTAAGGACCCGAACGATCCAAACTTTATTGCATCAGAAAACATTCATTTGGTTGCCGAAATATCTAAAACCAATCCGTATTTAAACGAAGCTATTTCTGTAGTTTATAAGCTTTATGTCTCACCTAATATAGCTGTAGATAACTGGAACGAAATAGACAGTCCAAGATATAACGATTTTTGGAGTCAGAACATTAATACACAAGGACAAAAAGTTCAAAACGGAACTTATAAAGGTGAAGATTATCGCTATTTAGTGCTTCGTAAAACAGTGCTATATCCGCAAAAAACGGGAGAACTAAATATAGAGCCGCTTACCTTAAACCTTTCTATGCGTGTGCCAACCAATCGTCGTGATATTTTTGGTGGCTCTATAATGACGCGTGTTAGCAAAGTAGTATCGGCAGGTAACCAGACTATTTCTGTTAAGCCATTGCCAGAACAAGGTAAACCAGCAGATTTTACAGGTGCCGTTGGTAGCTTTAGTTTCGATGTAACGAGTTCTAAACAAGTGCTAGATGCTTCAGAATCACTTCAAATAAAAGTTGGGGTAAAAGGTAATGGAAATTTAAAACTATTTAAGTTGCCTAAGCTGTCATTACCAAGTTCTTTAGAAGTTTATGAGCCAGAACATGCCGAGAATGTTAAAACAAATTCTGCGGGTATGCAAGGTGATATTTCCGATAGTTATACCGTAGTGCCTCAGTATAAGGGTAAATATCCAATACCGAGTACTTCTTTTTCTTATTTCGATTTAAAAACCAAGTCGTACAAAAGATTAAATTCAGATGAAATTATAATCGATGTTCAAAATGGTCCGTTAAATAATGTAAATACTAGCGAGACTAACACTGCTAGTAATAAACAAGCTGTGGTTTTAAATAACGACCAATTTGCTTTCATAAAAACTAAAACTAATTTTACGAGTATTACACCAAGCTATTTTTTTAAAACCAATTTATTTTGGAACTTGTTATTACTGCCGTTTCTGTTAATTCCAATTGCAATTATTTTCCGTAATAAAAAAGCAAGTCGTGATGCCGATGTGTATGGAAACCGCATTAGAAAAGCTGATAAACTTGCTAAGAAATATTTAAGTAATGCTAAAAAATCTTTAGGTCAAAAAGAAGCCTTTTATATCGCTTTAGAGAAAGCATTGCATAATTATTTAAAAGCAAAGTTACACATAGAAACCAACGAATTAAGTAAGGATAAAATTGAAGAATTACTCTTGAAGAAGGAAGTAGATGCTGAGGTAATAAAAGATTTTAAAGGTATTTTAGAGAGTTGTGAGTTAGCACGTTATACTCCAATCGATATTGTTACAATGCAAGTCGATTATGATAAAGCAGCTAAAACTATTTCGTTAATTGATAAACAAGCGCGTTAACATGAAGAAGTTACTATACATACTTTCGTTTTTGTTCAGTTTTGGATTATTTGCACAAAGCGATGCGCTTTTTAAGCAAGGTAATACCTTGTATAATGAAGGTAAATATGCGGAGGCTATCCAAAAATATGATGCTATTTTAAATACTAAAAAACATTCTGCCGATTTGTATTATAATCTTGCAAACGCGCATTACAAGCTTAATAATATTGCGCCAAGCATATTCTATTATGAAAAAGCATTGCAGTTAGCTCCAAATGATAAAGACATACAAAACAACTTGACTTTTGCTAAAAACATGACGGTAGATGCCATAGGTGTTGTGCCGGAGGTTGGTTTCTCTAAGTTGTTTAAAAGCATAACACACAGCATGAGTTTTGATGACTGGGCGAAAACAGCAGTAGTGCTAGTTTTTCTTTTTGTAATACTGTTTTTAATCTATTATTTCGCTTATACTACAGTTCGTAAACGTTTAACTTTTATTGGTAGTGTATTATCACTCATCTTGTTATTTGTAAGTTTAGCGTTTGCTTTTCAAAAGTATGCTTTAGATAAAAAAGATAAACCTGCTATAGTTTTTGCTCAAGAAACTCAGGTTAAAAGTGAGCCTAATTTACGTAGTGAAGAGGCTTTCAGACTTCATGAGGGCACTAAAGTACAGGTTATAGATTCTGTTGATAAATGGAGTAAAGTAAAGCTGTCTGATGGTAAAACGGGATGGCTTGCATCTGGTGACATTAAAACATTAACAGCATTTTAATACAGTGTTTTTTATTACCGTAAAATTTAAATAGTATATTAGCGGTTGATAAAATTTAAAAATTAATGTCGAGAAACCTAGTTTCTATATTCTTTTTATTTGCGTTTGTGGTGTTTTTGTCGACGCCAACCATAATTGCTATGGTTGATGATTCGGTAGATATATCGTTGTTTTTCTCTATGGCAGAGGAAGAAGAAAATGGGCATCCAAAAAGTAAAAACGTACAAGACATTATACTAGAAAAACAAGATCACGAGGATTTTATTAGCTTAGCTGAAGAAGCAATTCATTTAAGTTATTATGTTAAAAATTACTCAAAACCGTATCTTAATTTAATTTCTCCTCCCCCAAAATTCGCTTAATAATTTATTAGTTATTGAATCGCTGTATTCAATTACATTCGATCATTAAAAAATTATTAAAATTGCTGAAGACTAACGCTTCGGCCAAAGTGAATTTGTCTATGTTTAAAAATATTAAGAGCGACTTACCTGCGAGTATAGTTGTGTTTTTCGTTGCATTACCGTTATGTTTAGGTATTGCATTAGCTAGTGGTGCGCCACTATTTTCAGGAGTTATTGCCGGTGTTGTCGGTGGTGTTGTTGTTGGTGCTTTAAGTGGGTCTAAACTTGGAGTTAGTGGACCAGCTGCCGGATTAGCTGCTATTGTATTAACTGCAATTGGCACCTTAGGTGGTTACGAAAACTTTTTGGTTGCAGTTGTTTTAGGTGGTGTTATCCAAATTATTTTCAGCATTTTAAAAGCTGGAGTTATTGGGTATTATTTTCCTTCTTCAGTAATAAAAGGGATGTTAACTGGTATTGGTATTATTATTATCTTAAAACAAATACCACACTTTTTTGGTTACGATGCCGAGTTAGAAGGTGCTGATAGTTTTGTTGAAAGTTCTGGTGAAAATACGTTTTCAGCAATATTAAATATTACCGATCATATTATTTTAGGGTCTCTAGTTATTGGTTTAATTGGTTTAGGAATTATTCTTTTTTGGGATAAGGTACTTGCTAAAAAGGCTAAAATATTTCAAGTAATCCAAGGGCCTTTAGTAGCTGTTGTAGCAGGTATTGTTTATTTCGCGGTAACGCAAGATCACGATACATTAAGTATTGCATCATCACATTTAGTAAGTGTTCCAATTCCAGAAGATTTTTCTTCTTTTCTTAGTCAATTTAGCTTTCCTAATTTTTCAGCAATTACAAATCCAGATGTATGGGTAGTTGCTTTTACTATTGCATTAGTGGCTAGTTTAGAAACGTTGTTAAGTGTTGAGGCTACCGATAAATTAGATCCGCATAAAAACGTTACGCCTACCAATCGCGAATTATTAGCACAAGGTACAGGTAATATTATTGTTGGTTTAATAGGTGGTTTACCTATTACACAGGTAATTGTGCGTAGTTCTGCAAATATTCAATCTGGCGGTATGTCTAAATTATCGACTATTATTCACGGTTTTTTATTGTTAATATCTGTAGTGGTTATCCCAAAATTACTAAACATGATTCCGTTGTCTGTGTTAGCAGCAATTTTACTAGTTGTAGGTTATAAATTAGCTAAGCCTAGTTTGTTTGTTAAAATGCATAAAATGGGTTGGAAACAATCTATTCCTTTTACAGTTACTGTTTTAGGTATTGTATTTATCGATTTACTTTGGGGTATTGGTTTAGGGTTAACTGTAGGTATTGTAGTTATTCTTTTAAAGAGTTACCAGAATTCGCATTTCCTTCATATTGAGGATAATAGTAATGGAAAACATAAAATTAAAATGACCTTAGCGGAAGAAGTTACTTTTTTCAATAAAGGAGCCATTTTAAAAGAATTAGATAGCTTACCTATCGATACTTATTTAGAGATTAACTTGATAAAGACAAGATATCTAGATAATGATATTATTGAGATATTAGAAGATTTCTTACTAAAAGCCGAAGAAAGAAACATAGATATTAAACTGGTTTCTAAACGTGGTGTAGTAGAAAATCCTTCAAGTTTTATTAAGTTTTTTAATGAAAGAGAAAAGTCTAACCTAAGTTTAAGCTAAATCAAATCACTATGAAAAATAAGAAATTTAAAATCTTAGTGCTTTCAGATTTAAAAAAGGATACAAACAGCACGATTATAAGTGCTGTTAGTTTATCAAAAATGATAAATGCTGAGGTAGATTTATTTCATGTAAAAAAGCCAACCGATGTTATTGCTAGCGACAGTCAGTTATCGGCTATGCGTACATTAAATCAGGAACAGAACCAATCTCGAAATAAAATTAAAGAAACCATAGCGCCTTTAAATAAGGCGTATAACGTTAATATTACTTCTAATTTTGGAATTGGTAACATAAAATCGGAAATTGAAGCTTATATAAAAGCAACAAAGCCAGATGTTATTGTTCTAGGTAAAAGAAGTTCTAAAGTAATTAGCTTGATAGGAGATAATATTACCGATTTCGTGTTAAAAATGCACGAAGGGCCTGTGTTAATTACTTCTAATAAAAACGAGATTGCTCCAGAAACCGAATTACAAATTGGTTTGTTAAACGGGAAGTCTCAAGTTTTTAATCAAGCCTTTTCGGAAGATGTACTTGCTAATACAACCAAACCATTAAAGTCCTTTAATTTGGTAGACAGCAAAGACGTTGCAGACGATAAAAATGCTGTAAATAAAGCTATTGATTATGTGTTTGAAAAAAATGATAACACCATTAACAAATTAGCCGATTATTTAGAGAAAAACCATGTAAATTTATTGTTTGTAAATCGTGCCGATAAAGCAGATGCTGCAGCAAATGATAAGTCCGAAATTAAAAACTTAATTAACAATGTTAACGTGTCGCTATTTATAACGGGTAGTACACAAAAATTAGCTGTTTAAAAAAATAAATAATAAAATATTATGAAAGCACATACAAAAGAAACACAAGCGACATTAACGCCAGATAAAGCCATTGCATTTTTAAAAGAAGGAAATGAAAGATTTCAAGGGAATTTAAAAGCAAATAGAAACCTTCTAGAGCAAGTAAATGATACAAGTGAAGGGCAGTTCCCTTTTGCTACAATTTTAAGCTGTATTGATTCTAGAGTATCTGCAGAGTTAGTTTTCGATCAAGGTTTAGGTGATGTTTTTAGTGTGCGTATTGCTGGTAACTTTGTAAATGAAGATATTTTAGGTAGCATGGAATTTGCTTGTAAACTTGCCGGTACTAAATTAATTGTAGTATTAGGCCATACAAGTTGTGGTGCTATTAAAGGGGCTTGCGATCATGCAGAAATGGGTAACCTAACTAAGTTAATCGAAAAAATTACACCAGCTGTAAATGCAGTTACGGAGCCTAAAGAAGAAGATTTAAGAACTTCTAAAAATTTAGACTTTGTTGATAGTGTATCTAAAAAGAATGTTGAATTAACAATCGATAGAATTCACGCAGAAAGTCCAATACTTACCGAAATGGAAAAGAATGGAGAAATAAAAATTATTGGCGCTATGTATGATATCAATACAGGAGCAGTTAATTTTTATTAAAACTTTTAAGTATAAAAATACATGAAGAAGAAGTTGAATATGGCAGCATTAATTTTAGTATTAATGCTGCCTTTATTTTCTCAGGCTCAAGAGAGCGATTTAGGGAATTGGCTTATTTACATAGGTAACAAAAAACTAAATAGTAAATGGAACATTCACAACGAGGTACAATACAGAAACTATAACGCTGTTGGCGATTTAGAACAGTTGTTGTTACGTACTGGTTTGGGGTATAATATTAATGAGAAAAACAATGTTTTGTTAGGTTATGGATATATCCTATCGGAAAATTATGTTGGAGACACAGACGAAAAAGTATCGGTAAATGAGCATCGTATTTTTCAACAGTTTACTACAAAACAGAGTATTGGTAAGGTTGGTTTAAGCCATCGTTATCGTTTTGAACAACGTTTTGTAGAAGATGATTTTAAAATGCGTTTTCGCTATTTTTTAGGTATCAAAATACCACTTCAGTATAAGGAAGATGGTAGCAGTCCATTATACCTATCTGCTTACAACGAAATCTTTTTAAATACTGAATCTTCGGTGTTTGATAGAAATCGTGTCTATGGTGGTTTAGGCTATACCTTTTCTAAACAATTACGTTTAGAATTGGGGTATATGAATCAGTTTTTCGAAACCTCTGGTAGGGATCAAATTAATGTCATTGCTTTTGTTAATTTCTAATAAAATGTGAGTTTAATTTTTTAAATCGTTAAAAATTTAAGCTAACTTAGGGAAAAGTTTAAAATTAGTATATGAAGAATTTATTTTCAAATATAAAAGGCGATGCCTTTGGTGGAATTACCGCGGGAATTGTAGCACTGCCATTAGCTTTAGCTTTTGGAGTCTCTTCTGGTTTAGGGCCAGAAGCTGGATTATATGGTGCTATATTTATCAGTTTTTTTGCAGCATTATTTGGAGGTACTAGTACGCAAATTTCTGGTCCAACAGCACCAATGACAGCCGTAAGTATGGTTGTTATTGCAGGTATTGTAGCCGCGAATGATGGTAGTGTGGAAAAAGCACTACCTGCTATTTTAACCGTTTTTATGTTAGCTGGCTTAATGCAAGTTGGTCTAGGTCTTTTAGGTCTAGGAAAATATATTAGATATATTCCATATCCGGTAGTTTCAGGGTTTATGACGGCTATTGGTGTTATTATTCTATTAACACAAATTTTACCATCTATTGGGTATTATCCAAAGGAAGATGTTGAGTTTGTAGAACAATTTAAACCACTCGCAGAAGAGGTTATACTAGAAAATATTTTAAAAGAAGAAGCTGGCGAAGGTATCTTAGTTCTTGAAAACTTTAAAGAAACCATTAGTCAAGCAGCCAAAATCACGCCAGAACAAATATTAAATGAGTCTCAAACATTAGCAGCCAAAGAAGCTTCTGGAACTGTTGGAGCTCTTAAAGTATTGCCACGAGCATTACAAAATATTAATTGGCTAGAACTTGCTTTAGCACTTGCCACCATATTTATAATTTATGGGTTTAAGCGAATTACTAAAGCGGTACCAAGCACATTAGTGGCACTAGTTGTAGTATCAGGAATTGCTTATGGATTTAACTTAGGTTACCGTCCTATTTCTGAAATACCAGGAGGAATTCCTATTCCGCATCTAGAAATGTTCACCGGTTTCAGCCTTGGTAAAATTACGCCATACATATTTACAGCACTAACTTTAGCGCTTTTAGGAGCTATCGATTCACTTTTAACTAGTGTAGTTGCCGATAATATGACAAAAACCAAACACAAGCCAAATAAGGAATTAATTGGTCAGGGAATTGGTAATACTATCGCTTCTATTTTTGGAGGTATTCCAGGTGCAGGTGCAACCATTCGTACTGTTGTCAATATTAATGCAGGAGGAAAAACTAAACTTTCAGGAATGATTGCTGGTATTATGCTATTAGTAATTATGCTCGCTTTAGGGCCTGTAGCATCAAAAATTCCAGCAGCTGTTTTAGCAGGTATTTTAGTAACTGTTGGTATTGGAGTTATGGATTACAAAGGTTTAAAAGCCATTCCTAGCTTACCACGTGATATCAAAATCGGACCAATAAAACTAAGTTCAGAAGTGCTTATTATGCTTGTGGTTTTATTATTATCCACTTTTTGGGATTTAATTTATGCCGTAGGTATTGGTCTAATTATCGCATCTTTAATGTTCATGAAAAAAATTGGAGACTTAACAGCAGAGCGTTCTGATGTGAAGTCTTTAAAAGAAGAAACGTGGACAGACGAAGTTGGTTTTCCAGAAAATTTAAAAGAAGAAGTTTTTATTAAACATCTTAAAGGACCCTTGTTCTTTGGGTCTACAAGTGATTTTCAGGCATTGACATTGCAAATCCCAAATACTGCTAAAACCGTTATTTTAAGATTGGGTCGTATGCAATATATGGATCAGACGGGCTTGTATGCCATGGAAGATATGCTTCAAGAACTTAAAAAAAACAATGTTGAAGTGCTATTCGTGGGCTTATTAAAACAACCACGATACATGATGGAACGTATTGATATTATTCCAGATTTTATTCCTAATGAACATATTTTTAAAGATTTTAGATCTTGTTTACAATGGGTAAAGAATAATATAAAAGATAATGATTAAAAAGTTTTCGCTTTCGCTGAAATAAAGATGAAAAGTTATGAATTTAGATAGAGTTTTCGAAAATAACGAGGCTTGGATTAAGAAGCAGTTAGAAACTTCTGAAGATTATTTTGAAAATTTAGGCAAAGGACAAAATCCAGAATTACTTTACATTGGCTGTAGTGATAGCCGTGTAACAGCCGAAGATTTAATGGGTTTAGGCCCAGGGGAAGTGTTTGTACATAGAAATATTGCAAACATGATTTCGGGTAACGACTTAAACGCTATGAGTGTTGTAGAGTATGCTGTAATTCATTTAAAAGTAAATCATGTAGTTGTTTGTGGTCATTATGGTTGTGGCGGCGTAAAAGCGGCTTTACAATCTAAAGATTTAGGCTTACTAAATGGTTGGTTACGTAATATTCGCGATGTATATAGAATTCATAAATTAGAATTAAATAGCATTGAATGCGAAGAGCGAAAATACGATCGTTTAGTAGAGTTAAATGTAAAGGAACAGTGCGTTAACCTTATTAAAACAGCCGCAGTACAAAAAGCCTATAGAGATAGAGGTTTAAAAGTGCATGGTTGGGTGTTCGATGTACATACCGGAAAGCTAATTGACCTAAAAATTAATTTTGAAAAGTATTTACACGATATTATGGAGATTTATCATTTGGATTAAAATGATACATAATTTTTAATATCTGGTATATAAAAAAAGTCCCGATAGCGTTTAAATGCTATCGGGACTTTTTTAGTTTAAGTTCTATTTGTTAACCTCAATCCACTGGCCTTTTGTTCTTACTAAAAAGTCATTGTCATACATGGCTTCCGCTTGTACTCCATATAAATAGTAAGTTCCTAAGTAAGCGGCATTCAGCATTACATTAAATGTTTTCGTACTGTACTTTCCTTTTTCAGATAAATCGAAATAGAAATTTACGCGATCATCACGAATATCTGTAAATCTAGCTTGGCTCGTTGCACTACTGCCAAAAGCTGTAAATCTCGTATTTACAATTTCCCATCCCGATGGAAATATTTGAGTTAATGCAATATCATTAACGTTATAATCTTTTAAATTACTAACCTGTACTGTGGCAAGAAAATCTTGACCTTGTTGTAATTTAGAAACATCTATTTTATTGCCATCCAAATCTTTGTAAGCTACAGAAATACTTAAACCACGTTGCTCTGCGATCTCGTTACCTAGAGGTAATTTTCCGGAGTTTAAAACACGTACATAAACCAAATTGTCCTTTTGGTTGGTAAGGGTAATACTATTGGCTCCATTATTTACTTGTAATTCCCGTGAGGCAATTGCACTTTTAGTGGTTATGGTTTCTGTTTTACCATTAATAGAATAGCTTAAGCTTAATGCTTTTCCGCCATTAGCGTTTACCATTTTAGCCATTGCTAACAAACTAAAGGCTGAGGTTTGTGTACTCATCCAACGGTTGCTCGATAGATCTTTAGCAATGGTTTCTGCTAGATCACGCATTTTAGAATTTTTGGTAAGTACCATGGTTTCTAAAGCCATAGCACGATTTCTATCTACAGAGCCATAGGTGTAATAATTATTTTTTAAAGGTTTGAAGTTAATATTTGCCGATTGCGAAATATTATCACTCGCTTCCTTTTGCCCGGCTAAAGCATAAGCGGCTGCTAATCTCCATTTAGCTTCGTTAGATATTTCGCTAAACTCGCGTAAACGGTTCATGCTTGATAAGTCTGGACTTCCAGCTAAAGCTAAGGTGTATAAACGATAAGCTTGGGCTAAATCGGAATTATAACTGCGGTAACTTGGTCTCCAATCGCGAGCCGATTGTGTTTGGTATTTAATCCAGTTGCTTTTAAAAGTTAAGGGTAGAACAAAACCTTTCTTTTCTGCTTCTAGCATAAAATGCCCAGCGTAACTTGTTCCCCAGTCGTTAGCGGTATTTTCACCAATCCAATAACTTAGACCTCCACTTGGTCTTTGAAAATGTCCTAAGCGCTTAATTCCGTTTTCAATATTAGTTTGAATTTCTTTTTTCTTTTCAAAAGTAAGATCAAAAATATCTGCTAAAAATAATTGTGGAAATACGCTCGACGTTGTTTGTTCTACACAACCATGCGGATATTGGATAAGGTATTGTAATCGACGAGAAAAATCCATTGGAGGTAAGGTAGAAAACTCTAAAGTCGCTCCATTTGTTCCACTAACACCAAAGGTTGAAAAGTTTAAAGTTTCGCTAGCATTGGCCTCTAATGTTTTGTCTATGGTTTTAGATGTTATTGGGTTTGGGTTTACTACGTCTAACTCTACTTTATAGGTCGATTTTTCACCATTTCCAGTTGCAATAACTTCTACAGTATTTATACCTTTTGCTTTGCTAACATCGAGTTCAAAATACGTCATTTGTTCATCGGGTTTAGCAAAATTTAATACTTTCTTTTGTTCACCAACAACCGAAATACCATTACTTAATTTTAAACTAATGCTAACATTTTTTACTTTAGGTTCCATGGCAAAAACGGTAACCGGAAGCGTTACTTTTTCACCAGGACTCAATTTCCGCGGAAGCGTTGCCAAAACCATTAAAGGCTTTTTAACTTCTACAGATTTATCTGTACTTCCGTAAGCTTCATTTTTATTATCACCTGCAACAACCATAGTACGTACAGCGCCAATGTAATTTGGTAATTTTATACTGTGGGTTTTCTTTTCTCCAGCTTCTAGTTTAAAAGGGCCTAAATAAGTCACAACAGGTTTAAAACGGTTGGCTTTTTTGTTTTTTCCACCGGCAGCACTACCATCACCACCTATGGCAAAAACCTGATCGATACTACCTGAATAAGCACCGATAACATCATCAAACACATCCCATGTTTTTACACCCAAAGCTTCACGTTTGTAAAATTCGTTCCATGCATTTGGTGTTTTAAAACGCGTTAAATCTAGCAAGCCTTCTTCTACCATAGCAATGGTGTAAGTCATGGCTTTATTGTTTTTTTCTGAAATTTGAACGTCGAATTTCTGTTCCGGTTGAAGTGTATCTGGCATATTAAGTTGAGGTTCCAGTTTGGTTTCTGGATCTTCTACCATAATAGGAATGATTCCGTATAAACGAATTGGTAAATCGTTAGCCGAAATAGCATGCGGTTGTAAAAGTGATATGTTTACAAACACGTTTGGTGCCATGTCTGGAGTAATGCCAACATCTACAGTAGTTTCTCCTTTTTGAGTTTTCACCCATTTGGTGTCTAGAACTTCGGTGCCATTTTCAATACTTACTAAAGCACGACCTTCACTACCAGAAGCAAAAGTTAATTTCGCAGTTTCGCCAACATTATATTTTTCTTTATCGGCAGAGAAAATAAGCATTTTTGCAGCTTCTTTATTTGTCGATCCCGAGTTTTGCCACCAGTTTTTATAGAAATAAGCGGTTCGCCCTGTAGCATGACCACTTACCGGATCGGAAATTCTAATTAAATAGCGTCCGCGCTCGTTATTTGGGATTTTTAAGTTGAAAGTTCCTTTTCCTTTAGCATCCGTATTTATTTTTGAGGTAGAATATGGTTTATGGTAGCTACTAGAAACGTAACTTGATAAATCATCATAAGATGAATTCCACCACCAACGCCATTCTATTTTATAGACTTTAACCTCAAGGTTGTTTCGTTTTATTGGCTTGCCTTTCGCATCGACTACAACAATGTCAAAAGCTTGATTTTCGTCTGTAAAAAATGATCCATAAGCATTGCCTTTAGGTGAGCGTAAACCAACAAAAGACTCGTAAGGTGCGTATGGTTTTGTAAAAGCATCCATTGAGAAATCGCCGCCATTTTCGAAGGCGCGAACCAAAAATTGAGCATTAAGCATGCCTGGTGCATTTTTACCAATAGCGAGTTTGTTATTAATAGTCGCTAAGCCATTTTCGTCAACTTTACCATCAAAGATAATGGTTTCTTCTGTTTGAAAATTACGCGTAGGATCGTTAAACGTGTATTGTTTGTAGTTTTCGAAAGCGGTGTAAGCCATGCTAAACTTAGCTTTAATTTCTGTTTTTAAGTTTTTTCCAACGGCACCATGCAACCATTTTACATCTAAAGTTCCTTTTAAAGGCGTGTTGCTTGTTAGAATATCATCTTCAAATTCAACTTTAATTTTTAATCGGTTTGGTTTAACGGTTTCAATTTTTAATCCTTTGTAAAATGTTGCACCACCAACCGAAACTTTAGCATTGTATTGACCTGTTTTGTCTTCTTGCGCTGTTGGTACAGTAAATTTAAAAACATTATTTAAGTTATCTGTAGTGACATTTTTGTAAACCAATTTACCATTTGGGTCGGTAATTTCTAACTTTACAGGGTGACCACTTGGTAATTTGTTAGCGTTATCATTAAGCATAAAAGTTAAATGCAAAGTATCGCCAGGGCGCCATACACCACGCTCTCCATAAATGTAACCTTTAAGCCCACGTTGTAAGCGATTTCCCGAAACATCAAACTTACTTAAGGATAATGAGTTTCCGTCATGAAGCTTTATGTAGGTTGTGTTTTTTCCTTTTGAAATAATAGCAAAAGCTGCTTTTTTATCAGAATCTATTAAAGTTAATCCGGTTTCATCGGTATTTCTACTTGCTAATTCTTGTTGCTGGAAATTGTAAATAGTAACCTTAGCGTTAGCTTCTGGCTCTGTATTTAAAATATTAGTTACTGCAAAATAATAAGAATTGTTTGCGCCTTGTTTTGCTATAACACCAAGGTTTGAGGCTAATAAGTTTTGTGATATAATTTTGTTTTCGTTGTAGTAAGCATCATGGCAAGGGTTGTTTTCTTCACGCCAGTTGTAGTTGTAATCTCTGTAGCGGTATGTGAGGTTATCCCAGTAGGCTTCCTCGCGTAATTCTTCGTCTTCAGAATCTATTTCAGCATAATTACCTTCATAATATTCTTCGTCTTCGTAATAATCATCGTAGCCATCATCTTCAGAGTTTGAAGTACCAGGGTTAGCTTCGCAATCGTAAAGCGAATAGCTTTTTTCATAACTTAATTCAATGCGATAAATAGCTCCGGGATCGGCTTCAAAATAGTGTGATAAATCGATACTGTAAGCTTTCCATTTACCTGTATTTTCGGCTGCAGATTGCAGTTGTATAGTTTTTTTAGCAATACGTCTACCAACCTTTTTTATATCGTATTTATTGTTTGTGTTTAAGTTGTTATCTTGAAGAAGTTGAAGCACATTGTCTTCAAAAATCTTGATAACACGCACATCTACGGCGCTTAAGTTTACGGCTTCAAAATTGAATTTTAATTCTTCGGAATTAGGTAAAATAGTACCACTATTAATTAAGCGAACTTGAGGTTTTAGTTCTTCGAAAGCGATGGTTTCAGAAAAGGTTTTTTTCAATTTGTAACCATCTGTATTTTTAATACCTTGAAAAACATCAACCTGAATGTTGCCCACTAATTTGCTAGAAGGATATACTTTTAAAACATTACCGTCTACAATATATTTAGGATTTTTACTTTTTTGAATGGTTACTAAACCATCAAAGTTTTGTTGTTTTTGTAAAGGATCGGAAAAATTGATAGATAGGTGTTGTTCTGGCGATTGAATAACATCAACTTCTACAATAGTAAAATTATTTACCCCAGGAATAGCGATGGTGTTTTCACCTTCATTACTAGCTTTTATTGCATTTCCATTCCATTTTACAAGAATGTTATCATCTTCAATTTTTCGGTTTATACTATCAATTTTAAATTCGAAATATTTTGCAGTTAAGCTAGCTTCATTAAAAACAACATTTAGTTTTTTGCCGTTTTGCGAAGCTTCAACTAAAGTTTTAGCATCTTTAATTGTAATCATATCGGCCGATTTTATTACGCCTTCAAGATATTGCCATTTTTTGCTGTAGGATTGTAAATTATTAGTTTCAATATTAAAATTTGGTGTTATAGTTTTAAACTGAAAGGTGTAATCTTTATAGCCTGCTGGCATATTTTTGTAAATATTGCCAAGTTTTACGGTAACTGTATATTCTGTGTCTGGATCTAAATGTTCGTCGGGAGTAAATAGTAAAGTATGGTTGTTGCCAACGGTAAGTTTGCCTTCAACATGCGGTTTTATGGTTACAATATTGTCTGTAATTTCCTGATTCATTTCCCATCCCTCCACAGGTTTGGTTAAATTAATTTGAATAGGACTGGCTACCGAAGTTCTGCCCGATGTGGTGTAACTGATATAGTCTCTAAATTTGAAAATATTATCGGTTTCTACCACTTTCTTTTTACATGAAGCAATAATAGTAACAAATACGGCAAAGGTTAAAAGCTTTTTGAAAGACATAAATAGATGTGTTAAATGAAAATGAACGTGCTTTTGGGAGGGTAACAGGAGGGCCTGTTTATAAGATTACGTTCGTTTTTTAATATTTAGGTTTTTGGGTTCTGTTAAATTGTTCATAAAGTTAAAGGTTTTTGATGATTTTGCTTGGTTTTTATAACGAAAAAAGAAAGATTATTCTTAATTGAATTCGATAGTGAATATCAATAAATACGGCTTTTTATTAGTATATTCGTAAAAGAAATTAAATAAAAACTACAAATCCGTAATTCATGGAATCTATAGCAAGTAAATTTGGAATACACGACGCGCTAAAAACTTTAGGCGTTCAAAATATAAATGAAGGTACATCAACAGGTTCAAACCAATTTTCGCACGATGATGATGGTGTTGTTATTGAAAGTTTTTCTCCTGTAGATGGGCAATTAATTGGCAAAGTTAAAACAACTTCTCAAGCCGATTTTGATGTGGTAATGCAAACTGCAACTACTGCTTTTAAAACGTGGCGTACAATGCCAGCGCCACAGCGTGGAGAGATTGTGCGTCAGTTTGGTGATAAATTAAGAGAGAAAAAGGAGGCTTTAGGTAAACTTGTTTCTTATGAAATGGGAAAGAGTTATCAAGAAGGTCTTGGAGAGGTTCAAGAAATGATAGATATCTGCGATTTTGCAGTAGGTTTATCTAGACAGCTTCATGGTTTAACCATGCATTCTGAGCGTCCTGGGCACCGTATGTACGAGCAATATCATGCTTTAGGTGTGGTTGGTATTATTTCGGCTTTTAATTTTCCGGTAGCTGTTTGGGCATGGAATACGGCTTTAGCATGGATTTGCGGCGATGTTTGTGTTTGGAAACCAAGCGAAAAAACACCGCTTTGTGGTATAGCTTGCCAAAATATAGCAGCCGAAGTTTTTGCTGAAAATAATTTACCAGAAGGTATTTCTTGCTTAATAAATGGCGATTATAAGGTTGGTGAATTTATGACGAAAGACAAAAGAATTCCATTAATTTCTGCAACGGGTTCTACACGTATGGGGAAGATTGTAGCTCAGGAAGTTGCAGGCCGTTTAGGTAAAACTTTATTAGAGCTTGGAGGTAATAATGCTATAATTGTAACGCCAGATGCCGATATAAAAATGACGGTTATTGGTGCTGTTTTTGGCGCAGTTGGTACTTGTGGACAACGCTGTACATCAACGAGAAGGTTAATAATTCATGAGGATATTTATGATAAAGTAAAAACAGCTATTGTAGATGCTTATAAGCAATTACGTATTGGAAATCCTTTAGACGAAAATAACCATGTTGGGCCGTTAATTGATACCGACGCCGTAAATATGTATAACAATGCATTAGAGAAAGTAGTGGAAGAAGGCGGTGAGATTATAGTTGAAGGTGGCGTACTCTCTGGTGTAGGTTTTGAAAGTGGTTGTTATGTAAAACCAGCTATTGCAGAAGCTAAACCTAATTTTAAAATTGTACAACACGAAACATTTGCTCCAGTTTTATATTTATTGAAATACTCGGGAGATGTTGAAAATGCTATTGATATTCAGAATGAAGTTGCTCAAGGATTATCGTCAGCTATTATGACAAATAATTTAAGAGAAGCCGAGCGTTTCTTATCCGTTCAAGGATCAGATTGTGGAATTGCTAATGTAAATATTGGAACTTCGGGTGCTGAAATTGGTGGTGCTTTTGGAGGTGAAAAAGATACAGGCGGTGGCCGTGAATCTGGATCTGATGCTTGGAAAGTATATATGAGAAGGCAGACCAATACTATAAATTATACTACAGAATTACCGTTATCTCAAGGTATCAAATTTGAGTTGTAGTATTTAAAATATTTAATTTGTTTTAAAGTCACATTTCTACAAATGTGACTTTTTTTGTTTTATTGTTTCTAAATGTATGAGCTAAAGTGTTATATTGTAAACACTTATATTTTTCTAACCAAAAAACAAAATCTAATGAGTAAAAAAACATCCTATCTTTTAGGGATTGTACTCACTATTATTCTCGGTACTATTTTGTATTATTTTTTATGTTGTAGTGTATGCTGCAATGCAGAAAAGGGTGCGAATAACCAAGACGAGGCTAAGAGTGTTGTAAGTCCGAAAATTAAAGAAATTACCAAAAATGCATTTTTAATTAACGATGCTAATGGCGATTTTAATTTGAAGCTGAATGATAATTTTAATTTCAAAACATCAAATTTTTCAATAGAAGAACCTGTTTCTAAAGATATTGAAAATGGTGTTTTAAAGCTTAAGGACTATCTTATTGAAAACCCGTTAAAAAATATTAATATAACTGGGTTATACAGAAGTGATGAAACTAATAATTCTGCATATCCAAACCTTGGATTGGCAAGGGCAAACTCCGTTAAAAACTACTTCGTATTGCATGGAGTTTCTTCAAAACAAATTGATACCAACGGAAAATTAAATGATACGATTAATCCAGATGAAAACAGTACGCTATTTGGTCCTGTGTCATTCAATATGTTAACAGCAGATGCGTCTGATGCATCTTCTATGGAAGCCTTAAAAACCGCATGTGATGCTATTAAAGAGAATCCGTTAGTATTACATTTTAAAACAGGTCAAGCATCGATTAATTTAACGGCAGAGCAACGCCAAAAAATAGCCGATATCTCTCATTGTGTAGATAAGTTAGGAGTTAAAATGCAAGTTATTGGGCATACCGATAATACAGGCGATGCAGCAAGAAATATTGTTCTTGGTCAGGAACGTGCAGATTTTGCAAAAGTATATTTAACCCAAAACGGGATTTTAGATAGCAATATTGAAACATCGTCTCAAGGACCAAAAGTTCCTGTTGCAGATAATGCTACGGAAGAAGGTAGAGCAGAAAACAGAAGAACAGTAATTACAATTAACTAAAAACTTAAAAATATAAAATTATGAATTGGTGTATATTAATCCCATTATTAGTCGGTGCTATTTGTGCAATATTAGGTTACTTATTAGGTAAACTTTTAGGTGGTGGAAACCACAACGAGTGTGAAGATAGAATAGGAGCATTGCAAGCAGAGCTAGATGCTTGTAGATTAAGTAAGGTTTCTTTAGAAAGTGATTTGAGTGCAACTAAAGCAGCCTTAACAACATCTGTTGCGGCAGAAGCTTCAGTAAAATCTTCTTTAGAGTTAACTAAATCATCATTAGCCGCATCTTTATCAGCAGCAACTGCGGTACCTGTTGTTTTAAGTGTGTTCGATGGCGCAGCTGCAAAAGCTGTTTTTGGTAAAAAAATAAAAGAAGATGATTTAACGGTTGTTGAAGGTATTGGGCCTAAAATTCAAGGTTTATTTCATGATCATGATGTTAAAACATGGAAAGCATTATCTGAATGTTCTATAGAAAAATGTCAAGCTGTTTTAGATTCTGGAGGAGAACGTTATAAAATCCATAAACCAGGCACCTGGCCAAAACAAGCGCAGTTAGCTTATGAAGGCAAATGGGAAGAGCTTTCAAAATGGCAAGACCAGCTAGATGGCGGGAAATAAAACTCGAAATTTATCATAAAAACAAAAACCGCTTCTGTTAACGAAGCGGTTTTTTTGTTTTTAATTATGTGCTATTTGCAATTGTATTATTTGGTCTTTAGTTGTTTTGTAGATATATTCATTTTAATATACAAAAACCTAAAAGGTAAACGTTATTCTATGTATTTTGCTTAAGGTATGTTAAACCTTTTTAATTTGTTGAAGTCAAATTAGTTATAAGTTTGTTTCTTCATATTTTAGATTAATAAATAAAATTGAATTTTATGAAAAGTAATCATATTCAGCATTTGTATTGGCGTGTTGGTTTTGGTATTCTGCCAAATGAACTCGAAAAGTTTTCTAAAAAAAGTAAAAAAAAGATTGTTGATGGCATTATTGAAACATCGCAAAAAGTAACGCCATTAAAAGTTGATACAGCCGAACTCGATGAATTATTGAGTGGTACTTATGAGAAGACAAAAGAAAATATTAAAAAATTCCAGAAGCTAAGTCGAGAAAAAACAAAGGAGTTAAACATTGCATGGATAGATCGATTAGCAAATTCTAATCAAATACTTCGTGAAAAAATGACCCTCTTTTGGGCGAATCATTTTGTGTGTGAAGATAATAATTACGTTTACACGCAAAACTTCCATAACCGACTTCGTGAATATGCGCTGGGTAATTTTAAAGATTTTGTAAAGGCCATTTCAAAAGAAGCTGCCATGACTAAATACTTAAATACCAAGCAAAACAAAAAACAAAAGCCTAACGAGAATTTTGCTCGTGAACTTATGGAACTGTTTACTTTAGGTGTTGGTAATTATACCGAAAATGATATTAAAGAAAGTGCGAAAGCGTTTACGGGTTATAGCCATAATTTAAAAGGTGAATTTGTTTTTAAAAAACGTGTTCATGATGAAACTGATAAAATATTTTTTGGTAAAACAGGAAATTTTGACGGTGATGATATTGTAGATTTAATCCTTGAAAAAAGGGAATGTGCAACTTTTATTTGTACTAAAATTTATAGCTACTTTGTTAACGATACTATTAACGAACAGCATGTAAACGAAATGGCCAATATGTTTTATAAAGATTACAACATCGAAAACCTAATGCGTTATATGATGCTTGCCGATTGGTTTTATGATGATGAAAATATGGGAACCAAAATTAAATCGCCCATAGAACTTTTGGTTGGTTTAAAAACGGTAGTTCCTGTCGATTTTAAATCATCTAAACAGCTTTTTAATCTTCAGAAATTATTAGGGCAAATACTTTTAAACCCACCCAATGTAGCGGGTTGGAAAGGTGGCCGATCTTGGATAGATTCTAACACCATTACACTGCGGTTAAAACTACCGTCAATTATTTTAAATAACGCTTATATTTCTAAGGTTAAAGCAAGTAAAACCGATGAGTCTATACTTAAAAGTAAGCAAGCTTTTAAAAAGAAGTATGGACAACGTTTTAAAACCGAAACTAATTGGGCTGTTTTCGATACACATTTCAGTGATGTGGCTATAACCGATTTAGATAAGTGTTTGCTGGCTTGTACTATTAGCAATCAAGCAAGCACGTATCTAAACTCGCTAAGTAAAGTCTCAAAGCAGGAGTACTGTATTCAACTTATGTCGTTACCCGAATATCAAATGTGTTAATCATGGATAGAAGAAAATTTTTAAAACAATCGTCGCTGGCTAGTAGTCTGTTTTTTGTGCCAAGTTTTGTAAAAGCATTCGAGCAAGTTGCTCAAAGTCAGTTAGGGTATAAGCGCTTAGTTATTATTCAGCTTTCGGGAGGTAACGATGGGTTAAATACTGTAATTCCGTATCAAAATGATTTGTATTATAAAGCGCGCCCAAGTTTAGGAATAAAAAAGAGTGAGGTTTTAAAATTAAATGATGAGGTAGGTTTACACAAAAGTTTAAAACCCTTAAAACATCTTTACGATAATGGTAATTTGTGTGTTATAAACAATGTTGGGTATCCAAACCCCATTCGTTCGCATTTTAGATCTATGGATATTTGGCAAACGGCTACCGATTCTGATAAATACTCACAAAGTGGTTGGCTTGGTCGCTATCTAGATCAATATGGTAAACACCCATACAGCGCTATTGAAATAAACGATAGTTTATCGCTAGCCATGAAAGGAGAGCAGATGAATGCTATTGCGACTCAAGATGCTAAAACACTTTATAATTTATCTAAAGATCCTTATTTTAAAAACGTTATTAAACATCAAGATGACGCCCATTTAAGCGAGCATAATTTGGGGTATTTATATAAATCTATGATTTCGGCAGAATCTTCTGCGAAGTATATTTATGAAACGAGTAAAACCTTTTCTTCTAAAACAGATTATCCACAAAATTATTTTGCAAAACAATTAAAAACAACGGCACAGTTTATTAATTCTGGGCTCGATACCAAAGTGTTTTATAGTGCTCTGGGAGGTTTTGATACGCATGTAAACCAGTTGGGTGCACAAAATAGATTGTTAAATATTTATGCTGAAAGTATTGAAGCTTTTGTAAACGATTTAAAAACTAATAATACCTTTAACGACACGTTAATTTTAACCTTTTCGGAATTTGGCCGACGTGTAAAACAAAATGCAAATGTGGGTACCGACCACGGTACATCTAACAATGTTTTTATTATTGGTGGCCAATTAAAAAAGCAAGGTTTGTATAATGATATGGCAAGTTTAAGTGATTTGGATACTAATGGTGATCTTAAATTTGAAATCGATTTCCGTACCATTTATGCTACCGTTTTAAACAAATGGCTCGATGTTAATGATGAAAAGATACTTAACAAATCGTTTAATCAATTAGGTTTTATTTAGTTTGTTGCTACTTGTTTTAATTCTGAAGGTGCTTTGGTTTTTATTGGGTTTTTCACTTTAAAATACCGATTTTTGGTAGCTTAAATTCAAAATCTCCTTTATGTTTAACAGAAGGCATCTCAATGATAACGAGGTAAAATTTATCGCGAAACAAGTTTCTAGTTCTAAAAATTTGATACTGAGTGCTTTTGTAGTACTTGCTATTGTGGTTGCAGGGCTTGCTGTGGTGTTTTATGCTGAGTTCGATGAATTTAACTTCGGAATTAATTTAATGTTTGGCATTTTAATTATTCTGTTATATTTTCTTAGCTGGTACATTAAAGGATATAGTAAGCATAAAGTAAAGCCTGAAGTTTATAGAATGCGTGGCGTTTATAACCGTATTTATATACAACATGGAAAAAATGGGAGATATCAGGATGCTTTTAATGAGCACTTTGTTAAAATACCTTGGCATTGGCGTAAATATTTAAAGTCTCTTAAAGAACCCGTAGATTTTGAATATATATTGAGAGATGATGCAGTTGGTATAAGCGAAGGCGCTATGATGTATGTGGTTTCGGTTAATGATGAGCTCTCGCTAGATTACGAGATAGAACATGGGCTTAGTAAGGCCAAACCTATTTCTTTTATAAATATTGTTAGTCTTCTTTTAGTTTTACCGGTTGTTTTAATTTTATGTGTTGGAAATGGTTTAAGTGATGCCTTGCGAGTTAATGAGTTGTTTAAAACGGAAGATAACCCTGTAGTTATTAATTCTGTAAACGATTTAACAGCGTTAACCAAAGCAGATTATGTAGAACTTAAAGATGTTTGGGTGTATCAATTTAAACGTCCGTTTGATTATTCTGGTAACTATGCTGTAATTTCTAAAGCTGAGAGAGATCGAATTTACTACCATCCGGATGCTAATGCGAGTTATCGCTATTATTTTTCGCCTAGAATGATAGAGAAACCAAATAGAGAAGCTTATGAAAAAAACTTGAAAGAGAGCCCTTTGTATAATAAAGGGATGTTTAAAAACATGAATGATGAGCTTTGGAAAAAGGGTGTAGATAAGGCTTTTGATAGAGCTTTAAACGAATATCAAAATCGTTTTGCAAAGGCACAGCGTTTGGAAAATATTTTAGAAGAATTAAAACCAAGAGAAATTCTTTTAAAACTAAGTGATAATTGTATAAATGTCTCAAAAGATCAGGGTTACACTATTAAAAAAGGCTTGGTGGAGCCAATCACTGTTTTTGGGTTTTATAACCCTAAAAGCGAAAGGTTAATTAGTTTTGAGGAGCAAGAAAGACGTAAAGGGCAACTTAAGGGAAATCTTACTCCGGTATTTTTTAGTTTTATAGTTTTATTTATGGCTTTACTAGCTATTGTTAAACTTATTAGGAATACTTTATTAAAAAGAAAACTTGTAGATGCACAGCTTAATATTAATACAGGCGACCCTAGATTAAATAAAAGAAACTAATAAAAACCAACCTCATCAGATGGTTTTGCGTTAGGGATAGAACGGCCTGTTTAAGCTCTTTTTGTGTGGTTGCACCTATGCAACACAAAAAAGCGAGTAGTGATAGCCCGACCCTTTTCGGGTAACGCCCAAATGCTGTTTTAATCTAACTTATCGGTTAATTTTTTAAATACTTTTTTAGGGTTTTTGTTTTCGTATAATATCTCGTAAACAGCATTTATTATAGGTAATTGCGTCTTTTTTGCGTTTTTAGAGTTTAGTAAATGTGCAGATTTTGTGGCGTAATAACCTTCGGCTACCATGCTCATTTCCATTTGTGCAGATTTTACGGTGTAACCCTTGCCAATCATGTTACCAAACATGCGGTTTCGAGAAAACACGGAGTAGCCGGTTACCAATAAATCGCCTAAATAGGCCGAGTTGTTGATGTTACGTTTCATTTTATGCATTTTTTTA
This sequence comes from Algibacter sp. TI.3.09, assembly GCF_038154905.1. NCBI lineage: Bacteria > Pseudomonadati > Bacteroidota > Flavobacteriia > Flavobacteriales > Flavobacteriaceae > Algibacter > Algibacter sp. TI.3.09. The sequence continues at coordinate 314,657 of NZ_JBAKAN010000002.1, read as the reverse complement.
ATAAAACGTTTCATTTCGCGAATGGAATTACTCATAAGTACACTCTGGAAATTGTCGCCGTAACCCAATCCGTGTGCAATTCCGGCTGCTATGGCGTAAATGTTTTTAAGCATCACGGCATATTCTACTCCAATAATATCGTCGGTAATTTTTGTTTTTATGTAATCGGAAGATAAATTATCGGCAATTTGTTTGGCCTTAACCTGATCGGAACACGAAATAGTTAAGTAAGAAAGGCGCTCTAAAGCAACCTCCTCGGCATGGCATGGACCAGCAATTACGGCTATATTATCGTAGGGTACATTGTAGGTGTCGTGAAAATGCTGGCCTACTAATAACCCTGTTTCTGGCATAATACCTTTTACTGCAGATACTATGGTTTTGTTTTCTATGTTTACGTTGAGTTTTTCTAACTCACTGTGTATGAATGCAGAAGGGATTACAAAAATAAGCACATCGGCATATTCTGCAATCTCGTTTATATCGTTACTTAGTTTTAATTGGTCTAGATGAAACTCTACGGAGCTTAAGTAATTTGGATTGTGTTGCTCGCGTATTAGGTGTTCTTTTGTGTAAACACTGCGCATATACCAGCCAATTTCGTCAAGATTTTCACTAAGCATTTTTACAATAGCTGTAGCCCAACTTCCTGCACCAAAAACCGCGTATTTTAAAGGTTTATCCATGAGATCTAATCAATTTTATATATCAAAAATACGGAAAATTTTAGTCTTATATGGAACGATTTTGCAGAATGAAATTATTTTTTGGCACGCGTTTTGAAACCTACTCTATAGAAACACTAAAAATGCTTGTTTTTCAATAGAATAGAAAGCAGCCATTTTTACTTAAATATTACAACATGAAAACTATAAAATTACTTTCGAGCTTTGCTCTAATTGCGACACTGTTTACGTCTTGCTATACCGAGGTTATAGTAGACGATTATATTGAAGAACCAACCATATCGGTAAATCAATTATTAAATTCTTACGAGTTGTGGTATGTAGATATTAACGCCACTAAGGGTTTTGGTGAAACACCATTTTTACAAAAAGCATTTACAATATCGTTTAAAAATGGCGTAATGTATGCTAATAACAATATTGTTGGTTTAGGCGATACCGGAAACGGATATGGTATAGATGTGGCTACTTATAATGCTTACGATTTAATTTTAGACGTAAATCATGATGTTGATGGTTTTGAAACTTTTGATGTGTATAGAGTAGATAATAATACCATTGAATTGTATAACCCAAATAATGATACCTCTTACTTTTTAGATGGTTACCAACGTAATACTTTTGATTACGACTTCGTGTTTTATGATAATATCCATTATTTTTTACAAGAGTATGATGCTTGGGAAAAAGTTTACACTAGTAACTACGGAGCGTTAAATGATTTTGATAACGAAAACTACTTACAGTTTTTAGCTGGAGGAAACGATTCGGAGTTTAAAAGCTCTAAAGATAATACTGGTAAAAACGTAAATAATTTGTTTTGGGATTACACTGGGCTTTATGCCGTAGGAGATTTTAATAACGATATGTATTTAAAAAGCTTAACCTTAGATTACGATTATTTTAGTAATGAACAGTTTGAGTTAAGTGTTATTAGCGATGGAAAAATAGAATTGTATCACGCCGCATCTGGAACCAAATACGAGTTTGTAGGTAGAGGATATATACAATATTTAAAATCTGAAAACTCTAAAGTAAAAGCAACCAATACAACGGAAGATAAAATGCGTAAGTTTAAAAAAGAACGCGTTGAAAACCCAAGAGAAAGCAGTAGAATATAAAATAATTAAATTAGGTTAGTTAATTTAAAGTCGCTTAAAACCAGTATTTTAAGTGGCTTTTTTTGTGCTTGTATGTTTTTTATCTATTTTTTTTAAATAAATATGTGACCCTTCGGAAGATTTAGTGTCTTAATTATAGAAGCTATTTAATAATTGATTAAATTGCTTTCAAACCAAAATTAACTCTAAAAAAACAAACTAAACATGGGATTATTTTCTTTTATAAAAAACGCAGGTGCCAAAGTATTTGGAATTGGAAAAACAGATGCTGAAGAAGCAGCTGAAGTAGCAAAAGAGGCTACAGCAGCAGAACTTAAATTAGAAGAAGCTGCAGCTAGAAATTTAGAAGAAACAGTTTCGAGCTTACAATTAAAAGTTGAAAACTTAAATATATTTATTGATGATGATTCCGCTACCATTACTGGTGAGGCTTACGATCAAGCTACTAAAGAAAAAGTAATTTTAGTAGTTGGAAACTCTAATGGTATTGCTACTGTAGACGACCAAATGACGGTTGAAAACGTAGAGCCAGAAGCACAGTTCCATACCGTAGCGAGCGGAGACACATTAGGAAAAATTGCAAAAAATTATTACGGAAATGCTATGAAGTACCCGGTTATTTTTGAAGCCAATAAGCCTATGCTTACTGACCCAGATAAAATATATCCTGGACAAGTATTACGTATACCTGCCTTAGACTAAAAATTACCTACGAAATTTATGTTATAAGTTAAAAGCCAACCTGAACAGGGTTGGCTTTTTAATTTTAAATACTTCTTAAAAATTAGTTATTGTTTTGAGGTTTAAAGTCTTTTTGGTTTTAAAAGAAAACCTTAACCCAGTCGCTACATTTTATAGAACTTTATTACATTCGCTTTTATATTTTTTAAGCTTATGAAATTACTTGTTTCCTATATAATATCGAACACCAACTTACCAGAACAATCTGTAAAAAACACGGTTGATTTGTTGAATGAAGACTGTACCATTCCTTTTATTTCGCGTTATAGAAAAGAACGTACGGGAAATTTGGATGAGGTTCAAATTGGTGATATTGTAAAGTTTAAAGAACAATTTGAAGCTTTAGAAAAACGTAAAAAAGCCATTTTAAAAGCTTTAGAAGAACAAGAGGTTTTAACTACGGAATTAAAACAAAAAATAGAAAGTACTCAAGATTTAACAACGCTTGAAGATTTATATCTGCCCTATAAAAAGAGCCGTAAAACGAAGGCTGAAAAAGCGAGATTAAACGGTTTGGAACCTTTGGCGAAAATAATAATGAGCCAAAATGCTAACGATGTAGAATCTATTGCTTTTAAATATGTAAAAGGTGAAGTGCCTTCTGTTGAAGATGCTTTGGAAGGCGCTAGGCATATTATTGCCGAGTGGATTAACGAGCGTGCCGATATTAGAAATAACATCCGTCGCCAGTTAGAGCGTTTCGCTATAATTTCCACGAAAGTGGTAAAAACAAAAGCTAAAGATGAGGATGCTCAAAAATTCCGTGATTATTTCGATTGGGAAGAAAGCTTGAGTAGAATTCCGTCTCATAGATTGTTAGCCATTTTACGCGCAGAAAAAGAAGGTTTTATTCGCGTGAAAGTTGAAATAGATCACGACCGTGCTTTCGATAACATAGAGCGTCGTATTATTAAAAGTAACAACGCTTGCGCGGAAGAAATACAGCTTGCCATTAAAGATGCTTACAAGCGTTTATTATTACCATCTTTAAGTAACGAGGCGATGCAAATAGCAAAAGATAAAGCCGATGAAGCTGCTATTACTGTTTTTGCAAAAAACTTAAGACAATTGTTATTAGGTTCGCCACTTGGTGAAAAGCGTGTTTTAGCCATAGATCCGGGGTTTAGATCGGGCTGTAAATTGGTGTGTTTAGATGCTCAAGGGCAATTAAAATACAACGAAACCATATATCCGCACCCTCCAAAAAGTGATAGTATTGGTGCTATGAAAAAAATAAGTTCGCTTTGTGATGCTTATAAAATTGAGGCTATTGCCATTGGTAATGGTACAGCATCGCGAGAAACCGAAGCTTTGGTGCGTAAAGTGCATTTTAAAAACGATATGCAGGTTTTTGTGGTTAGCGAAGCTGGAGCAAGTATTTATTCGGCCTCTAAAATAGCGCGCGAAGAATTTCCTGATTTCGATGTTACTGTTCGTGGTTCTGTGTCTATTGGGCGCCGTTTACAAGATCCGTTGGCAGAGCTGGTTAAAATTGATGCCAAATCTATTGGTGTTGGTCAATATCAGCACGATGTAGACCAAAGTAAACTGCAAAAGCAATTGGATGTTGTTGTCGAGAATTGTGTGAATTCGGTGGGAGTTAATATTAATTCGGCGAGTAAAAGCTTACTGAGTTATGTCTCTGGAATTGGGCCAAAATTAGCCGAAAACATTTTTAATTACCGTAATGAAAATGGCGTTTTTAAATCTAGAGCAGCAATTAAAAAAGTGCCACGCTTAGGCGGAAAAGCTTTTGAGCAAGGTGCTGCTTTTTTACGTATTAAAGATGCTGAAAACCCGTTGGATGATTCTGCGGTGCATCCGGAAAGTTATGCTGTTGTTGCTAAAATGGCGAAAGATTTAAAAACATCTGTACAAGATTTAATTAGCAATAAAGCCCTGCTTCAAACTATAAATTTAAAAAATTACTGCACCGAAACTGTTGGTTTATTAACACTGGAGGATATTGTAAAAGAACTCGAAAAACCAGGTTTAGATATTCGTGAGCAGGCTAAAGTGTTTACATTTAATCAAAATATAAAAACGATTAACGATTTGCATGAGGGGCAACTGTTACCTGGTATTGTAAATAATATTACCAACTTTGGGTGTTTTGTTGATGTTGGTATTAAGGAAAGTGGCTTAATTCATGTTTCTAACCTTTCTGATAGTTTTGTAAAAGATGTTAATGAGCACGTAAGTTTACACCAACAAATTATTGTAAAGGTTTTAGAAGTTGATGTTCCGCGAAAGCGTATACAGCTTAAATTGCATAAATAAAGCCCTTCTGTTTCTATAAAAAAGAGTGAATTATTTTACTAAAACACCTTTTACTTGCATAAGAGGTAAGGCTTGTAGTGCTTTTAAATTAATGGTGTTTTCACGGAATAAATATGTTTTGTCGAACATTTTATTGCCTTCGAAGAAAGAGACTTTAAATGTGTTATTAATCTTAAATAAATCTTCGTGCATTAATTCTATTTTGGCGTAACTCTTTTTAGGAAGTTTGTCGAGTTTCTTTCTAAAAGTAGATGTTATTTTGTCTTTAGAATAGCCGCCGGTAACGATAAGAACCATTTCTAAATCGACGTCTTTATCGTTTATAATGTAAGCATTCCAGTCTTGGGTTTTATAAATATCGTTGTATTCGTTAACTATAGCTACGTAAACGCCTTCAACTTTTGGTATGGTGATATCTTCTTTCATTTGGCAAAAATACAAATCTATTCAAAATAAGGATTAGAATATGTGCTGGAAATAATGCCTTTTAAATTATAAATAACCATGTGTTTAAATAAAACGTCTTTTCCGTATAAATCGAAGAGGTCCTTTTTTTTGAAAGCCACATTATCAATTCGTAAAAAGTAAATTTTTACGGCTAATCTCAAATTAACGTCGGGATTAATGTGTCCGTTTATTTTGGCTTCTTTAAGTAAGTTGTAAACCGTAGTAAAGGCAAGCTCTTCAGTAAAATCCTGAAATAACTTGAAGGCTTTTGGGTAATACTTTTCTAAGCCAAAAATAAAAGAGGGCTTGAAGTATTTTAAATACTCAAACCCTCTTTCGTAAATTAAAACAACACAAAAAACAGGATCGTTACTGTTGCAAGCAACAATCCCATTTATTTTTTCTTTATACTCATTTAATAAACTCTCTAAACTAGCAGTTACTAGATCTTCTTTGTTTTTAAAAAACGTATAAATTGTTTTTTTAGAAATACCTAAAGTCCGTGCTATTTCATCTAATGAAACATGTTTGCTTCCTAGTTGAGTAAACTTATTTATAGCACAACTTAGCAGTTCCTTTTTGGTAATCATCTTATTCTATTTCCATCCGCCACCAAGAGCCTCGTATAAATCTACAATAGAAACTAACTGTTGTAACTTAGTGTCTATCACGTTAAGCTCTGCGCTTAAAGCACTTTGTCTGGCTGTTAATAAATCTAGGTAATTGGCATAACCGTTTTTAAGTAACTCTTCAGAGTTTGTTTCGGCCATACGCAATGCTTCAACTTCATTTTTTCTATATTGAAATTTTTCAGTTTCGGCTTTATAAGTGTACAGCGCGTTAGAAACTTCGTTTCCGGCTATTAATAAGGTTTTCTTAAAGTTTAATAAAGCACTTTCTTGGTTTGCAAGAGCGACTTCTTTTTGAGTTTTAAGTTTTCTTTGGTTGAATAAAGGTTGTGTTAATCCGCCAACTACGGTTGCGAATAATGAGCTCGTGTTAAATAAATTATCTAACTCTAAACTTTGTAAACCTCCCGATGCAGTTAAAGTTAACGATGGGTAAAAGCTACTGTTTGCCACATTGGTTAACTCAAAAGCATTAATTAAACCATACTCGGCAGCCATAACATCTGGTCTATTGTTTAGCAACGTTGCAGGAACACCAAGAGCAATATCTTGTTGTGTTTGTTGATTATCTAAGCTGCTGCGTTCAAAATGTTGAGCGCTTCTGCCTAATAGGATACTTAATGTGTTTTCAGCTTTAAAAATAGCTGTTTCTAAATCTATTTGTAAAGCTCTAGCACTGTTGTACTGCGCTACGTTTTGGTCTACGGCTACTTGCGTTACGTTTCCAGCATCTTTTAATGCCTTAATAGTTTCTACACCGCTTTTTCTAGTTTCAATAGTTTGCTTAGTTACTTCTAACTGTGCATCTAAAGCTAATAGGTTGTAATATGTGTTTGCAATGCTAGAAATAAGTTGCGTTTTTACAACTTGATGCCCTGCAACACTTTGTAAATATGCAGCTTGTGTAGCACGTTTATTACTGCGTATTTTTCCCCAGATATCAGCTTCCCAAGATAGGTCTGCAGTAACATCGTAAGTATCTAAACCACCACTGAAAATTGATCCAAACTGACTATTTTCTGAAAACTCTTGGCGTGTATAATTAGGTCCAACGCTTAATGTTGGAAAATATCCTGCTTTACCTTGTTTTGCATAAGCTTCCGCTGAAATCATTTGTTGAATTGCAATACGGACGTCCATGTTGTTTTCTAACCCTTCTTCTATGTATTGATTTAGAAAGGGATCGGTAAAAATAGTTTTCCAAGATACATCGGCCATAGAAATACTATCGGTTGGCAAATTATCTGTTCTGTATAGTGCTTCGTTTACAATTAATTCTGGGCGTTCGTATTCTTTTGCTACAAAGCAACTTTGTAATGTCACTAAAACCAAGCCTAATAGCATGGTTTTAGTGAAGTTTTTATGTTTTATAATTGATTTCATAATTTTATTCTTCAATAGTTTGTACTTCTGGTTTACTAGAAATTTTTTCTTGTAACCACTGGAATAATATAAATAAGATAGGAATTACAAAGACTCCTAAAATGGTTCCTATAAGTAATCCTCCAACGGCACCTGTACCAATAGATTTGTTTCCTTCAGACCCCACACCTTTTGCTAATACTAACGGCATTAAACCTAAGATAAATGCAAATGAGGTCATTAAAATAGGACGTAAACGTGATTTTGCTCCATCGATAGCTGCTTCTACAATGCTTTCGCCTTTTCTTCGTTTTTGCAGCGCAATTTCTACAATAAGAATGGCGTTTTTGGCTAATAGACCAATAAGCATTATTAAAGAAATTTGGAAGTAAATGTTGTTTTCTAACCCTAAGAACTTCGTACTTATATAAGCTCCAAATACTCCAAATGGTAATGATAAAATTACAGCAAATGGTAATAGGTAACTTTCATATTGTGCACTTAATAAGAAAAATACAAATAGAATACTTAATCCGAAAATGAACATGGTTTGGTTACCTGCACTTACTTCTTCTCGTGTTAAACCAGAATAAGCAACGGTGTAATTGTTTGGTAATTTTGCTACTTCTTCTTCAATTACTCTAATTGCATCACCTGTACTAAAACCTTCGTTTGTAGCACCTGTAATAGATGTAGAGTTGAATAAGTTAAAACGAGTTACCGATTGTGGTCCGTATACACGCTCTAATTTTACAAACTGTGTAATTGGCGTCATTTCACCAGAATCTGTACGTACATACATGCTGTTTAAATCATCTACATCTGCTCTGTCATCTGGTAATGCTTGAATGTACACTCTAAATTGTTTCCCGAATCGAGAGAAATCTGAAGCGTAAATTCCACCAATATATCCTTGTAAAGTTGAGAATATACTGTTAATAGGCACACCTTTTTCTTTTGCCAATGGTACATTAACTTCCATTTCGTATTGTGGATAGTTTGTGCTAAAAGACGATTGTGCATATTTTACTTCTGGATGCGACATTAAAGCCATCGCGAAATCTTTATTCGCTTTATCTAAGTCTTTAAATTCACCACCAAATTTATCTAGTAAATTCACCTCAAAACCTGCTGAGTTACCAAAACCACGAATGCTTGGAGGCGAGAAGAAAATAATATTTGCTTCTTTTATGCCTGCGGCAACTCCAAATAATTTACCTGTAATAGATTGTACAGAGGTGGCGACATCTTCACGATCTGCCCAATCGGCTAGTTTTATAATACCAAAACCGTAGTTACTACCCGTACCGTTAATTAAACTTCGACCTTTAATAAAGTTTACAGCTACAATACCTTCAATATCTTTTATTTTACCATATAAGTCTCTAGAAACAGCATCTGTTCTGTCTAAAGATGATCCTTCTGGTAATGCAATGTTTGCGAAAATAATACCTCTATCTTCATTAGGTACAAATCCTGTAGGTGTTGTATTAGATGCCCAGAAAATTCCAGCAATTGCTAAAATTAATAATAAAGGAGATACCCATTTCACTTTGTATAAAAACTGAAGTGATTGACCGTAACGTTGTATTGTTGCGTTAAATCCGCGATTGAAAAGTGTGTAAAAACGTTTTAACGGGCCTTTACTTTTTAACTCTTCATCATCTTTATGAGATTTTAATAAAAGCGCACATAATGCCGGACTTAAAGTTAATGCGTTTACTGCTGAAATTAAAATAGCAATAATTAACGTTACCCCAAATTGCTCGTAAAATACACCTGTAGGTCCTGTTACAAACGTTACCGGAATAAATACGGCTGCCATTACCAAGGTAATTGATATAATAGCACCAGAAATCTCGTTCATGGCTACTAATGTTGCTTTTTTAGGATTCTTTTCACCTTCGTCCATTTTAGCATGCACGGCTTCCACAACCACAATAGCATCATCCACCACAATACCAATGGCGAGTACTAACGCGAATAGCGTTAAAAGGTTTATTGAGTATCCAAAAACATTCAAGAAAAAGAACGTACCAATAATAGAAACCGGAACGGCAATTGCTGGAATTAATGTCGATCTAAAATCTTGTAAGAAGATGAATACTACTAAGAATACCAGTAAAAAGGCTTCTAATAATGTGCTAATTACTTTTTCGATAGATGCATTTAAAAATAAACTTGTATCATAAGGTACAAAAACATCTAAGCCTTCTGGAAGATCTTTTTTAACCGACTCTAGTGTTACTTTAATGTTTTCAATAATTTCTCTTGCATTCGATCCTTTGGTTTGGAAAATACCCATAAAAACCGCAGGATTACCCATACTCATCGCGTTAGCTGCATACGATTGTGCATCTAATTCTATAGTTGCTACATCATTCAAACGAAGAAATTCTCCGTTTCCTAAAGCTTTAATAACAATATCTGCATATTGTTGTTCATTTTTAAAACGTCCGCTATAAGTTAATGTATATGAAAACGCTTCACCATTATTTTGCCCTAGAGAACCTGCAGCTGCTTCTAAGTTTTGTTCAGCTAAGGCTGCTGTAATATCTGAAGGAATTAAACCATAGGTTGCTAATTTTTCAGGTTTCAACCAAATACGCATAGCGTAATCTTGTTGAGAGAATAAACTAACATCTCCAACACCACTAATACGTTGCATAGCAGGTACTACGTTTATTTTTAAGTAATTCTGAATAAATGTAGCATCATAGCTTTCATTTTCAGAATACATTGAAATAAACATTAAAGCACTCGTTTCTTGCTTTTGTGTTATTACACCTGTTTGTAGTACTTCTTGAGGTAATAAAGCACTTGCTCTTGATACACGGTTTTGAACGTTAACCGCTGCAATATCTGCATCGACTTCCTGATCAAAATAAACCGTAATTTCTGCTGTACCAGTATTAGATGCTGTAGAAGTGATATAACTCATTCCTTCAACACCATTAATTTGCTCTTCTATCGGGATAATTACACTCTCTAAAACCGTTTCTGCATTGGCCCCTGCATAAGATGCCGTTACTTTAATTGTTGGTGGTGCAATATCTGGATATTCCTCTATGGGTAGACTCGATATACTAATAATACCAAGTACTACTATGATAATAGAAATTACCGTTGAAAGAACGGGTCTTTCAATAAATGTTTTTAACATAACTAAATAAGTTTATGGTTTTCTAATTTTTAAATAATACAGCTACTGGCTTAATAGCCTCCTCAAAAGGTGTGTCTTGCGGAGCAATAGGCATTCCAGCTCTAAGTTTTCCAATTCCAGATACAATAAGCTTATCGCCTACGTTAAGTCCAGATTCTACAACATATAAGTTACCCACCGTACCTTGTACTTTTATAATATTAGATTTTACTTTGTTATCTTGATCAACTGTAAAAACCATAATGTCTTTTTGTTGTTCAAACGTTGCAGATTGTGGTACTATAATGGCATTTTTATACTCTATAGGAAGTCTAATTTTACCACTGTTTCCATTGGTTAAAATTTCGTTTGGATTATCGAAAGCCGCTCTAATTTTAATAGTTCCTGTACTTTCGTTAATTTGGCCTGTACTGGTTTGAATACGTCCTGTTTCAGAATACACTTTTCCATTAGCTAAAACTAAACTCAAATCTGGAGAGTTTTTAATACGTTCTGCTTTGTTTTGTCCTTCATAGCGTTGTAAGTGATCGATGTATTGTGCTTCGTTAAAACTGAAAAAGGCATAGACTTGGCTAATATCACTAACCGTTGTTAATGGGCTACTGTCGCTAGGGCTAATTAAAGCGCCTTCTCTAAAGTTAATAGCTCCAACATAACCGTCTACTGGGCTTTTAATAGTAGCATAACCAATATTAGCAGATACACCACTTAATGTAGCTTTTGCTTGTGCTAAATTTGCTTTTGCAGTTTCTAATTGCACCGCACTAATGATGTTTTTTTCTACAAGAGGAACTAATTTATCTACTTCCACCTGTGCCACATTAACACGTGCTTTTGCTGCACCTGCATCTTGACTTAAAGATTGTGTTTCTAATCTAAATAAAGATTGCCCTTTACGAACTTTTTGGCCTTCATCTACTAATACGTTTTGGATGTAACCTGAAACTTTTGCTCTTACATCACTGTTTACAATACCTTCAATATTTGTTGGGTATTCTTGGTAACCTGTTACTGTTTTTTGTTGTATAGCGGTTACAGGAAACGCGGGAGGAGGCGCTTGTTGCGTTGCGGCAGCTTGTTCTGTTTTGTTGCCACAGCTAGAAACAACTAAAATAAGACTTAGTGTTAATATGGAGTATAAATTATTCTTTTTCATTTTTGAGTAACTTTTAAAGTTTGAATTGGTTGTCTGTTAATTTTTCTCTTAATTCTTTTACAGAGGAAGAAGCTTCATCTATAAATTTTATATAATCGTTATGAAAGTTGAGGTCGAATTTATCTTCTTCTTTCTCAATTTTCAGATTGTTCTGTTTTTCTTTATATTCTTTAATTTCTAAATGTATTTCGCGTTCTTCTTGCCAGTGGCTTACCATTCTATCAACATGTTGAATGATGGTGTCTTTATTAATTACAAAATACTTTTTACGGTCACCAGTTTTTGTGAAATATTCAATTTTGTTTAAACCTTGTAAGTGGTTAATGTGTGTAGAGATGGTACTTTTACTTGCGCAAAGAATACTTACCATGTCTTCAAAGGTGGCGCCTCTTTTTCCTGTAAGTATAATGTAAGATAAAATACGAGCAGCAACTGGTGCTAATTGCTCTCTGGTCTCTAAATGCACACCTAGTTTCTCAACTAAGCCCATTTTTTGTTTACAGATATTTTCTTTCATTGTTAATTGTTTTGTTATACTTTTCTGAAAAATAAATGGTTTATCTTCAGGTAAAATCTTTGCAAAGGTATTTTTAGTTCGGAACAAACCGAACTAAACGAAGTTAAAAAATTGTTAAATAAAAAAAAGCCCGTAGGCTTTTTCAAAAAGGTAAGTAACAATGGGTTAAACCCCAGGCTCTTTCGTGGAGACTATACGGAGTATAATGTAACCAATAATAGCTGAAATAAACGACCCAATAAGGATTCCTATTTTAGCAGAATCGATAAATTCTGGTGTAGAAACAAATGCTAAACTAGCAATAAATATGGCCATTGTAAAACCAATACCAGCTAAAAAAGCAACGCCTATAATTTGCTTGAAACTAATATCGCTAGGTACTTCTATCCATTTTAATTTTTGGGCAATAAATACAATAGAGGTAATCCCTATACCTTTTCCTAGAACTAAACATATTATTATATTGATGACTAAAGCGGTATCTAAATTATCCGAACCAGAAATTAACACACCAGCATTTGCAAGCGCAAAAATAGGAATGATAAAATAGGCCACCCAGCCGTGTAAACTATGTTCTAAATGCTGTAATGGCGACTGAAATTTAGCCGACCAATCGTTTAAATTATCTACATGGCCAATTTGCTCATGCGAGAGAATGGGTTTTTTAAGCACACTGGCAGTTTTAATATTATTGTATACATTTTCTAGTTCTACTAAAAATTTAGAAGTATCAATTTTTTGTCTAATTGGTACAGAAAAAGCTAGCAAAATACCAGCTATGGTTGGATGAATACCAGACTTTAAGAATAAAAACCAGATAATAATTCCGAAGAAAAACATGATAAATTTAGAATAAATCCCTCTATAAGACAGGAAGTATAAAACCGCAAGCATGGCTAATGCAATCAACAATAAAGTGATATTGATGTTTCCACTATAAAAAATTGCGATAACTAAAACGGCGCCTATATCATCTACAATAGCAAATGCGGTTAAAAATATTTTAAGACTTAAAGGTACACGTTTACCAAGTACGTTTAGAATGGCTAATGAAAACGCAATGTCCGTAGCCATGGGTATACCCCAGCCTTTAGTAGTTTCTGGGTTTTGATTTAAAACTAAAAAGAAAATTACTGGTACCAACATCCCTCCTAAAGCACCAACCAGCGGAAAGGCTATTTTTTTTGGGGTATTAAGTTCGCCAATTAATAACTCTCGTTTTATTTCTAACCCTATTAGAAGGAAGAATATAGCCATCAGCCCATCATTAATCCATAAAATTAAAGGCTTCTTAAACTCGAAAGTTTCTGTTATAATTCCTAAGTCGTATTGCCAAAGTTCTCTATAACTATCCCCATATGGCGAATTTGCCCAAACCAAAGCAAGAAGCGTAGCAAACATGAGTAGAATACCACTGAAACTTTCAATTTTTACAAATTTTTGAAAGGGTGTAAGGAAAACTCTTTTAATCATATAAATAAGGTTTTTATAAATAATGTTAACTCCAAATATAAGATTCCGAAATCATAAAAACCTCACGCTATTGTTGACTTTAAAGAATATTTAACATTAAAAACATACTAAAAAACAACCCCTTATCTAACGCCTTTTATTTAGATTCTACGATGGGGTTTTTAGAAAAACAAACTATGATATGTAATTATGAAGTAGATTGATTAAACAATATTAAAACTACTTTAAAAAGGTGTTTCATTCTTCAATCTAAAACCGCTAAATTCGTAACATAACAATTTGTCTACTTCAAAATCTTAAAATTTCAATATGAAACAACTTATAGCACTTTTATGTCTTGCTTTTACAGCAATTACCTTCGGGCAGGTTAATAACGATTCGGCTCTTAGCATTGATGAGATTATGCAAGGAGACGATTTTGTAGGTTATTTACCGACACGTGTTAGCTGGGCCGATAACAGTAAGTCTATTTATTTTAGCTGGAATCCCGATAACGACACGATTCCGTCTACTTATCAAGTGGATATTGAATCAAAAAAAATAAGTAAAATATCGTTTGAAGCGCTTAAGAAAAAATCAAATTTAGGTGAATATTCCAAAAACGGACAATGGATGGTTTACCAAAAAGATGGCGATTTGTTTTTAATGAATACCAGTAACTATTCTAAAAAACAAATTACAAATACTATTGATCGAGAGTCTAATCCTGTATTTTCGGGTGATGAAAAATCGATTATTTATAAGCGAGATAATAATTTATTTCAATGGCATATTAGCAATGGTACTGTTACGCAACTCACTAATTTTAAAACGGAAAGTGAAAAGGAGGAGCCTAAACTTAGCGAGAAAGAGCAATGGCTAGAAGACGATCAATTACAATACTTTAATATCCTCGAAAAGCGTAAAAACGAAACTGACGCCAGAACATATAGAAACGAACAATTGGTGTCTAATCATCCTAAATCTATATTTTTAGAAGATAAAAATTTGGTTGATTTTGATATTTCTGCCGATTTAAATTTTGTGATTTATAGCTTAAGTATTCCTCAAAAACATAAAAACACGAACGTGCCTAGTTACGTTACCGAAAGTGGTTATACCGAAAACTTAAATGCTAGACCTAAAGTTGGGGTTACTCCAAATAGCTACGAATCTTGGATTTTAAATATTAAAACCGGAGAGACCCATCAAATTAAAACCGATGAGCTAAGCGGTATTAAAGACAAACCAAAATACTTAAAAGAATATGCTGAAAATCCATCAGAATATAAAGATACTTTTGATGATCCGAGAGGTGTGGAAATAGGTAGTCCTGTGTTTTCTGGTAATGGAAAAGCATTAGTAAATATTACATCTCAAGATAATAAAGACCGCTGGATTATGCTCGTGAATCTAGAAGATGGAAGTTTAAAACAGATTGATAAACAACATGATGATGCATGGATTGGTGGCCCTGGAGTCGGTTGGTTTTCTCGTGCCGAAATGGGCTGGGTAGATGAAAGTAACGTTTGGTTTCAGTCTGAAAAAACAGGCTATTCACACTTGTATGCAGCCAACATAAATTCGGGTAAAATAAAAGCGTTAACTCAGGGTGAATTCGAAATTCAGGAGGTTAGCTTATCAAAAGATCATAAAACCTTTTTTATAACAAGCAATAAAGTGAGTCCGCACGAACAACACTTTTATCACTTACCTGTAAAAGGAGGCAAAATGCTACAAATTACATCGCGCCAAGGTGGGCATGAAGTAACAGTTTCGCCAGATGAAACTAAGCTGGCTATTCGTTATTCTTACACTAATAAGCCTTGGGAATTATATGTGATGCCTAACAAAGCTGGAGCGAAAATGACACAGTTAACCGAATCTACCACCGATGCTTTTAAATCTTATAAATGGATAGATTCCGAAATTATAAACTTCACCGCTCGCGATGGCGAAAAAGTTCCTGCAACACTTTACAAGCCAACCGAAGCTAAAAAGAATGGTGCCGCCGTAATATTTGTTCATGGTGCGGGGTATTTACAAAATGTACACCGCTGGTGGCCGGGCTATTTTAGAGAATATATGTTTCATAATATTTTGGTAGATAATGGTTACACGGTTTTGGCTATAGATTATAGAGCTAGTAAAGGCTATGGTCGCGATTGGCGAACAGCTATTTACCGCCATATGGGTGGGCAGGATTTAGACGACCAAGTAGATGGTGCTAAATACCTTATTGAAAATCAAGGTATCGATAAAGATAGACTTGGTATTTACGGCGGGTCTTACGGTGGGTTTATTACTTTAATGGCTATGTTTAATGCGCCCGATACTTTTAAAAGTGGTGCGGCGTTGCGCTCTGTAACAGATTGGGCACATTACAATCACGGCTATACAGCACCTATTTTAAATACACCTTTTGAAGATCCTAAAGCTTATCAACAAAGTTCGCCTTTGTATTTTGCTGAAGGTTTAAAAGGGGATTTATTAATACTTCATGGTATGGTTGATACTAATGTCCATTTTCAAGATGTGGTGCGATTATCTCAACGTTTAATTGAACTGAAAAAAGAAAACTGGGAATTAGCTGTTTTTCCAATGGAAAGTCATGGGTTTGTTGAAGCTTCGAGCTGGTCCGATGAATACCGACGCATATTTAAACTTTTTCAGGAGACGCTTAATTAATAACTCATTTTGCTTCATTTATAAGGACAAATTATTTTAGATGAAGTTTGAAATGTATAGCGTGTGAAATAATTATTTATTAACAATAAACCTTTGATTATTTTGACGTTATTAATTCTCTGATAGCTGTGATAATTATTGAAAAATTCAAATTATTAGTAATCAATTGGGTAGCGTGTTTTACCTCTTTTTTCAGATTTATATTCGGTTTTCGAGTAAAATAATTGACGTTTGTATTTTATTTTATGGTAATTTTAATGCAGAATTATCACCATGGCTTTGCGTCCATAAATCACCCCGAAAATGAGTAAAAACCGATCTATTGTTCACATGGATTTAGACACCTTTTTTGTGTCTTGCGAGCGCCTACTCGATAGTCGTTTAATAGGAAAGCCTGTGCTTATTGGTGGTACATCAGACCGTGGTGTTGTGGCATCTTGCAGTTACGAAGCTCGAAAATTTGGTGTGCATTCTGCAATGCCAATGCGTTTAGCAAAATCTCTTTGTCCGGAGGCTGTAGTTTTACGAGGAAATTCTGGGGTTTACAGTAATTTTTCTAAAGATGTTACCGATGTTATAAAAGAAAGTGTGCCGCTTTACGAAAAATCGTCGATAGATGAGTTTTATATCGATTTAACCGGAATGGATAAGTTTTTTGGTTGCCATAAATTGGCTTCGGAATTACGACAACGCATCATGAAGGAAACCGGTTTACCTATTTCCTTTGGTTTATCTATTAATAAAACGGTTTCTAAAATAGCAACTGGAGAGGCTAAACCTAATAATGAAATTAATATTTTATCGGGTACCGAAAAACCTTTTTTAGCACCACTTTCTGTGCGTAAAATACCAATGGTTGGCGAGGTTACTTATAAGTCACTTTGCGATTTAGGAGTAAAGCGAATTCAAACGGTGCAAGATATGCCAATGGATTTAATGCATAAAGTGCTTGGCAAAAATGGTTTAAGTATTTGGAAAAAAGCTAATGGTATAGATCATAGTCCGGTGGTGCAATATCAGGAACGTAAATCTATTTCTACCGAGCGTACTTTCAATAAAGATACTACTGATGTCTCGAAGCTAAAAGGTATTATTGTAGCCATGACCGAAAATTTAGCTTACCAATTACGAAGAGGGAATAAGTTAACCGCTTGTGTTACTTTTAAAATTAGGTATTCCGATTTTCAAACCTATACCCAGCAGCAGCGTATTCCGTATAGCGCCATGGATCATAATATTATTCCGGTTGTTTTAGATTTATACAAAAAACTATATAATCGCCGATTATTGGTGCGTTTAATTGGAGTGAAATTTAGCCATTTAGTAGAAGGAGGTCACCAGGTTAACTTGTTTGAGGATAATGAAAAACAAATTCATTTAACCGAAGCTATAGATAAAATGCGGGAACGTTTTGGCGATCGTGCAATAATGAGTGCTGCAGGTTTAGAGGCTAAAAGTATTAGTCGATGGAACCCGTTTAATGGTGAGCCACCGCCGCTTTTACCAAATAGAAGACGTTAGTTTTTCTTCTGAAAATTTCCTAAAACGAAAAACCTCCATTTTAATACCTTTAGAGCATTAAATGAAGGTTTTATTAAGTTGAATTTTCTCTTTTACTTTTTAGCTAACATATCTGGAGTAGCAACGGTTCTAAAACCAACATGCTCTGCAGATGAGTCTAAACTTGTACCCATACGCGATGATACTCTGTAACTAGCGCAGTATGAGTCGCTACATAAAAAAGAACCACCTTTAATAATTTTTTCTTTTATGTATGGGTTATTAGGGTTGTATGCTTTATCTGCTCCTTTTGGGTTAACCAATGTTGTGTTTGTAGCAGCAACTTCATTATAGTAATTTAGGTTGTACCAATCGGTAGTCATTTCCCAAACATTACCAGCCATATCAAATAATCCAAAATTATTTGCAGGGTAAGTTTTTACCGGAGCTGTGCGTTCAAAACCATCTTCTAGTGTGTTGTTTACAGGGAATTCGCCTTCCCAACTATTAGCTTGTTTTGATAAAACAGAGCGATCATCTCCCCAAAAATAGGTTGTGTTTTGTTGGTTTGCTCTTGCTGCAAATTCCCATTCGGCTTCTGTTGGTAAGCGTCTGCCTGCCCAAACACAATAAGCTTCAGCATCTTCATAACAAACATGTACAACAGGGTGGTTGTCTTTACCTTCTATATTGCTATCTGGTCCGCTTGGGTGTTTCCAGTTTGTACCAATAGACCAGCGCCACCATTGTGAGAAATCGTATAGATTAGGAACCGACGATTTTGTTTTTTTAAACATTAAAGAACCTGGTTGCAAAACAGAATCGTGTGGTTTTGGAGTACCTTCAGGAAGTTGTTTTTTCATTTCGTTCCAATCAATTTCACGTTCAGCCATGGTTATATAACCTGTAGCGTCAATAAATTTAGCAAACTCGGCATTGGTAACTTCGGTGATATCCATAAAAAAACCATCAACTTTTACTGAGTGTTGAGGTTTTTCATGATCCATAGCAACATCATCTTGAGGTACCGCACCTTGTAAAAATGCACCTCCAGGAACCCAAACCATACCTTTTGGCGGATTGTTGGTGATACTATCATTTATTGCTTTTTTAGCGATTATGGCTTCAGTTTTATCAGAGACCTCAATAGCTTCATCATTTTTATTTTTACATCCAAAAACAGCAGTAATCATAAAAATCACTAAAAAGGCATGTGCGTATTGTTTCATTTAGTTGGTTTTAAACTTAAGAGAAAAACAAAAATATCAATAATATATTCAATAGGCATCTAAGTTTTTAGCAAAGAATCTATTTTAACATTTAATAAACGGTTTTCTATCCATTTGGTTTTAATTACCTTTGTGCAACTTATATAATTTGGTGTATGATTTATTCAATGACAGGTTACGGAAAATCTGTATTACAATTACCTACGAAAAAAATAACAATCGAACTAAAATCTTTAAACAGTAAAAGTTTAGATTTAAATGCTAGAATGCCTTCTATTTATAGAGAAAAGGAGCTTTCTATTCGAAAACTTCTGGCCGATAAATTGGTGCGTGGTAAAGTAGATTTTTCTATTTATGTAGAAGCTACTGCAGAAGATACATCTACCCAAATTAACACACCTGTTGTTAAGCAATACATGGAGCAGTTAAGGCAAGTTGTAAGCGGTAGTGAAATTGAGCTATTAAAAATGGCTGTTAAATTTCCTGATGCATTAAATACGGTTCGTGAAGAAATAGACGAAAACGAATGGAACACCATTTCGACAGAAATTAATACTGCTGTGGCCGATTTAAATAGCTACCGATTAAACGAAGGTAAGGTGCTTGAACAAGATTTTATTAATCGTGTAGATACTATAGGCGATGTTTTGGAGCAAGTTATAGCAATGGATCCAGAACGTGTTGAAGGTGTTCGCGAACGTTTACACAAAGGTGTTGCGGAACTTAAAGAAAAATATGATGAAAACCGCTTTGAGCAAGAATTGGTGTATTACATTGAAAAATTTGATATTACTGAAGAGAAAGTGCGTTTAAAGAATCATTTAAATTATTTTATAGAATCGATAAATTCGGAAGAATCTAACGGTAAAAAATTAGGGTTTATTAGTCAAGAAATGGGCCGTGAAATAAATACTATTGGTTCAAAAAGTAATTATGCACCAATGCAACAATTGGTAGTGCAAATGAAAGATGAATTAGAAAAAATTAAGGAACAGTTATTAAACGTACTTTAAAGAAAATCATCATTTTTTATGGCAGCAACAAATAAAAAACAAGGCAAACTAATAGTGTTTTCTGCACCATCTGGTTCGGGGAAAACAACCATAGTTAGACATTTATTAGGATTGGATGAGTTGAATTTAGAATTTTCTATTTCTGCGACTTCTAGAGAAAGTAGAGGCACCGAAATAGATGGAACCGATTATTATTTTCTTTCGGCGAGCGAATTCAAATCTAAAATTAAACATGATGAGTTTTTAGAGTGGGAAGAGGTTTATCGCGATAACTTTTATGGCACCTTAAAAACCGAAGTAGAACGTATTTGGGCAAAAGGTAAAAATGTAATTTTTGATATTGATGTTTCTGGCGGATTACGAATTAAAAGAAAATTTCCAGAAGAAACTTTAGCTATTTTTGTTAAGCCACCAAGTATTGATGAGCTTAAAATTAGACTTAAAAAACGAAAAACAGAAAGTGCCGATAAAATTAATATGCGCGTAGCTAAAGCATCGGCCGAGCTGGCAACAGCACCACTTTTTGATGTTATTGTTGTTAATGATACTCTAGAGCATGCGCTTACAGAAGCTAAAGCGTTAGTAAGTGATTTTGTGAATTCTTAAAATAATTTATTAATGAAAATTGGATTGTATTTTGGGTCGTTTAACCCTATACATATTGGGCATTTGGTTATCGCAAACCATATAGCCGAACATAGTGATTTAGATCAGGTTTGGTTTGTAGTAACGCCACATAATCCATTTAAAAAGAAAAGTAGTTTGCTCGATAATTACCAACGACTCGAGTTGGTATATCGGGCTACAAAAGATTACGATAAGCTTAAACCTAGCGATATAGAGTTTAACTTACCACAACCAAATTACACGGTAAACACGTTGGTACACTTACAAGAAAAGTACCCAAGTCACGAGTTTTCTTTAATTATGGGAGAAGATAATTTGAAGAGTTTCCATAAATGGAAAAACTACGAAGTTATTTTAGAAAACCATGATATTTATGTGTATCCACGTATTTCGGAAAGCAAAGTAGATACGCAATTTACGGGCCATGAAAAAATACATGTTGTTAATGCACCAATAATGGAGTTGTCTTCAACGTTTATTCGAAATGCGATTAAAACAGGTAAAAATGTAAAGCCTATGTTGCCGGAAAATGTGTGGGAGTATTTGGACGATATGAATTTTTATAAGTAAAATTAGTAGGGGTAATGCGGTATAACCGTATGAAAACCACACCAATTGAAGGAATTTTCTTTTTTTTTGTTAACAAAATACGCCCAATATTGCTCTTTTTTTATATTTTAGGTGTCTAATTTATTTTTTTTGATGAAAATTAATAATTCTGACTTGTATGTTGTTGGTATTGGAGCTTCTGCAGGTGGTTTAGATGCTATACAGACGCTCTTTGATCATTTGCCAAACAACACAGGGATGGCGTTTATTATTGTTCAGCATCTTTCTCCAGATTTTAAAAGTTTAATGCCCGAGTTGCTTAGCAAGCATACAACGATGCCTATCTATACTACAGAAGATAAGCAAGTTATAAAACCGAATTGCATTTATTTAAATCAAAGAAATAAAAACCTTCATATTAAAGGTAACCAGTTGTATCTTCTTGATAAAGGGCCTAAAAATAATTTGAATTTACCGATAGATATATTTTTTCATACTTTAGGTGAAGAGTATAAAGAAAAATCAGTTGGTATTATATTATCAGGCACTGGTTCTGATGGTTCGAGGGGTATACACACCATAAAAGAACAAGGTGGTACTATAGTGGTGCAGGATCCTGTTTCGGCACAATTTGATGGCATGCCAAACTCGGCGATAACAACTAATTTAGCAGATTATATTTCGAGCCCCGAAAAAATTGCTGAAGTAATTAGTAGGAATTTTAAAAAAAAATCATTGTTAAAAGAAGAATTAAGTGATAAAGAATCAGACGATGCTGTACTGAATAGTGTTTTTACTATTGTTTACAAATTTTCTGGAATAGATTTTAGGGAGTATAAAAAAAACACACTCATTCGTAGAGTAGAAAAACGAATGAATATTAATAATATTGAGTATTTATTCGATTATGTAACTTTTTTATCTAGTAATGTAGAGGAGAAACAGGCGCTTAAAGAAGATTTTCTAATTGGAGTGACACGGTTTTTTAGAGATACGGAAGCTTTTAGTTTGTTAAAAACTAAAGTGATACCAGCAATTTGTGAGGCTAAAGAGATGAATGATGCTGTTCGCGTATGGATTGCAGGTTGTTCTACAGGAGAAGAGGTGTATTCCATCGCTATTTTAATCGATGATTATATTAAAAGCAATAAACTTAATATTGATTTTAAAATATTTGGTACAGATATAGACCCTAGAGCCTTAACGGTTGCCGGGCTTGGTATGTATAATATCAATATTGCTAACGAGATTGAAAAGAAATATCTGGATAAATATTTTTTGAAAATTGGCGATAAAATACAAATTATAAAACGTGTTAGAGAGAAAATTGTATTCTCGAATCATAACTTAATAAAAGATCCTCCATTTATTAGAATGGATTTAATTTCTTGCCGAAACTTACTCATTTATTTTGATAATAAAATTCAAAAGAAGGTGATGCATAATTTTCAGTTTGCTCTAAATAAATATTCTTATTTATTTTTAGGTAATAGTGAGTCTCTTGGTTCGGTGTCAAAGCATTTTAAAACTATTGATGTAAAGTGGAAAATATTTCAGAATATTTCAGAAACAAAAAAATATCCGTCTCAAAGTTCCAGTTTAGAGCGGGTTTCTACAATTTCATATAAAACTCCAATATCAACAATACAATCTCCTAGCTATAGAGTAAAAGAAAGTCCGGAGTTAGTATTTCATAAATATTTAAGTAAAAAATTTAGTCCAGCATCTATTTTTATAGATAAAAACTTCAATATTCTTTTCATCAATGGTGATGCAGGAAAGCGTTTGTCTCACAACGAAGGCGTTTTTCAAAATAATTTATTAAAAATAGTAAATACAGATGTTGCCGGTCTTATAAGAAGCGGTGTTAGAAGGTTAGAAAGCGAAAATAAAGATATCGTTATTAAAGGCGTTCTTAATAAAACCAGAACAGAAAATTTCTCTTTCGATTTAAAATTTAATAAACCTAGTATTGATGATGATTTAAATGGCTGTTATTTAATAGAGTTCAGTAACGACAAGGTGTTAGAATACGAAGAGCCGCTTGTTATTAAAAATATAGATGTTGATGAGGCATCTAACCAGCGTTTAGAAGATTTAGAAAACGAACTTAGAATTGTAAAAACTGAATTACAAAACGCTATTGAAGAGTTGGAGACGAGTAATGAAGAATTACAATCATCTAACGAAGAACTGATGGCTTCTAATGAAGAGCTTCAAAGTACAAACGAGGAATTACAATCTGTAAATGAAGAATTGTATACGGTAAATTCTGAAATGCAGGAGAAAAACAAAGAGCTTACAAATTTAAGTAACGATGTAACAAACTTGCTAGATAACACCGAAATAGCAACATTGTTTCTAGATACAGAGTTGCGTATTAGAAAATTTACGCCTGCACTTAAGGAAGTTTTTAATTTGCATGAATCGGATTATGGTAGGCCGCTTTCTAGTTTTACATCAAACTTTATGGAAGACACTAGAGCTGGGATTATAGAGGATTCGAGTTTAGTTTTAGAAAAACTTATTACAATAGAAAAACAGCTAACTGATAAAAACCATAACTATTATTTATTTAGAGCAAGTCCGTTTGTTACTTCATCTAAAAAAATAAGTGGTATTGTTATTACTTTAAATAATATTAATAAGCTTAAAGAAACCGAAAAAGAACTTAGAACGTCTGAGCTTAGGTATAAAAGTCTTTTCGATAATTTAAACGAAGGATTTTTACACGGCGAAATTATAACAGATAAAACGGGTAAACCTATAGACTGGATCTATATAGATGCTAATTCGGCATTTGAGAAAATAATAGGTTTAGAAAGAAAAGATTTTGTAGGTAATAAGTTAATGGATATTATGCCGTACATCCAAGATGATCCTGGAGATTGGATAGCAACCTTTGGAGAAACTGCAATTTCTGATAAAGAACAATATATAAAAGAGTATTCAACTAAAGAAGGCAAGCATTATCAGGTACATTTGTTTAGTCCAGCTAGAGGTGAGTTTGCTGCTACATTTGCAGATATTACTGAGTTGAAAAATAAGAAGGCAGAATTGCTGAAAAGTGAAGCAGAGCTTTGCCGTGCTCAAGAAATTACCCATGTTGGAAGTTGGTATTTAGATGTTGAGACAGGGAAGGTGCGTTGGACAGAGGAGCTGTATAAAATATATGGTTTTGACCCTAGTTTGCCTCCGCCAGATGTTAAGTCGAGTAGTAGACTGTTTACTAAGTCTAGCTGGAAAACTGTATCAAAAGCCATTGAAGCCTGCCAAACCAAAGGGGTTTCTTATGACTTAGAGTTAGAGATTGTGAAAAATGGTGGCGAAAAAGGTTGGCTTTGTATTATGGGTGAGGCTGTAAGGGATGAGAACGATAAAATTGTTGCGCTCAAAGGTGCGGTGCAAGATATTACGCAACATAAAACATATGAAGCTGAGCTTATTAAGGCAAGAAAAGAGGCTGAAATAGCAAGTATCCATAAAAATTATTTCTTGGCTAATATGAGTCATGAAATTAGAACACCTATGAATGGTGTTATTGGTTTTGCCGAGTTATTAAGAAACGATGATATTACCAGGAAACAGCGATTAAAATATTTAGAGATTATTGACGGAAGCTCAAAGCAATTATTAAATTTAATTGATGATATTATTGATATTGCGAAAATAGAGTCTAACGAAATTAAAATTGTTTATAAGGATTGCCATCTGGTTAAGCTTATAAAAAATCTTGAAATAACATACAATCAATTAAAGGCGGTAAAAGGAAAAGATGATATTGTAATAAAATCTTATGTTCCAGAAGAATTAAAAAAACTGGTTATTATTACTGATGAGCAAAGATTGCAGCAAGTTATTTCTAATTTATTGAACAATGCTTTAAAATTTTCAGAAAAAGGAGAAATTTCTTTTGGTTTTACTGTAGAGAGCGATTACTTGAAATTCTTTGTGAAAGATGAAGGTATTGGTATTGATGTAAGTAAGCACGATGAGGTGTTTGAGCGTTTTAAACAGGTGAATTATGATAACTGTGCAATATATGGTGGTACAGGTTTAGGGCTTTCTATTAGCAAAGGGATTGTTACGCTTTTGGGAGGGGAAATTAAATTAACGTCAGAGTTAGGTAAGGGTACTCGATTTGATTTTACTATACCATTAAAATCAACAGCATTTAAAAAGGAAACCAAGAAAGCTGTAGCTCCAATTAGTGAAGCGTTTTTAAAAGGTAAAACTATTTTAATTGCAGAAGATGATGCGTTAATCCAATTGCTGTTCAAAATTGTATTGAAAAAGACAGAGGCTGATATTCTTTTCGCAAACACGGGTAAATCGGCCGTAGATATATTTAAGGATAATCCGCATATCGATATTGTTTTGCTTGACATCAGGATGCCGGAAATGAATGGTATTGATGCGATGGAAAGAATATTAGAAATAAACCCCGAAACAAAAATCATTATGCAAACGGCTTATGTTATGCCTGATGAAAAAGAAAAATGTTATAAGAAAGGTTGTGTAGATTTCCTCTCTAAACCTGTTATTAAGGAGCAGTTATACGAAACTTTAAATAGATGGTTAAATTGATTTTAAGAATAGATGATTAAAAGAAATTAATCTTTTAGATATAAAAAAAAGCTGCCTTTTCGGGCAGCTTTTTTTTTGTGTTGACTTTTTTTAGTTTTTAAGAATTCATTAGGTCTTCAATTTCATCAGCCTCTAAAGGAATATTTTTCATTAAATTAAAAGGAGATCCAGTTTTTTGGATAACAACATCATCTTCTAATCTAATTCCAAAGCCTTCTTTCGGGATGTATATAGCAGGCTCCACAGTAAATACCATGTTTTCTTGCATAGGCTCTGTTAAAATACCGTAATCGTGCGTATCTAGTCCCATGTGGTGGCTAGTACCGTGCATAAAGTATTTTTTGTAAGCTGGCCATTCTGGATCTTCATTTTGTACATCCGCTTTATCAAGCAGGCCTAGGTTTAATAGTTCTCCTGTCATTATTTTACCAACTTCAGCATGATAAGCAGCCCAGTCAGTTCCTGGTATAAGCATATTTGTTGCTTCGTTTTTAACGTTTAGTACAGCATTATAAACAGCTTTTTGTCTGTCTGTAAAACGACCAGAAACAGGTATGGTTCTCGTCATGTCGCTAGAGTAGTTAGCGTATTCTGCGCCAACATCTAATAAAATTAAATCGCCGGCTTTACATTGTTGGTTGTTTTCTACGTAATGTAGTACGTTGGCATTGTTTCCTGAAGCTACAATAGGTGTGTAAGCAAACTTTTTAGATCTGTTTCTTAAAAACTCGTGCATAAATTCTGCTTCAATTTCAAATTCCCAAACACCTGGTTTAACAAAATTTAAAATTCTACGAAATCCTTTTTCGGTAATATCACAGGCTTGTTGAATTAAATCTAATTCAATTGGGTCTTTTACAGAGCGTAAACGTTGTAAAATAGGGTTGCTTTTTGCTACGCTATGTGCAGGGTATTTATCTTTTAGCCATTTTGAAAAACGATCTTCACGCGTTTCGGTTTCTACATTGGCACGGTAATGTTCGTTGGTGTTAATGTAAACGGTATCACATTGTGTCATGATTTCAAACATGATTTTTTCCATGTCTTGTAACCAGTAAACTGTTTTTATTCCGCTGGTTTCAAAAGCTTTTTCTTTAGTAAGTTTTTCTCCTTCCCAAATGGCAATGTGTTCGTTTGTTTCTTTTAGAAAAAGAATTTCACGGTGTTTTTCTTTTGGGCAATCGGGGAATAATACCAAAATACTTTCTTCTTGGTCAACGCCACTAAGGTAAAAAATGTCGCGATGCTGCTCAAAAGGCATAGTGCTATCGGCACTTATTGGGTAAATATCGTTAGAGTTGAAAACAGCTAAGCTGTTACTCTTCATTTTGTTAGCAAAGTTTTTTCTGTTTTTTATAAAGAGTTTGTTGTCAATTGGATTGTATTTCATAATTCTAATCTTTTAAAAGTGAATTGTACTGCAAAAATAAAGGTTTTATTTAAAGAAAAGTTTTTAATAAAAAAACATGATAATAAAAATGAAAAGCAGTAAATTGCGTGCTCTAATTAATTCACCCTCACACGATTATAAAAAATTGTTATTATGATTAAAAATTACACAAGAAAAATGCTTCTTTCGGCATTAATCGGTTTTTTAGGCTTAACTAGCCTTAATGCCCAAGTGATGCTACAGGAAATCCCTCTGACACAGCAAATTGAATCTTCAAGTTTGGTTATTGAAGGAAAAGTAATTTCAAAAGAATCTTTTTGGAATGCAGATCGCACTAATATCTATACAGTAAATACTGTTGAGGTTTATAAGGTGTTTAAAGGGCAGCCGGCAACAACTGTTCAGGTTGTAACTAAAGGTGGTACTGTTGGTACTATGGCGCAAAAAGTATCGCCAAGTTTAAATTTAGACACAAATGATGTTGGAGTATTTACTTTAACTAGTGATGCTGTTGATCATGCCAACGCATTTAGAGCTTACGCAGGTGTTCAAGGTTTTTATAAATACGATTTAAATAAAAATGTTGTAACAAATCCTTTTCATAAAATGGAAAGTGTAGAATCTGTTTACACTGAAATTCTATCTAAAACAAAATCTAATTTTTCTGAAGTTTTAGAGTTTGATGCTTTAGAGCGTGCAAATAAGGCTGCGAAAAGTGCAAAAGTTTTAGCGCCAAGCAGTATTACATATTCTCCAGGTGAGATTAGTGCAGGTACTGAAAGTGTTTTAACGATTACAGGAACAGGGTTTGGTTCTGTAAAAGGTAAGGTTGGTTTTGCAAATTCTAGTGATGGAGGAGTATCTACTACTTATGCTTTAAGTACGCAAGTTTTAACTTGGACGGATACTAGAATTACTGTTGAGGTGCCATCTTTGGCGGGAACAGGAATTATTACTGTTGTTGATGCTAATGGTGATTTATCTACTTCGGAAGATATTTTAATAGTGCCTTTTGCATTATTAAATAATATTAATGCTAATCAAGCATATCTAGCTCAGCACTATGGAGATAATGGAAATGGCGGTTTTACATGGAGTCAGAATTCAGATTTCTCGGGAAATACAGCAGCAGCTGCAGCTTTTCTTAGAGCATTAAATACTTGGCGTAATGAAACTAAAATAAACTGGATATTAGGAGAAGATACTTCTGAAACTAATTCGGGGATAGATAACTTAAACCTTATTGGGTTTAGTGCTACTTTACCTGAAGGTTATTTAGGAGAAACCATAGTTTATTACGATAGTTGTAATGGTGGTGATTGGGTTGTTGCTGAGGTTGATATTTTATTTACTAGTCAAGAGAATTGGGATTATGGTCCAGGTTTACCTTTTTTCGATATTGATTTTGAAAGTGTTGTATTGCACGAGTTAGGTCATGCGCATTTATTAGATCATGTTATAGATAGTGAGGATCTTATGGATTTTGATATCGGTCCAGGACAAGTTACAAGAACTTTGTCAAGTACAAATCAAGAAGCAGGTGAAATTATTGTTGCTAAGAGTACAACGAATTCCGTTTGTGATTATCAATTAATGACAGCATACTCTGGGCAATTAAGCGTAGAAGAAGATGTTTTAGAAAGTGGTATTGATTTATATCCAAACCCTGCTAGTGAGACGTTCTTTCTTAAAAAAGCATCATCAATTAATTTAGAGTCTGTAGTGATTTACGATGTAAATGGACGTTTAATATCTAAACACGATGCTTCGAATACTTCAGGAGTGCAATCCATAAGTTTATCAGGTATTTCTAAAGGACTTTATTTTGTAAATATTAATTCCGATTTAACTACAATTACTAAAAAGCTTATCGTGAAATAGAGAAATCTTTTACAAAGGTTTATAGATGTAATTAGCTCATCTTATGTTTTCTAGTTTAAAGAAAATATAAGATGAGTTTTTTAATTATAATCATTCTAAATGCAAAATAAAATACCGTTTAAAACTTGTTAAAAATAGGCTTGCTCACTACCTTTGTAAGACTATAAACTAATTTTAAAATAATGAGCGGATTTTTTAAATCTTCAATTGGAAGAAAAGTTGCTATGGCACTTTCTGCATTCTTCCTCATGTTTTTCTTGTTACAACATTTTGCAATTAATATGCTATCGGTATTTAGCCCAGACACTTTTAACGAGGTGTCACACTTTATGGGAACAAATCCTTTAATACAATTTGCATTGCAACCTGTTTTAATTTTTGGAGTGGTATTTCATTTTATTATGGGATTCATTTTAGAACTTAAAAACAAAAAAGCAAATGGCGTTAATTACGCTAGAAATAATGGTGCTGCTAATTCTTCTTGGATGAGCAGAAACATGATTTGGAGTGGTGTAGCCATTTTAGCATTTGTTGTATTACATTTTATCGATTTTTGGTTTCCAGAAATTAACACAAAATTTATTCAAGGCGATTGGTCAGGAACCATGGATGGTGTTGAAGGTTTTCGTTATTACGACGAGCTTGTTCACAAATTCTCAAACCCTGCTCGTGTAGTAGCCTATGTAATTGCTTTTGTGTTTTTAGCACTGCATTTAATGCACGGCTTCACTTCTGCTTTCCAATCTATGGGGTCTACAGCAGGAAGAAAACAAACATTACAAAATATTGGTAAAGCCTATTCTATTATTATCCCGTTAGGATTTGTTGTTATTGCGCTTTATCATTTTTTTAACCATTAATCTTATAATACTATGGCTTTAGATTCAAGAGTACCAAAAGGTCCAATTAAAGATAAATGGACAGATTATAAAAACAAAATAAACTTAGTAAATCCAGCAAACAAACGTCATATCGATGTTATTGTAGTTGGTACAGGTTTAGCAGGAGGTTCTGCCGCTGCTACCTTAGCTGAGTTAGGATATAATGTAAAAGCATTTGCTTATCAAGATTCTCCTAGACGTGCGCACTCAATTGCTGCACAAGGTGGAATTAATGCTGCTAAAAATTACCAAGGAGATGGTGATTCTACATATAGATTATTTTACGATACTGTAAAAGGTGGCGATTATCGTTCACGTGAAGCAAACGTATATCGTTTAGCAGAGGTATCTTCAAATATTATTGACCAATGTGTGGCACAAGGAGTTCCTTTTGCTCGTGATTATGGTGGTCTTTTAGATAACCGCTCATTCGGTGGTGTACTAGTTTCTAGAACATTTTATGCTAAAGGTCAAACAGGTCAACAATTATTATTAGGGGCTTATTCAGCAATGAACCGTCAAATTGCTCGTGGAAAGATTGAAATGTTCAATCGTCACGAAATGCTTGATGTTGTAAAAGTTGATGGAAAAGCAAGAGGTATTATAGCAAGAAACTTGATAACTGGTGAAATAGAACGTCATTCAGCTCACGCTGTTGTTGTTGCAACTGGAGGTTACGGAAACGTATACTTTTTATCAACTAATGCCATGGGGAGTAATGTTACTGCAGCATGGAAAATACATAAAAAAGGAGCGTTTTTTGCTAACCCTTGTTATACTCAAATTCACCCAACGTGTATTCCTCGTTCAGGAGATTATCAGTCTAAATTAACATTGATGTCTGAGTCTTTACGTAATGATGGTCGTATTTGGGTTCCAAAGAATATGGAAGACGTTATGGCAATTCGTGAAGGTCGTAAAAAACCAACCGATTTGTCTGAAGACGAAAGAGATTACTACTTAGAAAGACGTTATCCTGCATTTGGTAACTTAGTTCCACGTGATGTTGCATCTAGAGCAGCAAAAGAACGTTGTGATGCTGGTTACGGAGTAAATGCAACAGGAGAAGCGGTTTATTTAGATTTTGCTGCTGCTTTTGAACGTTACGGGTCAGAGCAAGCTAAAATTCATAACATAACGAATCCTTCAAAAGAAAAAATTAAAGCATTAGGTCAAGAGATTGTAAAGGCTAAATACGGAAACTTATTCCAGATGTATGAGAAAATCATAGATCAAAACCCTTACGAAACTCCTATGATGATTTATCCAGCTGTCCATTACACAATGGGAGGTGTTTGGGTTGATTACAACTTAATGACTACCGTTCCTGGATTGTATTGTATTGGTGAGGCAAACTTCTCTGATCACGGTGCAAATAGGTTAGGGGCTTCTGCTTTAATGCAAGGTTTAGCCGATGGTTACTTTGTATTACCTTATACTATTGGTGATTATTTAGCTGATGATATTAGAACTGGTGCCATTTCAACAGATTCAAAAGAATTTGAAGAAGCTGAAAAAGAAGTAAAAGATAAGATAGATTTCTTTGTAAATAATAAAGGAACAAAATCTGTAGATTACTTCCACAAGAAACTTGGAAAAGTGATGTGGGATAAATGTGGAATGTCTAGAAACGCTGAAGGTTTAAAAGAAGCAATGGTTGAAATTAAAGCCATTCGTGAAGAGTTTTGGAAAGAAGTATCTGTTCCTGGAACATCAAGTGAGATGAATCCTGAGCTTGAAAAAGCAGGACGTGTTGCCGATTTCTTAGAGCTTGGTGAGTTATTCGCTAAAGATGCTTTAGTAAGAGAAGAATCTTGTGGTGGTCACTTTAGAGAAGAGTCTGCTGAGTTAGATGGTCCGCAAAAAGGAGAAGCAAAACGTAACGATAAAGACTTTGCTTTTGTTTCTGCATGGGAATTTAAAGGAGAGCCTGGCGATGCGGTTTTACACAAAGAAGAATTAGAATTTAAAGATATTGAACTAAAACAACGTTCATACAAATAATAAAAAGACATTATGAATTTAACACTTAAAATTTGGAGACAAAAAGACTCAAGTTCAAAGGGTCAAATGGTTGATTATAAAGTGACTGATATTTCAGAACACATGTCTTTTTTGGAAATGATGGATGTTTTGAATGAGCAATTAGTAAATACTGGAGAAGAGCCTGTGGCTTTCGATCACGATTGTCGTGAGGGTATTTGCGGTATGTGTTCTATGTATATTAACGGTGAGGCTCATGGTCCAGATCGTGGTATTACTACATGTCAGTTACATATGCGTATGTTTAAAGATGGCGATACTATTACTATCGAGCCATTTAGAGCTGCTGCATTTCCTGTAATAAAAGATTTAGTTGTAGACAGAACATCTTTTGAGCGTATTCAACAAGCAGGTGGGTTTATTTCGGTAAACACTTCTGGTAATACGCAAGATGCTAACTCGTTACCTATTTCTAAAATTGCTGCCGATGAGGCTATGGATGCTGCAACTTGTATTGGTTGTGGTGCTTGTGTTGCAACTTGTAAAAACTCATCTGCTATGCTATTTGTTGGTGCAAAAGTATCTCAGTATGCATTGTTACCTCAAGGTCGTGTAGAAGCTACAGAGCGTGTTCAAAACATGGTAGCGCAAATGGATTTGGAAGGTTTTGGAAACTGTACAAATACAGGTGCTTGTGAAGTAGAATGTCCTAAAGGAATTTCATTAGACAATATTGCTAGAATGAATAGAGAGCTTATGAAAGCTTCTGTATAACTTCAAGATAATAACACTTATAAAAAAAGCTTATATCAATTAGATATAAGCTTTTTTTTATGCCTTAAATTTTCGTTTTAGATATTAAGCGTATTGACATAAATATGATGTTTGCTCACTTACTTTTACTTGAAATTTTTGATTAGCATCAATTGTGTAAGCTTCGCCAGCTTTATAAGTTACCCATTCTGTTGCGTTTGGTAATTTAACTGTCATTGCGCCTTCTATAACCGTCATAGTTTCATGTTCTGATGTGCCGAACTCGTAGGTTCCTGCTTCCATAACCCCAATAGTAGATTTTCCTGTTGCAGATTTGTAGCCTATAGATTTAACGTTGCCATCAAAATATTCGTTTGTAGATATCATTTACTTTAAATTTTTCAATTAGTTACAAAAATAAAAAAGCACCTATAAAATGTAGGTGCTTTTTGTGTATAATTTGAGTATGAAATTATTCTTCTTCGTCGTTGTTAGAAATTGTTGCTGGTTTAACCGAAGCATCATGCGCATTGTGGTATTCTTCCAGTAAGCTCATAGTTGCTTTAAGTAAATCTTTAGTTTCTAGTAACACACCAAAATAAAGGGTGGTATTTTTAGGACTAGATTCTTCAGTACGGGTTCTTTCAACTTGTTTCTGTATTTTTTCAGATAGTATATTAAATACTTCTTCTTTTCTTCTTAAAATCTTCCCTATTTCTTCAAAAGAACGAGAATCGAAAGCTAATTTCATATCATGAAATAAAGCTTCTACAGATGCATCAACTTCTTTCAACTCTTTAATTTGGTTGAATTTAAGTTTTTTGTGATTGTTATTAATATGCTTATAACTTACTTTAGAAATATATTCTAAAGACTGTGCCATATCTTGCAAGTAACCCAAAATATTGATGTAGAAGTTACTGGCTCCAACACTAGATTCATCTAAATTTTTAATAAAGTAGAAAATATTGTTACGTAGATCTTCTAATTCTATCGATAGTTTATTAACCTGTTTTTGGTTCTTTTTAAGCGATACTAAATCTTGTTTTGCTAAACCGTTTATAGCGTTTGTGTAGATTTTATTTCCACGTTTAACTACGTTGGCTATGTTGTTAGCACTTTCGTGAATTACACCTTGTACAGAGCTACTTTCAGCTTTTATCAAGCTATCTTCAGCTTTTACTTCTTTAGATTTTTTACTATGAACAATAGAACTTCTAATAAGTAAAGCAAATGCAGTTACTAATAAAATAGGGAACATTACTGTAATGTTCAGGTTTAGTAAGTAAGCTACTAAAGCGGCAGCAGTAAATGCACTGAAGGCTGTAAAGAACCAACCACCAATAACGTTTATAACACCTGCGACACGATAAACAGCACTTTCTGCTCCCCAGGCTCTATCTGCAAGAGAAGAACCCATGGCTACCATAAAAGTAACGTATGTTGTAGAAAGTGGTAATTTGTAAGATGTTGCTATAGATATTAAAACCGCAGCAATCATTAAGTTTACAGCTGCTCGAACTAAATCGAAAGCAGGTAATTCTAAAGATTTATTTTTTGAAATTGCAATTACTGGCACTTCAAATTGTTTGTCAATTTTTGCTTGCCAGCTATTTGGTAAAATGTAAGCTGTAAATTGAGATATTAAAACAGCAGACCTTACAAAACCACGAGATAAAAAGTTAGGTTGAAAGCGCTCTTTAGTTTCGCTTTGGCTCGCTAAATCTAATGATGTTTTTACAACACCCTTTGCTTTCGATGAAAACCAAAGTGTTAAAACCATAATCATCCCTGCTCCAAAAAGTAACCAGTTATTGGTTGGTACTTTTTCGGCTAAAACCGTCATAGGGAACTCATAAGCAGGAACTCCAGATGCCGACCAGGCTAAAAACGCATTGTAAGCTGCAACCGGTACACCAATAAAGTTTACTAAATCGTTACCCGCAAAAGCCAATGCTAATGCAAAGGTACCTACTAGAATAATAAGTTTGTAAATGTTTGTTTTAGCAAATACAATTAGTGCAAGTGATAATAAAGACCATATAATAGAACTTACTACTACAATAGCAAATACTTTAGTTTCTAAAAAGTGAGACATCGTACCACCTCCTAAAATATCGAAAGATTCTTTAGCGTATGATGTGCCTTTTAACCCTTTCATGAAAATGAAATAAGTAATAGAAGTTAAAGCAAATCCACCAAATAAAGCTCCAACCCATGGCGCTTTGTTCTCAAAGTTATATGATAATAATAAACGAGAAACCCACTGTACAAAAGCACCAACGGAGAATGCGACGACCACTGATAGCAATATTCCAAATATAATTTGGGAGGCCTTAGAAGTGTTTATGTAGTTGATAACATCACCGAAATCTCCTCCATCATGCCCGATTTTTATTAAGGCAATCGCAACCGCGGCACCTAATAATTCGAATACAATAGAAACTGTTGTAGATGTTGGCATACCAACGGAATTAAAGAAATCTAGCAATAGAATGTCCGTAATCATAACCGCCATAAAGATGATCATGATTTCATTAAACATAAATTCGCTCGGGTTAAAAATTCCTTTACGTGCAACTTCCATCATTCCGCTAGAAAAAACAGCCCCAACCGCAACACCAACACTGGCAACGATCATGATTGTTTTAAAAGAAATGGCTTTTGAGCCAATAGCTGAATTTAAAAAGTTTACTGCATCATTACTAACGCCAACTACCAAATCTGCAATTGCAAGAATGGCTAAGGCGATAATCATGTACAAATAAATATTATCCATAGTGTCTGGTTGAAATAAGGTTGCAAATATCATGACAATATAATTTTGGTGTGTTATGTAAATGTTATTTCTTTAAAAGTGTATATCGCATTGTAAGCGATACATTATTTTGTTATTCTCGTTTGCGACATCTAAATAACTCAAATCGGTTTGAATTTTTAATTTATGTCCTACAATATATTTAGAAAGCCCTAGCGTATATTGGTTTTCGGCGTTTACATTGGTAATATTTTTGTCTAAGGTTACGTTCGTGTAGCGTCCAGAAACTTCCCAGTTACTCTTTAATAAATATCCAGTTTGTAAGTTTAAAGCATCTCCTACTTGCACAATATCACCTGTTAAAGTACCATCTGAGTTTGTTGCGAAGGGATTGTCGGCAGTTCTATCGGCATATTCGGCCATAAAAGAGAATCCTCGGTATTTAAAAAAAGCGTCTATAAAAAGTGTGCTAATGTTAGTTTCAAAAAAACCGGTGTCGATTTCCATGTAAGAGCCTTGGTTGCTTCTTGTTTTTACAGCATTGTTATTATAATCGTAGCTTACGCCTAGTGCTAATTTAGGAGTTATTTCTCTTTTTAAATCGGCGCCTTTATAGTCGCCACCGCCAGCAAAATTCCCAAAAGGTAATAGCTCTAAACGGCCAGTGTATTGGTGCCCGCCTAAGTTACCCGTGGTTACGTTTCGACCTTCACCTTGAGCTAACGAGAATATCTCTCTTACAACAAAGTTTTCATTAAGGTTAAAATGATGTCTTAATTGAAATCCGAAATCACGGTCGATGTTAAAACGACTGTTAAGTAAAGAGCGATCTACATGCCCTAAATTTGCCGAAGAAATAACGCGTTCTCTGTTTCCTGGAAGTTTAGTTTGCCCGACCCAAAGTTCGAAGTTTTCGTGAAAATTCCACATTAAAACCGCGTCTAAAATATAGCGAGGGGCGTTACCTGTAAATTGAGAAGCTCCAGATTGGTCTCTGTTAGATAAACCTAATTCTATTTTGTATTTTAGTTTAGGGCTATATGCAAAACCATTAAATTTTAGTCGAGAGCGTCTAATTAAGAAGTTAGCGTCGTTTTTTTCACCGTCTTCCCAAACAGAAGAAGCTAGTAGCTGCACGCGCAACCCTACTTTCATGGTCCAAGAGCTGTCTTTGCCAACAACGTTGAAAATGCCGTTTCCGAATTTTCCCGTTTTAATTTCTTGCGCTTGCGCGAAAGCCATAAACCAGAAAACTAGTCCAAACAGGATAAGTTTAAGTTTCATTATTCAGTATTAGTTTTTGTCACTGCAAATAACCAACACCAATGTTAACTTAACGTTTCCTTATGATTAATTTTTAAATAAAAAAAGACCGCCTTACGTTAAGGCGGTCTCATTAGAAATCATTATAATGTAGTCGACAAAAACTAATAGATTAAATGAATTGCTAATAAACTGTCCGAGGACAAGCACAAATATCTCTTATTAAGTTAATTTTAATGTAACCTCAATATTAAGGAATTATTAATAATGAGGTTGTATTTTAAAACAATAAAATACTGATAAACAAGTAGTTGCTTTCTTAATGTTAATTTAATGTTATGTAATTGTTGTGTAAATGTAAAATGTTTTATATATTTGTGTAAGACGTATTAACAATAACCCCATATAAAATGAAAAATATATTAATTATCGCAATAGCATTGTTTACATCAGTCACTTTTGCTCAAAAAGAAAAATCGTTAACTTTAAATAAAGAAACTAACCAAATAGACGCTATTTATTATCATGATAACGGTGAAGTAAGCCAAACGGGTGCCTTTACTGCAGATGGTAAGTTAGACGGTAAATGGATTAGCTTTGATGAAGCTGGAGAGAAAACTACTGTAGCTTATTACAAAGAAGGTAAAAAAGTTGGTAAATGGATTCACTTTATAGACGGAAAGAAAAAAGTAGTGAACTACGAAAATAATGTAGCTTCATTATAATTTATTATAGTAAAGTATAAAACAAAAAAAGCATCCTAATTAGGATGCTTTTTTATTGTATGTTGTTTGCCTTTTATAGGCTAGCATCTATCCAAGTCCAAGTAGAGATGTCTACTTGAGTTCCTGTGTTGTATGCGTCTGTTGTAGTTGCAGCAGCACCTTCGATAATTACGTTAGCTAATGGACCATCATCTTTCATGTCGATGTTAGTATCATATCCGCTTAAGTAAAGGTCTGTAATAGTTGCACCAGAAGTCTTTTTGAATTGTAAAGCAGTTCCGCCTACAGTAGAAATAGCAGTAACATTTACAAATTTAGGATTTCCGTTATCTTTATCACCTTCAAAAGCTGTAGAGAATCCTTCAACAGTATTAGAAATATATGTGTTTGTTACAGTTCCATTCCATCCTTCAGTCCAATCAACAGCATCATCACTATTGTTTTCTAAGTAGATGTTAGTTACAGAAACAGTACCACCAAAGAACTCAATACCATCATCATCACCGTTAATTACAGAGATGTTTTCTAAAGTAGTTCCTGTACCCACAGCGTATAACGAAACACCATTGTATTGAGACTCCGAGTTAATTTGTGCTCCAGTTCCTTTAAGAACTAAATAAGTTACAGAACCAGAGTTATCAGCATCATTAGTTCCACCGTAAATAAATCCACCAACTTCGGCAGTTGCATCAACACCAGCAGTAGTTGTTGCATTACCACAAATTGTTAAACCTCCCCAATCTCCAGGACTTGCAGATGAAGAAGAAATAACAACAGGATTAGTAGCTGTACCTTGGATGTCTATTTGTCCACCTTGTAATACAGCGATGTAAACTCCTGTTCCACCATCTCTAGCAGTAATTTTTGTTCCAGCAGGAATTGTTAATTTTCCACCATCTTGAACGATGTAAGAAGAGTTAAGTACGTAAGCTATAGAGGCATCTAAAGTTACATCACCAGTTACAGCACCTTGAAGTAAGCTACTTTCAAAAGAAATATCTGTGTCTACCCAATCAAAATCAGAAAGATCAACAGTAGCTACTACAGAAGTATTTAATGCAAATGTGTAAACACTTTCATCTACATCCGTAGTACTTGCATCATCTTCTACCATAGCAACAGGTGCATACCCGTCTGAGAAAATCACGTTTGAAGTTGTACCACCATCTTTCATATCTAAATCAACATCGTAACCAACTAAAGATAATCCAGATATTGTTCCTCCAGAAGTTTTCTTAAATTGTAATGCAGTACCTCCAACAGTTGATACAGCTGTAATGTTATTAAATTCAGGGTTACCGTTATCTTTATCGCCTTCAAAAACAGTAGAGAAACCAGCAACAGTGTTAGAGATGTAAGCATTAGTAATGCTACCGTTCCAACCTTCAGTCCAGTCAATAGAATCATCACTATTGTTTTCTAAGTACAAGTTGCTTACTTCAACAGTTCCACCGAAGAATTCAACACCATCATCATCACCGTTAATAACGGCAACGTTATCTACTAATGTTCCAGAACCTACAGCGTAAAAAGAAATACCATTGTATTGAGATTCTGAGTTAATTTGAGCTCCAGTACCAGAAATTTGTAAATATCTAATAATACCTGAGCTATCAGAATCATCAGTACCACCATAAATAAATCCACCAACTTCAGCAGTAGCATCTACACCAGCAGTGGTTGTTGCTTTACCACATAATGTTAATCCGCCCCAATCGCCAGGGTTACCATCTGCAGAAGACATAATTACAGGGTTTCCAGCAGATCCGTTAATGTTTATTGTTCCTCCCATTAATGTTGCGATGTAAACATCTGTTCCACCATTATCAGCAAGAATTTTTGTTCCAGCAGGAATATTTAATGTTGCACCATCGTCGATAATAAATTGCCCAGTTAAGCTATACGTTGTAGTTGAAGATAATGTGTAATCTTCAGTTAAGGTACCGTCTAAAATACCTGCGTCTAGGTTCTCCATAACTTCTGTTGTACCGCCAGTTATTGGTTCTGGATCGTCAGAATCACAACTCGTTAAAGTAATAGCACCAAAGGCCATTGAGATACTAAGTAGTTTTACAAATAAATTTTTCATTTTTATTTTCAATTTAAATTTTGGTTTATTGTGTATGTTTATTCTGCAAATTAAGTGGATTTATGTTGCTTACTGTTTAATTAAATATTAAGCATAAGTTACCTTTAACTCGCTAAATATGTACTTATGTTAAGCGAGTGTTAATAGTTAATTGTAACTTAAGATGAGTGTATAAACAAACAAACCTCAATACAATGTATTGAGGTTTGTTTTTATAATTTTAAAACCATTTTACAGGTTTAGAAGGTTTTAAATAGATTCTTGTTTAGAATTAAAAATCGTATTTTAAGCTTAGGTTTAATTGTGCTCCTTTTTTATAAGAAAGCACCACTTCGTCAGTTTCAACACCTGTATTAATGTTTCTTACTAATTGCGTTTGTTGAATATCTGGGTTTAGTAAGTTTCTACCAACTAATTTAATTTGTAATTTTTCAGTTAGCATTTTACTTACAACGAAATCTAGAGTAAAAAATCCTTTTTCAATAATTTCATCATTGTAAAGTACGGCACTATTACTAAAATCTTCTGGCGATCCTAAAGCGAATACTTTATCTGAAGAGTAGTTTCCTGTTAATGTAGCATTAAACTCTTTTTCAGTTTTACTGTTATAGCTTAAAGAACTGTTTAAGATTAAATCTGAAGCACCTTGTAAATCAGATTCTGTGATGCCTTTGTATTGAAAATCTTCTAATAAATCTTGATTAAACCACATTTTAGTAATGTTGGTGTTAAAGTCTAAAAGACTTTCTTCATCTTCATTTTTAAGAAGTTCAACTCTTGTTTCAAATTCAAAACCAAAAATATTAGCGTTATCTCCTGTGTTCGCATATTCAAATATACCTGAAGAACCTCTAGTTTGTGCTAAGTTAATAGGGTTTTTAATGTCTTTATAAAATGCTGTAGCAGAAATTAATTGTCCTTTTGAAGGGAAAAATTCGTATTTGAAATCAACATTAAAAACATCCGATTTTTCTAAATCTGGATCACCTCTTGTTACACGGCCTGTTGGTGATACATATTCGAAAGGTGCCAATTCTTTAAATTCTGGTAAGGTTTGCGTTAAACTAGAAGCAAAACGAATAGAGTGTTTATCGTTTAAGTCGTATTTTAAGTTTAAACTTGGGTATAATTTAGAGTATTCTTTTTTAATAGAACCAACACGACCAACGTAGTTAGCAACATCCCAAAGTACATTAATCTCATCACGCTCAAAACGTACACCAGCATTACCCGAAAGTTTTTCACCTAAATGGAAATCTAAATTAGCATAACCAGCCATAGCGTTTAAATCGGCATCGTATCTATCGGCTTCTCTTTCTCTTAAAACTAAGCCGTTTTCGAAATTTTCTGTAGTAAACGTTTCAGAAAATTGATCTACAGATGGTACTTGAAAACCTCTTGCTCTAACACCAATAAACAATGAGCTAAATACTCTGTCTTTTTGACGGAAGTTTGCACCGAAGTTTAATTTAAATGGGTGGTTGTCGTCTTCATCTAACGTTCCAAAAGAAATGGCGTCGTTAATATAGGCGTTGTATTCTGTATCCTCAATTTTTTGACTAGACTTTCTTTGTTGAAAATCTCCAACGTGAGCATATTGCACGGTATTTTCATCTAAAATATTAGCCTCATTTCTAACTCTATTAGGTTCTTGTGCTAATACATAGTTGTAACCAGCAGCCCAAGTTAGTTTGTTGTTTTCTTTAATTTGGTGAGAACCTTCAATTTGGTTTACTAATAAAATAGTTTGTTTAAAGTTTTGGTCTCTTACAAAAGCGCCATCTTCTTGTGGGTCTTGATCAAAAACATAACCTTCACCATTTCTACCTTGCTCGTAAACATTATCATTACTTGTGTTAACAGATAAGCTGCTAATTTTAAGTCTATGGTCATCATTTAGTTTTAATCCTAAATTAACATAACCTGTTGTGTTTGTTTTAGTAGTAAAAGATTCGGTGTCTGTAAATTCATTATCTAAGATGTTCGATCTGTAACTTCTAAAAAGACCTTCTTGGTATTCTGAAGATTTAGAGTGAGAACCCGCAACAAATACTTTAAGTTCTTTTCCAAATACTTCAAATTTTTGACCACCAGAAAGTGAAATTCCGTAATTTCCAGTACTTTTTTGTTTAAGTGGATCCCAACTTTGTCTTGTAATTAAATCTACAAGTGCGTATTCTTTTTTATGAAACCCTAAAGTCGCATCTTCTGTGGCAACACTTCTTTTAAAACCGCCGTCTAAACCTAATACATTGGTGTTGTAACCAGAGCTTAAACTAACAGATGCTCCTTTTTTAGAATAGCCTTTTGAAGTAATATCAACATTACCCGAAGTTTGGTCTGCGTAGCTAGACGTAGAATATGTTTTGCTGATTCCAACATTTTCAATAATGTTAGTTGAAAACAAATTAAGGTTAATGTTTTTGTTGTTTACATCATCAGAAGGTATTGGTAAACCGTTCATGGTTGTAGATAAGTATCTATCACCTAAACCTCTAATGTAAATATCTCCAGAACCTTCACTTTTAGAAACTCCTGCTATTTTAGTAGTTGCAACAGCAGCATCAGAAACACCAATTTTAGATAAACGTTCTGCTCCAATACTTTCTTTTATTACAACGGCTTTTTTCTGTTCTAATAACAGCGCTGTTTCACTTGCTCTTCGTGTTGTAGTTGTAATAACAACTTCGTCTAAAGAGGCAGCACTTGCACTCATTACTACATCAAGTTTTAATTCTTGTCCTGCAACTACAGTAACAGGTATTTCTTGAGTTTCGTACCCAACAAAACTTACTATTATGGTATAAGCTTTGGCTTCTAAATTGTTTAAAGCATAAAAACCATCAAAGTCCGATGTTGTACCTGTGGTTGTCCCTTTAATAATTACATTGGCAAATGCTAAAGGTTCGTTGTTGTACTCCTTATCTGTTAGCTTTCCTACTATAGATCCTGTCTGAGCAAAAGAAAACGCAGTTATTAAAAGCGTAAGTACTAGTATTAATTTTTTCATTATTATAATCTATTTTTTTGTCGTTGCAAAGAAACCAACGGTTTAAAAACTAAACGTTACCTACGGATTAAATAACTGTAA
Organism: Algibacter sp. TI.3.09; assembly: GCF_038154905.1. NCBI lineage: Bacteria > Pseudomonadati > Bacteroidota > Flavobacteriia > Flavobacteriales > Flavobacteriaceae > Algibacter > Algibacter sp. TI.3.09. The sequence continues at coordinate 272,096 of NZ_JBAKAN010000002.1, read as the reverse complement.
TAAAAGTGTTAGATAAATGTTAATTGAAAAGCCGTATTCTTTAATATCGTTTACATTCAGTTAACATTAAAAAATACGTTTGTAAAGAGAGTAATAAAATAAGTCTTGTTTAATAGTTTAGAATTACCCATAAAAAAAACAGCCTCCGTTAAACGAAGGCTGTTTTTTTATATAGTGAGTAAAACGTTTTAGTTACTAGCAGTAGTAATTGTAGCCGTTTCATTTTTGTCCGAGCTTGCTAAGGTTAGCATTAAAGCATCTAAAGATAAACTGTTAGCGCCTAGCGATTCTTTAATTTGTGTAGTACGGTTAGCAGCGACGTTAACTTCTATAGTTTTAGTTTCATAACCTACAAAACTTAATGATACGGTATATGTGCCAGGGTTTAAGCCTTTAAGTGTAAAGTTACCTTCTTGATCCGATATTGTTTTATCTCCCGTTTCTTTAATAGATACACGAGCCATTTCTAAAGGTGTATTGTTAGCCTCTAAGTCTAGCACGTTACCTGTAATAGTTGCACCATCTTGAGCGAACATAATGGCCGATGATAAAAAAGCGAATATTAAAAAAAGATGTTTCATTAATTTTTAGATAAAAATATTTTGCTCTGCAAAATAAAGGCACAAACGTAATTTTAAGGTTACGTAATTATTAAACAACAGTAATTAAAACGTTACGGTAATGTTAAGCGAATTTTTATTTATGTTTTAATAGGAAATGTTATCTTGCCTGCACATAAATTTTTACCATGAACTGGGAGCAATTACTATCCTTAAAGCGCTTTGGCGACACCAATAAACGTATTAGAAAAGAGCAAGACGAAACCCGTTTAGGCTTCGAGGTCGATTACGATCGTGTTATTTTTTCATCAGAATTTAGAAGTTTACAAGATAAAACTCAGGTCATTCCATTATCCGAAACCGATTTTGTACACACCAGATTAACCCACAGTTTAGAGGTTAGTGTTGTTGGTAGATCACTTGGCCGTTTAGTTGGTAAAAAACTACTAGAAAAGCATCCACATTTGCAAAGTTCACTAGGCTATCAAGCTAACGATTTTGGTGCTATTGTTGCTGCGGCAGCTTTGGCGCACGATATTGGCAATCCACCGTTCGGACATTCAGGAGAAAAAGCAATAGGAGAATTTTTTATAACAGGAGCAGGTAAAAACTTCCGAAGCCAGTTAACAGATAAAGAATATCAAGACCTTTGCGATTTTGAAGGTAACGCTAACGGATTCAAAATTTTAACCGAAGATCGCGCAGGACGCCTTGGCGGATTAAGATTATGTTACGCCACACTTGGTGCTTTCATGAAATACCCAAAAGAGTCCTTGCCAAAAAAGCCAACGAAACATATAGCCGATAAAAAATACGGTTTTTTCCAAAGTGAAAAAGAAGCCTTTCAAGATGTCGCAAGCGAACTTGGTTTAATAAAACGAAGTGAAACCGACCTAAGTTATTCACGCCATCCATTAGCTTTTTTAGTAGAAGCAGCCGATGATATTTGTTACACCATAATCGATTTTGAAGATGGTATCAACCTTGGGCTTATTCAAGAAGAATATGCATTAGAATACCTTTCAAAAATTATTCGTAATAATATAAGACCCGAAAATTACTATGCCCTTTCCACCAAAGAAGATCGCATAGGTTACCTACGCGCACTGTCTATTGGCTCGTTAATAAACGAAGCTGTAGATATTTTTATGGATAACGAAGAAGCTATTTTAAATGGCACTTTCGATACCGGATTGCTCGATAAAAGTCAATACCAAGCCCAAATAAACGATATTATAAAAATAAGTATCGATAATGTTTACCAATCTACCGAAGTTATAGATAAGGAAATCGCGGGTTACGGCGTTATAAACACGTTACTAAATACCTACGCCACAGCAGTAAACAATGGGTTTAACAACACGGCATCAAATTACGACAAACTTATACTAAAAAGCCTGCCAAAAAACATCAATACTACCAGCGCAAGTCTATATAAACGCTTATCTAGCGTGTGTTATTACGTATCCTTGCTGTCCGATAGTAAAGCCATTTTAGAATACAAAAAAATAAAAGGAATCGGATTTTAAAACCATAGTTTGGGCGTTACCCAAGGGTCGGGCTTTCACTACTCGCTTTTTTGTGTTGCAATAGGTGCAACAACACAAAAAGAGCTCAAACAGGCCGTTCAATCCCTAACGCAAATTCGGCTAAACCTTAAAGTCTAGTCATTAAAATATTATAAATTTATCTCATGAAAATTCTACACCTCGATACCAATCACGAATTATTAATTGAGCAATTAGCGCAAGCAGGCTTCACAAATCACGAAGATTATACTTCTACAAAACCTGAAATAGAAGCCAAAATTGGTGAATATGATGGTATTGTTTTGCGTAGCCGTTTCACCATCGATAAGCAATTTTTAGATGCCGCTACAAATCTTAAATTTATAGGTAGAGTAGGTGCGGGCTTAGAAAATATAGATTGCGATTATGCCGAACAAAAAGGTGTGTATTTAGTTTCCGCACCCGAAGGAAACCGTAATGCCGTAGGCGAGCATAGTTTAGGTATGTTGCTTTCGTTATTTAATAAACTAAACAAAGCCGATGCCGAAGTACGCCAAGGTAAATGGCTTCGCGAAGCGAATAGAGGTATCGAGCTCGACGGAAAAACTGTTGGGTTAATAGGTTACGGAAATATGGGGAAAGCCTTTGCTAAAAAGCTTAGAGGTTTCGATGTTGAGGTGTTGTGTTACGATATAAAAGCTAATGTAGGCGATGCAAATGCAAAACAAGTAACATTAGCGGAGTTTCAAGAAAAAGTAGATGTAGTAAGCTTACATACGCCGCAAACACCACTTACGGTAAACATGATAAACGCCGAGTTTATCAATGCTGTTAAAAAACCATTTTGGCTAATAAATACAGCACGCGGAAAAAGTGTAGTGACTACCGATTTAATGAACGCTCTAAAATCTGAAAAAATTCTAGGTGCCGGACTCGATGTTTTAGAATACGAAAAGGCATCTTTCGAGAATTTATTTACAAGTAGCATGCCCGAAGCCTTTCAATATTTAATAGATACCGAAAACGTGCTCTTAACACCGCATGTTGCTGGCTGGACTATAGAAAGTAAAGAAAAACTAGCACAAACTATAGTAGATAAGGTTCTAGCTAAATTTTGTTAACTTTATGTTTTCAAAATAAAAAGTATGCCAACTAAAGCTACAACCGTTACTGAGTACTTAAACGCGTTACCCGAAGATCGGAAAGTAGCCGTAAATAAGTTGCGCGAGCAAATTCTCGATAACTTGCCAAAAGGCGTTGTAGAACATATAAGTTACGGGATGTTAGGGTATGTAATTCCGCATAAGGTTTATCCTAGCGGTTATCATTGTGATAATAAATTACCCCTGCCATTCATGAATTTGGCAAATCAGAAAAACTTTATAGCCGTATATAGTATGGTGCTTTATGCCAAGCCCGATCTTATGGATTGGTTTGTTAGCGAGTATTCAAAACGCTGTAAGTATAAACTCGATATGGGTAAAAGCTGTGTACGTTTTAAAAAAATGGAAGATATTCCATTTGAGCTAATTGGTGAGTTAACAGCAAAAGTTACGGCCCAAGAGTGGATTGAAATTTACGAGAATTCAATAAAAAAATAATAATGCTTTCTTCCGAAGAAAAAAAATAAGGCTATGAAAAGAGTAACAGGAATAGGTGGTTTGTTTTTTAAAACAAAAGATCCAAAAGCATCAAAAGATTGGTACAAAAAACATTTAGGTTTTAATACCGATGATTATGGTAGCACGTTTTGGTGGAAAGATAAAGAGGGGAAAGATTGTTCTACACAATGGAGTCCTTTTCCAGAGGATACAAAATACTACGAGCCTTCTAAAAAAGATTTTATGTTTAATTATCGTGTAGAAAATTTACACGAATTACTTAAAGTTTTAAAAGAAGAAGGGGTTACCATTGTTGGTGAAGTTGAAGAATACGAGTACGGAAAGTTCGGCTGGATTTTAGATAACGATGGTAATAAAGTTGAGCTATGGGAGCCTAACGATAGTGCTTTTTTGTAAATTGCCAGCACAACAATACAACTTCAATTTAATTGACTTACCTAGAAATTATTCAGGATTATAGTTTATCTGCATTACAATGGTTAGCCATTGGTTTTGCTGTATTTTTGCTTGGTATGTCTAAATCTGGGATAAAAGGCATCGGCATTATTATTGTGGTTATGTTAGCCTTTGTTTTTGGCGAAAAAGCATCGACAGGTGTTTTGTTACCCATGCTTATTTGCGCCGATATTTTTGCGGTAATTTATTATAATCGGCATGCACAATGGGATATTATTAAAAAGCTAATTCCATGGATGATTGTTGGTGTGCTAGTTGGTGTATGGGTGGGTAACGATATTTCCGAATTGGTTTTTAAACGGCTTATGGCTATCATTATAATAGGTTCGGTTTTAATTATGATTTATACCGAGCGTAAAAAATCAGAGACCATTCCTACCAATAAATGGTTTTCTAAAACAACAGGGTTTTTAGCGGGTTTTACAACTATGATCGGGAATTTGGCCGGACCCGTTTCAAATATTTATTTTCTTGCCATGCGTTTTCCAAAAAACGAATTTATTGGCACAGCTGCTTGGTTGTTTTTTATAATTAATGTGTTTAAATGTCCTTTTCATATTTTTGTTTGGGGTACGGTAACAAAACAGACCTTAGTTTTAAATTTTACTTTAATTCCAGTTGTGATTATAGGTTTTTTTACAGGCACGTATTTAGTAAAACGTATATCAAATGCTAATTATCGTAATTTTATTCTTACATCTACTGCTATTGGCGGGCTTATAATGTTATTTCGTTAGGTTTTAATAGTTTTGTAGAATATTTTTTTTATTACCTTTAACATCTAATAAATTTTAACTTATAATAATGTCAGACGAAAAAAATTTAGGCAACGATCTTAACGATATGTTAGACGATGCTAAGGATGGTGCAAAAAAAGCAGCTGGTGAAGCTAAGCAATCAGCTTCAGAATTCTCAAAAGGCGCAAGCGAAGTGCTAGACGCAGAAAATAAAAAATTAGTTGCAGGTGTTGTAGCTATTTTAATTGGTAGTTTAGGAATCCATAAATTTATTTTAGGATATACTAAAGAAGGTATTATTCAAATAGTAGCTACTTTTGTTACTTGTGGTATAGCTGGTATTATTCCATTTATAGAAGGAATCATCTATTTAACTAAATCTGATGAAGAGTTTTATAACACATATCAAGTTGGAAAGAAAGGTTGGTTCTAACCCTCAATCATTTCAAGATATAAAAAAGCTGAAACCTTATGGTTTCAGCTTTTTTAGTTTATGTAACTAAAAATAAGTATTAAGATTCGGTATTTGTGTTTCCTGTAAACTTACGTTCTAATTCTGCTTGAAACTCTTCCATTACTGGGCGAACTGTACTTTCAGGTAAGTCGGCTATTTTAATATACATTAAGCCGTCTACGGCATTGTTAAATAGCGGGTCTACGTTAAATGCTACTAAGCGAGCATTTTGTTTTATGTACTTTTTAAGTAGTACAGGCAGGCGCAATGCACCTGGTTCTATTTCGTCAATAAGCTTATCGAATTTGTTTAAATCTGCTTCCGTTTCATCGAAAACAAAATCTTTATCGGCATCTTTCAGTTTCACTTTAAATTCCTTTTTAGGGTGCACGTATTGCGCAATATAAGGATCGTAGTAGTGCGATTTCATAAACTCAATCATCAACGATTTTGAGAAATTAGAAAACTGATTACTTATACTCACACCACCAATTAAAAATTTATGTTCTGGAAAACGCAATGTAATGTGCACGATACCTTTCCAAAGTAAAAATAAAGGCATTGGTTTTTGTTGATATTCTTTAATAATGAAAGCACGACCCATTTCTATAGATTGGCTCATCATTTTATATAATTCAGGTTCGAATCTAAATAAATCTTGAAGGTAGAAGCCGTCTATGCCATATTTTTCAAATATTTGAGAGCCTAAGCCCATACGGTAAGCGCCAGCAAGTATGTTGCGCTCGCGATCCCATAAAAACATGTGGTGATAATATTGATCAAAGGCATCTAGATCTATAGCTTCATTAGTGCCTTCTCCAACTTCACGGAAAGTGATTTCGCGTAAGCGGCCAATTTCACGTAGTATGTTTGGTGCATCTTTGGCTTGAGCTAAAAATACCTCGTAATTTTTACTTTCTAGAAGTCTAGAGTCGCTTGCTCTAAGCGCTTCAACTTCCTTTGTCATAATAGCAGCATCTACCGGTGTTACAATGTTTTTAGGTGGTTTGGGTGTTTTTAATGTAGATGAAATGCTATCTAGTATTTTCGATTTCTTTTCAAAAGCATTAGCCAACATGTATGTTTTCTTTCTTAAAAAATTAGAAAAATCATCTAAGGAAACATGTTCTTTTTGGTCGGCAACCGAAATAGGTTTCCCGATTCTTACTTTTATAATTCGTCGTTTTTGACTTAAAACCTCCGATGGGAGTTTGGCTGTTCTAAAGGTGTCGCTAATTTTAGAAAGCCTGTAAAATAACTTACTGTTTTTAGCATGAAAGTATATTGGTACCACCGGTACTTCGGCACGTTTTATTAATTTTAGTGCAGATTCTTCCCAAGGTTTATCGATTACCAATTTCCCGTCTCTGTAAGTTGAAACTTCTCCGGCAGGAAACAAACCTAGCGGATGCCCGGCACGTAAATGTAGAATAGAGTTTTTAAAACCAGCAATGCTCGATTTAGCATCTTTTCTCCCCTCAAAAGGGTTTACTGGCATAATATAAGGTTGCATAGGTTGTATGCGGTGTAGCAAGAAATTAGCTATTATTTTAAAATCGTCGCGCTGTTCTAGCATTAATTTTAAAAGTAAAACACCATCGATACCACCAAGTGGATGGTTTGAAACGGTGATATAAGCACCATCTTTAGGTAGGCGTTTTAAATCTTCCTCTGGTATTTCGAATTTAATTTGAAATTCTTCTAAAATTTTATCTAAAAACTCGATGCCTTCGAGGTGATTATTACGCTTATAAAACTTATCTATGGTTGATATTTTAAGCACTTTCATAAGGAGCCAGCCAATAAAAGTGCCAATAAAACCATATTTATCTAGTTTTATCGCTTTAGCTACTTCTTTTGGGGTAACTAAGCCTATGTTCGTTGAGTTGGTCATGGCTGTAAATGTACTAAAATATACGTTTTAATTAAACAGTAACTATTTGAACGGTTTCTGGGGTTAACTGTTTTAATAACACGGTTTTGTCTGTTTCAATTTTATTAATTGCCAAATCGTTATAATGGCGAATGGTGTAAAGCGAGGCGTTTTGGTGACAAACAACCTTAAATTTTGATTTTAAATGATGTAATAATGAATCGAGATTGTTGTAATTATTTTCGATACAAACAGAAAAACTTATAGCTGAATTTTGAATAACATCGACCTTCATCTTGTATTGATGTAAAAGGCTGAATATTTCGCTAATGTTTTCTTCAACAATATATGAAAAATCTAAGGATGAAAGTGAAATTAAAACCTGATTCTTCTTCACAATAAAACACGGAATCATGGGATCTAAAGTGGTATTTTTACCAATTTTAGTACCGTTAGCTTCCGGATTTAAAAATGATTTTACATACAGCGAAATTTCTTTGCCTTGTAGAGGTTGTAAGGTTTTTGGGTGAATGACTGATGCACCGTAAAAAGCCAATTCTATAGCTTCGCGATACGATATATTGTTTAATAGTTGAGCGTTTTCAAAGTAACGCGGATCGGCATTTAAAACACCTGGAACATCTTTCCAAATGGTTACGCTTTCTGCATTTAAGCAATAGGCGTAAATAGCTGCAGTATAGTCACTGCCTTCTCTACCTAATGTTGTGGTGAAATTATTGGCATCACTTCCTAGAAAACCTTGTGTAATGTTTAAAGCAGACCGATTAAATGTGCTCGAAATTAATTGCTGTGTGGCGCTCCAGTTTACGTTGGCTCTGCGGTAATAATTGTCGGTTTTGATATGTGTGCGAACATCAATCCAATTATTAGCGATGTTTATTTGATTTAAATATTCGCTAATTATAGTTGTTGAAACAAGTTCGCCAAAACCTATAACTTGGTCGTAAACAAAACTGTAGTCGGGCGATTTATTACTAATTAAAAACTGGTTGAGTTCACCAAAAAAAGTATTCACTTTTTTAAAAACTATATGGTCTTCATTTGGGAATAAATTGAGTAAAATTTCATTATGAAACTTTTTTACTTCTTGTATGGCGCTTTGTAATTCTGACTTATTTTCAAAGTAATTTTTAATAACAAGTTCTAGAGCATTGGTAGTTTTGCCCATAGCCGAAACAACTATTAGCGTATTTTTATACCCCACTTTTTGTAATACAGATGCTATGTTTTTTACACCATTTGCATCTTTTACCGAGGCTCCACCAAATTTATAGACTTGCATGTTTACTTGTTTTGTTTAATAGATTTTAGATATTCAATTTTTCAATATACGTTTTTATGCCTGCTTCATCTAATTGAACTACATCCCAGTCTCGCATAACGTTTGCGCCTTTTTTCTCATAGAAAGCAATAGCTGGTTCGTTCCAGTCAATAACTTCCCAGTTTATACGTTTAACGCCTTTATTGTGTCCGTATTTTACAACTTCGTCTAAAAGAGCTGTGCCCATACCCGAACCTCTCATTTTCTGACTCACAATTAAATCTTCTAAATGAATTATTTTACCTTTCCATGTAGAATAACGGTTGTAAACCAGAGCAATACCTTCTACTTTTTTATCGGTTTCAGCAACAAAACAATGAAAAGCGGGTTGGGTTCCAAAGCCATCATTTTCTAAATCTGCTAAGGTAACTTCAACCGCATCGGGTTCTTTTTCGAAAACGGCTAACTCATTGATTAGGTGGAGAACTTGTGGCATATCCTCTTTTTTGGCGTTTCTTATTGTAAAATCCATAATGAAAATTAAATTTTTTCAAATATACTTTAAAGTTAAATATGTTTGGGTACATAACTTTAACGAAAACGTTGTAGTTTCTTATTTTTTATAGATATTTGCACAAACAAAACAAAACACTTTTATGTCTCACAAAAAACAAACTTTAGGAGAGTTTATTATTGAAAATCAGTCGTCGTTTAAATATTCCTCGGGCGAATTGTCTAGCCTTTTGAATTCTATTCGATTAGCGGCAAAAGTTGTAAACCATGAAGTAAATAAAGCCGGACTGGTTGATATTATTGGTGCTGCTGGTGATACTAATATTCAAGGCGAAGATCAACAAAAACTAGATGTTTATGCAAACGATAAGTTTATACAAACGCTAACTAAAAGAAATATTGTTTGTGGGATTGCAAGTGAGGAAGAAGATGATTTTATTGCGATAAACAGTCAAGATGAAAACCATCAAAATAAGTATATTGTTTTAATTGATCCTTTAGATGGTTCGTCTAACATTGATGTTAATGTTTCTGTAGGAACAATTTTTTCTATTTACAGACGTGTTACTCCAGTAGGAACACCTGTAACTTTAGACGATTTTTTACAAAAAGGAAGCGAACAAGTAGCAGCTGGTTATGTGGTTTATGGTACATCGACTATGCTTGTTTACACAACAGGAGACGGTGTTAATGGTTTTACTTTAAACCCAGCGATTGGATCGTTTTACTTATCGCATCCTGATATGCAATTTCCAGAAGATGGAACTATTTATTCTGTAAACGAAGGAAACTATATTCACTTTCCTCAAGGTGTGAAAAATTATATTAAATATTGTCAACAAGAAGAAGGAGATAGACCTTATACTTCGCGATATATTGGATCTTTGGTGTCGGATTTTCATAGAAATATGATAAAAGGTGGTATTTACCTTTACCCACAAAGTTCTAAAAATCCTGATGGGAAATTACGTTTGCTTTATGAATGTAACCCAATGGCCTTTTTAGCTGAGCAAGCTAATGGTTTTGCAAGTGATGGTTTTACTAGAACAATGGATGTAGATCCGACAGAGCTTCACCAGCGTGTGCCATTTATTTGTGGTAGTAAAAACATGGTGTTAAAGTGTGAAGAGTTTATGAAGAACGCTAAGTAATAGCTAATAAGTTTATAATGAAAAATGCGAGCCTTTTGGTTCGCATTTTTTTTGTTCAATAAATTGGAAATTGATTTTATAAAGTTTATTGTTATTGGACTAACTAATTTTAGATAAAAAATTACTAGCTGTAAATTAAGGGTATTCAATTAGGAAGAATAGCTCTAATTTACATGTTTCCGTAAGATGTAAACAGTTATTTGGAGTGACACATTATAAATATTATGATATAAAAAATGCGAGCTCTAAGGCTCGCATTTTTTGTACACTATATTATTATCAATATTACATAGCTACTAAATCGCCAGTAACATCTTTAGAAGGTAAATTAGATTTACCCATTAAATAAATATCAACTTGCCTAGCAGCCTCACGGCCTTCAGAAATAGCCCAAACAATTAATGATTGTCCACGGCGCATATCTCCAGCAGCAAATATATTTGGCACGTTTGTTTGGTATTTACCGTAGTCTGCTTTGTAATTAGAGCGGGCATCCTTTTTAATACCTAATTTATCGGCTAATGTACTTTCTGGTCCTGTAAAACCTAAAGCTAATAAAGCTAAATCACAAGGCCATGTTTTTTCAGTACCTGCAATTTCAATAAGTTGTGGACGCTCACCAGGAACCATTTTCCATTCAACATTTACTGTTTTTAAAGCTGTTAGTTTACCATTTGCATCTTTTATGAATTCTTTGGTGTTAATTAACCAGTTACGCTCAACGCCTTCCTCGTGAGAAGAAGATGTTTTTAACTGCAATGGCCAGAAAGGCCACGGCGTTGTTGCAGAACGGTGTCCTGGTGGTTTCGGCATAATTTCAAAATTAACTACCGATGTTGCACCATGACGGTTAGATGTTCCAACACAATCCGACCCTGTATCACCACCACCAATAACAATTACGTTTTTGTCGGTTGCTAATACTTGGTCTTTAACTTCTTTACCTAATACGACTTTAGTTTGTTGTGTTAAGAAATCCATAGCTTGTACTACACCATCTGCATCTGCACCAGGTGTTGGTAAGCCTCTTCTTTCGGTTGCTCCACCACATAATACTAAAGAGTCAAAAGCTTTTAAGTCTTTAACATCATAGTTTACACCAACATTTACATTGGTTTTAAAAGTGATTCCTTCAGCTTCTAATATTTTTACACGACGATCGATAATTCCTTTTTCCATTTTGAAATTAGGAATTCCGTAGCGTAATAATCCACCAACTTCATCATCACGTTCAAAAACAGTAACGGTGTGTCCGGCTCTATTTAATTGTTGAGCAGCGGCTAAACCAGCAGGACCAGAACCTACAACGGCTACAGTTTTTCCTGTTCTAGTTTTTGGTGGTTGTGGTTTAATCCAACCTTCTTTAAAGGCACGCTCTACAATATTTTTTTCAATATTTTCAATAGCCACGGGATCTTCAATAATACCTAGTACACACGATTTTTCACATGGAGCAGGACATAAACGACCTGTAAATTCCGGGAAATTGTTAGTTGAGTGTAATAACCAAGAGGCTTTTTGCCACTCACCTTGATGTACCATATGGTTAAAATCTGGTATTAAATTACCAAGTGGGCAACCACTATGGCAAAATGGAATACCACAATCCATACAACGAGAACCTTGTTTGGTAATCTCTTCTTCTTTTAATGGAACGGTAAATTCTTTATAATCCTTAACACGATCTGATACGGGCGTGTAAGTTTCATCTTGTCTTTCAAATTCTTTAAATCCTGTTACTTTTCCCATTTCCTATCCTATTGTTAATTCTTCTACCATTGGTTCTTCAGTTGCTAAGCGTATTAAAGCGCTTTTGTATTCTGTTGGCATAACGCGAACAAAATTGCTTAAGCTTGTGTCCCAATCTTCTAGTAATCGTTTACCTAATTTACTTTCGGTATATGTTACGTGTTTTTGAATTGTTGCTTTTAAATCTTCTGCATCTTCTGCTGTAATATCTTCAAACTCGATAGTTTCAGTATTACAAAGTCCGTTTACAAATTTGTTTTCTGGATCGTAAACATAAGCAATACCACCACTCATACCAGCTGCAAAGTTTCTTCCTGTAGATCCAAGAACAATAACTTTACCACCTGTCATGTATTCACAACAGTGATCACCTACACCTTCTACAACTGTAGTTGCTCCAGAGTTTCTTACTGCAAAACGTTCTCCAGCAATACCGTTAATGTATGCTTCACCTTGTACGGCTCCAAATAAACAAACGTTACCAACTATAATGTTGTTTTCGGCTAAGAAGTCTGCTTTAGCAGGTTTCTTCACAATTAATTTAGCACCAGATAAACCTTTACCTAGATAATCGTTGGTATTTCCATCGACCATAAATGTTAAACCGTGTGCACCAAAAGCTCCAAAACTTTGACCGGCAGAACCTGTAAACTTAATATTTAAAGTATCTTCTGGTAAACCAAGGTGTCCGTAAATTTTAGAAATTTCGTTACTTACAATGGCTCCTACTGAACGGTCTGTGTTTTTTATTGGGTATGATAAGTTCATTTTTTCTTTTCTGTAAAGTGCGCGATGCGAATCTTTAAGAATTCTGAAATCAATAACATTATCTAAGTTGTGATCTTGTTGCTCTGTATTTTTAACAGACATATGCTTGTATGCTTCTGGTCTGTGTAAAATAGCTGATAAATCTAAACCTTTTGCTTTATAGTGGTTTATAGCTTTATTTGAATTGATTTTGTGCGTTTGCCCAACCATTTCTCCTAAAGTTCTAAAACCTAATTGCGCCATGATTGCTCTTAATTCTTCAGCAATATAGTAGAAGAAGTTAATAACGTGCTCTGGTGTGCCTTTAAAGTTTTTACGTAACTCTTTATCTTGAGTTGCGATACCAACTGGGCATGTATTTAAATGACACTTACGCATCATGATACATCCAGAAGCTACTAATGGTGCTGTTGCAAAGCCAAATTCTTCAGCTCCTAATAAAGCTGCTATTGCAACATCACGACCTGTTTTTAATTGGCCATCACATTCTACAACAATACGGCTTCTAAGGTTGTTTAAAACTAATGTTTGTTGTGCTTCGGCTAAACCAAGTTCCCAAGGTAAACCAGCGTGTTTTAAAGAGGTAAGCGGTGAAGCTCCTGTTCCTCCATCATAACCAGAAATAAGAACTACATCTGCTTTTGCTTTAGAAACACCTGCAGCAATAGTACCTACACCAACTTCTGAAACTAATTTCACATTGATTCTTGCTTCACGATTTGCATTTTTTAAATCGTAGATAAGCTGTGCTAAATCTTCAATAGAATAAATATCGTGATGCGGTGGTGGTGAAATTAAACCAACAAAAGGTGTTGAGTTTCTTGTTTCAGCAATCCAAGGCAATACTTTATGTCCTGGTAACTGTCCACCTTCTCCAGGTTTTGCACCTTGAGCCATTTTTATTTGAATCTCCTTCGCACTTGTTAAGTAGTGAGAAGTTACTCCAAAACGACCAGAAGCTACCTGCTTAATTGCAGAGTTTCTACTGTCGCCATTACTATCTTTTTGAAAACGTCTACGATCTTCTCCACCTTCACCAGAATTAGATTTACCTCCAATACGGTTCATGGCAATGGCTAAGTTTTCGTGTGCTTCACGAGAAATAGATCCATAAGACATAGCACCTGTTTTGAATCGTTTAACGATTTCAGTCCATGGTTCTACTTCATCTAAAGGAATTGGATCTAAGTTATCGAATTCAAACAAACCACGAATGGTCATTAAGTTTTCCGACTGTTCGTTTATTGCTTTTGCGTAAACATCATAACTAGCTTGGTCGCTTAAACGAACTGCTTGTTGAAGTTTAGCAACTGTTGTTGGGTTGAATAAGTGACGTTCGCCATTTCTTCTCCAACGGTAATCACCACCAATATTTAAACCTAAGTTTTTATCAATAGAATTATCTGGGTAGGCTTGTTTATAGCGTTCGTTAATTTCTTTTTCAATTTCATATAAACCAATACCTTCAATTCTAGAAGCGGTGTATGGGAAATATTTTTCAACAAATTGAGAGTTGAAACCAACAATTTCGAAAATTTGAGAACCTCTATACGAGTGTAATGTTGAGATCCCGATTTTGTTCATTACTTTTAAAATACCTTTTCCAATCGCTTTGTTGAAATTATCAACGGCTTTTTGCTCGTCCATACCAGTAATGAAGCCTTCTTTAACTTGCATTCTAATAATTTCGTTCACCATATATGGGTTTACAGCAGATGCGCCATAACCAAATAAAGTTGCAAAATGATGTGGCTCACGTGGTTCTGCAGATTCGATAATAATATCGAAGTAAGAACGCTTACGTAAACGGTTTAATTGGTGGTTTACATAAGAACAAGCTAATAAACAAGGTATTGGAGCAAATTCTTGATTTACACCTCTATCTGAAAGGATAATGATGTTTGTTTTGCGATCTAATGCTTTTTCTATCTGTACTATAACGTCTTCCAAAGCATCTTCCAGACCATTAAGTCCTTGTGTTTTTGGATATAACATTTGAATCGTTTCAGCTTTAAAACCTTCAATTGAAATATTTCTTATTTTTTCTAAATCGGGATTAGAAATTACCGGATTTTGAATTTTAAGTTTTCTACATTGTCTATCGGTAATACTGAAAATATTTCTGTCTTTACCAAGGTTTAAACTAATATCAGTTACAATTTCTTCACGAATACCATCTAACGGTGGGTTTGTTACTTGTGCGAATAATTGTTTGAAGTAGTTTGAAATAAGTTGAGGTCTATCCGATAAAACTGCTAATGGTGTATCGATACCCATAGAACCTAAAGCTTCTTTACCAACAATTGCCATTGGTGTAATAACTTCTTGAATATCTTCAAACGTATAGTTAAATAAACGTTGTCTTGTTTTGATATCAATAGTTTCTATCGAACAGGTTTCGTTGTTATAAGGAACGTCTTTTAAGTGTAATCTTGTATTGTCTAACCATTCTTTATATGGTCTTTCTGAAACAATTTTACTTTTTATTTCTTCATCTTCGATAATACGACCTTTGTTCATGTCTACCAAGAACATTTTTCCTGGCTCTAAACGTCCGTGTCTTTCAACATCTTCGGGAGCAATATCAACCACACCAATCTCTGATGACATGATTAATTTACCACTTTTAGTTATTGTATATCGAGAAGGTCTTAAACCATTTCTATCTAATAAAGCTCCAACATAATCGCCATCTGTAAATGGTACAGACGCTGGACCATCCCAAGGTTCCATGATACATGCGTTGTACTCGTAAAAAGCTTTACGCTCTTCAGACATGGTAGCATGCTTCTCCCATGCTTCAGGAATCATCATCATCATGATTTCTGGTAACGATCTGCCTGTGTGTGTTAATAATTCTACAACCATATCCATAGAAGCCGAATCGGATTTTCCTGGAAGAATAATTGGGAATAATTTATCTATTTGCGGTCCAAAAACATCAGATTTCATGATTTCTTCACGAACACGCATTCTACTCACATTTCCACGAAGGGTGTTAATTTCACCATTCTGGCACATGTATCTAAACGGTTGTGCCAACTCCCAAGTTGGCATAGTATTCGTTGAGAAACGTTGGTGAACCAGCGCTAAACGAGTTACTAAATCTATTTGTTGTAAATCTGTATAGTATGGTCCAATATCTTCAGGCATAATAATACCTTTATATATTAACGTGCTAGTAGAGAAACTTGGTACGTAGAAGTAGTTGCTTTCAGAAATTTTAGATTGACTAATAGTGTGTTCTGTTATTTTTCTTGCAGCATATAATTTAGCTTTAAAATCGGCATCAGTAATGTCTTCTGTTTTGCCAACAAATAGCTGCTCAATATTAGGTTCAGATGCTAAAGCGATAGGGCCTAGTTGAGACGAATCTACAGGAACTTCACGCCATCCTAAAATAGAAAGCCCTTGCCCTTTAATTTCGTTTTCGAAAGTAGTTTTACAAAAATTATATTGGTTTGTTACCTTTGGTAAAAACACCATACCTACGGCGTATTCTCTTTGTTCTGGAATATTGAAATCGCATACGCGTTTAAAATAGTCGTGTGGGATATCAATTAATAAACCAGCACCATCACCAGTTTTTCCGTCGGCACTAACGCCACCACGGTGTTCTAATTTTACTAGAATTTCTAACGCGTCGTGAATAATTTGATTTGTTTTTTCTCCTTTAAGATTACAAATAAAACCAGCGCCACAGTTTTCGTGTTCAAATTCCGGTAAATAGAGTCCTTGTTTCTTCAGCATAATCGTTTAAAAACTTGAGTTGAATTGTAAAGATATGTACTCCTATTTAATATACCATAACCGTAAATCATTATTTCGATTTTTTAGGCGAAGCGAAGATTAAAATAGGTATATATCAATAATATGTCTGTTTTTTAATAAATACTCAATTCGGTTTTTTTAGTCAATATTATAGATATATGAATTAATGGTAATGTTTGGTGTCTTTAATAGAAAGAATGCTATAAAATTTTGTAAAAGACTGACAATAATTCAAACAATGTGTTTGTTGAAAAATCAAAAAATAAAAATATTTATGAAGATACCCCTAAAAAACAAGGGATAAAATTATGTAATTGATAAAAGTTAATGAATTACCCCTGTTTTTTGAGGGGTTTAAAATATTTTGCCCTAGTTTTGGAGTGTTCTTAACGAATAAACCAATAACTTATAACTTTAAAATAAACACAATTATGAAAAAAATTATCACACTTTCAATGCTTTTTGCAGCATGTAGCTTATTTGCACAGGAAGAAGAGAAATCAAAATTATCAATTAGTGGTAGTGTAGATGCTTACTACAGAACTGTTTTAACTGCATCGGATGTTGGATCTCCAGCAACTGAGTCTTCATTTGCTGATCAAACAGGTTTTGCATTAGGAATGGCTAACATTATTGCTTCTTACGAAGGTGCAACAACTGGTATGGTAGCAGATTTAGCTTTTGGAACTAGAGGTTTACAGGCTGTAGGGTCGGGTTCAGATGTTTTTATTAATCAATTATATGCTTATTGGAATGTATCTGAAAGCACAACACTAACAATGGGGCGTTTTAATACGTACTTAGGTTACGAAGTAATATCTCCAGTAGGTAACTTTAACTATAGTACTTCTTATTTATTCTCTTATGGTCCGTTTTCTCATGTTGGTTTAAAAGCAGATTTTGCTTTATCTGATGATTTTAGTTTAATGGCTGCTTTAATGAATGTTACTGATGTTAATAATAACATGACAGGGGATTATGCATTAGGTGCTCAATTAGGGTATTCTGGACAATTCTTAAACTTTTATTATGATGGTGGTGCAGGTCTTGGATTTGAAGTAGACTATACAGGTGGTTTTGATTTGTCTGATGATTTCTTTTTAGGGATAAATGCTGCTTACCAAGATAATGACGGTGCTGGTTTTTACGGCGCGGCATTATACCCTCAATTAGCAACTTCTGATTCTTTTACAGTAGGATTAAGAGCAGAATATTTTCAACAACTTGAAGATGGAGGAGTTTTAGGAAATTTATCAGCAGACGAGAGTATTTTAGGAGTAACATTAACAGGTAGTTATGCTTTAGAAAATTTAATTATTAAGCCTGAATTACGTTTAGATAGTGCTTCTGAAGATGTAATTAATTTTCCAGATAGTGATGGGGTAGCTTCTAAAAGCTTAGCTGCATTTACTTTAGCTGCAATTTACTCTTTCTAAGTTTACAATATTATAAATCCTCGTTTTTAAAGCGGGGATTTAATAGTGCTATTATTAACTAACCAAAAAAATATAATATGATGTCAATATTAAATTTACCTTTATTAATTCAAGATACCGCTGCTATTGAAGGTGATATGGGGATGATGTGGATGCTAATCTCTGGTATTCTGGTATTCTTTATGCAAGCAGGTTTTTTCTTAGTTGAGTCTGGAATGACAGATTCTAAGAATGCTGTAAACATTGCCATGAAAAACTTCCTAGATATTGCAGTAGGTTCTTTAGCCTTCTGGTTTATAGGATACTCTTTAATGTACGGAGCAGATCAAGGTGGTGGATTTTTCCACTGGGGAGGTTTTACATTCTCTCAAGGTGCTGCCGATTTATTCTTCCAAACTGTATTTGCTGCAACTGCTGCAACTATTGTTTCTGGTGCTGTAGCCGGAAGAACAAAATATACAACTTACGCTATTTTTAGTATTGTTTTAACTGCTTTTATTTACCCTATCGCTGGTGGTTGGGAATGGAACGGTGGTTGGTTAAACAACACTGATGGTATTATGCCTGCTGAATTTATCGATTTTGCTGGATCATCTATTGTTCACTCTGTTGGTGGATGGGCTGCACTTGTTGCTGCTTGGATGGTAGGTCCTAGAATTGGGAAATTCTTAGATGGTAAGCCTGTTGAAATGCACGGTCACAACCAAATGTATGCTACTTTAGGTGTATTTATTCTTTGGTTAGGATGGTTCGGTTTTAATGGTGGTTCTCAATTAGCTTGGGGTGGTGATGATGCTACTGCAGCTTCTCAAGTTGTTTTAGTAACAAACTTAGCAGCTTCTGCTGGTGCTTTAGGTGCTTTACTTTTAACATGGATTAAAAATGGAAAACCAAACTTAAGTATGACTTTAAATGGTGCACTTGCTGGTTTAGTAAGTATTACTGCTGGTTGTGGAAACATGAGCGAAGGTGGTGCTGTATTAGCTGGTCTTGTTGGTGGTATTCTTGTTGTATTTTCAATTGGTTTTGTAGAAAAAACATTAAAAATTGATGATGCTGTAGGTGCTATTTCAGTACACGGTATTTGCGGTGCTTGGGGAACTTTAGTTATAGGTCTTTGGGGTATCGATGGTGATGCTGGAATTGGAATTCTTAATGGTGGAGGTGCTGCTCAATTAGGCGCACAAGCTATTGGAGTTTTAGCTTACGCAGCTTGGGCTATTGTTTTGTCTTTTGTTTTCTTATTTATTATGAAGAAAACTATTGGATTAAGAGTTACAGAAAAAGAAGAAATTGCTGGTCTTGACTGGACAGAGCATGGATCTATCGCTTACCATGGTAAGAGACAAAGAGAGATCGACGAAGAATAAAAACTATTATTTACTATAAATGATTAAAAAGATGCCTCAAAAAGGCATCTTTTTAAGCGTTTATGATAATTCAAAAAAACCTTTTGAACTTCTAGTTTTATAGAATTCAAATAATTTTTACCTTAACAAACTAAACATATTTAAGAAATGAAATTATGAAAAAAATTGAAGCCATTATTCGGAAATCCAAATATCGTGTAGTGAAAGAAGCTTTGCATGATGTTGGTGTAATATTTTTCTCTTACTGGGACGTAACTGGTCTTGGAAACGAAAAAGAGGGGCATGTTTATCGTGGTGTTAGTTATAGTACTAGTGATATACAACGTAGATATTTATCTATAGTTGTAAATGATGATTTTGCCGATGTTACCGTAAAAACAATTATTAACTCTGCTGGAACAGGAGAAGTTGGTGATGGTAAAATATTTGTATCAGATGTACAAGAGTGTTACAGAATTAGAACCGGAGAAAAAGGTAGTGACACATTAAAATAAATAACACAATTAAACTAACAAAATGGAATTACTTACAATAAATAATGTATGGATGATGATCTGTACGGCCTTAGTTTTCTTTATGCATACTGGTTTTGCATTTTTAGAAATTGGGCTAACAAGACAAAAAAACACATTAAACATATTATTTAAAAATATTCTTATAATAACTATCGGCTTACTTCTTTACTGTTTAGTAGGTTTTAATTTAATGTACCCTGGTTTTGCTGAAGGTTCTGCTGGAATTTTTGGTTTTGCAGGCTTTGGTTTAGAGGCTCCGTTAACTGCGGAAGGTGCTCTAGATTTAACATATAATGAAGGTTATACGTATTGGACAGATTTCTTGTTTCAAGGTATGTTTGCTGCAACTGCTGCAACTATTGTTTCTGGAGCTGTTGCCGAACGTATGAAAATTGGACCTTTTATGATTTTTACTATTATCTACGTTGGGTTTGTTTACCCAGTTGCTGGCTCATGGAAATGGGGTGGCGGATTTTTAGATCAATTAGGTTTTTACGATTTCGCAGGTTCTACCTTAGTGCATTCTGTAGGTGGTTGGGCAGCATTAGTTGCTGTTTTCTTATTAGGCCCGCGTATTGGTAAATTTAAAAATGGAGAACCTCAGGCTATTCCTGGTCATAATATACCGTTAGCAACGGCAGGTGTTTTAATCCTTTGGTTAGGATGGTTTGGTTTTAACGGAGGGTCTGTGCTTTCTGCTAATCCGGAATTAACATCTTTAACTCTAGTAACAACGTGTTTAGCTGCTGCTGCTGGTGGTGTGGTTGCTGCTTTATTCACTTTTATTAAATATAAAAACCTAGATTTAACCATGTTTTTAAATGGTATTTTAGGTGGTTTAGTTGGTATTACTGCTGGGGCAGATGTTATGTCGCCTACAAGTGCTATTATTATTGGTGCTGTAGCAGGTATACTTATTGTTTTAGCTGTTAGTTGTGTAGATGCTTTAAAACTTGATGATCCTGTAGGTGCTATTGCTGTGCATTTAGTTTGTGGTATTTGGGGAACTTTAGCAGTAGGTATCTTTTCTACAAACCCAGAACATAACTTCTTGGCGCAATTAATTGGTGTAGCTTGTTATGCTGGTTTTTGTTTAGTAACCTCTTTTATTATTATATTTACCTTGAAGAAGGTTGTTGGTATTAGAGTTTCTGAAAGAGAAGAGCTAGAAGGTTTAGATGCTCATGAGCATGGCATGGAAGCTTATCCAGATTTTAGATCTAACGATCACTAGAAGAGAACTATTTAACTGATCAATTATATTATTTTAAAAAGGTGTTTTGCTTTATGCAAAACACCTTTTTTGTTTGATGAATTTTTTAGATGTTATCGTTTGGATGTTCAGTATGCTTTTGTTTGTTTATTTGGCGTCTAGGGGTAGTGTTTGTATGGTTAAACTATCGCTGCGATATATGCGCAAGGGATAGTAGTGAAAAGCCCACAGCTGCTGCAATGGTAATTGCGGTAGCGCGGACTTGTAGCGTATAGCCCGACCCCTTTTTGGGGTTGCGCCCTAATAAAAATAATAGAAGGTGTTTTAACGTAAAAAAGCCCCCATAGTTGGAGGCTTTTTATATTTAATTTGAATGTTTTATTATGCAGAGTTTCTACTTGCATTAATGTTTCCGAATAATGAACGGGTAACAATTTTTTCAAATATTTTAATTTGTTCTTCGTCTCTAACTTCGGCTTTTTCTAATTCTTGAATCTTTTTAAGCGCGTATTGTTGTATTGTTAACAATGGTAACACAATAGATTCACGAACTTGAATAGAGGCACGGCCTGCTGGCTCGTTTTCCATAAGTTCTTTATAACCGGTTAGTTTTAAAAGTAAGGATTTTGTTGATAGGTATTCGTTATAAATAATATCCCAAAATGCACCAAATTCTTCGTCTTTAGACATGTATTTTGTTAAATCGAAAAACGATTTAGTTAAAGACATCATACTGTTTTCTAACAGTGTTTTAAAGAATTTTGAGTTGTTGTAAAGTTGTTCAACTTTATGGAATTCTCCGCGGTCTTCGTAAGCTTTTAATGCTTTACCAACACCAAAGAATCCTGGTACGTTTTGTTTTAACTGACTCCAAGACCCTACAAAAGGAATGGCTCTTAAATCTGAAAAGACTAACTTATCTGATGTGCCTCGTTTTGATGGACGTGAACCAATATTTGTTTTTGCATAGTATTTTAAAGTACTCATGCGCTCCAAATATGGTATAAACATGGCATGACCTTTAAAGTCTTTGTAAGCGGTGTAACTTGTTTCGGCTAGGTCGTTCATTACAATTTTGTCTTCCTCACTCATGGCTTCGTTATTTTTGCCAATGCGGTTAGAAATACCAGAACTTATTAATTGTTCTAAGTTGTATTGAGATGAGTCTAGAGTTCCGAAATTAGAACTGATAGTTTGCCCTTGTATGGTTAATTGTACTTCTTTATCCTCGATTGTTGGACCTAAAGATGAGTAGAACTGGTGTGTTTTTCCACCACCACGAGCAGGAGGTCCGCCACGACCGTCAAAGAAAATGGCTGTAATACCATGTTTTCTAGAAATGGCTGTTAGGCGCTCTTTAGCTTTGTAAATACCCCAGTTTGCCATAAGGTATCCACCATCTTTTGTTCCGTCAGAGAAACCTAGCATAATAGTTTGCTTGTTTCCTCTTTTTTCTAGATGTGCACGGTAAGTAGGGTTGCTGTAAAGCTGCTCCATTACGTCTGGTGCGTTTTCTAAATCTGGTATAGTTTCAAAAAGTGGACCAACATCTACCGTTAAATAGTCTTGGAATGCTACTAATTTTAGCATTGCAAAAAGTTGCATAACGTTTAATGCAGTTTGGTTGTTACTAATAATGTAACGGTTTGCACCGCGCTCACCATTAGTTTTCTGTATTTTTTTGATGGCCTTAATGGTTTTAAGCGTGTTGCTTACCATTTCGTCTTCAAAAACATCGATATCAATTTTATCTCCACTTACTTCTGATAAGATTTTAACTTGCTCATCATCTGTTAAATCGTGATAGTTTTTAGGAAACGATGGGTGATTGTTTTCTATTAACTTATCGATAACTGTAGTGAACACGGTATGGTGAATACGGCTATCTTGTCTAATATCTAAAGTTGCAAAGTTGAAACCAAAAAGATTAATTTTATTAATTAAGCTGTTAATTTCGTTGATGTAAAGCGATTGGTGGTCGGCTTCTATAACGTCTCTAATGCTTAATAATTCGTTAAGCAGCTCTTGAGCTGTAATTGTTTTTTCGGTATTTAAGTTTATACTAAAGTTGTATAAAATAGTTTCTAGCTTAATAATACGCTCTTCTACACCTCTAAACGTAAGTTTACGTCTTAGGTTTTTTAAATCGGCATAATACTTTTTAAGTATAGCTTGTTTTAATTTTTTAGCAACTTTTATTGTTGTGTTCGGTTTTACAAACGGATTTCCGTCTCTATCGCCACCTGGCCAGAAGCCAATGTTAATTATTTCGTTATGCTTTTTAGTATCGTCGTAAATGTTAGTTTGGATATAGTTGTAAATATCTCCAAACGATTTGTAAAATACGTTTTCTAAATACCAAATTAAGCTTTTTGCTTCATCATAAGGTGTTGGTTTTTCACGCTTAAAGAAAGGTGTTTTCCCTAATTGTGCAAACAAATCGTTAATGCCATTTAGGTTGTTTTCTTTAACAGCTTTCGATAAATCGGTAATAATACCTAAAACCGAACCTGGGTAAAATTGAGTAGGGTGAGCCGTTAAAACAATACGTACTTTAAACTCTTCTAGGTATTGTTGAAGAAGTTCTAATTTATTTTCTGAAGTTGCTTTTTCTTTAAGGTTTCTAAGTGTGCCAATACCATCCATATTGTTTACAATAGGGAAAGCAGCATCTTCTACGGCATCAAACAACACCACTTGGCGCTCTATATATTGAATAAAACGGAATAATAGGTTTATTTGACTTTCTTCAGATCTACGACCTTGATATTTTTGGAAAAACGTATCTACAATGGTTGTTGGGTTATCACCTTGTGCAAATCCTTTTTCGCAAGTTTCGTGAAACAACGGCAGTAATACGCCGGTTTTTGTAATAGTATCAAAAGGTAGTGTCATAAAAATACTATTGTAAATTTGGTATTTAGACAACACACTTTGATTAAATCGTGTTAATTTTGGCTCTACAGACATCTTTTTCTTTCTATTCTAAAATTAAAACATAAAAGTACTAAAGGAAATCTTAAAGAGCGAAAGCTGTTTGAAGTTTTATCAATTTTTGTTGTTTGTAGATTCCTTATTATGAATAATTAAAAAAAAAGTTGATAATGCCATATTCTTTATAATGGCAAATACTGGAATCTCAGCTTTTCTTTACAATAAGACTCAGAAATAAAAACATTGTACATTCTTAAAGTATGATATATGTCATTTTTATCAATCTATTCCTAGTCTACATTTGTTGATTAATTCAATTAATATGAAAAACACACATTCATTTCATATTCCTGTAATGGGAATAGGATTTACAATAGATACTCCATTAAAAGTTGCGCAATACGGTATGGATTCTGTAATTTCTTTGGTAGATGATATTCTGCTTGAAAAATTACGAAAAATGTACAGCGAAAAGTTTGAGGTGCCTTACCATGAAATTTCGGATAAAATAGAAGATTTTAGAGCAAAAAGAATTACCTCTTATTTAAATTTAATTAGCGATTTAGCGGGTAAGAAATTTGAAGAATTAAAAAATGTTTCGACAGAAAAAAGCGAAGAACTTTTTAATTATATCAGCATGTTGCCCGATGGCTCTAAAATAAAGGCTGAATTCGAAAAACTAACGTCTAAAGAATTAGATTTCTCTAAGGTTAAAAACTGGGTGAGTAACAATTTATCTATGGGCGCGATTGATGTTAATATCATGACGAAAGTTGATAAAGATAACTATATAAAAGATGAAAAATTACCTGTAGAATTTAACGATGCACATGCTGCATTACGTGGTTTTGCTAATAGTAAATTAAATTCGTCTGTAGTGCTTTCTGCTGGTATGAACCCGAGATTATATGCGTATATGTCTCAGTTTAATGATTTCTTTCCAGATGAAAATGGTGCATTTAAAAAACGTATTATTTTAAAGGTTAGCGATTATAGATCGGCCTTAATTCAAGGGAAGTTTCTAGCCAAAAAAGGCTTATGGGTTTCGGAATATAGAATAGAGTCTGGTTTAAATTGTGGCGGTCATGCTTTTGCTACAGAAGGTTATCTTTTAGGGCCTGTTTTGGCTGAGTTTAAAGCGCATAGAGATGAGCTTCAAAAAACAATTTATAGTGTTTTAAGTCAGGAGCTTTTAAATCAAAATAAAGCCATACCAAAACAAGAATTAAACTTTGAAATTACAGCACAAGGAGGTGTTGGAACTTTTGAAGAGCATGAGTTTTTAATGAAACATTACAACTTAGATTCTGTAGGCTGGGGTAGTCCATTTTTGTTAGTTCCAGAAGCTACAACTGTAGATAAAGATACGCTGAGTAAACTAGCTAAAGCTGAAGAAAGCGACTTGTATTTAAGTGATATTTCTCCGTTAGGTGTGCCTTTTAATAATCTAAAAGATAATACAAAAGATGCTGAAAAGCAGGTTAGAATAGATAAAGGTAGACCAGGAAGTTCGTGCCCAAAGAAATTTGTAGCCATGAACAAAGAGTTTAAAGAAACAGGTGTTTGTACGGCATCTAGAGAATATCAACATTTTAAAATAAAAGCTTTAAAAGACCAAGAATTATCTCCGGAAGATTATCAAAACCAATACAATAAAATTATTGAAAAATCTTGTACTTGTGTTGGTTTGGGTACTTCTGCGCTTTTGGCTTACGGTTTAGATACAAAAACGGAAGGCGAAGGTGTTTCTGTTTGTCCGGGACCTAATATGGCATATTATTCTAAGGTAATGAGTTTAAAAAATATGACCGATCATATTTACGGGCGAGATAATATGGTTTCCAGAACAGATAGACCTAATTTGTTTATTAAAGAGCTTGATATTTATATCGATTTCTTAAAAAACAAACTAGCTGAGGCTCGAGTGTCGATGAATAAAAAAGAAGAAAAATACTTATTGAATTTTACAAAGAACATGAAAGCCGGTGTGGCGTATTATCAATCGCTTTTTAATGATGTAAAAAATGAATTTGTAGATATTAAGGCATCTGTTTTGTCTGAACTTTTTAAAGGGGAATTAACGTTAAACGAGATTCAATTAGAAATAGAAAGCTTAACTATTAAAGCTTAAATCTAAAGCGTTTTGTGGTTTTTCGCAAAACGCTTTTTGTTTTTTGACATTTATTTAAGAGTTTACTTAACAATAATTTAATGATTTTATAAAAAGAATGCTGGTTTTTTATTCTCATGGTTTTTTTAAGGTATTCTGAATTTAATACGCATTTTAATTAAGATATTTGCAGTTAAATGAGGATTACTATGGATTTAGTGAAAGAAATACAACGCTTAAAAAAAGAGAAGAATGCCGTTATTTTGGCGCACTATTATCAGGTGCCAGAAATACAAGATATTGCCGATTATGTTGGTGATAGTTTAGGCTTGTCTCAAAAAGCTGCTGAAACCGATGCTGATATTATTGTGTTTGCAGGTGTGCATTTTATGGCGGAAACTGCAAAGATTTTAAACCCATCTAAAACAGTTGTTTTACCAGATTTGAATGCAGGTTGTTCTTTAGCCGATTCTTGTCCTCCAGAAGATTTTGCTGCGTTTACTAAAAAACACCCAGACCATGTGGTGATTACTTATGTAAACTGTTCGGCTGAAATTAAGGCGCTAAGTGATATTGTTTGTACATCTTCCAATGCATTGAAAATAGTACAATCTATACCAAAAGAAACGCCAATTATATTTGCTCCAGATAGAAATTTAGGACAATATATAATAAACGAAACAGGTCGGGATATGCTACTTTGGGATGGTAGTTGTATTGTGCACGAAGCATTTTCAATCGATAAATTAATTGAATTACATAAAAAATATCCGGAGCATAAAATTATAGCACATCCAGAATCTGAAACTCATATTTTAGATACGGCTGCTTATATTGGTTCTACCTCTGGAATGATAAACTTTGTTAGAGAGCATGCTAACGAGAAATTTATTGTAGCTACCGAAGCAGGGATTTTGCACAAAATGCAAGAAGAAATGCCAGATACAGAATTAATTCCGGCGCCAGCCAAGGAGGATAATACTTGTGCTTGTAGTGAATGTCATTTCATGAAAATGAATACCATGCAGAAATTATATGATTGTTTGCTTAACGAATCGCCACAGATTGATGTTGACGAGAAAATTCGTGAACGTGCATTATTGCCAATTGAGCGTATGTTAGAACTTTCAAAATAATATGATAAAGGCAGACTATTTAGTAATTGGTTCAGGTATTGCAGGATTAACATTTTCGGTTAAAATTGCAGAGAAATTCCCCGAGAGAAATGTTGTTATTGTAAC
The DNA here is from genome assembly GCF_038154905.1 of Algibacter sp. TI.3.09. NCBI lineage: Bacteria > Pseudomonadati > Bacteroidota > Flavobacteriia > Flavobacteriales > Flavobacteriaceae > Algibacter > Algibacter sp. TI.3.09. The sequence continues at coordinate 244,833 of NZ_JBAKAN010000002.1, read as the reverse complement.
AAAAGCTTCGGAGGAAGAATCTAATACTAAATATGCTCAAGGTGGTGTGGCCATTGTTTTAAATCACGAAAAAGATTCGTTTAAAAAGCATGTAGACGATACGTTAATTGCGGGGGACGGACTTTGTAGTAAGGAGGTTGTGGAAATGGTTGTAAATGAAGGGCCAAATCGATTAAAAGAATTACTAGAATGGGGCGCTAATTTTGATGAAGATGCTAGCGGAAATTTAGATTTAGGTAAAGAAGGTGGGCATTCGGAATTTCGTATTGTACACCATAAAGATATTACAGGTTTTGAAATTGAAATGGCTTTATTAAAGCGTGTACATCAATTACCAAATATTACCTTATTACCGCATCATTTTGCTATCGATTTAATTACAAATCATCATATTGAAAGGCCTAAGCCTTTAGAGAAAGGTTGTTATGGTGCTTATGTTTTAAATCAAAAATCGGGCGAAATTTTCACCATAAAAGCTAAAAGCACATTGTTAGCTTCTGGTGGTATTGGTCGTGTTTACGGACACACCACTAACCCTGTTATTGCTACAGGAGATGGTATTGCTATGGCATACCGTGCCAAAACTAAAATTTCCGATATGGAGTTTGTACAGTTTCATCCTACAGCTCTGTATGATGTTCGTGGCGATCAATCTTCTTTTTTAATATCTGAGGCCGTACGTGGTTTTGGAGCGTATTTACGCGACAAAAATGGACATCGTTTTATGCCTGATTATGATGATCGTGCCGAATTAGCGTCGCGCGATATTGTGTCTCAAAGTATTGATAGTGAGCTTAAAAAATCGGGGGAAACGCATGTGTTTTTAGATTGTTCTCATTTAGATATTGATGGTTTCAAAGCACACTTTCCTAATATTTACCAAAAATGTTTAGATAACCATATTGATATAAAAACTGATTGGATTCCTGTGGTGCCAGCCTCGCATTATTTGTGTGGTGGTATTGATGTAGATATGGATGGAAGAACATCTATTAAAAATCTATTTTCTTGTGGAGAATGTACTAAAACAGGACTTCACGGTGCAAATAGGTTGGCATCAAACTCTTTGCTAGAGGCTATGGTTTATGCACATAATATTTTTAAATTTCATAGTAAAAATACTTTAGAAACTTTTGATTTAGATATTCCTGACTGGGATGATAAGGGTACAACTATTGCTAAAGAGCACGTTATTATTCAGCATAATTTAAAACAATTACAAGCTATTATGCGTGATTATGTTGGTATTGTGCGTAGTGATGATAGGCTTAAGAGTGCTATTAAGCGATTAGACTTAATTTATGATGAGGTAGAGGCTTTTTATAAAAAGTCGAAAATAACAACCTCGCTGTGCGAATTACGTAATATGCTAAACGTTGCTCATTTAATTGTAAACCAATCTATAGAGCGCAAGGAAAATAAAGGTGGGTATTTTAATATTGATAATGTTTAATACTAAGTTTTAAACTAAGCAATTTTCAAAATATTATCATCTGGGAAGCAGTGCGTGTATATTCTTTCGAATAATAAATCTTGATTCAATGGTTTGGTAATGTAATCGCACATACCGAGTTTTAGAACGTGTGCTCTAGTTTCGTCTATAGCATCTGCTGTTATCGCTATAATTGGGATACCCGCTATTACAGAGCCTAAATTGCCGCCTTTAATGATGGATGTGGCTTCGTAACCATCCATAATTGGCATTTGTAAATCCATTAAAATAATATCAAAAGTTTCGGTTTTAAGCATTTCTATAGCTTCTTTTCCGTTGTTGGTAACTGTGAATGAAATATTCTTTTTGGTCTTTAAAATTCGAGATAAAACCATTTGGTTTATCTTATTGTCTTCTGCTATTAAGATTTTCAAAGGCTTGTCTTTATGGGAGTTAATAATGTTTTTTACTGCAGGTTGTTCTTCGGAAATGTATCGGAAGTTTAAATTAATAAATACGTTTGTACCTTGATTTATTTTGCTGGTAATTTTTATTTCGCCATCAAATAGTTTAACGATATGGTAAACTATGGTTAAGCCTAGGCCAATACCCCCAAATTCACGTTTATGATTTAGTCGCATTTGACTAAAACTTTCAAATACATTTTTTATAGAATTTTGGTCTATGCCAATACCTGTGTCCGAAATTTGAATAGAAAACTGGCAGGTATCCGCGTTTATTTCATTGCAAATCAACTTAAAATAAATATTCCCTTTGTCGGTAAATTTTAAAGCATTTGCCAACACGTTATTTATTACTTGCACAAAACGTGTGGAGTCGGCTAGTATTTTTTTTGGAATTCTGTTATCTAAATCAAACTTGTAGATGAGTCCTTTTTTCTCTGCTTCAATTTTCCAATTGGCGCTAATTTCCTGTAATTTAATAGCAGGATTAAAAACGGTAGGGCTTAGATGTAATTTATCGTTTTCAATTTTTTCAAAATCGATAATATCATTCACGTTACTTAGTAGGCTTAACGACGCATTTTTTATGATTTCGAAAGATTCATTTGTTTTCTTATTCTTTTGACGGCCTAATTCAATTTCAGCAATACCCATAATGGCGTTAATAGGTGTTCTAAGTTCGTGGCTCATGTTAGACATGAAATAAGTTTTAAGCTCACCTATTTCTTCCGATTTTATTAACGCTTCTTTTTGTAGTTTTTCTTTTTGAATACGCATGTATTTTATCAAGTTCGTCATGGAAAGTGATAAGAAAATTACCTCTAACCCAGATCCGAATTTAGAGCTATTCAATGTGAAAAAGTTGTTTGGTAGTAGGCTTAAATTATTCATTACAAAACCGAGTAAGCCAATTACTAAAAACAAAATACCAAAAGAGAAATAAGGATCTATTTTAATGCGCTTATAGCGTAATGTAAATACACTAGATAGTATTAAAATTAAGCTATATAAGCCATTTAAGTTACTTATTGGGTAGGCGATTTCTAAAGATTTGGAGTTTACAAATAGCAATGTAAACAAGAATCCAATAATACCGTAAGCTACGTAGTATGCCGTTTTAAAAGATTTTAAATGCGTGTCTACTTGTAAAAAATATTCGCAATATTTAAGCAGATAAAAGTTAGAAAACAAGGCGGTTATTAGTACTATTCGGCTATTAAGAAAGCTTGCATCTGTAAAAATATACTCGTGTATAAAACCATCTAAAGCCGCTTGCATAAAGCAAATTGAAAATACATAGATACCATAATACAAAAAGGCTTTTTCTTTTATGGTGCTGTAAAAAAACAAGTAAATAATACCAGCTAAAAGGAGTAGGCCATAAAAAAGACCTAAAAATAATTGTTGGAAGTAATTTGTTTTCCAAAAAGAATCTTCGCTGTATAAATTTAAAGGTAGGTTTATGGTTTCTCCATCACTTTTTAGATGAATATAAATTTGTTGAGTTTCATTTGGAGGTAAATTGATTTTGAAAATTGTAGATCTATGTTTCACCTGTTTATCTTCAAAATCTATTTGGTCACCACTTTTAAACACTTTAGTTTCAGCTTTAGAAATTTGATAAAGTTCTGCATGATCGGTTACAGGGCGTCCGGTTTCTAAATAGTAGGTTTTAGATTCTGCGCCGCTATTTTGGAGTTTAAAACGAATCCAATAACTATCAGATGTAAAACCAACACTTTGGTTGTTCGATTCTAAATTTTCAAAATGGAGTAGTGGGCTTTGGGTAACATCGTTAAGTTTTATGTTTAAGCTACCAGCGTTGGTAAACTGAGCATATTCATATAATTCTCCTTTACTCTTTTCAGGAAAGTAGACATCGTCTTGTGCGTACAGGCACAGACTGAATAAGTAGATTAAAGCTAAAAACTGTTTCATGTAGGGGGATGCATTAAACAGGCCAAACATAGGTAATAAATGTTTGTTATTAAATTTTATTAACATTAATATCGTATTTTGACGTTTAAAAATGTATTTCAACGATGTTTTTAATAGGTGTAAATTCTTTCAATATGCTTTTATTGAAATAAATTTCAGATTTAATTTCAGAAGTTTATGGGTTAAATTTTAATCAATGTGGTTTTTAATTTGCTATACTGATGTAGAAAAAAGCAACACCTAATCCCTCAATTAGATGCTGCTTTTAAAAAATGTATTTACGTTAAGTATTATTTACCTAGCATAAGGAGTTCGTTACAAACAATTTCGGTAACGTAACGTTTAGTGCCATCTTTATCATCGTAACTACGGTTTGTTAATTTGCCTTCTATGGCAATTTCTTTTCCTTTTGTAACATAGTTTTCAACAACCTTTACAAGGCCGCCTCTAACCACAATATTGTGCCAGTAAGCACGTTCTACTTTGTTGCCGTTTTTGTCTTTGTAGCTATCGTCGGTAGCTAGCGAAAACTTCGCCATTTTATTACCATCGGTAAAATTTACAATTTCTGGGTCTTGCCCTAATCTACCAATCAACTGTACTTTGTTTCTAAGTGCATTCATAATTTAAATTTTTTAATGCCTACCATCTATAGTAAGCTCGTTAAACAGTTAATACTATTGAACCTCAATGGTTTCAACACTGCAAATATCTAACAGCTTGCAAATTTTATTCGGTAATTAATTACTTAAAATCGTTTGTAAATGTTTGTAGTCGTTTGTAAACGATTATTATTTATGAATGTTAAAAAGCTGAAAATGAATCAGAAACCGCTGTTTTTATTGTTTTTTTGAGTATGTTAGCTTGGGAATTTAAAACATGAATTTGGCTGCGTATGGTTTATACGGAGTTAGGTACAATTCAAAAAAAATGAAAACAATCTTAAAACATAATAAAAAAAGGAACGCATTTATTATTTATTGTATACTAATAATAATTGCACTTCTCTCATCAAAATACTTCATAAATAATCATTTGTTGTGCCCACATAATGAAACCGCAAAGGTATTAACAATGATTATAGACAAAATAATAACCTCGTTAATAGTTTCAATAATAATTGGGATTTTCCTTTTTAAAATTGAAGTTCCTGATGAAGAAAGTAAACTTGAAATAATAGAACCTATAAGAATTTCAGATAGTTTTGAAATAGGGAGAAAAAAATCTACCTTTTGGTATTTCTCTGGTGGAGCAGGAAGGTACACCAGAAACGTAACTATTCCTAAATTAGCAAAAAAAGCTGGTAAAAGTAATTCTACTATTAATTTAAAAATATGTATAATTGATTATGAAAATGATGATGCCTGTAAGAATTATGTGAATTTTAAAAACTCTTTAAATTCAAATATAAATTCAGATTTTACTTGGACAGAAGATTTTTTGAAATCTCAAATTTTGGCTACAATATTCAATGCCATAATTTATAAATCAATGTATAACTTAATTAAAATTGATATATTTTTAAAGAAAACATATACTACAACTAGAATTGATATTAATGATTTTAACTGCATTATAACCAAAGAAGATAAACGAGATTTTGCTATTTCATCAACAAAAGATGCTTTTTTGTATAAGACTTTTAAAGAAGAAATTACACAAATAGGAAATCAATCAAAAAAAATTGAAATTGAACAAGTAAAAGATATTAATAGAAAAACGGAAATTGACGAAAGTTTAGTTAAAAGGATTTCTGAAGAATATAATTTTAATTTAAACGAAGAGTATCTAAAAGAATTAACAGCTATTTTAAATGAAAAAAAATCAATTTTCTGAACTTTATTTTACTCAATTAAGAGAAAGTTATGCTAATAAAGATACAAATAAAATCCACAATGCTTGTAAAGAGATAATTAATAAAATAAATGAAATAGTTTTATTGAAACACCCCTTAGGATTTTATTATTCTGAACTATACAAGTATAGTGATGATGCCAAAATCCGAATACATATTTGGCCAGATAATAGGGAGTCAATCCAAGATAAACTAAATATTCATAACCATTATTATAACATTACGAGTTATGTTTATATGGGTAATATAAAAAACATACTTTTTAATTCATTCAATGAAGAACCATATACTCACGCACTTTATGAAGGCACATATGAAGAAAAAAACACAAGAATACTAAATAGAACAGACTCAAAATTTAATCTTAACATTATAAGTGAAGAAGTAATTGAACAAGGTAATATTTATGAAATTAAAAAGTCTGAAATTCATATTGGAAAAGTAGAGAAACAAACATTTACTATAACATTAATATTTACCGAAAACCCAAATAATTCAAACCCAAAAATATATGGGTGTATTGATGGCCCTGATAAAATAACCTTTAAACCTCAAAAGGTAACAGAAGATGAAATTAAATATATACAAGAAAACTGTACCTAACAATGTATAAAAAAACATAGGGCTTTTGTGTTAACTCCAAAGTCCTGTGTTTATTTACAAAGTCCACCAAATATAAAATTTAGCATTTTCAATAAAAAAGATAAAAGCAAAATATTATATTTGGTTAAGTGTTAAACCCGAAATGCAGTGCTTATCTTCTGCCCTACATTTCTTATACTAAACGTTGTAAAACATTTAAAACAAAAATTACGAATGAAAATAATATTTTCAATTTTCATATTTATTTTACCATTTCTAATGAATTCTCAAAACAAGGAAACGATAGATTGGATAAATAATAATTCGATAGAAATTGAAGATGCGAATCCTAATTCTGAACTAAAAATATTTAAAAAAAATACACCTAATAAATTTTCAAATGCTAAAATTTATGGGCTTGGAGAAGCTTCTCATAATACAAAAGAATTTTTCGACTTAAAAGCTAAATTCTTCAAGCATTTAGTAAAAACACAAGGTTTGAAAACTTTCATCATGGAAGAATCTTATCAAGCAGAATCTGGAATAAATGAATGGATAAGTGGCGGAAATGGAAATATTCAAACAATAGCTAGAAACTTTAATCTTCCCTTTTGGCAACGCTATGAAATTGTAAATCTTTTACAATGGATGAGAAACTATAATTCAGATAAACCGAGAGAAGACCAAATTCGATTTTACGGAATGGATATTCAAATTGGTAAGAATATTAATCAAGAAATTCGAGATTATCTTGATACAAACAAAATAACAATCGACAAAGATCTGTTAACTCTTGCAGATAGCTGTGCAAATAAGAAGATAGACTTTAGCAAAAAAGATAGTTGGTGGATAATTCAGATTCCAAAATTAAAAGAACTAAAACAGCAAATACAAAATATAAAAACAGAGAATGAAGAACATAAATCTCTAATAAGAAGCTTAAATTATTTAATAAGTTATACTGAATATGCATCTCTAGTTAAAGATGAATATCCTAAAAGTATTGAGTTTAGAGATTTAAAGATGTTTGAAAATGTAAAATATATTGTAGAAAATGAATCTGAGAATGGTAAAGCGTTTATATGGGCTCATAATGAGCATATAAATAAAAGAGAAATGTATTACACTGGAAGTAATATTATTAATTTAGGTCGTCATCTAAAAAATTATTATAAAGATGATTATTACAGTGTAGGTTTCGACTTTGGAACTGGAGAAATTAATGGTTTTGTAATTGATCAAAAAAAAGGTAATTATTGGAAAACCTATCATATAGAAAAACCTTTCAAAAAAACATACTCTAAAACATTAATGCTTACTAATAAAGATATTTATTTTATTGATTTGCAAAAAGCAAATGAAAGTGATTCCTCAAACTTTTTTAGCAAAAAAAACAAACATTTATTAATAGCAGGTGGTGGATATCAACCTAAACCACTACACAGGATTATGATTAGTAAAATTTACACAGAAACATATGACGGGTTGATTTTTGTCAAAAAAATATCGAATCCCGAATCTAATTTAGAAAACTAGAAAAAACGTTTTACAAGCCGTAAAACTGCACAAGGGGTTAAACAATTTAATAAACGGCAGTGCTTTCGGGTTCGAAGGTTCGTATTTATCAATTATAGCAGAGGTAATAACCATAATTGGTATTGGGGCTTATTATAATAGAAAAAAGCGAGCTGCAGAGCCAGAATTAACCTCGTAAGTAATTATTGGTATTCACGACGATTAAAGAGTATATAAAAAAAACAAAAAGCACAAAATGATAAAACAAAGATTGGTATCAAACTTCGAGAACATTCTTAAAGCGAAGGTTCACTTTTTTATGAAGAAATCCATCTGGAAATACTTGATATTGACTTTAATTCTTGGGTTTTTGAAACCAATAAACGGATTAAGCCCAATAGTAACAGCGCTAATATTTTTTGCAGGAATCAATTTAATATTGTGGCCTTTGCAATACATAAGTGCTAAAACTTTTGCAAAAAAAATAAACTTTGACGCCACGGTAGAATTTAATGAAACTGAAATCAAAATTAATCATAACAATAAAGACTTAACCGAATTGAAAGATTGGAATTGGATTAAGAATATTGAATTGAACAAAGAAAGTATATGGCTAACTTTAAATCAAGAAAGACCATTTGCAATAGCGATTCCGAAATCAAAATTGAATGCTTCTGAAATTGAACTGTTCGAGAGAATGAAGAAAAACAACCAATAATTATAGATGATGATATTGTATGTCGTTCTCGCCAAAACTCTTGTGAGTTTTCTATTTGATAAATACTTCTGTTATGCATAGAAAAATATTGATTAAGAAAACTTCTTTTATCCTAATTACACTAATAACTTTGGTGTCTTATGGGCAAAACGCATTGACTGATTTTCTTTCAGCTGCTCCCATTTCTCTTTTTGATAACACAACCGAAGGAATTTCATCTGGAGAAATAAATAATTTGGTTAAAAAAGGAGAATCTTCAAATTGGAAAGTTTCATTTCAAAATAAAGAAAGATTAACAATTTCATGTAAGCATCCGTTTTCTCAAGTAACATTGTTTTTTTTAACCAAAACTGATGGTGCTTTAATACTTGTTTCTTATACAGAAAATGAAAAAACATCTACTATCGAGACTTGGGAAAAGAGTGATAGTAATATTCTAAAGAAAATTAATGTATTGCCATCTATACAAGCAAAAGATTTTTTCTTGAAGGAAAATCAATTTAAAGAAATATCAGAATACAATAGTCGTGTGTATTATTACTTAGATATGGACACATTAACAATTGAAGCAGGCTTTGATACATGGATGATAAAGCACGAATATTTTACTGAAGATAAAAATGTGGACTACAATATATCGTTGAATTGGAACGGTATGGAATTTGAGGTACAAAAGACGAGGTAATTAAAGCAAGAAATCTCTTGTGTTGCATTTGGTTTTCTTCGGAAAATACAAGTGAGCAAACTATAGCACTAACCAAACATTGTAAACTACAAACTGCATGAAATATTTCTATTTTAAATTTGTAATATTTTTATTGTTATCAATCTCAATGCATTCTCAAACCTTAGATACTCTTGTAGATGTTGGAGGTTATAAAATGCATTTCAAAATAATGAAAGGAGAAGGAACTCCAATTCTTTTTGAAGCAGGTGCAGGGAATGATGCTTCTGTTTGGAGTGATATATTAGAAAACATTCATGAAGTTACAGGTACAACACTAATAACTTATGACAGGTCTGGGTTTGGAACAAGTGAGTTAAATCCGAATTTAAAAAATGAATCTGATTTTGGAATAGAAAACGGTGTAAAAGAACTAGAAGCAGGACTTTTAAGGTTGGGTTATAACCAAGAAATTATTCTAGTTTCTCATTCTTATGGCGGGCTTTATAATTTATTGTACGCAAATAAACACCCTCAAAAAGTGAGGTCTATTGTTTTAATCGATGTTACGCTTAATAATTTCTGGAATGGGGAATTGTTAACAATGAGAGATCGCAATGTTGATATTAGTACTATAAAAAAGCCTTCGGGTGATTATTATTTAAATGTGAATTTCAATGAAACAATGCGCTATGTGCGAAATATGGAATTCCCAAAAAACATATCAATTATAAATGTTTTTCCTAAAAATTCTTTTCCAGGTTACCCTGAAATACTTTCAGGTCGATGGCTAAAACTTCACAAAGAATTTGGTGACCAAAATGATAATGTAGAAAATGTTTTAGCTAAAGGAAGTGGTCATGCTGTTTTTCAAGATAATCCAGGGTTAATAATTAATACAATTATAAAGGCGTACTCCGAAACCTTAGACGGGAAGAAACAAAAGGAGTTTTTGAAAAATGCTTTCGATAATGCTATTGATTTGTCTATTGAAACTAAAAAAGTTGAAATAGAAAATAAACATTCGGAAGGTGATTTGAATGAATGGGCATATGCGCTTTTGAGAGGTGGAGCGTTAGACAAGGCTTTACAGATTTTTAAATTGAATATCATGCTGTTTCCTGATAGTTGGAATGCTTACGATAGTTATGGTGAGGCTTTATTGCAATCAGATAAAAAAGTAGAAGCAATTGAGGCGTATGAGAAATCCATTGAATTGAATCCGGAAAATGAAAATGCAAAAACAATGTTGTTGCAAATAAAGCAGAAGTAGTTATTAAAGCCCTTAAAGTGAGTCTAGTTTAAATTGAAATTTAGATTATTTTTTTATTGTCATGATAATAATTCCGATATTTGAGTGTCATAAAATTAAATACATGAGTACTTTTTTATTCAATCATATAGCGCTTTCTGTAAAAGATGTAGATCAATCTACCGCGTTTTATCAAAAATTGTTTCAGCTTAAAGAAATTGAGAATACAGCTTCCGGTTCTAAAACACGATGGTTGTCTTTAGGTGAAGGGAAACAACTTCATCTTATTCCGCTTCCAGATGCTGAAATAAAAACAAATAAGGCTGTTCATTTTGCTTTAACAACATCTAATTTTAACGCATTTGTATTGTATTTAGATGAGTTGAAAATTGAGTATTCCGATTGGCTCGATACGCCAAATAAAGATTACATACGAAAAGATGGAATCAGGCAGGTTTACTTTCAAGATCCAAATGGATATTGGGTTGAAGTAAATGATGATGTTCAGTAAATTAAAGGCTTTTACTTGTAATTTATTTCATTAAAAAGCGTCATACACAGGGACTATTATAATTCAAAAAAAATATGAACTCACTATTAAAAGTAATCTGTATCCTTACAATTTCTTCTTGCTTGGCTTGTCAATCCGATAAAAAGTCGACCACAACTGAAACTACCCCTGTAAAAGAACAGAAAACCATGCAGCGAAGCAGTGAGTTTAATAAGTATTGGTATAGCGGTACAGCAGAATTAAATAGTTACACATTAAAACAGTCGAGATATGGAGAAATTCGCGAAGGTGAAGTTGTTTTGGTCTTTGTAACGGAACCTTTTTCAATAAGCAAACAAGTGAAGTTGGATAACCCGAAAGAAGCCGGAGAAGATTTAGTTCCGGTCATGAAATTAAACCATGTTCGAAAATTTACTACAGGTATTTACGATTATTCTATTGTAACCTCTTCTTTTACACCAGTAGATTTTCAAAAATACCCAAATACATTAAAGTTAAATACAAGCATTCAGGAATGGTGCGGACACACATTTACTCAGCTTAATCTGGATGGGAGCAATTACGGTTTTAAACAGTTTTCTTATTTTGAAGCCGATGGAGATACAGAGAAAACCATTCCCGCAGCTATGCTAGAAGAAGAGCTTATTACGCGTATTCGTTTAAATAAAGGTCAGTTGCCTTTAGGGAAAGTTGATATCATTTTTTCAACGATATACAGTCGTTTTGCTTATAAAGATTTAGAAGCGACAAAGGCCGAAATTACTAAAACAGAACAAGACAGTACTATACTTTATAACATTGCCTATCTAAGTTACGATAGAAAGGTTTCTATTGAAGTAGAGAAGAACTTTCCGTATAAAATACTATCATGGACTGAAGATAATGGAGACGGGCTAGTAACGGAAGCAAGATTGAAAAAAAGTATTCAAGAACCATATTGGAGCCAAAAGAAGTTGTCCGACGAAGTTAAAAGAGCTGAACTACAATTGGGAAAATAGAGGTTACATGAATTGCGCCTAAATAATTGTTTTACCGAACATCTTCAAAGTAAGATTATTAGTGGAGAAACGAAATTTAAATTTTATTTGTTAAATTAGGCAAGTAAACAAGCTTCGTATGTGCTCTAGGCAATTCAATTTAAAATGAAAATACTAAGAACAAACTCTAAAAACCCAGATTTTATTGAGTTGGTAAAACTGCTAGATAAAGATTTAGCGATAAGAGACGGTGAAGATCACGCTTTTTATGCTCAATTTAATAAAGTAGATCGTATTAAATATGTGGTTGTAGCCTTAGAAAATCAAAAACCACTTGGCTGCGGTGCTATAAAAGAATTTAGCCAAGACACTATGGAAATTAAACGCATGTATACCTCTGAGGAAAGTAGAGGAAAAGGTGTTGCTTCAATGATGCTTGCAGAGTTAGAGCAATGGGCCAAAGAACTCGGGTTTAAGCAATGTGTTTTAGAAACAGGAATAAAACAACCAGAAGCTATTGGCTTGTATGAGAAAAACGGCTATCATTTAATGCTAAATTATGGGCAATATTCGGGTGTTGAAGATAGTAAGTGTTTTAAAAAAATGATATAAATCTAAGGAAGTATAAACCTCAATAAAACTTAAAGATGATAAGAAAAGTATGGGTGTTATGTGTTGCAATTTTGTTTCTGTCTTGTAATGAAACTAAGAAGGAAAACGTACAAGTAGATTTAAAACCTACAACTACTGTTGAAGAATTTAAGAATTTCGATTGGTTATTAGGGAAATGGAAACGCTTAAACGAAGAGGAAGGAAAAGCGACTTTTGAACACTGGGAAAAAATTAGTAAAACCGAATACTCGGGCATTGGTTTTACCATGCAAAATGGAGATACCATTAAGCAAGAAAACATAGGTTTAGTTAAAGTTGGTAAGCAATGGGATTTAGTAGTTAAAGTTCCGGAAGAAACACAATCGGTTACGTTTAAAGGTGTGGCTCATGCTGCAGATCAATTTATGTGTGAAAACAATACAATCGATTTTCCGAACAAAATAAAATATTGGAAACATGGAGATAATATGCATGCCATGGTATCTGGAGGTGAAATGAAAATTCAATTTGAATTCGAAAAAATAAAATAATATAAGCTCAGTTTTAGTATTTAGATGCCTAAAAGGCTTTATGTAGTAAGTATAAACACAAACCACTATGCAAAAGGAATGTCCAGAGTGTGGCGATAAAATTGTTGGCAGAATTGATAAAAAATTCTGTTCCGATGGTTGCAGAAATGCTTATAACAATCGGGTAAATAAGGATAGTAAAAACTTAATTAGAAACACCAATAATAGACTTCGGAAAAATTATCGCATTTTAGAAACCTTAAATCCAGATAAAAAAACGAGAACCTCACGTGCTAAATTAATCGAGTATGGTTTCGATTTTAATTACTTTACTAGTATTTATACCACTAAAGCACAAACGGTATATTATTTTGTTTACGATCAAGGATATTTAGAACTCGAAGGCGATTATTACGCATTAGTAAAACGAGAAAGTTAATTAAATTATGGATAATGTTTTATCGCTTTTTCAAGAGAATAAGCACTTTTTAATTCCTGTTTTTATGTTTTCGACTATCATCCTAATAGGTTTGTTGTCGTATTATTTCAGTAAAAAAAACAGAATGCTTCGGGAGTTTAAAAAGACCCGTAAAAAAAGCATAAACAGTATAAAAAGAAACGAGTACGCAAAAATTATAGGTAAGGCCAAGCATGTTGGCGAGCCTTTAGTTGCGCCTTTAAGCGGCAGAAAATGCGTGTATTATCATGTTGTAGTTGAGGTTAAAGGCGATAAGAGTTGGCGTAAAATTATTGACGATGTTAAAAGTCAAGATTTCTTTATTTCCGCAGCAAGTGAGATGGCGATTGTAAAAACTTCTAATTTAAGAGCAGATTCTAAATACATTCATTTAGTAAAAGATTTTAGCAAAAACTCAGGATTTAGAAAAGATGCCCCAGAGAATTTAGAAGCTTATTTAAAAAAACACAGTAAGAAAAGCACAGGGCTGTTCGGTGTTAATAAACAAATGCGTTACAGGGAAGGAGTTATTGAAATTGATGAAAATATTGCTGTAAAAGGCATGGCGGAATGGGAAAGTTTAAGCGAACCTATAAAAGGGTATTCATACTCTAAAATACTAACACTAACAGGTACAAAAAAACAAAAGCTTTTAGTTACAGATGAACCAAAAGCTTTGTTGCGTGTAAATGTATTGTAATGCGTTTATTTCCAGTTCTGTCCCTTTAAAGTCATTGCGGCTTTTAGAACATCTTTTTGACTAATTTGCCCAACTAATTTGCCGTTTTCAACAATAGGGAATCTACGGCGTTTAGCAGATAAGAATTTGTTGGCAGCATCAAAAATATTCATGTTGCCATCAATAGTATCCACATTCATGGTAATATGGTTTTCAATAGTTTTATCCTGCATAGGCATATTGTAATAGCGACTTTCGCTAATTTGTTTAATACAATCTCCTTCAGAAATTACTCCAATCAATTCGTTGTTTTCATTAACAACCGGCCCTCCAGAAATGCGGTGGGTAATTAATTTTTGCATGACGCTTTCTATGGTTTGGTTTGGTGTAAATGTTATTAAATCTGTTGTCATATAGTCACTTACCTTTAGTGGTGTGCTATCGACTACGTTAGCTTGTTGCTTTCGCGCGCCTTGAAAACTTTTTATCCCCATAGTTGTTTAGTTTTAATTAAAGTAATTCTAAATGTAGGGAATTTATTCCAATTTTCCTAAAAGAACATCAACTCTAATAATGGCATTTATAAAAATTGTATATTTAGATATATAAATTTATAAGGTGTTGTTATGATAAAAAAGGCTGTCGCTTTGCTCATTATTATTGGCGGAATTTACTGGAGTTTTTTGGCGCTACTGCCTCAAAATATATCTAGTTTAGATGAGGTAAACCAGAATTTTTCTACACAACGTGCTTTAGTTCATCTTAAAGAAATTTCAAAAGAACCTCATTTTTTAGGAAGTGATGCACATTTGGACGTACGTAATTATATTGAAACTCAATTACAAAAATTAGGTTTAGAAACTCAAATTCAAGAAGCCTACTCCATTCGCGATTGGGGTAATTTAGCAAAACCTAAAAATATTATTGCGCGAATTAAAGGGCGTGAAAATAGCAAAGCACTTTTACTATTAACACATTATGATAGTAATCCACATTCCTCAATAGGGGCAAGTGATGCGGGCTCGGGTGTTGTAACTGTTTTAGAAGGTGTTCGTGCTTTTTTAAGTAAAAATGAAACGCCTAAAAATGATATTATCATTCTTATTTCCGATGCGGAAGAACTAGGTTTAAATGGTGCCGATATTTTTGTTAATCAACACGAATGGGCAAAAAATGTAGGCTTAGTTTTAAATTTTGAAGCTCGCGGAAGTGGTGGTCCAAGTATTATGCTTGTTGAAACTAACCAAGGTAATGCGGGTTTAATAGAAGGCTTTGTAAAAGCTAATCCGCAATACCCTGTTGGTAACTCATTGTTTTATAGTATTTATAAAATGCTCCCTAATGATACCGATTTAACGCGGTTTCGTGAAGATGCCGATATCGATGGTTTTAACTTTGCTTTTGTAGACGATCATTTCGATTATCATACCGCTATGGATACTTACGAGCGGTTAGATAGAAAAACATTAGAGCATCAAGGCTCTTATTTAATGCCAATGCTTAATTATTTTAGTGAAGCTAATTTAAGTGCTTTAAAAAGTGATGAAGACTTTGTGTATTTTAATGTGCCTGTTTTAAAAATGATTAAATACCCATTTTCATGGATACTACCTATGGTTGTTCTAGCGGTTGTTATGTTTATTGGACTTTTAATTTATGGAGGCAGAACACGGGTTTTTAAAAGAGCCGATGTTGGCAAAGGTTTTTTTGCATTTGTTGTGTCGCTTATCGCTTCGGCTATAATTGGTTTGTATGCTTGGCCGGCTTTAAAATTTATATATCCGCAATATGGCGAAATTCTTCAGGGGTTTAGTTATAACGGGCATACTTATATTGCGGCTTTTACTTGTTTGTCTTTAGCAATCTGTTTCTTTGTGTATAGCAAAATCCATAAAGAAGGAAATGCAGCGAGTTTGCTTATTGTTCCGTTATTTTTCTGGTTGATTATTTCAGTTGCCGTTGCCTTTGTTTTAGAGGGTGCTAGTTTTTTAATCGTGCCATTATTTTTTGGTTTTTTGAGCTTATTCATTTTATTTCGAAAAAGGAAGCCAGGTATTATCAGTCATGCTATTTTAGCTTTGCCGGTACTTTTATTGCTGGCTAATTTTGTGCAAATGTTTCCTGTAGGTTTAGGCCTTAAAATGATGGTCTCTTCCATGGTTTTGGTTGTTTTAATATTCGGGCTTTTAATTCCGGTTTTCTCTACTTTCAAACATAAAAAAAGATGGTCTTATGGTTTTCTTTTAGCAACTGTTTGCTTTTTAATTTCTGCTCATGTTAATTCAGGTTTTTCTCCAGGAAACCCAAAGCCTAACAGTTTGTGCTATATTTTGGATGCAGATGAAAATAAAGCAGTTTGGGCGACTTATGATAACGTTTTGGATGGATGGACTATTCCTTTTTTAGGGGAGCATCCTATGGCCGCCACAACCATAAAAGATTATACCATTGCAAGTAAGTACGGTACTAGTTTTACTTATGCTACAGAAGCACCGGTAAAATCACTGAAAGCGCCACAAATGGTTATTGGGCATGATACTATTATTGGCGAATTTAGACACGTAGAACTTTGTATTACGCCGCAACGCAAAGCAAACAGAATTGAGGTGTTTTCCGATTCGACAAATGTTTTTAATGCGGCCAAATTAAATGGTGTTGCTATTCGCGATAACGAAAAAACAGGCTTTGTGTTTAATAAGCGTAAAACTAATAGATTGTTTAGCTATTATATTTCAGATGAAGATCCTTTGGATATACAATTAGTACTTCCGAAGGAACAAAAAACAACATTTGTTATTTATGAAACCTCTTTTAATTTATTAGAAGATGAAAAATTTAACGTTCCTAAAAGAGCTGATGATATGATTCCGAAACCTTTTGTTTTGAATGATGCTGTTATTCTTAAAAAATCAATTACTATCGAATAGTAAAATATTGGTAATCTTTTAACAGTTTAAATGTTAAATTTTTATAGTTTTAGCGTTTTAAATTAATATAGATAGATGAAAAAGATTTTATTACTTGTTATTGTAGCATGCGGTTTTCAAATGCAAGCGCAAACAAATTCAGATTTATTAAAACATTACGAAGGATATTATAAGCAAATGAGACTGCAAGGTGATGTGCAAGGTATTATAAATGCCATGACACATTTAAATGTTTTGTCTCCATCGGAAGCACGCCAAGATACATTGGCCTACATTTATATGAGTGAAGGTAAATATGTGCAGGCTTTAAACACAATTGGTGTTGTAAAAATGTCTACCGATTCTGATATTGCAGTTGAGGTAAAAGCAGTGTCTTTAAAAGCAGTAAAACGCCCTAAATTAGCTATAGAGCATTTTAACGAAATGTTTAAAAGAGAACAAAACCCATTAGTAGCTTATGAGTTGGCAGAATTAAATATGCAAACTAATATGCAAGCAGAGGCCCAAAAGCATATTGATTATGGTATCGCCAATTCGGAAGCAGATATGAAAAAGGCTTTTTACGAAACACAATCGCCTTATGAAGTGCCATTAAAATCGGCTTTTATGTATTTAAATGCTTTAGCAACTTATAATAAAGATAAAAAAGCAAATATCGATCCAGCTGTAGATATTTTAGATAGTATTTTAAAAGAAGCGCCTAACTTTAATTTAGTACAGCTTACTAAAACAGAGTTGTTAAGACAAAAGCAAGTGATGCAAGCTCAGGCTGCTCAGGATAAAAAATAAGAATAGTATAGTATTGAAAAAGGCGTTTTCTAAATATAGAAAACGCCTTTTTTGTTTTTATTAATTATATGTTATTACCAGATTTTTACACGATTTTCTGGTTCAATATACATGTTGTCTCCAGCTTTAATATCAAAAGCGCTATAAAACGCATCGATGTTAAGTAAAGGTTGTACAGCTCTGTTCATTCCAGGAGAATGCGGATCTGTTTTTATTCTTGTCTTTAAAGCATCGTCTCTCATCTTGCTTCTCCAAACGGTTGCCCAACTCATAAAAAAGCGTTGTTCTGGTGTAAAACCATCAATAGGTTCTGGCCTTCCGTTAGCTTCCAAATCCATTTGTAAAGCATCATAAGCAGCATTTACACCACCTAAATCTCCAATGTTTTCACCAAGTGTAAAAGCACCGTTAATATGTACATCAGGTAAAACTTCAATAGCACTATATTGATCGGCTAAATTTTTTCCTAAAGCTTCAAATTGTTTTAAATCTTCATCGGTCCACCAGTTGTTTAGGTTTCCGTTTTTATCATAACGAGATCCAGAATCATCAAAACAGTGTGAAATTTCATGACCAATTACAGCTCCAATACCTCCGTAGTTTACAGCATCATCTGCAGTAAAATTGTAAAATGGTGGTTGTAAAATAGCAGCAGGAAAAACAATTTCGTTGTAAGGTGGGTTAAAATAAGCGTTAACCACTTGTGGAGCCATACCCCATTCGCTTTTATCTACTGGTTTAGATAGCTCTTCAATGGTTTTTTTATGATTCCAAGCTCTAACGTTAAGTATGTTTTGTAAGTACGATCCGTTTTCTTGAGGACCTTCAATTTGTAATTCTGCGTAATCTTTCCATTGATCAGGGTAAGCAATTTTTACTTTTAGAGCTAGAAGTTTTTCAATGGCTTTTTCTTTTGTTTCTTCAGTCATCCATGATACATTCGAAATTCTGTTTTGAAAAGCAAGAATTACGTTTTTTATCATACGTTCTGCCTTTGCCTTTGCTTCTGGCGGAAAGTAGTTTTCTACATATAGTTTACCTAGAGCTTCACCAACAGTATTGTTTACAGTTCCTAAAGCGCGTTCGTTTAAAGGTTTTTGAGCCTTAGCACCACGAAGTTCTTTACTATAGAATTCCCAGTTCGCTTTAGCTAAATCTGTGCTTAATAATCCGGCAGCATCATTAAAGCTGTTCCAGCGTAAATAAGCTTTCCAATCTGCTACGTTGTTTTCTTTTAAAATACCTTGTAAGGCATCAAAATACTTTACTTCGCCAACAATTACAGTATCGATAGATTTTACACCAATACCTTTAAAATAAGCATCCCAGTTTATTGCGGGTACCATGTTTTGTAAATCGGCAATAGATCTTGGGTTAAAGCGTTTACGTGCATCACGACGCTCCACTTTATCCATTTTCGATTGTGCTAAACGTGTTTCGAAATCTAAAATTTGTAAAGCTTCAGAGTTTGCTTTTTCTTCTGTTTTTCCTAAATGTTGTAACATTTTAGAAATATGTGCTAAGTATTTAGTTCTAATTTCTTTGGAGTTTTCATCGTCGTTAATGTAGTAATCACGATCTGGCAAACCTAAGCTGCCACCACCTATGTAACCAACATTTTTGTTGCTGTCTTTTGGGTGAGCACCTACGTAAAAACCAACAAAACCAGAACCACTTTTAGATTCCATTTCTATAATGTAATCTTGTAAGTCTTGAATGTTTTCTATAGCATCAATTTTTGCTAAGTAAGGTTTTAATGGTTCTATACCTTGCTTATCTCTAGCAATAGTATCCATTATAGTTTGGTATAATTTTACCGCTTTATCTTGATCGGAGCCTGCAACAATTTCGGTTTTCTTTAAATCTTTATCTGTCGATAATGCTGCTTTTAAAATAGTAAGCGCATCATCGTCAGTTTTTTGTCTAAGTTCGTCAAAACTTCCCCAACGTGTTCTGTCTGATGGGATTTCGTTGTTATCTAACCATTTTCCGTTAACGTATCTAAAGAAATCGTCGTTAGGTGTGGTTGTGGTATCCATGAATTCTAGGTTAATTCCTGGTACAGTTTCAACTTGAGCTAGAGCTTCTTTTTTTTCGTCGGTTTTACAAGCGACAACAGAAAGAAAAGCAAGCCCACTTAATAGGGATAGGTAATTAGGTTTCATTTTCAATTTTTAGGTTTATAGTGAGTTTTAGTGTTAAGATGTAATCTTATGCGCTAAAATACATATAAATTCTACTTTATAGAAGCGGATTTGTCTAAAAATGAAAATGAGATTAAAAAGAAGGTTCTATGGTTTAGCTATGTTAATACCATCGGCTTCAATTTTTTGATTCATTTGAAAGTTGAAGTTAGAAAATGATATTAAGAAATCTTTTATAGTTAAAAGCAGTTCGTCTTTGCTTGTAGATTCTAAGTTGGATAAGCTTTTTAGTTTGTAAAGATGTGTTTCTAAGGCCGAAATTCTAGCTAGTGTAGCATCGCTATTCACGGCTTCTGGGATATCTTTTTTTAAATCGCGTAAAAGTGTTTTTATGTTTTTCTCATTATCATAGAAAAAACCTAAATCTCCTTTTTTTACATTATTAATATGAGTTTCTAATTGAAAATACTCTGCCCAATCTTCAATAGCTTTTTCTGTTTTAACATCTAAGGCGTACTCCACATACTTAAGTTGTGCTATGTTTTTTTCTGAAAGGTTTTGAGAGGTGGTTTCTTCAATTTCGATTTCAACCTCAGTGTCTTGTGTTTTTTTACACGCCGAAAATGAAAGCAGAATACTTAGAGTGATTAAAATTTTAAACGTCATTATAATTCAATTAAAAAGATAGGTTACAAATATATACTAATCCGCAATGTGTTTGGTAATAAGTAGAACGAAATGGCACTATATTTTGTTGTGTTTTAGTTAGGTAATAGCCATAAACACTTGATTTGTAAAAAAATAAAGTGTTTTTAAAATAATTGTAATTAATTGTATCTTTGATGCAATGCCAAATATGTTTTAAAGCTTAGAAAGCTTCATAAACTTGGTGAAATCCCTAAATTGAAATTAATATGTTAGAAAATTTTTGGTTCAACGTGGAGTATGGTGTCAATCACGTACTTGATATAAATGCCTACGATCATGTTTTATTTTTAATTGTTCTAACGGTTCCTTACTTGTTTAGAGACTGGAAACGCGTGCTTTTATTAGTTACAATGTTTACTTTAGGGCATACCTTATCTTTAGTAATGGCTGCTTATGGCGTAATTACTGTAAACGGTGCTATTGTAGAGTTTTTAATACCTGTTACTATTATGGTTGCGGCACTTTTTAATGTGTTTACAGCCGGTAAAGGAGCTCAAAAAGAAAAGGTAGGTATATTGTTTTTAACCACACTTTTCTTTGGTTTAATACATGGTTTAGGTTTTGCTCGCGAGTTTAAAATGCTTTTAGGAAGCAACGATAATAAAATTTTATTGCTTTTAGAATTTGCCTTAGGTATAGAGTTAGCACAAATAATTATTGTTTTTATTGTGTTGTTCTTGGGGTATTTGGTGCAAACTATTTTTAGATTTTCTAAACGCGACTGGGTTATGGTTATTTCGTCTATTGTGGTTGGTTTAGTGATTCCGATGATACTAAACAGCGACTTTTTATCTTAATTTTTGATAAAACTTTAACTTACGGAGGTTGTAATTAAAATACAATCGAACTATATTCGTTTAATCGAACAGACAGTTTTGCGTTAGGGATTGATGCGGCATCCTTTTTTTATGAATTCGACTGCCTAAGCAGGAGAATGAATAGAAAAAGATATAGCGGAAAGCCCGACCCGAATGAGCCTATTGTATTTGGGTTAATGCCTGAGATTTAAAATGAGGGTAACGCCATAATTAAAACGAATTGATGCCAAAAAATAAACAACAAAAATATGATAAGGCCTATTTGCGCATTGCGAAAGAATGGGGTAAATTATCGTATTGTAAACGCCGACAAGTTGGGGCGATAATTGTAAAGGACCGTATGATTATTTCGGATGGTTACAATGGAACACCGTCTGGTTTTGAGAATTTTTGTGAAGATGATGAAGGATACACAAAATGGTATGTTTTGCATGCCGAGGCCAATGCGATTTTAAAGGTTGCAGCTTCTACGCAATCGTGCAAAGGTGCAACACTTTATATCACCATGTCGCCATGTAAGGAATGTAGTAAATTAATACACCAAGCGGGTGTTGTAAAGGTGGTTTATCACGATTCTTATAAAGATGATTCGGGTTTAAGGTTTCTTGAAAAAGCAGGAATTGAACTCGAACAAATAGTTGATTTAACAGCAGAATGACCTATCAAAAAAAATATTTGCCATTGATTTTAGGCGTAGCTATTGCTGCGGGTATTTTTATTGGTGGAAAGTTGAGTTTTTCGGGGTCTTCGGATCGTGTTTTTACGAAAAACAGTAAAAAGGAAAAACTTAATAGGCTTATTGATTATATCGATTACGATTACGTAGATGATATAAATACCGATAGTATTGTTGACGTTACCGTAAACGGAATTTTAGAAAATTTAGATCCGCACTCGGTGTATATTCCTAAGGAAGAAATGGAAGGTGTTGCCGAGAACATGAAAGGTGATTTTGTGGGTATTGGCGTTAGTTTTTACCCGTATAAAGATTCCATTGCCGTTATTCGTTCTATTGAAGGCGGGCCGAGTGAAAAAGCTGGTATTAAAGGTGGTGATAGAATTGTGATGGCCGATGGCGACACGCTTTACGGAAGTAAACTTCGTGAAAATGATATGGTTAAAAAACTAAAAGGCCGTATTGATACCGATGTAAAACTTAAGGTTTTTAGAAAAGGTGAGCCGGAACTTTTGGATATTACTGTAAAGCGCGATCTTATTCCAATTAAAAGTGTAGATGCGGCTTATATGCTAACCAAGAAACTAGGTTATATTAAGGTGAATCGCTTTGCGGAAACCACTTACGATGAGTTTAAAACAGGTTTAGATAAATTAATTGAAGCCGGAGCCATTGAAATTGCTTTGGATTTACGCGATAATCCTGGTGGTTTTCTAGATACTGCAAATAAAATTGTAGACGAGTTTTTAGAAGAAGATAAACTTATTTTATTCACTAAAAATAGACGCGGCCAAATAAACAAAAGTTTTGCCACAGATGAAGGTGATTTTGAGGATGGTAAAATTTATGTGTTAATTGATGAGAACTCTGCTTCTGCTAGTGAAATTGTTGCGGGTGCTATTCAGGATAACGATAAAGGAACTATTGTAGGGCGACGTTCTTACGGTAAAGGTTTAGTGCAACGTGAAATGGAATTGGGTGATGGTAGTGCCGTACGTTTAACAGTATCTCGTTATTATACACCAACCGGACGTTCTATACAAAGACCATATAAAAATGGAAATAAAGATTATTACGATGATTATTTTGAGCGTCTTGAAAGTGGTGAGCTTTTAGATTCTGAAAAAATACAAGTAGCCGATTCGCTAAAGTTTACAACACCTGGCGGAAAGGTAGTTTACGGTGGTGGTGGTATTATTCCAGATGTTTTTGTGCCTATAGATACAAGTATGCAGAATGAAACACTAACGTTTTTACAGCGTCGTGGTTTTATGGGGTATTTTGTGTTTGAAGAGCTTGAAAAAGATCGTCATAAATATGATACAATTTCGCGTCGTGATTTTATAGATGCTTTTGAGGTGGGAGACGATATGGTTTTTGCCTTTCAAGATTATTTAAATTTAAGAACAGATACCGCGATTACTTTTGTAGCTTATCAAAAAGAAATAAAGCAGTTTATTAAAGCAACTCTAGGCGATCAATTATTTGGAGATGGTGCATTTGATGAAATCTTTAACAAGAGTGATACCATGATCGAAGAGGTTATTAAACTAAGTGATGAAGGTTTAGTTGTTAAGGAATAACTACTATTTAGATTACTATATAAAACTAAAAACGCCCGATTTAATTAAATCGGGCGTTTTTGTTATCATCTAAAAAAGGTATTTTTATTTTCCTTTGTTTACTTTATCAATGTATTTCTGTAAAGCCATAGTCATAGAAGGTGTTTCTGGTGTTGGCGCAGCAATATCTACACGTAAACCTTTTTCTTCTACTGCTTTAATTGTAGTGTTTCCAAATACAGCGATACGAGTATCGTTTTGTTTAAAATCTGGAAAGTTTTGAAATAAAGACTCTATTCCCGATGGACTGAAAAATACAAGTATATCGTAAAGTACATCAGCTAAATCTGTTAAATCACTAACAACAGTTTTGTAAAACGTAGCTTGTTTCCATTGTACACCTAAAGCATCTAAAGTATCTGGTACTTCTGGTTTAACTTTATCGGTAGTTGGTAACAAGAATTTTTCGTCTTTATATTTTTTAATAAGTGGAGAAAGTTCTGCGAACGTACGTTTTCCAACATAAATTTTACGTTTTCTATAAACCACATATTTTTGTAAATAATAAGCAACGGCTTCCGATTGGCAGAAATATTTAAGACTATCAGGAACTTTAAAACGCATTTCATCGGCCACTCTAAAAAAGTGATCTACTGCATTTCTACTTGTTAATATAATGGCTGTGTACTGGCCTAAATCTATTTTTTGATGTCTAATCTCCTTGGCAGAAACCCCTTCAACATGAATAAAAGGACGGAAATCTATTTTCACCTTTTGTTTTTCTTCTAAATCGAAGTAAGGTGAGTTTTCTATTTTAGGTTCTGGTTGAGATACTAAAATGGTTTTCACTTTCATAAGCGCAATCAGTTTTTATTCTGTTATTTTGAAGCCAAAACCTTATATAAAAATAGATAAGGTGCGATTTCAAGTGCGCAAAGATACAAAATAAAATAAAACAAGTTGTTTTTTATTAAATTTTGATGTCTTTTAAATGAGGTTATTAGCCCGATTAAATTAACTAAAACAAGCAAGCCAATAAAGCCGTATATTACTTGTGTTGTTGGCGATAAAGTAAAAAGTAAAAGGGCATTTATGGGTAGTAAAATAACACCTAAAAAGTTTTTGTAACTAATTTTTTGAAATACATACTGGTCTACGAGCCCATCTATAGAGAAAATACTACCTAAAAGGCGTTCTAAAAGTACCTTTATTAATATAAAAACCGATATGCCAACGGCTATTTTAAACATTAAATTAATAGAAACATCGGTAATGTTATACGTGTGTTTATAAATAATGTAGCTAAACACAGATGCCGATAGAATTAAGTTTCCAAATAGTAGAGCATCAAACTTGTCGAAAAACTTCTGATCTCGAGCATAAATATTAAGATACTTAGAGTTTATTACCACAAAAGTGAAGTCTGTAAAACGTTTAGGCGCAGTAAGTTTTGCTATAGCAATAACCGCCATACCTATAATTAAAAGTATGGTAAATAGTTCGTTTGATGGAATAGCTCTAATCACGGTATAAAATTATTATAATTATTAGTAAAACAGCTAAAATATTAAGGAATTTTTAAAGAACCCGTATTTTAAAAAATGTACATTTGCTAAAAAATTGTAGGCTTTCAAAAGGAGAATGATGAAGGGTAGTGTTGTAATTATACCAACATATAACGAAATAGAAAATATAGAAGCTATTATTACAGCGGTGTTTGCTCAGTCTGATGACATTCATGTACTCGTTGTTGATGATAATTCGCCAGATCTAACACCTTTAAAGGTTAAGGAACTTCAGGGTGTATTTACTAATCGATTGTTTTTGGAAGTTAGAAAAGAGAAATCGGGCCTTGGTACCGCTTATATTCATGGTTTTAGATGGGCTATCCATAAAAAATATGATTATATTTTTGAAATGGATGCCGATTTTTCACATAATCCAACCGATTTAATAAAATTATACAACGCTTGCGCGGAAGAAGGTGCGGGAGTATCTATAGGTTCACGCTACAAAACAGGTGTAAATGTCGTAAATTGGCCCATGAATCGTGTGCTAATGTCTTACGGTGCGTCTAAATACGTGCGTATTATCACCGGAATGCAAATTCATGATACCACTGCTGGTTTTGTGTGTTACAAGCGCGAGGTGCTAGAAGCTATAGATTTAAACACCATTAAATTTATTGGGTACGCCTTTCAAATTGAAATGAAATTTAAAGCTTATTTAAAGCAATTTAAAATTATTGAAGTCCCTGTGATTTTTACAGATAGAACAAAAGGAGTTTCTAAATTAAGCGGCGGCATTATTTCCGAAGCTATTTTTGGAGTTATTACAATGAAACTAAAAAGTCTATTTAAAAAATAGGAAAGATTATGAAATTAAGAACGACACTTATTAAAAACGCTCATATTGTTACCGATGGAAAAACGGTAAAAGGCGATATATTAATTGAGGGTAATTACATTAAAGAAATTAACGATTCTATAAGTGCGAAATCTGCCGATGTACATGTGTTAGATGCCGAAGGTAAATATGTTTTACCAGGTGCTATCGACGATCAGGTTCATTTTAGAGAGCCAGGTTTAACGCAAAAGGCAAATATTGAAACCGAATCTAGAGCGGCTATTGCAGGTGGTATTACATCGTTTATCGAAATGCCAAATACCAATCCGCAAACTACAACTGTAGAAAAGTTAGAGGAGAAGTTCGATATAGCAGCTAAAACATCTTATGCTAATTACTCGTTTATGTTTGGTGGAACTAACGATAATTTAGAAGAAATTTTAAAAGTTGACCCAAAATCGGTTGCTGGTTTAAAACTATTTTTAGGTTCTTCTACCGGGAATATGTTGGTAGATGATCCAGCAGTTTTAGAAAAGATTTTTAAAAGTACAGATATGGTAATTTCTGTACATTGTGAAGACGAGGCTACCATAAAAAAGAATTTACAAGAACACATCGATAAATTTGGTGACGATATTCCATTAAAATATCATCCAATTATCCGTAGTGAAGAGGCTTGTTATATTTCATCCTCTAGAGCTATAGAATTGGCTAAAAAAACAGGTGCTAGACTACATGTTTTTCACTTATCTACAGGTAAAGAAACAAACTTATTCAGTAATAAAATTCCTTTAAAAGATAAAAAGATTACTGCCGAAGTTTGTATACATCACCTTTGGTTTAGTGATGAAGATTACGATAAAAAAGGAACATTAATTAAATGGAATCCTGCCGTAAAAACTAAAGAAGATCGCGATCAACTTTGGGAAGCTTTACTAGACGATCGTATCGATGTTATAGCAACAGATCATGCGCCACATACTATAGAGGAGAAAAATAACGTTTACACAAAAGCACCATCGGGCGGACCATTAGTGCAACATGCTATACCTGCCATGTTAGAAATGTACCATAAAGGAAAAATTTCTATTGAAAAGGTAGTCGAAAAAATGTGCCATAATCCAGCTATTCTATTTCAAGTAGAAAAACGTGGTTATGTAAAAGAAGGTTATTTTGCCGATTTAGTTTTAGTAGACTTAAACAACCCATGGACGGTTAAAAAAGATAATATTTTATATAAATGTGGATGGTCTCCTTTTGAAGGCGCCACCTTTAAATCTAGAATAACCCATACGTTTTTAAATGGAGCTTTAGTGTACCAAAATGGTAAGTTTAACGATGTAAAAGCAGCGAAACGATTAACTTTCGATAGATGATTTTAAACCGATTTTTAACATATTTAAGCATCATGCTATTGGTAACAGCTTGTTTCCAATTTAAAGCGCCTAAAAAACCTAAGAATTTAATTTCTAAGGAAAAAATGGTCGATATTTTAATTGATGCAAAAATAGTAGGTTCGGCCAATATGGCGAATAAACGCATTATGGAAAGCCATGGTGTTGATTTGGAAACCTATGTGTTTGAAAAACATAATATAGATAGTTTACAATTTGCCGAAAGCAACGAATATTACACGTTTAATATTAAGGAATACGATGAAATTTACCAAAAGGTAAAAGATAGTCTAGAAGCATTAAAAGTATTTTACCAAGACTTAGAGAAAAAAGAAGAGGCCGAAGTTGCTAGAAAAAGAAAACAAGATTCTTTACAAATGCTAACCACATTAAAAGATTCTATTTCTAATTTAAAACTTCACGATTCTATTAAAACACGTCTTCAAAAAGAAATTTTATTAGACACCACTTTGTTAAAAGAGAAGTTTAATAAAATTATAGAAGAAAATAAAACCGTTACCGACGATGTGTTGGAGAAAATTGAAAGTGTAGACCTCGAAAAATTTTCAAAAATACAGTCTAAATTAGTTAAACCTATTTCAGATATAGACGTCCAGTCTCGCGAATAACATCATCAACAGCTTTAAATTCAAAATTTAAAGCTGTTTTTATTTTATCGCTATTGTACTGCGTATCGGTAGATAGTGTGCGCACCAAATTCCTTGTTAATTGCCTGCGCATACCCGTAAGTTTAGTTTTAAACCAGTCTAATTGCCAACCTATATTTAGCAACCAACTTGGTGCTAGTTTTTCAGGTGGTTTCCCATTAACAGCTGTCGCTAAAGTTTCCAAAAAACGTTTGTAGGTCCAATGTTCTGCTACCAAAACAAAACGCTCGTTAGTAATGTCGCTATTCATTAAAGTGGTCATAGATCGTACCACATCATCAACAGTAACTAGAGCAATAGTTCCCGAGGTATAAAACGGAAATCCTTTTTTTGCTTTCTTAAATAAATTACCGGTGCCATTATCCCAAAAACCAGAACCTAAAATAACTCCAGGATTTACAATTACAGCATCCAAACCTTCTTGAGTACCGCGCCAAACTTCCATTTCGGCACCATATTTAGTAATAGCATAAGCGTTATTATCGGCTTCCGGATTCCAAATAGTTTCCTCACTAACAGGTTTGTTATTTAACTCGCTGCCTAAAGTAGCAATCGAGCTTACGTAGCAAAGTTTCTCAACACCTTCAGATAAGCATAAATTAACAATATTCGCAGTGCCATCAATATTTGTTCGTCTTAAAAGATGGTATTTATTGGGCTCAAAAGATACAAAAGCAGCGCTGTGGTAAACATGTCGAATACCTCCAAAAGCCTCTAGAAGTGCTGGAACATCCAAAATATCGGCCTTAACCCATTCAATGGTAGCAAAAAGCGTTTCAGCATTAACATCAAGCGATGCAAACACATTTTTAACCAGTTGCAACTTGTGCTCACTTCTGTAAATTGCTCTAACTTTTTCCTTTTGGCTAGTTAATTTATACAGTAAATGTGCACCAACCAAACCCGTACCACCCGTAACTAAAATCATGCAACTAAAGTAATAAATATTTAAACCATAGTCGGTGTTTTAGTATTATTTGGGCAATTTTATTTTGGCTTTTAGTGGCCAAAATAAACCGCGCTTTCCGCTATATCTTTTAGGTGCATTAAGTTTTAGTAAATTAATAAAGTCATGGCATTGTCAAAAGAGAAAATCTAATTAACAAAGGTCTGGCTCACACCAAAAAGGATGCCGCTGCAATCGCTATCGCGTAAAGTTATGTGAAGTATAAGTGTGTGTTGAATAGTAATACAATGCCATTAGTCCTGCATAGTGCTCATTATTTCTTCAACACGCTCTAAGTCAGAATTTGACACCTGAAGTTCAACTTCACAAGTAGGTACATAATGCATTAATTGTGTTGTAAACTCGTTTTTTAAGTAACAGGTAATGCCTTCAGATTCTAGTTTGCCTTTTAGTATAATTAAATCCGAAGCTAAGTTCGATTTTTTAATGGTTGTTAAGCTCATTTATTTTTTTTGGTATTAATTTTAACGTAAAATAATAACACCTTATCGTTTAAAATAAAGTGTTATTTCATAATAAATAGAATTATTTTTATACAAGGTCAAACCGTATTAGTCCACATGGTCTTCTTCAAAATACCACCATAAACTGGAATCTATGGACGATTTCATCTTGGAGATATCCGCATCATCTTTTAAAAACACAGTAATATTTTCGCCAACTCTATTTTGCCCAATACTTTCTGTGATTTCAATAAGATCAATTTCATTAAAATGCTCCAAATGTTTTTTAATTCGCGCATCTAAAGTTTCATCACTCAAAAAAATCTTGATAGCTTGCTGGTTTGGGGAATTTCTAATTTCAGATCTAAAGGGTAGCATAGGCGTAAGTATTAAGTTAAACAATAAGTAATTGCAAATGCAATACTCTAAAGTTAATGATTTATTCAATATCTTTCAATAAAATTATTAAATTAACATTAAATGAGTATTATTTTAACAGAAATGTTATTTAAGCTGGAGAAGTGTGTTTCTTCTAAAGATAAAAAGAATAGCCAAATTTCTAAATCTACCGTAGGTTGGCAGTTAGATCATGCCCTAAAAGTGATTAATTCGGTAAGTGAGCAAGCTATAGATTCTAATCCCGAAACCTATAAATCGAACTTTAGCTTTATGCGTGTAGTGTTATTTAAATTAGGTTTTTTTCCAAGAGGTAAAGCTAGAGCACCAAAATCAGTAAGACCTCCAGAAACGATTGTAGAAACAGAAATACATAATCAATTACAAGTTGCTAGAGCATATATTAAAAAACTTGAAACACTTCCGGAAAACGCTTATTTCAATCATCCTATGTTTGGAATGATCAATAAAAAGCAGACTGTTCGTTTTTTAGAAATCCATACCAATCATCATCTTAAAATTATACGCGATATTTTAAAATCATAAAAAAAGGTTCTTCGAAATACTTTCAAAGAACCTTTTTAATTAAAATATAAAGTGATTTATTCTAATAATTTCAACTTTGCTAAATCGTGGAAATAGAAATTCTTTTCATCATTCATAGAGACAAAAACACCATTCGGAAACTTGTCACCTAAAGCCACTGTTGTAACGTCGCAGCCGTCGGTTTCCAAAGTGCCTAAATTTAATTCCTTAATAAAAGCATTTGTTTTTAAATCGAAAATGCAAAACGTATGTGCTTGTTGGTTAGATACTATTAAAAACGATTTGTCGGCGTATTTTGCAATAGCAATACCTTCAATATCGCGCTCAAAATATTCACCTCCAAAAACATAAATTTCTTTATCTCCTTGCGATGGCTCAGCGTGATACTTACGAATACCGTGCATCTCATCAGAATAATAAACCATACCAGTTTCGTTATCTACAGCAATAGCTTCTATTTCTTTTTTACCACTAAAAGTTCCAAAGGTTCTAACTAGTTTTGAGTGCACACCTAAACTATCCGAAGTTAATAAGTATTGATGTAAATAGCCTTCTTTTGGACCGTTTTTACGTCCAACAATAGCGTAGATATCATTCGTTTTCGGCGATTTATAAAGCGCAATACCCATTGGAGCATCGAACTCTGGTGTGGTTTCATTTTCAAAAACAGGGAAACCGCCGTTGTCTAAAGGTTTCATATCTGGCACCGAATACAAACGGATGGTTTTGTTTTCTCTTTCTGTAAAGGCGATAATATCGGTTTGGGTAGAGTCGTTAAGTTTAAAACCATATTCTAAATCGATATTGTTTGGTCGTTTTATGTTTCTAATGGTTTTATTTTCTATAATCTTCCCATCTAAATCAAAGGCGTAAATAGCGCCATTTGTTTCTTTATCTGTTCCGAAAATGATACTTTTTGAAGCATCGTTCGGGTTTACCCAAATTGCAGGATCATCAGTATCATGCAACGTGTTTTCTGTAATAACATCTGGTGCAATTTCTGGAAATTGAGTGCCGCATGCAGTTAATAATGTTAGGCTTCCTAGTAATATTATTTTATTGTAATTCATTATGTTTAGTTTCTTTTAAATAGATCGTATTTTAAGCCAAAAGTTAAGCGTTGTCCATAAGACTCAGACTGCATAGTTCTCGATTTTTCACCTTGATAATAACGTAAAGCCTGGTTTGTTATGTTATTTAAACTTGCGTAAATACTTAGATTTTTGTTGAATTTATAACCAGCGTTAAAATCTAAGAAAAATTGTTTGTCGTAATAACGGTCTTCAAAAGCACGACCGCCAATTTCATCTACATAAGCTCCTGAATAATTACCAGAAAGCCTAGCGTTAAATTTTTTGTCTGCATAAGCTAACGATGCGTTAAACATATTTGGCGCTGTATTTGGTAAATCTAAATCGGTGCGTTCTTCACCATCTTCATTTCTAATGCCATCTGCGCTAGATGATAAATGGGTGTAATTTAAGTAAACACTTAAGTTTCTTGCAAAACTTGGTAAGAAATCTAACTGACGTTGGAACGCAAATTCAAATCCTAAAATAGAAGCTTGGTCTCCATTAAAAGGTTGGTAAACTTCGTATTCATTTTCATCTTCATATTGAAAAACATAAATAAAATCTTGAATATCTTTGTAGAAAACACCTCCAGAAATAATACCAACAGATTTAAAATAATGTTCTGCCATAACATCAAAATTCATAGATGTTGTTGGATCTAGTTCTGAGTTTCCTAACTTAATTTCTTCATCTTCATTGTTTATTTCTCTAAACGGAACAAGGTCAATATAGTTTGGTCTTGCCAAAGTATTGGTCCATGCAAAACGTAAAACGGTTTGTTTTGTTAAATCGTATTTTAAATGTAACCCAGGTAAAACATTGGTGTACGAGTTTTTATCTGTAACACTATTGCTTCCTGCAAAATCACCATCTTCATCAAAAATAATTTCGTTACCAGTACTGTTAATACTAGTATGCTCTAATCTAATACCAAGTAAAATGTTTAGCTTATCGCTTACTTGTTGGCTGGTCATGGCGTAACCTGAAAATACATTTTCGTCTACGTCAAAGTTTGCCGTTAGGTATTCTTCTGGTAAATCTTCAGCTTCAAACAAAGTAGCATCGTTTAAGTTTAATTGTCCTAAAAATTCGGTAGTTGCAAAAGATCCAATAGCATATTGACTACCTGCTAAAAAATCTGGATTACTGTAATTTCTAGTTGGGATACCGCCTAATAGATCGAAGCTTGAGCCTTCTGGGCTATATTCAATAAAATTGTTATCTCTGTTTTTATTTTTCAATCTTGTTTTTACACCAAATTTTAATGATCCGTTATTATCGTCAAATAAATTTAAAGGTAACTTGAAATTCGCCACAACGTTAAAATCTTTTTCTTCGGTGTATTGGTTTTCTTCGGTTAATTCACCAAATTCAAAGCTATTGTAAAGTGCATCGTTATTGCTAACTGGAGTAAATAGGGGGTGTCTAGAGTCGTTGTTGTAGTTAATGGTGTACTCACTTTCATATTCTAGGTAGCGCTCGTTTAAACGCTCTTCAGAAGCTTTAGAATAAGCGGCCATCCAATCTATTTGTAGTTTGTTAACTAAGTGTGCACCACCAATGTTATAGTTTTGCATACGTTGATCTTCTAGTCTGGTGTTTTGGTTTCTGTCGTTGTCAATACCTCCTTTAGTTTGGCGTTTTGCTTCTACCGGAAACATGCTTAAGTTACCATTTGAGTCTACTGTGAAATCACCTGGCTCAATATCTTCACCGTCTAGAATTTCATGTTCTAATCTAAACCTGTTTTCGCGATCGTCTCTCCAGTTGTAAATAGATTTAAAATAGATGCTGTTATTTTGATCTAGTTTATAATCTAAGTTAGCCGAAAAACTACGTCTTGTACGTTGTACAATATAATCTCTAATTTCAAAGGTTTTTGCGTAAGGGTTAACGGCTACTTCCTCTAAATTATCTTCGTCATCATTTGCGTTATATTCAAATTCATCTTCCCATTCGGCTTCAAAATTATGACTTCCAAAATCGTTATCGTTTACCGATGCGGAAAGCATCCATCTAAATTTTCCGTTATCGCTTCTATTTCCTATTAAAAAAGAACCATTAAGTATTTTTTTATTCGAGATGTAGTTAACACCTGATCCTGCTGTAGCTGAAACTCGAAAACCTTCTGGAGACGTTCGGGTTACTAAGTTTACCGAGCCACCTAAAGCATCGGCATCCATATCTGGTGTTACTGCTTTGCTAACTTCTATAAGCTGAATCATGTCTGCAGGAATTAAATCCATTTGTACATTACGGTTATCGCCTTCGGCGGAAGGTATGCGGCTTCCATTTAAAGTTACAGAGTTTAATTGCGGTGCTAAACCACGAACAATTATGTTTCTAGCTTCTCCTTGGTCTACTTGCATGGTTATGCCTGGTATGCGTTTTATAGCATCGCCAATGTTAGCATCTGGAAATTTACCAATTTGATCTGTAGAGACTACATTCGTAATATTTTGTTTGTTTTTCTGTGCATTAAGCGCTTTTGCTTGTCCGCTTACATAACTTGTAATAGTTACACCATCTAGTTCTAATGCTTTTGGAGTAATAGTGAAGTTTAAAGTTGAAGTTGCGTTTGCTTTTACTAAAATATTTGAGCTACTATCATCATAACCAATATATTTTACTGTTACGGTTTGGTTACCAGCAGGAACGCCAATAAGCGTAAAGTTTCCATCAACATCGGAAATTGTTCCCTTTTTTAAAGATTCGATTATAATATTACTGAAAGGTACTTTTAATCCATCGCTATCTGTAATAACACCTTGAATATTACCTTCTTGAGATATTCCTATCAACGAAAGCAGTAGCGCTATTATTAAAATTGCATTGTTTTTTCTCATGATTATTGTTAGTTATTTTGTCTCGACGAAATAATAAAAATGAGAATGAAATTGGATTATGTCTTTTTTAAGTTAACGTTAACTGTCTGGAAGAAAAATCTGTCTTTTAATCTGTAGTTAACATTAAAAGAACATTTAGTAAATATTGATTTTTATCAACGCAAAAACCCTTTCTGTTTCCAGAAAGGGTTTTTATTTTATTAAGAACGTTAATTTCTAAGCTTCGAAAGGCTCGATAGAAACGTAAGATTTATTATCTTTTTTCTTAGTAAATTTTACAAGACCATCAACATATGCATGTAATGTATGATCTTTTCCTTGGTATACGTTTTCACCTGGGTGATGCGTGTTACCACGTTGTCTTAAAATGATATTTCCAGCAATAGCAGCTTGTCCACCAAATATCTTAACGCCTAAACGTTTTGATTCTGATTCTCTACCATTCTTCGAACTACCAACTCCTTTTTTATGAGCCATGATCTAAGGTTTTATATTGTTATACTTAAGTAATTCAGCAATTAAGCTTTACCACCATCTAATTCGTCTTGCCATTTTTTCAACTCATCCCACTTACCATCAGCAGCTAATTGAGCTTGTGCTGGCCATGTGTCGGTTACGTGGTTACCACGAACATCAGCGATGATTTCAGAAATTTTTGAAGCTTCAGTTTTTGCTAATTCAGCAAATGTTGCAATTCCTGCAGCAACTAAAGTTTCAGCGATTTTTGGTCCAATACCTTCAACTTTTTTCAAGTCGTCTGCTTTTCCTGTTGCTTTTTTAGCAGCTGGCTTAGCTTCGGTTTTTGGTTCTGCCTTTTTTACTGGTGCAGCTTTTTTAGCTCCAGAAGTAGCAATACTTTCAATTACGATTTCCGTTAAAGATTGACGGTGACCATTTTTTACACGGTAACCTTTACGTCTTTTCTTTTTGAAAACAATAACTTTATTGCCTTTAAGGTGTCTTAAGATTTTAGCACTTACTTGTGCTCCATCTATAGCTGGGGCGCCTACAGTTATGTTGTCACCATCTGCAATTAAAAGAACGTTGTCGAAAGAAACTTCCTTACCTTCTTCTGTTGCTAAACGGTTAACAAAAACTCTTTGGTCTTTTTCAACTTTAAATTGATGCCCTGCTATCTCTACAATTGCGTACATAGCGTAACGTTTTTATTAATTAATTTGTTTATAAAATGTGCTTATTTTGTCCATAAGCGGGTGCAAATATACTGCTAATTAATTAATTTACAAACGATTTATTCTTTTTCAGGCATATTTCGGCTTATTTTAAAGCGTTGCATAATTACAAAGGCAGAAACTACTGTTGTGGCTAAACCCATTACGGCAACTATAAATGTAATTAAACCCGCGTTAATATTGAAGTTTCCGTTCATGGAATTGGTAAGTGCGGGTAAATAGTCTTGATCTATCTCTGTAGAGTAAATTAAAAAAAAAGATGTAAAAATTAAAGTTGCTATAAAACCAGTGAAAACTCCAGTTTTAAAACCTTCGCCATAACTAAAGGTGTTAATGTTTTGTAATTTACGTAGGCGTATAACTTCATATATACCAAAACCAGTAATTACAGAATTAAATAAACTATACAGTGGATTTTTGTGTAAATCGAATAGCCCGAGAAGCAAGAAATATGCAATTAATACAGCACTTGTAACGAGTCCGAATCTAAGTGAGAGCGATATTTTTTTCAT
This sequence comes from Algibacter sp. TI.3.09, assembly GCF_038154905.1. Lineage (NCBI taxonomy): Bacteria > Pseudomonadati > Bacteroidota > Flavobacteriia > Flavobacteriales > Flavobacteriaceae > Algibacter > Algibacter sp. TI.3.09. Next base: position 208,660 of record NZ_JBAKAN010000002.1, on the reverse strand, counting down.
GGTTTTTATAGTTTAGTCCTTTTCAATTTCGTGAAAAATTGTGATTTATCATAATATTTAAATGTTTTTTGATTGTAAATATTGTAATCAGTCTGTTATAAGAATCATAAAAAAATATCAATTCTATGCTCTAAATAACAAGTATTTAGTAATTTTGTTTTTCAATAAAATAAAAAACTAGTTATGAAAATGATAAAAAATATTTTAATGCTTGCAGTGGTTACAGTTTTTGCATTTAGTTGTAAGAATGAAGCTAAAGCTGAAGTGAAAACGGTTGAGCATGCTAGTGATGCTGTAGCTCAGTTAGACCCGAATGCAACTTATGCTAAAGCAGAATTTACTATTGAAGGCATGACATGTGCTATGGGATGCGCAGCAACTATAGAGAAAAAAATAGCTAAAATGGAAGGTGTAAAATCTTCTAAAGTTGATTTTGATAAAAAATTAGCAATGGTAGAATATGATGAAGCTAAAGTTTCTCCAGAATCTCTTACTAAAACGGTAGCAAGTGTTGCTGATATGTATAGCGTAAAAGATATGAAGACTGTAGATGCTTTTTCAACAGGAAAAGAAACAGCAAAAACATGTGAGCCAGGATGTGAAAAATCTTGTTGTACTGCTGGTGTAAAAGAAGGAGAGAAAATGAGTTGCGCTGCCGATTGTAAAGAGGCTTGTTGTGCTAAAAAAGCTTAGTACTTTTACTTAATAATATATTTAAACGCTTTGGTTTTTTAACTGAAGCGTTTTTTTTATTTCCATTTTATACTTTCCATAATGCGTTTCATATCATTTTGTAAATAGTGTGATGCTGGTAGTATGGAATCGTAATTTGGTTTTGTTTTAAAGTAAAGTGAAGCGGTTAAAAAGTGGTTTACGCTATCCGTAATGTAAAATTGTGCCGGAGATGCAACGTTTCCTATAACTTCAGAAAACAATCCATAAACCTTACGTTCATTGTTTTCATAAGGATAAGCAGGGATTTCATCAGCTTTCTTGGTGTGTTCTAGTGTTAGCTTTTGTGCGTCTTCAATAAAATCGGCTAAGTTTTTCTTATCGTTTTCAATAGCTTTATAGGTTAGAAAAATGGTGCCTTTTAATGTTGAATATTCTATGTTTAGACCATAACTTTCCGTTGAAGCACGTAGTGGTTTTACTTTAATTTGCTCGGCTAATGCATTTGTTTCAAACGTAAAAGGGAGCGCTTCTAATGGCGCGTTAGAATACCTTGCTGCCGGATACTCTAAGCTTAGAAAAGCTTTTGGTTTAGGTATGTAATCTTCATTACAAGATAAGCATGCTATGGCTAAAAAAAACACGTAAAACTTTTTCATAATTATGTTATTGTAAACTTAACGAGCCTTATTCTTTTTTTGTCTAAAGCCTCAATAGTGAAAACGTAATTTTTAAAATTTATTTTACTATTGAGTTTGGGGAAGCTTTTTGAAATCTCTAAAACAAAGCCTGCAACTGTTTCTGCTTCACCTTTATGGTCTTCAAAAATAGTTTCATCTTCAATTTTAATAATTTTATAAAAATCTTTTAAAGCTGTTTTGCCTTCAAAAACGTAATTGTTATCGTCTAGTTTGGAGTATTTTAAGTCTTCATCGTCAAACTCATCACTAATATCTCCAACTATTTCTTCAATAATATCTTCTAAAGAAATTAAACCCGAAGTTCCTCCGTACTCATCTACAACAACTGCTAAATGGACTTTTTTCTCCTGAAACTCCGCCATTAAATCATCTAGCTTTTTGTTTTCAGGAACAAAAAATGGCTCACGGATTAAGGTGGCCCAATCAAATTGTTTTCTGTCAATAAAAGGAAGTAAATCCTTAACGTAAAGAATACCTTTTATGTTGTCTATATTGTCTTGATAAACAGGGATTCTAGAATAGCCGTTTTCTACAATTTCGGGCATAATATCCATGTATTTTTGATCAATATTAAGAGCAAAAATATCTATTCTAGGGCGCATGGCTTGTTTGGTATCTGTGTTTCCAAAAGATACAATGCCTTGCAGAATACGTTGTTCTTCCTTAGTAGTGTCTTCTTCGCTAGTAAGTTCTAGAGCTTGTGATAATTGATCTATACTTAAATTCGATTTTTGTCTCCCTAATTTGCTGTGTATGGCTAATGTTACACTGCGCATAGGTAAACTAATAGGTGAAAGTAAAACATCTAAAACCCTTAACGGATATGCCATAAAACTGGCAAATTTTAAGTTGTTTCTGCTTGCATAAATTTTTGGTAAAATCTCGCCAAATAATAAAATTAAGAAAGTTACAATGATAACTTCTAAAGTGAATTTTAAAACGGGGTTTGCAATACCTTCAAATAAACTACTGCTTAGGTAGGCGAATAAAATAACAACGGCAATGTTTATAAAATTATTGGCAACCAAAATAGTAGCTAATAGTTTTTTTGGACGTTCTAGAAGTTGTAAAATAATTTGAATACGTTTAGATTTTGCTTCCAAATCGGCTTCAATATCAGATTTTGATAATGAAAATAAAGCGACTTCCGCTCCAGAAATAAGAGCAGAGCAAAATAAAAGTAAAAATAATAGCAAGTATCCTAAGGCAACAGAAAAATCTATCGCTACAAATAAACTAATTAAACTTGTGGGGTCAGGATCCAAGAGCTTGAGTTTTAGTTAAACACAGGGTTCTCGAAAAAGCATCGAGAATAAAATTAAAATGGTAAGTCGTCATCGGTGTCTTCAATGGGTTTACTTGCTGGTTGCGGACTCGCGGGAGCAGGTTTTTGTTGTGTTGGTGCGTTGTTGGCGTTACTTTCGCTTTCTTTTTTAGTTGAAAGAAAAGTAAAATCGCTGCATTGTATTTCGGTAGAGTATCTATCGTTGCCTTTTTCGTCTTGCCATTTTCTGGTTTTCAATCGGCCTTCAATATATACTTTATCACCTTTGCTTAAATATTTTTCGCAAATTTCTGCGCCTTTATTTCTTACAACAATATTATGCCAATCGGTGTTAGTAACACGCTCATTAGTTTGCTTGCTAACATAGGTTTCGTTAGTTGCTAAAGGAAAACGACCAACACAGCCGCCACCTTCAAAGTAGTGCATTTTAACTTCGTCGCCTAAATGCCCAATTAGCATAACTTTATTTAATGTTCCAGACATAATTTCTTGTTTTAAGAGAAAGCAAAAATAGATAAATAATTCCTATTTATCTTTATTTTAAATCAACCGAAGTGGATTGTTATTTTTGCAAAAAAGGATTTTATATTCCTTTTTCTAAAATTAATAAAAAAATGTTGTTTGCGCGTATTAATTAGTTAAAAATTAAAAGCTTCAATAAAATCGCCAATTAAAATAGGAACAGCAAAATCGCGAATGTTTTCCATAGGAATACCATTTACAGGGAGTTTTTCAACATTAACAATCCAAAATTGAGTGTAAAGATGCTGGTGCGATAATTTGTGCACAATAGCATCCTTATTATATAGGAGTAATTCGAATTTTTGATTTGCTAGTAATTCGTGGGTTTTTATTAAGGTTTTAAAGCTTTTTGGATCTACAGTGCTTTCAGTTTCAACTAAAGGAAATTGATATAAGTTTTGCCATATACCTTTACCTTGGCGTTGTTGTAAAATGGTTTGCTCGTCTTCAGAAATAAAAACTAAAAAATTGAAATGCTTTTTTTTGGCTTTGGCCGATTTAATTTTTACAGGTAACTCGCCAATTAAGTTTTTATTAAAAGCAATACAACCTTTACTAAAAGGGCATACACTACAATCTGGACTTTTAGGTTTACATTGTGTAGCGCCAAACTCCATAATAGCTTGGTTAAATTCTGCTGGTTGTTTCTTATCTATTAATTTCTGGGCAAGTAATTTAAATTCTTTTAAACCTTTAGTAGAGTTTATAGGTGTCGAAATTCCAAAATAGCGAGATAATACTCTGTAAACGTTACCATCTACTACAGCCTCAACTTCGTTAAAGCAAATAGAAGCTATAGCGCTTGCGGTATAATCGCCAACACCTTTTAGTTTTAAGAGTTCTTTATAGGTGTTTGGGAAGTTACCATTTAGGTTGGTTGCCACGTGTTTTGCTGTAGCGTGTAAATTTCGTGCTCTAGAGTAATACCCTAAGCCTTGCCAAAGTTTTAAAACATCGTCCTCATTTGCGTTTGCTAAATCGAAAACTGTGGGGTATTTAGCGGTAAAAGCGTCATAATATGGTAACCCTTGCTTAACCTGAGTTTGCTGTAAAATTATTTCAGAGAGCCAAATATAAAAAGGGTTTGTGGTTTTTCGCCATGGTAATTCTCTCTTATTTATTGAATACCAGTTAATTAAAATTTTTGAGAATATCATAATTGAATTTATAGCGGCTGCAAAAATAAACGTTTATAATCTTAAATTTTAATGAATTAGGTTTGAAATATTGAAAATTTAATTCCTATATTTGCATCCCTTTTAGAATTTATAGTAACATTAAAAATAATAGCAATAATGACAAAGGCTGATATAGTAGCAAAAATTTCTGAGAAGTTAGGAATTGAAAAAGGAGATGTTCAAGCAACTGTTGAGACATTCATGGAAGAGGTAAAAACTTCTTTAGAAGGTGGAGATAATGTATATTTAAGAGGTTTTGGTAGCTTTATCATAAAAACTAGAGCAGAAAAAACAGGTAGAAATATTTCAAAAAATACTACCATTAAAATACCTGCACACAACATCCCTGCATTTAAGCCTGCAAAAGTATTTGTAGAAGGCGTTAAGACAAATGTAGACGTAAAATAAAAACACAAGTACTGGAATCGCTTCAGTATTACAGAATTATTAATTTTAAAACACTCTATTTATGCCAAGTGGTAAAAAACGTAAGAGACATAAGGTAGCAACTCACAAACGTAAAAAACGTAGACGCGCTAACCGTCACAAGAAGAAAAAATAAATCAAAAAAGTAGTTAGATTAGCTACTTTTTTTGGTTTTAAAAAACAAACAAAGTTCTTTGAAATGAGTTCATTCAATTAAAAATAATGGACTCCACAGATTTATTAAAAAATCCTGTGAGTTTGGTGAAGTAATTCACTAAACCAAAATATTGTATAATCCATCTGTCTCGATTTTTTCGAGGTGGATAAAAATTAACAAAATGGATAAAGAATTGATTATTCGATCTAGTTCCGAGCATGTTGATTTTGCCTTATTAAAAGATGGAAAACTTATTGAATTACAGAAAGATGAAGATGGTAACAATTTTTCGGTTGGCGATGTGTTTATTGCCAAAATAAGAAAAACGGTTCCTGGTCTAAATGCCTCATTTGTTAATGTAGGCTACGAGAAAGATGCATTTTTGCACTATCACGATTTAGGACCAAAACTACCTTCACTTTTAAAATTCACAAAACGTGTAAGCACAGGTAAACTTAAAGATTTTTCTTTAAAAAATTTCCCATTTGAAAAAGACATCGATAAAGACGGTAAAATTGTCGATGCCTTAAAATCAAACCAATCGCTATTAGTACAAATAGTAAAAGAACCAATATCTACAAAAGGTCCTAGAATAAGCTCAGAGCTTTCTATAGCTGGTAGATACATTGTTTTAGTTCCTTTCTCAAACCGTATCTCTATTTCTCAAAAAATAGAAGACCGTGAAGAAAAAGACCGATTAAAACGACTGGTAAAAAGCATCACCCCTCCGGGTTTTGGTATTATTGTTCGTACAGTAGCACAAGGCAAAAAAGTAGCCGAACTGGATAAAGATTTACAAACATTGTTAGGTCGTTGGACCGCAATGTGTAAAAAATTACCGAAAGCACAACACCCCAGTAAAGTATTGGGCGAAATGAATAAAGCCTCATCAATTTTACGAGATATATTCAACGATACCTTTACAGGAATTACCGTGGATGATGAAACGCTTTTCGATCAAATTAAAGACTATTTGCAAGAAATTGCACCTAAAAAAGAATCAATCGTTAAATTGCACCAGTCCAAAACCCCGATTTTCGAAAAATTCGGCATCGAACGACAAATTAAAACATCGTTTGGTAAAACCGTATCTATGGCAAAAGGCGCCTATTTGGTAATAGAACATACCGAAGCCCTTCACGTTATTGATGTAAACAGCGGAAACCGATCTAATAAAGCCAACAGTCAAGAAGACACAGCGCTAGAGGTTAATTTAATCGCAGCTACCGAAATGGCTCGCCAATTGCGTTTACGCGATATGGGAGGCATAATTGTAGTCGATTTTATAGACATGACCAATGCTGAGAACAGGCAAAAACTCTTCAATCACTTACGTGACGAAATGAAGGATGATAGGGCAAAACACAAAATATTGCCACCAAGTAAATTTGGACTAATACAAATAACGAGACAACGCGTTCGACCAGAAATGAACATTAAAACACGAGAGGAAAATCCCGACGTGATAATTAATGGTTCCGAGGTAGAAGCACCAATAGGTATCGTGGAAAAAATTACTCACGACCTAGAAAGACTTATTAAAAAAGACTATAAAAAGCTGACATTAAACACACATCCTTTTATAGCAGCCTTTATTACCAAGGGCTTTCCATCTATGCGTTCAAAATGGTTTTTTGAACACAAAAAATGGGTTAAAATTTTACCAAGAGATGCTTACACGTATCTAGAATATCATTTTTTCGATGAAAATGGTAATCAAATTAAATAATATAAAAAACCCTTACTAATATCTAGTAAGGGTTTTTTTATGCAATATATTTTGGGCGTTACCACAAGGGTCGGGCTTTCCGCAGTCGCTTTTTTGTGTTGCATAGGTGCAACCACACAAAAAGAGCTCCAACAATGCTCCAATCCCTAACGCAGTTTATCGACTAATTTAGTCGTGTTTCGTTAATTTTTAGTACTTTACGGTAATCATGTTAAATATAATAGTCTGTAATGTATACATTTGCAAACCCAAAAAAATATTACAAACTTAACCTCGCATGATACATTCCGTTTATAACGAAGAATTAAAAATTCTAGAAACTCAATTTAAAGACGATGTTAGTATGCACGACATCGTTGGTTACTTAAAATCTTTTCAAGAGAAAACAAGTTACCCAAGGCAATTAAGAACTATGGTTGATGCTAGAGACGCTACCTTTTCATTTTCATACAAAGCATTAAAATCCTTTAATAAAGTAAAAACAGAGTCTTTAAAATGCTACACTATCGTAGTAAGCGCTGTTGTAATAAACAGCCCCGCAACTGCCGCAATAAGCACGCTTTATGGTGCAATTGCTAGAAATAAAAAGTATAAATACAAAGTGTTTTCTACGCACGAGGCCGCTGTAAGCTGGCTAGAAGGTTACGAGTTTTTAGACGAATAGATCCTTTATACCATAAATACAAAAGATTAATTAGTTTTCAATAAAGCCAATAACCTCGTAAGCTCTAGTACCGTCTATCTGAACTTTTTCATAAAGCACATCATTAAACTCGTAATATCTCGCGCCATCAATGGTTACTTTTTCACCATCTTCTGGTAGTTCATAAACTACAGTTCCAATTTCTGGAGTAATAACTTCATAATAATTGTTAACCTGAGTGAAGTAAATACCGTTATGAGTAAAATAGCTTCTGTTGTTAAAATTAATTCTTTTGTAACCTACCGGAAGTGTTTTTATTTGAAAACCAGCAGTTGGTACAACTGGTAAATAACGACCACCATTTAATCTAAAAAACTTATTGTTGGTATAATAAATAGAAGTACCATTATGCTTTATAGCCACAGAAGATTTTGGTATACTTCTAACCGATACTACTTTTCTTGTAGGTGTTTTGTAAGTCACTTTACTTCGTGAAATAGGCTTTGCCTTGGCTGTAGTTTTTGTTACGGTTTTAGTAACAGTTGTTCGTTTTGTGTTTTTTTTATTGTTTTGAGCAACACTTGTTGCTGAAAAACCTAATACTAATAAAAGGGCAATGGTTGTTTTTAATATAGTCTTCATGATAATTTTTTTTAATGTTATTAATACCATTTAGACCATATAAAAACTGTAGTGTTTAATCGTTATATGGAGTTTAACATTTCTTTATCACTTATGGATACTGTATTATTAGCTGTTTTTGAGGCTTATTTGTTTGTCTGTTAGTGAAATAAAGTGTTTTTTAAGTTGTTGTGTTTTTACTCTAATAAAAGCTGAAGAGGCTTATTATTCTTCGAAAAATATAGGTTCGTCTTCCTTCTGTGAGAGTTGATGCGTGTGGCGAACAATAAAATATAGAGCTAAAATGTAAAAAGCCCGATCTGCGTAGTAAACTGAATAAATCTTGTGATAATAGCCTGTAAAAGCACACAGATCTGACAGTGCTAAGCTAAATGTTGCAAGCATGAAGTACATAGAGCGTTTAGTGTTTTCTTTAAAATTATGATTAACAGATAGTGCACACATAGTTATTAATGATGCTCCGTACATGTAGAGTAACATTTCTTGAACATGATCTAAAAGCACGTATTTAATAGTGTGAATAATGTCGTATAGTTTGTAAACGTTAAAAAGAATTAAGGCAACAAAAAAGCTGATAATGTATTTATTGAGGTTTTTTACCTGTACTTTTTTAATTATGTAGTTGATAAGGGTAACATAACCTATAACCGTTACTAATGAAGTGAGTTTATTGAGTACAATATTTTCGTAGAATAACATAAAAACATCTGAAACAATAAAGCATAAAAAAGCAAAGAGTAATTTGTAATATCTATAGCCTTTATTTATCAGAAATAAAATAAAAAAACTAATAGCAGTTGTAAGCCGCAATATTCTACTGGTCTCAAGATATTCGTGATATATAGAATACGAGCTTACTAAAAGTAGAATAATAGAAACTGTAATTAGTGTTTTAATGTTCAAACGCATTGGCTAACGTGAAATCTGGTACTGTGTTTAAAAGATTGTTAATTTATTGGAAATAAGTATAAAACACTAGATAATTGTCATTCAAAATTGTTTTTTATATTCATTTTAAATAAATAAAAAATCTATTTTTATCAGTCGGCCGCTTACAAAAAGAAAATTAGTTTTATGGAGCAGGGTTTGGTATCTCTGCATGCACTGCATTTATTTGTTCTAAAACGTCTTCACTTAACGTGATGTTAATAGTGTTTATGTTTTCTTTTAACTGCTCTAAATTTGTTGCTCCAATAATATTACTAGTAAGAAACGGGCGTTGATTAACAAAGGCAAGCGACATTTCTGCAAGCGACATATTATTGTCTTCCGCGATCTTTAAGTAACGTTTTGTGGCTTCGGTAGCCTGCGGACTGCTGTATCTTGCAAATCTAGGAAATAGGTTTAGTCTGGAGTTTTTAGCTTCGGTTCCCTTTATGTATTTACCAGATAGCACACCAAATGCCATAGGAGAATAGGCTAGTAAGCCTAAGTTTTCGCGTATTGAAACTTCTGCCATGTCACCTTCAAAAACACGGTTTATTAAAGAATAGGCATTTTGTATGGTTGCCATTCTTGGCAAGTTGTTAATTTTAGATTCTGCTAGGTAACGCATGGCTCCCCAAGCTTTTTCGTTAGACATACCGATATGACGAATTTTACCAGATTTGATAATGCGATCTAAAGTATTTAAAATCTCATTAAAGTTATCTTTCCAAGCATCGTCCGGATTGTGTTTGTAGTCGCGTGTTCCAAAATAATTTGTTTGTCTTTCTGGCCAATGTAACTGGAACAAATCTATATAGTCGGTTTGTAGGCGTTTTAATTCTCCATTAACAGCATCGTCAATAGCTTTCGGACTAAAACCAGTTGTGCGAATGTGAGCTGTGTAATCGCCAACACCTGCAATTTTAGATGCTAAAATCACTTTCTCTCTATGGCCTGTTTTTTTCAACCAAGTGCCAATAACTTTACTAGTTCGGCCTTGTGTTTCGGCTGTTGCGGGAACAGGATATAGTTCGGCAGTATCAATAAAATTAACACCTTGTTCTAATGCGAAATCTAATTGTGAATGACCTTCAGCTTCACTATTTTGGTTTCCCCATGTCATGGAGCCTAAACATATTTTACTAACTTTTATATCTGTATTTGGAAGTGTTGTGTATTTCATGTGTTGTTTTGAGAGTAAGTTTAATTTGAAGTTTTAGTAATGAAAAGAAGTAAACAGTTCCTGTCCATCTCCAGAGGTTTATTTAGAATTTAAGATTTTTTGTCGCGTTGCGATGCGTTCATTTTATCTAAATTCTCTTTAGTAAGCATATAGTCTTTAGGGTCTTTATCTTTCCATCGGTAGTATGAAAATATAGGGAAAACAACCAAGAAGAGTCCGGTAACCCCAAAACCTATAAGTTTTTGAGCGTAATCTACTTCTAAAAAAAATCCGAGAAGAATACTGGTAAATGCTGCTATGGTTAATATTGTGATAAGGTATTTCATGCTTTAATTTATTCTTTTTTTATGGTGAACAGCGTTATTTTGTGAATTTTATAAGCTGTTGTCTGTATGCGGTTAAAAGTTTAGATTTAGAAATATATCCAAAGTATTTACCTTTTTTAATAACTGGTAAATTCCAGGCACCACTGGTTTTAAATTTCTCCATTATGGTGTTCATGTTATCGGCATCGTATTCTATAATTCCGGCATCTGCATGCATAAGGCTTTCGGCTGTTACGGTTTCATATAGATCGGAATTGAACATAATATGTCGTACATCATCTAGTCTAATTACACCAAGAAATTCATGTTCGTCATTAACCACCGGAAAATGGTTTCTAGAAGATTTTGCTACTGCATTATTCAGGATATCTCCCAATTTCATTTCTGGCTTTAGCGTTATAAAATTAGTTTCAATAACTTTATCGATATCTAAAACCATAAGTACATTTTGGTCTTTGTCATGAGTCATTAATTCGCCACGTTCAGCTAATTTCAAGGTGTAGATAGAATGCGAAATAAAATATTTTGTAAAACTGAAAGATATAGCAGAAACAAGCATTAATGGCACAAAAAGTTCATAACCACTCGTGATTTCAGCAATAAGGAAAATAGCTGTAAGTGGTGCGTGTAGTACACCTGCCATTAAGCCCGTCATTCCAATAAGCGTGAAATTAGATTCTGAAACGTGAAATCCGAGTCCGATGTTGTTAATAATTTTGGCAAAAGCATTTCCTAAAGCGCTGCCCATAACTAATGTTGGGATAAACACACCGCCAACACCACCGGCTCCAAAAGTAGTCGTCATGGCAATGGCTTTAAATATTGAAATACCAATAAGTAGGGCAATAACAATCCAGATATTTGAGAGGTCTAAATCAAAAGGTGTTTTGCCAATAGCGGCTAAATGGTCGCCTTTTAATAAGTTGTTCATTAATCCATAACCTTCACCGTATAATGGCGGAATAAAATACAACATGGTGCCTATGGCTAAACCTCCAATGATAAGGCGGACTGCTCTGCTTTCAAACTGTTTAAAGAAGTTGGTTATCGCAAAAAAGACTTTAGAAAAATATACTGATGCTATGGCTGTTACCAAACCAAGAAGTACATAGAAACCTATGTCTTTAATTTCAAATTTATCGGTTAGTTCAAAACGTAGTAAAACATCGGTTCCTAAAAACATGTAAGATGTTAACACGGCAGAAACTGATGCAAGTAGTAAAGGAACTAATGATGTGAAAGCAATGTCTAAACTAAAAATTTCTACAGCAAATACAATGGCCGCAATTGGGGCTTTAAACATTGATGCCATAGCTCCTGTAGCAGCGCAGCCAATGAGTAGAAGTCTTGTTTTACTGCTCATATGAAACAGGCGAGCGGCATTGGATCCTAACGCAGAACCCACACTAACGGCAGGGCCTTGTAGACCTACCGAACCACCAAAACCAGCTGTTAACGGTGCTGTTATTAATGATGCGTAGATATTATATCGCGGTATAATGCCATTTAACTTTGAAATAGCATGTAGCGTTGAAGATATACCGTGGCCAATATGTTTTTTTAACCAGGTTTGTTTTATAATATAAACAAGTAGCAACCCAATGATAGGAAAAATAAAATAGAGCGCGTGGTGATGATTTTTGAACGTTTCGTACTCAAAAAGTAAGCGGATGTAGTGTGTGAGATTTTTAAGTACAACGGTGCCCATTCCGGCTAAAAAACCAGCTAGAATACTAAGTATATACACAAATTGAGGTTCGGAAACATGTTTGTATTTCCAAATTAAAAATTTACGTAGTCTTTTTTTAGTAGTTGTAGGCATGGTTTAAAATTACTAAAACGTCTGTATCACTTACTGATAATGGTTTGTATTTGCATGTTTTGACACCAATACACGAATTTCAATAATTTTTTTGGCATTACATGATATTATCGGACAAATTTTGGTTTTGAATAAAAAATTAGATTTAAGATTCGGCTTGTAAATTTATCAATTGACGCCTGTATGATGTTAAAAGTTTCGATTTTGTTATGAAACCATAATATTTTCCATCTTTTTTAACTGGTAAATTCCATGCGCTACTGTCTTGGAATTTCTTCATAATATCGGTCATTTTATCCTTATCCAAATTAATAACTTCGGGTGGTTTTTGCATTAAGTCTGATGCTGTAACTTCTTTGTAAAGTGACTGATCGAACATAATAGAGCGTAAATCATCTAATAAAATAATACCTACTAGTTTTTTACTTTCCTTGTTAATAACCGGATAAATATTTCGTTTTGATTTTTTTACAGCCTTTTGAATAATTTCTTCTAAAGTCATTGTTGGATATAAAACCGTAAAGTTGGTTTCAATAACTCTATCAATATCCATTAAAGTTAGAACCGCATGATCTTTATCGTGAGTTATTAATTCTCCTTTTCGGCCTAATTCCATGTTGTAAACGGAATGGGGTTTGAAGTATTTTGTAATACTAAAAGAAATGGTTGACGTTAACATTAGCGGTACAAAAAGCTCGTAGCCTCCTGTAAGTTCTGCAATTAAAAATATGGCTGTAAGCGGCGCGTGTAGTACTCCTGCTAAAAGGCCGGCCATGCCAACTAAGGTGAAATTACTTTCTGAAAGCGGTGTGCTTAATAAACCACTATGATTGATGATTTTAGATAAACAAAAGCCCATAATACTACCCATAAATAAAGTTGGTGCAAAAATTCCACCAACACCACCAGCACCAAAGGTAAGCGCGCTAGCAACAATTTTGAAAAGCATAAGTGCTATAAGAAGTAAAATAACATTCCAGATGTTTGATAAATCTAAACCGAAGATGTTGTTTTCAAGCGCTTTTTGTGGATTGCCAACAATTAAGTTATTGATTACATCGAACCCTTCACCGTATAATGGCGGAATTAAATAAACCAATAAACCAATACCGGTACCACCAACTATTAATTTTTTAATAGGCGATTTTAATGAATCAAAAAGCTTTTGGATGCGATCGTAAACTTCAGTGAAGTAAATAGAAATAAAAGCAGCTATAACCCCTAAAAGGATGTAAAATGGTGCATCGGAAAGGTAGAATTTGTCTTCAATTCTAAATGGTAAAATTACATCGTCTCCAAAGAAAAATTGAGAAGTTAAAATTGCCGAAAGAGATGCTAATAATAATGGTAACATTGAAGCAATAGTTAGATCTAAGCTAAACACTTCTATCGCAAAAATAATGGCGGCAATGGGAGCTTTGAAAATAGAACTCATGGCTCCAGCAGCAGCACAACCCACAAGTAGTGTTCTTGTGGTTTGGTTCATGTGGAACATTCTGGCAATGTTTGAACCTAATGCTGCACCTGTTGCAACAGTTGGCCCTTCTAGTCCTACCGATCCACCAAAACCAACGGTTAAAGGTGCTGTTAAAATAGAGCCAAACATTTGAAAAGGTTTCATGATTGCCTTACGTTTTGAAATAGCATAAAGCGTAGAAGGAATACCGTGACTTACCTTGTTTCGTATAATATATTTTATACCTAAATACACTAAGGTTAAACCTAGAATAGGAAATAGGAAATAGAATGCGTGATGGTAGTGTTTTATTAGTTTAGCCTCTAGTAAATGCTGAATAAAGTGGGTTAGATTTTTTAAAACAACCGCACCCATACCTGCGGTAAAACCTATAATAATACTTAATAGGTATACAAATTGCTTTTTGGAAATATGCTTAGCTCTCCAAATTAGTATTTTCTTTAAAACGGTTTGTTTAGGCATTTTAATTTGATGCGTTTTTCGATAAAATATCGGTAGCTAAATACTTATCGTTTTTGTTGTAATACCAAGCTCTATTTTTTGGCATTTTAATTCCGTTTATAGTCTCTAAATCGGTTAGCAAAATATATTCGCCATCGTTTTTAGTTTCATCTTTAAAAAACTGATAAACCTCCATAGCGTAGGTTTTGGGGTTGAAGTAGAAATACCAAGTATCTTTACCTACTTCTTTGGAGTAGGTTGCCTTTAGAACTAAATAGTCTTTTCCTTTAAATGTTTTTTGAGTTACGTTTGGATCTATAATAGTGCCCTCATCATTTAATTTCATTGGTAAACCATATAGATAGGTGTAGTAGTCTTTAAATAAATTGGCGCGTTTACAATTTAGGTTGTGTTCTTTTTTTAATGCTTCAGATAAATCGGTGCTTCCATTTATAGATAGCGTGCAGTCTAATTTATTAATAATAGATTCTATTACTAGGCTGTCTTTTACGGTTTTTAAAGAAAAATATTCTTTAGGTAAGCTTATTGTGATATTGCTTTGTCGCTCGGGTTTGTTTGGCATTTTCAAGCTAACCGTAAAACGACCATCGAAAGTTTCCCAACTGCTATTTGGATCGTGAAATTGGATCGATTTTTTTAATAATTCTGGTCCTGTTATAGTTTGAGCTAGAGCTATTGTTGAAGCGAAAACTAATAAAAAGAAGGTTAAGTTTTTCATATATTCAGTTTACTAAAAAATCCTGCAAAAGCAGGATTTTAATATTATGATTTTAAATTAAGCTTTAAACTCAATTCTGTTAATTGATCATCATCAATTCGAGCAGGCGCATCAATCATTACATCGCGTCCTGAGTTATTTTTTGGGAAAGCAATAAAATCTCGAATGGTTTCTTGGCCTCCTAAAATGGCAACCAGTCTGTCTAGTCCAAAAGCTAAACCACCGTGTGGCGGTGCTCCGTATTGAAAGGCATCCATTAAGAAACCAAATTGTGCTTTTGCTTCTTCTTCAGAAAAACCTAAATGTTTAAACATTGTGGCTTGTGTTTCTTTATCGTGAATACGAATAGATCCTCCGCCAATTTCGTTTCCGTTTAAAACCAAATCGTATGCATTTGCTTTTACATCACCTGGGTTCGTGTCTAGTAATTCTAGTTGACCTGGTTTAGGAGATGTAAACGGGTGGTGCATGGCGTGGTAATGCCCGGTTTCTTCATCAAGTTCCAGTAAAGGAAAATCGATAACCCATAAAGGAGCAAATACTTTCGGGTCGCGTAAACCTAAACGTTCTGCTAATTCCATACGTAAAGCACTTAATTGTGCGCGTACTTTATTTTTATCGCCAGAAAGTACACAAACTAAATCGCCTGCTTTAGCACCGGTAACTTCTGCCCATTTTGCTAAATCGTCTTGATCGTAAAATTTATCTACTGAAGATTTAAAGGTTCCATCATCATTACAACGTGAGTAAATCATGCCTAAAGCACCAACTTGTGGACGCTTAACCCAATCTATTAATTTATCAATTTCTTTTCTTGTGTAGCTATTTCCGCCGGGTACAGCAATACCAACAACTAATTCTGCATTATTAAAAACGCCAAATTCTTTATGTTGTGTTACAGTATTTAATTCGCCAAATTCCATTCCAAAACGGATGTCTGGTTTATCGTTTCCGTATAAACGCATGGCATCATCGTAAAGCATTCTTGGGAATTTATCAATGGAAACACCATTAACTTCCTGTAGTAAGTGACGGGTTAAACCTTCAAAAACATTTAAAATATCTTCTTGCTCAACAAAGGCCATTTCACAATCAATTTGTGTGAATTCTGGCTGACGGTCGGCACGTAAATCTTCATCTCTAAAGCATTTTACAATTTGAAAATACTTATCCATACCACCAACCATAAGTAATTGTTTAAAGGTTTGTGGCGATTGTGGAAGTGCGTAGAATTCACCAGCATTCATACGAGATGGTACTACGAAATCTCTTGCGCCTTCTGGTGTAGATTTTATTAAATATGGTGTTTCAACTTCAATAAAACCTTCTTTAGATAAATAGTTTCTAACTTCTTGAGAAACTTTAGATCTAAAAATTAAACTGTTTTTTACTGGATTACGACGAATATCTAAATAGCGATATTTCATTCTAATGTCTTCGCCACCGTCCGTTTTATCTTCAATAGTAAATGGAGGAATTACAGATTTGTTCAAGATCTTTAAATCTGAAACTAAAATCTCAATATCCCCTGTTGGGATATTTTGGTTTTTTGAAGCACGTTCAATTACCGTTCCTTTCACCTGAATTACAAATTCACGACCTAAGTTTTGGGCTTGCTCTATTAAATGTTTACTAGTGCGCTCTTCATCAAAAACAAGTTGTGTAATACCATAACGGTCACGTAAATCGACCCAAACAATAAAACCTTTATCTCTAGACTTTTGAACCCAACCAGATAGGGTTACTTCTGTGTTAATATGTGTGGCTGTTAATTCGCCGCAATTATGACTTCTGTACATTGTTGTAAAATTGAGGTGCAAATTTAATGAAATACGGCGTAGTATAAATTTTTATAATTGTTTTTTTAAGTAAATGAAGCTTTTAAACTCGTGAGTTGGTAAAATGGATTGAGATTGTAAAAGTGTAATGCGTTAATAAAATGGCTTAGGCATTTACTGATACTTTGGTTTTTTGTGCTTAACGATGTTATAATCTAATTATTATGCTTAAAATTTTGCGATATTCTTGTAAATGAAATAATTATATGCATATATTAGCATTAACTAACTTTTAAATAAAATAACATTATGAGTAAATTTTTGAACACAAAATGGTTGATGTTCCTCTTTTTTTTGAGTGCTCCAGCTTTATTAATTGCACAACAAGTAACCGGTGTGGTTAAAGACGATTCTGGCGCGTTGCCAGGTGTATCGGTAATTGTACAGGGAACGTCTAGTGGAACCACCACGGACTTTGATGGCAAGTATAACATTAATGCTAGTAATGGAGCTGTTTTAGTGTTTTCTTATGTGGGTTATGAGACACAAGAAAATACCGTTACCGGAAATAAAATGAATGTGACTATGCAATCTGGCGTTGCTCTAGATGCTGTTGTATTAACAGGAAATAGATCGAAACCGAGAACTATTTTAGATTCTCCTGTGCCTATTGATAATATAGGTTTAGATGAAATGCGTAGCACAGGGCAACCAACGATAGATAAAATGTTAACGTATAAGGTGCCATCTTTCAATTCTACAACTCAAGCCGTATCTGATGCAACAGCGCATTTTGATCCAGCAGATTTACGTGGTTTAGGGCCAAGTAGAACGTTGGTTTTAGTTAACGGAAAGCGTAAAAATCAAAGTGCTTTAGTTTATATTAATGATACACCAGGAAAAGGTGAAGTTGGTGTAGATTTAAAAAGTATTCCAGCGGCAGCTATTGAGCGTATCGAGGTTTTGCGTGATGGAGCTTCGGCACAATATGGATCGGATGCGATTGCTGGTGTAATTAATATGGTATTGAAAAAGAATGTTGAATATACTACGGTAAACGTAAACTCTGGTGTTACGACTGAAGGCGATGGTTTTAATTTTGGAGTCGATTTAAACACAGGTTTAACTGGTGAAAACGGAGGATATTTAAATGTTACTGCTGGATATTATGAACAGAAAAAAACGAATAGACCGGGATCTCCAGGAACAGATGCTTTAATTGGAGTAGGAGCTGATGATCCAACTTGGGGAGCTTGGTTAGCCGATAATCCAGATTTAGGAATGAATGTTGGTCAGCCTGAGTTAAAAAAAATCGATTTGTTTTTTAATGCAGGAATTCCGTTTAATAATGATTCTGGTGAGTTTTATTCTTTTGGTGGTTTTACTTCTAGACAAGGTACAAGTTTCGCTTTATACAGAGCGCCTTATTGGGTAGGAGATCCGTTTAATTTATTACACGAAGCGGGTTCAGATTATAATGGATTCCAGCCTACTTTTGAAACCGATGTTATGGATAACAATTTAACAGCTGGTGTAAAATGGAAACTATTTAATTTCGATGTAGATTTTAGTGGAACTTACGGAAGAAATAGAATTGATTATGATGTAAACAACACGTTAAATCCAGATTTGGGAGCCAGCAGTCCTACAGAATTTGCAGTTGGAGGTTATACGTTTAGTAATACGTTAGCGAATTTAGATTTTTCAAGAGTTTTAGGTAAGGTTAATGTTGCTTTTGGGGCAGAAATTAAGCAAGAAAACTTTTCTGCTAGAGCGGGAGATGCGGCATCTTATTACAACCCTACTGGGAATGGTAATGCACAATCTTTCCCTGGTTTGCAGCCATCTAATGCAGTGCGCGCCGATAGACATAATTATGGTGTTTATGGAGATTTAGAGTGGGAGCCAACAGATGCTTTATTGATTGGTGGGGCTATTCGTTACGAAGATTTTAGCGATTTTGGCGATAACGTATCATGGAAAGTTAGTGGGCGTTATTCTTTAGGAGATAAAGGGGCATTGAGAGCTTCTTATAGTACTGGGTTTAGAGCACCATCTTTACATCAAATATATTTAAGTAATGTGCAAACTTTAGTTTCCGGAGGAAGTATTTCTAACCAAGGAACATTTAATAATGTAGATCCTGTTATTAGAGAAGATTTAGGTGTGCCACAACTTACGGCAGAAACGTCTAAAAATATATCGGCTGGTATTACATATAAAATTAAATCTAACCTTTCTGTTTCAGCGGATTTTTATAATGTTAAAGTTGATGATCGTGTTTTATTTACTGGTGAAATTGGGTTTGATGGAGATGACTCGTCAATGAATCCTGTTGAGAGTGTGTTGGCGGCTAATTCTATTACAAGTTTGAAGTTTTTCGTAAACGCTGTAAGTACTAATACTTCGGGTGTTGATTTAGTGATTAACTACACTAATATTGAATTAGGTGAAGGTATTTTGAATGCTGCGTTAGCTGCTAACTTTAACGAGACTACAATTAAAGGAGAGATTGATACGCCTCCTATATTTGCTGCAAACGGCTATGATATTTTTAGTAGAAAAGAACAGGCTAGAATTACATCATCTAGACCGAAATCTAAAGTATTATTAGGTTTAGATTATGATTTGAATAAATGGAATTTTATTTTGAATAACACTTATTTTGGAGAAGTTACCTGGCAACACGGCAGTAGTCCTGCATTGGATCAAACTTTTGCCGGAAAAGTAATCACCGATTTAATTGTTGGTTATGAGTTTAGTGAAAAACTATCGGGTAACATTTCTGTAAATAATTTACTTAATGTATATCCAGATGAATTGGATGCTAAAGGTGATGTGGTTACCGATCTTGGAGGTCGTTTTAAATACCCTTGGGAAGTAAATCAATTTGGGTTTAATGGTACTGTTTTAAATGCAAGCTTAGCCTTTAAATTCTAGAGATCATTTTATTGTTTTAGCAGAGATGTTTATTTAAGCGTTTCTATTTTATGGAAACCCCAGATTTTGGAAAAAACACCAAAATCTGGGGTTTTGTTTTAAGTTTAACATTTTTTTTAGAAAATTTAAAATAATTCTCAAACGCTAATAAAACGTTAATTGGACGTTTTATTTTTTCGCGAATAGTTGACTGTTTATTTTTTAGGATGCTGATTGTTATGGGTTTGTAATATTTTTTATTTTTTTATTTCGAAAAATAATGACTCAAAAACATTTCTTTAATTTGTAGGTTTTTACTGTTAAAAAGCTGTTTTGTAAGTGATGTTTTATCGGTAAGTGTTTAAATTACAAGATAATATGCATATCTTAGCTAGAACTAATTCAAATAAATTATAACTATGAGTAAAATTCTACATTTAAAATGTCTGATGTTTCTATTTTGTATAGGTCTATCAGGAGCGGCATTAGCCCAAGAAATTTCAGGAACTGTAAAAGACGACTCTGGAGCCTTACCAGGGGTTTCTGTAATTGTAAAAGGTACGTCTACGGGTACAACCACAGATTTTGACGGAAAGTATAGCGTAAATGCAAAAAAAGGTGATGTTTTAGTGTTTTCGTACGTAGGTTATGAAACGCAAGACAAAACCGTTACAGGTATGGTTATGAATGTTACCATGCAATCTGGTGTTGCCTTAAACGAGGTTGTATTAATAGGGTCTAGAAATAAATCTAGAACATCTATTGATACACCTGTGCCAGTAGATGTTATTGATATGTCGCAAATTGCTACATCAGGACCTCAAACAACTATTACTGAGATTTTAAATTATGTTGCGCCTTCATTTACATCAACAACTCAAACGGTTTCAGACGGTACAGATCACGTTGATCCGGCCTCTTTAAGAGGTTTAGGGCCAGATCAAGTTTTGGTTTTAATTAATGGTAAAAGAAGACATAAATCTTCATTAGTAAATGTAAATGGTACAGTTGGTACAGGTACAGTTGGTACAGATATGAATTCGATTCCTACGGCTTCAATAGAAAGAATAGAGGTTTTAAGAGATGGTGCAGCTGCCCAATATGGTTCTGATGCTATTGCTGGTGTAATTAACCTTGTTCTTAAAAAAGCAACAAACGAGCTGACTTTAAACGTGAATTCGGGTGCAAATATGAGTAAGCACTCTAATCAGTATAATGAAGGAGGGACTGATGGTGAAAAATTTCAAATTGATGCTAACTATGGTGTAGATCTAGGAGACAATGGTGGTTATATTAACTTTACTGGGTCTTTAAGTACAAGAGGTGCAACTAACAGAAGTGATTCAATGGGACAACCTATTTATACAATGTTTGATATTGCTACAAGAACTTTAGGTTACGATAATGCTTTTGCTATGGATCCAAGTGATTTAGCTAATTATGTTGCTGGTTTAGATCCAACATTACAAACTGTTTATGATAATGGTGTTGCGGCAGGCGATTCTTTTTTAGATATTATTAATTCAGATTCGGCAACTTTTGTGGGTGACACATCAAATTCTTCACCTATTTCTGATTATGAATTAGCACAACGTGGTTTAACTCGTGATGATTTTAGAATGAAAGTAGGGCAGTCTAAATTAAGAAGTGGACAGTTTATGATGAACATGGAAATACCTTTAGACGATAATGGTTCTGCTATTTACTCTTTTGGAGGCATGAGTTTTAGAGATGGTTCTGCGGCAGGTTTTTATAGAAGACCAGCTTATACAGATGGTAGAGCTAATACTGAAGCTTTTGCAAATGGGTTTTTACCACATATAGCTTCTCGTGTTATAGATAAATCTATAGCTGCCGGTATTAAAGGTAAAATAGGTGATTGGGATATAGATTTCTCTAATACTTACGGTGTGAATAGTTTCGATTTTACTATTAAAAATACGGTTAATGCAACTTTAGGTGCTTCTTCTCCAACAGAATTTGAAGCTGGTGGGTTTTCATTTGCGCAAAACACAACAAACTTCGATTTGTCAAATTTTTATGAAGATACTTTTGAAGGTTTAAATGTTGCTTTTGGTGCTGAATATAGGCTTGAAAATTATCAATTAATTGCAGGCGAAGAGGCTTCTTATTCAAAATATGATACAAACGGAGAAATTGTAACAAACTACACAGATGCGAGTAATATTTTAACGAGTTATTTTGGTGAAGGTGTTCCTGGTGGAGCTCAAGTTTTTCCTGGATATAGACCAGAAAATGAAGTGGATCAAAACAGAAATAGTTTTGCGGCTTATGTTGATTTAGAGGCAGATTTAACTGAAGCTTTTTTATTAAGTGCTGCATTACGTTACGAGAATTTTAATGATTTTGGTAAAACCTTTAACTGGAAACTATCTGGTAGATATAAATTAACGGAGAATAGTGCTATACGTGGTGCAATAAGTACGGGTTTTAGAGCTCCAGATTTACATCAAATTTATTTTAATGCTACCGCAACGCAATTTGTTGCAGGTATTCCAATTGAGCAAGGAACTTTTGCAAACAATAGTAGATTAGCCGATTTGTTGTCGATTCCAGAATTGGAAGAAGAAACTTCTTTTAACGCTAGTTTAGGGTTTACTGCTAAAATACCGAGCGCTGGTTTAAAAATAACTATTGATGGATATATGGTTAATGTTGATGATAGAGTCGGTATAACAAGAAGTTATACGCCGTCTACAACGGAGCAACAAGATATTTTTGATGCTGCCGCTGCAGGTGCTGCTAAATTTTTTACTAATGGTTTTGATACAGAGTCTAGAGGGTTAGATATTGTAATAGATCATAAAACAAGTATTGGTACTAATGGAACTTTAAATAATATATTATCTGGAACGTTTTCTAAAACAGAAGTGAAGAATGTTAAATCTATTCTTGGAACAGAAATTTTAGATGAAACACTTAAAGGTTATATTGAAGATGCAATGCCAAGAGCTAAGGTGAATTTAACGAATAACTACTCTAATGGTGATTGGAATTTTATGTTACGTAACGTATATTTTGGTTCAGTAAATGATCCTGATTTTAGAGGTTCAACCACACCAGTTACTTACGGAGAAAAAATTATTACAGATTTATCTTTAACTTATAGTTTTTCTGATAACTTAAAACTGACAGCAGGAGCTAATAACTTATTAGATGTTTATCCAGATGAAGTTCCTTTTGAAGGTTCTCAATACGGAGATCAATTTATATTTTCACGTAGAACCTCTCAATTTGGTTTTAACGGACGTTATGTTTTTGGTAGATTAACATTTATTTTAAAATAAGAAGAAAGTATTTATTAATCTTAAAAGCCTCGTAAATCAATCGATTTACGAGGCTTTTTTTAGTTTATCAAATTATCATTATGTGATTTCTCTTTGCTCTAAAATGACGAGAGGTGATTACATGTATTTAAGTCATGCCGATACTAGGAGGAGTCGCACACGTTTCCTTTTGTATGAATCTGTTCTATATAGCGGAATGTTTTGTTTAATTCTTCTTAAAAACTAAAAACCCAGACGCTTCAATTAAGAAAGTCTGGGTTTTCGCTATTAATCGAGTTAGTCACACAATTAAATTATTCTTCTATTCTTTTATTCGTATTAAAAACTTCTTTGTCATCAATTGGTTTTAATGCAACAACACGGTTGCTGTATATTTTCATTTTAGATCTTGTTACCAAGTAAAATAAAATAGGCACAACAACTAATGTTAAAAAGGTTGCAATAAATAAACCATAAATCACAGTCCATGCTAGTGGTCCCCAGAAAATAACGTTATCTCCACCCATATAGATGTGAGGGTTGAATTCACTAAATAAGGTAAAAAAGTTAATGTTTAATCCAATAGCTAACGGTACTAACCCTAGAATTGTTGTTATAGCTGTTAATAATACTGGACGTAAACGCGCTTTTCCTCCTGTAATAATAGCTTCTAGTAGTTCAGCGGTTTGTAAATACTGATCTTCTTCTAGATTATGTTTCGCTTTCTTTCTATCTATTAAAAGTTGGGTGTAATCTAATAGTACCACACCGTTGTTTACTACAATTCCGGCAAGTGAAATAATTCCCATCATGGTCATCATGATAACGAAAGAACTCCCGGTAAGTACTATACCACCAAACACACCAATTAAGCTTAAAAAGATGGCTAGCATAATAATTCCTGGTTTCGACACCGAGTTAAATTGGAATATTAATATGAAGAAAATTAAACCCAAACCTGTAAAAAAGGCGCCCATTAAAAAGGCCATTTGTTTGTTTTGTTCTTCAATTTGCCCCGTATAATCTATAGTAACATCAGAAGGCTTTTGGGTAAAGCTTTTCATTTCATTCTGTATTTTAGAAACAATAGCAGCGGCATCAGTATAACCAGGAGCCAATGCAGAGTAAAGCGTTACAACACGTTTTACATCTTTATGTTTTATAGCACTAAAACCAGAGGTATTACTTTGTTTGGCAACTGCAGAAACCGGAATCTCTTTAACTTGCCCAGAAGCCATGTCTCTAAATGTCATTTTCTGATTGAAAATAGCACTAGTATTATAACGATCTTCTTTATTGAAACGTACATAGATATCGTAATCTTCACCATCTTCTTTGTAAATACCAGCTTTAGATCCGAAGATTGCATTACGTAATTGTTGACCAACTTGCCCTGTGGAAACACCTAGTTCTCCGGCCTTTTTTCGGTCAACAATAACTTGCATAGAGGGTTTAGATTTATTTACATCAATCTTTAATTCATCTATACCTTGAACGTTTTTAGAGTTTATAAAATCGCGCATACTTTCTGCTGTAGCAATAAGTTCGCTATAATCATTTCCTTCTAATTCAACATTAATAGGGTAACCTGCAGGTGGTCCGTTAGCATCTTTTTCAACTGAAATAGCAATACCAGGATAAACATCTTTTAAATCGGCTTGCACCTTTTTAAGAAGCTCTTGGCTATCTGCACCTTCTCTGAATTTGTACTCGCGCATACTCGCGGTAATTTTTGCGCGGTGTGGCATTTCTGCAGCAGAACCACCATCAGTTTGCGGATTTCCTGCGCCTTCTCCAACTTGAGATACAGCACTTTCGGTTAAAAAGTTGAAATCACCATTCATGTAAACCTCGTCGTTCAATATTTTATAAACACGACCTTCGATTTCTTTTGTAATGGCGTTGGTTTTTTTAATATCAGTACCTTCTGGATATTCTATGTAAACAATAATTTGATTTGGCTTATTGTCTGGGAAAAATTCTACTTTGGTACGTTGGCTGCCTACCGATGCACCAAAGCCCATAAAGGCAACAATTAATAAGATAAAAGTACCAACAGTAATAAGTATTGGTTTTTTGCCGCTTAATGCATAACGAAGTGATTTCTCGTAAGCTTTCTCCCAAAGCGGTAGTACTTTATTTTGAAAACTATTAGACCAGTTTCTAAGGAATAAGCGGTAGATCCAAAGTAGGACAACAACAAATACCATTAGTGTCCCTAAGGCATTGTAACTACCACCGAAGAACATAATTAAGAGTCCGATAATTCCGAATATTGCCGAAATTCTAACAATTTGTTTTAAAGGCATGTTTTTATCCTCAACTGTCATGTATTTAGATACTAAAACAGAGTTGAAAAAGATAGCCACAAATAATGAAGATCCTAAAACTACTGAAAGCGTAATCGGGAAGTATTTCATAAACTGCCCCATAACACCTGGCCATAAACCTAAAGGAATAAAGGCGGCAACTGTAGTTGCTGTAGATATAATAATTGGGTAAGCAATTTCGCCAATCCCTTTTTTAGCAGCTTCAATACGGCTCATGCCTTCTTCACTCATAAGGCGATATACGTTTTCTACTACTACAATACCGTTATCTACTAGCATACCAAGGCCCATAATAAGTCCGAAAAGGATCATGGTGTTCATGGTGTAGCCTAATAAGTCTAGTATCATTAAAGACATAAACATAGACATCGGGATGGCAAAACCAACAAAAAGTGCGTTTTTAAATCCTAAAAAGAACATTAAAACGGTAACAACTAGTATAATACCAAAAATAATATTGTTTACTAAATCGTCTACTTGCCCAATGGTTTTAGACGATTGATCGTTAGCAATAGTAACTTTAAGATCGGGTGGAAATACATTTTTTATGGCATCGCTAACAATAACTTCTATTTGTTCTGCCGCTGCAACCATGTTTTTGCCAGCACGTTTTTTAACGTCTAGCATAACCACTTGATGGCCGAATTCTCTAGCGTAAGTGGTTTTGTCTTCGTCTTTAAAACTTACTTTAGCAACATCTTTTAAGTAAATAGGGTTGTTCATTTCAGATTTTACAACAAAGCCTTCTAGCTCTTTTGGATCTTCAATTTCACCTAAAATTCGAATGGTACGTCGTTGTCCACTAGAAATTAAATTCCCGGCAGACATAGTCATGTTTTCTCTTCCTATGGCATTTAGAATATCATCGAAACTTACTTGAGCCGCCATCATTTGGTAGATGTCTACAGCAACTTCAACTTCTTTTTCTTGGGCGCCACGAATATCAACTTGTTTAATTTCTTGAAGGTTTTCAATTTCATCTTCAAGATATTCCCCAAATTCCTTAAGTCTATCTACAGGATAATCGCCAGAGATATTAATGTTGAGAATGGGTATTTCTTCCGACATACTTAAATCGAAAACATTAGGTTCTACCTTGGCTCCGTTAAATGTAGGCCAATCTTCTCCCGAAGATTCCGAATCTATTTCATCTTTAACCTTTTGTTTGGCAGCTTCAACGGTAATTTTTTCATCGAATTCTACAACTACAATAGAGTAATCTTCTTGCGATGTTGAGGTGATTTCAACAACATTACTTAAGGTTTTTAATTTATCCTCAATTGGGTCGGTTATTAGTTTTTCAATATCCTCGGCAGTATTCCCAGGGTAAATAGAGCTAATATAAATTTTGGTTTCTTTAATTTCCGGAAAGTTCTCTCTAGGCATGCTAAAGTAAGAACCTGTTCCAAGAAAAAGTATGAGCGCAATTAAAACATACATTGTTGTTTTATTGTCTATGGCCCAAGACGCTAAGCGAAATTCTTTTAGTACTTCTTTCTTCTTTTTAGTCATCAGTATTTAATCTTTAGACGTTAGTATTATTGGTCTAGAATTTAGAATGATTTTATTCAATGTTTAAAATCTTTACGCTTTGTCCATCTTTTACACTTCTGGCACCTTCGTTTATAATTTCGCTTCCGTTTTCTAGTCCAGAAAGAATTTCTATATAATCGCCTTGCGTTTTTCCTGTTTCAATAAAAACACGTTTTGCTTTAGCTTGGTTATCGGCTTTATCACTAATAGCGTAAACATATTGTTTGCCTTCTGCATTTTCTGAAATAATACTTTGCGGAATAAGTATAGCATTATCGTTAGTGTAATCGTTAATTTTAAGCTTCGCCGTTAGGTTAGGTTTAATAGTTCTATCTTTATTATCGATAGCTATTTCAACTTTAAACGTACGGTTTGATGGGTTGATAAAGTTTCCTGCCTGACGCACTTTAGCATCTATTTGTTTGTTAAGAATAGGGAAGTCTACTTTTACATCTTTCCCTGGTGCTAGTTCAGTAATGTAACGCTCAGGTACGTCGGTTTCAATGTACATATCTTGAAGGTTTACAATACGGAAAAGTTGCGATTGTCCTGGAGAAACTACACTACCTTGCTCTGTAATAACATCATCTATAGTTCCTGAAAAAGGAGCTCTAACTATAGTTTTACTTAACTGTTGTTGTAGTTGTCCAACGGCTTGTTCTTGTGCATCAAAATTAGCTTTGGCTTGTAGGTATTGAATTTCACTACCTATTTTTTGGTTCCATAAACGTTCTTGACGTTCAAAGGTTGTTTTTGCTAAAGCGGTTTGAATTTTTAATTGAGCTAATTGTTGGTTTAATCCACCATCGTCAATTTTAGCAAGCGATTGCCCTTTGGTTACACGTTGCCCTTCTTTAACATATACATTAGATAAAACGCCCGAATATTCTGGGTAAATAACAATGTTTTGTTTTGTGTCTACGTTACCTTGTAATTCTACATAGTGTTGAAAAAGGGAATGTTTAACTTCAAAAGTAGTTATTAAAGGGATTTTTTCTAAAGGATCTATTTCCTTAATTTTTATTTCTAAAAGTTTTAATTGTCCCGCAAGTTCTTGCTCGATAGTTTCTAATTCGGCTTTCTTTTGATGAATTAATTCCAAATTATTGGTTGCAATAACATCTTCTACAGATTGCTTTTTTTCGCTACCACAAGAAGAAAGAACTAACGCTATGGCTAAGAGTGAATATATATGTTTCATTGTATTGTTGATTTTAGTAAATTTTATTTTGATGATGAATTAGTTTATTTGATTAGATATAGTTTCTAAAGCCACTTTGTTGTTTATAACATTAAGCATGGCTTGTAAAAACTCTTGTTGTGCCGAGTAAAGTTGGGTTTGTGCTTGTCTTAAATCGAAACTAGAAGCAATACCTTCAAAAAACTTGGTTTGGTTTTTAGTTTCAATACGCTCGGCAAGGTTTAAGTTTTCCTTTTTATTTGAATACTCTTCGATAGCAAATTGATAATCACTTTTAGCCGATGCGATTTGAAGTTTTAATTGTTGCTCGGTTTCTGTTAAATCATCTTCAGCCTTTTCTAAGTTTATTTTAGCACGTTGTATTTTAGATTTTGTTGCTCCAGAAGTAAAAATAGGAACACTTAATTTTGCTCCAAAAATAGCATAACCATAGTATTTTTGATCACTATCTAAAAACGTAAATTCTGGGCTGTAAGCAGTATAACCACCACTTAAAAAAGCGCTAATTGTAGGTAGGTTTTTGTATTTCTCTAATTTTAATAATAACTCCTTAGATGTTTTATCGTTTTCGGCAATTTTATAATCTATGGTGTTTTCTATATTAAATGGATTATCAATTAACTCTAAATCGATGTTTTGCGCTGTTAATGTTTCAAGGTTGTCGGTAAGCACTGTATTATTATCAATATCTAGACCTAAAGTAATATTAAGCATTTGGTAAGCTACTTTTTTCAATCTAATGCTATTGTTTAGGGTGCTTTTAATGCTTGATAAGGTTATTTTTAATTGCTCTACACTTTCTTCTTCCTCTAAACCATTTTCGTAAATTTTAGTAATTTCATCTAGGTTTTTTTGAAGCGCAGTTTTGTTACGTTCTAAAATAGCAACACTTTCTTCTGTTAGCAATACGTTGCCATAAGCATTAACTACTGCTTTTTTAACTTCTAAATCTGTTTTAGTTTTAGCATTTTTAGATATTTCTAAATATACTTTGGCCGATTGTAAACCAACAATATAAGAACCATCGAAAAGTAACTGACTTAAAGTCGCAGAACCAATTAAGCTCTGTTCCAAGCCTAAAGCAAGCGCTGTGTATTCGCCTTCAGGACCACCAAAAGCAGAGGCTTCAACAACTTGTAATTGCTGTTTTATACTATTTTGGTAATCTACGGCTGCATTAAGTTGTGGTAAACCTGCTGCAGTAGTTTCCCATTTTTGTTCCTTCGCGGCATCTATATCTCTGGAAGCGTTTTTTGCCGTTCTGTTATTTTCAAGAGCAAAATCTATAGCAGCATCCAAAGAGAAGCTATTGGTTTCTTCTTGCGAAATAGCCGTTATAGAAACTAATAAACTAAAAAATATAATTAGTTTGTTTTTCATTTTATGATTGAGTTTTTGTTATAAATTTATTTAAAGTTTCAAATCCTTTTTCGGTAACAATGGCTCTTAAGTGGTATTCTAAGTAGCTTTCCATCAAGTAATCCATAGAGAATAAATCTGTTGGAAATATGGTGCCATCCTTAATACCCGTCATTCCATTAAAATACATTCTAGAAATAAAATTGATATCTATATTGGCACGAAATAGGCCGGTGTCAATACCTTTTTGAAGGCTATCACTAACGGAATCGTGCATTTTTTCAAATTGTTTTAAATGCAGTGTCGCATAAATTTGAGGGTAATATTTTTTAAGTTGAAATTGAGGAGACGATTTTTCACTCTCTAAATGATTCATTACAAACATTTTTATATCGTATAATTCCTCAATAGGGTTTATCGAATTGCAGCAAATATTGTCTATACCATTGCAAATAACATCGAAAACAGAAAACGAAACCGCTTCTACTAACTTGGTTTTGTTGGCGAAATGCACGTAAATGGTTTTTTTAGATATGCCCATTTCGTGAGCAATATCGTCCATTGTAACACTTTTAAATCCTAGGTTTAAAAATAAATCGGTGGCTTTATGTACTATTTTTTCTCTCATAATTCGTGGCAAATGTACAACAGGAAACTTTAAAAACAAAAATAGTTTCCTGAGTTTTAATCATTTTTTAATATTAAATTTACTTTCAGGGTTTTTAATATGTTCAATTCCTTTATTTTTGCGCGATGCTTTCAATAGAAAAATACCAACACGAGTTTATAGAATATTTAGAAACGTATTCTACTGTAAAAGAGCCTGAAAATCTTTACGCGCCAATTCAATATATTTTGGAGTTAGGCGGCAAAAGGTTAAGGCCAGTTTTAACTTTAATGGCTGCCGATATTTTTGGAGACGATTATAAAGATGCTTTAAACGCCGCTTTAAGCATTGAGGTGTTTCATAACTTTTCTTTAGTTCATGATGATATTATGGACGATGCACCTTTACGTAGAGGACATGAAACGGTACACGAAAAATGGGATATAAATACAGCTATACTTTCGGGAGATGCTATGCTTATTATGGCGTACCAACTTTTTGAAAATTACGAGGCTCCGGTTTTTTTAGAGCTTGCTAAGTTATTTAGCAAAACGGCTTTAGAGGTTTGTGAGGGTCAGCAATATGATGTTGATTTTGAAACTAGAACAGATGTTAGTGTACCTGAGTATTTGAAAATGATTGAATACAAAACCGCGGTTTTAGTTGCTGCTGCCATGAAAATGGGTGCCATTGTTGCGAAAGCTTCAAAAGAAGATCAGGGTAATATTTATAGTTTTGGTCGTTATTTAGGTATAGCATTTCAATTACAAGACGATTATTTAGATGCTTTTGGTGATCCAAAAACCTTTGGAAAGCAAGTTGGTGGTGATATTATTGAGAATAAAAAAACCTATTTATATTTAAAAGCTTTAGAGTTTTCTAATGAGGAAGATAGTGTGGCGTTAAGCCAATTATTTGCTTCTAATCCGGAAGATGTTACAACTAAAATAGAAACTGCAAAACAATACTTTGTAAATTCAGGTTCGGCGGAAGCGACTAAAAAGGCGATACTAGCTTATACTGAAAAAGCCTTTGCAGTGTTGGAATCTTTAAATATTCCGGAGCCTAAAAAAGCCATACTTAAAACGTTTGGTAGTAATTTAATGAACCGTACGGTTTAAGTTTTTATTTTTTCCACGGAAGTGTAAATTTACATGATGCAGTTACCCACTAGTTTTGATCATTTAATTGAAGAAGCAAATGCTTTAAATTTATATGAAAAACTGATTTTACAGCTTAACAAAGACTTTTTGTTGGCCAATGTAGATTTAGATTTTCATGAAGAAGTTTTACCGTCTAGCTTGAAGTTGTTACTTCATGAAACGGTGTACAAGCTTATTCAAGAAAAATTTAACGAGTATTTAAATTTGCTTTACATTATAGATGTTCCTGAAAAAGATGTGAAAGCTTTGAATGGAGATGATGTTTTAAAACTATCGGAAGAAGTTATGTTTTTAATTTTGAAACGCGAGTGGCAGAAGGTTTGGTTTAAAAATAAATATTCTTAAAATTTAATAAAGATGTTTTTATCCTATTTAAAAATATCTTCATATATTTGTATTATAAAATAAGTATTATGTTTTCTAAAGCTTGTGAGTACGGAATTAAAGCAGCAATTTTTATTGCTACAAAATCCTATGAAGACAAGCGTGTTAGTCCCAAAGAAATAGCCGAGAAAATTAATTCGCCTCAGGCATTTACTGCAAAAATATTACAATCTTTAGTACGTAATGATATTGTGAGTTCTGTTAAAGGGGCTTACGGTGGTTTTGAAATACAAAAAGATAGAATTAGTCAGGTTAAATTAGCTCAAATTGTAAAAGCGATCGATGGTGATAGTATTTATATGGGCTGCGGTTTAGGTTTGGAAAAATGTGATGAAAATCACCCATGTCCGGCACACGATAAATTTAAAATTGTTAGAGATGAACTTCAGAATATGTTGGAAAACACTACTTTAGAAGAGTTGGCGCTTAATATTAAATCGGGGTCTGCATTTTTAAAGACATAAAAAAAATTTGAATATAAATAGGATAAATTTATCCGAAATAAAATAATTATGGAAACACTACATAAAGACGCACAAAAACACATCGGGCAATTTGTAGCAGAAGATTTTAGAACTGCTGCTGTTTTTTCTAAGTATAAAATAGATTTTTGCTGTAACGGTAATCGATCTGTGGAAGCTGCTTGCGAAAAAAAGGGAATAGATAGTAATATGTTATTAGAAGAATTGGAGTCTGTACTGAGCACAACTACTGGCCAATCTATAGATTATAAATCTTGGCCATTAGATTTGCTAGCAGAATATATTGAAAAAACCCACCATAGATACGTAGAAGAGAAAATACCGGTGCTGCGCCAGTTTTTAGATAAGCTTTGCAGAGTGCATGGAGAACGCCATCCCGAACTTTTTAAAGTGAACGAATTGTTTATAGCTTCGGCTGGAGAATTATCGGCTCATCTTAAAAAAGAAGAACTTGTCCTTTTTCCTTTTATAAAAAAAATGGTGAAGGCGACTTTAGATGATGGCGCTGTGCAAGCACCACATTTTGGTACTGTTGAAAACCCAATAGCCATGATGATGAGTGAACATGATAATGAAGGTGAACGTTTTAGACAAATAGCTGGACTTACAGATAATTACAACCCGCCGGCAGATGCTTGTAATACTTATAAGGTAACCTACGCCATGCTCGATGAGTTTGAGAAAGATTTGCATTTACACATACATTTAGAAAATAATATTTTATTTCCAGAGGCGATAAAATTAGAGAAGCGCTTTGTTTAAAAGTAACGTGTAATTCTTGTTTTAATTTAAAAACCCTACTGTATTAATTTTATAATATTTTAGGGTTTTTGTTTGTCTATAAGCATTGGTTTTTGATAAGGTTTAAGTGTGTAACTATTTGCTTAATTGGTATTTATGTGATTTTGGTCATGTTTTTTCTGGTTTTTTTAAAATAAATTGAAGAACTAATCGGCACCATTATGAAAAATATACTCTTACTTTCGGATTTTTCGGCTAATTCCATAAACGCCATACATTACGCCATGCATTTTTTTAAGAATCAAAAATGTAAATTTCATCTCATGAATGTGCATAAAATGGGGAGTTTCACTTCCGATGATTTAATGCGTTTCCCTGGTGAAAGTATTTATCAATCTATTACGCGAGAGCCTAAAGGGAAACTTTATGTGCTAAAAGCAGAATTAGAGAATACGTATAAAAACTTCGATTATCAATTTGAAATTTATATTGATTTTGATGTATTTATTGATGCTATTAATCAGGCTGTAGTAAGCAGAAATATAGACTTTGTTGTTATGGGAACCAATGGTGCTACTGGTGCCAAAGAAATTTTATTAGGTAGTAATACCATTAATGTTATCAGGAAAGTGGATTGTAAAATATTGGCTATTCCAGAAGGTTACAGGTTTACACCTATTAAGGAGTTACTTTTATCTGTTGGGCCTAGAGATGTTATAGACGGAAATCAATTTACCGATTTGTTAGAGTTTATGGAAACCTATCAATTACATCTTAATGTTTTAAGGCTTATGCCGAATAAAGAAAATCTAGACATAGTAAAACAAGATAGATCTAGCTTATCTATATTAAATTGTAAATATAATGTTGTAAACATGGTACCTATAGATTATGCTGTATTAAGTTATCTGCAAACAAATACTGTAGATTTTATGGCTTTGTTTGTAAGGCATGAAGGCTTTTTAGAGCATTTGTTTTCAAAAGGAAATACTAAAATCAATATTTCTAAATTATCAAAACCTATACTCGTGTTGCACAATTAGTTTTATATTTATTTACCATAAAAAGGTTTACTATATTTAGTGTGCCAGAAACCATAATAATGCCTAAAAAGTTAGTAGTAATTTGTTTATTTAATTTCTTAATTGCAGCCTTATTGGGTTTAGCTTTGCGTTATTCCTTTTTAGATTCTATAAGTTTAAATTATAGGTTTTTAACCCATGCGCACTCTCACGTTGCTATGTTGGGTTGGGTGTATTTAATGCTTTATGTTTGTATTGTACATTATTTTATTCCTGAAAAAAAGCCGGTATACAACAAGTTATTTTGGGTTACTCAGTTTGCTGTTTTGGGTATGGTTTTAAGTTTTCCTTTTCAAGGT
Source organism: Algibacter sp. TI.3.09 (assembly GCF_038154905.1). Lineage (NCBI taxonomy): Bacteria > Pseudomonadati > Bacteroidota > Flavobacteriia > Flavobacteriales > Flavobacteriaceae > Algibacter > Algibacter sp. TI.3.09. The sequence continues at coordinate 174,625 of NZ_JBAKAN010000002.1, read as the reverse complement.
TATGCTATGGTTTCAATTTCATTTTCAACCTTGCATATTTTTTGTAGTTATTATTTTGCTTACTTAGTTTGGAAACATCATAAAACGGAATCGCCAGTTACTAGCCGTTTATTAAAAACAGCGCTCGTGTTTATGGTAAGCTCTACCATTGGAGTTTGGTGTTTAGGGCCTGCTGTTTCTATGTTGGGGCAAGCTTCTGCGTTTTATCAAATAGCAATTCAATTTTTTTTACATTTTCAATTTAATGGTTGGTTCTTAATTGCTGTTTTGGCTGTGTTTTTTCATCTTTTTAAAATAGAAAATTCTAAATTATTTAGTGCTTTCTATTGGGTTTTAATCGTGTCAACTGTATTAACGTTTGCTCTACCTATTCAGTGGTTTGCACCGCATATGGTATTCCCTTGGATAAATGGTGTTGGCGTTGTGTTACAATTAGTTCTACTTGTTTTATTTGTAAAACTTATTAAGTTTAAGGAGAATAAAGTGGCTAGTGGAGATAATCTTGTTGTAATTAATTTGTATCGTTTTGCTGTGCTGTGTTTTGTTTTAAAAACCATTTGTCAAGCATCTTCTATTTTTCCGGAATTTGCCAATGCGGTTTATGGACATCGCAATTTTGTAATTGGTTTTATCCATTTATTAATGCTTGGTGTGGTTTCTGGGTTTTTGTTTGCCTTCATTCTGAAAAACAATTTACTGTCTTATTCTAAAACTGCTTATCTTGGGATATATAGTTTTTTAGGAGGTTTTGTTTTAACGGAATTAATGTTGCTTATTCAGGGATATAAGTTTTTTACAGGAAGCGGGTTGCTACCAAATTATTACCAATTATTGTTTTATTTCAGTATTTTATTGCCTTTCGGAATCACTTTAATACTGTTTAATTTAATTCGAAAAAAACAAGATTAAAAGGTTTTGTTTTAGTTGTAAACAGAAATGTAATACACCTATTAATGCACCGTTTTAAGTATGGTTTCAATAGTTTCTTTATTATTAACGCCCAAACCTTCTTGTTGATGTATTAATTCACCAGCCGGATTAAATACACTTATAATATTAGAGTGCGAGAAATCTATAGGTGAAATTTGTTTGTATTTCATAGAAAGTACATTAGCAAATTCGCGAACGCTACTTTCTGTGCCTTGCAAAAACATCCACTGTTCACCATCCATAATATTTTCAATAGCGAAAGATTTTAAGCGTTTTGGTGTATCGGTTAATGGATCGATACTTATTAAAACAAACTGAATATCTTTAATTTTCTCGGAAGGAAGTTGTGCTTCAATGTTCCGCATATCGGCAACTAATCTTGGGCATGCTGCTTTGCACGAGGTGTAAATCATTACCATCACTAAAGTTTTTCCTTTTAGTGCTTTGAGTTCAATGGTTTTGTTTTCTTCGGTTTGCCATTTTGAGGTTAGGTTAAATATCGATTCCTCGGAAATGTTATCATCGTCTTTTATAATTTTAGCAGTTTCATTAATAGCTACTAAATCCATTTTGCAAACAGCGCAATTCCCTGATGCGCTATAAGTTTTATCACCTTCGCAGGCCATTGGGCATTTAAAAACTTGAGAAACTTCAGTATTTTTATCAGACTTGCAGCTTTGTATTAACAACCCTGAAGTAAATAGTATAAGGATGAATTTTAATGCTTTCATAATAATTAATTTTTAACAGGTTTCAAGCAACGGAAGCCTAGGTTTTTCATAGCGTATTTTGCTTTTAAGCTTCCGCGTATAGCGTAACGCATAAATGCAGCATAGTTCATTAAATCGGTAGCGTTTAAAGAGGCGCTTCCACAAAATAAATTAGAATCTTTATCAACATCTTTTCGCGATTCGCCTGTAATTAAAACAGAGTTGAAATCGAGTGTCCATTCCCAAACCAAACCGTGTAAATCGTAAACACCCCAAACATTTTTTGGATGTAACCCGATAGTGTCTTCATTAGAGTGCGGAGCTTCATACCAAGCTAGTATTTTTTTATTAAACGATGGTTTAACGCGTGCATCTCTTGTGGTTTCGTCTGCCATGGCTGCATATTCCCATTCGTCTACGGTTGGCAAGCGCTTGCCTTGACATTCGCAATAGGCTTTAGCGGCATACCAAGATATATAGGTTGCTGGACTGTTTAAATTTTCTGTAGATTTTAATTCTAAATTAGAATTCCAGTTTGCCAAATAGCTTTTATCCGAAAATAGTTTTAGAATGTTAGATTTTTGCCATTTTGGATTTTCTTTTAAAAAATTGAGATATTCTAAATTTGTAACAGGGTAGATGTCCATTTCGAAATCTTTAACTTCTACAACCGTCGAGTCCCTGCTATATAGAGGAATATATCGGCTACCTTCTATAAAAACCATACCTTTAGATTGGCTATGCGCCAATGTTTGGACAACCAACAAAACAAGCAAGAATCTAAAGGTTAGGTTTTTCATAATATTAATTATTTACTGTTTTTTACTTTGTCTACCATTTCTTTTGTAACTACTTTTTTAGAGTTACCCCAGCTGTTGTATACATAGGTTAGTACGTTTGCTATTTCATCTGAAGATAGCATTTGTCTTGTCATAACACTATTATAAGTTTCGCCATTAACCGTAATTTCGCCGGTTTTACCATGAAGAACAATACCGATAGCACGATCTACATCTGCATTTAAATAATCGGATTTTGCTAATGGAGGAAAGGCATGTGGAATACCTTGGCCTTCACCCTGGTGACAAGCAAAACAAGTTTGCATATAGGCTTGTTTTCCAAATTCCATTTGTTCTTCAAACGATTTTGCAGGAATTTCCGAAGCTATAATTTCATCTGTTGTTGGCATGTTTTGTATTCCAGGACCTTCTGGTAAGTAAATATCATCGCGTATTTCGCCAGAATAAAGTGTTTTGTTTTTCTCTCCTTCAACTTTAAGCATTCCTAAGGCTCCTTTATTAAAGGCTCTAAAAATAGAGTGGTCTACTAAAATAAATGTACCAGGTACTTCAACTTTAAACTCCATCATGGCAGCGCCACCGGCAGGAATTAATGTGGTTTGTACGTTTTCGTTAATAAGATCGCCGCCTTCTACATGTACTCTATCGAATATTTCACCAATAACATGAAAGGAAGATACTAATCCTGGTCCACCATTACCAACAAAGAGTCTCACGGTTTCGCCTACTTTGGCTGTTAATGCATTGTCGCCAGTAAGAGCGCCTACTTTTCCGTTAAAAACCACGTAATCGGCTTTTTCGTCAACGGCTTTTTGCATATCAAAAGGTTGTAAGCCACGTTCGCCGTTAGCGCCTTTAGTGTAAAAATCACCTTGCATAATGTAATATTCTTTATCTACAGGAGGTAAGCCGCCTTCTGGTTCTACTAAAATTAAGCCATACATACCGTTGGCAATATGCATTCCAACAGGAGCTGTAGCACAGTGATAAACGTATAAACCAGGATTTAAGGTTTTAAAGCTGAAGGTTTTTTCGTGGCCAGGTGCTACAAAAGAAGATTCTGCTCCACCACCAGGGCCAGTTACGGCGTGCATATCTATATTATGTGGTAATTTGTTGTCTGGGTGGTTTTGTAAATGAAATTCTACCTCGTCACCAACACGAGTTCTAATAAAACTGCCTGGTACGGTGCCTCCAAATGTCCAGTACATATATTTTACACCGTCTGTCATTTCGCCTTCTTTTTCAAGAATCTCCATTTTTACAATCAGTTTTTTTGCTTTACGTCGGCCAACTGGAGTTGGTACGTTTGGCGGAGATGTTAACTCTGCAATCATTTCTCTGCTTACAGGTATGTCTGCGGTATTTTCATACTCCTGTTCTTTCGATTTAAAACAAGACGTTAATAGTAGGGTGCTTAGAAAAGTTAAGCTTAATAAAAGGTTGGATGGTCTCATTAGTATTATTTTTTTAGTGATTTTATTTAATTTTTCAATTAGGATAAATTTATCTTAATTAAGATTTATCAAAAATAATACTAAGCTTACTCGTAAAATATGACAAAAGTCAGTTTTATAAGTAAAGCATTAGCTCGTATAATAAGTGTTCTTGTTTTTAGAAGTAAAACCGTACAAATGGGGCCCAAGCTTCAGAATATATACTTTTATCCTGGTCGTACAATACATCGTAACGAATACCAAAAGTAACGTTGCCGCTTCTATAACCGGCTCCAAAATATAAGGCAGGAATCCAATAGTTATCGTTTGGGATATTTAAGTTTACATTATATCTACGGTTTACATTAAGGTGTTCGAACTCGGCAGATAATTGAATTTCGTTAATCGGGTTGTAAAAACCAATTAAGCTTCCTCCTAAAATAGTAGATTTATAAACATTTTTCTGACTGTTGTAAGTGCCATTTACACCTATACCTAAAGAAAAGGAGTTATTAAACTCGTAAACTGCATTTGGAGCTAAAGTGCCACTGAAAAATCCGTCTCCAAAATTTAAACCAATACCACCACCATATCTTACATGCTCCCAAAAATCGCTTTTGAAGTTTTGAGAATTAGATTGGTTAACCAGAGATATAAAAAATATTGAAAAAACAATAACTGCTTTGTTAATTGGGAAAAAAAGTTTCATAAGAATTAGAAATGATTAATAATTTAACAGTTTTCACTGCCATATTCGTGAAATGAACATTATTTGCTATAAATATAGTTAAAGAAACCTCTAATTTTACTAAAAGTTGTATTTTTGAAAAATATTTTGACTAACCTACAAGGGATTAAAAATAGCAATGGATAAATTTTCATTTTTAAATACAGCACACACAGCATATTTTGCTGACTTATACGATCAATATTTACAAAACCCAGATTCGGTAGAACCAAGCTGGAGAGCCTTTTTTCAAGGTTATGATTTTGGTAGCGAAAACTCGGAATTAGACGGGGAAACAACAGGAGGTGTTTCGGCAGATGTGCCAGAGCAACTTCAAAAAGAGTTTCAAGTTGTAAGACTTATTGATGGCTACAGAATGCGTGGGCATTTGTTTACTAAAACAAACCCAGTACGTGATCGTCGTACCTATTCACCAACTCTAGAAATCTCGAATTTCGGACTTAACGCAAACGATTTAGATACCGTTTTTACTGCCGGAGAAATTTTAGGTATTGGTACTAGAACACTTCGTGAAATTATTATACACCTAGACAATATATATTGTAGTTCTATTGGTGTAGAGTATATGTACTTGCGTAACCCAGAAGTTATTGCTTGGTGGCAAGGACAACTTAACCGAAATGATAATCAGCCAAATTTTTCGGCTGAAACAAAAAAATATATACTTTCAAAATTAAACCAAGCGGTTACTTTCGAAAACTTTTTGCAAACTAAATATGTTGGGCAAAAACGTTTTTCTTTAGAAGGAGGAGAGTCTTTAATTCCTGCTATAAGTAATGTGCTTTTTTATGCCGTAGAAAAATATGGTGTTAAAGAATGTGTATTAGGTATGGCACACCGTGGACGTCTAAACACATTGGTTAATATTTTTAGAAAACCTTTACATGAGCTTTTTAGTGAGTTTGATGGTAAAGATTTTGAAGATATGGATATTGATGGTGACGTAAAATATCACTTAGGATTAACACTTGATAAAACTTACCAAAACGGAAAAGATATCAAGATGAATTTGGTGCCAAACCCATCACATTTAGAAACCGTTGCTCCAGTAGCCGAAGGGATTACAAGAGCAAAAATTGATGCGGATTATGATGGTGATGATTCTAAAATATTACCGATAATAGTACATGGCGATGCCGCTATTGCTGGTCAAGGTATTGTTTACGAGGTGGCTCAAATGAGTCAGTTAGCAGGTTATAAAACCGGAGGAACTGTACATATTGTTGTAAATAACCAAATTGGGTTTACAACCAATTACTTAGATGCACGTTCTAGTACATATTGTACAGATGTTGCTAAAGTAACGTTATCTCCAGTTTTACACGTAAATGCTGATGATGCAGAAGCTGTTGTTCATGCCGTAGAAATGGCATTAGAATACAGAATGCGATACAAAAAAGATGTATACATCGATTTATTAGGGTATAGAAAATATGGCCATAATGAAGGTGATGAACCAAGATTTACACAACCTAAATTATATAAAGAAATTGCAAAGCACTCTAACCCGTTTAAGCTTTATGCAGATAAATTAATAGCCGAAAAGACTATTGATCAAGCTTATGTTGATGGTATTATTTCTGATTTTAAAGAAACTTTAGAAGCTGAGTATACCAAAGCTAAAGAAGCTAAATCTTCTATAGTTCGTGAGTTTATGCAAGAACGCTGGACAGATTTTGAACGTCAAGGTGAAGAGTCTATGCTTATTTCTGAAGATACAGGTTATCCAAAAGAAAGGTTAGAGGAAATTTCTAAAATTGTTTCAACAGTTCCTAAAGGTGTTAAGTTTTTACGTAAAGCTGAGCGTATACTTGCCGGACGTGAAAAAATGGTTTTCGAAAGCGATACCTTAGATTGGGGTATGGCAGAAACTTTAGCTTACGGAAGTTTACTAGAAGAAGGATTCAATGTTCGTATTTCTGGGCAAGATGTAGAGCGTGGTACATTTAGCCACCGTCATGCTATTTTGCGCGATGAAATTTCAGAAGAACGTATTAATTTATTAAATACTAATCCTGAAAATAAAGGTAAAATGGATATTTATAATTCCTTTTTATCAGAATACGGTGTGTTAGGTTTCGATTATGGTTATGCCATGGCAAACCCAAATACATTAACCATTTGGGAAGCCCAATTTGGAGATTTTAGTAATGGAGCTCAAATTATATTCGATCAATATTTATCGGCTGCGGAAGATAAATGGAAATCACAAAACGGTATTGTTGTATTATTACCACATGGTTACGAGGGGCAAGGTTCTGAGCATTCATCGGCAAGAATAGAGCGTTACTTACAGTTATGTGGAATGGATAATATGATTGTAGCAGATTGTACAACGCCAGGTAATATGTATCACTTGTTGCGTCGTCAAATGAAACGTAATTATAGAAAACCATTAATTGTTTTCACTCCAAAAAGTTTATTACGTCATCCAAAAGCAGTGTCTAGTTTATCAGACTTAGCTTCAGGTCAGTTTGAAGAAGTAATCGACGATACTATTAATCCAACAAATGTTAAGAAATTAGTATTCTGTACAGGGAAATTTTATTACGATTTATTAGCTGAAAGAGAAGAATTAGGAAATGAAGATGTTGCTTTAGTAAGGATAGAGCAGTTATTCCCACTTCATTTAGAAAAAATACAAAGCGTAATAGATAGGTATCCAAATATAGAACATTATGTTTGGGCTCAAGAAGAACCAAGAAACATGGGGGCTTGGAGCCACATGGCACAGCGTATGGATTTAGTGAAGTTAGAAGTAGCATCGCGTCCATTTAATTCTGTACCGGCACCAGGATCTAGTACTAGAGATAAAAGAAGACAACGTCGTGTAATCGATGAAGTTTTTGGAAATTAAATAAAAAGAATAAAATTCATATACCATTAAAATTATAAAAAATGATTTTAGAAATGAAAGTGCCTTCACCAGGCGAATCTATCACAGAAGTAGAAATAGCAAGTTGGTTAGTTGAAGACGGCGATTACGTTGAAAAAGACCAAGCTATTGCAGAAGTTGATAGTGATAAAGCAACCTTAGAATTACCAGCAGAAGTTAGCGGAATTATTACGCTTAAAGCGGAAGAAGGTGACGCTGTAGAAGTTGGAGCTGTAGTTTGTTTAATTGATACAAGTGCAGAGAAACCGGCAGGTGGTGAAGCACCAAAAGCAGAAGCTAAGGTGGAAGCACCAAAAGCAGAAGCGCCAAAAGCTGCTGAAGCTAAAACTTATGCAACAGGTTCTGCAAGTCCTGCTGCTAAAAAAGTATTAGCTGAAAAAGGAATTGATGCTGCATCTGTTTCTGGAACTGGTAAAGCAGGTCGTATTACTAAAGATGATGCTGTAAATGCAGTGCCTTCTATGGGAACACCAACTGGTGGTAGTCGTGGTACTTCAAGAAGTAAAATGTCTATGTTACGCAGAAAAGTAGCAGAGCGTTTAGTTGAGGTGAAAAACACAACAGCTATGTTAACCACGTTTAACGAGGTTGATATGTCTCCTATTTTTGCATTACGTTCTGAGTATAAAGAAACGTTTAAAGCAAAACATGGTGTTGGTTTAGGATTTATGAGTTTCTTTACTTTAGCAGTTGTTAGAGCTTTAGAAATGTATCCAGCAGTGAATTCAATGATGGATGGTAAAGAAATGTTATCATACGATTTTTGCGATATTAGTATAGCTGTATCAGGACCAAAAGGTTTAATGGTACCAGTAATTCGTAATGCGGAAAACTTATCATTTAGAGGTGTAGAGTCTGAAGTGAAACGTTTAGCACTTCGTGCAAGAGACGGTCAGATTACAGTTGATGAAATGACGGGTGGTACATTTACAATCACTAACGGTGGTGTATTTGGTAGTATGTTATCTACACCTATTATTAACCCTCCACAAAGTGGAATTTTAGGAATGCACAACATTGTAGAGCGCCCTGTGGCAATCGATGGTCAAGTTGTAATTCGTCCAATAATGTACGTTGCCTTATCTTATGATCATAGAATTATTGATGGTAAAGAAAGTGTAGGATTCTTAGTTGCTGTAAAAGAAGCTTTAGAAAACCCAACAGAATTATTGATGAATAATGATATTAAAAAGGCTTTAGAGCTTTAAGGAATAATAATATTTCAGGTACAAAAAAGGGTGTTTCATATTTATGAAATACCCTTTTTTTATTTGTTTTAGTCGTTTTAATTGAGAGAGACTAAGACAACAACATATATAAGTTAAACGATACAATTACGACAGCCAAAATAAAAACAACAGCGAGTGCTAGTTTATTTACAGGGTTGCTCTTTTCTTCCATGATTTGATCTTTAAGCATTTGTCGAGAATTTTAAGGGTTTGACTTGCGCTAGATTTGTTGGTAATTAATAGCACCGTAAAGGTATGTTACAGACTCGAAAAAAAAAATACGCAATTGTACGTATTTTTGCGGAGAAGATGGTGTTTAATATGAAGCACATCTTTATCCATATTATGGAAAGTAATAAAAAGCAAAAGACCCTAAATCACAATGATTTAGAGTCTTTTTTTAATTCTCCCTAAGAACTAATTAATAGCACTGTAAAGATATACTATATTTGCGTAAGAAAAAATACGCACTTCTACTTATTTTTATAAAAATTCTTTGTTTACAGTTGCCCAAATGGCAAGCGATGTTGGTTTTTTATCCAAATTTAATTTAGAAACTATATTACTACGGTGTTTATCTACCGTTCTTACCGAAATAGAAAGTTCTTCGGCAATGGTTTGGCTTGTTTTGCTTTCCGATATTAATCGTACAATTCTTAATTCAGATTTAGTTAAAAGTCCTAAATTCTTTGGTCTCGCGTTGTTATTGTGGTTTAGGTAAGATGCTATTTCTTCACTAAAATAGCGTTTTCCGTCTAGTACGTGTTGGATACAGGTTTCAATTTCTTCAACAGCAAATTCCTTTAAAATATATCCGTATACCCCAGATTGAATGGCTTGGTCGTACACTTCTTCTTCTTTATCAAAAGTAATAAGTATAATTTTGGTGGGAAGATTATGCTTTTTACAAGCTTCAGCAATTTCTAAACCTGTTTTAAAGGGCATTCTAATATCAAGAATGGCAATTTCTGGCTCTAATTTTATAATTAAATTATAGGCCGCTTTACCATCTTCGGCGCTTCCAATAATATTAAAACCTTTGTTGGTTAAAAAATCGGTAAGACCGCGCAGCATTAACGGATGATCATCTGCTATGACGATATTTGTGTTCATTATTTATTTGCTAGGAAGAGGTTAATTGCTATTTGGAAGTAATTTAAATAATTATAACTTTAAATACAAGTATTTCTTTTCATAATCAATTATGCCTTTTGCTTTTTTCAAAATATCGGCACCAATTATACCGTCTACCGGTTTTGCATTGTGGTTTATAAGAGCTGTATTAACATGAGATAGGTTGAATAAAACCAGAACAACTTTGTTGTGACTCCATTTACCAATTTTTACTTTGTTTTTTTTAGACATTTTGGTTTCCATGTCTGTTGCTCCAGCACCTGCGGCTTTAATTAGAGAGTCTTCGGCATTGAGATTAAAGGTTTCAATCGCTTCAAAACCAACGCAAGAACTCGAAGCTCCAGTATCTAAAATAAACAAGCCTTTTCTGCCATTAATGGAGGCCTTTATTTCAAAATGATTTGTTTTCGTTAAATGAAGTTTTACTTTGGTGTAACCCTTATTTAAAAGAAATTCTTGGAGGTTTGTTGTCATTTACGCTTTAATTTCATTGCTAAAAGTACTATAAACAGTACAATAAATATACCAATGCAAATATAAATTGTGAAGTTTTGCGATTTAACTTCCGTAAGGTCTCCGTAACAAACAAAAGCACTCCAATAATACGGTGATTTTTTAGAATTATTAATCGACTCGTTTTCAATATAGCTTATTTTAGAAGCTTGGTTGGCAGTATATGCAGATTGTGATGTACTGTAGTTTTTGTAAAAAGACTCCATAATTTGAGCCGTAGATAAATCGTTTATTTGCCAAAGTGAAAATAAAATATTTTGAGCACCTGCATATTGAAATCCGCGCGCTATGCTCATAGCACCTTCACCTTTGTATAATTTACCAACACCTGTTTCACAGGCGCTTAAAACGACTAAATCGGGGCTTAAATCTAAACTGTAGAGTTCGTTCAAAAACAAGGTGTCGTCAAAAAAGGATAAATTTGATGATGTTACAAAATCGCCACTACTTGCATGTGTTGATAAATGTATAACGCCATAGTTTGGAGCGTTTGTGAAGAAGTTGCTTTTACTAGCTTTCGCTTTCATAAATAATTTTGAAGACATGTGTTTTTCAATAGCTTCAGCTTCTTTAACAGAATAGGTTAATGCTTGAGTTTCATTTTCAAAAACCGGAAAAAAACCTAAAACGGTATTCGTGTTTTGCTTTGCGTTTTCATTTAAATACAAAACAATACTACTGTTGTAAACAACGTTTTGCTTTTTAATTAAAAAAGGCATTTTAGAATACGATGTTGTTTTGGTTTTGTTTGTTAATAAAGCCTCGAAAGGGATAAAGTTGATTAGACCGTCAGGAATTATAATTATGTTTTTGCTTGAAGGAGCCTTGTCAAAATTTAATAGCTTATAAACCTCAAAAGCTTGTGTTGTGTAATTATGGATATCATTATTTATGGTTGACGCCTTGTTAAATAAGTCGATGAAATTAGAAACTTGTTGTTTAGTATCTAAGGTGAAATGGATACGATTTAAATTTATGTCTTGCTCTGAAATTATAAATTGATAGATGCTGTTTTTTCCATAAAAATATTCGATTAATACGGCGTTATCTTTTTTTAATTTAGATTTTAAAGTGTTGAAATTAAAAGGCTCATTAGTGTCTGGGTATTTTTTTAAAATCTTTAAATTAAGCTTTTTTAATTGAATACTAATACTACTAAGTTTACTACTTAAATTGTTGATTTTTGAAGCTGACAAACCATCTTTTATTAATAAGCTTGTAAGCTGTTCTTGAGTTTTTAAAAGCTGAAACTCTTCTAGAAGTAAATTGTCATTAGGGAATTGTTGTAAGCGTGTTTTTTTTAAAAACATAGTTTTCAACACCGAAGATTTGCTGCTTTCGGCATATTCTAGTGCTCTTTTTAAAAGTGTTTTGTTATTTGTTTTAGCATAGGTATCATATAGAATGTCTATGCTTTTTTCGCTTCGTATACGATTATTTGTTTCGTTTAATATCTTAGTTTCTTGAGAGGTCCAGCTGTTTTGCATTAAATTAGAAACATAAAAACTAAGGTCTAAACTTTCTAGAGCTATTTTTGGGTTTGTTTCAATTTCAGCATACATATCGAAAATATCAATAAAGATATTATCGGCAAATAATTGATTTTTATTCGGTAAGTTATTGCTGTCGTGCGCCGGTAATAATGTTTTTATTGCAGCGTGCAAGTATTTTATGGCTTCGTTTGGTTGTTTTAAAAGGTAGTGGAGTTGGGCTTCTTCAATATCTAGTTGTGCTATTTTACGTTTTGTAACACCTTGCTTTAATTGGTTTTTCTTATATGATGAAAAAGCTATAAAGGCCTGTTTAAAACTTTTGGTTTTCAGATGAAATAAATAATTATTTCTGTCGCTATCTGTAATTGAAGTATTGTTTAATTGATTTAAAGCAGCAAGACATTCTGTTTTTATTTGAAGTAGTCGTGTTTTTTGTAATTGAGTAATAGGTTTGATTTTTAAGCCTTCTTCCACTGTGCTTATTGCTGTTTCATGTTTGCCTAAAGTGTAATATAGTTTAGCTAAATTAATGAAGCCACTTATTTGGTGTGAGCTGTTTTTGTTGTTTTTAGCTAAGTATATATATTGATTTATGGTGTTTAAGGCATTAGTGAAATCGCCAGTTTTGGTGTATAATGTACCGAGCGGATTTAAGCAATTTTCAATAATATCGAAATCTGAAATTAGAGAGAGTTCTTTACTATTATAGCGATTTAGAGCATCTTCGTAAGTAGAAATTGCTTTTGATAAATCCGATTCTTGAAATAAGTAAAAGCCTTTGTGTGTTTGTAAAAACACGAGAGCTAATTGTTCGTCTTTCGATTTTACTTGCCGTTTAAAGGTTTCTTCTTGTTTATTTAAAACCCTAAATGTATTGTTGTTAGGCGCTTTAATAAAAGTCTCCGTAGCTAAATAAATAGTTTCCTCTAAATTTTGAGAGAAACTAAGTGACGTTATAAAAAAAAGAAGAAAGCTAAATGTTTTCATGTTATATTGAAAATCATGTATTTATCCAAAACCGCAGTTTTGGTTTTTATAGATTGTAATACTTAAAACTTCCATATAGCATAAAATTGCCAGTAGTTAAAATCGTCTTCAAAATTTAGAATATATCGTGCGCCTACACTAGGGCCTATCCTTGCAAAACCAGCTGTAGCTTCAAATAATAAACCGGTCCTTAAGTTTGTGAAAGATTCGTTTGTGCTGCTAGTTTCTGTAAAGGTGTTAAATGGATCACCTTCAGATGTGTCACCATCAAACTGTTCAATAAGTGTATTTTGAGTAGATTTTTCACTTACAGATATAGTGTTTTGTACACCTGCACCAAGACCAATATAGTTGTTTAAATTGTAGCGCAGTAAAACGGGAACGTCCCAGTCTATGTTTTTGTTAGAGGTTTCGGTTGTAGTACTTTGAAAGAAGCGAAAACCTTGTGGTCCGTCTACAAACTCTTCTGTTACTTCGATGTTACTATCGTAATTATGAAAATTATTCATAAGTTCAACTTGCCAATATAATCTGTACGATTTATAAGGAGAAAGTGTTGCTCCTATAAAATAACTTTCGGAATTTCGTAAATCGGTAAAGGAATTGTAACCCATTTTGGCGCCAATGGATATTCCTGGCAAAAATCGAGTGGTGGAATAATTAGTAATTATGGGATCGTTTTTATCAAAAATAATAGCCGTTTTACTTTTTGTTTTTGTTTTATGAAAATCCTTAGCAAATTTTATGCTGTATTGCACAAAGCCTTTTGTAGAATCGTATTCTTTTACGTTTTTCTGTTCGCTACCAGGTAAGTAAATGTTTTTAAAGGTGAAAATAGCTTGCGTTTTTGTGAACGCAGTATCGAGGCAACTGTAGAGTACTTCACGCTTAGGGCATATTTCACATTTGGGATACATATCGAGAACCTTCAAGGTCGATTTGTCTAACATGTCTGGAATATCAGTTTCTAAACGGATTGTATTTGCAGGTCCTTCACCATTATTTTGAAACTTTATTTTATACTTTAAAGTTTTAAAACGCACCAAACGATAATTCATAAATGTAGCGTTAGACGACATTTTATTGGGGTCGTGCGAGGTTACAATTTCCATTTCCATGTCTTTCACTTTATGATTGTCGTAATTAGCATCAGGAATATAAATACCACGAACAGAAATTATGGCACTGGTATCTTTTACCATTTCTGGTGTGGTTTTTAAGCTGAAAAAGATATTACGTTCTTCTTCGGGTTGCATGTTATCAAATTCCAGAACACGCCAGTTTTTGTATATGGATTTAGCTTCTGATAAGGTTAGTGGTAAATTGGTTTTTAGGGTAGAATCTTGTTCTACATTTCTAAAATTTGTGATTTCGCTATTTGAAGATGCTAAATAGGTGTTATTATTTTCAACGTTTTTGGTGTAAGCAAAAGCATCGGTTGATATGTTTTTTTCGTTATTATGTAGTCTAGTTTCTGTTAACTCGAAATTATCAGCTTTGTATTTATGCTCATTATAAAACAGAAATATTTTCCCGTTGGTAGTATAGTTGTTTATGTTTTTGTAGCTTAAAATGGTTACGATTTCTTCTTCAGGAACTGGTTCTCTATTTCTTTTAAGCGTGAAATCGTCTTCCAAAGAAGCTTCATCTTGATAATCATCGGTAACGGAAGTGATGTTTATTTTTTTAGGACGCGTTGTTGGTGGTTTTCCGGTGTCGTAATTATTGGTTGCCCAAAGTTTTACTTCATATTCACCTTTCTTTTTGTAGGTGTGCTTTGGTTCGGGATCTGTACTGTATGCGCCATCTCCCATTTCCCAGTAATGGGTATAAAAAGCTTTTGGAGCACCAGCTATTTGTGTTAAAGCAGGTGTTTCTGGTGTTAATAAAACGGAGTTATTGGTAACGTTTGCTTTAATTGTAGCGGTTCTAGTAATAGTGTCGGTAATGGGTTGTTGACCAAAAATAAATAAAGGGAAGACTATCGTTAAAAGTAAGAAGTTGTATTTTTTCATAGTACCATTTAGTTAATATGCTCATAAATATACAAAAGAGAATGTCGATAAAAATTATAAAGTGTTTTTAACGTCTTTTTCACTTAAAAAAGTGCGTGTAGATTACAACTAGGTTTGCCCAGAGTATAACTACAATACAGATTATTAATATTTTTAAAAAGAGATTCTTCTTCATACTATTATATCAAAAAGAAATGCTTTTTGTTACCCTATTTAATTGGCTTTTTTCAAGTTAAAAACCCAGAAACAAAAGTTTCTGGGTTAAAAATTAGGTTAGGTCTGTCTCGTTTTGAGTAGACGAGCACAGTGGGGCAAAAAAGGTGTTATGGTAGTGCGTTAATAATAGCTGCAAGTTGTGCTTGTGTTACGGTTGTAGTTTCACTTTCGGTAATAGTGATAATGCCATTTTCTACTATGGTTGCGGCTTGTACGGCGTATTTCCAGTTGCCAGCATCTTCGCTTACAAAAATAACATGACATTCTAATCCAACTGGAATTTGTCCGTAATGTTCGCTAAATAACCCTGTACTCGCATCGTAAGTGTCTAAGTTTGCTAATGCCGCAGGTTCACCATCGTAAGATAAATATACACTGCTATTGGTGTTGTCGTAACCTTCTGGAACAGCAACTAAAATGGTTGTTTTTTCTCTTGGGTCGTTATAAAAACGATCTACGTTAGTCCAACCAAAGTCGCCAATAAAAGCATAGTAATTGGTGTGTTCTGCAAATACACCGCGTTCGTCACCATTTTCATTTTGGGCTTCTTCCCAAACTAAATCACCATTTTCGTCAATATTTCCGTCCCATAAAATCATGTCTGGATCAATATCTCCCGTTAAATTAGCAGGAATCCCTAATTGCATGGTGCCGTTTAGTTGTAAATCCGCACCGTTTTGTGTGGCATTTATAAAAAACTCACCACCAGAAATTAGTAAAGCTTTGTTACCGTCTGCCATAAGTCCCATAGTAGGTTTGTTGGTAACTAGCATGTTGGCTCTGTCAAATAATTCAACAAATTCTAAATCTATGGCGCCAGTAATAGGGTTTCCGTTTAATGTTAAATTAGCTGTGTTGAGGCTAATATCTACCCCGTTTTCTGAAGTTAAAGTTATCGATCCATCGGCGGCATCAAACTGAAATGTTTGTGTTAAGCCTTCCAAAGCATCGTCTTGTATGTTTTTAAACTCGGCAGCGGTTGCTGGAATAATAATTTCAGTATCGTTTTCTTCTTTTGTTGAACAGCTTGTGAAAACTAGAGCTGATACAAATAAAGTGCTTAAAATGTGTTTTAAATTTTTCATGATTATTGGGTTTTAATATGTTCTTCTCTTTTATATAATCAGGGCACTTGTTTTGTTACCCTGTTTTTGGTTCTAATTTTAATTTATTGTTGTGGTTGGCTCATTATTAATTTTTCTACAATAACATCTCCAGAGGCTACAAGAGCAATCATTTTTTGTGCATAAGCTTCACTAGATGAGTATCCTTTTGCTGTTCCGCTTGTAGTTTTAACTTCCCAAAAGTAATTTCTGTTTGTAGAGTTGTTTAAGTCGGCTTCTAGCATAAAATAGCTTGTAATTTTTTTGTTTTTCACCACCTCTCCGCTACTCGAATAAGAAATCATACGTTTAGCATTTTCGAAACTTAAAGCTGTTCCGGAGTAAGTGCCTTTATTCGTTTTAACTTCCCAATCAAAAATTTGTGCAATATTGTTTGCTGTGTTAGCATTAATTTCTGTTACTGTGTTAAGGTTTGTTTTTTCATTAGTAGCATTCATATTTAATATTGATAATACTACGGTTCCGATAATTAAAATTGAATTTCTCATAAGTTCTAAATGTTTATTGTTGTTATTATTAGTTTTAAAATTGTTAGTCAATTTGACTGTTACACCCTTATATCAAAACCATTTTAAAATTGTTACCCTTTTTTTTGAAAGTTTTTTTACATTAGTAGCAAATACAAGGGGTAATGAGTGAAAAAAAAATACACGAAGACCAAAAATATATTGATGGCTTATTAAAAAACAACAGTTTTGTTATACAAGCCATCTACGATAAATTTGTGCCAAAAGTGGTTAATTATATTAAGCAGAATAGTGGTAGTCGCGATCAGGCTCAGGATGTTGTGCAAGACACACTGGTTACTATTTATAACCAAGCAAGCGAAAAAGGTTTGAAATTAACCTGCCCTTTTGATGCTTATTTTTTCTTGTTATGTAAACGGAAGTGGCTCAATGTTTTGAAAAAAACATCGAATAAAGAGGTAACAATTAACGAAGAGGTTTTATCTAAAGGAGATGAGGCTCAAGAACTAGCATTTGAAACCTCGGTATTTGGAGAAAAACAAGCTTTATTTGCCGAAATGTTCGAAAAACTAGGTAATGCATGTCAAGATTTGTTAAAAGCTACTTTCAAAATAAAATCGATGGAAGAAGTTGCAGCAAGTTTAAATGTAACCTATGCCTATGCACGTAAAAAGAAATCATTGTGCATTGGTAAACTAACCGAGTTGGTTCGTGAGTCTCCCAAATTTAACCAGTTTAACAATTAACCATCATGGAAAAAGAAAATTATATACAATTTGAAGAATATCTTGCGGGCAGCCTAAATCAAGCAGAGCTCGAGGTGTTCGAGAATAAATTAAAAACTGATAGCGCTTTCGCGGAAGCGTTTCAAACCTATAAAAATTTGTCTCATTATTTAAGTGATAAATTTGGGAATGAAACCGAATCGGAAGCTTTTAAAGAGAATTTAAAAAGTATATCGAGTAAATATTTTATTCAAAAAGACGAAACTGTTTCCGGAGAAAAAACGAGTAAAAAATCGTTCACATTCTATAAATATGCCATTGCCGCCTGCGTGATTATAATGCTTGGAGTTTTTACTTTTGGTGAGTTTTCAAACCCATCTTATGGCGACTTTAATAATTACGATACTATAAGTTTAACGGTTAGAGGCGAAAATGACGATTTATTAAAAACGGCCGAAAACGCCTTTAATTCTAAAGATTTCGCTTCCGCGGAAAAAGCTTTTGCCCAATTAAGTCAAATAGATCCAAGCAATGCCGAGTTAAACTTATACAGTGCTATTAGTAATATTGAGTTGAGTGATTATGATAAGGCAGATGAATTGTTAACTGAAATCGCTAATGAAAATTCAGCATATAAAAATAAAGCCATTTGGTATTTAGCCTTAAGTAAATTAAAACAAGAAGATGTTTTGGCATGTATAGATATTTTAAAAACAATACCTGAAGATGCTGAAGATTATGAGCGTGCGCAGAAATTGCTGAATAAATTAGATTAACAACAACGCTTAAAAATAAATTAGGATACAAAAGACCTGTTAAGTTTATCGCTTTGCAGGTCTTTTTTTATTAATCTAATTGATAAATACCTCGGCAAATTTAAATACTTCATTATTTTTACCGAATGATTATTACAGATACGCATACCCATTTATATAGTGAAGCTTTTGATGACGATAGAAGCGAGGTGATAAACCGAGCAATAGAGCAAGGCGTTACCAGGTTTTTTATACCAGCTATAGATTCTACGTATACTAAAGCGATGCTTCAGTTAGAGAAAGACTATCCGGACAATATGTTTTTAATGTCTGGTTTGCATCCAACACATGTAAAGGAAAACTATAAAGAAGAGTTAAACCATATAGAGCACATGCTTGCTACGCATAAATTTTATGCTGTTGGCGAAATTGGCATCGATTTATATTGGGATAAAACAACTTTAGATATTCAAAAAGTAGCATTTAAGCATCAAATACAATTAGCAAAACAATATGGTTTGCCTATTGTTATACATTGCAGAGAGGCCTTCGATGAAGTTTTTGAAGTTTTGGAAAGTGAAAAAGGAGACGATTTATTTGGCGTGTTTCATTGTTTTACTGGAAGTTTAGAGCAAGCGCATCAGGCTATTTCTTATAATATGAAATTAGGTATTGGTGGTGTGTCAACTTTTAAAAACGGAAAAATAGATCAGTTTTTAAATGAAATAGATTTAAAACATATTGTTTTAGAAACCGATGCACCATATTTAGCTCCTACACCATTTAGAGGAAAGCGCAACGAAAGTGCCTATATAATAAAGGTGTTAGAAAAACTAGCAACTATTTATCAAATGCCAGAAGAAACGTTGGCTGAAATTACCACAGAAAATTCAAAATCTATTTTTAAAGTTTAATGTTATGAAACCAAACATACTCCTTATATATACAGGTGGCACCATTGGCATGGTAAAAGACTTTAAAACCGGTGCGCTAAAAGTATTTAATTTTAAAAATATTATAAAAAACATACCAGAGTTGCAGTTGTTAGATTGTAATATCGAAACGTTTTCTTTTGATGAACCTATTGACTCTAGTAATATGAATCCGAAATATTGGGTTCAAATGGCAGAGGTTATCGAAGAAAAGTATAATGATTTTGATGGTTTTGTTGTACTTCATGGTAGTGATACTATGAGTTACACAGCATCTGCACTAAGTTTTATGCTAGAAAACTTAGCAAAACCAGTGATATTTACTGGTTCTCAATTGCCTATTGGCGATTTACGTACCGATGCTAAAGAGAATTTAATAACATCTATACAAGTGGCATCCTTACAAGAGGATGGTAAACCTTTAATAAAGGAGGTGTGTTTGTATTTTGAATATAAACTGTATCGCGCCAATAGAACAACCAAAATTAATGCCGAGCATTTTCAGGCATTTGCATCGTTTAATTATCCAGACTTGGCGGAGTCGGGTGTGCACTTAAAAATAAACCATAAACATTTATACCAACCTAACGGAAGCAAAGTTTTGGAGGTTCATAAGAATTTAGATGAAAATATTGCATTAATTAAACTCTATCCAGGTATTTCTAAAGTCGTTTTAAAAAATATTTTTAAAACCCCCAATTTAAAAGCGGTTATCTTAGAAACCTACGGTTCTGGAAACTGTACTACCGAAATGTGGTTCATTAATATGTTAAAAAAGACCATTGAAAAAGGCATACATATTATAAATATTACCCAATGTTCGGGCGGAAGTGTCATGATGGGGCATTATGAGACCAGTGATATGTTAAAAAAAGCAGGTGTAATCTCCGGAAAAGACATAACAACAGAGGCCGCACTAGCTAAGTTAATGTATCTATTAGGAAAAAATGTAGAGGCTAAAAGCTTCAAAATCACCTATGAAACATCTTTAGTTGGAGAATTGACTTAAAATTAACTGTTAAAATTTTAGCGTTCAAAGTTTTTTTTGTTATTTCATCCCCAGAATAAAAGCTGTTAAAAAAAAAGAGAGGTGGCCGAGTGGTCGAAGGCGCACGCCTGGAAAGTGTGTATACCTCAAAAGGGTATCGAGGGTTCGAATCCCTTCCTCTCTGCTTAAATTTTTTTATTTTTAATTGCTTTTTTTTTATATCTTTAACACTTTAACTAATAAAATTAAGATCTAGATCATGAAAAGATTATTTTCTATCCTTGCCATTACTGTAATGGTGGCATTCGGAACTGCAAATGCAACAACAATTGCAAACACAAGTACAGCTGTAACGACTGTAACTACTACTTTAACTCAAGATGATGAAGCTCCTGCGGCAGACGTTGGTTTTCATCAAGATTTGAAAAAACGTTTTATTGAAGGTGGTCCAGGATTTATGGGTATTGTATTATTATGTTTAATTCTTGGATTAGCAATTGCTATTGAGAGAATTATCTTTTTAAACTTATCATCTACAAACACTAAAAAGTTAACACAATCTGTAGAAGATGCTCTTGCATCTGGTGGTGTTGAAGCTGCTAAAGAAGTTTGTAGAAATACAAAAGGACCTATCGCATCTATCTACTACCAAGGTTTAGATAGAACTGATGAAGGTATCGAAGCTGCTGAGAAAGCTGTTGTAGCTTACGGTGGTGTTCAAATGGGACAATTAGAGAAAAACGTATCTTGGATTTCATTATTTATCGCTCTTGCACCAATGCTTGGTTTCATGGGTACGGTAATTGGTATGATTCAAGCCTTTGATAAAATTGAAGCTGCTGGTGATATGCAACCTTCTCTTGTTGCAGGTGGTATTAAAGTAGCACTTTTAACAACAGTATTTGGTTTAGTAGTGGCAATTATTCTTCAAATTTTTTACAATTATATTATTGCTAAAATTGATAGTATTGTTAACGATATGGAAGATGCTTCTATCACGTTAATGGATCTATTGATTAGACACAAAAAGTAATAATTTAAAACTGAAAAAATTATGAATACTCACAAAATAATAAAAATCGTAGCTTTCGCTCTCGCGATTCTTGGCTCTATCTTTGCGCTAATGATCATGACTGGGTCGGAATCTATGATTGATAATATACTTTATATTACCTATGCTGTACTAGGATTAGTAATAGCATTAGTTGTAATATTTGTTTTGAAAGGGTTAGTTACTGGAGATATCAAGAAAACTTTGATGTCTGTAGGAGCCTTTTTAGCAATCATTTTTATAAGCTACGGCTTGTCATCTGGTACAGATTTAGATCTACAACCATTTAATGACAAAGGTCTTGGTATTACCGAAGGTATTTCTAAAAACGTAGGTGCTGGTTTATATGCATTTTATGTTTTAGCAGTTATAGCAATTGGATCAATGCTATTCGGTGGTGTGAAAAAAATATTAAATAAATAAATTATGGCAAAAAGAGCAGCACCAGAAGTTAATGCAGGCTCAATGGCCGACATTGCTTTCTTATTATTAATATTTTTCTTAGTAACAACAACTATTGAAACAGATTCTGGTATTAACAGAAAACTGCCTCCAATGGAAGAACAAACAGATCCACCTGTTATTAAGCAAAAAAATATTTTTACAGTTATTGTAAATAAGAATGATGATTTATTAGTTGAAGATGAACCGATGCAACTTAAAGATTTACGTAAAGCAGCCATTGCTTTTTTAGATAATGGCGGTGATAAATCTTGTGATTATTGTAAAGGTCCAAGAGATCCTGAGTCTTCGGATAATCCAGACAAAGCGATCATCTCTTTAGCTAATGATAGAGAAACTACTTATAAAACTTATATCGCTGTACAGAATGAATTAGTAGCAGCATATAACGATTTAAGAAACGCGAGAGCCCAGGCACAATTCGGTATGTCATTCGTTGAGATGGAAGCAAATCAAAAGGATGTAAACTGGCCAGGGAATAAAGAAGCTTTAAAGAAGAAGATTGATCAGATCAAAGCTGAGTATCCTCAAAAGCTATCAGAAGTACAGAAATAATTTTAACATTTATAAACTATGTCTAAATTTAAAAAGAAAAAAGGTGGTGAAATACCGGCGGTTAATACGGCGTCTTTACCAGATATTGTATTTATGTTATTATTCTTTTTCATGGTAGCCACAGTAATGAGGCAAAATACTTTAATGATTGAAAATAATTTACCATTTGCTGATCAAGTTGAAAAACTTGACAAAAAAGATTTGGTAATGTACATTTATGCAGGTAAGCCAAGTGAGAACTATAGACAATATGGAAACGAGTCAAGAATTCAATTGAATGATAAGTTTGCTGATGTTAAAGAGATCGCTGCGTTTATTAATGCAGAACGCGCAACTAAAAGAGAGGAATTAGTACCATATTTAACTACAGCTTTAAAAGTTGATAGTGATGCTAATATGGGATTAATTGGTGACATTAAACAAGAACTACGTAAAGTTAATGCTCTAAAAATAAACTACACCACTAAAAAGGGTAGTGTTGTTGGAAGGTAAATTTTACACTCTTAATTTTATAGTAAAAGGCGTTTTGAGATACTCAAAACGCCTTTTGCTTTTATATAATAGTAGCAATTGGTAACTTACCATAATATAAGTTTCAAAATGAGAAGAATTAAATTTGTAATGGTCATGTTGTTTTGTGCGAATTCTTGTTTGTGTTTTTCGCAAAATGAAGATGTTGTTGAGACCGAAGTTGATAATAAGTATAAAGAAGACCAATTTTACTTTGGTGTTACTTATAATTTACTTGGTTTAAGACCAGAAGATGTAAAGCAAAGTGGTTTTTCAACCGGGTTTCATTTAGGTTTTATTAAAGATATGCCAATAAATGCCGCTAGGAATAAAGCCATTGGTTTAGGCATCGGACTTTCTGCAAACTCATATAACCAAAATTTACTGATTCAAAAAGACGATGCAGGTGTAGTAAGTTATAGTGTAATCGACGATTCTGATACATTTACTAAAAATAGGTTTTCTAGTAACTTTATAGAGGTGCCTTTGGAGTTTAGATGGCGTACATCTACAGCTACTAGTTATGATTTTTGGCGTATTTATGCCGGTTTTAAGTTTAGTTACATGTTATCACATGCCGCGAAGTACGATGGTGATTTAGGAAGCTTTAAATACACCGATATCTCAGACTTTAATAAGTTTGAATATGGATTAACCTTAAGTGCTGGATATAATACATGGAATTTACATTTGTATTATGCTTTAAGTCCTGTTTTTTCTAATGGCGCTCAGATTGATGGTAGTAGAATAGATATGCACGCCATTAAAGTTGGACTAATGTTTTATGTTTTGTAATTTGAAATCTCTTGGACTTTACCTAAAGGATATAAAGCCTCCAATTTAGTGATCTAAAGGGAAATGGTTATAATTAAGGCCTAATTGGTTACTTAAATCGTCAAAGTAAATTAATTGTTGTTTCTAACACCTTAGAAGGTTCAAGTATATATTAATCTACATCCAGAAATTAATCAGCAATAGCTGCGGAATTAATCCAACAAAAAAACCGAAAATCAATTCTCTCGAGGTGTGAGCGTTTAAGTGTAACCTAGATGTTGCTACAGCACCAATGGCTAAAGCGATAAAAGCAAGAGTTCCTGTAATGTTGATACCAAACTGCACGCCTATAGCTATAAAGAACATGAATAGTCCCGAAATACCGATCATGTGTATACTTGCCTTAAATTTAAAAACAGCGAGCGTTAAACAGGCCATATTCGAAATTAATATACCAACAAAAAAGTAATACAGTTCTAACGATTGTGTTATTGTTATAACCCGCTTAATTACCAAAATAGTAATAAAACAATTTAAAGCTAGTGGATAAATACGTTCCCGCGTGGTTTTTAGATGAATAGTTTGTGCTTTTCCTAAAGTTCTTAGTAAAAAAAACATTAAAATAGGAAGTATAATGGTGAGTATTAATAATGAAATAAGCTTGGCATGTAAAATCTGCTCTGCTATAAAACGCGGCGAGATATAATAGTAAAATGCCACGCCAATAATAGGCATCAATAAGGGATGAAAAATATATGAAATACTCTTAAGTAACTTATCCATTATATTTTTTTACGTAATCGCGCTACAGGAATATCAAGTTGTTCTCTATATTTAGCAACCGTTCTTCTAGCAATTGGATATCCTTTTTCTTTTAAAATAGAAGCTAAGGTTTCATCTGTTAAAGGCTTCTTCTTATTTTCTTCTTCAATTACTGTTTCTAGAATCTTTTTAATTTCGCGAGTTGAAACATCTTCACCTTGATCATTCTTCATAGATTCCGAAAAGAATTCCTTAATCAGTTTCGTTCCGTAAGGTGTGTCAACATATTTGCTGTTAGCAACACGTGAAACGGTAGAAACGTCCATTGAGATTTCGTCGGCAATATCTTTTAAAATCATGGGTTTTAAATTACGCTCATCACCAGTTAAAAAGTACTCGCTTTGGTAATGCATAATAGAACTCATGGTAACAAATAGGGTCTGTTGACGCTGTTTTATAGCTTCAATAAACCATTTTGCTGCATCTAATTTTTGCTTTATAAAAACAACGGCATCTTTTTGAGATTTCGATTTGTCTTTAGATTCTTTATATCCTGTAAGCATATTGTTGTACTCTCTAGAAACATGAAGCTCTGGAGCGTTACGTCCGTTTAAGGTAAGCTCAAGTTCACCATCAACAATTTTAATGGCAAAATCTGGAACTACGTGCTCAACAATACGATTATTCCCGGCATAAGATCCACCAGGTTTAGGATTTAAATGTTCAATTTCTTTTATAGCATCTTTTAATTGTTCTTCAGTAATATTAAATTTCTGAAGTAATTTTTTATAATGCTTTTTAGTAAATTGATCGAAAGCAGAATCGATAATATTTATTGCTAACTCTGTATCGGGTGTTTTGTCTTTTCGATGTAATTGTATGCTTAAACACTCTTGAAGGTTTCTTGCTCCAACACCTGCTGGGTCTAATTGATGTACAATTTTTAAAACCTTTTCAATGTTTTGCTCTTCGGTATATACGTTTTGTGTGAAGGCTAAATCGTCCATAATGTCGCTTAACTCTCTGCGTATATAGCCACTCTCATCAACACTTCCAACTAGGAATTCAGCAATGTCTCGTTCTT
Source organism: Algibacter sp. TI.3.09 (assembly GCF_038154905.1). Lineage (NCBI taxonomy): Bacteria > Pseudomonadati > Bacteroidota > Flavobacteriia > Flavobacteriales > Flavobacteriaceae > Algibacter > Algibacter sp. TI.3.09. Next base: position 149,329 of record NZ_JBAKAN010000002.1, on the reverse strand, counting down.
CTTCAGATAATCTGTAGGTGTTTAATTGATTAATTAAGTGTTGCGTAAATGAAGTTCCCGCTGCATAAGGCATCGTTTTTTCTTCATCATCGGCACTGTAATTATTGGCTTGAGTGCGGTAATCTGGAATTTCATCGTCACTTAAGTATTCATCAACATTAATGTCTTCAGCATTTATTGAATCATTATCATTAATATCGTCAGAATTATCTAAATCAGAATCGTAGTCACTATCGTTTTCTTCTTTACCGCCTTCTAGTGCTGGGTTTTCTTCTAATTCTTGTTTTAAACGTTGCTCAAAAGCTTGCGTAGGCAATTGTATCAGTTTCATTAACTGAATTTGCTGCGGCGACAGTTTTTGCGAGAGTTTAAATTGTAAATATTGCTTAAGCATGATTTTTATTAAGATTGAATGGGCAACTAAATATAATGATAAGTAATAAACAAATCAAAGGTTTAGATTAGTTAGTCCTAATCAAAGATAAATAAAAGCATGAATAATCGCCAAGTATAAGCGGAATTATCAAGTTAAATTTTACTAAAACTCTGCGTTTTGCGGTGTTCTTGGAAAAGGAATTACGTCTCTAATATTGCCCATACCGGTTGCAAACATCACTAAACGCTCAAAACCTAAACCAAAACCAGAGTGTACAGCTGTTCCGTATTTACGTAAATCCATGTACCACCAAAGATCTTCTTCTGGAATGTCTATGGCTGCCATTCTTTGTTTTAAGATGTCTAAACGCTCTTCACGTTGCGCTCCACCAACAATTTCACCAATACCAGGGAAAAGAATATCCATAGCACGTACGGTTTTACCATCGTCATTTAAACGCATGTAAAAGGCTTTAATATCTGCTGGGTAATCGAATAAAATAACAGGACATTTAAAGTGTTTTTCAACTAAAAAACGTTCATGTTCACTTTGTAAATCCATTCCCCATTCTTCAACTAAATATTTGAATTTCTTCTTTTTATTTGGTTTAGAATTTCTCAAAATATCAATAGCTTCCGTGTAACTAACACGTTTGAAGTTGTTTTCTGTTACAAAGTTTAATTTTTCAATTAAACTCATATCACTACGTTCAGCCTGAGGTTTTACTTTTTCTTCGTCTAATAGACGTTTTTCTAAAAACTCTAAATCTTCACGATTATGTTCTAAAACATAGGTGATTACCGATTTCATAAAGTCTTCAGCAAGATCCATATTGCCTGCTAAATCCATAAAAGCCACTTCTGGCTCTATCATCCAGAATTCAGCTAAATGTCTTGATGTATTTGAGTTTTCGGCTCTAAAAGTAGGTCCAAAAGTATATACTTTACCTAACGACATGGCATAAGTTTCAGCTTCTAATTGGCCAGATACGGTTAGATTAGTTTCCTTTCCGAAGAAATCTTTAGTGTAATCTACTTTGCCTTCTTCAGTTAAAGGTAAATTTTTATTATCTAAACTAGAGACTTTAAACATTTCTCCAGCACCTTCTGCATCACTACCCGTAATAATAGGCGCGTGCATATAGTAAAATCCGTTTTCGTTAAAATATTTATGGATAGCGAAAGATAATGATGAGCGTAAACGCATTACAGCACTAAACGTATTGGTTCTGGTGCGTAAATGAGCATTTTCTCTTAAAAACTCAAAAGAGTGTTTTTTAGGCTGAATAGGGTAAGTTTCCGGATCGGAATCTCCTAAAACTTCTAAATGTTTTACCTGAATTTCAACTTTTTGACCTTTACCTTGGCTTTCAACTAATTCTCCTTTTATGTGTACTGCGGCACCTGTGGTTACGCGTTTTAAAAGGGCTTCATCAAAGTTTTCAAAATCTACAACGCACTGAATATTATTTATCGTAGAACCATCATTTAAGGCAATAAAGCGATTTGCTCTAAAGGTTCTAACCCAGCCTTTTATTTCAACTTCAAGTAAAGAAGTGTTTTGCGATAGTAATTCTGAAACTGTAGGTGATTGCATAGAAACTAGTTTTGAACTGTAAATATAATGGTTTCAGTACTTAAAATTCAAATAATAAATTCGAAAAATTATGAAAATTTCGAATTTATAGCTAATTGTTGTTTTAAAGTGTAATTAAAACGGCTGTTTCTCGTCTGTATTTTCGTCTTCTTCTGGGATAATGTTAATCGAAGGTTCGCGTAACACTTCTTTATTAGCAATACTGCGCTCTAAAGAAAGTAATAAAGACGGTAATAATAACAGGTTAGAAAGCATTGCGAACAACAGAGTGGCCGATACTAAAGCACCGAGTGCTACTGTACCTCCAAAACTAGAGATTGTGAATACCGAAAAACCAAAGAATAACACAATAGATGTGTAGAACATACTCACGCCAGTTTCGCGTAAAGCACCATAAACCGATATTTTAATTTTCCAGTTATTGGCTTGTAATTCTTGGCGGTATTTTGCCAAGAAGTGAATAGTATCATCTACAGAAATACCAAAAGCAATACTAAACACTAATATGGTAGATGGCTTTATTGGTACGCCTAAATAACCCATTAAACCTGCTGTTATCACTAATGGAAGCAAGTTTGGTATTAATGAAATAAGAATCATTTTTCCTGAACGGAACATGTATGCCATAAATAAGGCAATAAGTAAAATGGCTAATGATAAAGAAATAGCTAAGTTTTTAACCAAGTATTTTGTTCCTTTTTGGAAAACTAGAGCTTTCCCAGTCATGGTTACCGTGTAACGCTCTTTAGGAAAAACTTTATCTATTTTAGTTTGAAGATCTTCTTGAATGCGCTCCATTCTATCTGTACCAACATCTTTAATAAATGTAGTGATGCGGGCATATTGGCCTGTGCTATCTACAAAATTACTTAGTAAATCTGTGCTAGAAGTTGAGTTTTTAGCATAGCTTAAAATAAAACTATTTTCTTGTGAAGTTGGTAATTGATAAAACTTGGTATTACCGTTATAATAAGCTTGTTTTGAATACTTAACTAAACCAACTACAGATATAGGTTTCGATAGTTCTGGAGTTTCTATAATAAGATCTTCCAGCTCGTTCATGCGTTTTAGAGTCGATAGTTTCATAACGCCTTTTTTGCGCTTGGTATCTATCATGATTTCTAATGGCATAATACCATTAAATTCACTTTCAAAGAAACGGATATCGTTAACAAATTCCGATTCTTGCGGCATATCTTCAATTAAGCTACCCGAAATTTTTATTTGATAAACGCCAATAATACTTAATATAAGTAGTATTAATGAAGTAATGTAAATGGCAATACGTTTTTTTCTTACCATAAGCTCCATCCAGTTTACAAAACCACCAATCCATCTTTTATTTAGGTGCTCTAAATGACGGTCTTTTGGATAAGGTAAAAATGAATATATAATTGGAATAATAAGAATACACAATATAAAAATTGACAAAATACTAAGCGACGCAACTAAACCAAACTCTTTAAGTAGCTTGCTTTCCGTAAGAATGAATGTCGCGAAACCACAAGCTGTAGTTACGTTTGTCATTAAAGTCGCATTACCAATTTTGGTAATTACACGTTGTAAAGATTTGGCTTTGTTACCATGTAGCTTAACTTCGTGTTGGTATTTGTTAATTAGGAAAATACAGTTGGGTATCCCAATAACAATTATTAATGGCGGAATTAAAGCCGTTAAAACAGTGATTTCATAATTTAATAAACCAATAATTCCTAAGGTCCACATAACACCAATACACACTACAATAAGAGATATAAAAGTGGCGCGGAAAGATCTAAAGAAGAAAAAGAATATTATAGAAGTAACTAATAAGGCAGCACCAATAAATAGACCTATTTCGTCAACAATATTAGTTGAGTTTAAGGTTCTAATGTATGGCATCCCGGATATACGTACATCTAAATCGTATTTGGCTTCGAAGGCTTCAACTCTAGGAATTAAAACATCCATTACAAAATCTTTTCGAGCCGAAGTATTTACAATGGCCTTGTTCATGTAAATGGCCGATCGAATTGTTTTTGTGTCTTTGTTGAATAAGAAATTATCGTAAAAAGGATATTTCTTGAAAAGATCGTTTTCTAAAACCTCAATTTGTGCCATTGAAGTGATAGAATCTTTAATAAAAGGTTCTAAAGTAAACTTTTCATTTTCTGTATCTTTTACTAATTTTTGAAGCTTTTTTATGGAAATTACAGATTCTACAGCATCTGATGAGTTCTTGAAACTTTCCGTTAGGTTGTTCCAAGCATTTAGTTTTTCAACAGTAAAAAGAGTAGAGTCTTTTACACCAAGAACAATTAAATTGCCCTCTTCTCCAAAAACCTCCAGAAAATCGTTGTAAATAATATTAACTTCATGATCGTCAGGAAGTAAGTTTGCCTCGGTATAGGTAAACCTCATATTATCCCATTGCTGGCTGAAGAAAATTGTTGTAGCCAGAATAGCTACAAGTATAATAATTTTATTGCGTAAAATAACTCTAGCAATAACGTCCCAAAAGTCCTTTGTAAAAAGTTTAAGCATGCTCTATTTAAAAGATGCGCAAAGGTAGAAAAAAGGAGCAGATTACCTCACAAAGAGACGTTAAATGTAAACTTAAAAGCTACATTGTCACCAATTTCGGGCAAGTGGTAGGCGCCATAGCGATAGGTAAAGCTTAAACCAAAACCAAATAGTAATTTATTAAGTTCGAAACCCGATTCGGTATATCCTTTTTCTAAGGAACCAAAAGGAACACCTTCGTGGCGTTCAGGGTTGTTCATGTCACCAATAGCATACCGCGTTATTAAAACCATTTGTGGTTTGTAACGTTCCGAAATATTAAAGGGTGTTAAGTAATGTTTAAATTGAAAAGTAGCGAACCTATCGGAAAAGAATTCGTTAAAAAACATAGTTTCAAAACTGTTTAAACCGGCAACAGAAAAACGCTGTAAAATGGTTTCTTTTGTAATGTTGTTAGGGTAGGCGTGGTATAAATGAGTTAAGGGTGTATCTCCACCGGAAATACCAGAAACTACGGTGATTCTAGAATGCGCTCCCTTCGGATCTCCTATTTCGTAAATGCTTCTGAAATCTAATTTCGAAAAGTTGAAATCACCTTTTATAACACTTTTAAAACTTTTTGTGTATTGCAGCGTGAATTTAGGGTAACCGTCTTTGGTTTGTTTTACACCATATTCGGTAGATTCGAACTTACTAAACGGACTCCACTGCAAAGCCGTTTTTGCCGAAGTAATATCGAAATTGTTGTAAACATCTCCGTTAAGGTTGAAACCGTAAGCATAGGTTGGATCTATTTTACTGATTGAAAACTCAGTTTCACTTAAAATTTTAGGAGTAAACTCATGTTCTAGAGAAATGAGCTTGGTAATGTGTTTATGAAATAAATCGATGTTAAGCAATCGAGGTTCAAAAAACTGAAAGAAACGATTGTCTGTTAAAAACTTAGTGCTTCCTGTTTCTTGTAAATCATCGGTGTATGATAAATTAACCCAAGTATTTGTAGCCTCTGCGACTCTAAAACCACCACCTAAGCTGTATTTAAATCTACGGTCTCTAAAACCATAAACAAGATAGGTGTTTAAACGGTATTTCTCTGAAAAAGCCTTATTAGTTTCTGCTCCTAAACCGGTTCTAACACCTTCGTATTGGTTGTATTTTACCAAATATCTTAAATCGAAATTAAAATATTTTGTTGGAAAAAAACCATTACCCAATGATTTTACAAAGGCTTTCTTTTTAATAGAATCTTGTGCGGGTTCTTTAGTACCTTCATTTTCTATTTGCGCACTTAGCGCGACCGAGAATAAAATAAATAAAAACAGAATACAATGTTTCATCTAGAGAGAAAGGAGTAAAGTGATAAAAAAAGCGACAAATTTGCCGCTTTATATTTTTTAAACTGAAATAAAACTATAATTACACAGTCATGATTTCCTTTTCTTTTGCATCGAAAAGTTCATCCACTTTTTTAACGTGCTTATCCGTTATTTGTTGTACGTCTATTTCAGCATTCTTTTTTAAATCTTCCGATACATCTTCATTTTTCTTAATGTCGTTGTTGGCATCTTTACGGGCCGTACGGATACTTACTTTAGCATCTTCAGCTTCAGCTTTAGCTTGTTTTGCTAAATCTCTACGACGCTCTTCTGTTAAAGGTGGTACGCTTATAATAATAATGTCTCCATTGTTCATTGGGTTAAAACCAAGGTTTGCATAAGCAATACCACGCTCAATTTCTTGTAGCATGTTTTTTTCCCATGGTTGTACCGTTATTGTTCTACCATCTGGTGTGTTTATATTGGCTACTTGGCCAATTGGTGTTTGAGACCCGTAATAGTTTACCATTACGCTCCCAAGCATTGCAGGGCTAGCTTTACCAGCTCTAATGTTTACAAATTGCTTTTCAAGATGCTTAAGGGCGTTATCCATAGCTTCTTGCGTGCTGTCTAATATAAATTGAATGTCTTCCATTGTTTTTTACTTTAATATGGTTTAGCTATTTCAAAAATTGCGCCAAATTTTATAGGTTTACTTCAGTACCTATTTTTTCACCAGCAACAACTTTAAGTAGATTACCAGGTTTATTCATATCGAAAACAATAATTGGTAATTTGTTTTCCTGACTTAAAGTGAATGCTGTAGTATCCATTACTTTTAAGCCTTTACGTAATACATCATCAAAAGAAATATTATCGAATTTTACGGCTTTAGAGTCTTTTTCCGGATCTACATTGTAAATCCCATCTACACGTGTTCCTTTTAAAATAACATCTGCTTCTATTTCAATAGCTCTTAAAACGGCTGCAGAATCTGTTGTAAAATACGGATTTCCTGTTCCACCTCCAAAAATAACAACACGACCTTTTTCTAAATGGCGCATAGCTTTTCTTCTAATAAAAGGTTCGGCTACTTCGTTTATTTTAATGGCAGTTTGCAATCTTGTTGGTATATCGGCATCTTCTAAAGCGCCTTGTAATGCTAAGCCGTTAATTACTGTGGCTAGCATACCCATGTAATCACCTTGAACCCGATCCATACCTTTACTAGCTCCAGCAACACCTCTAAAAATGTTTCCACCTCCAATAACTACGGCTACTTGTACGCCTTGGTCTGTAATGGTTTTAATGTCTTGTGCGTATTCGGCTAGACGTTCTGGATCTATACCGTATTGACGTTCACCCATTAAGGCCTCGCCTGAAAGTTTTAAAAGTATTCTTTTATATTTCATTTTATGAATTATGAGATGTTCGCTTAAGCGGAAACAAAAGTTTAGCAAAGCTACATAAAATTTTTATTTTTTTGAATTTATTACAAGGAATACCAAGCAGTAATTTCAATAGAGTTAAAATGTTTTGGGCGGGTTTTTAAGAAAAATAAAAACCGAGCTATCCACTATATCTTTTTAAAATAGGGTTTTATCACCCAATGGACTTTTATGTTTACTTAATTTGAACTTAAATAGCAGGGTTATAGGTTTATAGTTTTAAAAAGGATGCCGTTACTATCTCTCCCGCGTGTGTTTGCCAATTACAGTTATATGGCTGCCAAGTAAAGGTTGATTAATAATGATTGTTAAAGGCAACCGTCATGTCGATAGAAGAAGACATGATATTACATTCTGTAATTATACTTGTTTTAATCTTTTAGTTAAGATATAAATGAGGTTCAATTTAAAGCATAAAAAAACCACTACATCTAAAAAAAGAGTAGTGGTTTTTATGTTTTATTTCCGTGTAAACGAAAATTGAATAATTAATTATCCAACAGATACACGTTTGAAATCTGTAATTTCAACTTCGCCGTAAGATGCAACGTATTTTGCTACGTTAGATTTTTCGTCTTTAATGAAATTTTGATCTAATAAACATTTTTCTTGGTCTAATGTTGTGTTGTCAGAAACAAAACGCTCCATTTTACCAGGTAAAATTCTATCCCAGATTTGTTCTGGTTTTCCTTCAGCTTTTAATTCCTCTTTAGCAGCTTCTTCAGCTTTAGCTAAAACTTCTGGAGTTAATTGAGCCATAGAAATAAATTGAGGTACGTTTTTTTGTGTTTTACCTAAACGACCTAATTCAATATTGTCTTTTTCAATAACAGCAATTCTTGCTTCAGTTTCTGATGCTACAAAAGCAGGATCAAAATCTTTGTAAGATAATGTGCTTGCTCCCATTGATGCTACTTGCATAGCTACATCTTTAACTAAAGTATCAGCGTTATCAACTTTTGCAGATAAACCAACTAATGCAGCAATTTTGTTGATGTGAACGTAAGTTCCAACAAAAGGTGCTTGTAATTTTTCAAAACTAGTAATATCTAGTTTTTCACCAATTACACCAGTTTGCTCAATTAATTTTTCAGCAACAGTCATGCCTTCAAAATCAGCAGCTAAAAAAGCTTCTTTAGAATCTACTGTTAAAGCGATATCACCTAATTGGCTAGCTAAAGCTAAAAAGTTTTCGTTTTTACCAACAAAATCAGTTTCACAACCTAAAACAATAGCAACACCTTCAGTTTGGTCTGCGTTAATTTTAGAAACAGCAGCACCTTCAGAAGAGTCTCTATCGGCTCTTTTTTCAGCTACTTTTTGTCCTTTTTTACGTAAAACTTCGATTGCTTTATCGAAATCGCCTTCCGCTTCAACTAAAGCTTTTTTGCAGTCCATCATTCCTGCGCCAGTAGCTTGTCTTAATTTGTTTACTTCAGCGGCTGTAATTTTTACTGTAGTACTCATAGTTATTAGAATTTAAAAAAGTCGTTCAATATATTTTCAACAAAGAAAAGTACTAAACGACTTATTTGTGTTTTGTTAATGTTATTTTATTCTTCTTCTTCAGCAGATGCTTTTGGTGCTGGTGCAGCTTTTGCTTTTGGAGTTTCCTCTTTTGCAGATGCAGCAGCATCTTTATCAGCTTTACGCTCAGCTAATCCTTCAGATATTGCAGAAGTTACGTGAGATAAAATTTTATCAATCGATTTAGAAGCATCGTCATTTGCAGGGATAACGTAATCCACTTGGCGTGGATCAGAGTTTGTATCAACCATTGCAAAAATTGGAATGTTTAATTTTTGTGCTTCTTTAATCGCGATATGCTCACGCTTAATATCTACAACAAATAAAGCTCCAGGTAAACGAGTCATATCAGTAATAGAACCTAAGTTTTTTTCTAACTTCGCTCTTAAACGATCTACTTGTAAACGCTCTTTTTTAGATAACGTTAAAAACGTACCATCTTTCTTCATTCTATCAATAGTAGCCATTTTTTTAACAGCTTTTCTAATAGTAACAAAGTTAGTTAACATTCCACCAGGCCATCTTTCAGTGATGTAAGGCATGTTAATAGATCCCGCTTTTTCAGCAACGATATCTTTAGCTTGTTTTTTTGTTGCAACAAATAAAATTTTACGACCAGAGTTAGCAATTTTTGCTAATGCTTCTCCAGCTTCATCAATTTTAGCTGCTGTTTTGTATAAGTTGATAATATGGATACCGTTACGTTCCATATATACGTAAGGCGCCATGTTTGGGTCCCACTTACGTGTAAGGTGTCCGAAATGCACACCTGCTTCAAGTAATTCTTTTACTTCTACTGCCATTTTGTAATAATAGTTTACGTTCTGTTGAATTAGCAATGTTCCATTTCACTTTACGCTTTTGGCTTCATTTAGATGCTAAACTAAATCCTATTTGTTTTAAACATAATAGGACAACAATAACTTGTTTTTTTATTTTGTTTGAAATGATACCAGGCATCTGAAAAACAGATCCTGAACCACGTCCAGGATATTAACGTTTCGAGAATTGGAATTTCTTACGCGCTTTTTTCTGACCGAATTTCTTACGTTCAACCATTCTAGGGTCTCTAGTTAATAAACCTTCTGGCTTTAAGATTAATCTGTTCTCAGCATCTAACTCACACATTGCGCGAGAAATTGCTAAACGAACAGCCTCAGCTTGTCCAGTAATACCACCTCCATATACATTTACTGTAATATCAAAGTTGCTGTCATTGTTAGTCAAAACTAAAGGCTGATTTACCTTGTACTGTAAAGTAGCTGTAGGGAAATAGTTAGTTAAGTCTTTTTTATTAATCGTAATGTTTCCTGTTCCTGTAGAAACATAAGCACGAGCAACAGCCGTCTTTCTACGGCCAATTTTGTGAATTACTTCCATGTTATTTAAATTCTTCTAGATTAATTACAGCTGGTTTTTGAGCTTCATGTTTATGAGCTGTTCCAACAACAACGGTAAGATTACGGAATAACTCAGCACCTAATTTGTTTTTAGGTAGCATTCCTTTAACTGATTTTTCTACTACTCTTGCAGGATCTTTTCCAAACAATTCTGTAGCAGTTAAACTTCTTTGACCTCCTGGATACCCAGTGTGACGAATGTACGTTTTAGCGTTCCATTTGTTACCAGATAAACTGATTTTTTCTGCGTTGATAACAATTACGTTATCACCACAATCAACGTGAGGTGTGAAGTTTGGCTTGTGTTTACCTCTTAAAAGTTTTGCAACTTTAGAAGCTAAACGACCAAGTGCTTGTCCTTCAGCGTCAACTAAAACCCACTGCTTATCTGCAGTTGCTTTGTTAGCTGAAATCGTTTTGTAGCTTAATGTGTCCACGTTTTTAATTTATTTTTATTAAACATTCCTCTCTTAAAAAGAGTTTGCAAATTTACGATTATATATTTGATTACCAAATAGTGTGGTTATATTCTTTTAATAAAATTAAAAGTATTGATATTTAAGGGTTTAACCTATGGTAACATTTGTTAACTAAAAAAGCCAGATAAGTATGTTTTATCTGGCTTTTCTAATTGAAGCGTCCTTTAAGTTTATTTACCTAAACCTATTACTAGTCCACCAGAATAGTAAGTGCCTTTACCAATATTTCTACCACTAACTATAGTGCCAGAACCAAGACTAACACCTATTGTTTTAGTTATTGGTGCGTAAAGGTTTAAACCAACTCTAGAAAAACTTACTTTAGTTTCCGGAAAGTTACCTGCAAAGTTTGGCGAGTTAATATCTAAGCTGCCGTTACTTTTTTGAGCATCAAACCAAGCATCTGCATAAAATGCTTTTCCTGCGTATCCTAATTTAATTTGTGCGTTAACACTATTTGGTACATCAAATTTAGCACCATCACCTAGGCCTAAGTTATTATCAGCTTCTCCTCTCATAGAGTGACCAACAAATGCATTTCCGAAGAAACCAGAGTTGTTATTATATTGTAAACCTAATTTTGTATCAATAGACGACGCACCGTTACCAAGAGAAAGTATTCCTGTAGGTTCGTAATCAAAAGCATAAGATCCTCCTACTGCTACAACAAATGTAGTTGTACCATTTTTGTGTTGAGTTACAAAAGGCGCCCATTTTACCAATAAGCTTACATCTTGTAGGTTAGATTGTTCTGTAGTCCCATTTACAGGATCTGCAACGCCTTGTCCTTCTGCATCAATATAAGGTAGGTTTGCAATTACAGTAAGGTTATCTGTAATACCATAATTAGCATATACATTATATATGTTCTGGTCAATTTGGTTGTGTGCAGGTACAGCATCTACTTCATCAAGGCCTAAATAGAATTTTTCATAAGTAGCAAACGTATAAGAAACAGCAATGTTTGCTTCTCCTTTTTTGTTAAAAAATCCGTCAGGGTTAATTTGGGCTTGTGTGTTTTGTATTGCAATACTGAACACGGTAATTAAAGTTAAAAATAATTTAGTTTTCATAGCATTCTTTTTTTTTGATTATTGAGATTATAGGACGATTTGAATAACTATTCATTACAAAGTATATGTTAAGGTTTATTTTGTGTTTGTAAGGTTTTAGAATGTTTTTTTGTGTAAATCATTTGTTTTTATGTTGTTAGGTGAAGGGCTTTAATTCAATAATTTTTGAAATTATTATGTTTTCTAATGAATCTCTTTTGTTAGTTTTGCGCATTCTTATACATATAATATGATTTCAGTTGATAATTTAGCAGTAGAATTTAGTGGAACCACGCTATTTAGTGATGTATCGTTTACTATTAATGAGAATGATAAAATTGCCTTAATGGGGAAAAATGGTGCTGGAAAATCAACAATGATGAAAATCATTGCTGGTGTGCAAAAATCTACTCGCGGGCATGTACGTTGCCCAAAAGAAGCTATTATTGCTTATTTACCACAGCATTTATTAACTGAAGATGACACTACCGTTTTCGATGAAGCTTCTAAAGCGTTTAGCCACGTGTATACCATGCGTGACGAAATGGAAGGTTTAAATAAACAATTGGAAACACGTACAGATTATGAATCGGACGAGTACATGAAAATTATTGAGCGTGTATCCGATTTAGGTGAAAAATATTATGCTCTAGAAGATGTAAATTATGATGCTGAAGTTGAAAAAGCCTTAAAAGGTTTAGGTTTTAAGCAGGAAGATTTTACTAGAAACACCAACGAATTTAGTGGTGGATGGCGTATGCGTATAGAATTAGCTAAAATTTTATTACAGAAACCAGACCTTATATTACTAGATGAGCCTACCAACCACATCGATATCGAATCTGTAATTTGGTTAGAAGATTTTTTACTGAACAAAGCTAAAGCCGTAGTCGTTATATCTCACGATAAAGCCTTTATTGATAATATTACAAACCGCACCATAGAAGTCACTATGGGGCGCATTTACGATTATAAAGCCAATTACACACATTACTTGCAATTGCGAGAAGATAGGCGTGCACATCAAATAAAGGCTTACCAAGAACAACAGCGTTTTATTGCCGATAACCAAGCGTTTATAGATCGTTTTAAGGGTACGTTTTCTAAAACCAACCAAGTAACATCGCGTGAGCGTATGCTGGAAAAATTAGAAATTATTGAAGTGGACGATGTTGATACGTCGGCATTAAAATTACGTTTTCCAAAAACACAGCGTTCTGGCGATTATCCGGTTACAGTTAAAGATGTTTCAAAATCTTATGGAGAGCATGTGGTATTTCATGATGCTAATATGTCTATTGCCCGTGGTGAAAAAGTATGTTTTGTAGGTCGAAATGGTGAAGGTAAATCTACTATGATTAAAGCTATTTTAGGCGAAATTGATGTAGAAGGCGAATGCAGTTTAGGGCATAATGTAAAGGTTGGGTATTTTGCCCAAAACCAAGCCGCTTTGTTGGATGAAGAATTAACCATTTTTCAAACCGTAGACGAGGTTGCTAAAGGCGATGTGCGTACGCAAATTAAAAATATTTTAGGTCGTTTTATGTTTAAAGGCGACGATATCGATAAAAAAGTAAGTGTGCTTTCTGGTGGTGAAAAAACAAGATTAGCTATGGTGAAACTTTTACTAGAGCCGGTTAACTTGCTTATTCTCGATGAGCCTACAAATCACTTAGATTTAAAATCGAAAGATGTTTTAAAAGAAGCGTTACAAGATTTTGATGGCACGCTTATTTTGGTGTCGCATGATAGAGATTTTCTACAAGGTTTATCAAATAAAGTATTCGAATTTAAAGAAAAACGTGTTATTGAACATTTTGAAACAATTGACGATTTCTTGGTTAGAAACAGGATAGAAAGTCTAAAAGCTATCGATTTGTAGTTCTGTTTATCTTACTTTCTAGTTATTTCATCTAAAGGCAAAATTCAGTTTTCTTGCCTTTTAAGTCGATTAACCTAATTTTTTATTGCTTCATCTAAAAAAAAGGTTTTTACTTCTAAACCATTTTTTCAGACTTCATTTTCAAATTATCTTTGCGGTATAATTATAGTATATCTGTAACGATTAGATGGTAATACTTCTAATTCAATAATTTGTCAGTGTGTTATGGTTAAAAAATTACGATAATCCCCCTCAAGATCTAAGAATTTAAAAGGAAGTTCAACCAGAAACTTAACGTTATGAACAAAATATTAATCGCTTTTGCGTTATTTACATTAGGCTTAAATGCACAAAGTAAATTGCAGCCCAACATACACGCCTCATTAAATTTAGGGCAAACTATCACCAACAATACATTAGCTTTAGAAGACTCTAAATACGTTATCAATAAAGTGCTTTTGTACAATAAAGAAACTTTGGAACAACGTGTATTCCCAAATCAAGCAAAAAGTATTGCCATCGATTTAGATCAAGTTAAAACAGGTGTATATACAGCAATGGTTTATGTAAATGGCGATGTTAAAGTATTCAATTTAGATATTGTAGGTTTAAGTTCAAGCGAAAATTACGAAACTACCGAAGCGGCAGAAGTTGCTGTTCTTAAAGAAAAAAAGCCTGCTGTAGTAGAGGTTGTTGAAGTTCCTGAGGCTCCAGTAGAAGTTAAAGAGAAAAAAATCAAGTTTTATCGTGTTGTATCTACCGTAGCATTTAAATATAGTTCTAGTAAATACAATGTGTTTACAGAAAAACGTAAAGATGCTTTAATTAGAAAAAACGAGCTAGATTTAACAACACGTATCGGAAAGAAAAACACGTTAGTTGTTTACGCCGTATACTTAGATCGTAGCGAAGAAATGATTTATGATACAGCAGCAGTAAAAGATTTTAATAAAACACTACCTGCTGGTAACGAGTTATCTTCTTTATAGATTAAATGGATGTGTTTTAAGCACGCCAACTTAGGCTGAAGCTTATTATCCATATTTAGAACTACAAGTTCAACATACACAATACAAACCAACGAATAGCACCCAACCCTTGAGGAACGCCCAAATTAATTGAGTTATCATGTTTAGGCGGCTATTTTTGACTATTTTTGCAGCGTTATGCAAGATTTAAAACTTTCGGATTGGTTACCTACCACAAACAAAGAGGTGAAAATACGCAGATGGGAAGCGCTAGACGTTATCCTATTTAGTGGCGATGCTTATGTAGATCACCCAACTTTTGGACCTGCAGTTATTGGGCGTATGCTAGAGAGTTTTGGCTTGCGTGTTGCTATTGTGCCACAACCTAATGTGAACGATAATCTTCAGGATTTTGTTAAAATGGGACAGCCAAAAATGTTTTTTGGTGTTACAGGTGGTTGTATGGACCCCATGATTAGTAATTATAACGCGAATAAAAAACGCCGTGATAAGGATGCTTATACACCAAACGGTGATATTGGGTTTCGTCCGGATTACGCGACAACCGTTTATTCTAAAATTTTAAAGGAAAAATGGCCAGATACTCCCGTTCTAATTGGTGGTATTGAGGCGTCTTTACGTCGTGTTACACATTACGATTATTGGAGCGATAAGTTATTACCTTCTATTTTAGAAACTTCGAAAGCGGATATGTTGGTTTACGGTATGGGTGAACAACCCTTGCGTGAAGTAGTGCGTTTGCTAGAACGAGGCGTGCCTTTTAGTAGTATAAATACGGTATTACAAACGGCTGTACTTTTAGATGAAGGTGAAAAAATACCAAAAAATAGTAATTGGGAAGATGTTGAGATAGCCTCGCATGAGGTTTGTTTACAGGATAAGAAAAAATATGCGTCTAACTTTAAAGTGATAGAGCAGGAGTCCAATAAATTGGCAGCGCGACGTATTTTTCAGAAAATTGGAGATAAAACATTGATGATTAATCCGCCTTATCCAACCATGACGGAAAGCGAGATTGATGCCTCTTTCGATTATCCATATACACGATTACCACATCCAAAATATAATAAACGTGGGCCTATTCCGGCTTTCGAAATGATAAAGTTTTCTATTAACATTCACCGTGGATGTTTTGGAGGCTGTAGCTTCTGTACCATATCGGCACACCAAGGAAAATTTATTGCATCGCGTAGTAAAGAGTCTATTTTAAAAGAAGTAGATACGGTGGCTAATATGCCAGATTTTAAAGGGTATTTATCTGATATTGGAGGGCCAAGTGCCAACATGTATCAAATGAAAGGGAAAGTGCAATCTATTTGCGACAAATGTGTGGCGCCTAGTTGTATTTCGCCAGTAATTTGTAGCAATTTAGATACATCTCACAAGCCTTTAACCGAATTATACCAGGCTGTTGATAGTCATCCTAAAGTTAAAAAGTCATTTATTGGTTCGGGAATTCGCCACGATATGTTGGTGCCAGAATTTAATAAAAATGCCGACCCAAAAGAGCTTGATGCTTACACGGAAGAGGTGATGACGAATCACGTTTCGGGCCGACTTAAAGTAGCGCCAGAACATACCAGTGATCCGGTATTAAAACTGATGCGTAAACCATCGTTTTCTTATTTCCATAAGTTTAAAGAGCGTTTCGATAAAATTAATATAGCTAAAGGTTTAAAGCTTCAGTTAATCCCTTATTTTATTTCGAATCATCCCGCTTGTGAAGTAGAAGATATGGCAAACCTAGCTGCCGAAACTAAAGATATGGGTTTCCAGTTAGAGCAAGTACAAGGGTTTACTCCAACACCAATGACGGTGGCTACGGTAATTTATTACAGTGGTTACCATCCATACACGCTTAAAAAAGTAAATACGCCTATTACTAGAAAAGAGAAAGACGAACAACACCGTTTTTTCTTCTGGTATAAAGATGAAAATAAAGACTGGATTAAAAAGACTTTAAACAAATTGGGGCGTCAAGATTTACTAAAAGTGTTACTACCTGAGAAAACCGAGAAGTGGCGTAAAAACACACCTACTGGAGATGCTAAACACACCTTTGATGATGCTGTGCCGTTTAATAAGCGCAAAAACAAAGCAAAGTTTAAAAGTAAGAAGAAGCGTCGTTAATTTATACACCAAGCGGTAAGTAGAATTTTTGCACACAGTATTTTCAAATCGTTTTATTTTTGTTATATTATTACAATGAAAAAACAATTACAAATCATTAACGGTGTCGCTTTTGTGTGTGTTATTGTAATGAACTATTTGTCTAACACAGGTTTATTAAATAGCACTACCATAGGGGAAGTTTCTAAAGATTATAACACCTTATTTACTCCTGCAGGTTATGCGTTTTCCATTTGGGGAATAATCTATTTACTCTTGTTAGGGTTTATTATCTACCAAGGGCGCAGTCTATTTGTAAACGTTAGAAACGACGATTTTATTTTAAAAACAGGTTGGTGGTTTCTAATCTCTTGCATTGCAAATTGTGCTTGGATTGTAACCTGGATTTACGGTTACACCTTAATATCTTCCATATTTATCTTTATCATTCTATTATCGCTACTACAAATTGTGCTTAAAAACAGCATGGAATTGGTAGACGAGCCAATTTCTGTTATTCTATTTTTATGGTGGCCCTTTGTAATTTATAGCGGCTGGATTACCGTGGCTAGTATTGCAAATGTATCGGCCGTTTTAGTAAAATATAATTGGGATGGTTTCGGTTTATCACCAACATTTTGGACTATAGCATTAATAGGTATTGCAACCATAATAAACTTAATGGTAACCTGGAAACGAAACATGCGCGAGTTTGCACTCGTAGGTGCTTGGGCTTTAATTGCTATTTATGTAGCTAATAGCGACGCCAATACTGCTGTGGCTTATACTGCAGGAGTTGCTGCTGCAATTTTAATTATAAGCAGCTCTACGCATGCTTTTATTAACCGAGAAACAAACCCTGCGATTAAGTGTAAGGAGTATTTAGATGCTAGAAAAAACTAAAGCCTAACGTTCTACTTTTTTAATTTTTTCTGAGTTTTCCCTTTTCTTGTGGCTACAGCATGTGCTAACACAGCGACTTCTATAAGTAGAATTGCAATTTTAGCTTTTTTACTCTTTGTTAATGTACTTGTAAGTCCTAATACTTTTGTAATTATCATAATTTATATTTTTAAGAACAAATTATGGATAAAGTTCATTGTTGAATGACTTGATAAATATTTATTTTGACTGGATTGAGGGTTGAATTTTGTTATTCATTTAAAACCTTTACAAATTCTCCAATTACTCTCATTTCTTTAGAGTTCTCTTCATCAAGAATTATGTTTTTAAAGCTATTGTCATTGGAATTAGGCTTCAAAACAATAGAAGAATGTTGCCAACCTTCTTCTGTAATAGTTTTTTCACTTGAATAAGTTTTTACTGTAAAGGCTGAATTAAAATCTGGGTCGAAAGAATCACTATTTTCTATTAATAAAATTTTACCACCACGAGAACCAGTTACATTTTTTTTGAATATGCATATTGAATTATTGGGAATCACCTTATTCATAGATTCACCAATTACTTTACATGCAAAATACTCATTTGTAGCATATCTCTCAGGAACGGCTGTTAAACTGTATTCTTTTTCGTCTTGCATTTCGCTAAAGCTTCCTGCTGCTGCATAAAAATTGTAAAGAGGAATGGTGTGAATTGATTCTGTTTCTGGTATATTAATCTTTAGTTGAATAGCTTTGTTTTCTATTGGCTGTTGATTAACCATTTGTTTTGTTTTTATATCTGGATTTTCCTCCAAATATTTATACATAGAATCAGATACTGGGTTTTCTAAATCAAAACGAATTTTGACTACAGAAACTTTTTTTCCACTATCACTATTCATTTTTGTTTGTTCAACGCTCTTTTTTTGAGGTTTAATATCCCCCATGAAGTAGAAGTCGGTACCTTCATCGTTATTCTTCTTGATAAAAAGAGGAAGTCGAATTGTACCATTATTACCAAGGATAGATTGGACATCTTTACTTTCTATTTTTCTGTTGGATTTTGACATCCAGTCGAATTCCTTTTGATTCACGAATTCGTCTTCATATTTAGTCGATTCAGAGATATCTTCTTCTTTATGATAATTTACGAATATTGGACAATATTTATTATCGGAACTGACTAAGTAACCGCCCACATTTTGAGCAACTGGATTTTCAGAAAAATTTAAAATCCTAAAAACATCTTTTCTCGAGTACTTTCTATATAAATGAAATCCATTATTCCATTTATTTGTGTCAAAGTTTTTGTTGAAATTATAAAGTGAATATTCTATTGTATCTAATAAAAAATATTTAAAATTAGAATCGTTTAAAAGTGTTTTAAATTCATTTTTTAATGAGAATATGTTCTTTTCTAATTTTAGAATGTTCAAATTATAAATATCTTTAACAGACACCAATTTCCCATCTTTTTTCTCTCTGATAAACTCAAAATTAATATTAGAAACACATGAATTAATAGTCGCTTCCGATATGTTATAGTTGTATTTCTCTCTAATTTCAGTTTTTAGTGTTTTAACGTTATAGACCCCAGAAGCTATTGTTTCTTTAAGTATAATTGATTCTTCTACTCTTTTAGAATTATTTATTTCTTTTGAAAATAATTCTAAAAGTTTTATTTGTATTTCACTTAAAGTTGAACCGAAATCCTTTTCGGTTTTATTTAAAAAGTTAAAATATGACTTTGAGTGATTAACATATAAATATGGGTCTCTTGAATCATTTATAACAAAGTCCATCATCATCGGAATACGTCCAATTCGACTTTTTAAATTATTATAATCGATTTTTAAATCGGCTAATAATTGCATTTTTGCAGAATCAATTGAAGCATAGATTCTTTCTTTAGTAATTTCGTCAAAATTGATAGTTGATTCACCTGGAATCATACTGCTGCCTTCTGAAATCAACTTTCTTATTTTGTCTTTATTGAATGAGGTGTCACCATACAACGCTATTGGTATTAAATAGTTGTTTTTATAATTGCCAATAAAATCAATAATAGTTAAATAATATTTGTTGTTTGTCTTTCTTAATCCTCTCCCTAATTGCTGAATGAATATTATCGCTGATTGGGTCGGGCGAATCATAATGACTTGATTGATTTTTGGGATATCAATTCCTTCATTAAAAATATTTATAGTAAAAATGTAATCTAATTTGATTGATAAATCGTCACTTTCTAATAGCTTTATCGCATTTGTTCTTTCGTCTTCTGAACTTTCTCCAATTAGAGCAACTGTTTTGTAACCTTTTTGGTTAAATTTATCTGATAATTCTTTTGCTTCCTCTTTTTTGGAGCAAAAAATTAAACCCCTTGTTATTCCATTATCAGAACCATAAAACTCAATTTTAGAAATAATTTTATTGACTCTTTCTTCAGCAGTTAAAAGTCTAAAATCTGATTCACTTTCGAGAATTTCATCATTAACTGATAAATCAGTTACGCCGTAGTAATGAAAAGGAATAAGCATATTCTCTTCCATAGCTTTATTAAGTCTAATCTCATAAGCTATATTATGGTCAAACAAACTGTAAATATCTTTGTCGTCTGTTCTATCAGGTGTTGCGGTCATACCAAGAAGAAAGCTTGGATTGAAATATTCTATTAGTCTTATATATGAATCTGCTCCTGAACGATGAGACTCATCGATAATAATATAATCGAAGAATTCTTTATCGAATCGTTCTAAATGATTTGGTTTAGAAATTGTTTGAACAGTAGAAAATACAAAATCCTTATCTAGTTCTCTTTGGTTTCCAGAATATAAGCCCATGGTTTTAGACTTTCCAAAAATAGTTGTAAAGGTTTCCATTGCTTTTTTTGCAATGTTTAATCTATGTACTACAAATAATAGTTTTTTGGGATTGAAAGCTTTAGCATCGAAAGCAGCTAAATATGTTTTACCTGTTCCTGTTGCAGAAATTATTAAAGCTTTGTTGTTTTCATCTTTTCTTAAGTTTTCTAGGTTTCCTAATGCTTCTATTTGCATTGAGTTCGGCGCAATTTCTACATTAAGTTTTTCAGATAATTCTTCTTCGGTTTTTTTGTGAACTAGAAATTGCTTTTTGTAAATTTCTTCATATTTTTCAATATAAGTTTCATTTACAATTTCACCTATCTTAAAATCATCTTGAAATTCATTAATCACTTTATCTACTATAGAACTTGAGTTTCTTGCAGAAACCTTCATATTCCATTCTTTATTAGTAGATAATGCAGAGGAAGTTAAGTTGCTACTTCCTATAATTAAATTGTAGTATTCAGAGTATTTAAAAATGTAACCTTTCGAATGTGAGTTTTCTTTAGTTATTATTTTTAATTCAATGTTTGAAAACTGTGAAAGTCTTTTTAGGGCTTCCGGCTGTGTGAAATTTAGATATTGAGAAACAAGGATTTTTCCTTTAACTCCTTTTTCTTCAAGGGTTTTAAGAGTATTTATTAAAGTGGCAACACCACTTGTTGTAACAAAAGCAACAGATATAAAAAAGCTCTCGCAGTTTTCTAATTCTTTAATAATTGTTGATAGAACTTTCTTTCGAGGAATTTTTCTGTTTACTAGTAACTCAGGTTGATAAAGGGCATCAGAATCTAATGATTTGTCGATGAATCCTGTTAGTAAACTATCTCTAAAATTATCATTAAATAATTTATTCATTCTCAATTAATCTATTAACTATTGGAATGTCTGCTTCTGCCCAATCAAGTTTTTCTAAGTTTTTCACAGTTAACCATTCAGAAGAAATATGCTCATTCAATCGAATATTCTTTGTCTCAGAATAACATTTGAAACTATGCATTGTTAATTCAAAATCAGGATATTCATGAATAACAGTTTCAAATAAATTATCAATCTTAATTGGATAAAAATTTAATTCCTCAATAAGTTCTCTTCGTAAAGCTTCTTCTTTTGATTCTCCTTTTTCAATTTTTCCTCCAGGAAACTCAAATTTTTCTGAAATATAACTTAGCTTGTTTTTGGGTCTTTGCACACAAAAAATTTCATTTTTATAATATATTATTGCTGCTACAACTTCAATTTTCTTCATTTTAAAACTCTATCCTTTTTATTTAAAAACCTAGAAAATCTGTTTCAAAAATAAACTAAGAGGATTAATTTATTTTACGGTTTTCCTCATTTCAACTAAAATAAATTAATCACTAATGCGCTTCCAACCAGTTCAACCCAGTATCAATTTCAACATCTAGTGGCACTTCTAATGTATAAGCATTTTCCATTTCGGTTTTTACTAAAGTTTTTATACTTTCAAGTTCTGGTTTGTATACATCGAAAACCAATTCATCATGTACTTGTAGTAGCATTTTAGTTTTAAAATTACCAGCATTAAGTTTGTTAAAAATGTTAATCATGGCAATTTTAATAATGTCGGCAGCAGAACCTTGTATAGGCGCGTTTACGGCATTACGTTCTGCGGCACCACGTACCACGCCATTTCTAGAATTAATATCTTTTAAATAGCGACGACGACCTAAAACGGTTTGTACATAACCATTATCGCGTGCAAAATCGACTTGCTCGCTGATGTATGCGCGTAGTTTTGGGTAGGTTTCGTAATAGGTGTCAATAAGTTCTTTGGCTTCCCCTCGCGATAAATCGGTTTGGTTGCTTAACCCAAAGGCAGACACGCCATAGATAATCCCGAAGTTTACGGTTTTTGCGTTGCTACGTTGCTCGCGTGTAACTTCATCTAAAGGCACATTAAATACTTTCGATGCGGTAGAGGCGTGAATATCTTCGCCGTTTTTAAAGGCAGAAATCATGGTTTCTTCCTTACTTAAAGCGGCAATAATACGTAATTCTATTTGGCTGTAATCGGCCGCTAATAGCGTGTACTCTTCACTTCTTGGCACAAAGGCTTTACGCACTTGGCGACCACGCTCGGTACGTATTGGTATATTCTGTAAGTTGGGGTTGTTACTACTTAAACGGCCTGTAGCGGCAACGGTTTGCATGTAATCGGTATGTACACGGCCTGTAGATGGTTCTACTTGTAGCGGTAAGGCATCGACGTAAGTGCTTTTCAGTTTTGCTAAACCACGATAATCCAAAATATTTTGAATTATAGCATGATCTTTAGCGAGGTAAGATAAAATATCTTCGCCTGTAGCGTACTGTCCTGTTTTAGTTTTTTTAGGTTTATCTACCAGTTTTAGGTTTTCAAAGAGCACAATACCTAATTGCTTTGGCGAGGCAATATTAAATTCTTCGCCAGCGGCATCGTAAATGCTTTTTTCTAAAGTTTCAATATCGTTATTTAAAGCTTCGGCTAAAGAATTAAGGAAATCTTTATCAAGATTAATCCCTTCTAATTCCATTGCGGCAAGCACACGAAGTAACGGGATTTCAATCTCATCGAATAATTTTTGAGTATTGGCTTCGCCGAGTTCGTTTGTAAAATGTTCTTTGAGTTGCAGGGTAATATCGGCATCTTCAACAGCGTATTCCGTTTGTTTTTCCAGAGGCACATCGCGCATAGATAATTGGTTTTTTCCTTTTTTACCAATAAGCTCGGTAATGGAAATTGGCGTGTAGTTTAAATACGTTTCAGCCAAGATATCCATATTGTGGCGCATATCTGGATTAATAAGATAATGGGCCAGCATGGTATCAAAAAGTTTACCGCGGACTTCAATATTATATTTTGCAAGAACTTTGATGTCGTATTTTAAATTCTGACCAATTTTTTCGATGCTTTCGCTTTCAAAAAACGGACGCACTTGCTCGATAAGGGCTTGGGCTTCGGTTTTATCTTCCGGAAACGGTAAATAGAATCCTTTTCCTGTTTCCCATGAAAATGAAATACCAACGAGTTCTGCGGTTAGTGGGTTTAAGCCTGTAGTTTCGGTATCAAAACACACCGAGGTTTGACTCATTAAATTTTTAAGAAATAATTTTGTGCCCATACCTTCTGCCACACTTTGGTAAAAATGCGAAGTGTTTTCGGCTGTTTTTCGGGTATGCTCGGTAACAGTTTCTTCTTTAGTTGTACTCGATGGATCGCCACCAAACAATGAAAATTGCCCTGCACCAGCCGAAGCTTCTTCTTTTGGTGTCGCTTTTTCTTCGTTGCTTTTTTCGTTAGTTTCTGTTGAAGTTGCTGCTGCTTGAGCTGCAAAAGTTTTTGTGAAATTATCTATAAGGCGTCTAAACTCTAACTCTTCGAAAATTTCTGTAACCTTAGGGATATCGGGTTGATCTAATTCGAAATCTTTCGCATTAAATTCCACCGGAAC
Source organism: Algibacter sp. TI.3.09 (assembly GCF_038154905.1). Taxonomy (NCBI): domain Bacteria; kingdom Pseudomonadati; phylum Bacteroidota; class Flavobacteriia; order Flavobacteriales; family Flavobacteriaceae; genus Algibacter; species Algibacter sp. TI.3.09. The sequence goes on along the minus strand of NZ_JBAKAN010000002.1, from coordinate 125,450 downwards.
ATCCAGCATAATGGTTGCTAATTTTTTAGAAAGTAAACCCAATTCTTTATTGGCTTCAATTTTCTCTTTCATTTTACCTTTTAGCTCGTGGGTGTGTTCAAAAAGGTTTTCCATAGACCCATAAGCGGCCAAGAATTTTTTAGCTGTTTTTTCGCCAACGCCGGGTAATCCTGGTATGTTATCACTGGCATCACCCATCATGCCAAGAAAATCGATAACTTGTAATGGATCGGTAACTTCAAACTTTTTCTGTACTTCGGGAATACCCCAAGTTTCGTATCCGCCACCAAACATTGGGCGGTACATAAATATATTTTCGCTAACCAACTGTGCGAAATCCTTATCTGGTGTTACCATAAAAGTTTGGTAACCTTCTTTTTCTGCTTGTTTGGCTAGTGTACCAATAACATCATCGGCCTCGAAACCTGCTTTTACCATAATAGGGATGTGCATGGCTTTTAAAATCTCTTGGATTATAGGCACGGCAATTTTTATAGCCTCCGGAGTTTCATCTCTATTGGCTTTGTAAGCCTCAAACATTTCTACACGGTCGGCACTACCACCTTTATCGAAACAAACGGCTAAGTGGTCTGGTCGCTCACGTTTAATAACGTCTAAAAGTGAGTTCATAAATCCTAAAATTGCTGAGGTATCAGTGCCTTTAGAGTTTATTCTTGGGTTCTTTATAAAGGCATAGTAGCCACGGAAAATTAATGCAAAGGCATCAACTAGAAATACGCGTTTGTTATCGGACATTTTATAAATTTTGATAGAATTTCAAAACTACAAAAAGTTATGGTTATAATTTAAAGTTTGAATGCCCTAAACGTGTTAAAATGTTTTAGTCGAAAATTCTCGTTTTCATTTTAATTAAAACTTCAGAAATTTTTATAAAACTCTTGATAAGAACGCGGCATTTTGTCAATAAAATATGGGTGTTTGTTTTAAATGAAGACTCTTAACAATTCGTTAAATCCATTTGCTATGGCAAGCATTAATTGGTAATACCATTATCTTTGATGAAAAAAAGAGCATATGCTACGTTGGATTATATTTTTAGCTGTTTTCCTGATTGCCGATTATTACGCCTTTCAGGCCTTTAAAACGGTGGTTAAAAACAACTGGATACATCTACTATATTGGGTAATTACGGTATTAATTATTGGCAATTTTGTGTTTCAATTTTATGGCTTTAGTCGTCGTAATGGTTTTACACATGCGCACTCTTATGCCATTGGGTTTTTTATAGCGCTTTTAGTGCCAAAAATGGTTTTGGTTTTAGGCGTGTTTTTCGAAGATGTTTTTCGTGTGCCACAAGCTCTGTATCGTTATTTTACGGTAGGCGAAGCTGCAAAAGGGAATTACTTTGCATCGCGTCGCCAATTTATAAGTAAAGTGGCTTTAGGCTTGGCAGCCATTCCGTTGGCTTCTATAATTTATGGTATTTATAAAGGACGCTACAATTATAAAGTTTTAAAATACACATTGCATTTTGAAGATTTACCGGCTGCTTTTGATGGTTATAAACTAACGCAAATTAGTGATATCCATTCCGGAAGTTTTGATAATATGGAAAAGGTGAAATATGCTGTAGATTTAATTAACGAACAGGAAAGTGATGTGATTTTATTTACAGGCGATATTGTAAATAATAAAGCTGAAGAATTGGTGCCTTATAAAACGGTTTTTAATAAGTTGAAAGCTAAAGATGGCTTGTATTCTGTATTAGGAAATCACGATTATGGCGATTATGTAAATTGGGAATCGGATGAAGCGAAACATCAAAATCTTGAAGATTTAAAGGCTTTACAGAAAGAAATAGGGTTTAACCTTTTACTGAACGAAAGTAAATATCTTGAAAAAAATGGTGAGCGTATTGCTTTAGTGGGTGTTGAAAACTGGGGTGCTGGTGGTTTTAAAACTGCAGGCGATTTGCAGAAAGCAGCCGCTACTATTGATAAAAACGATTTTAAAATTTTAATGAGTCACGATCCGTCGCACTGGGAGAAAAAGGTGATTGACGATGATTATCATTATCATTTAACATTAAGCGGACACACACATGGTATGCAATTTGGAATTGAAATTCCGGGTTGGTTTAAATGGAGTCCGGTAAAATGGCGCTATAAATATTGGGCTGGTATTTACAAAGAAATGGGGCAGTACATAAACGTAAATCGTGGTTTTGGCTATTTGGCTTTCCCTGGGCGTGTTGGTATTTGGCCAGAAATTACTGTAATAGAACTTAAGAAAGGTGCCGAACCGGTTTAAACGGCCTTTGTTGTTGCTGTTTATCTTAAATTGTTTATATTTATAATAATCAAATAGAATTTTTAATCACGATTTTCTATCCAATTAGAAAACTATTAAATAGACAAAAAAACTTTATAATATGTCAAAATTTGGGGAACTTATCGATGTTAATACACCTGTACTGCTAGATTTTTTTGCAGAAGAGAGTGAGCCATCTAAAGCTATGCACGACGTTTTACGAGATGTAGCAGCAGCCTTGGGAGATAAAGCTAAGGTGATAAAAATTGATGTCGAAAAAAACCAAGAATTAACAGAAGCGTTACGCGTAAAAGGCCTGCCAACTTTAATTGTTTATAAAGATGGTGAAATGAAATGGCGCCATACCGGAACGCAAGATGCAAACACACTTATTAGTGTTATTGAAGAATATTTGTAATAAGTAAGGTGATACTTTGCTGCTTTTACAAGTTTAGCAAGAGGTGTCTGCAACAATTTTCCACTCGCCATTGATGCGCTTGAAAATTAGCATGAAAATACCGTCTGCATTACCAACTTCACGTTTTAAATGAAACTCACCAAGTACATAATAAGCATCTGCGCTTATTTTGGTAATGTCGTTAATTTTAAAACTTAAAGTCCCCGTATGATCTTTGGTTGGATAGCTTTTTTCGTAACGATCAAAAGTATCTTCCCAGCCGTAAGTTACCCCGTTTTTACCGTAAAACTTAAGAGAATCACTTTTCCAATACCCTTCCATATAGCCTTCTAAGTCGTGCTTAGACCAAGCAATACGCTGTGCTTTTAATACTTTATTAATAGCTTTTATATCTTTTTCTTCGTTTTGAGAATAACTATTGAAAGCGGAAATAAGACAGATGAGTAGAACTATTTTTTTCATGTTGCAATTTATATAAAAAATTTGATACCAAATCTATGCTGAAATTAAAAGGGAAATGGAAAATGGGTTTATGATAACGAAATATAGTTAAAGTGCTAATAAGTGATTCTAGTTCTTGCTGTATTTTGATGTTTTTGTTTTAAAATGATGTTTAAGTAGGTTACTCATCGGTTAAATTGACACGTAATTATTTTTCGTCCAAGGATGAATTCTTTTAATCGAAAAAATTCTTCGCGTAACTCTTTAATAATATACTTTTATCTCATAATCAATTGATTATGTTTCCCTCAGATTTATTGTCTAACTAAAAAATTAACTTATTATGGATTTACGTATTACAAACTGCAACAACTTTTTCAAGATTAAAGGTGAACTAAATAAAAAGAGTTTATCTGTTTTTCAAAACGAATTTCAAGATATTTTTAGTCGTGTAAGCACGCTTACCATCAGTATAGAAGATGTTGAAAGTATGGATCGACACGGTGTAAAAGCTTTAACAGAATTACACAACGAAGCCGTAGCAAAAAATAAAAGTATGGCTATTATTGGTTTTGGTAGTAAAGACTTATACAATCATTTTAAAACCAATGTGGCTGCATAATTATTGGTGTTAGCCTATAAACTATAAAATGTTCTTTTGATGTTTGAAAAAAGCATCGGCCTGTAACTGCATAAGTTCTCTCGTTTTTGCACGTTTATAAGTGTAAAGTTCGTCTTCGGTTTTTAAGTCGGCATAAACACGGTCGTTAATGGCGTTATCTGTTTTTAGTAGAGCTTCTCGTTGATTTTTATTTGGAAGAACATGGGTTTTAATAGCCATTTCTAGATCTTCTAATTTAAAATCGTAAGGCCCTTTTGGCGATAATAATTTCGCGAAAATGGGTGAAGTTTCTATTGCTAAAAACAACAGAAAAATAAAAAATGAAGGCATCCATGATAAGGTGCCTAGAGCGTTTACACGCGCCATTAACCCATCAAAATTATTAATTACAGGTTGCGTAGTGTCAACCTGTAATTGGTAATTTGTTTTTAGAGTAGCAATCTGATCTTCTAAATTTGCTTTTTTCTCTTTATTTTCTAATTTTAATTGCTGAAGTTCGGCAAGTAGAGCATCATGCTTTTCTCTTTTTTCTTTATAAACAGGGCCTTTGCCTAAGCGATTAGTTCCTGCTGTGCCTTCGGCCTCTGCGATGTACGTGTTATAAAGTGTATTAACCTCAGCTTCTTTATTGATAACCTCGCTTTCTAGAGTTGTTATATTTGTTTCTAGAGTGGTTATTTCAGGATTAAACTGTGCTAATATTTGATTTTGATTGGCTAAGGTTAAATGGTTTTTCTGTTCTAATAAAACCTGATTAATTTCTTTTTCAAAAATCTTTAATTCTAAAGGCTTAGAAATTACAATGGCTATAATTACAGCAAGCATAATTCTTGGTGTGGCTTGGAGTAACTCGTCTAAAAAACGACCGGTTTTCTTGATTGTAGAAACAATGTAACGGTCTAAATTAAAAATAAGTAATCCCCAAATAAAACCGAAGCCAATGGCAGCGTAGTAATTGTCGAAAACAGTGTAGAGTGCATAACTGGCGGCTATAAAAGCCATGAGTGCAGTAAAAAAAACGGTTGCGCCAATGCCCGCATATTTATTTTGTTCACCTTTAGAGCATTGCTCTAGAATATCGGTGTCGGCGCCAGAGCAAATGATGAAGAATTGCTTTAGCATAATGTGATTGATTTTTGATTGATTGACTATTAGAACGTTAAAGCAGGTGTTTTGTTACAAAATTGTATAAAAAAAAAGCCTCGAATTAACGAGGCTTTCAAAGTATGGATGTTCTTTTTATTAAGAATTAGCCTTTCTAGATCGAATACTTTCGATAACAACTGTAGCCAAAATTAAAGCGCCACCTATAAAAGTGTTTATAGTAGGTATTTCGTTTAAAAAGAAAAAGGCGATAATAATACCACATATAGGTTGTGCGCTACCAATGATACTTGCGGTACTTACTGAAAAATGTTTTAAGCTACCAATAAATAATGAATGACCAATGGCTGTAGTTACCAAGCCTAATATAATAAGGTAGGGAAACTGGCTTTGTAGATTACTAATATCCATGGTAAACATGACAGGAATAAGTATTATGGCAACTATTATGGCTTGCTGCGTCATGAGTACGGTGCCGTTATAATTATCTACATGGCCTTTTAAAATGAGGTTTCTTAAAGCGTAGCATAAGGCTGAAAATATACCGTAAAGAATTCCTTTTAGGTGCGTATTTTCTAGGTTTAAATCTGGCGCTAATATATAGACGCCTAGTAAAACCATAAAACCTAATAGTATGTGTATTGGGTTTAATTTCGATTTGGTGAAAAAGGGTTCGAGTAATGCGGTTATTACCGGAAATGTAAACATGGCTAGCATGCCTAAGGCAACGTTTGATAATTTTAATGCATAAAAGTAGGTTACCCAATGCAGTGCTAAAAGTGAAGCACCTAAAATTATGGTGGGTGCATCTTTTTTTGATTTTATCTTGATGCTGAATTTTTTATACCAACAAAACGCGAATAGAAATACTGCGGCTATCGCGCTGCGTCCCCATATAATTACTGGTGTTGGTAAATCTATAAATTTACCTAATGTGCCAGATGTGCTAATAAGTAATGTGGCTAAAGCGAGTAGAAATAAATGATTGTTGTGTTGGTTTTTCATTTGTGTGTGTTGCAAATATGCTACTTACTTTGTGTGGATTACTAATTGTGCAGGATTGGAACGCGTTAGGGATTGAGGCTTTGTTGAAGCTCTTTTTGTACGAGCTTATATTTTCTTAATTAAGATGAAACTTGGTTTGACCTTTGTGAAAAATAAATAGAACTGAACTTGGTGTGCAAAAAAGCGACTGCCAAAAGCCCGACCATAACCTCGCCCTTAAAAGCGAGGTTGTGGTAACGCCCAAATTATTTATTTTGAAAACTCGGTGAAATATTTATAGAATAACGGAATGGTTTCTATGCCTTTTAAGTAGTTCCAAACTCCGAAATGTTCGTTTGGTGAGTGTATGGCATCGCTGTCTAAACCAAAGCCCATGAGTATGGTTTTGCTTTTTAATTCTTGTTCGAATAGTGCAACAATTGGTATGCTGCCGCCACTACGTTGTGGTATTGGTGTTTTTCCGAAAGTGTCTTTGTAAGCATGGCTTGCAGCTTTGTAACCTATGCTGTCTATTGGTGTTACGTAGCCTTGGCCACCGTGATGTGGTGTTACTTTTACGGTTACGCCTTGGGGTGCGATGCTTTCGAAATGGGTTTTGAAAAGTTGCGTGATGTTTTCCCAATCTTGGTTTGGTACTAAACGCATAGATATTTTGGCGTAAGCTTTACTGGCTATTACGGTTTTTGCGCCTTCGCCAGTGTAACCTCCCCAAATACCGTTAACATCTAGTGTTGGGCGTATGGCGTTGCGCTCGTTTGTGGTGTAACCTGTTTCGCCATATACGGCGTTGATATCTAATGCTTTTTTGTAATTTTCTAAACTGAAAGGTGCTTTTGCCATTTGGGCGCGCTCTTCTGTAGAGAGATCTTCTACGTTATCGTAAAAACCAGGAATGGTGATATGATTGTCTTCGTCGTGTAATGAAGCAATTATTTTTGTTAGCACGTTTATCGGGTTGGCTACTGCGCCACCGTAAAGTCCAGAGTGTAAATCGCGATTCGGACCTGTAACTTCAACTTCTACATAACTTAAGCCACGTAAACCTGTGGTTATTGATGGCACATCGTTAGCAATCATTCCAGTATCGGAAATTAAAATAACGTCGTTTTTAAGTTTATCGTGGTTGTTTTTTACAAAGGTGGCTAGATTAGCGCTGCCAACTTCCTCTTCGCCTTCTATCATGAATTTTACGTTGCATGGTAGTTGGTTAGTGGAAGTCATAAATTCCATCGCTTTTACATGCATGTACATTTGGCCTTTATCGTCACAAGCGCCACGTGCAAAAATAGCACCGTCGGGATGTTTTTCTGTTTTTTTAATAACGGGTTCGAATGGAGGCGAATCCCAAAGATTTATTGGATCTGGCGGTTGTACATCGTAATGTCCATAAACAAGTACAGTTGGTAGGTTTTTATCTATTATTTTTTGTCCGTAAACAATAGGGTAGCCATCTGTTTCGCAAATTTCTACGCTATCGCATCCTGCTTGTTCTAATCTTAGTTTTACAGCATCGGCTGTTTTTAATACATCGTTTTTGTATGCGGAGTCCGCACTAATGGATGGAATTTTAAGAAGCTCGATGAGTTCGTCTAAAAATCTATTTTTATGCTCTAATATGTAGTTTTGAATACTGTTCATGGGCTTGTTTTTCTTTATTTTATCAAAAGTATAAAAAAAAGAATGTTTTTTTGTGCAAAGAAGTTTGCAATTTGAAAATCTTGTTTATATTTGCAGTCCTTAAGCGGGCGTGGTGGAATTGGTAGACACGCTAGACTTAGGATCTAGTGCCTCACGGTGTGGGAGTTCGAGTCTCCCCGCCCGCACAGTAACAAAAAAAGCCGACTAATTTTTAGTCGGCTTTTTTGTGTTTAATAGTTTGGTATTGCGGTTTTTATGGCTTCAAAATAAAACCGTATTGTATTACAAATTCGATGTGTTGAAATTTGTGGTGTTGCAAATTCTTCGGAATAAGGTTAAATATTAGAGCGCTTCATCTTAAATTTTCCTTTTTTGGTTCAATTAAAAATTTCACGTTTATATGAAGGTATTTCTGTGAAATAAAAATAATAAGGCAAATTATCTTTTAATTATTCAATTTAAAACTAAAATTATTAACAAAAAGCTTCATTTGTTGTATAAAACGTTACATGTTTATTATGCCTATCGTTTAATTAGATGTATTTTTACGGCGCAAAATTTAGTGTTTTAATAATTAAGTGTTTTGCCGACACTTAATTATATTTTAATTACTACATTTGCAGTGTACTATTTTATAACGGTTTTAATTGTTTTGAAATAGTGAATCTATTAAAGTTAGAGTTATTAAAAATTAACCATAAATTTAAAATGAACAAACAAATTGATCAACGAGCAGCAGATAATATTAGAGCATTAGCTGTAGCAATGGTAGAAAAAGCGAAATCAGGTCATCCAGGTGGTCCAATGGGTGGAGGTGACTTTATGCACGTCTTATACTCAGAGTTCTTTAATTATGATCCAACAGATATGGAATGGGCGTTTAGAGATCGTTTTTTCATGGATGCTGGTCACTTATCAACCTTAATGTATGCACAATATTACCTATTAGGTAACTATGCAAAGGATGATGTTGCTAATTTCAGACAATGGGGTTCTATTACACCAGGTCATCCAGAAGTTGATGTAAAACGTGGTATTGAAAATACATCTGGACCATTAGGTCAAGGGCACACTATGGGTGTGGGAGCAGCAATTGCAGCTAAGTTTTTAGAAGCACGTTTTGGAGATTGGATGAATCATAAAATATATGGTTTTATTTCTGATGGTGGTATTCAAGAAGAAATTTCTCAAGGTGCTGGGCGTATAGCTGGGCATTTAGGGTTGAGTAACTTTATTATGTTTTTCGATTCTAACGATATTCAATTATCTACACCTACAGATGAGGTAACTACAGAAGATACCGCAATGAAGTATGAAGCTTGGGGTTGGAATGTAGTAACTATCGATGGCCATAACCACGATGAAATAAGAAAAGCATTAACAGATGCTAATAACCAAACTGAAAAACCAACATTAATTATTGGTAAAACAATAATGGGTAAAGGTTGTGTTACTGCAGATGGTAGCATGTTTGAAGGACATTGTGAATTACACGGACAGCCTATTGGAGCTACCGGAGCAGATTACGCAAAAACCTTAGCTAATTTGGGAGCAAATACTGAAAGTCCTTTCGATATTTTCGATGACGTTCAAGAATTTTATAAAAACTTAGTTGCAGAAAAAACAGCAAAAGCTGCTGAAAAGAAAGCAGAAATAGCAACTTGGAGAATAGCAAACGAAGCTTTAGCTACAAAATTAGATTTCTTCCTTTCTGGTGAGTTACCAGAATTAGATTTCGCTTCAGTAGAACATAAAGCAGGTTTAGCAACAAGAGCAGCATCTTCTGGTATTTTAGGTTACTTAGCCGAAAATGTAGAAAACATGATTGTTTCTTCTGCCGATTTATCAAACTCTGATAAAACTGACGGATTCTTAAAGAAAACACATGCACTTAAAAAAGGTGATTTCACAGGGTCATTCTTACAAGCAGGTGTTGCTGAGTTAACCATGGCTTGTATTGCAAATGGTATTGCGCTTCACGGCGGAATTATTCCGGTTGTAGCAACATTCTTTGTGTTTTCAGATTATATGAAACCAGCTATTCGTTTAAGTGGTATTCAAGAATTAGGTGTAAAATATGTTTGGACTCACGATGCTTTTAGAGTAGGTGAAGATGGACCAACACACCAACCCGTTGAGCAAGAAGCTCAAATTCGTTTATTAGAAAAATTAAAGAACCATAGCGGAAACCCAAGTTTCTTAGCATTACGTCCTGCAGATTCTGCAGAAACTAGCGTCGCTTGGAAAATGGCTTTAGAAAATAAAAATACACCAACAGGTTTAATACTTTCTCGTCAAGGTATTAAAGATATCGAACCTCAAGGATCTTCAAGATATGAAGAGGCTTTAGCTGCAGAAAAAGGTGGTTATTTAGTAAAAGAAGTTGAAAATCCAGATGTGGTTTTAATCGCAAACGGATCTGAAGTTGCTACATTATTTGCAGCAGCCGAAATATTAGAATCTCAAAACAACTTAAAAGTGAATATTGCTTCGGTAATTTCAGAAGGTGTTTTTAGATTACAATCTAAAGCATACCAAAACTCTGTAATTCCTGCTAACACACCATTATTTGGTTTAACAGCTGGTTTACCTGTAAACTTAGAAGGTTTAGTTGGAGCTAATGGTAAAGTATTTGGTTTAGAGCACTTCGGTTACTCTGCACCAGCATCTGTACTAGATGAGAAATTTGGTTTTACTGGCGAAAAAGTAAGCAACCAAGTATTAGAGTATTTAAAAACAGTTTAAAAATTAAAATATACTGCACCTAAAGCTATAGTTTATCTGTGTTTTAGGTGTGGCATATTCAATTAATAAAACAATAACAACTTAACAATATGAAATTTTTTATTGACACAGCAAACCTAGGTGAAATTGCAGAAGCACAAGCTTTAGGCGTTTTAGATGGTGTAACAACAAACCCGTCATTAATGGCGAAAGAAGGAATCACTGGTTCTGAAAATATTTTAGCACATTACCAAAAAATTTGTGATTTAGTAGATGGTGATGTTTCTGCTGAGGTAATCTCTACCGATTTTGATGGTATGGTAAAAGAAGGTGAAGCTTTAGCGGCTTTACACCCACAAATTGTAGTGAAATTACCTATGATTGCCGATGGTGTAAAAGCTTGTAAGTATTTCTCTGATAAAGGTATTAGAACTAATGTAACTTTAGTGTTTTCTGCAGGGCAAGCCTTATTAGCAGCAAAAGCTGGAGCAACTTACGTATCTCCTTTCTTAGGTCGTTTAGACGATATTTCTACAGATGGTTTAAACCTTATCGATGAAATTAGAATGATTTATGATAACTACGGTTTTCAAACTCAAATATTAGCAGCTTCTATACGTCACACTATGCACGTAATTAACTGTGCTAAATTAGGTTCGGATGTTATGACAGGACCTTTATCTTCAATCACAGGTTTATTAAAACACCCTTTAACTGATAGTGGTTTAGCTAAGTTTTTAGAAGATTACAATAAAGGAAATCAATAATAACTGTATACTAATTTGTTGAATTTTTACTTTTAACTGAATGATTGAATCGAACAGCATAAATAACAACATTCAGCAAATTAAGGTAGCAGTAGATTGCATTATTTTCGGATTTAATGATAACAAACTAGAATTGTTATTAATTAAAAAGAAAGAAAATCCCGAAAAGGGAAAATGGTCTCTAATTGGCGGTTTTGTTGGCTTCGATGAAGATTTAGACGAAGCTGCCAATAGGATACTATCCGATTTATCTGGTTTGCAAGATATTTATATGGAGCAAATTAAAACCTTCGGAAAGGTCGATCGCTGTTCGTTCGATCGTATTATATCTTCAACCTATAGCGCCATGATTTTAAAATCACGCTACACAGAGGATAAAATTAATAAGTACAATGCGCAATGGTTTCCAATAACCGAAGTTCCAGAACTTATTTTCGACCATAATGATATGGTTGATATTGCCATTAAAAGAATGCGCCGTCGGGTTAGAAACTTCCCTATTGCTTTCAATTTATTACCGCCAAAATTTACTTTACCACAATTGCAAGTGCTATATGAGGGTATTTTAGATGAAGAATTAGATAAACGAAACTTCCGTAGAAAGGTCGCTCAAATGAAGTATTTAGTAAGGCTCGAAGAGAAAGATATGTCGGAGTCGCGAAGAGGAGCTTTTTTATATCGCTTTGATGAAACGTTATTCGAAAATGAACAAAACTTTAATCTGTAATTTAATTACAGATTTTTTTTTGGTTAAAATTGTACGTTTTTCTGTTACGCTAATTTTTTTTATTTGTAAAAATTACCATTAAGTAATGCTCATTTTAAGCTTATAGCTGAATAAAAAAAGCATAGATCAGTACGGTTGTTTCAATTTTTTTTATGACATTGTAGCGCCTATTATTTTTCTTTAAAGAAAATAATGAAAATATTAACTAAACCAAACTATAAAATATTATGATGGCTATTATCTCTTTTGCAGGATTTACTTTGCTAGTTGCGCTTATTGCGTGGTGGTCAACACGAAAAACAGACGAAAAATCTTCCGATGGTTACTTTCTTGGAGGCCGTAGCCTTACTGGGCCAGTAATTGCTGGGTCATTATTATTAACTAACCTATCAACCGAGCAAATTGTTGGAATGAATGGTGTTTCCTTTAGAGATGGAGCTCCTATTATGGCATACGAGGTTTTAGCAGCCATTGCTATGGTTTTTACAGCCTTTGTGTTGTTACCTAAGTACCTTAAAAGTGGTATTGCAACCATTCCACAGTTTTTAGAAAATCGTTACGGTAAAACAACAAAAACAATTGTTTCACTTTTATTTCTTTTAGGGTACGCTATATCTATGTTGCCTACTGTTTTATACTCAGGAGCGTTGGCGTTAAACACCATGTTCGATATTCCTGAAAAACTCGGTATGGGGCCAGAAGCTACACTTTGGGTAACTGTAATTTCAATTGGAGTTATTGGTAGTATTTATGCGGTTTTTGGAGGTCTTAAAGCTGTTGCAGTATCAGATTCTATTAATGCTGTTGGGTTAATTATTGGAGGTTCGTTAATTCCTATATTTGGACTAATGTATATTGGTGATGGAAACATGTTTACTGGGCTAGATACCTTAACAACTGCACTTCCTGAAAAATTTGATATTATTGGAGGTCCGGATTCTGATGTTCCTTTTTGGACACTTTTCACAGGTATGGTTATATTAAATTTCTATTACTGGGGAACCAACCAAGCTATTATTCAACGTGCCTTGGGTGCTAAGAATTTAAAAGAAGGTCAAAAAGGACTTTTAATAGCGGCTTTTATTAAAATATTAGGGCCAATTATTGTGGTGCTACCTGGTATTATTGCTTATTATATTTTCAATGGTGATTTAGCAAATGCGGATGAAGCATACCCAATGTTAGTTAAAAAAGTATTACCTGTAGCCTATATTGGTTTCTTTGCGGCGGTACTTTTTGGGGCTATTCTAAGTTCATTCAATAGTGCTTTAAATAGTTCTGTAACACTTTTTGGTTTAGATTTCTACAAGGAATATATTAATAAAGAAGCTACAGAATTACAAGTGGTAAAAGCCGGGAAAATATTCGGTATAGTTTTAGCGATATTTTCTATAGCTATTGCTCCATTATTATACGGTGTAGAAGGTGGTATTTTTACTTATTTACAACAACTAAACGGAACGCATAGTGTGCCAATTTTAGCTATTGTTATTGTAGGTGTGTTTTCTAAACGTGTTTCTGGGAAAGCTGCAAACATCGCTATATTAATTAGTGTAGTAACTTATTTAGTAACACTATACGGTATTGAACCAGATATTAGTTTCTTACATTTAATGGGTATTCTGTTTGTGTTAACAGTAGTTGTTATGTTTGTAATTAGTCACTTTATTCCTAGGGAAACTGATTACGTACAAGAGTATACTAAGCAAGTAGATATTACAAATTGGAAATATTTAAAACCTGTTGGAGCTATTATTGTAGCTTTAGTTATTGGTTTATATTATGCAATGTCTTAAAAAATAAAGTAAATCAAGGTTTTTAAATAGACTCTATTTAAAACTTTAATATCAATACATTAAAACGCTTTAGTTTTTCTAAAAAGTTCATTTTAAGTGAATTTTTTTTAAAAAAAACTAAAGCGTTTCTGTATGTTATAGGGTGTCTTTGCTGGTGCTCAAAAGTGCTATAGAACGTCGTATACCGTTAATTAACGTTAGTAAGGGGTATAATTGACGACCAACTTAATTAATTTGTAACTTTGCAGTCGAAGTAGTAAAAGTCAATGGATATAAACGATAACATAGAATCGCCTTTAAACGTAAAGATAAGTTTCAATAAATTGTTAAAGCAATATGAAACTTTGGCATTGAGCACCGATCCTTTTTTGGCAAGTAAGGCCAACGGGGTTTTGGATATTGCTAAGCAATACCCAGAGTTGCGCGATGGTTTTAGTAGAGTTTCGTCTATTAAAGAACGAGAAAAAGAGATTGCGTTTATTCTTCAAGATACGTTTAGTCCTTTACTAACACACAACGAAATTAAAACAGCTTCAGCTCCTTTTAATGATGTGATTTTCAATGCATCTGAACGCTTTAAAAACATAATAAAAACAGCCGGTGATGGGTTTCAACTTCAAATGAAAAACATGCCGCATGATGATATTTATGTTGGGGCTTGTACCATTATTTTAGGTTTTTGTCACGGGTTTAATATCAATTTTAAGCGTCCGTTTTATTACGAAATACCTGATGCTAATGGTATTATGCGTTATTATAAAATACTTTATAATGCCGATTTTTGCGAAATAACACCAGATGAAAACGCTCCAAAAATAACGCAAGCCGATTACGATGAGTTACTCGATAATTTTGACAACATAGCACTTTGGAAAGAGAAATTCCCACCAAATAGCTATACGTTCAAAGGGTTTGTGATTTCTAATATTTTTGATGTTACAGACGATCAATCTATATCGAATATAAAATCGAGTTTAATTAGTAAAGACAAGCGTAAGCAAAATAGCTTCGTTGAAGGTTTTCAAGATATTTTTAGTTCTCTTTTTGGAATTAAGGATTTAAAAGTTGGTTTTTCTATCTATAATAAAGAAGAAGATGTTTTTGAGCGCATATACGGTTCTGGTATGCACAGTTATTTACTTGGCAAGAAAACCACAAAACAATGTACTAGCGCTTTATGTACATGGTCTTACGATAAATTATTAAAAGAACATAAACATTTTTCGGTATCCGATGTCGATAAAATGTTCGAGATATCACAAGGTAAAGCTCCCCATATTGCTAGTTTGCATGAGCAAGGTGTTAAAAGTGCCATTTTTGCACCCATTGCAAATGATAAAGGGCTTATGGGTATTATTGAAATTGTTTCTACAAAAAAACAAGTTTTAAATAGCGTTAATGCAAATAAGCTAGAAGATGTGTTACCGTATATCGTATCAGCTGCAGAACGTAATATAGAAGAGGAAGCTAATTTAATTGAAGCGATAATTCAAAAAGAATGTACTTCAATTCACCCTAGTGTACATTGGAGATTTGTAAAAGAAGCTAAGAACTTTATAAAATCTGAGATGCTTGGAGAACAAGCTGCTTTTAAAAAGATAGCTTTCGAAAACATATATCCGCTTTATGGTCAAATAGATATTAAAGGTTCTTCAGAAGCTAGAAATGAGGCTACAAAACAAGATTTAGCTTTGCAATTAAGTGCTGCTAAAACTATTTTTGAATATGCTGTAAAAATAGAATCATTGCCAATTTACGATCAGTTTATTTTTCAAATTGATGAGTTTTTACTTGCACTAAATGTACATTTTCAGGTAGATAGTGAACAGCAAATTTCTACGTTTTTTAAGAATGATATCGATTCGGCTTTAAAACATTTATATGTTATAGATGAATTAAAACCACACTTAGATCTGTATTTCGGTACATTAGATGATAAGTTAGGGATGCTTTATAACCACCGTAAACAGTACGACAATACGGTGACTTTAATAAATAAAGACATGGCGTCTTTACTTGATAAAAAGCAGAAAGAGGCACAACGTATGTATCCGCATTATTTCGAGCGTTTTAAAACGGACGGCGTAGAGCACAATATGTATATTGGAGAATCTATAACAAAAGAGGACTCTTTCAATCCTATCTATTTGTACAATTTACGCTTGTGGCAATTACAAGTGATGTGCGAAATGGAAAATGATTTCTATCAAAAACAACATAAATTCCCGGTAGCCTTAGATGTGGCTTCCATGGTGTTAGTTTTCAGCCAACCTTTAACGATTAGTTTTAGAATGGACGAAAAACAATTTGATGTAGATGGTACTTATAATGCCCGATACGAAATTGTTAAAAAACGTGTGGATAAAGCTTTTATAAAAGGAACTTCTGAGCGTGTTACACAAAAAGGAAAAATTAGTATTGTGTACTCTCAAAAGCAAGATGAATTAGAGTATTTACGATATATTAAATTCTTGCAAGCTAAGCATTATGTAGATACCGATGAGGAAATTGTAGAACTTGAAGATTTGCAGTCTGTAACAGGTTTAAAAGCCATTCGAGTAAGTATACTTTATCATAGAAGTGAAAAAGATAAAGCGTTCTATACTTACAATGATTTAATGAAGGAAATTAAAGCTTAACTTCCTTTATTTTATAATATTATACTGTGGTAGTTTTTGTCTTTTTATAATGTCTGCCATACCATAAAAGCACACCTGTTACGGGTAAACTTGCGGTTAGTAAACTTATTATAAAAGCAATTATTTTTCCAACAATACCTCCAATAGCTCCTACATGAATATCATAATTCATACGAAGTATTTTATCTGGAACTTTAGCGTCAACATATTTTCCGAAAATGGCGGGTGTTTCTATTTCTTCTAAAGTATTTTGATCGAAAAATCTAAAATCAGAATCGTAAAATAAATCGTTACTATTTGAGACTTCAACATAAACGCTAGAAGAATCGGTTTTTGGGTAATGCAACTCAAAATTTTCTGCTTTTGGTGATTCTTTTCTAAGCTTCACCATTAATTGATCAATGGGTAATATGTCAGCATTGTTAAGAGCTACTCCGCTCGTGTTTTCGGGTATTATAAATGCCGGAACTTTATCACCTCCTGTAGATACATAAACTACATATTTTAACCAATTATAAGACATTACAGATCCTGTAAAGGCCAAAACTAGGGCTAAG
Organism: Algibacter sp. TI.3.09; assembly: GCF_038154905.1. Classification (NCBI taxonomy): domain Bacteria; kingdom Pseudomonadati; phylum Bacteroidota; class Flavobacteriia; order Flavobacteriales; family Flavobacteriaceae; genus Algibacter; species Algibacter sp. TI.3.09. The sequence goes on along the minus strand of NZ_JBAKAN010000002.1, from coordinate 108,741 downwards.
GAGCAGATGTAAAAACCAACAACGGTGTGTAAATCGAAGTTTTTACGCTTCCATCGGGTTGTAGATTTCCAGTCGAATTTTAAACGTTGTTTTAAGTTTTTACGTTTTTTAGGAATCCAGAGTATAAACCCAGAAATAATAATGAAAATAAATATTAAAATGGATGCGCCTACCACGTGTTCTCCAATGGCTTTAGGTAGCCATACTCGTGTATGCCCTTTTAGAATAAAAGCAAAGAAACCACTAAGGTGGTCGTCTACTTGAATAATGGCACCAGAATATGGGTTTAGAAATACACTTTGGTAAAATTCGGGTTCTGCATCGTAAAAAATAACTTCAATAGCATCATCTGCTTTTCCAAATACACTCCCGTGAATGGTATTGTTTGGAAAGACTCTTTCTGCAGTTTTTTTTACTTCCGTTGGTGTTAAAAAAGCCTGGTTCTGCGGTATAACTTTTTTATAATCGTTATACTGGTTTTCAATTTCGGTTCTAAATGCCCAACAACAACCCGTTACGGAAACTATAAAAACGACTATGCCGGTAGCTAACCCTAATATTTTATGTAACGTTAATATGTTTTTTTTAAATGCCATAGATATTTAATAAAAGGCAACTTTTTAGGGTTGCCTTTGTGTGTGTATGGTTAAAATTTGTAATCGAAAGACGCTAAGAATGTTCTGTTTTGTTGCGGAGTTAATGTGCTCCAACCAGAGTAATATTCTTCATCTGTGATGTTGTTTCCTTTAACACTTATTCTGAAGGTATCATTTTCATAATAAATTGAAGCGTTAAAAACCGTGTATGCTGGTAAAGTAAATCCGCCAGAGGTTGTGTAATCGTTCATGGTATTGTAGTCGCTAGAACCATTAAAACCTGCTCCAAAACCGAAGTTTTTAGCAAATCCTTGAGTAAATTGGTAATCACCCCAAAAGTTATATAATATATCTGCCCCAGCTTCTGCAGGACGTAAGCCTATCAAATCTGATCTTGATGCTGATTTTGTAACTTCAGAATCATTAAAACTAAATCCACCACGTAAGTTTAAACCATTTACCGGGCTTGCGTTTACCTCTAGTTCAATACCATTACTTTTTACGGTACCATCTTGTTGTTTGCTAGAGCCAAAGCCCATAACTTTATCGTCTACTGTAATATTATAGTAGTTTACAGTAGCTTCTAATCTATTGTTGAATAGGTTGGTTTTTACACCAAATTCTAATTGATTGGCTTGTTCTAAATCGAAAGATTGTAACTGAGTGCCAGCTGTTGGATCGTTATCATCAATAGCTGTTAATTCTGGATTAATATATGAAAAACTGTTTTGATAGTTCGCGAATACAGAAAGTTGATTTAATATAGGCTGAAATACAATTCCGAATTTAGGTGAAAATGTAGACTCATCATAAGCCTGATGATCATCCGACGGATCGTTTATATCACCTTTGTATTCAAACCTGTCGTAACGTAAACTTGCCATAGCCGAAAGGCTAGGTGTTATGTTTAAAATGTTAGAAATATAAGCACCAAAAACGTTTTGCTTAGTTTCAATATTATTACGATCTAAACCAGATAGAATAGCATTTAAGTTATCGGCATTTACTTCTGGTTCTGAGAAAACCAAATCGCCTTGCGCATTTACGCTATGCAAATAACCCCAGCCTGAACTCTGGTCTATTATAGTAGACTCTAAATAATCTACGCCAATTAATAGTTTGTTTTGTAAATCACCTATTTTAAAATCTCCAGTGAAATTTTGTTGTAGGTTCATGGTTCTTGTTTTTGCATCAGTATCTTGTGCGTACAAAGCAAAGTTAAGACTGTTTGCAGAGTTGAATAAGTAAGTATAAAACCCATTAGATTTAGCAAGACCACCGGCTACAATAGATTGAGAAGACCAGTTGTCTGAAATTTTATAAACAGCCTCACCTCTATAATTTTGTGTAATGTTTTTAATAACAACATCGTTATTAGTTAACGATTTGTCTCTGTCGTAATTTAATTCTTCAACGGTATTAAATAGTAAAGGTGCGCTTCTGTTAAAGAATAAAAAAGTTTGATTAGTTTGCTCGTTATCCGAAGCTTCATAAGCAAAATTCAAAGTCAGTTTGTTATTTACTTTATATGAAATTGAAGGGGCAACAAAAACTGATTTTTTAAAGCCATAGTCCTGAAAACTATTATCTTTTTGGTAACCTGCATTAAAACGTAATGATACTTTATCGCTTGCGCTTACATTAACATCTGCATTTAGTTTTCTAAAATCATTAGAACCTCCCGCAACGGAAATACTTCCGCCTGTGCCACTATAAGGCTTTTTTGTTACAATATTTATTAGTCCACCGTATGAGGTTATAGAACTTCCAAATAAAGTTGCAGATGGACCTTTGATAACTTCTACACGTTCCACATTCGATGGGTTTATAAAACCATTTGTAATTCCGGCAACACCGTTAACCAATTGCGGTTGTACCGAAAAACCACGAATAGAATAGTAACCTGCGCCATCACCACTTCGTCCAGTAGACGACCATAATTTGTTTACACCTACCGCATTTTTTAGAGCATCTTCAAAATTATTAACAGATTGAGATACTAATAATTGGTTGGTTACTGTGCTGTAAACTTGAGAGTTTTCAATGTTTTTAAGTGGCATTTTAGAAACATATGCACTTTGTTTTCTTGAGAATTTGTTTTTACGTTTTGTGTCTAGAACAATTTCTTGCAAAAGTTCATTTCCTTCGTAAAGTGATATGTTTCCTAAATCGAAAGTATTGCTGTTGGCTATAGAAAAAGCTATTTCTTTAGTTTTGTAACCTAAGTAGGATATGGATAGTATGTAATCACCATCGCTAATATTCGAGATTTCGAATGTGCCATTTTCATTAGTTTGTGCACCTTTTACAGTGTTTTTAATAATGGTGTTAACTCCAAATATTGGAGATGAAGATGTATTTGTTATGGTTCCTTTTAGAGTTCCAGATTGTGCAAAAGTGAAGAGGCTAAGCAACAAAAAGGTTGTTAAAGTAAATGATGTTTTCATTTGTTTTTATTTAGACTTAATATGAATAACTGAGTTTTTCGTGCAAATATATGTGCTAGGTTAGATATAACCAAGCTATTTGTATTAATTCTAAATAAGATTATTAAAAGGTGTTATTTCACTTTAATTAACTAAAGAAATAGACTACACGAGTATTCCTGCAGAGTAAAATGAAATAATAAAGGCTATAACGCTAACTATTATGCCTATCATAAAAACGGTATAAGTGAGCCTGAGTATTTTATATTTTTTATCTAAAACCAAGCCTAAAAAGTATAAATCCTTTTTCATTGAGGAATAAAGATAATCGCGATCTTGCATCATTTCTCCCATGGCCCATTCAAAATCTTGAAGGCTCATTTTATGGAAATTTCCGAAGAATAATAAATTTACTTTTTTATTAGCAACATCTTCTTTAGTAAACTCTCCTCTTGTTACATTAGGGCGTGTAGCCATAATAGATAATATTATGGAAGCTACTGTAAACATTATAAAAATGATGGTAGGTGTAATTAAATAATCGTTAGAAGGTTTGTCTAGTTTTGAAGCTAAATTAGAAAGCACCAAAGAAACAATAATAGCATTTACAGATAGTAAAATATTGGCTTTAGTATCGGCAATATTACTAAGTGTAATGTGGTTTTTTAAGGTTACTCTAAACATGGTTTCAATTCCACGTTCAGGTAATTCTATTTTTTCTTTTTTAAACTTTAATTCGGCCTTCTTTTGAGCAAGTTTACCTGTATCTAGTTTAATTTTTTTCTTTCTATTAATTAAACCAGCGAGGTTTTTTCCTTTACGTTTTTCCCAGTTTGCGGCAGCTTCATTTGTGAAAAAACGATGTGTTGTGCTTAAAAAAGTAATGTTTTCTTCTAGCCAGTCACTTTCAGATATTTTATAATCACTAATAAGTTCCCATTCTTTTCGAAGTAATTCCGAAGTATCGGTGTAATTTTTACTTCCAATATGTGCGCAATCGGCATCTTTTATAATTTTTTCAGGCATTGTACTAGGTACAACTCCCATTTTGGTTGCCATAATAATATTAGATACAGCAACAATATCGTCTTCGCTTACGCCTTTGGCTTTAAGAAATTCTTTAGCTATCAGCACGCTCGCTTCCTCGTGGTTGTTTTTGTCCTTAGTATATCCGGTATCGTGAAACCAGGCAGCTATGATGAGTAATTCTTTTTGTTTGTCGTCAATTTTTATCAATTCTGCTAATTCAGTAGCTTTGTTTACAACAAGTTGCGTGTGCGGAATGTTGTGGTAGGTAAACTCCGGAGTTAACTTTTCATTGAGAAGGTTGATAACAAATTTTTCAGCTTCAGCTATAAGCATATGTAAAACGTGTAAAAAGATTATTTAGTAAAAGTACGAAACTTTAAAAGATCAAAATATAATTACTATAGTAACGCTATTATTTGTCGTAAATTTATTGAATGCTTTCATATTAAAGTGATCTGCGGAAATAGTAAGGTTTTTGCTTAATTTTCGACTAAATTTTTATATCGAGCGTATATAAATTAAACAAAAGAAAGGAATAGAATATGCTAACTTGGAAAGATATTATTAGTTTTTCGGTTAACGGAAATCCAACACCAGATAAGCGTGTTGAAAAAACGGAAACTGAATGGAAGGCTCAACTAACACCTGAGCAATTTAGAGTAACACGATTAAAAGGAACCGAGAGTCCACATAGTGGAGCGCTTTGTACGGCTCATGATGCTGGTAAATATAATTGCGTGTGTTGTGATACACCTCTTTTTGATTCTACAATAAAGTTTAGTTCGGGAACGGGATGGCCGAGTTTTACACAGCCTATAAAAGAAAATGCTATTAAATACGAGCGTGATACCACTTATGGTATGGTTCGCGTTGAGGTTATGTGTAATACTTGCGATGCACACTTAGGGCATATATTTCCCGATGGGCCGGAACCTAGTGGTTTACGCTATTGTGTAAATTCGGAATCTATGCAATTAGAAAAAGCATAGTTGTAACAAAACACCTGTTTAGTTTTTACTAAGCAGGTTTAAATTTAAAACAAATGCAAAGCAAAAATATACAATTAGCCACACTTGGTGGTGGTTGCTTTTGGTGTACAGAAGCCGTTTTTCAGGAGGTAAAAGGTGTAGAGAAAGTCGTTTCTGGTTATGCAGGCGGTAATGTGCCTGGCCATCCAACATATCGAGAAATCTGTTCGGGTTTAACGGGGCATGCCGAGGTAATCCAATTAACTTTCGATGCTAACGAAATTTCATATGTCGATTTATTAACCATTTTCATGACCACTCACGATCCTACAACTTTAAACAGGCAAGGAGCAGATAGAGGTACACAGTATCGTTCGGTAATTTATTATCATAATAACGAGCAAAAGGAGTTAGCAGAAGTAGTTTTAAAAGAAATGGAACCTTATTTTGAAGACCCGATAGTTACCGAATTAACAGAGCTTCCTAAGTTTTTTGAAGCTGAAAAAGAACATCAGAATTATTACAGAGATAATGAAACACAAGGGTATTGCAGTTTTGTAATTACTCCTAAATTAGCTAAATTACGAAGTCTACACGCCGATAAATTAAAAAAATAATGCCTTTTCAGTACACACTGAAGAAAAATATAGATTCTATATTAAGCATTAAAATGAGCACACCATGAAACTGAATATAAAAGATACTTTTACTAAACAATTACCTGCCGACCCGAAGTTAGAAAATACAAGACGACAGGTGGAAAAAGCATGCTTTTCGTTTGTAACACCAAAACAAACAGCAAAGCCAGAATTGTTACATGTATCTCCCGAAATGCTTGAGAGTTTAGGTTTAACAGATGCAGATGCTAAAAGCGATACGTTTTTAAAAGTAATAACAGGTAATGAAGTCTACCCAAACACAAAGCCTTTCGCTATGTGCTATGGTGGGCATCAATTTGGTAATTGGGCAGGACAATTGGGTGATGGACGTGCTATTAATTTATTTGAAGTAGAACACAATAATAAACATTGGGCCGTACAATTAAAAGGGTCTGGTGAAACACCATATTCTAGAACTGCCGATGGTTTGGCGGTACTGCGTTCTTCTGTTCGGGAGTATTTGTGCAGCGAGGCTATGTTCCATTTAGGTGTGCCAACTACGCGAGCATTGTCTTTAGCGTTATCCGGCGATCAGGTTATGCGAGATATGCTTTATGATGGTAATGCTGCTTACGAAAAAGGAGCTATTGTTTCTCGTGTTGCGCCTAGTTTTTTACGCTTCGGGAGTTTTCAAATATTAGCCGCTAGAGGCGATAAAGAAACTTTAAAAACACTTGCAGATTATACCATCTCTAACTTTTTTCCTGAGTTAGGTAAACCTTCAAAAGAAACTTATATCGCATTTTTTAATGAGGTTGCACAACGCACCCTAAAAATGATTGTAGATTGGCAACGCGTTGGTTTTGTACACGGTGTAATGAATACCGATAATATGTCTATTCTTGGCTTAACCATAGATTACGGGCCTTACGGTTGGTTAGAAGATTTTAGTTATGGATGGACACCAAACACTACAGATAGCCAACATAAAAGATATCGTTACGGAAATCAACCCAACATGGGACTTTGGAATTTATACCAACTCGCTAATGCGCTTTATCTTTTAATTGAAGATGTAGAGCCGTTGCAAGCTATTCTCGACGGGTATCAAACTGGTTTTGATGAACAATCTTTTGCCATGATGCGCAATAAATTAGGTTTTGAAAATGAGGATGAAAATGATAAAATTTTAATTCAGCAATTAGAAGAAAATCTTCATTTAACAGAAACAGATATGACGATTTTCTTCAGGAATTTGAGTGGTTTTTCAGAAGAAAATCCTTCCGAAGGTATTTCAAAAATAAAAGATGCTTTTTATAATTTAGATGAAGTTAAAGGTGAGATTGAAACCAAATGGCAGACTTGGTTTGATGCTTATGCCAAACGTTTAAAAGACGAAACAGTTTCTTCCGAAGAAAGAAAAGTTAAAATGAATGCTGTAAATCCGAAGTATGTTTTACGAAATTATATGTCGCAGTTAGCTATTGATGATGCTGATAAGGGCGATTATAAATTAATAGATGAATTGTTTAATCTTCTAAAGAAACCATACAGCGAGCAACCTAAATATGAAAAATGGTTTGCTAAAAGACCAGAATGGGCGCGTCATAAAGCAGGCTGTTCTATGTTGTCTTGTAGTTCATAATAATAGTAATTAAAAGAAGAAAAGTAAATGCAATTAGGTTTAGGAACAGCAGCTTTAGGACGGCCACAATATATTAATGTGCGTCAAGATGCTACAAATACGTCTGATCTAGAAGTTTTTAAAAAAGACAGTTTTTCTGTTTTAGAAGAAGCCTATCAATCGGGTGTTCGTTATTTTGATACGGCACCAGGTTATGGTTTAGCCGAGCAGTTACTTATGGATTGGTTGGCAACAAAAACTGATGATGCTATAAAAGTAGCCACAAAATGGGGTTATACATATACGGCCAACTTCAATCCCGATGCTAAAATTCACGAAGTAAAGAAACATAGTTTAGAGAAGTTAAAGGAACAATGGCAGGTTTCTAAACAATTATTACCATATTTAAAAGTCTATCAAATTCATTCTGCAACTTTGGAAACTGGTGTTTTGGAGAATGAAGCTGTTTTGAATTATTTATCGTACTTAAAAAATACGCATCATATTAAAATGGGTATTAGCACAACGGGTGTAAACCAAGTTGAGGTTATTAAAAAAGGTCTGGATATAAAAGTAGATGGCGAGAATTTGTTTGATGTTTTTCAGGTAACTTATAATTTGCTGGATCAAAGCTTAAAAGACGTTTCTAGCCTTTTACAGAAAGAAAACAAAACTGTTGTTATTAAAGAAGCTTTGGCTAACGGACGCGTTTTTAGAAATAAAAATTACCCGAATTATAATGCGATGTATACGGCTTTAGAGCGTTTAGCACAAGTGCACGATGTTGGGGTAGATGCTATTTGTTTGCAATACGTAGCTCAAACTATTACTGGAAGCAAAGTTTTAAGTGGTGCAAGTAGTAGTGAACAAATACAAGAGAATTTAAAAATGGATAGGTTTGTTTTATCGCAATTAGAATTAGACGAACTTTCTGGGTTTAAGGTAGACGCTATTCAATATTGGGCAGAGCGCAAAGCATTGCAGTGGAACTAATTTAAATGAATACCTATACAAAAATAGCTTTAGGAGGTGGTTGCCATTGGTGTACCGAAGCTGTTTTTCAGGCTCTAAAAGGTGTTGAGAAAGTCGAACAAGGTTATGTGGCTTCTGTGGAGGAGAATACATCGTTTTCCGAAGCCGTAATTATTCATTTTAATGAAGCTGCTATAACCATAAGTGTGTTGATAGAAATTCATTTACATACACATAAAAGCACAAGTAATCACTCGATGCGAGATAAGTACCGATCGGCTATTTATTATTTTTCCGAAGCACAAAAAAAGGAGGCGACTGATATTTTAAATAGCTTTAAAAATACTTTTGAAGAAGAAATTATAACTGAAGTTTTACCCTTTTCGGAATTTAAAGCGTCACGCGAGGCTATTCAAAATTATTACAAAAAGAATCCTGAAAAACCGTTTTGTAAACAATTTATTAATCCGAAATTAAAGTTATTGGTAAATAAATTTTCAAAACATTTAAATTAAAATTAAGGAGTTTGATTTTCAAACGACTGATACTCAAAATAAATTCATGAAAAGTACTAAACTAAAAATTCAGAATAAAAAAGGCTTGGCATTGCAAGCACAGTTGGAGTTGCCTGCAAACCAAAAACCGAATCGTTACGCTATTTTTGCTCACTGTTTTACTTGCACAAGTTCGTTAAGTGCGGTAAAAAACATTAGTAGAGCTTTAACTAATTATGGTTTTGGAGTCCTTCGTTTTGATTTTACAGGTTTAGGAAGAAGTGAAGGTGACTTTGCCGATAGTCACTTTTCTGCCAACGTAGAAGATTTAATAGCGGTAAGTGAATATATGGCTGCTAATTATGAAGCACCATCTTTATTAGTTGGGCATTCTTTAGGTGGAGCAGCGGTGCTTTCTGCGGCGGCTAAATTAGATAATGTAAAAGCTGTAGCTACTATTGGAGCGCCATCCACGGTTGGGCATGTTACTCATTTATTCTCGCATGGTTTAGATAATGTTAAAGAAAAGGGTGAAGTTGAAGTGAATATTGGAGGACGACCTTTTAAAATTGATAATGATTTTGTTGAAGATTTTAGTAAAACAGATTTACCTTCTGTTGTTAAAAATTTACGCAAACCTTTACTAATTATGCATTCGCCAACAGATAATGTGGTGGGTATTAAAAATGCCGAAGAACTTTATCTCCAAGCGCAACATCCTAAAAGTTTTGTAACTTTAGATCATGCCGACCATTTGCTTTCAAAATCTAGCGATAGTAATTATGCTGGCAACATGATTGGAACTTGGGTACAACGTTATTTTGAACCTCAAGAAAATGATATGTTAGAGACCAACGGCGAGCAACTTGTTGGGCATTTAAACCTAACGGAAGATAATTTTACAACCAATATACAAACCAAAAATCATAGCCTAATTGCCGACGAGCCTGCTTCTGTTGGTGGTGACGATTTTGGACCATCACCTTATGAATATTTAAATGCTGGTTTAATTGCTTGTACAGCCATGACATTAAAAATGTATGCCGAACGTAAAAAATGGGATCTGCAAGAGGTTTTTGTTTACGTTACACATTCTAAAAAACATAGTGACGATTTAGGTTTAGAGCAAGAAAAACCTGGGTATTTAGACCATATCACTAAAAAAATAAAGTTAATTGGTAATTTAGATGAAAAGCAAAAAGCACGATTAAAAGAAATTTCGTCGCGTTGCCCTGTGCATAAAACTTTGGCTGGTGGTGTTGTTTTTGATACCACGTTAATCGAAGACTAAGTACCCTTAATAAAACATAGGTATATTTCATTTCTTACGCTTTCATCACAATAAAGTAAAAAGGGTTTTCTTAAGTTATATCAACGAGATTCTCTTTATAATCAATTATTTTTGCAGAAATTAATATCATTAATTATGACTAAAACTTTACGCTACATTACATTATCCCTCTCAGTGTTTTTTATTAATGCTTGCGCAACTTATAAAACTCAAATTAATGATGTTACAGATGCTAAGTTTCCTAATAAAGAAATTAGTTATTCGTTTTACTTAATAGGCGATGCCGGAAATTCACCAATAGGTTCCGAGTCTGCGGGATTAAAAGCCTTTAGAGAAGAAATTAATAAAGCTCCCGAGCAAAGCACTGTGTTGTTTTTGGGTGATAATGTTTACCCTAGAGGTTTGCCTAAAAACGGAGATAAAGGCCGTGAGTTTGCTGAATATCAATTAAAAATTCAAACTGAAGCTGTTAAAGATTTTAAAGGTGAAACTATTTTTATTCCTGGAAATCACGATTGGTATAGTAACGGATTAAAGGGGTTAAAGCGTCAAGAAAAGTATATTGAAGATGCTTTAGGAAAAAATACGTTTTTACCAGAAGATGGCTGCCCAATTGAAAAGGTGGAAATTTCTGATGAGGTTGAAATGATTGTTATTGATACCGAATGGTATTTGGCTAATTGGGATAAACACCCTACAATTAATGATGATTGCGAAATAAAAACGCGTACTCGATTTTTTGAAGAGTTAGAAAGTTTGATAAAAAAGGCTCGCGGAAAATCGACTATAATCGCCATGCATCACCCAATGTTTACTAATGGTTTGCACGGAGGTGAGTACGATTTTAAATCGCATATGCAACCGTTACCAGTTTTAGGAACTTTAAAAAATGTATTACGCGAAACTACAGGTGTGTCTCCAGAAGATCTTCAAAATAAAAGATACAACGAGCTCCAGAAGCGTGTAGTGACTTTAGCGCAAGAGAATGATAAGGTTATTTTAGTTTCTGGTCATGAGCATAATTTACAATATTTCGAAAAGTATAACTTAGCACAAATCGTAAGTGGTGCAGGTTCTAAATCTACACCAACTCATAATGTTGTCGATGCATTTTCGGCTAGTGTTCCTGGTTATGCAAGATTAGATATTTTTAAAGATGGCTCGTCGTTTGTTAGATTTTATTCAGCTGAAGAAAATAAAGTTATTTTTCAAACCGAAGTTCATGGTCCAGATAAAAAAATAGATGAGTCTGCCTTCGAAGATTCATTTGTAAAAACGAAAAAAGCATCGATTTATAGTGACGAAGAAGTTGATAAAAGTGGTTTTCATAAAGCTATTTGGGGCGATCGTTATCGTGAGTTCTATGGTACAAAAGTAGAAGCACCTGTGGTAAATTTAGATACTATGTTTGGTGGATTAACACCATCTAGAAAAGGTGGAGGGCACCAATCTAAATCACTTCAATTAAAAGATAAAACGGGCAAACGCTACGTTATGCGTGCGCTTAGAAAAAGTGCTACGGTTTATTTGCAAGCCATGGCTTTTAAAGATCAATATATCGCTGATGAGTTTGAAGATACTGTAACCGAGAGTGTTCTTTTAGATTTTTACACAGGTTCACATCCTTATGCGCCTTTTGTAACAGGAACATTGTCTGATGCTATTGATTTGTTTCATACCAATCCAACTATTTATTACGTGCCTAAGCAAAAGGCTTTAATTGGTTTTAATGATGATTTTGGTGATGAGTTGTACATGATTGAAGAGCATGTGTCTGACGGTCATGGAGATGTTTCAAGTTTTGGTTTTGCGAATAAAATTGAAAGTACCGACGATTTAATGAAAAAACTTCGAAAAGACGAAAAGTATAAAGTAGATGAAGCATCATATTTAAGAGCACGTTTGTTTGATATGGTTATTGGGGATTGGGATAGACATAGAGACCAATGGCGTTGGGCAGAATTTGAAAATAAAGAAACAGGAGAGGTTATTTATAAGCCTATTCCAAGAGATCGTGATCAGGCCTTTTCTATAATGGGTGATGGCGGATTAATGCAAGTTGCCACCAGAATTATTCCTTCATTAAAATTAATGGAAGGTTTTACTGATGATATTAGAAATATAAAAGGTTTCAACTTTAGTCCATATTCTTTAGATATGACTTTCTTAAACCAAACAAGTAAAGCACAGTGGGAGGAGCAAATTAAATTCATCCAAAATAATTTAACAGAAGCCGTTATTGATGATGCTTTTACGCATTTCCCTAAGGAAGTACAAGGTGAAACGGTTACCGAAATGAAACGAGTGCTTTTAGAGCGTATTAAAAATTTACCAACTTTTGGTATTGAGTATTACAAGTTGCTTAATGAGTGTGCGGTTGTCACCGGAACTGATAAAGATGATTTATTTGAAATTGAAAGATTACCTAACGGTGAAACAAGATTAACCGCTAGTAGAATTAAAAACGGTGAAAAGGGTATTGTAATTTTTGATAAAACATATTCTAAAGACGATACTAAAGAAATTTGGATTTATGGTTTAGATGATGAAGATAAATTTCATGCTTTTGGAGAAGGTGATCACTTAATTAAAGTGCGTTTAATTGGTGGGCAAAACAACGATACTTATAATATTGAAAACGGTAAGAAAGTTGTTTTTTACGATTATAAATCTAAGAAAAATACCATTAAGTTAAACAACGGTAAAGATAAATTAACCGATGATTACGACACGAATGTTTACGATTTCGCAAGGCTTAAAAGTAGCACCAATCAATTTGTGCCAGTTATAGGAGCGAATCCCGACGATGGTTTAAAAATTGGCTTTTTAAATACCTTAACGCACTATGGTTTTGAGAGTAACCCTTTTAGTTCTCAACACTCCTTTGGTGCATCATATTATTTTGCAACTAGTGGTTTCGATTTTGAATATACAGGCGAGTTTTCTAATGTAGTAGGGAAATGGAATTTAGGTATAAATGCTAAATTTACAAGTCCTAATTATGCTGTTAATTTCTTTGGTTACGGTAATAGTACACCAAATTTAAACATCGATAATGAGGATGCCTTTAACTTAGATTATAACCGTGTAAAGTATAGTACGCTCTCTTTTGCGCCTTCTTTAAACTGGCGAGGTAAAATGGGTGGTCATTTTAAAGTAAGCCTAAGTTACGAGGCTATAGAGGTAGAGGAGTCTACAAATCGATTTATCAATACATTTTATGTTGAGAATGGCGCTGATAACCATAAGCAATTTGCTGGTGTAGATGCCTTGTATACTTTTCAGAATAAAGATAATGAGGCCTTTCCAACCATGGGAATGCAAACAAGTTTACAAGCAGGTTATAAAACAAATATAGAAGCTTCTAGAGGTTTTGGATATTTAATTCCAGGACTTGGTTTCGATTATAAATTAATTCCTAGCGGACAATTGGTTTTAGCTACACAATTAAAAGCGCATCTTATTTTTGGTGACGATTTTGAGTTTTATCAAGCGGCAAGTTTAGGTGGAGATAATGGGTTACGAGGTTATAGAAATGAAAGGTTTTCTGGTAAAAACGCATTCTATCAAAGTACAGATTTACGTTTAAACTTAACTAAGCTTCGTACTAGTTTATTACCACTACACATTGGGGTTTATGGAGGTTTCGATTATGGTCGTGTATGGATTGATGATAATCTAGCTCTAGACAACAATACCGCCTTTAATTCTAACAGATGGAACACCTCTGTTGGTGGCGGTGTGTTTGCAAATGCTGCCAATATTATGACGTTAAATTTATCGGCCTTTAATAGTGACGATGGTTTACGTTTCGCTTTTAAAGTTGGTTTTGGTTTCTAAATATTAGTTTAAGCTAAATTCATATAAATTACCGTCGCTTCCATGTGCTTTTTCGTCGGTAATGTATAGCGTGTTATTGTCTTTAAAGCAAATACTCTCTTTTTGAGATACGCGGCCGTCAAGCGGAATTTCTATGGAAGTTCCGTTAAAAAAATCGTCACCTTTAAAGTCTGTAAATACCCATACAGATTTTGGGCTTAACAACACGATAGATTTTCCGTCGTTACTAATATCTGCCGATGTAATCCAACAATCGATATCGCTGCAAGTATTAAATGTGCCTAAAAGTTCAGCAACATGTTTTCCTTTTTCTGCAGGAACTTTATAAAGCGATGTTTTTCCAAAATCGTTTTTTACGCGGCTTTTAGTAAAGAGGTAAAAGTTGTTGTTATGATAAAAAAAAGCTTCGCAATCAAAATATAAATTTTTGTTTTTAGGAGGAAATTTTTCTTGGTTGGGATAAGAGAATGAAATACGATCGATATCAACCTTTCCTTTATCATTCAATGCCGATTTTTTAACTTTTAGAATTGCTAAATTTTTACGTTTACTATCGTTATTTCCAAAATCACCAATGTAAAGATTGCCTTCTTCATCAGAGGTTAAATCTTCCCAGTCATGGTTTTTTGCATCTATTTTTATTTCTTCTTTAATATTGCCTTTGGCTGAAACCCCGTAAAGTTTTGGCGAATTTCCGCCGTCGTTAAGCATCCAAATATAGTCTGAGTTTACTGTGGTTTCCGCTCCAGAAACTTCATCTAAAGATTTTGATAACTCCCCTAGAAATTTAATATTCTTGTTTTGGCAACCTGCACTAAAGATTAATAATGATATTATAAGTTTGTTCATCTGAGCTTTAAAATTTAAATGGTAAATTTACTGAGTTTTTTAAACTTATGAAGGAATACAATGTTATAATTATTGGAGGAGGCGCTGCGGGGTTTTTTAGTGCTATTAATATTGCGGAACAAAACCCGGATTTAAAAGTGGCTGTTTTAGAGCGCGGTAGCGAAGTGTTAACCAAGGTTAAGGTTTCTGGTGGTGGACGCTGTAATGTGACGCATGCTGAGTTTATGCCCCAGGAATTAGTAAAAAACTATCCGCGTGGCGAAAAAGAATTACGAGGTCCTTTTCATCAATTTATGACGGGAGACACCATAGAGTGGTTTGAAAATAGAGGTGTGCCTCTTAAAATTGAAGATGATGGACGTATGTTTCCTGAAAGCAATTCTTCGCAAACCATTATCGATTGTTTTTTAGGTGAAGCTGAAAAGCATGGTGTAGAGGTTTTAAAAAATCATGCTGTAAAATCAATAAAGCATTTAGAAGCTCATTATAAAATAGAAACAACACAAGGTGATTTTTCAGCTGAAAAAATTGTGATAGCAACAGGAAGTAATCCGAAAATTTGGAAACTTTTAGAAAGTCTAGGTCATACGGTTGCACAGCCTGTGCCTTCGCTGTTCACGTTTAATATTAAAGACGACCGTATTACTGATATTCCTGGTGTTGTCGCTTTAAACGTTGAGGTAACCGTTGTAGATACTAATTTGTGGAGTGAAGGTCCGTTGCTTATTACGCATTGGGGTATGAGTGCGCCTGCAATTTTAAAGTTGTCGGCCTTTGGAGCTATAGAATTAGCTAAAAGAGATTATAAGTTTGCTATTGAAGTTAATTTTATTCGTCAGGATTTTGATACTTGTTTGGATGCTTTAAAAACCTTAAAACTCGATTTAGCCAAGAAAACCGTATTTAAATCTACACAGTTCGATTTACCAAAACGCCTTTGGCATAAATTAGTTTTAGCATCTCAAATGACTGAAGATACGCGTTGGGCAGATTTGAATAAAATGCAATTAGAAGCTTTGGCTGGTCAACTTACTGCAGCTACGTTTCATGTAGACGGAAAAAGTACGTTTAAAGAGGAATTTGTAACTGCAGGTGGTGTAAATTTAAAAGAAGTAAACTTTAAAACTTTTGAAAGTAAGAAACACGAAAGCCTTTATTTTGCTGGCGAAGTTTTAAATATTGATGCTGTAACTGGTGGTTTTAATTTTCAGAATGCTTGGACAAGTGGTTTTATTGTAGCTAAAGCGATTACTGGTTTGGGTTAGAAATAACGCATTGTTTTGCGAGCGTGTATAGTTTTCGGAAAGGATGATGTGATTTCTCCTATCGTCGAAATGACGCGGATAAATTGTGTTAGCTTGGTAGATTTTGAAAACTTATTTCTTGAACTTACTCAAAATACCTTTCCAGCGTAGATTTCGAATAAACTCACCTTCTTCAACGGAAACTAAAGGTGTAATGTCTTCTTTTTTAGCTTTAAAATAGCCTGACATATAATCTTTAAATAAAGCGAAACTTCCCTTTTTGTAAGCAAGTTTTACTGCGGAAATTAAAGTAATTGTAAAACCATAACGCATTTTGTACATAGCTTCACCTTGGAGATATTTGGAAGCTTTATTATAGCTAATCCCTGTAGGTTTTAGATGTTTTACATGCAGAGATTCATCAGTTACAAGTTCCCAGCCGTAATATTTTGCAAGTAACTCATCAGCGGTATCCCAACCCATAGAAGGTTTTAATTTCCCTATTTGTAAAAAACAAGATTTTCGATAAGCTTTTAAAGCACCGCGAATATGGTCTTTATTGGTTAAGTTTTCTAAAACCCAATCGTTATTTTTTTCTATGTAGCAAAATCCAGCTGCCATACCAAGTTTGGTGTTCGTTTTAAAATGCATAGAAATTTGTTCTAAATAGTTCTTAGGAAAAATTAAATCGGCATCAAATTTACAGATGATGTCGTAATGTTCATCTAAGACTTCAAAACCTTTATAAAAGGCATTTATAATTTTAGAGCCTGGTAAATGTGCTTCGGAAGATTGATTGTTTACTAAAGTAATAAACGGATATTTTTCCGCGTAAGCGCTAACAATATTTTCTGTATTATCAGTTGAGTTATCATTAACAATTACTACGCGTTTTGGTAATAGAGTTTGGGTTACCAAAGATTCTAAAGTGAGCCCGATAGAGCTTTCTTCGTTGTGCGCAGGGATTATTATGTGGATGTTCAACCGTTTAAAATTTAAGATTCAAAGTTAAACTTATTTATTTCGATTTAGAATGGAATAACCTAAATTCTTTCAGCATAAACAATATAGTAACGCGGTGTAAATCGTCTTAAAATAGGGCGAATTCCTATTTTTTTAGGAGGGTTTGTCCATTTCTTACGATCTATAATTTTCCAACCAGCCTTCTCTAAAAGCCAATCGAATTGCCAATCTTCAAACTCGTGGTAATGACGATCTAGCATATCTGTTTTACTTCTATATGCTGAAGAAAACCATAATTTTAACGGTACACTTGCTACTAGTTTATCACCTTTAATAGCTTTTAAAGCAGTGTAAGGAGAAAGTAAATGTTCGAAAATTTCGAAAGCAGTTACAACGCTAGCTTCGGTGTTTGTAATAGTTGAGGTGTCTTCATCTAAATCTTCCCCTTTTGTATTTTCTACTGAAAAACCATGTTCTTCCATTATTTTAGTAAACGGGTTTACAACGCCTAAATCTAAAATAGTTTCGGAGTTTGAAACATGTTTTTTTAAGAACTCTATAGTATGTTTAAAACGTTTATTAGGAAAACTGTTTTCGTACATTTTTAATGTTTATAAACAATAGCATTAATATTCATACCAGCACCAACACTAGCAAAAAGAATGATATCACCTTTATTAATTTCTTGATTTTCCAATTGACCTTTTAAGATAATATCGAATAATGTAGGTACAGTAGCCACACTAGAATTCCCTAATTTAGCAATAGACATTGGCATAACACCTTCTGGCATCTCTAAATTATAGAGTTTGTAGAAGCGTTTTACAATCGCCTCGTCCATTTTCTCGTTGGCTTGGTGTATAAGTACTTTTTTTACTTCTTTTATGTCTATACCAGCTTCATCTAAACACGATTTCATGGCTAGTGGTACGTTTGTTAATGCAAATTCGTAAATTTTACGACCATACATTTTTATATAGCGACGGTCTTCTTTTATTTCAGGATTGTTGGTTTCTCCAAAATAAATGTAATGTGCTTCGTCTAAAGAATATGTAGCAGATTTATGATTGATAATACCACCTTCTTCAGTGGTAGCTTCAATAACAACAGCTCCAGCGCCATCACCATAAATCATAGAGTCACGATCGTGCGGATCTAGAATTCTAGATAACGTTTCTGCGCCAATAACTAAGCATTTTTTAGCAATACCAGCTGTAATAAAAGCATGAGCTTGTATAACACCTTGTATCCAGCCTGGGCAACCAAAAAGTAAATCGTAGGCAACACAGTTTGGGCTTTTTATGCGTAATAAATGTTTAACACGAGAGGCCATACTTGGTACGGTATCACTCTGGATGCTATCATGACGGACATCGCCATAATTATGAGCGACGATAATATAGTCTAGATCTTCTCGATTAATTTTAGCGCTTTCAATGGCTTTTTCTGCCGCGAAAGAGGCTAGGTCTGATGTGTTTAAGTGATTCTTGGCATAACGACGTTCATCGATACCTGTAATGGCCTTAAATTTCCTAACGATAACTTCGTTGGGAGCGTTTATAACGGTACCATCACTATTTAAAAATTCGTTACTGTGAAAATTTTCGTTTTTTTCAACATTATCAGGAATATAGCTTCCTGTTCCGGTGATTTTAATATTCATATGCTACTACTTCTTAATTGAAAAGGACTGCAATAAGAAGTCCTTTTTACATCTCCATTTCTTTAGAAAAACACACAGTAGTTTTAAGGCTTGCGTATTTTTTTTAGTTATATAAAACCAAAAAGTGTCATTCAATTTTGAGTTAATTCAATAACGAAAAAGACATAAAATTGCCGATATGGTTTATATATCGGCAATATAAAATCTTATTAAAAAATATATAAATTATTTTCTCTTATTTTACGATGTTCAAAGGGTGTTTATGCCTCCATATAAGCCTCTATAGGCGTACAAGAACATATTAAATTACGGTCACCGTAAGCATCATCTACACGACGAACGCTTGGCCAGAATTTGTTTTCTCTTACGTAATCTAGCGGAAATGCTGCTGTTTCGCGCGAGTAAGGAAAAATCCATTCGTCTGCCGTAATCATATCTAATGTGTGTGGTGCATTTTTTAAAACGTTGTTATCATCGTCTTTAGATACACTGTCTATTTCTCTTTTTATTGAGATCATAGCGTCACAAAAACGATCAATTTCAGCTTTGCTTTCACTTTCTGTAGGTTCAATCATTAATGTTCCTGCAACTGGAAAAGAAACTGTTGGAGCATGGAAACCATAATCCATTAAACGTTTTGCGATGTCACTAACCTCAATGCCGTTTGCTTTAAATGGGCGACAATCTACAATCATTTCGTGAGCTGCACGTCCGCGTTCTCCAGAATATAATGTATCGAAATTACCTTGTAAACGTTGTTTGATGTAATTAGCGTTTAAAATGGCGATTCTAGTCGATTCTGTTAAACCTTCTGCACCTAACATTTTAATATAACCGTAAGAAATTAAACAAGCTAAGGCAGAACCAAAAGGTGCAGCAGAAATAGCAGTAATGGCATTTTTTCCACCTGTTTTAACAACAGGGTTTCCTGGTAAAAATGGTACAAGTTGTTTGGCAACACAAATTGGACCAACACCTGGACCACCACCTCCATGAGGGATAGCAAAGGTTTTGTGTAAGTTTAAGTGACAAACATCGGCACCAATATTACCTGGATTTGTTAAACCTACTTGTGCGTTCATGTTTGCACCATCCATATAAACTTGTCCGCCGTTATCGTGAATAAGTTGTGTGATTTCCTTAATAGCCGATTCGTAAACACCATGTGTAGATGGGTAAGTAACCATTAAGCAAGATAAATTATCCTTATGTAATTCTGCTTTTTCGCGTAAATCGTCTACATCAATATTTCCATCTGCTGTAGATTTTGTTACAACCACTTTCATGCCAGCCATAACAGCACTTGCAGGGTTTGTTCCGTGTGCAGAAGATGGTATTAAACAAATGTTTCTATGATGATCGTTACGAGATTCGTGATATGCTTTTATAACCATTAAACCAGCAAATTCACCTTGGGCACCAGAATTTGGTTGTAGCGATGTTGCTGCAAAGCCAGTGATTTCGGTAAGTTGATCTTCTAGTTCTTTAATTACTGTTAAATAACCTTTGGCTTGTTTAGCAGGAACAAATGGGTGAATGTTTGCCCATTTAAAAATACTTAACGGTAACATTTCCGCGGCAGCATTAAGTTTCATAGTACAAGAACCTAAAGAAATCATAGAGTGATTTAATGATAAATCTTTACGCTCTAGTAATTTTATATAACGCATTAATTCGGTTTCTGAATGATGTGTATTGAAAATATCACTAGTTAGAAATTCCGATTGACGCTGAATAGTTTCTTCAATATTATTTGAAGATTCAATAGAAGAAATTTTAATAGTTTTTTTGTCTGCAGCCTTAGCGAAAACAGAAATTAAATAGTTTATATCTCTAATTGAAGTGGTTTCGTTTATAGAAATAGTAACTGTTTTTTTATCTGGGTAGTATAAGTTCACCTTTTTCTCGGTGGCTACTTTCTTTATTTTTTTTGCTTTCGTTTTTATTTGAAGTGTATCGAAATAAGAAGAGTTAACTTGTTTGTAACCTAATTTTTCTAACGCTCCAGCCAACATAGCGGTTTTGTTATGTACTTTGTTAGCAATATGCGTTAAGCCTTTTGGACCATGATAAACGGCATACATACTTGCCATAACAGCTAAAAGTACTTGTGCTGTACATATGTTTGATGTTGCTTTGTCTCGCTTAATATGTTGCTCGCGTGTTTGCAAAGCCATACGTAAAGCGCGGTTGCCATTAGCATCTTTAGTAACGCCAATAATACGACCTGGAAGATCACGTTTGTAAGCTTCTTTAGTGGCAAAGTAAGCCGCATGAGGACCTCCGTAGCCCATTGGGATTCCGAAACGTTGTGTAGTTCCAAGAACAACATCTGCACCAAATTTACCTGGAGCTTCTAGTTTTACTAAGCTTAAAATATCGGCAGCAACGGCTACTTTTATTCTGTTATCATTTGCTTTTGAAATAAAAGATTTGATATCGGTAATTTGACCATCTTTCCCTGGGTATTGTAAAATAGCACCAAAAAAGGCATCGGAAAAATCAAAATCTTCTTCTGCACCAACAACAAGTTCAATACCAATTGGGTTCGATCTTGTTTGTAGTAAAGACAGTGTTTGTGGTAATATGTTTTCTGAAACAAAAAACTTATTTACTCCTGCTTTCTTCTGGTCACGTTCTCTAACTGCAAATAGTAAACTCATGGCTTCAGCCGCAGCTGTACTTTCATCAAGCAAAGATGCGTTTGCAATTTCCATTCCTGTTAAATCAATAACCATGGTTTGGTAATTTAAAAGCGCTTCTAATCTACCTTGAGCAATTTCTGCTTGGTAAGGAGTGTAAGCTGTATACCAACCTGGGTTTTCTAATATGTTACGCTGAATTACTGCAGGTAAAATATTAGGATGGTAGCCTAAACCAATATAAGTTTTATAGGCTTTGTTTTTTTTAGATAACTCATGAATGTGAAGTAAATACTCATGTTCTGTCATCGGTTCGTCTAAATTTAAACCTTTTTTTAAACGAATATCATCTGGAATGGTTTCGTATATAAGCTGATCTAAAGAATCGGCACCAATGGTTGTTAACATTTTATTTTGATCATCTGCTCTAGGACCAATATGACGCAAAGCGAAAGCGTTTGTATTCATTACAGTTACAATTTGTTATAGATTTCGCAAAAATAAATAATAATTGATGTTTATTATGGAAGAAAGGAGAAAGTTTTTAACCATTTACATGTGTTATCAACAGTTTGTTTATTTTTACGGCATGAGGCTCTTAAAGCAATTTTTTAATTTCTATTTGAATAGCAGTATTCACGTGGCTTTGTCTGTGTATGCGCTTACTTATGTTACACTTTTAGAGTTCGGTTTTTCTTATGAAAAAAATGTGCTTTGCTTTGTGTTTTATGCGTCAATAACCGGATATAACTTTGTTAAATATTTTGGAGTAGCCAAATTTCATCATCGAGGTCTCGCAAGTTGGTTAAAAGCTATTCAGATTTTTTCGTTTTTTGCTTTTATTTTAATGTGTTATTATGGTTTGCAACTTAGCTTTTTTACCTTATTTGGTATTGCCGGGTTTGGAGTAGTTACTTTTTTGTATGCAATTCCGTTTTTGCCAAAGCGTTTGTTTTTGGATCAACAAAATAACCTGCGCAGTATCGGTGGTCTTAAAATTTACTTAATTGGCTTAGTTTGGATGGGTGTAACAGTGTGTCTTCCTATAATGGAAAATAAATATACAGTAGATGCCGACGTGATTATAACGGCTATACAACGCTACCTTTATGTGTTGGTACTTATGCTACCTTTTGAAATTAGAGATTTACAATACGATAGTTTAAAACTATCTACCGTACCTCAAAAAATAGGTATTAAAGGAACCAAGTTAATGGGTATGGTTCTGTTAGTAGTGTTTTTTTTATTAGAGTTTTTTAAAGATGAAACGCATCAAATAAAAATAATGGTATTACTAATATTATCGATATTTACAGCAGTGCTTTTATTGTGGTCTAGCAAAAAACAAAGTATTTATTATGCTTCTTTTTGGGTAGAAGCTCTGCCTGTTTTTTGGCTAGTACTTATGCTGTTTTTTAACTAGTGTAACTGCTCTTTTAAAGCTTTTTCTAAATCCTTTTTCATGTCTTCTTTACACTTCGGGTCTAAGCATTCTAGCTCAGCAGCTTCAATACGTTTAGTTAACTTGGCATTGTTTTTAGAATAACCTCTACAGGCTTTACAGTATATTAAATGGAAGTTTAACTTTATCTTTTCTAATAAAGAAGCTTCTTTATATTGCGATTTGTTGCAAACGTGGTTTGCTTCATCGCAAGCCATGAATATGTTTGTTTTTTTACTCATAATTAAAACCAATTTTCTTTTAAGCAATCGGCCATAGCAGTTCGTGCTCGATGGATAATTACCCATAGGTTAGACGCAGTGATATTAAGTTCATTACAAATCACCTCAGTTTCATAATTAAGTACTGTTTTCATTTTAAAAACGTTGGCCTGTTTCTTTGGTAATTTGCTTAAGCAATTATGTATAGCGTCGCCTAACTCACTGTTTTGCATGCTGTCTTCGGCTGTTTTGTCGAACGGGTCGGCAACACGTTCTTCAAGCCAATCGCCTTCAGATTCTGCATCGTTATATTGAATTCTAACTTCTGCTTTTCCTTTATTTGAATTTATTTTTCGATAATGATCAATGATTTTTCGTTTTAAAATAGAAATCAACCAAGTACGTTCACTTGCTTCTCCTTTAAAGTTTTTCATTGATTTTAACCCTGCCAAAAATGTGTCTTGCACCAAATCTTGAGCGATTTCTCTATCGCTTACTCGGGTTACTGTGTAATTAAACAAGTAATCTGCGTATAAATCGATCCATTTATCGGGATGTATTTCGTGTTTGGGCATAGTGTACAATTTTCACCAAAAATAAGGTAAAAAAATGAATATATTATTTGGTGCAGCTAATAATGTAATAACCAAAGCTTTTAAAATGTAATCCAGAAAGTAAGGCGTAAAACGATCCTTTTAGGTTATGCAAGCTTTCTCGTTTTAATGTTTTTGATGCGAATAATTTTTTAAAGATGAAACCTGTTATCGCAAAAGGAACGTGTAAAACAGAAGGCGCAACTTTAAATGATGTGTTTTCTATTTTAATGTCTTTAAAACCTTGCTCTGTTAGCTTGTTAACCATGTTTTCGATAGTTTCTAATTTTTCTAAACTCCAATGATCACAAAGGCTTTTGTAAGCAAACTTGCTGGTATTTTGAAAGGTTGAAGCTTCTTTTTTTAAGAAAGCGTCGGCAATGACCAATCTTCCATTTGGTTTTAAAACGCGATAAGCTTCTTTAATAGATTTATCACTATGTCCAGAATGGCAAAAGCTTTCTATAGCTAAGGCCGCATGGAATGTGTTTGAAGAAAATGATGTGTTGTTATAATTTTCTTTTAAAATGTTTCCTTTATAATTTTTAAGAAGCATATTACCTTGCTGCATTTGAAATTCTGATAGGGTGACTCCAAAAGCAGATAAGTTTTTTTTATTTTTTAAAGCATAACGCATGGTGCCTCCCATACCGCAGCCCATATCTATTAATGAGGCTTTTTCATTGGTTAAGTTCAATCTTTTTATTACTTGATTATTCATTTCGTTTAACATAGAATCTCTCTTGAAGGGATTTGTTTTGAAAGGAATAAAATACCCAAAGTGCATGTTGAAATCTTTACTCCAAAACTCGTAATCTTCAGTAGCTTCGTTATAGAAATCAATCATCTCTATACGGTTCGTTTCTGGGCTTTTGTCTAAATTAATGGTTGCAGTTGTCATAGGTTTAGTTATTGAAGTTGAACTTTAGTGTTAGCCTTTAAAGATTGTCTAGATTTGCTTCTTCCTCTAAAAAAGAAATGTAAATTTAAGAACAGCATCACGCCTAAATAAATAGAAAAAGAACCTATCTTTTTACTTAATATTTCAATGATTGATTGATAAGTAAGGCTTTCGTGTGCCTGATAAGTTATTTTCAGAATTAACATAGCCCAACCTATATTAATAAGGTAAAAGCCTATTTCGAATAATTTGTTTGTTGCCAATGCGATATCTTCTTTGCCTTTAAAAATATCAATCATAAAGAGTTTTCCATTTTTAAATAACATTTTGGAAACGTAGATTGTTAAGGCGATAACAATTGGTAAATAGATTAAGTAAGCGATAATAATTTTAGAATTTTCCATGATATATTGATTTTGATTTTACAAGAAAGGTGAGCCAAAAAACATTGTTGTAGTGTAAAATGGCTAACCCGAGAATAATGATGCCCAAGCGATAGCTTAGCGAGTTAATAATTTGAATTATTGAATTTAATTGTTCCCAATATGCAATTGAGAAAATGGCATAACCAAGGTTAGTTAGATAGTAGCCAATAAGTAAAATGTTGTTTATGCTTTTTACCAGTTGGGTGTTTTGTTGAAATAAATGAATGAGGTATATTTCTCCGTGCGTGTAAAACAACCAACCAATTTTTATCATGATAAAAAAGATGATGGGGAGGTAAATACTATATGTAAGAAGATTATAATTCATTTTCTAAACATTTTAAACTTTCAGAAATTACTGAAAGTATTATTTAAATTTTTTTTATTTGATGAGTTTCAATAAAGATTTAGTGATCCAAGTTTGTTCTTGGTTTACAATTTTATTCATCATCGCATCGGCAGTTTCAGCTAAATCATGCAAAGCTTTGGTTTGTTTAATCAGTTCTCTTGTTTTTTCTGTGCCATCATCTTTTATCGAGGATACATCTTTTAAAACTTTAATAACAGGTTTTATTTCACGACGGCTACGTTCTTTTGCAATATGTCTAGCAAGTTCTTGTACATCTTTTTCAGTAGAAAAATACTCTTTACGTTCTCCTGGAATAAGCTCTTTTGTTACAATACCCCAATCCATAAGTTGGCGCAAATTCATACTTGTATTACCACGGGAGATTTTAAGTTCTGCCATAATTTCTTCCATGGATAAGGGTTTAGTAGAAATAAAAAGCAAAGATTGTATTTGCGCCATAGCTTTGTTTATGCCCCAAAGTGTGCCTAAACTTCCCCATGTGCTAATAAACTTATCTTTTGCTTCTTGGTATTCCATACAGCAAATATATACAATATTTCTGAACTTTCAATAATTATTGAAAGTTTATTTTTGTTGCTCAAAATTATTTAACCGTATCCTTTGTCTTTTTCTTTAAGAAACCACCAAGTACATTTTTTACAGCATTTGTAGTGTTATTGGTAGGTGTGGTTTGAGTAGAATCTGTTTTAGTTGTTTTGTTACCAAGAATACCTCCTAAAACATCTTTAACTGCATTGGTTTGTTCTGTTTTAGTAGAGTCTGTTTTTGTTTTATTACCACTAATAATACCGCCAATTAGGTCCGTAACTTTGTCTTTACCTTTATTAAGGAGTTTTTGTTTTTCAATTTCAACAAGTTGCTTTGTTAGGTTGGTAACACCACTTGTTAAATCGGTTTTTACAGTCGGACTTGTGTAAGACCCACCAATATTTGCAGTAACCGGAATGGTAATGTTGTTAGCCTCTTCGCTATCAATTTTGCTAATAAGCGCTGTAATATCTGAGCCGAGGTATTTTGCTGGCACATTAAAAATAGCGTTGTAATTTAATTTTCGATCAAAACCATGAGCACCAGAAACGGTGATGGCAATATCTTTATATTTTAAATCGAAAGGCTTTACGCTTACTTGCCCATTGGCAAATTCTAACTTGGTTTTTAGATCTTTTAAATCGAGTTTGCTAAAATCTATAAAGCTTAATGAGCTTTCAAGTTTACTTAAAAGGCCACTTTCGTTTTCGGATAGGTTTGTTGTTAATAATTCGGCTAGTGCATTACCCGAAACAGTACTTAAATTTGGAGCAAAATCTTTATCTAAACTTCCTGATAAATTAATAGTTGTGTTTAGTTTTCCTTGTAAAATTTTGGCAATAGGAGCTAAGTTTTGAAGTAATTCTAAACCTTTAAACGATTTTGAAATATCGAAATCGTTAGCGCCTAAATTAAAATTAAATGTAGGTGTTTCTGTTTTGGTTGAAACGTCTCCCGAGATTGAAAGCGCTCCATCAAAAATACTTGATGATACGTTGCTTAACGTTGCAGCTTCATCTTTTATTAATAACTTCCCTTTAACATCGGTTAAGGTTAAATTATCATAAATTACGGTTTTAGCATTGGCGTTTATAGTGCAATCTAAAAAAGCAGGGATTTTTAAGGCTTCCGATTCTGTTGGAGTTTGTGTTTTTGTTTCGGTTGATGCTGTTTCGCTTTCCGACATAAAATCACTCATTTTAAAAAGGTTCGAATTTAAATCGAAATTACCTTTTAGTGTAGTATCACTAAGTACAAAACCTAGTAAGTTGTTTATAGTTCCGCTAGCATTTAAATCACTTTCACCTGTTTTTGCTTTAAAGTGATTTAGTGAAACGGTTTGAGGATTAAAGGTTAAATCTGCTTCTGAAATTTCTAGAGGGTTTGCCATATCTTCAGAAGTATATACAAAATTACTAAGGCTAGCAGTTCCGTTACTTTTAATGCGTTCAAAGGCATTAGTTTCAATCGCATTCATATCAAAAGCCGTGCTTAATTTTGCTTTTAAAATACCTGTAAGCGGACTTGACAATTCAACAGGGTATGCTTTTGTGATATTAGCTAAGTTTAAAACACCGTCTAAATTGGCACTTACAAGCATGTTTTTAGTTATGTTTTTTATGCTGGCAGACGATTTAAAAACATCGTCGTCTATTTTAAAGTTCAAGGTTTTTATATCAACAAATGTGTCGTCTAAAAAGCCTGTTGTGTTTTTTATAGAAGTGTTAATTACAATGTTTGTTACGCTTTTTGGTAAATCGGGATATTTAAAAGACGCATTGTTCGAGGCGATATTAATATCTAATTTAGGAATGGTTTTATCAGAATTAATACCTTTTACAATACCATTAATAGTGAAGTCTCCACTAGTTTGTACGCCATCTAAACTGCCTGAATACGTTTCTGGAATTAAGGCTAAGAAATTTTTGAAATCAGATTCTGGGTTTTTAAATGTTAAATCGATATTCTGACCTTCATCTAATAATTGAACAAAACCATCAAATTCTATTGGTAATTTATTGATGTAGCCTTTGTTTTCTTTAAAAGTGTATTTGCTATTTGTTAAGTCTAAATCTATTAAAGCATCAAGTTTTATGGCATTATGGTTTAGGTAATTTGTGCCGTCCATGGTGAAGCTAACATTGGCTTCTGTTTCAGTATCGAGTTCCGATGTTTCTCCCGAAAAAGTTCCGCTTCCGGTATGGTTTAGCTCTGAGATTTGCATCATCATTTTAGAACTTTCATCTATATAATCAAAACCACTATTTTTTATGCTGTATTCGTCTATGCTGAAAGTAAAACTGCTGCCAGTCGTGTCTGTTGTTGTTTCAGTTTCGCTAGCTTTGGCAATATCGTAATTGGTTTGTCCTTCTGTATTGGTTTTTAAAGTAATCATTGCTTCATCTACAAAAATGCTATTCACAACAATAGGCTCTTCACCTGCTGTTTTAAATAATTCAGGGATAGACACGGTAAACGCAATAGATTTTGCTGCTACTAGAGTATCGCCTTTAAAAGGTTCGAAATTGGTAATAACAAAATCGTTTATACCAACGTGGGCCTCAGGAAAGCTACGGATAAAGCTTAGGCTTACATCGCTAAATTCTACTTGAGCATTTACATTATCATTTATAAATTGTTTTACAATGCCTTGAATTTTTCCTTGGAAAACAAAAGGAATCGCGATTAATAATATAAGTACGGTAAGTATAGTGAAACCGGTGATTTTTAAAACTTTCTTCATAATAAGCTGTTTATAAAAATATTTACGTAAAAAATGAATTGGGGGATGAAATTAAGGGTGGGTTTAAGTTAATTTTAACGCAATTCTAAAGTAAATCTATTTCTTGGTTTATTTTTAAATTGAATCGTTTTCTAAACAAAAATACGCCTAAATATAAAAAAGGAGTATCTAAAAATGCAATAATTACTTTGAATAGAAAACCACTTAGTAGTAAACCTAAAAAGCGATCCCAGGCAATAATTTCGAAAATACAAAGCAATCCAACTACGGTAAAGGTATCAACAAATTGAGATAAGAAGGTTGAAAAATTGTTCCGAAGCCATAAGTGCTTGCCTTTTGTGAGTTGTTTCCAGAAATGATAAATTTGAATATCTATAAATTGAGCAAATAAATAAGCCATCATGCTTGCAAAAACAGCTAAAACGGTATTGCCAAATACGGTGTTAAACATGTTGTCTTTTACCGGAGACCATGATGTTGCGGGAACTATGCTAGAAACGTAAACAATTAAAAGTGAGAAAAATGAAGCGAAAATTCCGGCTGTCACAATTTGGTTGGCGCGCTTTTTTCCATAAATTTCACTTATTAAATCGGTGATTAAAAAAGTAATAGGGTAGGGTAGTATGCCAACAGAAACTTCAAAAAGTTTAGATCCAAAAATTTCAACATCAAAAGGATGCCAGTAAAAAAACTTCTGAAAAATAAGATTAGAAACTACTAAAGAGGTAATAAATAAGGCTCCCAAAAGCATGTAAATTCGTTGGGCAGCGAGTTTGTCTTTTAAAGTCATATAAAGTTGTGAATAAATACCTCGTGTAAATATACAATGAAACCATTTAGTTTTCATTATTTTGCCGATACTTATGACGAAACCAAGAACATTTCATATTGCATTAGGAAGTAATAAAGGCGATAAATTTAAAAATTTACAAAATGCCGTAGATGCTATTTATCAACAGATAGGTAGTATTAGATTGATTTCCAAAGTGTACAAATCGCCTGCTTTTGGTTTTGAAAGTGAAGATTTTTTAAATTGTTGTTTGGTTTTAGAGAGTGATTTAGAGCCGCAACATGTTCTAGATCTGTTGTTAACTATTGAAACCGATTTAGGAAGAACACGAAAATTAAAAGATACTTACGAAGCTCGAATAATAGATTTAGATATTGTTTTAGTTGAAGATGAAATAATAAACACCGAAACTTTGCAGGTGCCGCACCCGGAAATGCAAAAACGAAAGTTTGTTTTATTACCGCTTAACGATGTTGCTGCAAAAGTGAAACATGCTAAACTTGGAAAAACAGTAGCTGAGTTATTGGCAGCTTGTAAAGATGATTCGGTTTTGGAGCCCATTAATATTTGGTTAAAAAACCCAACTAAATCGCTCGGTTTTTCTAAATACAATTATATCGCTATTGAAGGAAATATTGGTGCAGGTAAAACCAGTTTGGCTAATAAAATAGCGCAAGATTTTAATGCAAGATTGCTAATGGAGGGTTTTGCGGATAATCCGTTTTTACCTAAGTTTTACAGTGATGCGCAGCGTTATGCTTTTACTTTAGAAATGTCTTTTTTAGCTGATAGATATCAGCAAATCTCGGAAGATTTGGCACAACTCGATTTGTTTAAGCAATTTGTAGTGAGCGATTACGATGTTTTTAAATCGCTTATTTTTTCTAAAATCACCTTAAATAACGACGAGTATGGTTTGTACCGGAAGTTGTTTTATTTAATGTATAAAGATATCCCAAAGCCGGAACTATACATTTATTTATATCAAAATACTGAGCGTTTACAGCAAAATATTAAAAAACGCGGACGCGATTACGAACAAAATATAGCAGACGATTATCTTGAAAAAATTAACTCGGGTTATTTAGAGTTCTTAAAAAGTCAGAAAAATTTTAATGTGAAAATTATCGATATTTCTAATCGAGATTTTGTTGCAAATAGAAGTGATTACCTTTGGGTTTTAGGTGAAATTTGCGGAGAGTAAATAAAATAACTACTCCATTAAAATTCTCGTTTTACAAGATGTCTTAATGGAGTAGGTGTAAGATTATATGGAGAAAACAGAAGTTAATCCTCGTCCATTTCCATAATTAAATTTGCAATAAGTGATGTCCATCCTGTTTGATGCGATGCTCCTAGTCCTCTGCCTGTGTTGCCATCAAAAAACTCATAGAAAAAGTGTTCCTTTTTAAAATGTTCGTCTTTTGTAAAAACCTTATCAGGGTCATCAGAGTGGTATTGATATTTGCCATCTTCATTAGGTTCAAAAAGTTTTATTAATCTTTTAGTTAGTTCATTTGCAATTTGCTTTAAATTAAGTTTATTTCCCGAACCTGTTGGAAATTCATAAGTATATTCATCGCCATAAAATTCATAATATTTACGTAACGATTGAATAATCATGTAATTTAAAGGCATCCAAATCGGTCCACGCCAATTTGAGTTGCCTCCAAACATGTTAGAGCGGCTTTCTCCAGGCTCATATTGAATTTGGTGGTGTCCATTGTGGTTAAATACGAAAGGATGTTTTTCATGATATTTTGAAAGCGACCGAATTCCGAAATCTGATAGAAATTCGTCTTCATCCAGTAAACGTTTTAATAAGTGTTCTAATCTAAAGCCTCGCATAATAGAAAACATGAAGTTTCCGTCTTTGTTGGCTTTTTCTAAGTTCGAAATTAGAGAAGCTAAATCTGGTCGTGTTTTTATAATATTATTTGCTCTTCTTCTAAACTCTTTTAATTCTTCAAATAAATCTTTGTTAATAATTTCTACTGCAAACATGGGGATAACACCTACTAAAGAACGAACTCTTAGTCGTTCGGTTCTGCCGTTATCCATTTCAACCACATCGTAATAGAAATTATCATCATCATCCCAAAGTGAAATATCTTTTTTCCCAATATGGTGCATGGCCCAAGCGATATTCAAAAAATGTCTAAAAAACTTAACAGCAGGTTCTTCGTAAACTTTATTGTTTTTAGCAAGTTCAAGAGACATGCGCAGCATATTAATAGAGAACATGGCCATCCAGCTGGTAGCATCTGCTTGTTGCATTCTTGTGATACCTTCTGGCATGTGGTTTCTGTCGAAAACACCAATGTTATCTAAGCCTAAAAAGCCGCCTTCAAATAGATCTGTTCCGTTTTTGTCTTTTTGGTTAACCCACCATGTGTAGTTAATCATAAGTTTTTGGAATGCTTTTTCTAAAAATTCAAGATCTCCTTTTCCTGTTTTTTGTTTATCCTTTTCATATACTTTCCATACAGCATAACTGTGTACAGGCGGGTTAACATCGCTAAAGTTCCATTCGTAAGCAGGGATTTGACCGTTAGGATGCATGTAGTTTTCCTGCAATACCAACAGTAATTGGTCTTTGGCGAAATAGGGGTCGATTTCTACAAACGAGGCCATATGGAAAGCTAAATCCCAAGCGGCATACCAAGGGTATTCCCATTTGTCGGGCATAGAAATAATATGTCTATTGGTAAGGTGTTGCCAACTATAATTCCGCATGTTCGTTCTATTCGGTTTGTTTTCTCCAGGACCACCAAAAAGCCATTTAAAAACATCAAAATAATAAAACTGCTTAGTCCATAATAATCCTGAAAAAGCTTTTTTAGCAAGGTCTTGTCTTGCTTCGGGTAAATCTTTTTTTATTATATCAGCATAAAATTCTTCACATTCTGCTTTTCTTAGTTCAAAAATAGAATCAAACGCTTCCCACGGATTATTTAATTCATTTTTGCTAAGGCGTATTTTAATACTTTTTTCTTCGCCAGCTTTTAAGCTAAACTTATGCCAAACGGCCATTTTAGAACCCGTATTTTTTGGGTTTACAGTGTTTTTTTTATTTACAACGTGTTCGTGAATACCATCTTTAACATAAGGAACTTCATTTTTTACATTATAGATAAGTTCGTTATTGGTTTCGTTTTCACAATATAAAGGCTTCCCGTTTTCATGATACAAATAATATTCTCCATTTCTACTGCTGCTAGATTGTGCACAGCCTTCTTTTGTAGATTTTATAATTGGACGTTCAAATTTTTTATTGTGTTTCCATACATTTCTAAACCATAAATGAGGTAATACATGAATGTCGGCAGTTTTCGAACCTCTATTTACAACAGTGACTTTCATTAAAATGTCTTCGATGTCACCTTTCGCGTATTCAATAAAGCAATCAAAATAAGCGTTGTCTTTAAAGCAACCTGTATCTAATATTTCATACTCATCTTCGTCTCGACTTTTTCTATTTCCCTTTACCAAATCACCGTAAGGAAATTTGCAATGCGGATACTTGTAGAGGTATTTGTTGTATGAATGTGTTGGTGTAGATACTTGATGAAAATAAAGTTCCTTAACGTCTTCTCCGTGGTTTCCTTGGTTGTTGGTAAGGCCGAACAACCGTTCTTTTAAAATGGTGTCTTGCCCATTCCAAAATGCAGGAGCTAAACATAAAATTTCTTTGGCATCGCAAAAACCACCTATGCCTTCTTCTCCCCATCTATAGGCGTTACTTCTGGCTTTTTCATGATCGATAAATTCCCACGATTCCCCATGTTCACTATAGTCTTCTCTAACAGTTCCCCATTGCCTTTCGGCTAAATATGGCCCCCAGTTTTTCCAGTTTTTGTAGTTGTTAGGAGTTGCTAAACGTTCTGATTCTGGATTTTTATCAGCCATAAATTCTAGGTGTCATTGTTAATAAAGTTGAGCCTATAAAGTAAGAACGCTTATCATACATATATCAAAGTTGATTTTTTGATGTCTTTGCGTTTTAATTAGGTTTTCAATAAAAATAGAACTTTTTTCAGTAAGTACTTAATTGAATTGATAAGTATTTCTGTATTAACGGTTTTTGGGGTGTTCTTTTTACTTCTTTTTAAAAATATATAGAATTTGTTGATAAAAATCAATTCCGGTTATTTAGAGTTCTTAAAAAGCCAGAAGAATGTTAATGTAAAAATTATCGATATTTCTAATCGAGATTTTGTTGCAAATAGAAGTGATTACCTTTGGGTTTTGGGTGGAATTTGTGAGTAGAGTATCTAGAATATGTTAAAAATATCTGAATATAACTTTCCAATTGATTTTTTTGATTTTTTAGAAGCGATAAATTCGGTCTTGTTTTCTTTCTTGTAAAGAGTAAGTTTCCAGTTTGGATTTATAAACAAAGATTTTACTTGTTCTAGTGGTAGTTTACCTGAAAATCTTGACTTATACTCTTTATTTGTTTTTTCTGAGAAAAGGAAATTTATATCCTTTATAGTTTTGGGGGTTTCACCATTAGTTATTATTAGGCTATCAATATCATTAAAGGCATTGTTATTCAGTACAGAAAAATTTAAGGTTCCAGAATCTTTTATTATTTTTTTATGTTTGAAAGTTATGTCTAAATATAGTAGGTCGCTAGAATTACTTTCAAATTTTAAGGGTTTTATAAAATATTGAGTTCCTTCTTCTCCTGTGAAAAAAGTTTCATATAAATTTTTTGCAGATTTAGAACTTGTTGGCTTTACGCTAACACAAGATATTAGAGAAATAAAACAAAAAAGGAGTAAGAAATATTTTTTTAATATAACGTTACTTTTTTTAATAGCAGGAATTTTTTTAGTAATCAGCATTAGTTTTTGTTTATTATTCTTTTAGAAAACTCAACTTTATTAAATAAAGAGTCAGATGTTTTTTTTGATTTAGATACTCCGCAAAAGTAAATTATCGAGTTGTCCTCAATTTTAGTTACATAGGTTGTTGCGTAATTATCGTCTTTTTTGATTTGTTTAATAAATGAAATCGAATCTTGTTCAAAATAAATTGTGTTGTCAGTTTTGTTTTTTAATTCGGTAGCAATCATTTTTTCAATAGTAGTATTGTAAGGTAAGCCAATAAAAATTTTGTAATTTTTACTGTTTAAGTACCTGTATAAAGGGATTTGTATGCTTTTGTAATTTAAATTTTCCTTATGACTGTTAGAAATAAGTTGGTTTAAAGGTTTTTCAGATTCTCCCGTAGCTTTTTTTATTACTATGTTATTAAATAGGGGTATTTCGTTTTTGTTATTGTTTGAACATGAGGTTATAAACAATAAGCAAAATATAGCAGTAAGAGTTTTTGTCATTTATATCTAATTAAATTCATGGTGCTATTAGATTATAGCACCATGAATTAGGGTAAATCTATTCTCCTGTTACGATAGTTTCATAGCTTACAATTAATCCAAGAATATTACTTGATTTTACGTCAACAGTAGATATTTTTGAAATTCCAGCATTTTTAGCTGCAGTACGGATACTAGCATCTTGATTGAAAAATAAAAATCCTAAGTAACCAGTTGCTTTTGCTGTTCCAACTTTACTACCAACACTGTTACTTGTAGCGTTTACTGGTAAGGTAACAGAACAACTAGTCATTACTGCTGCTACTGCTAGCATAGCGATTAGTGATTTGGCTTTTTTTAACATAATTTTAATTTAAATTTGGTCCTACTCTTAAGGCTTTTCGGATTTCGCCCCGTTTTTTTAAGTGGTTTCTGGATTCCACTTTTGCTTTAGGATTAACTTAAAAGTTAATCAACATGATTAATGTTTTAAATAAAACGAAGGCTAAAGTAGATGTTTAATTATTTAAAATGAAGAAAATTCTTAGTTAAATTTTGTTGAATATTTTACTCTATTTAAGTATTTGTTCTTGTTAGATGAGTGATTGATTTGTTAACAATTGTGTATGAGTAATTTAGAAGTTAATGCTTTTCTTGGGTTTCGTTATCTTCTAAGAGTGTATATTTTATGATATCTTGAGAATGAAGAAATTTATCAGCGTTGATTTTTGTAAAACACCTTAGTATTTAGGTGATGAAACTGTATTTTGAAAAAAAACAAACTCCGTTTTTTAATTAAAACACTTCATATAACTTCGTTACAATTCGTCCTTTCTCATTATCCAAAGTGTACTCATTAAGCAAGGTTTCGTTATTAACTTTCAAATTAAAAGGCGCTTCTAATAAGTTAACACCACTATTTTGTTTCAACCTGATACCTTGCCCGGAAATGATATCTTTATTCGGAATAAATGGATCTAGAGGTATATGTTCCGTTAAAATAATATACTTATAGTTTTCTAGTTTTTTAACCGCATTTGTTATTTCTAAGTTAGATAAATGCTGTAATACTTGGCGAAGAATAATACAGTCACCCGTTGGGAGTTCGTCTTTAGCAATATCTAGACAATGGAATTCTAAATTATCAGCTTGGTATATTTGTTTATTTCTTTCAATAAGGTTTTCTACAATATCTGCGGCAATATATTTTTTTGTGAATTGAGTAAGCTGTTTGCCAATATTAAAATCACCACAACCTAAATCGCAGACTGTTAAAGTTCTGTTATGTGATTCTAAAAAAGCAGTTAAAACATCTAAATACGGATTTATAATATCAGGATCGTGAGAGCCAGATCCGGAATAGAAATCGAATTCACTACCACCCCAAAGGTTTAATTCGTAAATCTGATTCATGGCATCTTTAGTTGGCCATGGTTTTTTAGCTTTTTTTGTCACCTCTTTAATGTTTTTCAGGTTTCATTATAACAAAAATGCAAACTAAATTTTAGTAAACCCTTAATAAAGTAGGTTTTCAAAAACTTAGTTTGCACTATGTGTTTAATTTTAAAAAAGAAGTTTTTATTTTTCTTCCTTGTTATGTGTTTCTAGCCAGGCTTCTCCGTCTTTATCAACAAAGAAATCCATCCAAACATAATACATTTCATTATCCGCTTCTACACTTACTGAGTGGCTTGAACCTCTTGGAATGTGTAATAAAGAGTATTCAGGAAAATCAACCTGAGCTTCATCGGCATAAACAACACTGTTGTTGTCCGTAAGACCTAAAAATAATTGCTCTAGCATACCGTGTACGTGCGCACCAACTTTGTCCGGGCCAATAGTTCTAACTGTTCCCATAGCCACTCTTGGTATGTACTTGTTAGGTAATATAGTTCTACTTGTAGTTTGCGGACTCTTAATAGGTTCCGTGTACGATTCGCAATCTGTAAATTGTTTAAAATAAATATTATCTACATTTTCTTTCGGGAACGTTTTAATATCTACAAGGTCTAATTCTGTTTGTAAAACCGATATTTTAAGGTAATGTAGTGTTTCGTTCTCATCAGCTTTAAATGCAATATCGTCAACATTGTTCGGTAACATAATAGTTTCTGGTACAATCTCGTAAGTTTTACCACCAGAAGTTAATGTTGCATTACCAGTTATAAATAAATAAATGGTTTTGTGCGTGTCATTAATATCTACCTTTTGGGTAATATCGCTATTAATGGTAATGTGTTCGGTAGTGACACCGTCAATCTCGTCGGTTAAAATGTTTTTACTTTGTTCTTGCTGGTTTTCTTGCATTTCCATATCAAGATGTTTGATAGGGATTTCTTGCGCGTAAACTGCAGCAGCAGCGAAAAGAAGAGCTGCTAAAATGGATAATTTTAAATTAATTTTCATTGTTAGTTAAATTGGTTTACCAATTTACTAAATATATCCCAAACAACAACACCACAACTCACAGAAATATTCAAAGAGTGTTTTGTGCCGTACTGTGGAATCTCAATAACCACATCACTAGCGCTAACCACATTTTGTGCTACACCCTTAACTTCGTTACCAAAAACAAGTGCGTATTTCGTATTCTCCTCTGGAGTAAAATTGTTAAGCATGGTTGCATTTTCAGCTTGCTCAATGGAACAGATTTTTACTTTATCGGCTTTAAGTTTTTCAACCAAATCCATGGTGTTTTCAACGTGTTCCCAAGCTACGGTATCCGTGCTTCCAAGTGCCGTTTTATGGATGTCCTTATGTGGTGGCGTTGCTGTAATACCGCAGAGGTAAATTTTCTCAATCAAAAAGGCATCACTGGTTCTAAACACCGAACCAATATTATTTAAGCTTCTAATATTATCTAGAATAATAATAATTGGTGTTTTTTTAGCCTCCTTAAAAGCATCAACACTCAGCCTGTCTAGTTCGTTATTTTTTAATTTACGCATGGTACTTATATGTTTTTTATTTCCGCGAAAGCGAAAACCTGTCTAATTTAACGTGTTTATTTCTTTTGGCGTTCCCCAAGGGTCGGGCTTGCACTACTCGCTTTTTTGTGTTGCATAGGTGCAACCACACAAAAAGAGCTCAAACAGGCCGTTTAATCCCTAACGCGCCACTGTTGTGTGCTTACTCCGTTCTAATATTCGGTTTAATAAATAATATTCGTGAATTTGTGAACAAATAGCAATAACTTCTATGGTTTCAACTTCAAAAAAAATAGAATAATAGTTACTTTAGCAAACTTACTAAAACAGAAAACCATTGGCAACAAAAAGTAAAAAAGTAACACCGTTAATGAAACAGTACAACGCCATCAAGGCTAAATATCCTGATGCTTTGTTGCTGTTTAGAGTGGGCGATTTTTACGAAACCTTTGGTTCCGATGCTGTAAAAACAGCAGGGATTTTAGGTATTATTTTAACCAAGCGTGGTGCAGGTAGCGAAAGCGAGATTGAATTGGCTGGTTTTCCGCACCATTCATTAAACACCTATTTACCTAAATTGGTTAAGGCTGGCGAGCGTGTTGCTATTTGCGACCAGCTCGAAGATCCAAAGCAAACCAAAAATATTGTAAAGCGTGGTGTAACCGAGTTGGTAACACCTGGTGTGGCTTTAAACGATGAGGTTTTAGTGTCTAAATCGAACAATTTTTTATGTTCGGTTTATTTTGATAAAAAATATATAGGAATTTCGTTTTTAGATATTTCTACCGGTGAGTTTTTAACATCGCAAGGTAATGCGGAGTATATCGATAAATTACTTCAAAATTTTAACCCAAGTGAAGTTTTAGTTTCTAAACAAAAGCGCGCTAAGTTTAATGAAACCTTTGGAGAAGATTTTCATACCTTTTATTTAGAAGATTGGGTATACCAAACCGATTACGCCTACGAAACCTTAATAAAACACTTTGATACTAAAACATTAAAAGGTTTTGGTATAGAAGATTTGTACGAAGGGATTATTGCTTCGGGTTCTATTTTGCATTATTTAGGAGAAACGCAGCACCATAAACTACAGCATATTACATCTATTTCGCGTATTGCGGAAGATGATTATGTGTGGATGGATCGTTTTACCATTCGTAATTTAGAACTTTATAATTCTACAAATAATAATGCCGTAACCCTTTTAAATGTTATAGATAAAACTATTTCACCAATGGGTGGTAGGCTTTTAAAACGTTGGTTGGCTTTGCCATTAAAAAACGTGGCAAAAATAAAACAGCGCCATGAGGTGGTTAAGTTTTTAAAAACAGAAGATATTACGTTGCAAACCATTCAAAACCATATAAAAGGAATTGGAGATTTAGAGCGCTTAATTTCTAAAGTGGCTACAACTAAAGTGAATCCGCGCGAGGTTATTCAACTTAAAAATTCATTAGAAGCTATTGTACCAATAAAAACGTTGGCTACCAATTGCGATAACGAATCGTTGAAAATTATAGGAGATACGTTGCAGAGTTGCGAAGTGCTTCGTGCTAAAATTATAGAAACTCTAAATGAAGAGGCTCCTGTAAATGTTTTAAAAGGAAATAGTATTGCTCAAGGTTTTTCTCAAGAACTAGATGAGTTACGAGCGCTTTCTACTTCTGGAAAAGATTATTTAAACGGTATGTTGGCCCGCGAAAGTGAGCGTACCGGTATTACATCGCTTAAAATAGCATCAAACAATGTGTTTGGTTACTATATAGAGGTGCGAAATACACATAAGGATAAAGTGCCAGAAGAATGGATTAGAAAACAAACCTTGGTAAATGCAGAACGTTATATTACTGAGGAGTTAAAAGAATACGAAGCCAAAATTTTAGGTGCCGAAGATAAAATACAAGCCATTGAGCAAAAACTATTTGCTGAATTGGTAAGTTGGATGAATCAATATATAAAGGCTGTCCAACAAAACGCTTTTTTAATAGGGCAAATAGATTGTTTATGTGGTTTTGCGCAATTAGCAAAAGATAATAGTTACATCTATCCTGTAATAGATGAGTCTCACGATTTAGAAATTAAGGAAGGTCGCCACCCCGTAATTGAGAAACAATTGCCTATTGGTGAAGCTTATATTGCCAACGATGTGTTTTTAGATAGAACCACACAACAACTTATCATGATTACGGGGCCTAACATGTCTGGTAAGTCGGCTATTTTACGTCAAACAGCACTTATTGTGCTTTTGGCTCAAATGGGGAGTTTTGTGCCAGCAAAAGAAGCTAGAATAGGTTTGGTAGATAAAATATTTACTAGAGTAGGTGCTAGTGATAATATTTCGATGGGCGAATCTACTTTTATGGTAGAGATGAACGAAACGGCGTCTATCCTAAATAACATATCTGAACGTAGTTTGGTGCTTTTAGATGAAATTGGACGTGGTACAAGTACATACGATGGTATTTCTATTGCTTGGGCTATTAGTGAATACTTGCACGAGCATCCGGCAAAACCTAAAACGTTATTTGCAACACATTACCATGAGTTGAATGAAATGACAGAAACTTTTGGACGTATTAAAAACTTTAATGTTTCTGTAAAAGAATTAAAAGACAATGTACTTTTCTTGAGAAAGCTAGTTGAAGGCGGAAGTGCGCATAGTTTTGGAATACATGTGGCAAAAATGGCAGGTATGCCACAACAAGTTTTACACCGTGCGAATAAAATTTTAGAGAAATTAGAGAAGTCGCATTCTAGTGAAGAACTCACAAATAAAGTAAAATCGATGCAAGACGATATGCAGCTCAGTTTTTTTAATTTAGACGACCCATTACTGGAAAATATAAAAGACGAAATATTAGATATTGATATTGATACACTTACACCGGTAGAAGCGCTTATGAAACTGAATGAAATTAAGCGAATGCTGGTGAAGAAAAAGCAGGTTTAGAAAGTTTTTTAATTTTTTTTTGAAAAAGGCTTTGGTAATCCAATAAAAGTCTTAAATTTGCAACCGCAATAGCAATATTGCTCGTTCATTAAAAGACTGCGAAAGTAGCTCAGGGGTAGAGCATCACCTTGCCAAGGTGGGGGTCGCGGGTTCAAATCCCGTCTTTCGCTCTGAGAATTTTTGCCTTAAAATATTCCAATGCTGAAGTGGTGGAATTGGTAGACACGTTGGACTTAAAATCCAATGTCCATTAGGACGTACGGGTTCAAGTCCCGTCTTCAGTACAAAAGCCTTATCTTTTATTAGATAAGGCTTTTTTTATGCACAATATTTAAAAATAGTATGCTTTTTAAGTGGATTGTAAAAGAGGTTATGTAAGCGGGTTTTACTTCCGTTAGTAAACATTGTCGCGCTATAGAATATAGACAGTGCAGTTAAGCTCTAAATAAGTGTGTTTAGGTTTTAAAGTTGTTTAATAAGGAGTGTGAATCGCTAATTAAACACCCAATCGTTTCATAACGGTATCCTTATAAGTTTCTCCAACAGGAATACGCATGTCTGCCACCAAAATTTTAGATTTTTGAATAGCTTTTATGTGTTCTATGCTCACAACGTAAGATTTATGAACTCTTATAAATTTTGACGGAGGAAGTTTATCTAATATGTCCTTAAAACTAGATAAGGTTAATATCGGTTTTTGAGTATCTGAGGTGTAAATTTTAATGTAATCTTTTAAGCCTTGTAAATAAACAATAGTGTCTATATTTATTTTAATGTTTTCATATTCCGATTTAACGAAAATAAAATTATCAACTGCAATAGGTGCTGCTGTTTCTGTTACTTGCGGGCTTACAACTACTTTATTCTCTAGCTCATACTTTTCTTTTGCACGAGAAATGGCTTTTAAAAATCTATGAAATGGAATTGGTTTTACTAAATAATCTGTAGCATTTAAGTTAAAACCATCTAAAGCGTATTCTGGATATGCCGTTGTGAATATAAATTGCGGCATATTGTCTATAGCTTTTACAAGATCGATACCGGTTAAGTTTGGCATTTCAATATCTAAAAACACTAAATCTACTTGGTGTTTGTTCAAAAGAATAATAGCTTCTAGTGGGTTTGTGCACTTTGCGACAATTTCTATACCGCCAACTTGCTGCACATAAGATTCTACTACATCAATAGCTAGAGGCTCGTCATCTATAATTACACACTTCATCTTAAATAGTTTTACTAGAGTTTTAACGTCAAATTTACAACAAACTCATTATCGATTTCTTTAATAGTTAACCAATGACTATCTGGGTATAGTAAACTCAAGCGGTCTTTTGTGTTTTGCAATCCAATTCCAGAACTAGTTTTATCGTTCTTTCTACTGCCTATCAAGTTAATACATGTAAATTGAAGTTCATCATCTTTAACATAAATTTCAATTTTAATTTTAGTGTGTCCTTTAAAATCGGTACCATATTTAAAAGCGTTTTCTATAAAAGAAATAAGTAAAAGTGGTCTTATTTTTTGGCTGTTTATTCCACCGTGAATGTTTATAGTAACGTGTTCATTGTTGGCAATACGTAAACGCTGAAGTTTTAAATAATTTTGAACATAATCGAGTTCGTTACTTAATAAAACAAAATCTTGATTGGTTTGGTACAACATATATCTCAACAATTCAGAAAGTGTAATAACAGCTTCTGGAGCGTCGTTAGATTTTTTTGTAGTAAGCGAATAGATACTGTTTAAAGAGTTAAATAGAAAGTGAGGGCTAATTTGATTTTTCAGAAAATGTAATTCCGATGATGATTTTTGCGCCTCTATTTGTTTTGTAGTTATCTCGTTGCTACTCCATTCGGTATACATTCTAATTACAGTACCAATCGCTAATATTAAAAAGCTGTTAATAGCGATCATGGCGCCTTTGAGTCCCCATAAAAAATGTTTGGACCTTGGGCCTCTATTGGGCATAGGTCCTCTATCGAAAATATTATAACTCTTGTTAAATTCATAGTTTAGTTCTCTAAACAAGAAGGTGAAAAAAGCAATAAAAACAATAGCACAAAAAATATATAAACCTGTTTTTTTATGAAGTAATAATTTAGGAACTAATATTAAATAGTTGAGGTAAAATAAAATAATGTTTATTACAAAAAGAGAGCTATTGCTGAAGTTTATTAAATCTTCTCCCGGTCTGGCCTGAATTAAATGCATAAAAACAAAAATGGTCCATATAGAGATATGAAGTATAATTTGTTTCCGGCTCTTTACGCCAAAAAAAGAAGATTGTACTGTTGTTTCCATTTAATTGTTGCAGTTAAGTGCTATGTTTAACTGGTTTAAGTTTTCTAGCGTTATCTGTGGATTTTCTTTATTATTTAGTTTTTCACTAACCAATTGAGCCACACTATTTGCATCTTGCTCTGTGCAAAACGTTTTGTTTAATTGAACGGCCGGAATGTATTCTTGTTTAATGAGTAATTTCGAATTATAATTTATTTGATATCCAAAACCATTTTCAACTTTAAAAACTTCAGTCTTATAAGGGTTAGATGCTTTAAATATATCGGAATTAGCCATATACAATCCACTAGTTAGCACCAAAGCTACCACTAAAACTAATATTATTTTTCTTCTAAACATTATTTATATTTTTTTTAAACAAGAAAAACCAAAGTAATTGCTCTTAAATAATGAACAAATTACTTTGGAATTTAATTAATGGATGATATAAAATTTGCTATTAATCTTCATCATCATAATCATCCTGAGGGAACACTTCGAATGTATCATCTAAGTACAAAGTACCTGTTTTTCCTAAGCTTACAAAAGCACGGCTTCCTGTAGAAAAAGCAACAGCGTCTTGTCTTGCAGTAGCTTCTAGGTTTGTAATTTCTTCCCAATCGTCATTGATAGGGTCGTACTCCCAAATAGAGGTCATGGCACCACCGTAATAACCGGTAGCAATATATCCTAATCCGCTCATACTGAAACCTACAGCGTTAGAGCGTACTACAT
Source organism: Algibacter sp. TI.3.09 (assembly GCF_038154905.1). Lineage (NCBI taxonomy): Bacteria > Pseudomonadati > Bacteroidota > Flavobacteriia > Flavobacteriales > Flavobacteriaceae > Algibacter > Algibacter sp. TI.3.09. The sequence goes on along the minus strand of NZ_JBAKAN010000002.1, from coordinate 65,314 downwards.
TGTAATCATCGTCATCGTCTAAATCGGTTAAGCTAGACCAAACTTCAGTTGTAGGATCGAACACCCAGAAATCTGTTTTATAAGCACCGTTGCTAACCCCTGTACCTAGGTAAACTTTATCGTCTATAGTAAAGGTTGTTGCATCTCTTCTTTTATCGCCGCCAAAACCTACAAGTTCGCTCCATGTATCAGTTCCAGGAGTATATTTCCAAAAATCTTTTAAATCGTTATCACCATCATAACCTGTGCCAACATAACCATTACCGCTAACACCAAAACTTACAGCTGCACGCCTAACGCCACCGCCAAAGTCTGCTATTTGAGACCATGAGTTTGAAGCAACATCATATTTGTAAAAATCGCTTAATTCATCTAAACCATCATAACCAACACCAATGTAACCATCGCCGTCAATTTCCATTCCAGAAGCAGAACTACGTTCGCTACCAGGGAAATTTGCCTTTTGAGACCAATAGTTTCCTTCAATGTTATATTGCCAAAAATCGTTTAAGTAATCGTCACCATCATATCCAGTACCCATGTACCCTAAATTGTCTATCACAAAACTAGCTGCATTACTTCTTGGAACACCATCAAAAATTGAGCGTTCTATCCAGTTTCCACGCTCTTCGTCATCATCATCGCTACTGCAGCTTACAAATAGACCTATAAAAACACCTAAACCTAAAAGGACTTTTAATTTATTTTTCATAATTCGATATCTCTTCTTTTGTTAATCTTTTCAGCAAAACTATCTGTTACTAACGCCATATAAAAACATAATTGATATTCTCGGGATTAGTCTATACCAACACGGCTATTTTCTAGACCAACCAGTATTTGGCGTGTTGGTCGGTTAAATAAGGGTATTGGCATACTAAAACAAGGCCTTTGTATAACATGTTTTATTTAAATGAAGTGTTTATTTAGGTTCGCATAAAAAAAAGATTTTATATGAAAATGAAACAGTTCTTTTCTGTGTCATTAATTTTTATGGGCCTAGCGTTTTTTATGGCTTGTGAAGGAGATGATACCGCAGTTCCCGTGGGAGAAGATTGGATACAAGTAGATACTAAAGTCTACTTTATCGATTCTATGACGGTAAATGCTTCTACCTTTAAGTTCGATTCTATTGCGGTTTCTAATAGTAGTAGACTTTTAGTTGGCGCTTATACCGATGACGTTTTCGGGAAAACTAAAGCAAAAAGTTATTTACAGTTAGCATACCCTTTTGCAAGTATAGATAATGAGGCAGCTTACGATTCTATCGCATTAATTTTAAAGTACGATAACTACTTTTATAACGATACTACACAAACGCAAACTATTAACGTTTTTAATATTTTGGATGATATTAAAAGTGATGACGGTTATTTTTATAACACTACCAATTTTGAGGTTAGTGAAACGGCTATTGGTACAAAAACATTTCAGCCTTATCCAATAAAAGAAGATTCGCTCCATATTAGTATTAGCGATGTTTTTGGTAAGGAATTATATGAAAAAATAAGAGATAATGAAATTACTACAAGCGATGAGTTTTTAAATCAATACAAAGGGCTTTTAGTAAATCCAGACGATAGCAATTCTAGTGTTTTAGGGTTTGCGACTAGTAGTTTTTTGCGTTTATACTACTCGGAAGATGATGAGGTTGAAGTTGAGGATAGCCAGACTATTGAGTTTTACTTAAACTCTACTAACAGCTTTCATAATGTTTCTAGCGATTATACGAGCACTTATTTTGCAGATCTAGAAAGTGAAGAAACACAACTTTTTAGTACAGATACCGATGATAATAGTTTTGCACAATCGGGAACAGGTTTAGCGACTCGAATAGATATTCCTTATGTGGAACGCATTAATGATATTGAAGGAAATGGAAGCATTTTAAATGCAAGTTTAAAGGTGTCTATAAAGCAAAACTCATCTTCCGATAACTTATCTATTCGCGATTCGCTGAGTGTGTTTTTAATTGATAGAAAAGGAGATATTTATAGCACACTTACCAATGCCGCAGGTGAAACTGCTTATGGTCTTTTAGAGGCTTACGATGAGGAATTTAAAACCTTAACCTATTCTATTCCTGTTACGTATTTTCTAAACTTAAAGTTAGATGCTACGTATAATGATAATTTATATTTAGCTATTTACGGACAAGATTTCAATCAATCTGTAGATCGCTATATTTTTAATGCAGAAGAAGCTTCGAGCGAAGATTTAAAACTGAAACTAGAATTAACTTATGCCATTTATGAAGACTAAATATATAGCACTTTGCATCGTTTTACTTGTCTTTTCTGGTCAAGTTTTTGCTCAATCCAATGCCTTATCGAGTTCGCCTTATTCGCTTTACGGTTTAGGTTTAACCAACGATATTGGTACAGGTAAAATAAATGGTTTAGGAAAATCGGGCATTGCCATACCATCGAGTACGTTTATAAATAACTCGAATCCGGCATCATTTGGAGCGATTCCTAAAAACGCTTTTTTCTACGATTTTGGTTTTAAAGGAGAAACAAATACTTCGGCAGAAGGAGCGAGTTCTAATTCTAGCATTACAGCCAACTTTTCTAACATTGGTATTGCTTTTCCTATTAACGAGAAATCAGGATTCGGAATAACTCTAATTCCGTTTACTAGTGTGGGATATACCATTTCTGGAATAGAAAGTTATATTGAAGGTAGCACAAATTTGTTTAACACAACGGTTGAAGGTGAAGGTGGAATAAACGATTTAAAGATGAATTATGGTTACTCGTTAACTGATAATTTTAGATTAGGAATAACAGCATCTGCGCTTTTTGGAAAAATTACCGAAACAGAAACCAACTATATTTTTGCCGACAGTTACAGCTCTATTTTAATAGATGAAGATAGTCGCTATTCAGGACTGCGTTTGGGTGCAGGATTTCAATACGATATAGCTAAAAATCTCTCCGTTGGTGGGGTGGTTAATTTACCAGCAACCCTTAGTGGTGATACAATTGGGACAACCACCATTTCCACCGACGTTACTACCGAGGTTTTTGAAACCGATTCTGATTTAGATGACTTTAAGTTGCCTTTAGAATTTGGTTTAGGTTTGCAAACTACACTTCAAGAAGCTTTTACGGTGAGTTTAGATTACAAGAAAAGTTTTTGGGATGATACCAATCAATCGGATCAAATAGGAACTTTTGTAGATCAAGATTTCTTCGGAGCTGGATTACAATTTAAAAGTAAAGGAAACCAATTAAAGTTTTTTAACCGCTTAGAGTATCGTGCAGGATTTAATTACGATAACGGAAATATTGAAATAGATAACACCCGAATTAGTAATTCTGCTATAAATTTTGGTATTGGTGTGCCATTAAAACGTGATACAAGTTCTATGATTAACTTTAGTTATTCTTATGGAAATAAAGGCACCATTTCAAGCGGTTTAATAAAGGAAAATTACCATTTATTTTCTATAAACTTAAGTTTAGAAGGTATTTGGTTTCAGAAACGTAAAATTTATTAAAAGGCTTCTTTGTATCGTTTTTTATAAGAAGGTACTCAGGAAATTCTACTTCAATTTATAAGTTTTATATTTAAGCGCAAGCTTACTTAGTCGCAAAAAAAAACGCACAAAGACAACTACTGCCTTTGTGCGTTTTCTGTATATAAATAAGGTTCTAGAAGTTAAACCCGAAGCTTCCGGTAACTCCAAACTTTCTAGCGTCTGGATATTCAACTTCATTTAAGTAATTTCCTCTAAAATTAAAATCTATTCTAAATACTTTAAAAATGTTTCCAATACCAAAACCATATTCGTAGTATGGCTTTTTAGATGGCGCTGCTAACGGAATGCTATTTGGCAAGCCTGTGTTACTTAATGCGAAGTTCTCATCAGATAGCTCCCCTATAACGCCACGGAAACTCACTATTTCTCTTAAATTTAGTTTACGTAAAAACGGGATTCGAGAAAATAAACGTCCGTTAAAGTTATGTTCTAAATGTACAGATCCATAAGTATCTGAAACAAACTCGTAAAAGTCTAATTGAGAAAAGGTATTGTATATTGAAAAATACGATTGGTTTCCTGGTATAACGCTTAATAAACCTAATGGTACTTCACCAAAGGTTTTACCTGCTTCTACCGTTGTGGTTAAGCGGCCAAAGCCACCAATTTGCCAAGGTTGGATATATGAGAACTGAAGTTTAGTGTAGTTAAAATCACCATCGAATATGGCTTTATCTCCACGTGTTATTTGCGCAAAAAGACGTGCGTAATCATCGTTAGCATTTAAACGCTCTACGCCAAAACCTGTCATTTTTCGTTTCGGGAAATAAGACATTGATAAAGACGATTCGAATTGTTTAATTTCCGATTCTAATCCATCAGGCGTATTGTAGTCTAAACTAAAGGTTGGAGATGCCGATTCTAAAGTACGGTAGTTACCGCCTAATCTAAAAATAACATTGCGCCATGGTTCTGCTTCAACAGCTAAACTGGTTAAGTTTATAGAGGTTAACTTGTCGTTGGTGCTTGTGCCTACTACAGAAGATGATGCTAAGCTTCGTCCTAAAACATCAGAACTTGTGGTTAAGCTCGCTCCAATTTGCTCTACATCGCGTCTGTTTCCTCCAGAAATAATTAAACGACTCTTTTTATCAACTAGCCATTTTCCAGAAATGCCATACTTTACTTTATCATCTCTAAAACCATAAGCCATAAAACCTTCTAAACGCCATAAATCGTTTTTTCCAAAATATGTTCTACCACCTGCACGCAAGCGTAAACCTTCAACTTCATTAAATCCAAAAGTTGAAAATATTGGTCCGTAATCTAGAGGTAATGAGTTAAACTCGATATAACCTGAGGTTAAAATACTTCCTAAATTATAAAGGCGTTTAAATTTTTTAACTGTTTTTAAAGTATCGAGCATTTTGTAAACACCTTGCTCATCTTTATTTAAACTTTCTAAACGATTTTCCGACCAAAAGGTATCATCACGATCGTAAACATCTTTATCGAAATTGTAAACTTCAACATCGTAGAATTTTTTATCTTTCTCTTTATCAAATACGTAATTGTTGTACAAAGTAGTACGCTTGCCATAAACACCACGCGATTTTTCTTTTTTACTAAAAGCGAAATCACTCATCATGTAATCACGTTTTACTAAAAATAAAGAATCGTTTAATACTTCAAATTCTTGTTCAATATAAATGTCTTTTACCCAGTTTATATTTGCACTTTTTGAAGCCTGTAAGTTAATTTCTTTAATAGCATAGGTGGTATCGGCAACCCAAAAATCTCCTTTAAAAGTCAGTTCGTTTTTTCTACGCGGATAGTAAATAATGTTGTAACACCATTTATTATCAATAAAGGAGCTATCGGATAATACATAGTTGTAAGTGTTAATACCCGTTTTAGATAAGGGACTTACAAAACTTTTATCGAAAAATTTAAGGTAGTTGTCGTAAACATTAAAGTCGTTATAAAGGTCGTCTACAAAATCGATTATTATTTGGTTATCACTAAACCCAGAGTTTTTGTTTCCTTTTAAATCGTTTTTTTCTTTGTTTATAATATTGTCGCCATAAACGGTAGATACGGCTTCGTTTATAAACATAGGTAAATAAGTTTTACCTGTAACATTAGAAGTGTCGACTTGGTCGAAAACAAATTCCATGCCTCTAAATAGCTTGCTTTTTATTAAAGCGCTATCTATGGTGTTAATATCGAATTCTACTTTTTCGTATTTATCGTATTCGTATTGTTTAAACTGTTTTAAGCCATTACTTCGTTTGTTTTCCCAAATTTTTCGAAGTAAATCTATAGCGGGGTTGTTTTTTTTAGACTGCTTACCTGTTACAATTAACACTTGGTCTAGGGCAGAGGCTTCTTCTTTTAAAGTGAAACTTAAATCGTAATTCACCTTTTTAGTTAAAGGCACATCTAGAGTTTCGTAACCTATAAAGGATACAATAAGGTTACTCCATGTTTCGTCAGATTCTAAATAGAATTTTCCGTTTTCATCGGTTATTGTTCCTTGGGTCGATCCTTTAAATAAGACGTTTGCAAAAGATACGGGCTCTTTATATTCGTCAAAAATATAACCGCTCACTTTGGTTTGCGCTACAATAGAAAGCAATCCAAAAAAGAAAAATAATAAAACTAATTTCGTTTTCATCAGGGGCATTTAGTATGTTTTATTTAAAAGAAGCTAATAGTCTGTTTGTAACAGTGTTCCTTTCAAAAAAACAAATAGGTTATTTTATTATACGAAAAAACTTCACTAACAGTTGTGCTAATGAAGTTTTAATAACGTAAAATATGTTGTTTTATTTGTATAAAACTTTTTTCACAGCTTTAATAACCTCGTCTTTATTCGGTAACCATTCTTCTAAAAGAACAGGAGAATAAGGTGCAGGTGTATCTGCCGTGTTTATTTTAATAATTGGTGCATCTAAATAATCGAAAGCTTCACTTTGCACTAAATAAGTAATTTCAGTAGCAACGTTCCCAAAAGGCCAAGCTTCTTCTAAAATAACTAATCTGTTTGTTTTCTTAACAGATTCTACAATCGCTTTTCTATCCAATGGACGAACGGTACGTAAATCGATAATTTCACAAGAAATACCTTCTTTCTCTAATTCGTCTGCAGCTTTGTAAGCTTCTTTTATAATTTTACCAAAAGAAACAATAGTAACATCGGTACCTTCACGTTTAATGTCGGCAACACCTAATGGAATAATGTATTCGCCTTCTGGCACTTCACCTTTATCACCATACATTTGCTCACTTTCCATAAAAATAACCGGATCGTCGTCGCGAATAGATGCTTTTAAAAGTCCTTTTGCATCATAAGGATTAGATGGTACAACAACTTTTAAACCAGGTGTATTAGCAAACCAGTTCTCAAAAGCTTGTGAGTGTGTTGCTCCTAATTGTCCTGCAGAACCTGTTGGTCCACGAAAAACAATAGGGCAGTTAAATTGCCCACCAGACATTTGTCTAATTTTTGCTGCGTTGTTTATAATTTGATCAATTCCTACTAAAGAGAAGTTAAATGTCATGTATTCTACAATCGGGCGGTTACCTGTCATGGTAGAACCAATTGCTATACCTGCAAAACCAAGCTCTGCAATTGGTGTATCAATAACACGTTTTGCTCCAAACTCATCTAGCATTCCTTTCGATGCTTTGTAAGCACCATTATATTCAGCTACTTCCTCGCCCATTAAGTAAATGCTTTCGTCACGACGCATTTCTTCACTCATGGCTTCACAAATGGCTTCTCTAAATTGAATTGTCTTCATTCTATCTATTTTAAATCAAGTTGCTAAATTAAAAATTTTCTACGAGAAAAATATTGTTTTTTTCACTTTGATTTATGGAAATTTTCAAGTCGGGAGTAAGTGCTGTGTTTTTTTATCAAATTAACAGAAGAAAAACGTTTTTAGATGAAACTCAAGAATGAGAAAAGGGGATTATTGCGGATTGCACTAAGAAGGATGGAATAATCTTCCCTTTAATAAGGTGTTTTAAATCATGATTGCTTCAGTTTTCGATTTAAATCTTTTCTGTAAGTAGGTTTTTTATTACTTTTCATGATGTGAAATTTTAATAAAACCTGATAGGGTGTTAATATTGTGTGAACTAAAACCAGTGGTCTAAATAATTGTTTATACCTTTGTTTAAAGGTGTTTATAAAAAGTTTTAGTTTTGTTTCTAGATAAAAACTAGTTGATTTCTAAAAAATAAAAACAAAAATTTATTATGCATGCATAGTATTTTTCGAAATAAAATAATTAACTTCGTAAACTCAAACAAACATATTCTTACTAAATAGCGATTATTATGAAAATATTAGTGTGCATTAGCCACGTTCCCGATACCACTTCTAAGATTAATTTTACAGAAGACAATACTAAGTTTGATGCCAATGGCGTACAATTTGTAATAAACCCTTATGATGAATTTGGATTAACACGTGCCATGTGGTTTAAGGAAAAACAAGGTGCCAGTGTAGATGTTGTAAATGTTGGTGGTCCAGAAACCGAGCCTACATTACGTAAAGCTTTGGCTATTGGTGCAGATGCTGCAATACGCATAAATACAGTAGCTACCGATGCTTTTTCTGTAGCTAAGCAATTAGCTCATGTTGTTAGTAATGGTGGTTACGATTTAGTTATTGCTGGTCGTGAATCTATTGATTACAATGGCGGAATGGTGCCTGGTATGCTTGCGGCTTTAACTAATGCAAATTTTGTAAATAGCTGTATTGGTTTAGAAATAGACGGTACAAGCGCTAAAGCGGTTAGAGAAATCGATGGTGGTAAAGAAACCGTTTCTACAAGTTTACCATTAGTAGTTGGTGGACAAAAAGGATTGGTAGAAGAAAGTGATTTACGTATTCCAAATATGCGTGGTATTATGATGGCTCGTAAAAAACCATTAACAGTATCAGAACCTGTAGAAGCTTCTCCTGAAACACAATCTGTTTCTTTTGAAAAACCAGCTCCAAAAGGTGCAGTTACTTTGGTTTCTCCAGATAATTTAGACGAGTTGGTAAGCTTACTTCATAATGAAGCTAAGGTTATTTAGAGAAAAGGAGTTAGTCTGAGTTTAATTTCAGAGTCTTTTCAAGTTTACAAAATCATTAATGAGATTTTCACTTCCGTGGAAATTAAAAAAATAAAGAATATATTATGTCAGTTTTAGTATATACAGAATCAGAACAAGGTCACTTTAAAAAAGCAGCGTTAGAAGTTGCTTCTTATGCAAAAGCCGTTGCAGACCAATTAGGCACAACGGTTACAGCTATTAGCGTAAATGCCGCAGACACATCTGTTTTAGGGAATTACGGAGTAGATAAAGTGTTACATGTTAATAATGATAAATTAAATAGTTTTAATGCCAATGCTTATGCAAATGTTATTAAGCAAGCGGCCGAAAACGAAAGTGCTAAAGTTATTATTATCAGCTCTAGTGCCGATAGTAAATATTTAGCGCCACTTTTAGCGGTAGGGTTAAATGCAGGTTATGCTTCTAATGTTGTTGCAGCACCATCTAGCACAAGTCCGTTTACCGTTAAACGTCCCGCTTTTACAAATAAAGCTTTCGAAAACACGCAAATAAACACCGAAGTTAAAATTATTGGAGTTTCTAATAATGCATTTGGTTTAGTAGAAAATAGTGGTAGTGCTTCCGCGGAAGATTTTTCGCCTGCCATTCCAGAATTTGCTGTAAACGTTGAGTCTGTAGATAAAGCCACAGATAAAGTAACTATTGCAGATGCAGAAATTGTAGTCTCTGGTGGTCGTGGATTAAAAGGTCCTGAAAATTGGGGTATGATTGAAGAATTGGCCGAAGTTTTAGGTGCAGCAACAGCTTGCTCTAAACCAGTGTCAGATTTAGGATGGAGACCACATAGTGAACACGTTGGGCAAACAGGAAAACCTGTAGCATCTAATTTGTATATCGCTATCGGAATCTCTGGTGCTATTCAGCATTTAGCAGGTATTAATGCCTCTAAAGTGAAAGTTGTAGTTAATACAGATCCAGAAGCACCGTTTTTTAAAGCAGCCGATTACGGAGTAGTTGGAGATGCTTTTCAGGTTATTCCAGAACTCATCGAGAAATTAAAAGCTTTTAAAGCGCAGCAATAACATATTTTTTTTTAAATTGTAATAATATTCAGAACTGATTAAATTAGAATTTATCCATCATGCAGTTGGTAAAGTCCTAATTTAAACAGTTCTTTGCGTTTTTATTAATTATGAGTTTAGTAAGATTAAACATAAAGGGGATTTCCTATAGTCAAACCCAAAATGGTGCGTATGCATTAATTTTAAATGAAGTAGATGGCGACCGCAAACTCCCTATAGTTATTGGGGCTTTCGAGGCTCAATCTATTGCTATTGCTTTAGAGAAAGAAATTAGTCCTCCAAGACCCTTAACACATGATTTATTTAAAAATTTTGCAGACCGCTTCGATATTGTTGTAAAACAAGTTATTATCCATAAGCTTGTAGATGGCGTTTTTTATTCAAGTTTAATTTGCGAACGCGATAAAATTGAAGAAATAATAGATGCCAGAACTAGTGATGCTATAGCTTTAGCACTTCGCTTTCAAGCTCCAATTTTTACGTTTAAAAACATTCTTGATAAAGCAGGTATTTACTTAAAAGTGAATCCTAAAAAAGAGGATGATGATACGGAAGATAATATTTTGATGGATGAGTTGGTTGCAAATGAGCTTGAGCCTCAAGAACCAGGAGAAAACTACAAAGCAAAATCTATCGAAGAACTTCACAACTTACTAGAAGAAGCCGTTTCGAATGAAGATTATGAAAAGGCAGCACATATTCGTGATGAAATTTCCAAAAGAGAATAATACCTAAGTCTATAATATGAATAAGTTGTTTTTGATTACTGTTGCTTTTTTTTTAGTTCTAACTACAACATTAACGGCACAGGATGTAAACGAAACAATAACTGCCGAAATTAGCCAAACTACAGATTCTGTTAGCAATGCTCTGCAAGATTCGGTAGTGGTTACTAAAGCAGAATTAAATGTCGCTCAAGTTGCCGAGTCTGTGCAACCAGAACCACAAGTAGCAACTGCAACTATAATACCTAGCCAGGGGTTTACTTTAAACAGTTTATGGCGTGGTGTTTTAGGTATGGTTACGCTTATTTTTGTAGCGTTTCTTTTTAGTAGCAATAGAAAGGCTATCGACTGGAAAATTGTTGTTGTCGGTTTAGCTTTTCAACTTTTAATTGCTATTGGCGTTTTAAAAGTAGAATTCATAAAAACTATTTTTGAATTTATTGGAGGCTTATTTGTAAACGTACTCGATTTTACAAGAGCTGGAAGTAAGTTTCTTTTCGAAGGTTTAGTGGTAGATATGGATACGTTCGGATTTATTTTCGCGTTCCAAGTGCTACCAACTATTATATTCTTTTCTGCATTAACATCTGTTTTATTTTATTTAGGTATCATTCAACGCGTCGTAAAGGCTATGGCTTGGTTGCTTTCTAAAACATTAAAAATTTCGGGAGCCGAAAGTTTAAGTGTTGCCGGAAATATCTTTTTAGGCCAAACCGAAGCACCACTTTTAATTAAGGCGTATTTGGAGAAAATGAACAAATCTGAAATGCTATTGGTAATGATTGGTGGTATGGCAACTGTTGCGGGAGCTGTATTGGCGGCATACATTGGCTTTTTAGGTGGAGATGATGCTGATTTAAGATTATTCTATGCAAAACACTTGTTAGCAGCCTCTGTTATGGCAGCGCCAGGTGCTATTGTAATTTCAAAAATATTATTCCCTCAAACAGAAGAAGTAAATACCGATGTTTCTGTTTCTCAAGAAAAAATAGGATCTAACTTTTTAGATGCTATTGCAAACGGAACTACCGAAGGTTTAAAACTAGCCGTTAATGTTGGTGCTATGTTATTAGTGTTTGTGGCTTTTATAGCTATGTTTAACGGTATTCTTGGCTGGGTTGGAGATGTAACATCTGTAAACAGTTGGATTGCTAGTAACACATCATACGCTAAACTATCTATCGAACTTATTTTAGGTTATGCTTTTGCACCGCTTATGTGGCTTATTGGTGTAGCTAAAGAAGATATGGCTTTAATGGGGCAACTTTTAGGTATTAAATTGGCAGCCAGCGAGTTTATTGGATACATACAATTACGTGATTTAAAAAATGCGGCAAATGCTACGCATTTAAGTTACGAGAAATCGATAATCATGGCAACTTACATGCTTTGTGGTTTTGCTAATTTTGCTTCTATAGGTATCCAAATTGGTGGTATTGGTTCTCTTGCTCCAGGGCAACGTAAAACCTTATCTAAATTTGGTATGAAAGCGCTTGTTGGTGGTACTATTGCTTCTTTAATTTCGGCGACTATTGCTGGAATGATTATTGGGTAGATAGGTTAACCGTGACATTTCCCCGAAAGGGAATTACATTAGCTTAGTTAATAACTTTCTAATATTTATTAAATCGAAATAATATCCATTTTCAACAATTTGATTAATTTCGTCTGCGCTCAAATTACATTGTAGTTTGCTCTTATTTATTAATTTATAAGTTTCCACTTTCGTGGAAAATTTACATATATGAAACAATATCACGACTTAGTAAAACACGTTTTAGAAAACGGAAATGAAAAAGGAGATCGTACAGGTACAGGAACCAAAAGTGTTTTTGGGTACCAAATGCGTTTCGATTTAAGTGAAGGTTTTCCGATGGTAACCACCAAAAAACTACATTTAAAATCTATCATTTATGAGCTGCTTTGGTTCTTAAAAGGTGATACCAATACCAAATATTTAACCGAAAACGGTGTGCGTATTTGGAATGAATGGGCAGATGAAAATGGAGATCTCGGCCCTGTTTACGGTCACCAATGGCGTAACTGGAATAGTGATGAAATAGATCAAATTAAAGAAGTAATCCATAGTTTAAAAACCAACCCGAATAGTCGTAGAATGTTGGTGTCTGCTTGGAATCCTTCTGTTTTACCAGATAATTCAAAATCTTTTAGCGAGAATGTAGCTAACGGAAAAGCTGCGTTACCTCCGTGTCACGCGTTTTTTCAATTTTATGTAGCTAATGGTAAATTGTCTTGTCAACTTTATCAACGCAGTGCAGATATCTTTTTAGGTGTACCATTCAATATTGCTTCTTATGCCTTATTCACCATGATGATGGCTCAGGTTTGCGGTTACGAGGCTGGAGAGTTTATCCATACTTTTGGAGATGCGCATATTTACAGTAACCATTACGAGCAATTAGAGTTGCAATTATCTAGAGATATTCGTCCGTTACCAACAATGAAAATGAATCCTGAAATTAAAGATATTTTCGATTTCGATTTTAATGATTTCACTTTAGAGGGTTACGATCCACATCCACATATAAAAGGAAAAGTAGCAATTTAAAATTTGCAAAATATAAAGCATAAAAAAGGGTTTCTAAATATTTAGAAACCCTTTTTTATATCGTATTGTTATGTAATTATACACTAACAACGCTGTTCTCAGCAGAAGCATAATCGCTCCAAACATAAGAATCTGCTGCAGTATCATTAACGTAATCTCCGTCAACTATATATTTGAATTCATAAGAGTTCTCAGCATCTAAATCAACAGTGCCTTTAAATGTTCCGTTCTTTAATTTTTTTAACGGTGTTGCTTTTTCGTTCCATTCATTAAAGCTCCCAACAATAGAAACTTTTTTTGCCGCCTCAGCTTCTACAGTAAAAGTAACTTTACAAACTGGTTTGCTTTTTAAATATTGTTTTTTAATAGCCATAGTAAAATATGTTGTTTTATTATACAAATTTATAAAAGTTTATTAACTCATTATCATTTAAACGCCTTAACATCAAAAAATTATCAATTTATTAATATGGGTTCTAATTATTTCACGGTAAATAATAAAATTAGGCTGAATTTTATATTATTAGCAATGGTAAAATCGCCTTTTTGCTTGATTTTCAATTAGTTTTAAAGCTTAATAGGCTTGTGTTTCTCTAAAATACGACTAATTAAATAAACTTCGGCATATCATTAAAATGTTATAACTTTACATCTATTATTTTTACATCATGTTCGGAAAAAAAAGACCCACTCCACAAATCGATAAAGACCAATTAGAGCTTATAGAAAATGCTCAAAAACGCATTAGGCAAAAGAAAGGATTGTACATTCATTTTGTAATATTTCTTCTTGGTGCCGTTTTTTTAATAATTGCTAATACGGTTTTAGGTATTGGTAAAGAGGTTACATTTTTTGGTAAAGAATGGTTTTTGTATGCTATTTTAGCTTGGTCATTTTTCTTTGTATATCATTTAATTAATGTAGTTGTTACTCATAAATTTATGGGTAAAGCTTGGGAAAAAGAACAACTAGAAAAACTTGTAGCAAAACAACAAGTGCGCATAGAAACTTTAAAAAGTACATTAGTTAAAGAAGAAAAGCTTATTGTGAAAAGTGAGGTTTTCAAAAGTAAACAAAAAGTAAAAGAAGCTATAAACACAGGTAAACAAGAACTTACTATTATTGTCGCTGCAGCGGAAAATGATGCCATTGGAAAAGGTAATAAACTTATTTGGCATTTAAGTGACGATTTAAAACGATTTAAAAGCTTAACAAATGGCCATCATATCATTATGGGGCGTAAAACATTTGAGAGTTTCCCAAAGCCATTACCAAACCGTACACATGTTGTTATTACAAGGCAAACCGATTATAAAGCGCCAGATGGTGTAATATTAGTTAATAGTTTAGAAGAAGCTATAAAAGCTTCTAAAAGCGATGCGCAGCCCTATATTATTGGTGGTGGTGAAATCTATAAGCAAGCTATGGAGGTTGCTGATAAAATTGAATTAACACGTGTACATGAAAGCTTTGATGCCGATACTTTTTTTCCGGAAGTAGATTCTTCAATATGGAAAGAAACTGCTCATAAATTTCATAATAAAGATGATAAGCACGATTATGAATTTACGTTTTTAACTTACGAAAGAAAATAGAAAAGCAAATAGTTTGTTGCTTTAGAGAACTTCAATATTTATGGTGAAAGAAATTCAACTTCGTATTACATTAAAAGAAGAAGAACGTAGTGATATTCTAGTTTTAAAGGCTGCTTTAAAGTTAGAAATAGATCGAAAAGATATTACAGGAGTAAAAGTTTTAAGAAAATCTATTGATGCTCGAAAGGCTAAGATTATGTTGAACTATAAAGTAGCTGTTTATATTCGCGAAGCCTTACCAAAAACATCCGATTATACTTTTGATTATAAAGATGTATCTAAAGGAAAACCGGTTCATATTATTGGTTTCGGTCCTGCAGGTATGTATGCGGCGTTGCGTTGTATAGAACTTGGTTTTAAACCTATTGTTTTAGAACGCGGGAAAAATGTAAAAGATCGTCGTCGTGATTTAAAGGCGATAAATCAAGATCATTTTGTAAACGAAGATTCTAACTATTGCTTTGGTGAAGGTGGAGCAGGAACTTACAGTGATGGAAAGCTTTACACTCGAAGTTTAAAGCGTGGTGATGTACGCCGTATTTTTGAGAATTTAGTTTTTCATGGTGCTACCGATCAAATTTTGGTCGATGCACACCCACATATAGGAACAAATAAGCTTCCGAAAGTGGTTCAAAATATTCGAGAAACTATATTAAATTATGGTGGAGAAGTTCATTTTGAAACCCGAGTTACCGATTTTGTTATTAAAGATAATAGTATAACAGCGATTCAACTTTTAAATAAAGAAGAAATGCCTGTGGATAAGGTAATTCTAGCAACAGGGCATTCGGCAAGAGATATTTTTTATTTACTAGATAAAAAAGATATTGCTTTAGAGGCCAAATCCTTTGCTATGGGCGTTCGTGTAGAACACCCGCAACATATTATAGATTCTATCCAATACCATTGTTCTGGCGCTCGTCATGAACTTTTACCAGCTGCATCTTACGGATTAGTACAGCAAGTTAACGAACGTGGTGTATATTCATTTTGCATGTGTCCTGGCGGATTTATTGTGCCGGCAGCTACAGCAAATGGAGAAGTTGTTGTAAATGGTATGTCGCCGTCTAAGCGGAATAATCTATATGCCAATTCGGGTATTGTAGTAGAAATAGATGTTAATAAAGATTTACCTAAATACGAACAATTTGGAGCGTTAAAAGGTTTAGAATATCAGAAGAATTTAGAACGTTTGGCCTTTACAGCCGGAGGAAGAAGTCAAGTAGCGCCAGCACAACGTTTAACCGATTTTGTAGAAGGTAATTTATCTTCAAGTTTAAATGATACATCATACCAACCGGGATTAAATTCGGCGCCTTTACATTCGCTTTTACCGAAATTAATTGGGAGTAGGTTACGAAAAGGGTTTCAAGCATTCGGACAAAAAATGAATGGTTATTATACAGAAGAAGCCAATGTGGTTGGTGTAGAGTCTAGAACATCATCACCAGTTTCTATTCCTCGAAAAGAGAGTTTAGCACATCCTCAAATTTCCAATTTATTTCCTTGCGGAGAAGGTGGAGGTTATGCAGGAGGTATTGTTTCTGCGGCTATGGATGGTGAACGTTGTGCGGAAGCAGCAACGGGTAATTTATAGATTGCTAGGCAGGATTTATTTTATTGTTAATCCCGCTAAAATCATTAAAACTATTGATAATAGCCAATAATTACTATTTTTGCAACACTAATAAAAGAACCAATTATGAACGCATATATTTTTCCAGGCCAAGGGGCACAATTTTCAGGAATGGGTTTAGACCTTTATGAAAACTCTCCTTTAGCACAAAGTTTATTCGAAAAAGCTAATGAGATTTTAGGGTTTCCTATTACAGACATTATGTTTGAAGGAACTGCAGAAGCTTTAAAAGAAACTAAAGTAACACAACCGGCTATATTTTTACATTCAGTAATTTTAGCAAAAACGCTAGGCGAAAGCTTTAAACCAGATATGGTTGCAGGACATTCTTTAGGTGAATTTTCAGCATTAGTAGCTAGTGGCGCATTAACTTTTGAAGACGGATTAAAACTGGTGTCTCAACGTGCTATCGCGATGCAAAAAGCTTGCGAATTAGAACCAAGTACTATGGCTGCCGTTTTAGGTTTAGAAGATGCTGTAGTAGAAAAAGTATGTGAAGAAATTGATGGTGTTGTTGTTGCTGCAAATTACAACTGCCCAGGTCAATTAGTGATTTCGGGAGAAGTTGAAGCAATAAACAAAGCTTGTGAGGCTTTAAAAGAAGCTGGAGCAAGACGTGCTTTAGTATTACCAGTTGGTGGAGCATTTCACTCACCAATGATGGAGCCAGCTCGTGAGGAGTTAGCGGCAGCTATAGAAAACACAACGTTTAGCAAGCCAAATTGCCCAATTTATCAAAACGTAACAGCAACTGCTATTACTGATGAGTCGGAAATTAAAGCAAATTTAATTTCACAACTTACAGCTCCTGTACGTTGGACACAATCTGTACAACAAATGATAAACGATGGTGCTACCTTATTTACTGAAGTTGGCCCAGGTAAAGTTTTACAAGGTTTAGTTAAAAAAATAAATAGAGCTTCGGAAACAGCTTCTGCAACGTTAGATACAAATAAGTAGATGAAACTTACAAAACGCTCAATTTACATTATTCTAGTTATTGTTTTATCCATTGCTGTCGATCAAATTTCGAAAATATGGGTTAGAAATACTATTGTTGGTCGTACAGATATTCATCCGGGTGAACGTATTTCTTTAATTGGAGATGCTTTTATTTTAATGAATGTTGAAAATACCGGTGCTTTTTTAGGTATGGGTAGCGATTTAAATCCAACCTTAAGAATCATTTTATTGTTAATTCTACCTATTGTTGTTTTAGCATTTGTACTTCGTCATATTTTAAAAGATACAAGTTTAGATAATTTATCACTTTTTGCTTTTGCTAGCATTATAGGTGGTGGTATTGCTAATGTTTACGACCGTGTAGTTTACGGCTCTGTAACCGATTTTTTCTTTATTGATTTAGGAGGTGTTTTTAGAACAGGTGTTTTTAATATGGCCGATTTATCGGTTACTACCGGAATGATAATTTTGGTAATTATGAGTTTTAAGAAGAAAGAAAAAGAAGCTTAGATTTAAGCTATATTTTAAGATTATAAAAAAAGCCAACTAAATAATTTAGTTGGCTTTTTTATGCGATGTATTTTAAAATTAATTTAGTTTGATTTTTTTGCTTTAAAGCGATCAAAGTCGGAAGTTGAATCTGCTTTCGGGAATGTGTTATTATTCATATCCGTATCGGCAAGCTCAAAGTTAGGGTCTAAGTTCACCTTAACAACTGTTTTAGCTTTTATAAAAGTCTTTTTAATTTCATATTCATTTCTTCTCCAAATTTGAGCCGGAATTCTATCAATTTCCGAAGATCCATCAGAGTAAACCCATTCAATAATAACGGGCATTATTAAACCGCCTATATTTTTTACCGTAACCTCGTAAATGTTTTTACCAGAAAGTTGTTTGCGTAATTCTTTTTCATCTAAGCGTGATGTAAATTGACCATATCCTCTATCTGGTGTAGATGTCATATTTATAACTTGTGGCCCGTTCGAGAAATCTGTAAAAACGTCATCAACCATTTCTGCTTCATTGTTATTATTTTCAGAAGTTTTTGTGTTTTCCTCTTTTACTGTAAACCATTTTACATTATGCAGTTTTTGATCAACGTGGTCGGTTGTAAAAAACCATCCTTTATAAAACCAATCTAAATCGGTAGCAGTTGCATCTTCTAGGGTTCTAAATAAATCTCCTGGGTTTGGATGTTTGTATTTCCAACGGTTGGCGTACTCTCTAAAAGCTTCGTCAAATAAGTCTTTACCTATAATAGAGTTACGCAGCATTTGTAATCCTACAGTTGGTTTCATATAGAAATTCGCTCCAAATTGGTTGAATAATTCATTATCTGAATTTGTCATAATTGGGCGTAGTATGTTTTTATCTCCCATCATAAAAGCAACAATTTTTTTCGGAGTTACGTGGCTGTAAGAAGGGTATCTTTCCTTTAAAGTACGTTGGTGTAAAAAGGTGTTTAATCCTTCGTCCATCCACATCCATTTACGCTCATCAGAACTTACAATCATAGGGAACCAATTGTGCCCTACTTCATGTATAATTGTACCAATCATGCTTGCTTTAGCCTTTTCGCTTATTTTACCATTTGTTGGGCGGCCTCCGTTGAAACTAATCATTGGGAATTCCATACCTATGTTAGATGTGTTAACCGAAATAGCAACAGGATAAGGGTAATCGAAAGTAGCGTTAGAGTAAACCTCTAAGGCGTTTTTTACCGCTTTTGTAGAGACTTCTTGCCAAACAGGTAAGCCCTCTTTTGGGTAAAGTGACATAGCCATAACTGTATGGCTTGGTAGTTTTACAGCTTGTGCATCCCACATAAATTTTCTAGATGAAGCAAAAGCAAAATCACGTACATTTTCAGCTTTAAACTTCCAAGTTTTTTTATTGTTAGATTTTGTTTTCTTATTAAGGTCGGCTTCTTCTTCAGTAATAATGATTACCGGTTTGTCAAAAGAAGCTTTGGCTTGCTTTAAGCGTTTAAGTTGTGTTTTGTTTAATACAGATTCGCTGTTCTCTAGCGTACCAGTTGCAGCAACAACATGATCGGCAGGTACTGTAATTTCAACATCGTAATCTCCAAATTCTAAAGCAAACTCACCAAGTTTTTGAAATTGTTGGTTTTGCCAACCTTCAGTATCGCTATATACGGCCATTCTAGGAAACCAATGTGCAATTAAAAAGGCACTGTTATCATCTTCCGGAAAGTATTCATACCCTTCTCGCGAAAGCGTATACATACTTCTATCTGTTATTGGGTAAGACCACGAGATTGAAAAACTAATTTGTTCACCAGATTTTAAAGGCGCATTTAACTTAACCTTCATCATGGTGTTGTTAATCAATATTTTTAGATTGTCATTATTTGTATCCTTTACTTCTTTTATGGAGTAGCCAGCAGGAAAATCGATAGCGCGGGTTAGAAATTGCATTTTCCGGGTGGTAATAAAATCTTTTACTTCATTATTAATACTACCAAAATCTTCGTTTTCTTTTTTGTTTACGTTTTGCTCTAATTGAAGCCATAAGTATGATAATTCATCTGGAGAATTATTAAAATAGGTTATGGTTTCTTCCCCTGAAAGGGTGTTGGTTTTTTCGTCTATAGTCGCTTTAATGTTATAGTTAGCGCGTTGCTGCCAATAATCTCTGCCGGGAGCACCACTAGCTGTTCTGTAAGTGTTTGGTGGAGCAATTAAATTATCGATAGGTTCGAATTTACCTTGCCACGGTTGGGTTTGTGCCGTTAAATTGAAATTAACTAAAATAGTTATGATTAAAATTGGGAGTAGTCTCATATTATGACGCTTATATATCATTGGTTTTAAAAAAACACAAGATACTAATTATGGATAAGTTTTGTAATTAATGTAAGGGGTTTATGGAGAAATAGCCCGGATTTTCAAATAAAACACGAATTGAATTACAATGTGTATCTTTTTAATTCTTAATTAATATAAGGTAAAATTAGAATTAAGCTTTCAATTTAGTATTAAAACACGTGTTTTTATCTTGTTTACTGCTTTCGTGTTCAGTACATTTGTACCTTGATTACAGAAAATTAAGATTCTTCTCTTTTAGAAGAAAAATAAAATAAGATTTAATATGAGCAAGAAACAACAACCGTTAACTTTTGATGTTTTAATTGAAATACCTAAAGGGAGTAGAAATAAATACGAATACGATTTTACATTACACAAAATTCGTTTTGATCGTATGTTATTTTCTTCAATGATGTATCCTGGTGATTATGGATTTATTCCAGAAACTCTAGCGTTAGATAAAGATCCTTTAGATGTGCTAGTTTTAGGTCATCAGCCAACATTTCCAATGGTTGTAATGGAAGTTCGTCCAATTGGTGTGTTTTACATGACGGATGAAAAAGGACCAGACGAAAAAATTATTTGTGTACCGGTATCAGATCCTATTTGGAGTAACAAAATGGATATAGCTGATTTAAACCCACACAGATTAAAAGAAATAGAACATTTTTTCCAAGTTTATAAAGATTTAGAGAAGAAAAAAGTTGATACAGGTGGTTGGGGAAATGCTGAACAAGCAATTAAAATTTACCATGAATGTGTAGATCGTTATGATAAAAGCGAGCACAAGAAAAAACGCACTTTTACTATCTAATTAGTGTATTCTTAAAATATCGTAAAATAAATGAGTCATCTTTAACTAAAGGTGGCTTTTTTTATTAATTATATTTCCTTATTTTTAGCTTGGTAAAATTAACAACAACCAAAAATCAACTAACTCTTATGGAATTAATAATCAAATTATTACCACTCTTCGGGGTAGGTGCATTAGTGTTCGTCTTTATTAAAAGTGCTTGGGTGACTAAGCAGGACCAAGGCGATGAAAAAATGATTCGGATTGCCAAAAATATTGCCGATGGCGCCATGTCTTTTTTAAAAGCAGAATATAAAATTTTATCAATTTTTGTGGTAGCCGTAGCCATTTTGTTATACTTCAAAGGTATATCGGAAGTTGGATCGAGCGGTATTGTAGCCGTTTCGTTTGTTATTGGAGCTATATGTTCTGCACTTGCAGGATTTATAGGTATGAAGGTTGCTACCAAAGCGAATGTAAGAACCACACAAGCCGCTAGAACATCTTTGGGGCGAGCTTTAGAAGTTGCCTTTGCTGGTGGAGCCGTAATGGGACTTGGAGTTGTTGGTTTAGGAATTTTAGGCTTAAGTGGCTTATTTATGATTTATCAAAACTTGTGGCCTGGTGCAGAAAATTTAGCGATGGTATTAAATGTGCTTTCAGGTTTTTCTTTGGGAGCCTCATCTATTGCTTTATTCGCTCGTGTTGGTGGTGGTATATATACTAAAGCAGCCGATGTTGGTGCCGATCTTGTTGGTAAGGTTGAAGCAGGTATTCCTGAAGATCATCCATTAAACCCAGCAACTATTGCAGATAATGTTGGTGATAACGTTGGTGATGTTGCAGGTATGGGAGCCGATTTATTTGAATCTTACGTAGGGTCTATTATTGGTACTATGGTTTTAGGAGCATTTATTTTAACTCCGGATTTTAATGGTTTGGGTGCGGTTTACCTTCCCTTAGTATTAGGAGCTGTTGGTATTGTAATGTCTATATTAGGAACCTTTTTTGTAAAAGTAAAAGATGGAGGAAATCCACAAACAGCATTAAACATTGGAGAATTTGGTTCTGCAGGTTTAATGGTTATAGCATCTTATTTTATTATTAATGCCTTGTTGCCTGAATCTGTAGAAGGATTGCCATTTGGAGCTATGGGTGTCTTTTGGGCAACTATTGCTGGTTTAGTCGCAGGTTTAGCTGTTGGTAAAGTAACAGAATATTACACAGCTACAGGTAAAAGACCAGTAATGTCTATAGTAGAACAATCGGAAACTGGAGCTGCAACAAATATTATTGCAGGTTTAGGTGTGGGGATGATGTCTACCGCTATTCCAATTCTTTTAATTGCTGCGGCTATTATTGTATCGCATCACTTTGCTGGATTATACGGTATTGCAATTGCAGCGGTTGGTATGTTAGCAAATACAGGTATTCAGTTAGCAGTGGATGCTTATGGACCAATTTGTGATAATGCCGGCGGGATTGCAGAAATGGCAGAGTTGCCAAGTGAAGTTCGTGAACGTACAGATAAACTAGATGCTGTTGGTAATACAACTGCAGCAGTAGGTAAAGGTTTTGCTATTGCTTCCGCAGCCTTAACAGCGTTAGCGTTATTTGCGGCTTTCATGAAAACAGCTAATGTTACCGCAATCGATGTGTCTCAACCAACAATCATGGCAGGGTTATTAGTTGGTGGTATGCTTCCATTTGTGTTTTCTGCCTTGTCAATGAATGCGGTTGGTCGTGCTGCAATGGCTATGATAGAAGAGGTGCGTCGTCAGTTTAGAGATATTCCGCAGTTAAAAGCGGCTTTAGCTGTGATGCGTAAATACGATTCGGATATGACGAAGGCCACCAAAGAAGATCGTGCTATTTTTGATGCAGCCGATGGTTATGCCGAATACGATAAATGTGTAGATATTTCTACAAAGGCATCTATAAAAGAAATGGTTTTTCCTGGGTTATTAGCTATTGCAGTACCTGTAGCTGTTGGTTTTATAGGTGGAGCCGAAATGTTAGGTGGCCTTTTGGCGGGTGTAACCACTTGTGGTGTACTTATGGCTATTTTTCAATCTAACGCTGGTGGTGCATGGGATAATGCTAAAAAAACTATAGAGGAGCAAGGTAAAAAGGGAACCGATGCGCATAAAGCCGCTGTTGTAGGTGATACCGTTGGAGATCCTTTTAAAGATACCTCTGGACCATCATTAAACATTCTTTTAAAGTTGATGTCGGTTGTAGCTTTGGTTATTGCACCAAGTATAGCATTATCTACCGATAGTGTTGTGGCTCATGTAAATAACACGGAAATTATAGAAAAAGTTGAGGTTAAAAAACAAGTGAATGTTGAAGTTCATAAAAATGAAGACGGTACTGTTAAAGCCATAGTGAAAACGGTAACTACAAAAAATGGAGAAGGTTCTACAACTTACGAGAATTTTGAAGGAACCAAAGATGAAGTAAAGAAAAGCCTTGCTGCTTTAGGTGAAGATGCTAAAGGTGTTTTAATTGAATTAGAAAAAGATATAAATAAAGTTGAAGAAGAGGTTTTAAATTAGGTTAGACTTCTTTTTTTAGTAATTTTGAAAAACCACGTGGAAGAGTGGTTTTTTGTATTTTTACAATCTATATGTTTAAAAAAGATCCTGTTCAAATTATAGCATTTCAAACTTACGGTACCAGCAACCGTGTGTATTTGCGTGGGCGAGCTATAGAAGATGAAAGCATTAATTTAGAGCAAAAAAGTGTTTTAAAACTGCTAATTAATGCTTGGAAACGTTTTGAAACAGATGAAGTAAAACATGCGGAGCTTAGTGTTAGCCTTGGAGACAATCATGTGTTTTACACCAAAACGGACGAAAGAGGTTATTTTTTGTTAGATGAAATTGTTGATGATATTAGTGAATATCAAGATGATGAAGGTTGGGTTAGGTTTGAATTTTCTTTTAAAAATAAGATTGTTAAACGTTTAATTCAATCAGAAAACAAGTTTTCGGCTCATATGCTTATTCCTTGTAAAAGTGCTAATTTTGGTGTTATTAGCGATATAGATGATACTATTTTACACACCGGTATTGTTTCTATGTTTAAATGGCGCGTGCTTTTTAATACGTTTTTAAAATCTGCCGGAAAGCGATTGCCTTTAGAAGGTGCCGCTGCATTTTATAAGTTATTGCATAAAGGGAAAGAGGAACATGAAGCAAATCCTATTTTTTATGTAAGCCATAGTCCATGGAACTTGTATCGCTATTTAGATTATTTTTTAAAGCAAAATAATTTTCCAAACGGACCCATTATTCTTAGAAAGTTTCCGAGTGTTTTTAAACGAAAACCTAAAGATGAGAAGCCTGAGAAGCAAAAAGAGATTATTAATTTATTAAAATCTTACCCAGACTTAAAGTTTATTTTAATTGGTGATTGTGGAGAGCACGATCCGGATATTTATATTGAAATTGCTCAGGTATTCCCCAATAGAATTTTAGCTATTTATTTGCGCAGTGTTAAGCACAAAAAGAAAATGCTACGTGTTTCTGGGTTGTTTAATGATTATAAAACGACACCTGTTTTATTGGTTGAAACTAGCGAAGAAGCTATTGAGCATGCTCGAAAAAGCGGATTTGTGTTGTAATATTAACAACTAAACCTCAATTTAAAACAAATACATATCTTGAAAAACAGGTTGTTCTAAAACAGCCCGTTTATTTCAGCATCAATAGTGTTTATTACAAAACCTAAATCTTCAGGTTTATCAACAAAATCTAAATGATCTACATCAATTATCAAAAGTTTTCCCTTGTTGTAACCGTGTATCCAAGCTTCGTAACGCTCGTTTAATCGGCTTAAATAATCTATGCTTATAGAGTTTTCGTAATCACGACCGCGTTTATGTATTTGAGATACTAAATTAGGGATGGTGCTACGCAAATAAATTAATATGTCCGGACCTTGTACAAGAGATTCCATTAATTCGAAAAGCGATTTGTAGTTTTCAAAATCACGATTCGTCATTAAACCCATAGCGTGTAAGTTAGGGGCAAAAATATGAGCATCTTCGTATATAGTACGATCTTGTATAATGGCTTTTCCGCTTTCGCGAATTTGTAAAACTTGACGGAAACGACTATTTAAAAAATACACTTGCAGGTTAAAACTCCAGCGTTCCATTTGGTTGTAAAAGTCGTCTAGGTAAGGGTTATCTACCACATCTTCTAATTGAGCTTCCCAATTGTAATGTTTTGCTAACAGTTTTGTGAGAGTGGTTTTTCCAGCGCCTATATTTCCGGCAATAGCAATATGCATAGTGTTATTTTATTTTTAAATGAAACTCGTATAAAGTTTTGTGGGTGTAAATATACAAGGTTTCATTGATTACAAAAAACTGATTTATTATTAAATTAGGAAGAAGAATAGGTACAGGCTGTTCGTCGCTTTTATTGAGATAAAACAAGTTGCTTCCCTTCATTATCACCAAGTTTTCATTGTGTGTCGCAATAGCAGTGTAACCGTTGTTGTCTATTTTTTTTATTAAACTCCCAAAATAATTATAGGTGTATAAATGGTTTTTAGTAAGTAACCAGCAATAATTAAAGTTGCTTTTTAAGTCTAAAACTTGGCTTTGCACGGGTTGTGTATATGCTCGAGATATTCTTGATTTATAATCGAAAAGTTCAAGTTTTTGGCTGTCTTGGTTAAAAATCCAAACGGTGTTATCATGCCCTGTGGAAGCGTGCGAAACATTTTTATAGTCGCTAATAGCATTAAAATCGGTTTTAAAAATTTCCGATAAGCGGTTGTCGAGAATTATTAGGGTGTTGAAATCTTTGTAAAAGAGATTAATTTTTAAAGGATTAAAAGTGTTAGCACTCTCAATGTTTCCCAATTGTAGGTTGTTGTAATTTAGGGTTTTATCTTCTTGAGTTTTATAAAGTACGTTGTTGTTTATATAGAATGAGGTACCAAAATTATTAACGGAAACTAAGTACTCAGCATTAAGCAAGGTTTTTTTAATTAGCGTTGCTTCAATAGGTTCTTGAGAGAAAATTGAAAGGGTAAATAAAAAAAGTATTAATGTGGCGTGTTTCATTCGATTGGAAAATTACAAAAATTGAATCAATTTCTCAGGCATTAAAAACTGTATTTATTTTAAGATTATTTTAACATTTCAAGATTAAACTATTGGGTGTTTGTTTTAGTCTAAGCTAAAATTAAAGTTTAATTTTAGTAACAAAACAAAAATATAAGAATAATGAATTTTAAGATTTTAAAACCAGCATTAACCGCATGTTTACTTTTTGTAACGGTACTATCTTTTGCTCAAAAAGACTTTCAAGGTAAAGCATACTACGAGTCTAAAACTACTGTAGATATGAGTAATTTTGGTGGTGGACAACTAAGTGAAGAGCGTAAAAAAGAAATTGCTGGTCGAATGAAAAGTATGCTAGAGAAAACTTTTATTCTAACTTTTAACCAATCGGAATCTATATATAAGGAAGAAGAACGTTTAGAAGCACCAAGTACAGGAAGAGGTCCTCGTTTTGGAGCTATGAGTTTTACTGGTGGCGATCAATATAAAAATGTTAGAGACCAAGAGCTTTTGCAAGAACAAGAGTTTTTTGGAAAACAGTTTTTAATAAAAGATGAATTACAACAGTTGAAATGGGAGTTAGGTTCGGAAACTAAAACCATTGGGCAATATACTTGTTTTAAAGCTACAGCAGTAAAGAAAGCTTCAGGATTCGATATTAGTAACTTTGGAAGAAGACCATCTGGAGATGAAGATAAAAAGGATGAAGAAGAAAAGCCTAAAGAGATTATGGTTACAGCTTGGTATACACCTCAGATTCCTGTAAACCAAGGGCCTGATAAATATTGGGGATTACCTGGTTTAATTCTAGAGATTAACGCAGATAAAACTACAATTCTGTGTTCTAAAATTGTTTTAAATCCTTCAGAAAAAGATGAAATGAAAGTGCCATCTAAAGGAAAAGAAGTAACGCAAGCAGAATATGATGCCATTGTGAAGAAAAAAATGGAAGAAATGCAAGCTATGCGTGGCGGTAGAGGTGGAAATCGTGGCGGCGGCGGAAGACGCTAGTAACAATCATTTTATTATAGTAATTAATCGAAAATTTATTCTGTGAAAAATTTAATCGTTTTTGCGCTGCTTTTAGCGGTAAGTACAACCTTTGCTCAAGTTAAACTGGAAGGTGTTGTTAGAGATAGTATTGGTGAACCGTTGGAATTAGCAAATGTTATTGCTATAAATCAAGATACGCAAAAGCTAGATGCTTATGGTATTACAAACCCAGATGGTCGTTACAAACTTTCAGTAGAGAAAAATGCCAAGTATAATATTCAAGTGAGTTATATAGGTATGAGAACGGGACAGGCTGAGGTTATTACCAAAGAAGGTGCAATGATTCAAGATTTTGTTTTAGTAGAAGATAATACGCTGGATGCCGTAGAGTTGGTTTATGAAATGCCTGTAACTATTAAAGGAGATACTATTGTTTATAATGCAGATTCTTTTAAGTCTGGAACAGAACGAAAATTAGGTGATGTTTTAGATAAACTACCAGGTGTAGAGATTAATGATGATGGTGAAATAGAAGTAGAAGGCGTAAAGGTTGGTAAAGTTATGGTTGAAGGTAAGGAGTTTTTCGATGGAGACTCTAAACTAGCCACTCAAAACATTCCTGCAAATGCCATTGATAAGGTTGAGGTTCTTAAAAATTATGCCGAAGTTGGCCAATTAGGTGGAGTAACCAATAACCAAGATAACATTGCTATAAACATTAGACTTAAACAAGGTAAAAAGAATTTTTGGTTCGGAAATGTTACTGCTGGTGGTGGTACTTCAGATAATGATTTATTGTATTTATTTCAACCTAAGTTGTTTTATTACAGTCCGGAATACAGTATAAATGTAATTGGAGATTTAAATAATATTGGTGAAATAGCGTTTACACGTCGCGATTATTTCAACTTTACAGGTGGTTTTAGATCGCCGAGTAGAAGTAGTGGAACAAACATAGATTTAGGTAGTAATAATTTAGGGTTCTTATCACTTCAGAATAATAGAGCTAAAAATATTAATACCAAATTTGGAGCTGCTAATTTTAGCTATTCGCCTAAATCAACTTTAGATTTAAGTGGTTTCGCCATTCTGTTAAGTAACCGAACAGATTTAACAGAAATTAGCGATGTGCAATTTTTGGATGATGCTTCTCGTGATGAAAATAAAGAAAGCAATACGCGCCAACGTAGCGATATGGCTATGTTGAAGTTTAGTGCAAAGTATAAGCCAAACGGAAGTAATCAATTAGATTACGATGTGTTGGCAAGAACGTCTAAGGAGTCGCAAGATCAATTTGTATTATCATCTCGTGTTGGAGATGTTAGTGAGTTAGAAAGTTCCTCTCCTTTTAGTATCAATCAAAATTTAAATTACTACTACACTTTAAATGAAAAAAATATTTTTGCTTTAGAAGTGCAACATTTATGGCAAGATGAAGACCCTTTTTACAATGCTATTCTAGAAAACGACCCGACTAATAATGATAATGATTTAGACGATCCAATAAACCCGAGTGATGCTTACGATGATACGGCAAGTAATTTAGGTTTCGATAGAGATCAAATTCAATATGATATCAATCAGGATAAGCGCGTAAAATCTAATCAAATGGATGCTAAGGTTGATTACTGGAATATTATAAATCAAAAAAGTGATATTAATTTTACCGTTGGAACCATTTATAGTAAACAAGATTTCGATTCTAATATATTTCAAACTTTAGATAACGATACCGATTTTGACTCAACTCCAACTATAAACGATGGCTTGGATGTAAACGATATCGCTTACACGTTTACCGATGTTTATGCAGGAGCGCATTACCGTTTAAAATCTGGAATTTTTACATTTACGCCCGGTTTTTCTGCACATGCTTATAGTGCGAAAAATGACCAGTTTGATATAAGTTATACTGATGACTTTTTTAGATTACTACCAGATTTTAATATGTTGATTCAGTTAAAAAAGAGTGAACGTATTATTTTTAATTACGATATGCAAACCAACTTTACCGATGTTAATCAATTAGCTAGAGGTTTAGTTTTAAACGATTATAGTTCGGTTTTTTCTGGAAATCAGGAGTTGGAAAGTGCTTTGGCTCATAACTTCAATTTATCGTATTTCAGTTTTAATATGTTTAATTACACCAATGTTTCGGCGCGATTAAATTATAGTAAAACAGTAGATAGAATTAGAACAAATTCAGAATTACCTATCGGAAGTGTTATTAGAGTAAGTAGTCCTTACAATTCCAATCTAGCCGATGAAAGCGCTAGTGCTAATGCTCGAGTTCAAAAAACAATAGGTAAGTTTAGAGCAACAGCTACTGGTAATTTAAGTTACACTAAATACAACCAGCTTGTAAATAATTTGCCGTTTGCTAACGAAACCTATTCGCAAACCTATAGAGGCGAATTAAGAACTAATTTTAAAGAAGCTCCAAATTTTGAATTAGGGTATCGTTACAGCATTCAAGATAACGATCAAGGAACGCAAAGAACAAAGTTTTTTACTAAGGCGCCATCGATAGAATTTGATGCTTTAATCTTAAAAAGCTTCACTTTTAAGACCGATTATTCATATAATAATTTTTCAGATGAAGAAAAAACAATAAATTCTTATGAATTTTGGGATGCCTCTTTAGCTTATAAAAAAGATGAAGATAGCAAATGGGAATATGAAGTTAAAGCGACTAACTTATTAAATACCAGGTCTCAAAATCAAAGTAATGTGGGCACAATTTCTGTAAGTGCCACCGAATATTATATACAACCACGCTTCTTAACTTTTAGAATTCGATACGAATTGTAAAAAAAACGAAATTTGTTTTGTAGAATTGATAAACAGTAATATATTTGCGGTCAGTTTTGGGGAGATACTCAAGCGGCCAACGAGGGCAGACTGTAAATCTGCTGACTACGTCTTCGTAGGTTCGAATCCTACTCTCCCCACTTTAATTCTAAAAGCCTGCTAATAGCAGGCTTTTTTATTTTATAAACTTTCTACCTTAAATTAGGTATCATTTCTTAAATCCCGTGTACGTATAAGCTTAATGTTTTTTGTTAAATAGAGCTTAAAGCTATTTTGTAGCTATTATAATTTTATTACATTTGACTGCAAATTAATTTAACACAAAAAAATGAAAACAATTAAAGTTTTAAGCCTAGTTGCTCTTACAGCATTAATGGCATCTTGTAATAACACAGGAGTTACAAAAAAGCCTGTAAAAACAGAATTAGATTCAGTAAGTTATGCTATCGGTATGGACGTTGCTAGAAATGTAAAAACTAGTTTCTCTGAGTTTGATAACGAGTTGTTTATCCAAGGGTTTATGAACGCTATTGATTCTACTGATATTTTAATAGATCAAGCAGAAGCTCAAAAAGTAGTACAAGCTTATTTCCAAAAAAAGCAACAAGCTGATATTGCTAAACAAAAAGAAGAAGCTGCTAAAAAAGCAGAAGCTGAGTTTGGTGAAGTTAAATTAGCTGGTGAGAAATTTTTAGAAGAAAACAAATCTAAAGATGGTGTTCAAGTAACAGAAAGCGGATTACAATATATTGTTGAAGAAGAAGGAACAGGCCAAAAGCCAACAACAGCTTCTCAAGTAAAAGTACATTACCATGGTACGTTAACCGATGGAACTATTTTTGATAGTTCTGTAGATCGTGGAACTCCAGCTACTTTTGGTGTAACTCAAGTTATTCCAGGTTGGACAGAAGGTTTACAGTTAATGTCTGTAGGTTCTAAATATAAATTCTTTGTACCACAAGAATTAGGTTACGGAGCAACTCCAAGAGGTGGAAAAATTAAGCCTTTCGATGTTTTAGTATTCGATGTTGAATTATTAGAAATCGTTAAGTAATTTAAAACATATTCTTTTAATTATAGTGTTGAAGTTTTCAACTTATAATTAGAATGAAACGTTTAAATATATAAAAAAGACTGCCTGAAAATGGCAGTCTTTTTTGTTTTAGTAAATTCAAAAAAATAAAGGTTGTAACTTTGCAACTTAATAAATTGAAGACTATGAACCATAAAGCAGGTTTTGTAAATATTATTGGTAATCCAAACGTTGGAAAATCAACACTAATGAATGCCTTTATAGGTGAAAAATTATCTATCATCACTTCTAAGGCACAAACTACACGCCATAGAATTTTAGGTATTGTAAATGGAGACGATTTTCAGGTGGTATTAAGTGATACTCCTGGTATTATTAAGCCAGCTTACGAGTTGCAAGAATCTATGATGGGGTTTGTAAAATCGGCCTTTGAAGATGCAGATATATTAATTTATATGGTAGAAATTGGAGAGCAAGCTTTAAAAGATGAAGCGTTCTTTAATAAAATTAAAGCGTCTAAAATCCCTGTTTTATTACTTTTGAATAAAATTGATATATCAGATCAGGAACAATTAGAAACTCAAGTGCAACTTTGGGCAGAGAAAGTGCCAAATGCAGAAATTATTCCTATTTCGGCTTTACAAGGTTTTCAAGTGAAAGAAGTATTTCATAGAATTATCGAGTTATTGCCAGAATCGCCAGCTTTTTATCCAAAAGATCAATTAACGGATAAGCCAGAGCGTTTCTTTATAAATGAAACTATTCGTGAAAAAATTCTTCTTCATTATAAAAAAGAAATTCCTTATGCTGTAGAAATAGAGACAGAGGAGTTTTTCGAGGAAGAAAAAATTATTAGAATGCGATCTGTAATTATGGTAGAGCGCGAAACTCAAAAAGGTATCATAATTGGCCATAAAGGTACGGCTTTAAAGCGCGTAGGTGTAGAGGCTAGAAAAGATTTAGAAAAGTTTTTCGGTAAACAAATTCACTTAGAACTGTATGTAAAAGTGAATAAAAACTGGAGAAGTAACCAAAAGCAGTTAAGACGTTTTGGATATAATCAGTAAAAACTAACGTTATCTTTTTAATTAGGTAACCTTTAGTTAAAACTTGAACCGCATCTTTGTGCCATTCAAAACATTGGTATTTTGAAAAAGTTTGAGTTAGTTTAGTTTAAAAGCTTTGGTTGGTAGCAATTAGAGCTTTTTTTATGCCTTACAAATACTATTCATAAAATTATATAAGGCATTCATTTCCGTTTGGTTAGAAAATTTACTCACTCTACCGGCAAAATACAGCACAAACCAAATTCCTGTTAAAACAACCAAACCTATAATTTGTGTTTGGTAAGGAGCTTTTAAAGCCCAATTGCTATAGGCCCAAATGCTAAACACAATAAAAAGCATGGCAATAGCAAAATGAAAAAACATAAACATGGTCCAAACGGTTGGGCTTGGCCCGAACAAACCACGCAATAAACTAGTGTTTTTATCCACTTCATTTATCTCTAAATGCAGTTGCGGCGACCAAAAATGTTGTTTTTCTTTAGGGAGTTTAATAAATACATGATCGTCAACTGTAGATACAATAAAATCAGACTGTAAGGTCTTGCTATCTTCAAAGTCCTTTAAAACCGAGGTGTTTGTTCTTGGTAGTTCCATTTTAAACCGAGGTCTAAGTACAATTTCGTTTAGTGGTGTATTCATAATTAATTCATTAGGAAAGTAAAATACTCTTTTCTATCGAACTAAACACTATCTTTGCAGCCGCTTACAGGATATGTAATGCATAAAAACAAAACTTATGAGTAATATAGTAGCAATAGTAGGAAGACCAAATGTTGGCAAATCAACTTTTTTCAATCGTTTAATACAACGTCGTGAGGCAATTGTAGATGCCGTTAGTGGTGTTACAAGAGACCGTCATTACGGTAAAAGTGATTGGAATGGTAAAGAATTTTCGTTAATTGATACCGGCGGATACGTTTTAGGTAGTGATGATGTTTTTGAAGCAGAAATTGATAAACAAGTTGAATTAGCAATAGATGAAGCCGATGCCATTATTTTTATGGTAGATGTTGAAACTGGTGTTACTGGAATGGATGAGGATGTTGCAGAGTTGTTACGTAAAGTAAACAAACCTGTTTTTCTTGTTGTAAATAAAGTTGATAACGGTAAACGTGCGGCAGATGCTGTAGAGTTTTATTCTTTAGGTTTAGGTGAATATTATACCATTGCAAGTATAAATGGTAGTGGAACCGGAGATCTATTAGATGCTTTAGTTGAAGCTTTACCTGAAAAGGAAGAAGTTGAAGAGCAAGTGTTACCTCGTTTTGCGGTAGTTGGCCGTCCTAATGCAGGAAAATCATCATTCATAAATGCTTTAATAGGAGAAGATAGATATATTGTTACAGATGTTGCAGGAACAACTCGTGACTCTATTGATACAAAATATAATCGTTTTGGATTCGAATTTAATTTAGTAGATACTGCTGGAATTAGAAGAAAGTCTAAAGTGAAAGAAGATTTAGAATTTTATTCTGTAATGCGATCTGTTCGTGCTATTGAACATGCCGATGTATGTTTAGTTGTTTTAGATGCCACTCGTGGTTTCGACGGTCAGGTTCAAAATATTTTTTGGTTAGCCCAAAGAAACAGAAAAGGTATTGTTATTCTTGTTAATAAGTGGGATTTAGTAGAGAAAGACCACAAATCTATGAAAGAGTACGAGCGCGTTATTAAACAACAAATGGAACCCTTTACAGATGTGCCTGTTGTTTTTATCTCTGTGTTAACAAAGCAACGTATTTTTAAAGCTATTGAAACAGCTGTTGAGGTTTACCATAACCGATCTAAAAAGATTAAAACAAGTAAGCTTAACGAGGTGTTTTTACCACTTATTGAAAACTACCCACCACCAGCATACAAAGCTAAATACGTTAAAATTAAATACATTATGCAGTTGCCAACACCGCAGCCGCAGTTTGCGTTTTTCTGTAACTTACCACAATACGTAAAAGAACCTTACAAACGTTTTCTAGAAAACAAACTTCGTGAAAAGTTTGATTTTAAAGGTGTTCCGGTAAGCGTTTACATGCGTAAAAAGTAAATCAAAAACCAATAATTTTATAACGTTGTTTTTAGATTAAGTTATGTATTTTTATATACTAATAACTTAATCTAAAACAATGATAAATCACCTTACAAAGCATCATGCTATATGCTTGGTTCTTGTTAATGTTGTCTTATTTTCTTGTACGTCTAAAACCAAAGAAAAAATAGATGAGAACCAGAATCCTTTAGTTCAAAAAAGTACATTACAATATCAAGCACCTCAGTTTGATTTAATTAAAGATGAAGATTTTGTACCCGCTTTTAAAGAAGGTCTAAAATTACACGATTCTGAAATTGATGCAATAACCAATAATACAGCAACTCCAACATTCGAAAATACCGTTTTGGCTATCGAGTTAAGTGGAGAAGTTTTGGGTAGAGCAACAAATGTATTTTACAATCTTACAGGTTCTAGCACCAACCCTACATTACAAGCCATAGAGAAGGAGTATGCACCAATATTTTCATCGCACTCCGATAATATTTATCTTAATTCTAAAATTTATAATCGCATAAAAGCATTAGATCTTTCAACTTTAAAAGGTGAAGATTTAAAGCTAGTAGATTACTATTTAAAGCGTTTTGAAATGGCAGGCGCTAGTTTGTCTGCTGAAGACAAGGAAAAGATGATGGAAATTAATAAAAAACTTTCCGTTTTAAAAACTGAGTTTAATAGTAAGTTGCTAAAAGCACGTAAAGAAGCGGCTTTGGTTGTTGATACTGCCGAAGAGCTTGATGGCTTAAGTTCTGATGATATTGAAAGAGCAAAACTTAAAGCCGAAGAAGCTGGACACGAAGGGAAATATATTCTTGGATTATCTAATACTACGCAACAGCCTTTATTAGCTGTATTGAAAAATAGAGAAACACGTCAAAAATTATTTGAGGCTTCGTTTACAAGAGCTGAAAAGGGTAACGACGCTGATACTAGACAAGTTGTTGAAGAAATAGCACTTTTACGTATGCAAAAAGCCCAATTAATGGGAAAGAAAAATTATGCAGAATGGAAACTTCAAAACCAAATGGCTAAAACTCCAGATCGTGCTTTAAATCTATTATCAGAATTAGGCAAAGCATCTGTGGCTCAAGCAAAAAAAGAAGCTGCCAATATACAAAGTATTATAGATGCTCAAAATGGTGGTTTTAAATTAGAACCATGGGATTGGAGTTTTTATGCAGAACAAGTTAAAAAAGCGAAGTACGATTTAGATCAAAAAGAACTTGAACCTTATTTCGAATTAAACTCGGTTTTAGAGAATGGTGTGTTTTATGCTGCGGAACGTATGTATGGTATTACGTTTAAAAAACGTACAGATTTACCGGTTTACAATCCAGATGTTATTACTTACGAAGTTTTTGATAAAGACGGGTCTAGCTTAGCGTTGTACTATTTAGATTTTTACACACGCGACACTAAAAAAGGCGGTGCTTGGATGAATAGTTTTGTTAATCAGTCTCATTATTTAAAGCAAAAACCAGTAATCGTTAATGTATTTAATTACATAAAACCTACTGAAGGTAACCCAAGTTTAATAAGTTTCGATAACGTAACCACTATGTTTCATGAGTTTGGCCATACATTACATGGTTTATTTGCGAACCAACAATATGTGTCTTTATCTGGTACAAGTGTGCCTAGAGATTATGTTGAGTTTCCTTCTCAAATAAATGAGCATGCGGCTTTAGAGCCAGATGTTTTAAAAAACTATGCAATACATTACGAAACTAAAGAAACCATTCCTCAGGCTTTAATTGATAAGTTAATGAAGGCTGAAATGTTTAATAAAGGTTACGATGTAACAGAATTATTAGCAGCATCTGTTATTGATATGATGTGGCATACTGTAGAAAACGAAGCAGATTTTAAACCTGTTTTAGAATTTGAAAAAGAAGCTTTAGCTAAAAATGGATTACTAGTAAGTGAAGTGCCTTCTAGGTATCATACACCTTACTTTGCACATGTTTGGGGTAGTGGTTATTCTGCTGGATATTATGCTTACACGTGGAGTAAAACATTAGATTATAATACTTACGATTGGATTAAAGCAAACGGTGGTATGAATCGCGAAAACGGAGAACGTTTTAGAAAATATATATTATCTGTTGGTAATAGTGTTGACTTAAATAAAGCCTTTACCGATTTTGTTGGTCATGATATGGAAGTGGATGCTTACATTAATAATGTAGGCTTCTAAAGAAGTAAAACTATTTGTTTTAATAAATATAGAAAAGGAGGGCGTTAATCAATGCCTTCCTTTTTTTATGGTATAAATTTACCAGCCACCAGAAGCACCGCCTCCGCCAAAGCCTCCGCCACCGAAGCCTCCGCCAAAACCACCTCCGCTAGAGCTTCCGCCTCCAAAGCCACCACCAAAACCTCCAGAAGAGCCTCTTCGGTAGTTGCCACGGCCTAAATTACTCAAAATAATAGCCTCGAGTATATCGGGACCTGAAGATCGATTTCCTCTGTTGTTTCCGCCGCCACCTCCGCGTTTGTTTTTGGAAATAGAGATAAGGATAATAAAAAATATAAAAACTAATAGCATTATAAAACCAACCGGAATACCTTCTTGGTTAGAGGTTTGTCTTGTGCCTTTATATTCGCCTGTTAGGACTTCAAAAATAACATCGGCACCTTTGTTTAATCCGCCGTAATAATCATTCTGTTTAAAATATGGAATAATATCACGGTTAATAATTCTGTTAGACATCGCATCGGTTAGTAAATGCTCTACGCCGTAACCTGTGTTAATGGCAATACGTCTGTCATCACGAGCCAATAAAATAAGCACACCGTTATCTTCTTTCTCTTGTCCAATTCCCCAGGCTTGTCCCCATTTAGCACCTAAATAGTTAATATTTTCGCCTTCGGTAGAAGCAATAATAGCTACTACTATTTGGGTTGAAGTGGTGTCGGAATATTTTATAAGTTTTTGCTCTAAGTTGCTTTTTTGTGATGCACTTAAAAGATTGTAGTAATCGTAAACACTCGTTTGAAAATCCGGTGTCTTAGGAATTTCATATTGCGCAAAAGAAAAATTAGTGTATAAAAGTGTAGTGAGTAAAACAACGAAAAAAAGATTTTTCATTTTAAACTGCGACCGAATACTAGATACTGAGTGCTGCATGTTTTTGTACTATCCTTTTGAAATTTCGTTAGATAATTCATCGATATCATCATGTTTCCAAGGGAAAAAAGATTCTAACTGTTCGCCGGCTTTTTGAATACCTTCAATAATACCTTGCTTAAAATTACCAGATTTAAAGTGCGATTGCATCACATCTTTTGTGCTGTCCCAAAAGTTTTTTGGAACAACTTTGTTTATACCTTCATCACCATAAATTACAAACGTTTTATCGTCTATAGCGACGTAAATAAGTACACCATTTTGCAATTTTGTGTTGTCCATTTTTAAATAATGAAACACTTCTAAAGCACGATGTGTAGCATCTCCATTAGAAGTGTTTTCAATATGAACTCGTATTTCTCCAGATGTATTTAATTCGGCTAAACGAATAGCTTCAACAATGTCTTGTTCTTCTTCGCTTGTTAAAAATGCTTCAACTTTATTAGACATGCTCGTTTTGTTTACTTTGGTGAAATATTAAATATAATAGATGCGTTTATTAGAATTCAAAATCTACGTCTGGTGCTTTTTCACTTCCAGCTTCGGCTTTGAAATAATTTAATGGGTCAAAATTAAATAAACCTGCTAATATAGAATTAGGAAACGTTTTAATATGCATGTTGTATGGCTCTACAGTTGCGTTAAAGCGATCTCTAGCAACGTTAATTCTGTTTTCTGTGCCTTCTAATTGACTTTGTAATTCTAAAAAGTTTTGATTTGCTTTTAAATCAGGATAGCGCTCTACAGTTACTAATAAACTTTTTAAAGCTCCAGATAAGCCACCTTGTGCTTGGTTGAATTTTGCTAATTGTTCTGGTGTAATATTTGTTGGGTCTATAGTAATAGAAGTTGCTTTAGCTCGTGCTTCTATAACGGCTTGTAATGTCCCTTTTTCAAAATCGGCTGCACCTTGTACTGTTTTTACTAAGTTGCCAATTAAATCGTTTCTACGTTGGTAGCTACTTTCTACATTTGCCCAAGTTTTAGTTGCTGTTTCTTTTAAAGTTACAGCGGTATTGTTAAATCCTTTACCCCAAGAGTATGCGCCAATGGCAAGAATTGCAATTATAATTAATGGTAAAAATTTTTTCATGATAAAATAATTTGAATGTTGATTTTAGTTCTCAATATATTAGACCCAATATTTCTTAAAAAGTTACTGTTTTAAGATATAAAATTTAGTTTAACTTCAGTACATCTTTAGTTGATACTTAAAGATGTTCTTTTATTTTGATAAGTTGTGTTTTAATATTCTCTAAAGTATTAATAATTTCAAAGTTGCTTAGTGCTTCTTTTTTTTCTTCCTTTAAATGTGTTTTCGCACCTTCTAGCGTAAAGCCTCGCTCTTTCACCAAATGATAGATAAACTTTAAGTTTTTAACATCTTCTGGTGTAAATTTTCGATTGCCTTTTGCATTTTTTTTAGGTTTAAGGACATCAAATTCTTTTTCCCAAAAACGTATTAAAGAGGTGTTCACGCCAAAGGCTTTGGCCACTTCTCCAATAGCATAATATCGCTTTTCTGGTAAATCTATATGCATTAATCTAAAGATTGATTTTCTAATGAAGCGTGTTCTAAAAGTTTGCTGTATTCTTCCGCAGTTAAACTTCCGTAGTAGAAGTTCATTGGGTTTATGCGGTCGCCGTCTTTAAAAATTTCGTAATGTAAATGTGGTGCTTCCGATCGTCCAGTACTACCAACAAATCCAATTAAATCACCACGTTGTACTTTTTGGTTTTTTCGCACATTGTATTTGTATAAATGCGCATATAAACTAATGTATCCAAAGCCATGATCTATTCTAATATGGTTTCCATAACCTGTAGATCCAGAATCTGCACGAACCACAATTCCATCGCCGGAAGCGTAAATAGGTGTACCACGTGGAGCTGTAAAATCCATACCCCAGTGCATTTTTCTAGCCTTAGTAAAAGGGTCCGATCTCATACCATAGCCAGAGGCCATACGTTTTAAATCTTTGTTATTCACAGGCTGAATAGCTGGTATTGCTGCTAGCAGTTTTTCTTTTTCTTTAGCAAGTACAGCAATTTCATCTAGCGATTTAGATTGCACAACAATTTGTTTTTGTAAAATATCTAAGCGTTTATTACTTTCAACAATAAGTTTAGAGTTATCAAAGCCTTCTAAGTTTTTATATCTGTTAATTCCGCCAAAACCAGCACGTCGTTGAGCTTCCGGAATAGGGTTAGCTTCAAAATAAACACGATAAATATTGTTGTCTCTATCGGCAACATTAGCCAAAACGTTTTCGGCTTCGTTCATTTTTTTATTTAGCAATTCATACTGCAATTGCATGTTGTGTAATTCTCTCGCAAGAGACCGTTCTTTGGGCGATTCTACGTATTGACTGGCTATAAAAACGAACAAAAAACCAAAGAGTGCCGATGCTAAAATAAACATAAAAGCATACTTAAACGTCGTCCTTTTTCGGCGCTCAATCTTTCTGTAAGAAAGTGAATCAGAATCGTAATAATATTTTACCTTACTCATTACTATTTTTATACTATTTTTGCGCTTTACAATTTTTGTTTCAGTGCTTTAAATTTTAAAAGCAGAACGAACAAAGCTAATCATTTATTATTAATAGAATAATAAAACCGCTGTTTGTAGTTTTTTTAACTGAAAAGTAAAGATAAAAATTGTTTTGTAATTAATAGAAAATAACTGAAAAGAGAATATTTTATATATGAAGTCTCAAGACATCCGCGCTAAGTTTTTAAGTTTTTTTGAAGATAAAAAGCATAGTATTGTGCCATCGGCTCCCATGGTTTTAAAAGATGATCCAACCCTTATGTTTGTAAACGCAGGGATGGCGCCTTTTAAAGAGTATTTTCTTGGGAATGCCCAGCCTAAAAACAATAGAATTACCGATTCGCAAAAATGTTTGCGTGTTTCTGGAAAACATAACGATTTAGAAGAAGTTGGTTATGATACCTACCACCATACATTGTTCGAAATGCTTGGTAACTGGAGTTTTGGCGATTACTTTAAAAAGGAAGCTATTGCTTGGGCTTGGGAACTTTTAGTTGATGTTTATGGCGTAGATAAAGATATTTTGTACGTTACTGTTTTTGAAGGTAGCGACGACGACGATAATTTAAGCATGGATACTGAAGCTTACGATTTTTGGAAACAATATATTTCTGAAGATCGCATATTAAAAGGTAACAAAAAGGATAACTTCTGGGAAATGGGCGATCAAGGTCCATGTGGTCCATGTAGTGAAATACACGTAGATATTCGTTCTGCGGAAGAAAAAGCTAAAATTTCAGGTAAAGATTTGGTAAACATGGATCATCCACAAGTGGTTGAAATATGGAACCTAGTTTTTATGCAATACAATAGAAAAGCGAACGGAAGTTTAGAGGCTTTACCAGATAAGCATATTGATACAGGTATGGGGTTTGAGCGTCTTTGTATGGTTTTACAAGGTGTTCAATCTAATTATGATACCGATGTGTTTACGCCAATTATTCGCGAAATTGAAGCGGTTACTAATAAAACATATAATAAGGACGAAGAGGTAGATGTTGCCATTCGTGTGATTTCCGATCACGTTCGTGCCGTAGCGTTTTCAATTGCAGATGGCCAGTTGCCAAGTAATACTGGAGCAGGTTATGTAATTCGAAGAATTTTACGTCGTGCTGTACGTTACGGATTTACATTTTTAGAGAAAAAAGAACCTTTTATTTATAGATTAGTTACTGTTTTAAGCGAAAAAATGGGAGATGCTTTCCCGGAATTGAAAGCTCAAAAACAACTTATTGAAAATGTTATAAAAGAAGAAGAACAATCATTTTTAAGAACATTAGATCAAGGTTTGGTGTTATTAAATAGAATTGTAGAAACTACAAAAGGTGATACAGTTTCGGGAGAGAAAGCTTTCGAATTATATGATACTTATGGTTTTCCTATAGATTTAACGGCGCTTATTCTTTCTGAAAAAGGATTGAAGTTAGATGAAAAGGGCTTTAATGAAGAATTACAAAAGCAAAAGAATCGCTCGCGTGCAGCTAGTGAAATGTCTACAGACGATTGGACGATTTTAAGTAACGATTCTGAAGAAGAATTTGTTGGTTATGATTCGCTTGAAGCTAATGTAAAATTAACAAGATACCGTAAAGTTGTTTCTAAAAAAGATGGTGAAATGTATCAGTTAGTATTTAACTTAACACCGTTTTACCCAGAAGGCGGAGGGCAAGTTGGAGATAAAGGTTATTTGGAAGACGCCCATGGCGATGTGGTTTATATTTTAGATACTAAAAAAGAAAGTAACGTTATTATTCACTTTGCTAAAAATTTACCAAAGCATATTAACGAAAACTTTAAAGCGGTAGTAGATGAAAAACAACGTAATCGTACGGAGAGTAACCATACAGCAACACACTTATTACATCAGGCCTTAAGAGAGATTTTAGGAACTCATGTAGAACAAAAAGGATCGGCTGTAAACTCTAAGTATTTGCGTTTTGATTTCTCGCATTTTTCTAAATTAACAACAGAAGAATTGCAAGATGTAGAAAACTTTGTAAATGCCAGAATAGAAGGTAAGTTGCCTTTAGTTGAAAAAAGAAATGTACCAAAAGAAGAAGCTATTGCTGATGGTGCAATGAGTTTGTTTGGAGAGAAATATGGCGATACGGTTCGTGCTATTCGTTTTGGACAATCTATTGAGCTTTGTGGTGGAACACACGTTAAAAATACAGGTGATATTTGGCATTTTAAAATAGTTTCAGAAGGTGCTGTTGCAGCTGGAATTAGAAGAATTGAAGCTATCACTAACGATGCTGTAAAAGATTTTTATTCTGAAAACAACAGAACATTCTTCGAAATGAAAGATTTACTTAACAATGCTAAAGAGCCTGTAAAAGCACTTCAGAATTTACAAGATGAAAACACAAGCCTTAAAAAGCAAATTGAAGGTTTATTAAAAGATAAAGCTAAAAATATAAAAGGTGAATTAAGAAGTGAATTAGCTGAAATTAATGGCGTTCAGTTTTTAGCCAAAAAATTAGATTTAGATGCTGGCGG
The DNA here is from genome assembly GCF_038154905.1 of Algibacter sp. TI.3.09. Lineage (NCBI taxonomy): Bacteria > Pseudomonadati > Bacteroidota > Flavobacteriia > Flavobacteriales > Flavobacteriaceae > Algibacter > Algibacter sp. TI.3.09. The sequence goes on along the minus strand of NZ_JBAKAN010000002.1, from coordinate 23,349 downwards.
ATTAAAAGATGTTGCTTTCGATTTAGGATCGCAGTTTGATAATTTATTCTTATTATTTGCAACCGAACAAAACGGAAAAGCATTATTATCTTGTTACATCTCAAAAGAACTAGTTGCAAGTAAAGGCTTAAATGCTGGGCAAGTAGTTCGCGAACTTGGTAAACATATTCAAGGTGGTGGTGGTGGACAACCATTTTTTGCAACTGCTGGAGGTAAAAATCCAGATGGTATTACAAAAGCATTAGATGGGGCAAAGGCTTATATTGGATAAAACAGAATAGTTTTAGTCCATTGTTAATAATAAAAAAGCGCTAAACCTTAATTAAGGGTTTAGCGCTTTTTTGTATGTAGAAATAGCACGTTCTCGTGCAAATTTATGTTCGACCATAGGTTGCGGATAGGTTAATTCATCATAATCTTCAACCCAACGGCGTATGTAAATGGCATCTTTATCAAATTTTTTCAACTGCTCGGCAGGATTAAAAACTCTAAAGTAAGGTGCGGCATCGCAACCTGTGCCAGCAGCCCATTGCCAATTTCCGTTATTTGCAGAGAGTTCGTAATCTAGTAGTTTTTCAGCGAAATATGCTTCGCCCCAACGCCAATCTATTAAAAGGTGCTTACATAGAAATCCAGCAGTAATCATGCGTACACGATTATGCATATATCCCGTTTTGTTCAATTCGCGCATACCTGCATCTACCATGGGGTAGCCCGTTTTTCCTTCGCACCAAGCTTTAAAGTCTGCTTCGTTATTTCGCCAAGGTATCGCATCGTATTTTTGTTTGAAATTTTCGGTAACTACTTTAGGAAAATGAAAGAGGATTTGCATGAAAAATTCGCGCCAAATAAGTTCACTTAAAAATATAGCATTTGTTTTTAATGCTAATTTCACCATGTTTCTGGTGCTAACAAGTCCAAATCTTAAATGTGGTGAAAGGTATGAGGTTTGATCTTGTGCTGGAAAATTTCGGACTTCATCATAGCGATCTAAAGCCGTTAAATTATATGGTTTTACTAGTATTTTACTTTTAGTAAATCCAATATCTTCTAAAGAAGGAAAAGTTAAATTAATCTTGTGAAATCGAGTGTTATCAATCTCATAATTTAATACATCTGCTTTCTCATCGAATTTTTTTAACCACTTATTTTTAAATGGTGTATATATTGTATATGGGGTATTATCGTTTTTTAGAATATCGTTTTCTTCAAAAATTACTTGGTCTTTGAACGACTTTGTTTCTATGCCCTTAGATTTTAATAATTTTGAGATTTCAAGGTCTCTTTTTATGGCGTAAGGTTCGTAATCTTTATTAAAAAATACACGCTCAATGTTATGCTCTTCAATTAGAGCTTTCCAAACTACTAGAGTCGAGCCTTTTTTTACAACAAGGCTCGATCTAAACTCGGTAAGTTCTTTGTTTATGTTTTCTAGAGTGTTGTGAATAAAGGAAACCCTAGCATCGTCTTTAGGTAGTGAGTCTAAAATATCATCATCAAAAATAAAAATAGGTAATACATTATTACTCGATTTTAGAGCATAATGTAAAGCCGTGTTATCTTCTAGTCTTAAGTCGCGTCGAAACCAAAATAGAGTTATTTTATTTTCCATTAAAGTAGGTTTCTAAGGTTTTATAACGGTATTCGAAAATACCTTTTAATTGTTTTTTTATGAAAAGAGTTTGAGCTAAATCACCTAAAATTCCAAAAGGTATTTTATATGAGATTTTATCTTTCATTAATGTTTTTCCGTCAGGTTGGCTGTAAAACCAATGTTCATGATGCCACATTCTGTATGGACCAAAACGCTGTTCGTCTATAAAGAAAGATTCGTGTTCAACTTGTGTTATTTCTGTAACCCAATTTGTTTTTATACCTGGAAGAATACCAACTTTATAAGTTATTATTTGTCCGGCATAAGCCTTTTTATCAACTTCAGATGTGATTTTAAAACCCATTTCTGAAGGAGTGATTTTTTCTAGATTATTAGGAGAGCTAAAAAAAGACCAAGCTTCATGTAGCGGAATGTCGATTTCTTGTGTAGCCTCTAAGGTGTAAATTCCAGAATGTTTTTTTATATTAATCATAATAAAAACTTAGAGTTTTAGACTAGTTATTCCCGCATCTATTGGGAATGTTTGTCCGGAAATTGATTTAGCATCGCTAGATAACAAGTATTTGGTTAGTGCAGCTACTTCATTAGGATCTAAAATAGATTTTAATGGGTGGCGTTCGCTCATGGTTTCTCTTTGTTTTTCATTACGTAATAGTCTGGAAGCTAATGGTGTGTCTGTAATAGTTGGCGCAATAATATTGAAACGTATTTTTGTTGCATATTCTGCTGCTAACGATTTTGTTAAACCTTCTAAAGCCGCTTTACTTGTTGCAATACTAGCGTGAAAAGGCATGCCCATTTGTGTGGCTACACTACTGAATAAAACCACGCTTCCACGACCTTCTATTAGAGCTTTTTCATAATGTTTTATAGTTTTTATAGCACCTAAAACGTTAATGTTGAAATCGTTTTTAAAGTCGTCTAATTCTAAGCGAGATAGTGCTTTTAGATTGATACTTCCTGGGCAATAAACTAAAGCGTCTATGCTATCTATTTCTGGTAACTCATCTTCTAAAACATCTAAAGTGTGTTGCGTAATTGTAGAAGATGTTTCTATTGCCGTACGGCTTATGTTTACAATGCTATACGTGTCTTTTAAGGTGTTTATAATGGCTTGGCCAATACCTTTACTGCCACCAATAATGACTAGTTTTTTCATAATTATTTATTTAGGTCTTTGGTAGGTTAATCTTTTATTTTTAGTTGGTATGGCGTAAGTGTCTAAGCCATTAATAACAGCTGTGTTAGCTTTCATTAAGTCTGCAAAACCATCATGCTCCACAAGATCATCGTTAATGTATAGATCTGTTATTTCACCTAAAATTAAAATAGTACCATTTGCTTCTATATCTATTTTTTGTAAAAATTTCATACCCATTTTTATTGTCGATTGCTTTACAAAAGGCGCATAAAAATCGTTATTGTATTCCTCCTCTAATCCTGTTTTATTAAACTCTGAAACATCTTTGGGGTATTTAGCCGATGTATGATGAGCATCTTCAACTATAGCTTCGTTAATATGATTAATGGTGTAATAACCTGTTTCTATAATATTATCGTAAGTATGGCGCCTTACCGTAGTTGGTCTCAGTACAAAACCTAAAATAGGTGGTGCAGAACCGTAATGTACTACGGAGCTAAAAACAGCAACATTTGTTATTCCTGATTTAGATTTTGTCGCTATTAAATTTGCAGGTTTATAGCCCGTAATACTGTTAATCAAATTTATTTTATAAATATGATCGAGTTGGTCTATATCGTTACGGCTAAAATACATTTATAAGGTTTTATAATTGTTTATTATAATATGGTTTGGTTGTAAATCGTGCATTAAATTATACAATCCGAAAAATGTTCTATTGATATATATGAAATGTTTCGAGCCACGATTACCATTCATTTTTTTAAGTTCTGTGCTTTGTGCGTATTTAGTGCTTAGCTCTGCTATTTTGTTGAAAAAGGTAGGATTTGAAAAATCGAAAACCTCTTGTTGCAAAGGCGTTGTGAAAAGCGATAGCATTTCGTGAAATAAGGTTTTGAAAAACACAATTTCTTCGGGTGTATCCGTGGGTTTTAAAATTTCTAATTCATATAATTTCGCTTCAAAAAATGCTGGATCTTCAATGTTTTCTTTTTCAGCTAATTCAAAATAAGGCGTGTAAAAAGTTAGCGGCACTTCTTTCATACAACCAAAATCGATAGCGACTAACTCATTTTCTGGCGATACTAAAAAGTTGCCAGGATGCGGATCTGCATGTACTTTTTTTAAGGTATGCATTTGGAACATGTAAAAATCCCATAAAGCCTGACCAAGTTTATTTGAAACCGCAGGATCATTATTCTGTTTTGTGAATTCTGAAATATGAAGTCCGTCCATCCAATCCATTGTTAAGATTTTGTTAGATGAAAATTCTTCGTAATATTTCGGGAATTTTAAATTCGGAATATGTTTACAAGCTTCAGATATTTCAATACTTTGCTGAAGTTCGAGCGTATAGTTTGTTTCTTCTATAAGTTTATTCTCGATTTCTTTAAAATAATCGTCGGTACCTTCACCTTTAATATTGAACATACGTAAGGCAATAGGTTTCACAAGGGCCAAATCTGACGAAATACTATCTGCAACACCTGGGTATTGAATTTTAACGGCAAGTTTTTTGTCTCCTTTTGTGGCCTTGTGAACTTGACCAATACTGGCTGCATTTACAGATTCTGCTGTAAACGTATCGAAAACTTCTGATGGTGTTTTTTTGAAATATTTTTTAAATGTTTTAGCAACTAGTGGCGCTGATAAAGGCGGAACAGAAAATTGCGACAAAGAAAATTTCTCTACATAAGCATTGGGTAAAATGTTTTTCTCCATGCTAAGCATTTGAGCCACTTTTAATGCGGAACCTTTCAGGTTTTTTAAACCATCGTATATATCGGTAGCATTAGCTTCATTTAAGTTATCTTTAGCTTCAGCCTCTGTTTTTACCATTTTTTCACCATAATATTTGGCGTAATTTACGCCAACCTTTAGGCCTGTACTCACTAGTTTAGTGGCACGTTGTATTTTTGATGTCGGTATTTTATCTATTGTTTTCATGTGGACATTGTTTTTTCTTTCCAAAGAAACTTCGCAAAATCTAAAACGCTTTCTAGTGGTTTTATTTCTTTTAAATCGAAACTAACTTGTACCGATTTTTCTATGAAAATATCTGTTTTTTCAAAATTTGGAGATGTGTCTTCTAGCCAAAACTGTATGGTGAATAATAATTGTGCCCAAGCGGTTTCGTTGGCGCCCTTTTTATTTAGAGAATTCAGTGTTTTGTTTTTTAGATCTACGCTATGGGTGTAAATCTCACTTTCTATATATTTAAGAAAAGTTGACCTAAGTTTAGATAATAGCTTCAAGGCTTCTAACTTATTTTTATTTTGTGCTAATTTTAAATAAACATAAGATCTGTTTGCGTTTAGCATTTCGAAAAAGGTGAAATAAAAGCTTAATAACTTATCCTTTGGTGCGTAATGCGTATAATCCTCATTTTCTACTAATAGCGCCAAAGTGTTTTCGCAAAAAAGTGAAAATATATGTTTTTCTAAAACATCAAAATTGCTAAAATATTTATAGAAATCGTTTTCTTCAAAATTGTTAGCATGTGCAAATGCATACACTGTTTTTGGTATGTTCTCGTCTGTCAATAAAGCAGACATGTATAAATCTATTATTTTTTCTGCTGTAATATTTTTTTTTCTAGCCATGAGTTTTTGTTTTAATTGTTAAATACAATGTAGGCGTTTAGACTGGTTGCAATCGTCATCCATATTAAATATGGAGTTATAAATATTGTGTAATACTTTATCGTTTTTATATAGTTGAAGGTGAAATAACCTATTAATAACCATAGTGAAACAATAAAGATTAAAGCGATTAGCGTTTGGTGCTGATTAAAGAATAGGTAATTCCATGATACATTTAAAAACCATTGCAAAGCGTAGAGCTTCATTAAAGGTTTAAAGCCAAAAGGGAAATTAAGGCTTAGTGCTGCCATGTAAATAGCAAAAGTTATCATAACTGTGGTCCAAGCAGCTCCAAAAACCCAGCCTTCTGGCGTCCAAGGTGCTTTGTTTAGCGAGGCGTACCAAGGTGATGTTTGTCCGTTATCCATCAATAGAACACCAACACCAAGTGCTAAAATGTTTATGCACAAAAAAATAGTAAATCTTACTAGTTTGTTATTTTCCATGTGCTTTTTGTTTAAATGAATTAAAAATTAATTGTATTGAAAATAATAAGTTGAAGGCGTAAAAAACATCTTCAAATGGTATCGTAAAAATTCTAAAACCTAAGTTTTCGTTGTCATTATACCATACAACGGGTTCATCTATAAAACTACCTGTTAGTATGCCGTTTACTAAAAGGAAGGGTAATAAAATGATTAAAAAACTTAGGAAGTATCGTTGTAATACTTCCAAATGAAATTTTAAACCATAGATTAATAGCGCTATAAAGAATATGAAATTTAAAGTCGTGTACCATTTTCCGAAATGAAATAACAATAAAACGAATATCAAAATGAGCATTAATCCGCCACTTATTACGGTTGCTGCTTTCGAGAGTTTAAAATTTGGTAAATAATATGCTAAAACTTCGTGTGTAAACAAGCAGGCATAAGGAATGCAAAAGAAAAATAACCATTCTTCTATTGGCATACCTAAAAGTGCAATGGGTAAATGGTAAGAATCGTTAAATCCCCAAATGCCAAATTTTGTAAAAAGCACATCCCAAATTATAAAAGGTATTGCCACTAATAAAATGCTTAAAAAGGCACTTTTAGCGTATTGTATAAAGTGAAATTTTTTTTCAAAAACACTATACAGCAGGGGAATACTTAAACTCCCTAATGTTAATATGAGATATAAGTATGGCATTATTGTACTTTTTTAAAGTATTTTAAAGGAACAAAAAGCATCCCGAAGCACTCACCGTCTGGTTTGTCTAAATGTTTGTGGTGTATTTTATGTGCTTTTCTTAAACCACGCAAGTACCAATTTTGAGTGTTTTTAAACCAACTGAAGCGTCTGTGTATCAATACATCGTGTATTAAAAAATAAGCTAAGCCATATAATAAAATACCCAAGCCGATAAAAAATAAAAAATTAAGCTGTGGGCGAATCCCGAAAAAGAACAACAATATGCTAGGCGTTGCAAAAATGATAAAGAACGCATCGTTTTTTTCGAAAACGTGTGGGTATCCCGGTTGGTGGTGATCTTCGTGTAAAAACCAACCAAACCCATGCATTATATATTTGTGTGTGCACCAAGTAACGCCTTCCATAATTACGAAAGTGATTAGTGTTGTGAGTATAAAGGTTAAAATGATCATAGGGTTGTGTAATTTAGAATGTATGTATCCAAATAATCGCTGTTGTCTTTTATTTTTAAAAGTTCTGATAAAAAATGTTTGTCATTTTCTATATCAGAATTGTAATTTAACATCTTGGGCAATTGTTCTTGTATCACCAAACGCACATATCTTAAATTGGCGTTTTTTGGTTCGTTTGTTATTAATTGCTCAAGCTTAGCTTTTCCTTTGCTAAAGGTGTTAAGTTTTTGCCATGGTAATACTTTATATTCTGCTTGTTTCATTTCTAAAGAAATAACATAGGCCTGAATATCCGCACTATCACTTTTTTTATATTTTTCGATGTATTCTATTTCTTGAGCTTTACTTTTAATATCATGATACTCAACAATATGTTTTGGGGTCGAGTTTTGAAATAAAAAGAGTAAAACACAGAAGTAGTACATTACATTAAATTTAGCTTGTACTTAACGTAGCTTCGTGCTAGTAAGTTTATTTTCATTGGGTTAGAAACTCTAATCCGTGTGTTTATGATTTTTTCTGATGGCGTATTTTTAAGTTTCTTGAGTAATTTTCTATAATACCTATAGGCCATATACACTCCAAACTTGGCTTCAGCAGGTAGGTTTAATATACCCTTTTTATAGGCAAATTCAAAATCAGATTCAATATCTTGAATAATGATGTTTTTTGAAATGGCATCGAGCTGTTTTAGATTTATATTCGGAAAATAAGAACGGTTTAAAACGTTAATATCATCTTTTAAATCTCTTAAGAAATTTACTTTTTGAAATGCAGAGCCTAACCGTTTTGCAGCTTCTTTTAGGTCTTCATATTGTTCATCGTTTCCGTTTACAAAAACCTTTAAACACATAAGGCCAACAACATCGGCAGAACCATAGATGTAAGCTTTGTATTCTTCGTCGGTAGTATATTCCGTTTTGTGTAAATCGGCACGCATACTTTTTAAAAATGCCTGAGTTAAATGATCTGGAATTTTATATTGATTCACCGTATGGATAAAAGCATTCAAAATAGGGTTAAGGCTAATGCCTTGCGCTTTAGATGCGTAATAATCTTCTTCAAATTTATTTAATAGAAGTTCTTTATCATATTCATGAAAAGAGTCTACTATTTCATCAGCAAAACGGACAAAACCATAAATATTATAAATAGCCGATCGTATATTTGGCGAAAGCATTTTTGTAGCTAACGAAAACGAAGTGCTATACTTTTGGGTTACCAACTTACTACAAGAGTAAGAAACCTCGTCAAACAGTTGTTTCATAGTTGTTGTTTCTAGTTATCGTTTTTCAAAATTAAATCAGAAGCTATTTTTCCAGAAATTAATGCTGGAGGAACTCCTGGTCCAGGAACTGTTAGCTGCCCTGTAAAATATAGGTTCTTAACTTTTTTACTTTTTATTTTTGGTCTTAAAAATGCGGTTTGTGTCAAAATATTAGCCAAACCATAAGCGTTTCCTTTATAAGAGTTGTAATCTTTTTTAAAGTCGTTAACACAGAAACTTTCTTTAAATAGAATATGATCTGTAACGTTTTGGCCGGTTAATTTTTCTAACCTTTTTATTATAATGTTGAAATATTTTTCTCTTAATTCTGGTGTATCTTCTAAATCTGGAGCTAACGGAATTAAAAATGTTGCCGCTTCTTGGTGTTCCGGAGCAAAAGTATCATCTGTTATAGACGGAAAACTTGCATAGAATAAAGGTTCTTCTGGCCAACTCGGGTTATCGTAAATGGTTTTAGCATGGGTGTCAAAATCTGTATCAAAAAATAAAGTATGATGACATACATTCTTTAATTTTTTATCTAACCCTACATAAAATAATAAAGACGATGGAGCAAAAACTTTCTTGTCCCAATATTTTTCCGAATATTGACGGTAAGATGGCGGTAATAATGTTTCCGTATGGTGGTAATCTGCACCACTTAAAATTAATGTCGAAGGGATAAACTCGCCATTAACCGTAAGTCCTTTTATGTTTTTAGATGCATCCACCTCGATAGATTGTACGTTAGCATTTGTTTTGAATGAAACGCCTAAGCTTTTTGCTAGTAATTCCATAGCTTCAATTACTTTATGCATGCCACCCTTTGGGTGCCAAGTACCTAAACCAAAATCGGCATAATTCATAAAGTTATAAAAAGCTGGCGTATTACTTGGCTTAGCACCAAGAAATAATACAGGAAATTCTAAGATTTCGATTAATTTAGGGCTTTTTATATCTTTTCTTACCTGAGTTCTTATGCTCGAAAAGAACTGAGTAATTTTACTAATGGTTGTTGGAGTCACCAATTCTAAAGGAGAAACGCCTGGTTTGTACACTAAATCGTTTATAGAAACATCGTAATTAAACTTAGCCGATTTTAAAAACGCTTTTAAGTGTTTAGAGCTTCCTGCTTCTTCGCGCTCAAAAAGTTCGTAAATTTCTTTTAAAGTTCCTGGGATTGTAAGGGCTTCACCATCTTCAAAGTAAGCTTTGTAAGCTGGGCCTAACTTTTCCAATTCATAGTAATCTGATGGCTTTTTGCCAAAATCGGCAAAGAATTTTTCGAATACATCTGGCATCCAATACCAAGTTGGTCCCATGTCGAATGTAAAACCATCTTTTTTTAATTGGCGTGCTCTGCCTCCAATTAATTCGTTTTTTTCTAATACTTCAACGTTGTATCCTGCTTGAGCAAGATAGCACGCCGCCGATAAGGCAGAGAACCCGGATCCGATAATATGTATTTGTTTTTCCATTTTGTTTAACAAATATACAAAATAAGTTAAACAAAAATTAAATTAATTAAACTTCTTTTAAAAGAGGAAGTATATTCGGGAAGAATTTAATGTCCGATTTAAATGCTGATTCATCAAGTTCCTGCAATTTATAACCTGCTGCCAGTAGTTTGTGCTGTGTTTGTGCTAAGTTTTTGTCTAAATCTTTAAAGTATCCTTCTACTAAATCTACACTTGGGCTTACGGTAATGGATGTTATAAAACACATTTTAGAATCGCTATTAATGAATGAATTTAAGTTATCCATTGGTAAGCTTCGTCCTAAGTATATGGTTTTGTATCCTTTTAATAATAATTCGTAGTTAATATAAAGTAAACCAATTTCGTGTATTTCATTTTCTGGTAAAAACAACACATAAGTTGTTGTGTCGCTTAAGTTAGAATAACCCAGTTTTTCGGTTTCAATTAGTATTTTTTGGGTTATTAAATTGGATATAAAGTGTTCGTGTGCAGGTATTAAGGTGTTAGTTTGCCAAAGCAGTCCAATAAAATTTAATAAAGGGATTAAATTTGTTTTTATAACTTCACTAAAGGTGTTTTGTTGAAGTAGTTTGGCATATGTGGTGTTGAATAATACGCTATCAAATTGTATCATGGCGAGTTTAAAAGCTTGGGTAGAATGCTGGTTTAGGGCATTTTTGTTGGCTAGTTCTCTTGCAGTGTGCTGAATAACATCATAAGGCATTTCTGCGATTTTAGAAATCTTATAGTTGTTATCCTTTAGTAATACAATGTTTAAGAGCTTTTTTAAGCTCTCGGTAGTGTAGTATCTTATGTTGGTATCTGTTCGTTTTGGAGCTAATAAGTTGTATCGTTTTTCCCAAATACGAATAGTATGCGCTTTAATTCCTGAAATATTTTCAAGGTCTTTTATCGTAAAGTTGTCTTTAATTTCGTTCAACGTATTTTAGTTTTTGTTAAACAAATGTAAGCTTTTTAAATAAACTAACGACATAGGTTTGTTCATTTATGTTTACTTTTGAAGCATAGAATTATATTATTTATATGAAATTGAAAACCGAAATACCTTTTGTCTCGAATGAAAATGATTTAATAAATTATAATTCTGAAGTGCTTTTGTTTGGGAGTTGTTTTTCTGAAAATATCGGAGAAAAGTTAGAGTATTTCAAATTCAAAAGTCGTCAAAATCCATTTGGAATTCTTTTTCATCCCCAGGCAATTCATAATTTAATTGAAAGCGCTATTCAACATAAAATATACACAGAAAGTGATGTGTTTTTTCATAATGAACAATGGCATTGTTTCGATGCGCATTCAAAATTAAGTCATTCATCTAAAACTGATTTAATAAACCAACTTAATACACGGGTAACAGCTACCGAAAATTATATAAAAAATGCCACGCACATCATTATTACGCTAGGCACAGCTTGGGTTTATAATTTTATTGAAACCGATAAAGTAGTTGCTAATTGCCATAAAGTTCCTCAAAAACAATTCAAAAAAGTGTTATTGTCTGTAGACGAAATTTCGAATACACTTAGAAATATTTTAACGCAAATTAAATCGGTAAACTATAACGCAACAGTAATTTTTACGGTATCGCCAGTAAGGCATTTAAAAGATGGTTTTATTGAAAACTCGCAAAGTAAAGCGCATTTGTTAGCGGCTATTCATGCTGTAGTATCAAATAAATCTTATTATTTTCCTTCCTATGAAATTATGATGGATGAACTGAGAGATTATCGTTTTTATGCGGAAGATATGATTCACCCGAGCACAACAGCAATCAACTATATTTGGGAGAAGTTTCAAAAGGTTTGGTTGTCTCCAGATGCTTCAAAAATAATGAATAAGGTAGATGTTGTTCAAAAAGGGATGAAACATAAACCTTTTAATCCTAGTTCCGAAGCTCATTTAAAATTTTTAAAACAGTTAGAAATTAAAAAAGAGCAGCTTCAAAATCAGTTTGTACATATGGTTTTTTAGTTTATCATTCACTTATTTACGTAGTCTAGGTTTAACATCCTTCCGTAATTATTTTTTTAGAACCTAAAAGGGTACTGTTTGTCGGGAAACTGGTTTGCTTTTAAACTTATTTAAATAACGTTTTGTCGAAAAATTACCACAAATAAAGATGATTCAGTTAATTTTAGATTGCTATTAATCAGTTCATTTAGAAACACCATTCTTGCAGATTTTTTATAATTTTTGCAGATGGTGTTTTTTATTTCTATGCTTTTCAGAATAGTGAATTATGTTTTTATTAATTTAAAATACTGTTAACCTTAATGTAACACCAGTGAAACGGTAGTTGTCTATATTTGTACTGTTAGCAATTGCTAACATAAATTACATTAGTTAGGCTTCATATGTCGAAGTAAACTGATGTTTTTTTATTTTAGCCATATGCGAAAAATTCTATTTGGTGTTGTTATTACTTTAGTTGTGTTATTCACCTTTAAATATTGTGGTGAAAAACAAAAAGATAAAATAGTGCTTAAAGAGAGCTCGGCACTTATACAAGAGCAAATAAAAAATGTTGGAAAACTAATAGTAACCGAAGGGCATTTTAGTGAGGTATTTAATTACAAAAACTCTAAAGACATTTTCGGAGCCTACTTAACTTCAGAAAAAAAGGCACTCGTAGTTGTTAATGCCGATGTTACTATTGCCTACGATTTAAGTAAAATTGAATTTCAGGTCGATGAGGCTACTAAAACATTAACTATTATTAGTATTCCAAAAGAAGAAATCAAAATTAGTCCAGATTTTGAATACTACGATATACAAGCCGATTTTTTAAACCCCTTCGAAGCTAAAGATTATAATGATATTAAAGCTATTGTAAAAAAATCTTTAGACAAAAAAATAGAAAAATCAGATTTAAAGAGTAATGCGCAAAACCGTTTAATAAGCGAGCTTTCTAAATTCTATATTTTAACCAATTCTTTGGGCTGGACACTGCAATATAACAGCACGCCAATTACCAAAACAGAAGAACTACTTAATCTAAAATTATAGTTTCCCCTGTAGGCTTTTCCAGCCGCCACCATTAGTAGCTTCTATGTTGTTTGTTTTTAAAATTTTTGCAGCATTTGCAGAGCGTCCGCCGCTTGCACAACATGTAATAACGGGCTTGTTAAGCTTTTTTATGTAATCTATTTTAGTGTTTATAGTTTGTAACGGTATGTTTTTAGAGCCTGCAATAGCGCCTTGTTGGTATTCGCCAGGTGTGCGCACATCAATAATTATCGCACCTTTTTCTTTAAACTCGGTTATAGCGTTGTTTTTGTTTCCGAAAAGAAAATTTAATAGTCCCATTTTTTATAATTTTAAGCAAATATGGTTATGTTTTATTAAAAGAATGTAACTGCTGTTACTTAATAATTTTATGTATATTCAAATCTTAATTTATTAAATAAACATGGAGCCATACGTTACGTTAAATATAGAGAATAAAGTTGGATATGTGGAGTTTTATCATCCCAATAGAAATTCTATGCCAAGCGATATTTTAGATTTACTGGCGCAAACTATTAAAGGTGCTGGTGAAAATGATGATGTAAATGTAATTGTTTTAAAAAGTGGAGGCGATAGAACATTTTGTGCAGGAGCAAGTTTTAATGAAATAATAGCGATTGAAGATGAAGAAACAGGTTTTTTGTTTTTCTCTGGTTTTGCAAAAGTAATTAACGCCATGCGAAAATGTCCAAAGCTTATTATTGGCAGAGTACAAGGTAAAAGTGTTGGTGGAGGTGTTGGTTTGGCAGCAGCAACCGATTATTGTTTAGCAACCCAATATGCTTCTATTAAATTAAGTGAATTAAGTATTGGTATTGGTCCATTTGTGATCGAGCCTGCTGTTTCTAGAAAAATTGGCAAGAATGCCATGTCGCAAATGACTATAGATGCGGAAACGTTTTTTTCTTCGGAATTTGCAAAAGAAAAAGGCTTGTTTTCTGAAGTATTTGAAACCGTAGAAGAACTCGATAATGCTGTTAAAGTGTTGGTAGCTAAGTTAGCAAGTTATAACCAAGAAGCAGTAAGGGAAATGAAAAAAGTGATGTGGGTCGGTACCGATCACTGGGACGATTTACTAAGCGAACGCGCTAAAATTAGCGGGAAGTTAGTGCTTAGTGAGTTCACGAAAAACACATTAAAACGCTTCCGTTAAGTTTAAGCGAGCTGTTTAGTTGTTCTAACAATTTCTAATCCGTCGTCAATTAATTGCCCAACGTTTGGTCGGTTTTGTTTTACGGTTTCTAAGTGTTTAACAATACTGTTGCAAAGCTTGGTTTCGTTTTCAATAGAAGCCAATTCAAAAATTTCTATAGCTAGAAGCCAATCTGTCGGGTGGTTTTCCATAAGTTCTTCTAGTACTTTTGTTCTCGAAATGGTTTTGTTTTTTCCTTCACGATAGTCTCTAATTTGTTGATAGAGATTTTCGAGTTCTAATCGTTTTTTAGATTTTTTAATATGAATAGTTTTAGATGAAGGTTTATGTGTTATTAAATCAAAACTATTTAAATCGGCAGGACCAGAAAAAGCAGACACAACCGTTTTACCCACGGCCATATGATAAATGCCAAATTCTGGTTTAAATAATGTAGTATCTAAGTGCGTTACAGTACAATTGTTAAAACTGATAAGAATTATTTTACCTTGAAGATTGCGCTTGCCGGTAATAATTTCTCCAGAAACGGTTACGCCACCTTCAAATTCTAGTGTGGTTACTTTTTCTTCATATATATTGTAGGCGCTTAAATCACGCGGACTCATATCTTCAATGGCAATGTTTATACCTTTTAATTTTCCGATAGGTGAACCAAAACCGTTAGTATGATTTTTGGTGCCGTGACCAACCAATTCTTGTTCTCGGTAAGCTAAAGCTGTTTTGCCTTTAGTTTGTATGTAAATTACTTGTCCGTCACTATCTTTTACTTCAGAGAAAACGCCTGAAATTTGAAGTCCTGTACTCAGTTCTATAGATCCTAAAGCTTCAGATTCAATAAGCTTTTTCACACCCAAAAGACCACCTTTTCTAACAGACATGGTATTGGCAAATTCTTCTAAAATTAAACTTAAATGCGCAAAATTAGGCGTTACAAAAAGTTGAGGCTGTGGTTTTGTAATATCAAAATCTTGATAAGTTGCGTTGATTGTGTACGGTAATTTTTTTACTTTATCGGTAATGCACCATGCGCTTTCCCCAATAGAAGATAGTAAGCCGGCTCCATAAATCTTGGGGTTTTCAATGCTGCCAATTAATCCATATTCTACTGTCCACCAATGTAAATTTCGTATTAAAGACATTTCGCTTGGTGTACCCATATTTTGCTGTAGGTATTCTACTTTTTTTTCTGCGGAAGCAATAGCGTCTTCGTTAGCATTCGATGCTTCTTTTATAATAGATAAGTGTCTAACGGCTTCGTAGAGTTCGTAATCTTTAGCTGAAGAAATGGCTTTACAACCAATTTCTCCAAAACGTCGTAAATATTCGGCATATTCTGGGTTTGCAATAATAGGGGCGTGGCCCGCGCCTTCGTGAATAATGTCGGGAGCTGGAGTATATTCAATATGTTCTAATTGCCTAATGTCGCTGGCAATAACCAAAACATTATAAGCTTGAAATTCCATAAAGGCATTTGGCGGAATAAACCCATCTACGGCTACGGCTGCCCAACCGATATCTTTTAAAATACGATTCATGCCATACATGTTGGGTATGCTATCAATAGAGATTCCTGTAAGTTTTAGTCCGTCTAAATACGATTTGTGTGCTACCGTTTTTAAGAAACTAACATTTTTACGCATCACATAGCGCCAAACCGCCTGATCTATTGCCGAGTAATCGGTATAGTTTTGCGGTTTTATAAATTGCTTTAAATGTTTAGGTAAACGATTTAAAATAGCGTTTGGTTCTATTGATGTATCCATAAATATAAACGGTTTTACTTATGTAAAAATACGAATTATTCATTGATGTAGTGTTTTGTTTCATTTATTTTGATTGTGCAGGGCTTAATAATGGTCTTCTTTCATTTCTACTATGGATATTGGTGTTAAACTAATAATAGTTTTATTTTCGCTCAAATTTATAAACCAACCTATATGAAATTTATTAAACTACTTTGTGTATTTGTCTTTGTTTTATCTTTTTTTAATTGTGCGTCACGTTATAGAGTAATTGAGCCAAATAACTTAAACTACGTATCTAAAGCTGAAACGGAAGGAGTAACATTAGAATATAAATACGATTTACTAGATAAAAAATACTCTAAGAAAGAAGATAAAAAAGGTATACGATTGGTAGCTGTAAAAATTTCTAATAATTCTGAAAGAGATTTAGTTTTCGGAAGAGATTTAAACTTGGTTTATGCAAACGGAAATGAAATTTATGTTTTAGATAAAGAGAAAACTTTCAAAACTTTAAAACAAAGCCCAGCAACACATTTATTTTATTTATTATTAACTCCAGTTAATTTTTACACAACTAAAACAAACGAGTATGGGTTGCAAGAAACAACGAGTTCAACGCCTGTAGGATTAATTTTAGGACCTGGTTTAGCAGCAGGAAACTTAATAGCAGCAAGTTCTGCTAATAAAAAATTTAAAACTGAATTAGAAATTTTTGATATAAAGGGGTCAACAATAAAGCAAGGCGAAGTCAAATACGGGTTAGTAGGTATTGATTCTCAATCTTATGATGCTTTAAAACTTAGTTTGCAATAGGAATTGAAAAGTGAGATATAAAAAAAAGGCGATTCTAATTTTAGAATCGCCTTTTTTTATAATTATTTATTCGCTTCCGGAGGATATTTCATCATAATTTCCGAAACAAATTCTTTAATGCGCTCATCTTTCTTTTCCATCTTTTGGGTTAAATAACCGCTACCCATACCTTGCCAAACTAATTCTTTTTTCTTGGCATCGATTAAATCAATAAATAAAACACCTTGTGTAGATGTTGATACGCTTGGTTGATTAAAACCCCAGCCCCATCCAGGACCAAAGCCACCGTAACCGCCCCAACCCCAGGCGCCTCTACCCCAAGAGTTATTGTAAACGTCAACACGTTGGTTGGCTTTTGTAAATAAGCTAATTAATAAATCTGGATCTTCAGATTTTGTAAAGCCTTTTGCAATAAGTTCGGCTTCAATAGCTCGTAAAATACGTCGTTTATCTAAATCGCTAATTTCAGCTTTATCAATACCTGTTTTAAAAAAGGCAAATGTTTTGTAGTTATTAAAGTCAGCGTCTTTGTCATAATCGGCAGCAACTTTAACCGAACTACACGAAGTTACCACGATCAACAAGGCTAAAAGCGGTAATGTTTTTAAAAATGTTTTCATAAGGAAGCGTTTTTTTTGGTTTTTATTTTCAATGTACAACTTTTAGTTATTTCATTGATTTTAAGTTGGTTTTGTGTTTTTTTAAAGCATCAATAATCATACCAATATATTGTTTTTTAATCTGCTGTAATTATTTTAACGTTTACTATTCTTGGTTTTCTCGTTAAATCCATAAGGGCAATGGCGGCATCCGCTTTCGCAACAATATTCTCGTTTTAGTAAGTATTGCTCTGTAAAACAACGGTAACCTTCCGGTGTCCAGTAAAAATCGCCATCTTCAATTGGGATAATTTTTTTCATAGATTACAAAGATAACGTAAAATCAAATTATTTATTTCTGAAAACTTTTATATCTTGGATTGGTTTTTGTTTCCTCTATAATATGGTTTTCATTTCTAAATATTTAGTTCCAAAAGGGTATTCTGGTATTACCTTATATCCATTCGTGTTTTTGAAAACTAAAAAAATGAAGCATGATACTGTGTTACTTAATCACGAAAAAATTCATTTAAAGCAACAACTAGAGCTGCTTATTCTTCCTTTCTATATATGGTATGTTTTAGAGTTTGTGCTTCGTTTTATTCAATATAGAAATTGGCATACGGCTTATAAAAATATTTCCTTTGAAAAAGAAGCTTATCTAAACGAAGGGGATTTACATTATTTGAATGAACGCCGGTTTTGGAGATTTTTAAAGTATCTTTGAGACCATGATTTTTCAACTGGAAAATAGCGTAAATCAAAGGGTGAAGTTGCCTGATAATAGTACTGTAGAGCTTTATTTAAAGCGAGAAGATGCTATTCACGATTTTGTTTCAGGAAATAAATACCGAAAGCTTAAATATAATATTCTTGAAGCTCAGGGTTTAGGTTGTAAAACGCTGCTTACTTTTGGTGGAGCTTATTCTAATCATATTGCAGCTGTAGCTTCGGCGGGTCAAATTTATGGACTTAAAACTATTGGTGTTATTCGTGGTGAGGAGCTAATTGATAAAATTGATAGCAATGCGACTTTAAGCTATGCTAAGGCATGTGGTATGCAGTTTAAGTTTGTATCGCGTGAAGCTTATAGAAATAAAACGTCTACAGATTTTATAAATAGCTTAAAAGAAGAATTTAAAGAATTCTACAATATTCCGGAAGGAGGTACAAATACTTTAGCTGTAAAAGGTTGTGAGGAAATTTTAACCGCTGAAGACGCTAGTTTCGATTATATCTGTTGTGCTGCTGGAACTGGAGGAACAATCTCAGGACTTATCAATGCTTCAAAATCAAATCAACAAATTTTGGGTTTTCCGGCTTTAAAAGGCGACTTTTTACAAGAAGATATTAGTAAATTTGCAACCAAAACAAATTGGGAATTAATTCTAAAGTATCATTTTGGTGGTTATGCTAAAATAAATTCAGAATTGGTCAGTTTTATTAACCGGTTTAAGTTAGAAAATAACATTGCACTCGATCCTGTTTATACGGGTAAAATGCTCTATGGTATTTTCGATTTAATTGAAAAAGGAAAATTCCCGAAAGGTTCAAAAATATTAGCGATACATACTGGAGGTTTACAAGGTATTAAAGGAATGAACGTTAATTTGAGAAAGAAAAATTTACCATTAATTGAATTAGAGAAAGAATGAAGAAGTTTTTAATGTTGCTATGTGTTGTAGCTGTGTGTTTTAGTTGTAAATCTAAAAAAACAGTAGTTACTAAAAAGAAGAAGACTAAAACCGAGCGTGTTGTAAAAAACAATGAAAAGGAAGCGGTTAGAACAACATCTGGTAATACAGTTTCCACTACAACATATGCAAATGCTACAGACGAATATATAGCAACTTATGCACGAGTTGCTGTTGACGAAATGGAACGTTATAATATACCAGCAAGTATTACTTTAGCGCAAGGTATATTAGAATCGGCCTCAGGAAATGGACGTCTTGCTAAAGAAGCCAATAATCATTTTGGTATAAAATGCCATACTTGGGATGGAGATAGAATTTATCATGATGATGATGCCGCACAAGAATGTTTTAGAAAATATGACGATGCTAGCAATTCTTTCCGTGATCACTCATTATTTTTATCAGAACGTAGTCGTTATGCTGGTTTATTCAAATTGAAAAAAAACGATTACAAAGGTTGGGCTAAGGGCTTAAAAGCTGCGGGTTATGCAACCGATCCTAAATATCCTGCTAAATTAATTAGTTTAATCGAACGTTATAATTTGGATAAATATGATAGTAGAAAAGCTTCTTCAAATTTAAAAGAAAGAAATAAAATTGAAGTGAACGCAAAAACTAATGTGGTTAGTATTCGCGAGGTTCCAAAACAAGTAACGCATGTTGTTGTAAAGGGAGATACCTTATATTATATATCCAAAATGCATAATATTAGCGTTGAAGAGTTAAAAACACTAAATGATCTAGAAGATAATAACATAAAAATAGGACAAATTTTAACAGTGAGTCCAAAATAATATATATGATTTATAAACGAAGTAGCGCCTTGTTTGCTGAGGCAGAAAAAGTAATTCCTGGAGGTGTAAACTCTCCGGTTAGAGCGTTTAATGGTGTTGGTGGAACGCCAATTTTTGTAAAAGAAGCAAAAGGAGCTTATTTATATGATGAAGATGGCAACCGATTAATAGACTATATTAATTCTTGGGGCCCTATGATTTTAGGGCACGCCCACGAACCTGTTGTAAATGCGGTAATCGAAAAGGCTAAAAAAGGCACATCTTTCGGGATGCCTACCGAAATAGAAACACAAATTGCAGAATTAGCGGTTTCTATGGTGCCAAATATTGATAAAATTAGGTTTGTAAATTCTGGTACCGAAGCTTGTATGAGTGCAGTGCGTTTAGCACGTGGCTTTACAGGGAAAGATAAAATTATAAAATTCGCGGGATGTTATCATGGACATTCCGATTCATTTTTAATTCAAGCTGGAAGTGGAGCAAGTACTTTTGGTACGCCTAATAGTCCTGGGGTTACAAAAGGTACGGCAAAAGACACCTTATTGGCTACTTATAATGATATCGAAAATGTTAAAGCATTAGTAGAAGCGAATAAAAATGAAATTGCTTGTGTTATTATAGAACCTGTAGCTGGTAATATGGGGTGTATACCTCCAACAAAAGGTTTTTTAGAAGCTTTAAGAACGGTTTGTACTGCAAACAATATCCTTTTAATTTTTGATGAAGTCATGACGGGCTTCCGTTTAGCTAAAGGTGGTGCTCAAGAATTATATAATATCAAGGCAGATATTGCATGTTTTGGTAAAGTAATAGGAGGTGGTTTACCTGTAGGGGCTTTTGCTGCTCGAAACGAAATCATGAATTACCTAGCGCCAATAGGTCCCGTTTATCAAGCAGGAACATTAAGCGGAAACCCGTTGGCTATGGCTGCAGGTTTAGCAATGTTAACTGAGTTGAACAACAAGCCTGAAATTTTCACAAGTTTAGCAGAGAAAACAGCTTACTTGCATACGGGTATCGCTAAGGTTTTAACTGAAAATAATATCACGCACACCATTAATAGAGTAGGATCTATGATTTCTATTCATTTTGATGACGCTGAGGTTGTCGATTTTAATTCAGCAGCAAAAGGAAACAACGATATTTTTAAAGCGTTTTTTCACGGTTTACTAAATGCAGGTGTTTACATTGCGCCAAGTGCTTTCGAAACTTGGTTTATTACAGATGCCTTAAGTTACGAAGATTTAGATTTTACTATTGCAGCAATAAATACTGTTGCTAAAACATTATAAGGAATAAATTAAAACAAGTATTTAGCTTGTTCAACATACTATATCGGTCATCATGAAAATGGTGATCGATATTTTTTTTATTCAAAAATCAGAATCAAAACATACAATAAAGACAGCTTCTTAAGTTGCTTTAAGTTTTTTAATGTCCTTCTTCAGGAATACTTCCCAAATAAAAACAGCGTACACAACAATATATTCTATAGCTATTACCCATAAATTTTCCGATTTATCAGCTTTGTCAATATTTACATAAGCCAAATAGCTCAGTATAATTACAAAACTCCATACTAACGGAAACTTATATTTAGTAAAAACGCTCAAAATTAAAAGGGTTGCAACATACCAAGGGTGTATAGTAGTTGCTGTAAAGTAATAAAAAGATAAAACAAGCAACATAGCCGAAATTAACTCAACCATAGTTTTGTTCTTCCTAAAAAAAGTAACAATCAAAATAAATAGAATAACCAAAACAGGAGTCACCTTTCCTATAGTACCAATTTCATTATAACCTCTAAACGTATATCCAATTTCACGAGCTATATAGTAGAGACTTGCGTTAAATTCAAAGTTCTGAAACCACAAGCCAACCGTTTTGGCATAGTTTCTAAAAAACGCTTCAGATAAAAAGGGCGAGAATAATAAGAGCGTAGTAATTAAAACAATACTGTAAAATCCAGTCAGCTTCCAAAAACCGCTGAGCCAATTTGGTTTTTTTATAGCACCATCATCAGTATTCAATAAAAACCATTTAAAAAACAATGGTAAAAATATTAAAGGAATCAACTTAACACTAATCGATAAAGCCAAAATTATGGCAGCAAATTGCCATCTTCCACAATGCAGTAAATACAAACTCCATACTAAAAAGAAAATCATCACACCCTCAAAGTGTAAATTCCCGGTAAGTTCAATAATTATAAACGGATTTAAAATATACCAGAAAATATTATAAACAGGAATATTGAGTCGTTTCAGTAATTTGCTGCCATAAAAAAACGTTCCGAAATCTGCTGCTATAATAAGGAACTTAAAAACAGCCACTGAACCTAGAATGCTTTTTCCTGAAAAAAGGGCAGCAATAAAAAAACAAAGTTGATTAATCGGTGGGTAATTTGTAAAATGGCTACCATTAAGTACTCCCATTCCCGCATACAAAGCCTCGGCTTGCGCCACAGGTAATTGTCCTGAGTTTATAAACGATTCAGGAGTAAAGAGATACGGGTTAAAACCAGCTAAAATCATCCGTCCATCCCAAATAAAACGATAAAAATCTTGAGATAAGTTCGGTATAGCTAAAATAAAAATCACCCTAAATCCAAAAGCCAAGTAAGTTAAAAGCCTAATGTTGTCTTTAAAAACAGATACCAAACGGTAAAACAACGCAAACAAGGCAACATAGAGTCCAATAAGCTTAACATAATCGGTCCGTACCAAACTATAAGCAAAAGCCCAATAGAGTAAAACAGAGAAAAGGGCAAGGAGCAACGACTGCTTATTAAGTTTTAAAAAAGTCGAATTCATAAACATGCGGTAAATATATTAAACCTAGTCATTATATATAGATATATTTCTTTTAGAATAATTTGGGCGTTACTCTTGCTGCACCCTTAGTCGTGCATCAAGAGTCGGGCTTTCACTACTCGCTTTTTTGTGTTGCATAGGTGCAACCACACAAAAAGAGCTCAAACATGCCGTTCAATCCCTAACGCAGAGCTGGGCCGTTAAGCTTGTTTTCTTCAAAAGTGAATTTTAAATCTGTTGAGGTATCTAGTCTTTAATAATGTTGCAATATATAAGGAACATGAATTTTAAAGTTGATAGAGTATAAGATCCTTAAAAAAGGATATCTATATAGTAGTAAGTTTTACTGCAAAATATATGTATAACATATTATAGAAGAAGAAAAATAAATAGATTGTATTTGTTTTCTCTATCACATAAGAGGATTTTATTGCTTAAAGCATAAAAAATGAAATAAAACTCAAGTTTAATTGAATAGAAGTAACAAAATATACAAGTAAGGATTACAGCAAATGGCGCTATATTAATGGAGATGTAAAGTGTTATCCAGCTAAATATATAAATCACAGTAAAATCTAATAAAAAAGAAGTGTTGTAAAATATTAAAAATCAATTAATTAAAATACTTTCGAATAATAATCAAAAATACTTCGTTAAAAAGGTTGTCAGAACCAAAAAGGAATCTATATTTGCACCCCGCTAAAAAAGGTAAAACTTTAAACGGGTAACGTTCATAAACAGGTTGATTGATTAAGATTTTAAAGGCGGTAAAAAACTTTTAAAAAAAGAGTCAAAAAAACATTGTGAGTTTCAGAAAAGGTTGTAAGTTTGCAGCCGCTAAAAACGGCAACGTAGTTAGCTAGAAAGTTCATAAGTATATTGTTTGGTAATTATGTTAGAGAGGTATTAAATCTTTTTAAAATAAAAGTTAAATAATTATTGTGAGAGTTAAAAAAGGGTTTTATATTTGCACCCGCTTAGC